>NHFP02000010.1 GCA_002172485.2 Crocinitomicaceae bacterium TMED114
TTTCAGTCGACAGCAGTATCCTTCACTCCGATGGATCTTTCGAGGTTTACCTCAGCAATGGAACCACATACACCTTGGTTCAAGGCTGCACGGACCCAGATTACACTGAATATGACGCTTCAGCCAACGTCGACGACGGCAGCTGCGCCACGTTGCCTTCGACCTGCGGAGAAGTGGAGATGGACGGTTACACCTACTCAGTGGTGGAGATTGGCGACCAGTGTTGGTTTGCGGAGAACCTGCGCACGACGGTGTATGCGGACGACAGCAGTATTCCTGAGGTGTATGGCTATTCGGCTTGGTCGGGATTGAGCACAGATGCGCGTTGTGACTACGGGAACAACGACAACTACGTGGGCACTTACGGCCGGCTATACAATTGGTACGCGGTGGACAATGCAAGCGGCCTGTGTCCAAACGGCTGGCACGTCCCAACCGATGGAGAGTGGACGGCATTGGAGGATTACATCACAGCTCAAGGTTTTAACGGAACCGAGGGCACGGCCTTGCAGTCGACGGGTGGTTGGGGCGGTGGTGGCAACGGCACGGATAACTTCGGGTTTTCGGCCCTTCCGGGCGGCCACCGCTACAGATTCAATGGCCACTTCTACTATGCCGGCAGCCGCGGGTTCTGGTGGAGTTCTTCGCCCAGTGGCGGCAATGCCTGGGCCCGGAACTTGTACGACTACCTTCCAGCCATCGACAGGGTCAACCTCCATCCTCGGTACGGGTTATCCGTGCGTTGTCTCAGGGATGCCGACTGAGCGGAACGAAGGAGGGTTGACACTTTGAAACTTTGGAGGCCGGAGGCAGACGGGGAGTACATGCCGGATTTCGACCTCAGCTGAGGAGGTAGTCCTTCAGGGCGGTGTAGGTGGCGGCGATGTTGACGGCCTGCTTTGGGCGGTCGATGATGGCGTTGAGGCGGTCTGGCATCGCTGGGTCGGTGCCGATTTCTGGCGCGACGACGTCGCCGAATTTGCAGGGCGCTGCGGTGTGGAGGAACACGCCGAGTGCTTCTGGGTCTTCGTTGAGGGCGGTGTCGAGGGCCTGGTGGCCGATGGCGCCGTGGGGATCGCAGACGTATCCGCTGGTCTTGTGGATGTGACGGATGCGCTGGCGGGTGGCGTCGTCGTCGAGGTGGAAGCCGCTGACGGTACTGCGAAAGGCGTCGAGGTCATCGCCGAAGAGGCGGGTGAGGCGGATGAAGTTGCTCGGGGCGCCCACATCCATTGCGTTGGAGATGGTGGCCACGCTGGCGCGGGGTTGGTAGTCGCCTGTGGCGAGGTATTCGGGGACGACACTGTTGGCGTTGGTGGCGGCGATGAAGCCCCTGCACGGCATGCCCATTTTGTGGGCGAGCAAGCCGGCGGCGAGGTTGCCGTAGTTGCCGGAGGGCACGCTAAAGAGGACGCTTTCGCCGAGCAGGTGCACGGTGCTGGCGTAATAGGTGGCTTGCGGGATCCAGCGGGCGATGTTGATGGAGTTGGCGCTGGTGAGCGGTCGGGCGGATTGGAGCTGGGCGTCGAGGAAGGCTTTCTTGACCATGGCCTGGCAATCGTCGAAGGCGCCGTCGACTTCCAAGGCTTGGACGTTCCCGCCGACGGTCGTCAACTGCTGTTCCTGGACCTTGCTGATGCGGCCTTTCGGATAGAGCAGGACCACGTCGATGCCGTCGACGTTGTAGAAGCCTTGGGCCACGGCGCTGCCGGTGTCGCCGCTGGTGGCGACGAGGACGGTGACTTTCTTGTCGCTGAAGTGGGCGATGGCCCGGGCCAGGAAGCGGGCGCCCACGTCCTTGAAGGCGAGGGTGGGGCCGTGGAAGAGTTCGAGGGCGTAGCGCCTTTCGTCGGTTTCCACGAGGGGGAACGGGAAGTTGATCGCCTCTGCACAAATGCGCTCGAGGTCGGCGCGCTCCATGGAGCCCTCGGCGTAGGGCCAGATGATTTCCGCAGCGAGGTGATGGGGTTGCGTGTCTTCATCGCCCATCCACGATTCCAGCGGGAGCGTGGGGATGTGGTCCGGGAAGTAGAGGCCGTTGTCGGGGGGCAGTCCGCGGAGGATGGCCTCGTGGAAGGCCGCCGTCTCGTTCTTGTTCTTGGTGCTGTGGAACTGCATGACGGTCAGGCTGGGGTGTCGAGGATGTGCGCGCCTTGCTGGGCGATGCGCCCGACGTGAACGTGGTGGTCGAGTCCCTTGAGCAGGAAGACGTCGGAAATGGCTTGGCCCACGGATTGGGCGGTGTCGGCGTCGAAGCTGATCCAATAGCTGGACGGCCCACTTCCGCTGATGCCTCCTGCCCTTGCGCCGGCTTGCATGGCGGCGGCTTGGACTTCGGCGAAGTGCGGTTGGAGCGGAATGCGGTGTGGCTCGGCGAGGACGTCTTCGAGGGCCAAGGCGGCCTCCATGGCGTCGCCTGCGTGGCAGCAGTGGACGAAGTGGCCGAGGCGGGCCATCTGATTCAGGGCGTCCGGCATCGGAACGTCCTGTGGAAGGACGGCGCGGGCTTCGGCCGTCTTGATGACCGTTTGTGGGTGGACCACGGTCAGGTGCCAATCGGGCGCGGGCAAGGTGTCGATGCGTCCGTCGGGCAGGCACAGGCAGAGTCCTCCGAACAAGGCGGGGGCCACGTTGTCGGCATGGCGGGCGCCGCTGGCGACCTGCTCTCCGTCGAGGGCCATGGGCAGGAGCTCGTGGGGTCGGAAGTCTGCGCCAGCCAGGGCGGCCACGCCAAATGCGGCGGAGGCGGCGGAGGCAGCACTCGAGCCGATGCCGCTTCCGGGGAGGACGGCCTTGTGGATGGTCAGTTCCACACCCCAATTGACGCCGAGCGTGTTGAGGACGCTGCGGGCGGCCATGCCGCTCACGTTGTGCTCCACCTCCATGGGGAGGTCGGCCCCGATGATCTCCTTGATTTGGACGCCGGGCGTGTCCGTGCGTTTCAGGTCGAGGCGTTCCAAGGGGCGCTCCAAGGCCAAGCCGAGGCAATCGAAGCCCACCGTGAGGTTGGCGACGGTGGCCGGGGCGGCAACGGAGATGTGGTCCCTCGGGCTCATGCTGTGTGGTCCGGTTCGTTTAGCGGCTGGCGGCGATGCGGATCAGGTCGCCGAAGACGCCCATGGCGGTCACGGCAGCGCCAGCGCCGGCGCCTTGAATGATGAGGGGGCGCTCTGCGTATCGATCGGAGGTGATCAACACGATGTTGTCGACCCCTTGAATGTTGTAGAACGGGTGGTCTGCAGGAACAGAACGCAAGCCGGTCTGTGCTTGGCCGGTGCTGCCGTCGAAGCTGGCGACATACTTCAGGCGTTCTCCTTTGGCGTCGGCTTCCTTCCAAGTGGCCTGCATGGCCTCTTCGATGTCAGGCAGGGATTCCATGAAGGCGTCGATGCTGCCTTCCATCTGGCGGTCGAGGAGGAACCCCTTCCCTTCCACATTGGACATCTCCAGCGTATAGCCAGCCTCGCGGGCGAGGATGAGGATTTTGCGTTGGACGTCCACACCGCTCAGGTCGGTGCGGGGATCGGGCTCGGTCAATCCGGCTGCCCGGGCGTTCTCGATGACCGTTTTGAACGTCGTGTCGCCATTGAAGTTGGAGAAGACATAGTTCAAGGTCCCGCTGAACATGCCCTCAATCTTGTGAATGCGGTCCCCGCTCTGGATCAGGTGCTGAATCGTATCGATGAGCGGAAGGCCGGCACCCACATTGGTTTCGAAACGGTACTCCACCCCTTCGCGAAGCGCGAGTTGCTTGAGGCCTTCGTAGCGTTCTTGCCCTGCGCTGGTGGCGATCTTGTTGGAAGCCACCACAGCAATGCTGTGGGCCAATGCCTGTTCGTAGACGTCGCTGGCCTCCTTGCTGGCGGTGTTGTCCACCAACACACTGTTCTCCAAATCCATCTTGGCAATGGCCTGAACGAAGGCTTCCGGGGAACTGTCCGTTTCGGCCTCCTTCAATTGGGCGCGCCAGTCTCCGTAAATGCCGTCGGAATTGAGCAGCATTTTGCGGCTGTTGGCCAAGCCGATGATTTGAAGGTCGAGGTGGCGTACCTGCTTGAGGTCCTCACTTTGGGCGAGGATTTGATCCACCATGGTGCCGCCGACGTTGCCCACGCCAAGGCAGAAGATGTGGAGGCGCTTGACTTCCTCTTCGAAGAACGCTTGGTGCAGGGACTGCAGGGCCTTGCGCTCATGGCGGGCGTCGATGACGATGGAGATGTTGCGCTCGGTGCTGCCTTGGGCGATGGCCCGAATGCTGACCCCGTTGCGGCCCAGGGTTCCGAAGGCGCGTCCGGAGATGCCGCTCTGCATGCGCATGCCGTCCCCGACAATGGCGATGACATTGAAGCCGTCTTCCACGATGAGCTCGTCAATGCGGCCGAGGTGTTGGTCACTGCCGAATTCCATGTTGAGGACGTGCTTGGCCTTGTGGGCATCGGCATCGTCCACGGCAATGGTAATGGCGTGCTCGGAAGAGCCTTGGGTGATGAGCACCACGTTGACTTCCGACAAGGAGAGGGCGGTGAAGAGCCGCCTCGAAAACCCTGGAATGCCGACCATTCCCCCACCGGATACCGTGATGAGGGTGATGGATTTGAGGGAGCTCAATCCGCAGACACCCCGGTTTCGGGTCGTGCCTTCGCTCTTTTGATCCGCTGCCAGAACCAGGGTGCCTTGGGATTCCGGGTCGTCCGTTTTGCGGACATGCAGCGGAATCCCCACATCGGCGAGGGTCGCCACAGTGGGCGGGTAGACCACTTTGGCGCCGAAATGGCACAGCTCCATGGCTTCGTTGTAGCTCAATTCCCGGATGACTTGAGCGGAAGGCACCACGGAGGGGTTGGCCGTCATCATGCCGTCCACATCGGTCCACTTCTCCAATACCTCGGCTTGGAGGAAGCTGGCCACGTAGGCAGCGGAGAGGTCGCTGCCTCCCCGTCCGAGCGTGGTGGGGGTTCCGTCCGCAGTGGTGCCGATGAAGCCTTCCATGATGAACAGGTCGGAAGAATTCAGATCCAAGTCGCGGAACTGTTGGGCGCTTTGTTCGAGGTCAAGGCGCGCATTGCCGAAACGGTCATCCGTCTTCATCATCTCCAAGGCTGAGAGGCGAACCGGGCGGAGGCCAAGGTCGCCAAAGTGGCCATGCAGAATGGGCACGGACAGGCGCTCACCCAGGCCAATGAGTTCGTCTCGGGTCCGGTGGGACAACTCCCTGAGGAGGAAAATGCCGTAGAGCAAGTCGTCCAGGTGCCCGAGCAGTTGCTTCAGCTCGGGTTCAGCAGAGGAGAACGTGGCGGGTTCGAGCAAGTCGAGCGCGCATTGGATGTGGCGGTCCCGTAGCTCGCGGGCCACTTCCCTGTAGGTGCCCTCCCCTTTTTGCGCGGCCTCACCGGCAGACACCAGCGCGTCGGTCACGCCGCCGAGCGCGGACGCAACGACAAAGGCTGGAGACGAACCGTCCTGCCCCTTTTTGTGAAGCAGAACGCTGCCGCAAGCCCGAATGCGATCAGGTGCAGCCACGGAGGATCCTCCGAATTTCAAAACGTGCATGGTGGCCAAGTTTGAGGAACCACCCTACGCATCGTTGAACGGGAGGTTGCGGTCCGTATTATAATATACGACGCAGCGGCGGGTTATCCCTCCTCTTTCGCGAATTTGGAGATGACCTCCATGCTCACGCCGGTGTTGGAGAAGCCCCCGTCGTGGAAGAGGTTTTGCATGGTGACGTAGCGGGTGAGGTCGCTGAACAACGTGGCACAGTAGTCGGCACACGCTTGGCCTGTGGCATTGCCCAGCGGGCTCATCGCTTCGCTGTATGCGATGAATTCATCGAATCCTTTCACGCCGCTGCCCGCCGTGGTCACGGTGGGGCTTTGGCTGATGGTGTTGATGCGGACCTTCTTCTGGGTGCCGTAATGGTACCCGAAGCTGCGCGCAATGCTCTCGAGCAGGCTCTTGGCGTCGGCCATGTCCCCGTAGTCGGGGAAGGTGCGCTGCGCTGCGATGTAGCTCAGGCCGACCACGCTGCCCCATTCGTTGATGGCGTCGAGTTCCATGGCGGTCTGCAGCGTCTTGTGCAGGCTGATGGCGCTGACGTCAAACGTCTTGTCGAGGTAGCTGTAGTTGAGCCCGGTGTAGTGCTTGCCCTTGCGGACGTTGGGGGACATGCCAATGGAGTGCAAGACGAAGTCGGCTTTGCCGCCGAAGTGCTCCATGGCGCCTTCGAAGAGCGCCTTCAGGTCCTCCATGCTCGTGGCGTCGGCCGGAATCACGGGGGCATGGCCGCATTGCTCCGCGAGCTTCTGGATTTCCCCCATCCGCATGGCGACCGGGGCATTCGTCAAGACGATTTCAGCGCCCATGCGGTGCACGGTCTCCGCCGTCTTCCAAGCGATGGACATGTCGTTGAGGGCGCCGAAAATGATGCCCTTCTTTCCTTCAAGCAGGTTCATGGTCTGTGGTGTCTGAATCGGCGAATTAAGCGCAATCCGCTTGGCCCTGCTCGGGTGCGGGCAGGATTTTGTCCGGGTTGAGGATGTGGACAGGGTCAAATGCGTCCTTGATGCGGCGCTGCAAATCGAGTTCGGCTGGGCTGAATCGGAGGTCCATGAATGGCTTTTGTACCCAGCCGATGCCGTGTTCGCCGCTCAAGGTGCCGCCCAGGCGAATGACTGCCTGGAACAGTTCGCGGATGGCGGTGGGAAGCGTCTCGTTCCATTGTGTCTCCGGCATGTCCCCGCGCAGGATGTTGACGTGCAGGTTTCCGTCTCCGGCGTGGCCGTAGCACACGCTGTCAAACCCGTGTTCCGCTCCAATGCGCTTGACAGCCCCGAGCAACTCCGGCAAATGTCCCCGCGGCACCACCGTGTCTTCCTCCTTGTAAGTGGAGTGCGCTTTGACTGCCTCGCCGACTTTTCGCCGCAGGTTCCACAGTTGGTCCTTGGCAGCATCGTCCAAGGCGAGAAGGGGTTCTCCGGCATTGAACCTTTCCAATGAGGCGGCGATGCGCTCCAACTGGGGCATGAGGTCTTCCTCCCGAAATCCGTCGACTTCGATGAGCAGGTGGGCCGCGGTGTCGGCGTCGAGGGGAAGTTGTCGGTCGCCCGTGAACGCCATGGCCAACTCAATGGCAGACCGCTCCATGAATTCGAGGGCGCTCGGTTGGTTGCCGTCGATGAAGAGGCCGGCCACCGCGCGGCAGGCGTCGGCAGGATCGGCGAAGGGCACGAGAAGGAGCGCATTGAACTTGGGCCAAGGCAGCAGTTTCAATGTGGCTTCCGTGATGAAGCCGAGCGTACCCTCCGAGCCGACCATCAGTTGGGTGAGGTTGTATCCCGTGCTGTTTTTGAGGGTGTCCGCCCCCGTTTGGATGACGGTCCCATCGGCAAGCACCACCTCCAAGTTCAGGGCCCAATCTTTGGTGACCCCGTATTTGACGGCCCTCGGGCCGCCGCTGTTTTCGGCGAGGTTGCCCCCGATGGTGCAGGTGCCGCGGCTGGCCGGGTCCACGGCATAGAACAACCCTTTTTCCTGAACGGCTTCCTGCAGCACTTGGACGATGACGCCAGGCTGCACCACGACTTGGTGGTTGAGTTCGTCGATGCGGACGACGCGGTCGAGTCGTTTGGTGCTGAGGCTGATGCCGGCCCGCACCGGCAAAGCTCCCCCGCTCAATCCGGTCCAGGCTCCTGCGGGCGTCACCGGGACGGCATGGCCGTGTGCCCAACGCAGGACGTCCGATACCTCGGCGGTCGACCGCGGCTGGACCACCACGTCGGGCAGGAACCTCAAATCTTCGGTGTGATCGGCGCTGTGGGCCTCGCGGATGTCGAGGGTGTCCAGCACCTCCAGGTGGGGAAATTCCAACCGCAGCGCAGCCGCAATGTGAGGGCCGTGAAAAGCCTGTGTGGAGTCAGCCGTCATGGGGGCTTAATTTGCCGACCACTGCCACGGCATGCCCGTCGGCGTTCATGAAAATGTTCACATCCATGCGCATCTCCCTTGCATTGGCCTTTCTGGCCGTCTTCCCCACCCTGTTCGGTCAGAAGAACACCGTACCAACCGAGCGTTGGTCCAACGAAAAAATCTGGTACAGCGGCACCTTCCGGTCGGAAGGCGTCTACGGCATCCGCTCCATGAAGGATGGCGTGCACTACACGAGCCTCGAGGGAATCGAGGGAGGCAATGCGGTGGTCAAATTTGCCTACGCCACGGGACAGCCGGTCGACACCCTCGCCACGAGCATCCAAGTCTACGGAGCGGATGGCGCCCGCATTTCCGGCTACCAGTTCTCCTCCGATGAGGCCCAGCTGATGTTGAGCTCCGGACGGGAGCCCATCTATCGCCACAGCTACAGCGCTGCGTTCCACGTGTATCGGATTGGCGGGGATGCGCCTGGCACGCCGCTGCTCGCGGACGGAACCAAGGTGCGCCTCGCCACATTCTCTCCTGCCGGTGACAAGGTTGCCTACGTGCTGGACAACAATCTCTATGTGGTGGCGCTGGACGACCTCGCCAACCCCATGCAGGTCACGAAGGATGGCCGTTGGAACGAGGTGATCAACGGGGCGTCCGACTGGGTGTACGAAGAGGAATTCGGCAAGGACCGGGGGTTCTTCTGGTCGCCGGATGGACGCCACATCGCCTACTATCGCTTCGATGAGTCGGCCGTGCGCGAGTTCAGCATGCCCATGTATGGTTCCCTCTACCCGGACCCCTACACATTCAAGTACCCCAAGGCGGGAGAGGTCAATTCCGAGGTAAGCATCCATGCGGTGGATGTCGAAACGGGACTCGATGTGGAGCTCGTTGCCGTGGACGGGGACAACTACATCCCGCGCATTGACTGGATGGCCGACGCGGATGACTTGATGGNCATGCGGATGAACCGGCACCAGAACAAGATGGAGTTGTTGCAATTCGACCTGGGGGCCATCGCGGACCGCCGTCAGCCCGAGGCCGAAGTCCTGTTGGTGGAAGAAGCGCCCACCCATGTCCCGGTTCAGGACAATTTCACCTTCCTCGACGACGGGTCCTTCTTGATGACGAGCATGAAGGATGGGTTCAACCACCTGTACCATGTGCGTCCCGGAAAGGTGGACAAGCAGCTGACCTCAGGGGAATGGGACATCACCTCCGTCCAAGGCTACGACGCCAAGCGCAAGTTGATCTACTTCTCCTGCAGCATGAAAGGCGCCACGCAAGCCCATCTGGCCAAGGTGGACTTGAAGGGGCGCATGTCCCTCCTCGACGAGACGACCGGCACCCACGGTGTGAGCTGGAGCAAGACCTTCGACTACGCCATCCACAATCACAGCGATGCNGACACCCCGCCGGTGTATGTGCTGCGTGACCGCAAGTGGAAGCAGATCCGCATGCTCAAGGACAACGCCGGTTTGCGCGAGACCCTGTCCGATTACGCCGTGGCCCCGCGCGAGTTCTTCACGTTCACGGACGATGCCGGCGAGGAGTTGAACTGCTGGATGATGAAGCCCACTGACTTCGATCCGGCCAAGCAGTATCCGGTGTACGTGGCCATCTACGGGGGGCCGGGGGTGAACACCGTCAATGACAGCTGGGGTGGAACCACTTACTATTGGCACAACCTCCTCTGCCAGGAGGGCTACATCGTGGTGAGCTGCGATCCCCGCGGCACGCCGAAGCGGGGACGTGAGTTTGAGCACAGCACCTACCTCCAGCTCGGCAAGCTCGAGACGGAGGACTTCATCGACCTCGCCGAGCACCTCAGCGCCAAGGACTACATCGATGGGGAGCGCATCGGAATTCAGGGCTGGAGCTATGGTGGTTACATGACCTTGCTCGCGATGACCAAGGGCGCGGATCACTTCGCCGCAGGCATTTCGGTGGCACCCGTCAGCAACTGGCGCTTCTACGACAGCATCTACACTGAGCGCTTCATGCGCACCCCGCAGGAGAATGCGGATGGCTACGATGACAACAGCCCCATCAACCACGCCGAAAAGCTGNAAGGACCGTTGCTCCTCGTCCACGGATCCGCGGACGACAACGTCCATTTCCAGAACGCCATGGAGATGGTGGACGCCCTTGTAGCGGCCGGCAAGGACTTCGACTTTTTCGCCTACCCCAACCGCAACCACGGCATCTACGGAGGCAATACCCGACTCCACCTGTTCAGCATGATGTTGGACTTTGTCAAGGAAAACCTGTAATGCCGCTTATTTTGACCCGGCAAGTCGCGAATCAAACCCTTTAACACCCCGGAAGGACATGTCTTCTACCACCCTTGAACCGCATCAGAAAGAACTGTTTGGCCACCCCATTGGCCTGTTCACGCTGTTTTTCACCGAGATGTGGGAACGGTTCTCCTACTACGGCATGCGCGCCATTTTGGTGCTGTATCTCGTGACGGAGACCACACAGGCCAACCCTGGATTGGGTTGGACCAACGGAGAAGCCTTGGCACTGTATGGATGGTACACGATGATGGTGTACGTGATGTCAGTGCCTGGTGGCTACATCGCCGACAAATTCCTCGGACAACGCAAGTCCGTCACCGTCGGGGGCGTGTTGCTGCTCATTGGCCACAGTGTGCTCGCCATTGAGCATTTGACCGCCTTCTATGCTGGATTGGTGTTCATCGTCTTGGGCGTGGGCATGCTGAAACCCAACATTTCCACCATGGTCGGCGGCTTGTACAAGCCCGGTGATGTCCGCCGGGACAAGGGCTTCACCATCTTCTACATCGGCATCAATGTGGGCGCCTTCCTGTCGAGCTTGATTGTGGGCTACGTCGGAGAGACCTACGGCTGGCACTACGGATTTGGTTTGGCGGGCATCGGCATGGCGCTGGGTGTGGCCCAGTACCTTCTCGGACAGAAGTACCTCAAGGAGGTAGGCAATTTCATCGGGGACACCACGGAATCTGCCCAAGACCTCAAGGCCCCATTGACCAAGGAGGAGAAAGACCGGATCACGGTCCTCTTGATCTCCTTCTTGCTGGTCATCCTCTTCTGGGGTGCCTTTGAGCAGGCCGGTGGATTGATGAACATCTACACCATGGAGAAGACGAACCGGATGCTCGGTGGCTGGGAAGTGCCGGCCTCCTGGTTCCAGTCGCTCAACGCCATGTTCATCATCTTCTTCGGCTCTGCCGTGGCAGGCTACTGGGCGAACCGGAAGTTGAAAGGCAAGACGGCCACCTCCCTCTTCAAGATGATCCTCGGTCTCATCATCATGGGCACCGGCTTCTTGTTTATGACCGCCGCCACGGCGCAATTCGAGTCCACTGGGGCTTCCGCCATGTACTGGTTGGTCCTGGCTTACCTGTTCCACACCATTGGCGAACTGTGCCTCTCCCCTGTGGCCCTGTCCTACATCACCAAGCTGGCACCGGCGAAGTATGCGTCCATCATGATGGGGGTGTATTTCGCGATGACGGGATTTGGAAGCAAACTGGCCGGACTTCTCGGAGAATGGTCAGAGTCCCTGGGTGAGATGACCATCTTCACGGGCATCGCCGCCACGAGCATTGGTGTTGGACTCCTCGTGTTGTTGGTCCGAAACAAGTTGGAGCCTCTGACCCACGGAGTGGAGGAGCTTGAAAACTGACGCGTTCAGCAGCTTGACGCTGCCGTGTTTCACCTCTTTTACCGCCCCGATGGCCACTTTGCTGTCGGGGCGGTCCTTTTGTTTCGCGATATTTGGATCATGACGAGAGTGTTGACCCTTTCCTTTTTTCTGGCCGCGTCCATCACCTCCGTTTTGGCGCAGGGGGCCGAAATCAACTGGCTCTCCGTCGATGAGCTCGAGGCGGCACAGGCCCGCGAGCCGCGCAAAGTGATGATCGACGTCTACACGAAATGGTGTGGTCCGTGCAAAATGATGATGCGCAACACCTTCACAAACCAAGACGTCATCGCCTACCTCAATGAGAATTTCTACGCCGTCAAGTTTGATGCGGAAGGGCCGGACCCCGTCGAGTTCCAAGGCCAGACTTTCTCCAATCCGAACTATGTCCCCAACAAAGCAGGGCGCAACGGTGTGCACGAGCTGAGTCGTGCGTTTCAGGTGCGGGCCTACCCCACGCTGGTCTACCTCGACGAGAACTTGGAGATGATCGCCCCCATTAGTGGGTACAAGACCCCTCAGCAGCTCGAGCTGTACCTCCGGTTTTTTGACGAGGCCTGGGAGCGCGGCACGACCCAAGAAGAGTGGGACACCTTCCAGCAGAGCTTCACGCCAAGCTTCCGTTGAGACTCACGGAATTCTTCTCCTGAACCCACAAAATCACCCCGCGGTCCGGCCCGCCCTCGCAAGAAGGCGGGCCGGCGTGTATTTTCGCGCCAAGCAATGAACGTACCCATGAGTGAAAACGCCCGCCTGACCTTTGAAGACAAGGAAGTTGAATTGCCCGTCGTCCGGGGATCGGAAGGTGAAATCGCTTTGGATATCAGCAAGTTGCGTGGACAGACCGGTTTGGTGACCCTCGACCGGGGATTCAAAAACACGGGATCGACGCTCAGCGCCATCACCTTTCTCAATGGTGAAGAAGGCATCCTGCGTTACCGGGGATACTCCATTGAAGACCTGGCGGACAATGCTTCCTTCATGGAAGTGGCCTACCTGTTGATCTATGGCGACCTGCCCGATCAAGCGCGGCTCGATTGGTTCGAGGGCAGCGTCAAGATGCATACCCTCGTGCACGAGAACATGAAGCGGTTCTTCGATGCGTTCCCGCTCGGGGCGCATCCCATGGGCATGCTCAGCGCCATGTCCTCTACCCTGTCCACCTTCTATCCGGACAGCCAGGACCCCAACCGGCCCATGGAGGACATCGAGTTGACGGTCCACCGCCTCATCGCCAAGCTGCCAACGCTGGCCGCCCAGTGCTACAAGCACAACATGGGGCACCCGATGGTCTACCCCGCCAACGACCTGAGCTACACGGAGAATTTCTTGTACATGATGTTCGGCTTGCCGACGACCGATTATGAGATCGACCCAGTCATCGACAGCGCCATCAACAAGCTCCTGATTCTGCACGCGGATCACGAGCAGAACTGCAGCACGTCCACGGTTCGCATTGTGGGCTCCTCTCAAGCGAACCTCTACTCCTCCATCGCATCGGGCATCTCCGCCTTGTGGGGGCCGCTCCACGGTGGCGCCAACCAGGCGGTCATCGAGATGCTGGAGCAAATCAAGGCCGATGGTGGCGATCTCCAGAAGTGGATTGACAAGGCCAAGGACAAATCGGACAGCTTCCGCTTGATGGGCTTCGGACACCGCGTGTACAAGAATTTCGACCCGCGTGCCCGCATCATCAAGAAGTCCGCGGACGAGGTGCTGGCCAAGCTCGGCATCAACGATCCGGTTCTCGACATCGCCAAGCAACTCGAGGAAGTGGCACTGAAGGACGAGTACTTCGTCAAGCGCGGCCTCTACCCCAATGTGGACTTCTACAGCGGCATCATTTATCGCGCGCTGGGCATCCCGACGGAGATGTTCACCGTGATGTTCGCCCTCGGCCGTTTGCCGGGATGGATTGCCCAATGGAAGGAAATGAGCGAAAACGGTGAGCCCATCGGCCGTCCGCGTCAGATCTACACCGGCCACAATGCCCGTCCGGTTCAGCCCATTGGCAAGCGCTGATGTTCGACGCCACACTTCAGGAAGGTGTCAGCTGCTCGGTCGATGACCGGGGCGTGGCCGTCATCACATTTGCCCACCCGCGCTCCAACAGCCTCCCCGGCGCCGTTTTGGCGGAATTGGCCAGCACNATCCGAGGATTGGCGGAACGCGAGGAAGTCAAGATGGTCGTGCTGGGTTCTGCCGGCGAGCGCGCTTTCTGCGCAGGGGCCTCCTTTGACGAGCTCATCGCCATTTCAAACGCGCAGGAAGGGCTCGATTTCTTCATGGGATTCGCCAACGTGATCAACGCGATCCGTACCCTGCCCAAGCTGGTCATCGGACGTGTGCAAGGCAAGGCCGTGGGTGGCGGTGTGGGCGTGGCTTCGGCCACGGATTATTGCTTGGCCACCCGCTACGCATCGGTCAAACTCAGCGAGTTGGCTGTGGGCATCGGCCCTTTCGTGGTGGGGCCGGCCGTGGAGCGCAAGCTCGGTGTGTCCGGCATGAGCCAGTTGGCCATCGACGCCACGGAATGGCGGAGCGCGGAATGGGCGCAACAGCATGGTTTGTATGCGGCTGTCCATGAGGACGCCGAATCGATGGATGCGGCTGTGGATGCGTTGGCCGGACGTTTGGCGGCCTCCAACCCCGACGCCATGGCGGAAATGAAGCGCACTTTTTGGCGCGGGACAGAAGATTGGGACAGCCTGTTGGCGGAGCGCGCGGCCATTTCCGGCCGTTTGGTCCTGTCCGAATTTACCCGCCAGGCCATTGCCAAATTCAAGGCGGGCTGAAACGGGCCGCGTGAATTGCACAATGCGGGGTTGACGACCCCGTTCCCCTGTGTGGGTNCACAGGCCATGTGTTTCTCAATTTGCAAAGCATGCAGAACGGCAAGAAGAAGCGNATTCGCTGGGACCGGATGTTCATGGTCCTCGGAGGCGTGGTGGTGGCCAGCTTCGGCATCGCCGCCATGGTGCCTGGTGGTGCCGGATTTGAGGACACGGAGACGGAAGGCCGTGTGGCGCTTTCCTCCCAGCTTGCGCCTTCCGTGGAGCTGACCGAAGTCGAGTCGGAAGTCAGCGTACCTGAGTTGCAGGTGGCAGAGCCTGAAGCCGAAGCGCCGCCATTGGCGGAGGTCGAGGCGCCCAAAGCTCCCGAAGCCCCTGCCCCAACCTTGGAGCCGACCCCATCAGGCCCCCTGCCCCGAAAAGGCATTAAGCCGTGCTCGTGCTCCAAGCGGACCATGAAGTTGGCGCGCAATCCCTACACGGCTCACCAAAAGCGGGCGCGCTCCCTCCCAGGCAGTTTCTTCGTCAAGAACCAGAATGAGCTCGCCGCAGGTGCGGGTCGCGGTGACCTGATTCGCATCCCCCGGGTGGGCCGAGGCTTTCACCTGGATCGCCTGACACACAGTGAGCCTTTCTTGCTGAAGGGAGCGAAGGACATTCTGAAAGAGATGGCGAATCGCTTCGCGGATGCCATGGAAGGCACGCCGGATGAAGGGGCCTCCATTCGCATCACAAGTCTGACCCGCACCCAGAAGCAGCAGCGACGCCTGCGCCGCCGCAATTCGAACGCTTACAATGGTCAGAGCACGCACAACTACGGCGCCAGCTTTGACATTGCATTCATCGACCGTCCGACGAAGGAGGTCAGCTGTGGCGGGCCTTCCTGGGCGCTGCAGACCATTCTGCAGGACATGCAGGAAAAGGGGCTAATCCTCGTGATTCCCGAGGGCAATTGCATGCACATCACGCCACGATAGTCCATGCGCCTCACTTGGTTTCGCTTCCTGAGTCGGCTCAACAAACTGCTGCTTCCGAAGATTCACAGGAAGCCAGACCTCAACCGGCTGTCCGGGTTGGACAAAGCCGTCGTGGGTTGGAAAATGTGGGTGACCTACCGTCGGTTGGATGCCGAGAGGGCCCAGACGGTGAAGGCCGCGGAGATGGCGGCGGGCAACACTGCCAAATAAAGCTCAGGCCCCTCTGGTTTCGTTGCGAGCCAGATGGCGGGCACCATGGCGGCATCGACAGCGATGGCCCATGAGAGGCGTCCCTTGCTGCTCCCATGGTTCCACAATTCCCCTGTCGCGGAGAGGGCCGCAAAGATCCAGAAGAGCAGACATGTGATCTCCCATNTGCCCAGTTCCTTCGCAGCATCCAATGCGAGCAAGGACATCCCGAGTAGAACGGCAAACCGCAACAGCAATGCCCAAGTGACACTCCGCGAGGGTTGCGGATGAAATTTTGCCTCCTCCCCTGTGATGGCGGGCGGCAACTGCGGTCCGCCGACGCTGTCGGGATACCATCCCGGGGCAGCGAACAGGAATCTGAGCTTGTCCCAAAAACCGGGAATGCTCAGCAAGTCTGTCCACAGTTGGGCCACCGGCTTCCATTGGGCATGAACCGGGTTGAAGGTGTTGGTCGGTCGGGTGACCCCGTAGGTGGGCTTGGCGAGCTCCTCCTGAAACGTACCGAACATGCGGTCCCAGATGATGAGGACGCCAGCATGGTTCCGGTCGATGTATTCCGGGTTGCGGCCATGGTGTACCCGGTGATGGGACGGGGTATTGAGCACCCATTCCAATGGCCCCAACCGGTCCACGAGCTCGGTGTGAATCCAGAATTGGTAGAGCAAGTTGATGGCCATGCTCGTGAGGAACATTTCCGGTGGGAAACCGAGGGCGGCCAACGGCCAATACACCCACATCAACAGGACTTTCTGCAGCACGCTCTGACGCAGCGCCACGCCCAGGTTGTAGTCCTCACTCTGGTGGTGAACAGCATGTCCGATCCAAAAGAGGTTGACTTGATGGCTGGTTCTGTGGGCCCAGTAATACGCGAAGTCCGTCAAGACNAAAGCCGNAATCCATGCGACGAGGTCCGTAGAAACCTCCCATGAGCGCCAATGCGTGGTCCATTCGAACACGGCGGCATATGCCCCCACCGTGATCACCTTCGCCAGTAAACCGCTGCTTTGGTCCATGATCCCGCAACCGATGTTGGCCAAGGAATCTCCCAATCGGTACAGTTGCAGTCCCTTCCAGCGGTCCCACATCACTTCCATCGCGATGAGTCCGAAGAACACGGGGATGGACAGGACAATGAGATTCACACGACAAAATAACGGCGACAGACGTTACCAAGTCCGTGCCGGGCCGCTGGTCATCCCTTACCTTTGTATCCCACCGGAGAGATGGCAGAGTGGTCGATTGCGGCGGTCTTGAAAACCGCTGTACCGCAAGGTACCGGGGGTTCGAATCCCTCTCTCTCCGCAACCTCCTCAAGGAAGGAGTCTGGCCGAATCCAGTTCGGTGAGCAAGGCGCAGTGGTCGGTTTGCCCGAACCAGCGCTTGCGCCTTTGAGCCACGGCTTGATAGACTGCCTTGCGAATGGGTTTTGGAACCCACCGAAGCCACGTAAGCCAGCGCCAAGGCCTNCGAAGCTGGGTGGCGACAGCCAAGGCGGCATCCGCCCCTTCCAAAACACGCCCTTCGTTGTCCATCCAGAGAATGGAAGACTGGTGTCCTGCGTATGGTGTCCCGGCCAACAGGCGGTCAGCGGTGTTGGAGGTGAGTGAAGCGAACTGGATGCTAGGCGCCGACTCTTTGGACAAGACCCACAGTACGGCTCGGTTGCAGAGCACACACCTTCCGTCGAAGAACAGGATGGGGGCAGATGTTGAAGACCGCTCTCGCATTCGACGTGCAAGATCGCCCTCGGAGTGGATGGCGCCGGTCCCTATCTTCGCGCGCCTGGAGAAGTGCCAGAGTGGTCGAATGGGCCTGACTCGAAATCAGGTGTGCCCTCACGGGTACCGGGGGTTCGAATCCCTCCTTCTCCGCAGAGACCCGGACTGTTTGGTCCGGGTTTTTTCTTGGCCTTTCGAAAAGGTCTGCCCTAAACTCCTCTTTCTGCCAACGCCTTCTGGGTTGTAGGGCGGGTGGATGTCGGTGGCCGGGATACCAGGACTTGCTCCCCACCAGAATCGAAGGCCTGCACCGAGGAGGATGGCGATGGGNTTGTGACCTTCGCGGACCTCTTGATGNTGCTGGGGGCCTCTGGTCAAGCCTGCGGCGAGTGAGCTTCAGCCTTTGAGCCGTATCTTCAATGGAGCGCCTTACGTCATGCGGCACCTCTTCCCCACCCTGTTTTTCCTGTTGGCTGCGCTTTGGCTGCCTGCCCAGACGTGGACACTGTCCTGGAGCGATGAGTTCAACGGCTCCACGATTGACAACAGCAAGTGGGACTACGACCTCGGAACTGGGGCCGCGCAGGGGCTCTGGGGCTGGGGCAACGGCGAGTTGCAGTACTACACCGATGACACCGACAATGCGGATGTGGTCAATGGTGAATTGGTCATTACGGCGCGTCAAGAAAACTTCGCCGGCAGCAACTACACCTCGGCGCGGATGGTGACCCGCAACAAATTCAGCCAGACTTACGGCAAGTGGGAGGCGCGGATGGATTTGCCCACGGGGCAAGGCATCTGGCCCGCGTTCTGGATGCTCAGGGAAAACAACCCGTGGCCCGGCGAAATCGACATCATGGAGGTGGTCGGTCATCTGCCCGGCAACTGCTACGGCACTGCCCACTGGGGCGAGATCGGCAATGTCCAGAGTTCAGGGGGCGTCATCACCTCCCCGGACTGGACCACGGACTTCCACACCTACACCGTCGAATGGTGGCCCGACCACATTCGTTGGTCCGTGGATGACCAAGTCTACTTTGAATTGGACCGCACCCAAGTCACGCCGGCCAACCCCTGGCTCTTCGCAGAGGACTACCACATGCTGCTGAACGTGGCTGTCGGTGGCAGTTGGCCGGGCTCGCCCGATGCCTCCACGGTGTTTCCGCAGGAGATGCGGGTCGATTGGGTCCGGGTCTACGAGCATGTGCCCGAGCCCCAGCCGGTGACCTTTCGGGTCGACCTGTCACAAGAGTCCCTTGGTTCTGGAGATCAGGTCTATGTCACCGGCTCCTTCGACGGTTGGGCCGGGAGCCAGCACGCATTGCAAAACCAAGGCAACGGCATCTGGACCACGACATTGGAATTGCCTCAAGGCCTCCACGAATACAAGTTCACGATCAACGGGTGGAGCGGCAGCCAAGAGTGGTTCACGCCCGGCGACGAGGGCACGCTCACGGGTTACGGCGACAATGACACCGATGTCAACCGCTATGTCGACGTCGGCTGGCAAGGCCTCCAAACGGATGTCGATTGCTTTTCTTCACCCGAAGGCTGTCCGGGTTCCGGCGGCGAAGGGTGCACAGATTCGGATGCGTCGAATTATTCCATCGCAGCCACGGTGGACGATGGCAGCTGCACGTATGACGTCACCTTCCGTGTGGACTTGAGCGAGGAGGACGCCGTGGGCCAGACGGCCTACCTCAATGGCGGATTCAACGGCTGGTGTGGCGACTGCAATCCGATGTTCGACCCCGAGGGCGACGGCATCTGGGAGCGAACCGTGGCCCTGCCTGCGGGCTCCCATGAATACAAGTTCACCACGGAAGCGTGGAGCGGCTTGGTCGAGGAATTTGCGCTCGGAACGCCGTGCACGAACTCCACCTATGACGGACCGACCGTCTACACGAACCGGGTGGTAGAGGTTGTTTCGTCGCCTGTCGACCTTGAGGCAGTCTGCTTCAACAGCTGTGAAGCCTGTGAGCCTGACGTCGTCGAGTACCAAGCGGTGACGTTTCGTGTGCAGATGCCCGACCCGTCCCTCGACGCTGTGGTCGAAGTGAATGGGCAGGAGTACGCGATGGCTGAGGCCATGTGGGGGGCGCGGGAAACGACGGTGAGCGTCCCAGGGGGTCAAGCCTTCTCCTACCGTTTCGGAACTCCCGCCGGCGTGCTGGGCGTCGCTTGGGAAACCGTGCCGTCGGGCTGCAACACGAGCGGGATGCGCTCCACCACAGTCAACGGCGCTGTGAGCATGGGGCTCGTCTGCTTCGGGGAATGCACGGCCTGTCAGGGGTGCGCCGATCCGTTCGCATCGAACTTCGACCCCCTCGCCGACCCCAACTCGTCGGCAGACCAATGTGCTGGCTTGGCGGAAGCCGGTTGCACCTACCCCTCGGCGACCAACTACAACCAGACGGCCCAATGGGACAATGGAAGCTGCGTCTTCACTGGGACAAATCCCGATTGCCCGGACAACAACGGCGACGGCCTCATCGGCGTGGGGGATGTCCTCATCTTGTTGTCGGCTTTCGGCAACTTTTGTGACTGAACCGGTCTCATACCCGGCATAGATTGAACGCCATGGCCGCTCAACACCAAGACCGCTGGTCTTTCNTGGTTAACTTTCTGAAGCACCCTCTGCGCAATGCCAGTGTGGCGCCAAGCAGCCGCATCGCCGCCCGCAACATGCTTCGCGGCATCGACGTTGAAGCCCTCACCCACGTCGTCGAACTCGGCCCAGGCACGGGCAGTTTTACCCGTGAGCTTCACGATCGCCTTCCGAAAGATTGCCAGGTGCTCGTGATTGAATTGGATCCCGGCTATGTCGCTCGCCTGCAAAAGCAATACGGCGACCGATTTGAGATTGTGCANGCCAGCGCGCACGAACTCGACGAACTCATTCACGAACGCGGTTGGCCCAAGGTCGACCTGATCGTCTCCGGCCTTCCCTTCTCGCTGCCGCCTGAGGTTCGAAAATCACTGTGGAGCGTGCTTCAAGGCCGCACGGATCAAGGCACCATCTACCGTTGGTTCACTTACATGCCGCCCATCATGAAGTGGTACTATCGGCAGTTCGACCTGCACCTCGTCCGTAGGGTCTGGGCCAACCTCCCCCCGATGTGGATCTACTCGGTGAACTGAGGCTCACTTCTGCTTGCGGCGGTTGATCAGGACGAGAACGGGAAGTGCGATCGCCATAACGGCGAAAATGGCCATGGAATTCATGCGGACAAGGTCGCCTTCAGCAAGCGGTCCGGCAGGTGCAAGATGTTGGAGTTGTTGGTCGTCAGTCTGTGAACGGTCCACGGACGTCATCCGCTGGAGGCGCAACCCTTCCCCGGGCTCAGAGGTTCGTTCTGAGTACATTGCACAGCCTTGGACTTGAACCTAAACCTGCCCCTCGCACTGGCCCTGATGTGCCTGACTGTGATGACGTTGCCTGCGCAGATTGTCATCAATGAGTTCTCCTGTTCGAATTACTCGCTCAACATCGCGGGCAACAATGAGGACTTCGTCGAGCTTTTCAACGAGACGGGAGCTCCTGTGGACATCGGCGGGTGGCACTTGTCTGATCGAGTGGACAACCCCACCAAGTTTGAGATCCCGGCCGGAACGGTCGTTCCGCCGAACGGCTTTCTCGTCATCATGTGCAGCAGCGAAGCGCAGGCGGGCAACCTCTATGCTGGCGGCTTCCTCAACACGAGTTTCCGCATCCACCAGTGCAAGGAGGAGTCGGTTGTCTTGGCGGATGCGATGGGGGGCATTGTCGAGAGCTACACTTACGGCACGGACATTTCGCCCAACCAGCAGGACCACAGTTGGGCGCGGGAGACGGATGGCAGTGGCGACTGGAAGGTCTGCACGAACCCCACTCCCAATGCCACCAATGCGGGGGCTGTCGCGGCCATGTACGATGGTTACGCCCCTGCCCCGACGATGAGCGAGGCCCCTGGGTACAGCGCAGCCGCTATCAATTTGGACATTTCCGGTCCTGCAGGCATGGACATCTATTACACGTTGGATGGCTATAAACCGTCGGACATGTCGTTGTCTTATGTGGCGCCGATCGGGCTGTTTGAGACGACCGTGGTCCGCGCGATGGTGGTCGATCCCACAGGATCGCTTGCGCCGAGTTTTGTCGAGACCAACACCTATTTCTTCGGAGATGACAGCCACGCGATTCGGGTGGTCAGTGTGAGTGGTGACGGTTTGGAGGACGGTGAATGGTTTGGGGATGAGCCCATGCACATCGAGTTCTTCCACGAGGACGGTTCGTTCTGGGTGGAGGCCGAAGGAGACTCCAATGAGCACGGCAACGACTCCAATGCCTACCCACAGAAGGGGTTCGACTACATCACCCGTGACCAGATGGGCTACGACGATGTGGTCGATGCAGANTTGTTCCACATCTCCAACCGCGGCAAGTTCCAGCGCCTGATTTTCAAGGCGGCAGCCAACGACAACTACCCTTACTCCGGAGGTGCCCACGTGCGGGACGCTTATGTCCAGACGCTGAGTGCGCTGGCGGACTTGCATTTGGACGAGCGAACCAGCGAGAGCTGCATCGTGTACATCAATGGCCAGTACTGGGGCGTTTACGAGTACCGAGAGAAGGTCGATGACAGCGACTTCACCCGCCGCTACTATGACCAGGGGCGCTATGACATCGATTTCCTGAAGACCTGGGGCGGAACATGGGAGGAATACGGTGACGGCGCAGATTGGTACGATTTGGTCGACTTCATCACCACCAATGACATGACGTTGGAGGCCAATTATGAGCAAGCCGTGAGCGAGCTCAACGAGATGTCCCTCATCGACTACTTCATTCTCAACAGCTATGTGGTCTGTGCCGATTGGCTGAATTGGAACACGGCTTGGTGGCGAGGGCGAAACCCCGATGGGGACGGTCGCCGCTGGCGCTATGCCCTTTGGGACCTCGACAACACCTTTGGCCACGGCGCCAACTACACCGGCATTCCGGACACCGGTTCGGAAGCTGATCCATGCAATCCGGAGAACATGGGCGACGTGGGTGGCCAGGGGCACATTCCCGTGCTCAACGCGCTCATGGACAACGACGACTTTTGGGCGACCTACATCAACCGCTGGGCCGATTTGGGCAATACCCATTTCACGTGTGACAACATGCACGCTGTCCTCGACAGCATGATCGGGGTCATCGAGCCCGAAATGCCGCGTCAAATCGAACGCTGGGAGGGGGATTTGGCCGAATGGCAAGCTGCCGTTCAGGAAGTCCACGACTTCATCGACGAGCGGTGCAATGAGACCGTGCTGAGCGGCATGGAAGATTGCTACGATGTGGAGCCCGTAGACTTGACGGTGTTGATTGATGGCTGTGGCGAGGTTGAACTGAACTCTTTTGACATCGATCCGTCCATGGTGCCGTTCACTGGGTGGTATTTCGCGGGGGTTCCCATCTCCATGGAGGCTGAGGAAGAGTGTGACGGCGCAGAATTTCTGTATTGGGAAGTGCTGAATGGAGATGTGGTCATTGACGACATTCAAGCCTTCCTGATTGAAGTCGAGCTCACGGGCAACGCCACCATCATGGCGCATTTCGGAGAGCCTGTCCCGCCTGAGTTGGTCACATTCGACGTGGAGCCTGCAGGTGTCGGGGACATCCAGGTCAATGGTGTGGTCGCTGGCCCCTACCCGGACGAAGTCGAGCTGTTTGACGAAGAGCACGACATCAGCGCCTCTGCCGACATGTGGTGGGCGTTCTCACATTGGACCCACACCAACAATGCCATTCTCTCGGACCTCGAGTCTGCCGCGGCGACGCTTCTGGTGGACACCGGTGGCACCGTGACGGCACATTTCAATTACGTGGAGCACGTCAACCTCGAGGTGGACGTGGTGCCGGTCGGCTCAGGGACAGTGGATGTCGTGGGGCGGGCCTTGGTGTCCGACCATTGGGAAGACAGCTTTGTAGTGGATGGACCGCAGGCCTTCATCGCNAAGCCGGCAGGAGACTGGATGTTCGATCGCTGGGAAGTGATGGGCGCTGAAGACATGTCAGGCGCGCAAACCCAAGAACTTGGTGTGGTGTTGCCAACGGATGGAAACGTACAGGTGGTGGCCCACTTCAAGGAGCCCGACCTGAGGTTGTTTGTCCCCAATGCATTCTCCCCCAACAACGACGGCATCAACGATGGTTTCCGGCCCTTGGGTCAAGCATTTGATGCGACCGATTACCTCTTCCAGATTTTCAACCGCTGGGGCGAGGTGGTTTTCTCGTCGACCAATC
Organism: Crocinitomicaceae bacterium TMED114; assembly: GCA_002172485.2. Classification (GTDB taxonomy): domain Bacteria; phylum Bacteroidota; class Bacteroidia; order Flavobacteriales_D; family Sanyastnellaceae; genus UBA8752. The sequence goes on from NHFP02000010.1 coordinate 23,576, forward strand.
CCGATGAACATTGGCTCGGCCAGGACCAACGCGGCGGCGGAGCGCATTACGTGCGTGATGGTCAATACGCCTGGTCGGTACAGGTGCGGTGGACGTACGGGCGTTATCCCGAGGAATTCTCGGGGATGCTCACCGTGGTGCGCTGATCAGCCCTTTTTCTCTCCAACAAACCAATCCTCCTTGCTGTCAAAGAGGACGTTGAAGGTGGTCAATGAACCATAGCAGCGGGTGATGTACTGCTGCAGATTCACCTTGTCCTCGTCGTTCAAGACCTTGTGGCTGTTGATGTTCTGCTCCAACACGCGCAGACGGTCTCGGAGCATGACAATCTTGTGGAAGAAGGTCTCGATTGGAAGCTCCTTGCCTTTCAGTCCTTCCTCCCCGGGCCGAAGCTCCATGGTGCCGCCCTCCCACTTGTCTCCCAATGCGATGGGCTCTGGAGACTCCATGTATTGGTCAAACACATTTTCCACAGCAGAAATGACATCCTCGAGCTCAATGCCGCCACTGGCGTTCTCCGGGGCGGGGTCGATGATTTCGTAGGATTCGTACGTCTTGGCCAGTTCCTTCTCGCCGTGGTCTTGGAAAAAGATGCGCCAAGCGGCCCCAGCTTCTCCAAAAATGGCGCCCTCCCCGTATTTCGGGTGGGCAATGCGTGCTCCGATTCCAATCATGTGCCCAAGTTGATTCTTGGTCGGTGTCATCTGAGTCGGAGGCGCAGTTGGAAATGAACAGAGCGTGGTCGAAGGCTACCTTTGACCATCATGACTGACGACGCCCTTCGCGCCCTGCCCAAGGTGGAATTGCATTGCCACTTGGAATTGACGGCCCGACCTGCTTTGCTGAAGGAGTTGTTGGCGGCCAAGGGGCAGTCGCTGTCGGAGGCCGCATTTCGTCAGGACTTCTTGATCACGAAGCCGGTCGGAGACCTCCCAACCCTCTTGAACATCTTTCTCGGGCACCGGGATCTTCTGGATTCCGCTGAAGTGGTGGAGCGCATGACGTACGAGTGCTGTGAGGACATGTGGCACAACGGAGTGCGCATCCTCGAGCTGCGCTACGCACCGAGTTTTCTCTGTGATGCGCATGATGGTTTGAATCCCGATGCCATGCATGCGGCCATTCTCCGGGGAATCGCTCGCGCGGAACAAGATTTCCCGATGGCCGTTGGCCTGATTTGCTTGCTGCAGCGGATCAAAACGGTCGAAGAGAATCGCTATTGGCTGGACTTTGCGATTGAAAAGAAAGCGGACATCCTCGCCATGGACCTTGCGGACAACGAGCTCGCTGTGGGACCTGCCCCCTTCATCCCGCTCTTTGACAAGGCGAAGTCGGAAGGATTTGCGGTCACCATTCACGCAGGCGAGGCCGAAGGGCCAAAAGCCGCGCGCAACATCCGGGACTCCATTGAGCTCTTATATGCAGACCGCATTGGCCACGGGGTGCGCATTCTGGAAGACCGCGATGTCCTTGAATTCGTGCGGGAACGCGGAACCGTGCTGGAGCTGTGTCCCACGTCCAACTGGTTGAGTGGCGTCTGTTCCGNGAAGGCGGAGCATCCGTTTCGGGCCATNATGGAGGCGGGCATCCGGACCACAGTCAATACGGATGACCCGGGCATCATGAACATTGAGCTGATGGACGAGTATCGGCTGCTGCGGGATGGCATGGGCTTCACCGATTCTGAATTCAAGCAGATCAACCGTTGGGCAAGGGATGCCTCCTTCCTCCCCGAAGAGCGTAAGGCCGCTGTCTGGCCCGGGTCAAGCCGGGAATAAATCGGGTCGGCGCCAGCGCAGCACCGGCCTCCACAAGCCGCGAATGCGGACCAAGCGCCATTTGGGAATGCGTTCGGCACCGAATTCGGAGTAGAAGCGGTCGACCCCTTGGTCTTGGCTCCCGCCGAAGTCAAAAACCGCGCATCCTTGTTCTGTGGCGTGGCGCATGGCGGTGCCGATCATGAGCACCGAGGCACGGCTGCTGTCTCCAGGCTGTTCAGTCCGGAATTGCCCGCCGAATCCATAGATGCAGCGACCGTCCTCCGCTCCGTGAAACACGCCTCCCGCCAAGGGGGCTCCCTCTGCGCTTCGGACAACCCAGCCGTGGGTGTCTGGCTGCTGGAGAATGTGATTCAATAGTGAGCGTAGCCATTGGCCATTGCTGTCGATGCCTTTCCGCTGTCGAGACGCTTGGTGCAAGGCCACCAACAGGTCCAAGTTCTCGGTGCGCTCGGCGGTCATGCCTTCCCGCTCCGCCCTGCGCCACTGCTTTCGCCGGTGTGATGGCCACCATTCGATCGGGTCCAAGCCTNTCTGCAAGGACAACTGACGGGTGTGCCTTTCGATGGCCCAAGCGCCATGCGGCATCGTGGGGACATCCATTCCAGCCGGCAGGTCCAACACCACCAAGGGCGCATGGGTTTGCTGGAGTGCAGCACACACGGCTTCGGTGTCCGGCGCGTGTCCAATGTCCTGAGCCCAGGGCAGTGTGGTTAAGGCTTCGAGCCCCAGTCGCATTCGCTGCACCATGCGCCGTCCGGCTGCATCGTGGATGCATTCTGGAAAAGCGTGGTCCCATGCGGCGTTCATGCGGTAAAGATGGGGAGTGCGACCTTCACGCCATGCCTGCAATCCATGATCACATTCAGCTGGAGCCCGGACACTATGCCAGCATCTTCATTTCAGAGCGCCCTTTAGATCCGCCGGGATATTCGGATGCGATGAATGTCGTGATGTCGCATGCGGAGAACATGGATGGCTACCTCGGCTTCGAGGCCATACGCGAGGGTCGGGACGGCATCTTCATCAGTTACTGGAAGGACTTGGCATCGGTCCAACAGTGGGCGGAACACGGAGAACATCATGCCGCCAAGGCCCGTGGCGTGTCCGAGTGGTACGATGCATTCCGGGTTGTGGTGTGCCAAGTGGAGCACACCCGCTGGTTCCGCAGGCCTGTCAGTCCAGAATGAGGGTGACCTCCCCCACTTCTCGAAGGTCTTCGTCGAGACAGCTGTGGTCTGCGTCCAAGATGTAGTAATACGTTCCAGGCGCGGCCTCTCTGCCATTGATCCGCCCGTCCCAACCAGCGCCGACGCCTTCGGATTCATGGATGAGCACACCCCACCGGTCGAAGACGCGCAGGGCGAAGCGGCTGAATGAAGAGGCGTTCTCTGCTCCGACACTGCCATCTGTCCGGCGCACCCCCATCCGGAAGCGGTCGTTTTTGCCATCTGCATTGGGCGTCAGGACATTGGGGATGACGAGCTCCACCTCTGCCACGAGCTCCGGCACGAGCACCTCGAATTCAGCCGTCTGGCTGGTGCCGCACGTGTCGTTTTCGATGGTCAAGCTTACCGGATAGACGCCGGCCTCCTCAAAGTCATACGTCAACGTGTCGCCCGCACCTTGTCCGGCGGACCCGAAATCCCAAGTGATGGCGTCCGCGCCTTCCCCGTAAAAGAAGAAGTCCACCGTTGTCTCCAATGAGCAGGCCAGCGGCTCTACCGCACCAAAAGCCATGACGAGCGGGTCTTGCGGCAGGACCAGGACTTCCTGTTCCACGGTGTCTGCACACGCCTCTCCTGGCGCTGCAATGAGCTGGGCCACGTAAGAGCCAAACTCGGGGTAGGTCCATGTCGGGTTCGGTTGTTGGCTTTCTTCAGTCAGTCCAGTGGCCCCATCCGTCACGTCGAACGTCCAAGAGTAATTGAATGCGTCCGAGGACAAATTGGAGAATTCGATGGTCACATCATTGCATGGCGGCTCGGCCATTTCGAAGGCAGCGACAGGCAATGCGGGGTAAGGGGCGGTCTCCGAGGCTTCAAACACACAACCAAAGCCATTGGTTAAAATGGTTCCGATCGTGTGGTCGCCAGGTGGCACAGCAATGCCGTTTGGGCTGAGTCCTTCCGCGGCCACATTCCCGTCCACGGTCCAGACGACGTTGCCCTCGCCGGGGTCATCCCCCTCAAACGTCACCGTCTGGTTCCATCCCTCGGCCAGGCAACTGATGCCGCCCAAGCTGAAGTCCGGCGAGTAAGGTGGAGACACGGTGATGTCCTGGGTCAAGCTGTCTGCGCATCCCCCCAGATCGTAGACCAGTGAGACCGAATAGACGCCCTCTTCCACAAAGCTGTGCTCCGGATCGGGCAGGTCGCTGGTGTCCGCAGGGTTGGATGTGCCGAAATCCCACGCGAAATCGCCTGCATCGGCATCCACGCTGAACGCCACGTTCAGACCACTGCACGGTTCTGGCCAAAACACGTCGGGCAAGACAATCTCACAAGGCACGACGTCGATGGTGAAATCCCGGATGATCCGTCCCAAGGGGACCCAGTTGCCGTTGTCGTCCTCCCGGAATTCCGTGACGTAGATGCCGACGACGTATTTGCCCACCATGGTGGGGCTCGCTGTGATGGTGCCGTTTGCCGGGTTGATGGTCAAGGCGTCCGCATCGCCATTGCCTAAGGGGGTCAAAGGGCCATAGCCCGCTTCCCAAGTCACGTTGATGAAGGGCGGGCCTGCAGGCGGATTTGGCATGGGCGCGGAAAAGCTGCCGCCGATGAAGACGTCGCCAATGCTGTACAACAGGCTGTCTCCATCCGGGTCGGTGGCCAGGTTGGGCAAGGCAAAGGGCTGGCCTTGGCAGACATAGGCTTGGGGCAACTCTGCAAAGCGGGGGCAGGAATTGGATTCGGAATCCAGCGCATCGTCCGACAACACGGGGGGCACTTCGGCATACATCGTGAAGCCGGTGTTGGTCGCATCGAGCAGGTTCAACACTTGCGGGTTCCGGCAGCAACGCTGATAAACGATGGTGTAGGGCAAATCACTCGGAGGCAGGGTGACCGTGGAGACATACTCGGCGCGCTCGAGACAGACGCCCGGAGGCAATACGGCGCAGGGGTTGCCGCTTTGGAGGTCGATGTTGGTGACGGCGTTGAAGTCCAACTCCATGGTTCCTGTCGCAAACAGGCTCTGCCCTTGGTAGACCCCAATGGCTGCGGACAAGTCAAATCCAGTGCCGTTGGTGTTGGTGGGGCCGCAATCCCGGTAAATGATGAGATGCACTTCGTAATCATCTCCGCCGAGGTGGTCGTAGTACATCTCTCCACCCACCAAGTGTGTGGCCCCTACCGGAAGCGCCAAGCACAGCACCCAAGCCATGGCGAGGACGGCTCTCAGGCGGGAGGTGAGTGTATCTTGCCAGTTCTCGATGAGCATGTTCGACAAATTAGGGGTTACCATGGGTGTACGACGCGCGTTGAAAGGAGTTTTACTCCTGGGAATGTTCTGGCATTTGGCTGCCCCCGTCGTTCAAGGTCAGTCGAGCACGGTGGGGGTTCGGTTGGCTACCCGTCAGTTTTTGACACCGGACGGAGCGCCATATTTAGAAGTCCAAGCGGAGATCATGGCGAAGGGGTTGCAGTGGTTGATGTCCAGCGACAGCTTGTACCGTGCTGCTGTGGAATGGACGGTGGTGGCCTACGACACGACCGGTGCTGTGGCCGGTTTCAGCAAGGCCACTGCCCGCACAGGTGCCCTGCCCTACCCCGGGGATTTTGTGGACATTGCCCGCATTCCGTTGTCCCCTGGCCCGCATGTCCTAGAGATGACACTCTCCGACCTCGCCGTCCCGAACGCGGCTCCTTTGCAGCACGAGATGGTGGTTGATGTGGACGCGCCCAGTGCGCTGGACATCAGCGACTTGTTCTTGGTTCAAGGTGTGGCACCCCGCGGCGAGGAGACAACGAGTTTGACCCGGTCTGGCCGGGAAATCCTGCCATTGGTGGACCAGCGCATTTCTGCAGGAATCGAGTTCGTCCCGTTCTATGGAGAGCTGTACGGGACCGATGCGCATTTCGGATTGGACAGTGCTTTCCTCGTCGTGGCGGGATTCCAAAATGCAGAAGGCGAATGGGTGGCCGGGACACAGCGCTTTTTCCGAGAATCTGCGGCTCCAGTGATTCCCTTGCTCGAGTCGATCCCCGTGCCGGATCCCGGCGTGTATGACCTGACCGTTGAAGTGAAGACCCCCCAACAAGTCCTGGTCGTGGCCCGGACACTTCCTGTTGAAGTGGTGGGGCTTGCGGCCCAGGATGCTGCAGAAGCGGCCAAGACACTCTCTCCTTTTGTGTTGGCGTACCAAGACCGGGACAGCCTCTACGCCATGGTGGAGTCCTTGTTGCCCATTGCGGACGCTGGCGAAAGAAGGTCGATCGAGTACTCCCTGAAGGGAGCGGGCTTGCGCACGCTGCAGTCGTTCCTCGACCAATTCTGGCTTTCCAGATCGCCTCATGACCCGAGTGCGTCATGGAGGGAATACCGAAGGGAGGTGACCATTGCCAATGAAGCGTATGGAAGTTGCCCCAACCGGGAAGGTCACGAGACCGACATGGGTTGGATTCTCCTCCGATACGGGCGTCCCAACACCATTGTCCAGCGGCACAACGGTACCCAGTATTACCCTTACGAAATCTGGCATTACCACAAAGCTGGTCAGTTCAACAACCGTCGGTTCCTCTTCTACACGCCCCAGGTCGTGGGTGAGTGTTTTGAGCTGTTGCACAGCGACCATCCGCAGGAAATTCGCAATGCAGATTGGCTGGACATTTTGAAGACCCGAGAATTGGGTCACAGCGTGGCGGAGACGTCCGTGAATCAATTGGGGCGTCGCGATACGTATAGCCGCGAAGAGCCGGAAGACCTCTTCTTCAATCCGCGTTGAGTTCATGAGCGGAGCGCCCCTTGAATCTTGTCGTGCGGCCGTGGCCATCCTCAATTGGAATGGGGTGGACCATTTGAAGCGGTTTCTCCCGTCCGTGGTGGCCCACACGGGAGGAGATGACCGCGTTGTGGTCATCGACAATGGATCGACGGATGAGAGTTTGGCTTGGCTCTCCAGGGAAGCCCCCCATGTTTTACAAGTGTGCTTGCCGGACAATCACGGCTTCGCAGGCGGATACAACTTGGGGCTGGCACAGTTGAAAGCGCAGCTCGATTTCGAATGGGTGGTCTTGCTCAACAGCGATGTGGAGGTCACCGCCGGATGGCTGGATGGTTTGGTGTCGGCCTGCGTAGACCATGGATGGTCGGCGGCTCAGCCTAAAATCCGTGCGGTAGAAAAGCGGGCGGAATTCGAATACGCTGGTGCTGCGGGCGGGTTCGTGGATCGATTCGGTTTCATGTTTTGTGCGGGTCGCATGTTCGATGTCAATGAGCTGGACGTGGGGCAATACGATCAGGATCGGCCTGTGTTCTGGGCCAGTGGTGCCTGTCTCCTTCTTCGGTCAGAAGCCTGGTTCAGCGTGTCGGGATTGGATGAGGATTTCTTCGCCCATATGGAGGAAATCGATCTCTGCTGGCGCTTGAAAAACCGAGGTCACATCGTGGGGGCTACGGGGCGTTGTCATGTGTATCACCTCGGTGGCGGCACCCTCCAACAAGAGAATCCGAAAAAGGCATTCCTGAATTTCCGGAACAACCTGTTTCTCTTGTTGAAGAACGACCACCGGTCCGGAATCCGCGCTCGGTTGCTCAGGCGCCAAGTTCTCGATGGCATCGCTGGTCTGAAATTCCTTGCGGAGGGAAAACCTGCCTTTTTCAAGGCGGTCATCCAGGCGCACGGTGATTTCAGGAAACAGCGCGCAGCCATGGCGGCCAAGCGAAAGGCGGAGAAAGAGGCCTGCGTCCGCGCAAACCCTGAGGCTATCGCATCGGCAGGTCAATACCAAGGGAGTGTCGTGTGGGACTTTTTCGTCCGGGGCCGCAAGAAGTGGTCCGACCTTCCTCAGGACCGGTTTTCATAAGCGACTGCAAAGCCTTCGCGGTCATCGACAATCTCTGCATGCGCATCGCATGGCATTGTCGGCGCAATACTGCTCATTGGGTGGGTGATGGGGCGTGCCCTTCTTCCCTATTTGATGGTCGGGGTGTTGTTCGGCGAAATGCTACGTCTCGAGCATCCATTGGGTGCAGTGTGGTGTGGGGGTCTTGCTGTCTCCTCGGCCTTGTGGCGAATGCCACGCTGGTGTGTTGAGGTCCATGCGCTGGCCCTTGGTGTGGCGCTGGCCACAGTCCGCAGTCCTCCAATGTCACAAGCCTCTGGTGGAGCAAAGGAATGGGTGGTGGAACAACGGCTGTCGGCGCAACGTGGGATGCATCGCGCGGTGTGTCGAGACCGGCAAGGGGACCGCTGGCTGTGGCACGCAGCGGCTCCGCTCGAGGTGGGCTCGGAGATCTCGGCAGTGGTGCGTGCCAGGCCTTGGCCCGAGCCTGCCCACCCTTGGGACTTTGATGCACAAGCGTTCTGGAGTGGCCGCGGCATTCGCGGTCAGTGTGTCGAAGTGATGCGCATCTCCGAGAAGTGGACGTGGCGCACCAGGGTGGCGCAATCGTTTGGGGACATCCAATGCAGGCTCCGACTTCGCTTGGATCCGCGAGGGCGAGGAGGCGATGGCGCAGGTTGGTTGGTCGGCTTGGCCGTGGGTGACAAAAGCGGACTGTCTCGGGAGGCTCAGAAGGCGTTTTCTGGACTGGGACTCGCTCATTTGACGGCGGTGAGCGGGTTCCATGTGGGGCTGGTGACGCTGATGATGTCCGGCCTGCTGTGGTGGTTACCAAGCCGGGTCAGGTGGCCCTTGGTGGTGCCGGTGGTGTGGGCGTATGTGGTGCTCTGTGGTGCTCCTTCATCTGCCGTGAGGGCGGCATTCATGTCGAGCTTGGCCGTTTTGGCATTGGCCTTGGGTCGGCGGGGACATGGCCTCACGCTTTTGTCCGCGGTGGGCCTCTTCATGTGGTGTCGGTCGCCACACTTGGTCAGGGATGTGGGGACCCAACTCAGTTTTCTGGCGACAGCGGGCATCCTGATTTGGCATGCTGGGCNTTCCAACGTCCAGCACGGGAATGGACTTCGGAGTCGTTGGTCGCAAGCTTTGGCCATTCCCTGCGTCGCCACATGCAGCACAGCACCTGTGGCTTGGCCCGTGTTTGGACAGCTCCCCTGGTTGTTTCTGCCGGCGAACCTCGTGGCCAGCACCGCGGTCCCCGGGTTCATGCTCTTGTTAATCTTGATTCAGGTGCTGCCGCAGGAATGGAGCCATATGGTGGCTGGCCAGGTTGTTTGGATGGCCGATGCCGCTGTTGAAGTCGTGGTCTGTCTACACGAATGGGGGCCGGCACTGAAGCTGCCTCGAAGCCACGGGGCCCTTCGGTGGATTGGAGGACTCGTGTGCATCGGGACATGGGCGGCTGTGTCACGCGAGGATCGCCGTTGGATGGGCGTTTGTGTAGTGCTGTTGACTGCTGCGCTTCTTCGGTTGCAGTCTGGCCTGGAACGCGCTCCGGAAGTGCATGTGATTGCACATTCCGGCGATCGAGTGGTGCTGGTCCAAGGCCGAGCCAGCGTGTTTCCATTGGAGCCCATCAAAAGTGCACGTGCCACAACATGGAAAACCCGCTCCTTGGTAGAGCGGGTTTCGTCCAAGCCGCGCCTGCCGACAGGGCGCGCGGGAGATGTGTTGGTGTGGACGCCACATGCACTGATGCTGCGGCTGCCTCAAGACACGGTGTTGTGGGTCAGTTCATCTGCGTCACCTTTTCGATGACGTTGTCCACGTAGGACTCCCAAGCCTCCATGCCCATGATGGGGAGGATGGCATTGACACGGTTGTTTTGCTTGCTGTAAATGGCCTCGACGTAGAATCCTTCAATCTCGAAGATGCAGAGGATGTAACGGTTTTCGACCATGCGCTGCGAAATGCAGTTGCCATGATCCCACATGTAGTTCGTCTTCTCGTCCAGTGGAAGGCGGTTGAAGGTGCGGAGGTCCATAGTACTCTGTTCTGTTGTGAAGGCCGCCATAATGGGTGACCGAGGAGGAATACGGGAGGGCCTCCGTGTGGGTTTCATTTTTGCCCAATCTTTGTTGCATGTCGCTTGAGAATGCAAGCCAAGACTGGCAGTTGACGGATTGTCCCAGGGACGCCATGCAAGGCTGGTCCAAACCCGTGTCGACGGACATGAAGGTGGCCTACCTCTCTGCCCTGCTCCAGGTTGGATTCGATGTTGTCGATGCGGGCAGTTTTGTTTCGCCCAAGGCCATCCCGCAAATGGCCGACACGGCTAAGGTGTTTGATGCATTGCCAGATTCCGACAGCCGCGTATTGGCCATCGTGGCCAACCTCCGGGGGGCGAATGACGCGATCACGCAAGGCCGTGCCGACCTGATTGGATTTCCCTTCTCCATCTCGGAGACATTCCAACAGCGGAATGCGGGGACGGGCATGTCCGAGGCCTGGAATCNCCTCGAGCACATTCGAAATCGGGTCGATCAAGCCGGAAAGGACATGGTGGTTTACCTCAGCATGGGCTTCGGCAATCCGTACGGCGACCCATGGTCGCCCGAATGGGTCGTGGAATGGAGCGATCGGCTCCACCGTGAGCTGGGTGTTACCCGACTGGCATTGAGTGATACGGTGGGCCATGCCACCGAAGACGTCATCTCATCGGTATTCAACGCCACCTTGGAGGCGCTTCCCGGCTGCCAGATTGGAGCCCACCTTCATGGTCGTCCGAACCAAGCGTCCAGCGCGATGAAAGCGGCTTGGGATGCAGGATGTCGCGCCTTTGACGGCGCATTGGGAGGACACGGTGGGTGTCCCATGGCCAAGGATGACCTCGTGGGCAACTTGGCGACGGAGGTGCTCATGCAGGCTCCGGAGTCTTGGGGCGCAGCCCCGAGGAATTGGAATGCGGAGGCACTCCAGGAGGCGCAGCGGTTGCGCGCTCTGATTTTTGAAGGGGCCTGAGACGGCGCCTGTACGGATCAGTTCAAGCAGTGCTCGAAGAGCTCAAAGCCGTAACGGTCACGCTGAATCTCGATGCGCTCGAACTTCTTGATCGTGATGCGGATGCGAAAACGCTTCATGGGGCAGGATTTGGCCCCGATTACGCAGCGTCATCAGATGGGGTTACGTTTTCCCGATCAAAAGTGGGTGGTCAGCAAGGACAAGCCGAGTCCCAACAAGACCGTGAAGAACTTGCGGCCATTGAACTCATGCCCATCGGCCGTCTCGAACAGGATCGTGGTGGCGATGTGAAGGAGAATGCCCACCAGCAATCCATTGAGCGCACCGAAGGTGTGGGCGTCCTGTGGCAATTGTCCGGCGAGTGCAATGCCCGCGCAGGGGGTCAACGCAAAGATGAGAATCCATGTCCACCGTCGCATGCGGGACGTCACTGTAGCCTGTAAAATGGTCATGAGGGCAATGGCGACAGGCAGTTTGTGTAGCCCGATGCCCAACAAAAGTGCGATTCCTTCTCCCCCATGGTGATGGTGGTGGCCATGGTCATGGGCGTGATCATGTGCATGGTCGTGGGCCCAGGCGCTGGCATCCTCCAATCCAAATGGCATCGCTTCGATGAAGGCGTGCATGCACAAACTCACGAAGGCCAACAGTCCGAAGCGATTGCCGTGGACGTGACCGTGCTCCATGCCTTTGCTGAGGTACTCGAGCCCCACTTGTAGTAGAANCCCGCCGATGACCCAGAATCCGGCGTGACCATTGGCCAAGAAGGCCTCAGGCAGCAGGTGGAGAAAGCACAGTCCCAACAGAAAGGCGCCGCCAAAAGCCAGCAGGAGAGAAAGGTTCGAGCGAAGTCGTTTGCCCATGGCCTCACCGAGGCCAGCGCCCAACAGGGCGACGAGAAACAGTGCGATTCCTTCCATCATGATCGGGTAGCGTAGAGAATGACACGGGGTGATGCGCCAGCCTTCCAAGGCTGAAGATCGTAATCACCAAAGGTGTCGCTCACTTGGAAGCCGCAGGCATGAAGCATTCGAGCAAGGTCTTCCCTGCTCAACCCGGCGACCTGTTCTATAAAGTGAAGGGATTTCCCCTCGGTTTCAAACGTGATGTCCTTGATGAATCCGTGCACCCCGCTGAATAAGGGGGCGAATTGCCGGCGAATGGAATAGATCGTGTCGCCGCGGACCACCTTCTCCTTTTCAACCAATCTGGCCTTGGCGAAGTCGACATCTAGGAAGTCGAGGACGAGAAAGCCGCCGGGCTTGAGGTGTTTGTACACTTGCAGCAGTACAGCCTTGTGGTCTTCCGGCTTCTTGAAGTAGCCGAAACTGGTGAACAAGTTCAGGACGCCGTCGAATGGCCCTTGGACCTCAAACGTCCGCATGTCACCCTCCCGAAAGTTGAGCCTGGCCACCCCCTCGTGTTGATCGCGGGCTGCAGCAATGCTGTGTGGGCTCAGATCGATGCCCGTGACCCGGTGTCCCAGCCGGGCGGCGGCAGCGGCATGCCTCCCCATGCCACATGCCAAGTCCAGTAGCCGCAGTTCAGACCACCCCAGCCGGTCGTGAAGCCGTTGGACGAATTGACTCGCCTCCTCTGCATTTCGATGCCCATACAGTTTGTGATAGTGGGGGCTATCAAACCACGTGGCATACCATTCTGGGGATTGCGCTTCGGTCATGGCGGAAGGCGAAGATAGTCCGGACAAAAGGCAACCTCTTCCCCCACTCTGCCGTAAAGAGGCATGCGATTCTTGTCCATGCCTGCCCCCATCTCCCCCCCAGAATGGAGTGCGGCCCTCTCTCGGCCTTGCACCCTGATTCGATTTGACGGCATTCCCCAATCCGGCGATTTCGACCGTCTTCTCGAACGGGCGGAGCACTTGGTGGTGCAGCGGACAGCAGACCGGCGTCCCTTTCGCGCGGTCATTGAATGCCTTCAGAACCTCGAACGCCATGCCAAGCCTGGCACACCCATCTGTTTTCAGTTGGAGGGGTGGATGGTGCAAGGGGCGCCTCGATTCCGTATTCGGACCTTGAATCACGTCCGCGACGGAGAACGTCAGCAAGTCAGCCGCTGGTTGGACCGCCATTCCGATTGGCAGCAGAATTCCGCCAGTACCTCGAGCCTCGGCTTGGCTTGGCGCGGTTTGCACCGGGATGCCCTTGCAGAGGGCCGTCGCACACCGCGCGGTGGTGCCGGACTGGGGTGGTTGTCCCTGGCCCGTCATGCTGTTCGTCCTCCGGTCATCGGGTTGCGACAGGGCGATGGTGGAGAACGCCTGTTCTTCTCTGTGGAGGTGGCGTGCGCCGCTTGACTATTTTGCAGGCATGGGACCTCTCCTCATCGCCTCCACGGCCAAGACGCCGGAAATCAAATTTGACGCAGACCTTGGCCAGCTGATATTGAGCGGCCGGTCCATCCCGGAGAACGCGGTCGATTTCTACCGGCCGGTTCTAGAGTGGGCACAGGCCATGGATGCAGATACTCCCCTGACCGTCATGGTGCAGCTCGAGTACTTCAATACAAGCAGCAGTAAATGCCTGCTGGACTTGTTCAAGCGACTGGAAGTAGGACATGATGTGTCCGTCAAATGGCATTTTGACGCGGACGATGAAGACATGCTGGAGGCCGGTGAAGATTACGACCACATAGTGAGTCTCCCCTTCACCTTCATCGAGGTCGACCCGGGCGTTTGACGCCCTTTCCGAACAAGCCGATTCCCATTACCATCAAGAAGGTCGCGGTCCAAATGACGGTCAGGTTTCTGGTGCGCTTGCTCCAGACGCTGCCCCCCGCTGTGACCAAAGCGCCGTGGAACGTGTTTCCGCTTGGTGAATACAGGGCGTCTCGTGTATTGACAATCACCCGGTCATGCAGGGTGAATCCGGCATCCAACGTCCCGCCACCGGTCACCCAATCACTGAGTGCGTCGTTGTGCTGCTCGGATTTGACCGCTTTCAATGTGGCGGGGTCGGACCAACCCAAATTTTGCAACAGCTCGTCCCTGCGGGACTTGGCGCTCAGCCAATTCAATCGCATTTGGGATTGCTCCACATCCAATGCCTGCAGGATGCGTGTGGCCTCTTGAGGCGTGATGCCATCCTTCAAGGTCAAGACGGGTTGCGCGCCTTGCAATTCGCGCAGGCCTTTGGCGACAACCCGAACGGCTTCTTCATTGCCCTGGCTGGCCGATTGGACTTGACGGCGCATTTCGGGAATCCACCGGTCCCGCCGGAAGCTGGATTCAGTGAGCTGTTGATCGACATCAAACAGGGCCGCGTCGTATTCGTTTTCTGCGGCATACAGGGTGGTGAGGGACTCAAAGCCCCACCGGCTGATCATGAATTGCGCAGGCCACGCCGCCTTCATCGGACGGGCGATTCGCGGATGAAGGTCCGAGAAGGACACAATGGCGCCGCCCAGCATCAATTGGGGAATGATGAACAGTGGAATGGCCAGGTAAATGACCCTGACGCTGTTGAAGAGTAGGGAAATGATGAGGCCAAAGACATTGGCGCACGCTGCCACCGCAAAGAGCGTCAGGAAATAGCCCATGAAGTGTCCGGGCAAGGCAAGGATGGGGTGCGACACAGCGGCGAACAGCAGGGTCTGCACTGCTGAAATGCCGAACAGCACCCCGGTTTTGGCGCCGAGATAGGCGCCCCAGCTGAGTTGGAGGTGGTCCTCTCGTTTGCGCATCAGCCGGTCACGGAACAGCTCTTCCGCGCTCACGGTGAGGCCCATGAAAATGGCCACGATGACCGCGATGAAGAGAAAGTGCGGCAGGTTGATGGCGCTGCCATATGTGTAAGCTTCTGCTGAGCTGGACCGCAGCAGGGCTGCGAGCAGCAATGCCAAAACTGGGGCTTCCAATAGGTTGATCCAGAGGTATTGGGGGTTCTTCCATTTGCGGGTGATGTCCCGCAAGGCCTGAACACGCCATTGCCGAATCCTGCCTGCGCTTCGGAAGGCGGCGGCGTCAGCATATGGGGTGGCCGATTCTTCGGGGACGTCCTCCGCCGCTGCGGCATGCCCCGGGACCACTAAGACATTGTAGAAATCGTTCCACTCCTTCGGGCTGATTCGGCGCTGTCCGGTGGACTTGCCGCGACCGTCCAGGACGGGGACTTCGATGATGTCAAAAATTTGCTCCGGATTGACATGACCACACATCCCGCAGGCCACTCGATCGGCATCGAAATGGTTCACGATGGTCCGGAAATGGGTCAATGCGTCCAAGGGCCTTCCGGTGAACACGGGATATCCTCCTTGGTCCATGACCCACAACGTATCAAAGCTGCGGAAGATGTCGCCGCTGGGCTGATGGATCACGGCAATCACCAAGGTGCCTCCGTGCGTCATCTGCTTCAGCAAGTCCATCAACAGCTCAGAATCCTTGCTGCTCAAGCCGCTGGTGGGCTCGTCCACCAACAAGACTTCTGGTTCCCGGATGAGCTCCATGGCGATGTTCAGGCGCTTGCGCTGGCCGCCACTGATGGTCTTCCGCAGGGCATCCCCGACAGGGAGGTCGCGGGCCTCCCAAAGTCCCAGTTGAATCAAGCACCGTTCGACCCTTTCATGGGCCTGCTCTGCGGATTCCGAGCCAAAGGCCAAGCGGGCTGCGTAGAACAAATTCTCCCGGACCGTGAGTTCTGGAAGAAGGTGGTCTGCTTGAGGGACCAAGCCAATCCGGGAGCGGTTGGTCGGATCACTGACAGGGCGTCCGTCGAGCAGGATGTCCCCAAACGTGGGTTGGTCCGAGCCTGCCAAGAGGTGAAGCAAGGTGGACTTTCCCGACCCGCTCGCGCCCATGACGCCTACGAGCATGCCCGATCCTGCCGCAGCACTGAACGGGTGGATGGCCTGTTTTTCTGGGTATTTGAACCAATGGCTGACCTCTTTGACCTCGAGGGTGAACTCTGGAATGTTCTCCTCCTCCATGAAGGAGCGCTGGATGTCCACGAAGTGCAGCGGAGCTGTTCCGGGATGCCGCAGGGTCGAGCCCTGTGTGAATGGTTGGGTCCGCTCGCCTTCCAGGAGTTCGCCGTTGAGTTGAATGGCCCCCGGCCCCATCGGCCGCAGGAACACCACTTGGGATTCCGGATGCCGGAAGCAGGCCAAAGGTGTGGACCACCCCGATTTGACCACGCCACCCAGTTGAGGCTGATCGCCAATGAGAAAAGCTTCGTGATACCGCTGTGTCATGGCGGGCCAAGACGCCGTGTCAAACACGAGGGCTTCGTAGCAGCGCTGCTCGCCTTCTCGGATGCCGAAGCTGCTGGCCACGAGGTCGGTCAATTCCCGCGACAACGCGTCGCGTTCCGTGACCTCCGCCCCTTCTTGAATCAGGGCCTTTTCGAATTCGAGAACGCGAAGGAAGACCAAGGCCTTTTCGCCGGCCTGCAAGTCCCGGTTGATGTTGTTGCAGGCCCGGAGAACTTTGGTGGCGCGGAGTGCCGTCCGCTTCAATCCCGCGACTTCACGGGACTCCACGGCGGCGCCGTATTCTTCGATATAACCCTCAAAAGAGGTCAGCCAGTGTTGAACCTGGTCCCGTCCAAGTCGGCGGCGGAGGAAACTCGCCACCACTTCTCGGCCACGGTCAATGCCCTCCTCCCTCAGAGTGATGAGGGCGAAGAGTTGCATGAGGGCGTCGAGGATGCTTCTGCTCATCCGGCCTTTTCATACGCAGCAGAAGCTGCTTTGGATTCACTGACGCTCGTAACACCCCACGTCGGGCGCTGAGCCCACCACACGGGGCAGCCCGTCGAGGTCGGTTGCAAGGAACGGGAGTCCGGCCGGCACTCCCACGCCGTTCCATTGGCTGTTGCCGCTGGCCAAGTGGAAATCCCGCGCGACCACGTCTGCAAAGGGCGGCTCCGCGTCCAAGGTGCTTTCCTCGATCCAATCGGCGCCACCAGCGGCATCGAGGTCGACGGCACAACCGCGAAGGAGCAAGTCGTTGACATCGCCCTCAAGGTCTACGACCAATTCGTCAAAATCCGTGAGGCCGGCATTGTTTCCCCACAAGATGCAGTTCAGGAATCGGCTTTCGTTCAACGGCCGGATTTGAAGGTTGCCCGCCACATCCTCGTAATGGTCATTGATGAGGACCGTCGGAGTCCCGCGCGTTCCATCTGCCCAGTAATTGGCAAATGTGCTGTGGGTGAAACGATAGCGCCCGCCAAGGGTAAAGGCTGCACAAGCTTGACCGCAGTCGTAAATCAGATTGTTCGTGCCGTCAATGTGGGCGCCTTGGGCGAGAAGGNCGATGGCGCTCATGTTGTGGATGACGCAATTTTCGAGGGTCACGGCAGCACCTGCTGTCCCTGTGGTGTCCACTTGCAGCCCGATGGTGCCGTTGCGCAGGATGGCGTGCCGAAGGGTGCTGCCGGGCGATCCATATATCCAGATGCCCCCGCCGAGAATGCTGGCTTGTGCCACCCCGAATTCAGTCTGGATGAGCGTGTCCACTTGGATGCCCCATTGTCCGGAAATGCCGGCGTATTCGGGCTCCAGCCGGTCCCCCTCGAACACCACTGGGTTGCCCAACTCGCCGTTGATGTCCAGCACCCCACCGGACACGTAAATCCCTCCGCCGGCGTGTACATGAACTTGGGCGCCGGCCTCGATGTCCAGTGCGCATCCATCAGCCACTCCAACCACGCCATAAATCACGTGCGGCTTTTGGGCCGTCCAGACAGCATTGCATTCGAGCGTACTCAAACTGCCGGGACTTCCGTGGAACAACGCATCCTGTCCCCAAGCGATGAGCTCGACGTATTGAGAGAAGCCATTGACGGTGACGCGAATGCGGTCCTTGACGATGAACGGCAGGTCATAGTCGTTCTCCGGATCAATGGTGACCTCCACGAACACGTAGAGTGAATCGCCTTCGTCAAGCTGAAGACCGCCTACACTCGGGCCGGGAATGCCGTCAACATTGATCCGAAATGGGCTGTCGAGTCCGTCTTCNAGTACGATGTCTTGGAGCAGGACCCGGCCCGGACTGTCATTGACAATCCGGAAGGCTTCGCTGGCGCTGCCAATGGTGCTGAACACGGTGTCGAAGAGCACGGTGTCTTGACTGAACGCCACCCGCGCGTCCGCGCCCTCGTACAATTTGTTGCCCTGACAACCCCACAATCCGACCAGCATGGTCACGAGGGCAAGCAGCGTGCAGGTCACTTTGGATGTGGTGGACAATGGCTTCATGGACCCGGCAAAATTACGGCATGCCCCATGGGCCGGGCTTACCTTCTGCCCATGGAAACGGGAAAATTGCGTCGAACGCATGTGGAATGGACTTGGGAGGAAGCGCGCGCGCATTTCGTGCGNGTGGATCCGGAGTTCGTGGCCGCGACCCAACACTTGCCGTCTCCGCAGCCCGCACCGCAACGCACCACGTTCGAAAGTTTGAGCAGGGCCATCATGGGTCAGCAACTCAGCACGAAGGCGGCTGCGACCATCTGGGGACGCTTTGCCGAACACCACGGCGGCATTCCTTCGCCCCAATTGGTGNTGGACACCGATGCAGACCAGCACCGCATGCTGGGGGTCAGCGGTCAAAAGCACCGGTACCTGCACAGTCTCGCCGAAGAGGTGCTCGCTTCCCCAGCTGATTTTGAGGCCGTTTGGGAGTGGAGTGATGAAGCGATCATCGCCCGGTGGACGCAAGTCAAAGGGCTTGGCCGATGGACGGTTCAGATGCACCTGATGTTTGCCTTGAATCGGCCGGATGTCTTCCCCGTCGATGACTTGGGCATTCGCCGGGCGATGGAGCGCCACTTCGGTTTGGAGAAGGACGGCCCCAAGGCAGCCTATGAAAAACGGGCCCTTGTGTGGGGCCCGTTTCGAACAGCAGCCAGTCGGCTGCTGTGGATGTCATTGGACAATCAGCCCAAGTAGGACTTGAGAATCCGGCTGCGGCTGGTGTGCTTGAGGCGGCGAATGGCTTTCTCTTTGATTTGCCGCACGCGCTCCCGTGTCAAATCGAACCGCTCGCCAATTTCCTCGAGGGTCAGGGGGTGTTCACCACCCAATCCGAAGTACAAACGGATAACGTCGGCCTCACGGCTGGTCAGGGTTTGCAGGCTGCGCTCGATTTCCTTTCGGAGGGACTCCGTGATGAGCACAGTGTCCGGAGACGGGGTGTCATTGGTCTGGAGAACGTCATACATCGTGCTGGAGCTGTCGTCTCCGTCTTTCAACGGAGCGTCCATAGACACGTGACGTCCGGCATTCTTCAAGCTCTGCTTGACCTCGTCGAGGGTCATGTCGAGTACCTCGGCCAATTCAGCGGGCGTTGGAGGACGCTCGAATTCTTGTTCGAGGCGGGCAAACGCCTTGTTGATTTTGTTGATGGAGCCAATCTTGTTGAGCGGCAGACGGACAATCCGGCTCTGCTCTGCCAAGGCTTGGAGGATGCTCTGGCGAATCCACCAGACAGCGTACGAGATGAATTTGAATCCGCGCGTTTCGTCGAAACGTTGCGCCGCCTTGATGAGGCCGAGGTTGCCCTCGTTGATCAAGTCAGGCAGGGACAAGCCCTGATTCTGGTATTGCTTTGAGACAGAAACCACGAAACGGAGGTTGGCCTTGGTCATTTTTTCCAAAGCCACCTGATCGCCCTGCTTGATGCGACGGGCAAGTTCGACTTCTTCCTCAGCGGTGATCAAGTCAACACGACCGATTTCTTGGAGGTACTTGTCGAGGGATGCGGTTTCCCGGTTGGTAACCTGCTTCGTGATTTTTAGCTGTCTCATGGGCGTTGTGTGTCGAAGAGAGGAAGGCGGTCAGGCAAGACCGCCTTCCTTGAACGTGAATTCTTCAGTTTCGTTTTATTCGGGCTTCGGAAGAAGCACTTTGCGGCTCAGCTTGAGTTTGCCGGAACGCGGGTCGCGGCCGGTCACCTTGAACTTGACGATGTCGCCTTCATTGATGACGTCGGATACTTGGTTCACGCGGTGGTGCTCCAACTCGGAGATGTGCAGGAGTCCGTCTTGACCTGGGATGATCTCCACGAACGCACCGTATGGCATGACTGTTTTGACTGGGCCTTCGTAGATCTCGCCCACTTCCACCGTTGGGGGGAATGCGATGGCGCGAATCCGGGCCACTGCCGCGTCGATCTTCTGCTTGTTGTCTCCAGAGACTTCCACGAGGCCTTTGCCGTCCGCATCCTCGATGGAAACGTTGGCGCCGGTCGTGTCCTGGATCTCGTTGATGATTTTACCACCAGGGCCAATGATGGGGCCGATGGCTTCAGCAGGCACCTCGAAGGAGATGATCCGGGGCGCGTGGTCCTTGTAGTCCTCACGCGGCTGCTCCATGGTTTTCATCATCTCACCGAGGATGTGGGCGCGGCCCTCCTTGGCTTGAAGCAAGGCTTCCGTCAGTTGCTCGAAGGACAACCCCTTGATTTTGATGTCCATCTGGCAAGCGGTGATGCCTTCCGTGGTTCCCGTCACCTTGAAGTCCATGTCGCCGAGGTGGTCCTCGTCACCGAGGATGTCGCTCAGAACAGCGTATTTGCCGGACTCCTTGTCGGTGATCAGGCCCATGGCGATGCCGCTCACAGGGCGCTTGATCGGCACGCCGCCATCCATGAGGGCGAGGGTACCGGCACAGACCGTGGCCATGGAGCTGGATCCGTTGGATTCGAGGATCTCGCTGACCAAGCGAATGGTGTATGGGCAATCGTCCACTGGCGGCAGCATGGGCTTGAGCGCGCGCAGGGCCAAGTTTCCGTGGCCAATCTCCCGGCGGCTCGTGCCGCGGATCGGACGGGCCTCACCTGTGGAGAACGGCGGGAAGTTGTAATGGAGGAGGAACTTCTCCGTCTTCTTCACCAAGGCGTTGTCGATGAGTTGCTCATCGTCCTTCGTTCCCAAGGTCAGGGTCGTCAGGCTCTGCGTCTCACCACGGGTGAAGATNGAGGAACCGTGCGGTCCCGGCAGGTAGTCCACCTCGCACCAGATGGGGCGGATGTCCTTGGTGCCACGACCGTCGAGGCGAATGCCCTCATTGAGGAGCAGGTCGCGAATGGCCTTCTTCTGGGTGGCCTTGAAGTAGTCGCGAAGCATGTACTGCTTGGCTGCCTTGTCCTCGTCGGACATGTCAGCAAGGAAGTCCTCTTTGACGGCCTTGAAGGTGGCGCCGCGCTCTTTCTTGGAACCGGCGTTCTTCGCTGCGTCGTAATACTTCTGGTAGCACGCGTCGTGAATGGCCTGCTTCAGGCTGTCATCCTGCTTCTCGTGCTCGTACTCCCGCTTGGGCGAGGAACCGGGCACTTCAGCGGCCATGTCGAGCTGAACCTGGCACTGCACCTTGATGGCAGCATGGGCTGCTTCGATGGCGCTGACCATTTCTTCCTCAGACACCTCGTTCATCTCCCCTTCCACCATCACGATGCTGTCCATGGAGCCGGCAATCATCATGTCGATGTCGGCTTCCTCAAACTGCTCATAGGTTGGGTTGATGACGAACTCCCCTCCGACACGGGCCACCCTCACTTCGGAGATGGGACCGTCGAACGGAATGTCGCTGACCGCCAGTGCTGCAGAAGCAGCGAGTCCCGCGAGGCTGTCCGGCATGTTCACCTTGTCGGCGGACATGAGCTGGATCATCACTTGGGTTTCGGCGTGGTAGTCCTCAGGGAAGGTGGGGCGAAGGGCCCGGTCCACCAGGCGCATCACGAGCACTTCCGTGTCGCTGGGGCGCGCCTCGCGCTTGAAGAATCCGCCGGGGAACCGGCCGGTGGAAGCGTATTTCTCACGGTAATCGACCGTGAGCGGCAGGAAGTCCACGCCTTCTGAAGCGTCGTGGTTGCTGACGGCTGCAGCGAGCAGCATGGTGTCGCCTTGGCGCACGACCACACTTCCATGGGCCTGCTTGGCGAGTTTGCCCGTCTCAATCGTCACGGGCCGACCATCACCGAGGTCGATGGTCTTGGTTACTACGTTCATTTCCTAAAAGGAATTGCAAATCGGGCACTCGTAAATCCCGCCGGGCGTTTCCCGACGGTGGGTTTGCGTCCTCGTTCACGACCGGGTGCCCATGCCGTGACGAATTCGTTGTCGTTGCCGAAGGGGATCAGCGGCGGAGGCCGAGTTCCTGGACGATCGCGCGGTAACGCGTGATGTCCTTGGCTTTCAGGTAGTCGAGCAGGCGGCGGCGCTTGCCGACCATCGTGATGAGGGCACGCTGTGTGTTGGCGTCTTTGCGGTTGNCCTTCAGGTGCTCAGTCAAGTGAGCGATGCGGAAGGAGAACAGGGCGATTTGGCCTTCGGCGCTGCCGGTGTCCTGGGCGTTCTTGCCATACTTGGCGAAGAACTCTTGCTTTTTCTCGGGTGTGAGGTACATGTGGAAATCTCTAGGATGTTCTGAATGCGACCTGATTTTCAGGTGTGCAAAAGTAGGGTGACCAGCTGAGGATGGCAAGCCTTTCGGCCTCAGTCTCAGTCGACGAGCATGCCAGTCAAGGTGGACAGCTCTTCTTGCAGTTTCCCGCGGTGCACAATGCGATCGACGAAGCCGTGCTCCAGCAAAAATTCGGACCGCTGGAATCCAGCGGGCAGGTCTTTACCAATGGTCTCCTTGACCACACGTGGGCCAGCAAAACCAATCAAGGCATTGGGCTCTGCGATGTGCAGGTCGCCCAGCATGGCGAATGACGCCGTCACACCGCCCGTGGTGGGGTCTGTCAGAATGCAGATGTAGGGCAAGCCTGCTTTGGCGAGCAAGCTGAGGCGCGCGCTGGTCTTGGCCATCTGCATCAGCGACAAGCCAGCCTCCATCATGCGTGCGCCTCCACTCTTGGTGATGCAGACGAAGGGCAGGCCGTTCTTGATGGCGTAATCGATGCCGCGGGCCATCTTCTCCCCCACCACGGAGCCCATGGACCCGCCGATGAAGCTGAAGTCCATGCTGCAAATGACCATTGGCCGACCGCCGACTTCACCGACGCCCGTTCGGATGGCATCCTTGAGGCCGGTTTTTTCCTGTGAAGCTTGGAGACGGTCTTCGTAGGCTTTCGTGTCCTTGAATTCCAGCGGATTGGCAGACGTCATCTTCGCTTGAAGCTCGCGGAACTTGCCGCCGTCAAACAAAAAGCTGAAGTACTCCTTGGACCCGATTCGCTCGTGGTGGTCACAATGCGGACAGACCCAGAGGTTGTCCTCGTGCTCCTTTCGAGCGGTCACCGTTTTGCAAGACGGGCACTTGTACCAATTGCCTTCTGGAATTTCCTTTTTCTCGGCCGTCTTCGTCGTGATGCCTTCCTTCATGCGCCGAAACCAGCCAAGGCCAGTATCGTTCTGCGCATCGTCTTTGCGCTGGGCGGGTTGGGGTTGCTTCTCTGACATGTGGGTGTCAAAGGTACGCGCCCTCAGAAAGGAAGGGACACGGCGGGATGAATCCGCCAACGCACCATTGTGGGTGACATGCCTTCTGGCCAACGGACAGGACGTGCAGCGTCGCAACGGAGCAGGAAGTACCCGAAGTCCAGCCGCACCCCTGCTCCTGCGCTGACCCCCAGTTCCCGTGGGAAACGCCGCCATTCGAAATGCGCCAATGGTTGTGCTTCGTCGGCCTGGACCATCCAGATGTTGCCCGCATCGACGAAGGCCGCAAGCTGAATCCAGTCGTTGATAAAATGCCGGGCTTCCACATTGGCTTCCAGCCGAACATCGCCCCGTACGTTGACGCCCTGCTCCCCTGCTCCTCCGGGTCCCAGCCCCAATGCGCGCCATCCTCGAAGGCTGTTGGGCCCGCCCACATAAAACTGTTTCTCCAATGGAGGTGCAGAGCCCGCAATGCTGGAAGAAACCACCCCGGTATACAGGCGGGCGTGTAGCCCGTTGCGGTTGTTGCGCAGCCAATCCCACCGCAGATCCAGAACCCAGCGCGAGTAGCGAGCGACTTGAACCTCGCTGCCTGATCCGAGCAAGCTTGGCAGGGGGATTGCAGTTTCCACAGGAGACCGGGCATCCAAAGCGTGAAACAGGTGGCCTGCGGCTTCAGCTTCGAGGTGAAGCCTGAACCGGATTCCGTTGGCGCGTTGGCTCGGCTGCAACCACCAGCTCAATCCACTGGCAAAGAGTGCACGAGATTCGAATGACGACACAAGAAACCCGGAACCGATGTCATTCAATTCCTGAACGAAGCCCGGTTGCAGTCGACTCGCGGTCATGGCCAGTTCGAACGGGCGAAGTTCAAGTTTGGATCCGGTGGCCGGGTTTTCAATGAATTGCTCCACCAACCCGACCTGGATGAAGGTTCGGCTGAATTTGGGGCGATTCTCATCTCGCCACTGCAAGGAGAGGCGGCTTTGGGGGCGGTTGGATTGGCTGAACCGCTGCGGGCCAAAGGGAATGAGCCTCCGGGTCGCGTATTCGATGCCGGCGGAGAGCACCCGTGAATTCAGGAACGGCTCCGTGGTGCCGGCAACGCTGTCGCTTCCGAGATATGGGGTCACCGTCTCCAAACCGGCTTGCAGATTGAGGTTCAACTCTTCGGCGCTCCTCCGAAAGTCGACCTGACTGTAAGTCCATTGGATTTCTCCTCCCGGACCTTGCCTGGATGTCAGTCCCCCCTTGACCCGCATCACCTGTTTGGGGGCAGGAAGAATGCGATACACTGCGCCAAGTTGCCGCTCTCGCATGCTGGTGCTGTCCAGCAAACGGACCAATTCCAAGTCGACCCTTTCCGCCATGGGCAATGAACGAAGCCGTTGCCGGGTGTCGGTCAGTCGCTTTGGGTCAAACAAGTCGCCCGGTTCCACGAGCACATTGCGTTCCAGAATGCGGATGTCCCGTGCAGGTGGCGTGCGCCACAAGATCCCGTTTTCTTGACGGGTCGTCAGTCCTGATGTGGTATCTGGCCAACTGACCGTGACCTCCGCAATGCGGCTGATCCGATGGGGTCGCACGATGCCGGCAGCCCGGGAAGGCAAAAGACGGACCGACATGTCAGCCAGCCCCGTCGCCCGACTTCCCGCGGTGTCCAGGTCCACCGTCATGTGTTCCGCGAGAAACCCATACCAGCCCGCACCCTGCAACATGGACGCCACCTCGCTCCGGGTGCGGTCCATGGCGTCGAGGTCCATCCACCTTCCTTCCCAAGCCTTCCACTCCCCTTGTACTCGGGACATCGCAACCTCTGAGAGTCCACTGCCTTGGTCCTCCACCACCACCTGTCCGATGGCCAGCCTTCGGCCCGGGTCCAAGGCCACCTGCAAGGTGATGTGCGGCCCTTGGACCACCGTGTCCATCTGGATGTTGCCGTCTAGAAACCCCTGTCGTTGGAGTTGCGCGGACATCCAAACTTGGGATTGCACCAGTGAAAGCGGGTCGAATGGTGTTGCCGAACCCGTCGGGGGAACCCCATCGGAGGCGAGGCGACGCTCCCACTGGCCCGTGATCCGCGCGAGATGATGTCGCCAAGGAACGCCGAGCAACCGTTCAGGTGCGCGCAGGCTCATGGCCGGGTCCAGCCGCGTCTTCCATTCAGACAGCGCCATGCCGCCTTGGTCTTGGGGGGTGGGGTTCAACGACCAATTCATTCGCCACACCAAGGGATCAGTGTCGGTCTGCCCCATGGTGGCGAGTGGCAGCCACAAAAAGAATGCGAGATGGGCCCACGCACGCGTTCTTCCGCTGGGCGATATTGCACCTTCCATGCTGACCCGCAACGAGATCCTGTATATCCGCAGCCTGCGTGACCGAAACACCCGCATTTCAGAGCGGAAGTTCGTGGTTGAAGGGCACAAATGCGTCGATGAAGCGTTGCGTTCCGGTTGGGAGGTTCATGGGCTTTTTGCAACGGAAGCTGCCATGGGCTCAGTGACAGGGGATGCGGCGCCTGTTTCCTCCAAGGAGATGGACCGCATGAGTGCGTTCAAATCCCCTCCTGGCGTCCTCGCCGTGGTGGAGATGCCCGACGACACGAACATGTCCGCCCATGATTGGGTCGGCGAGTCAGATGCAGCCTTTGGTTTGGCGCTGGATGGATTGTCAGATCCCGGCAACCTTGGAACCTTGTTGCGCACAGCCGATTGGCTGGGAATCCAGGGGGTTTGGGCGTCGCCAAGGGTGGTGGATGCCTTCAATCCAAAGGTGGTTCAGGCCTCCATGGGCGCCGTGTTTCGGGTTCAAGTTTGGAGGTGTGAATTGGCCACACATTTGACTGCGTTNCGCGAAGCCGGGGCATTGGTGTACGGCATGGACATGGCGGGGCAAGACGCATGGGCCATGCCTGGCACGCCGGGCTCTCCCAGTCCTTGGGTGGCCGTGTTGGGCAGTGAGAGCCATGGTTTGTCTCCGGAGGTCATGTCCACTTGCACGGAGCAGATCCACATTCCCGGACGAGGAGGCAGTGAGTCACTCAATGCCACCATGGCGGCGGGAATGGTCCTGGGGGAATGGGGAGCGCGACTTCACCGTCAATCCAGCGCGTCCCGCTGAACCTCACGATAGACCTCGGCAAACAGCCTCCTACCCTGTACCGGGTCGAAGTCCATTCGCCAAGCCTCCAATTGCCGGCGACACACTTCCCAGCGGGCATGAAAGTCGGCGCGTTCAATGGGGTGACGGTCTGAGCCCAAGGTCTGGAGTGCAGCATCTGCCCATTGGCCCCGGGCATGAAGTTGGGCCATGGCCTGGTCCATTCGGGTGGCGGCTTGAGGCCAACTCTCTTTTCCGTCTAGACTACTCAAGTCCACGGGTTCTCCTTCCGCAAGATGTACACCTCCCTTCCAACCGAGCAGGCCTTCGCGCATGCTCCATTCGTCGTCATCGGGCGCCTTGTCGCCAGTCAATTTCTCCTTGACGAGACGGGCATCACACGGATTGACATCGTACCGGATCGCCAGCGGCCGAACCAACCCGCTCAACGCAGCCGCGCCGTGCGACTCCCCTCCCATGGACAAGCCCAACATGCGCAACAAAGCTGAATGGGTGGCGTCCACACCGCTTTTTGCCCTACCTGGCGCTTGGGCAATCCACACGTGCCCACCATTTGCAATGATCTCGGCGATGTCTTCGCTCAATTGCTTCTGCTGAAGCAATGCGGCCCTGCCGGTCAAGGAACGGTCGATGAACAGGGCTTTATTCCGGGCCATGAGTTCTTTCACCCAAGGTTTGTTCGCGAGGTTGGTTCCGAGCACAATGTGGGTGGTCGGCCGTCCGGCTTCCACCCGCGACAGATTGTACAAGGCGGGGTCGCAAACGATGTCGCGGTGCGTGCTCAACACGATGCCCGGAGGGTCTTCGACAGCCAACCGGGCCTCCATTCCCGACGTCGTCTCTTTCACCAGCCAGCGCACGAAAGGCAGGCTCCCATCGCGCTGGATGTTGTCCATGACCAAGGGGAGTTGAACCCCCATTCCACGCAGCATGTCCACGAGGCGGGTCATCTCGGGCGTTTGAAGAAATGCGTTCAGGTCGCGGAATTGCACACCTCAAAGGAACGGCATGCGGTTACTTTGTGCCATGACGTTCTCCGAACTCAAGGTCACAAGACAATATTTGGACGCCTTGGATGACATGGGCATCACTTCGCCCACGGAGATCCAGCAAAAGGCCATTCCCAGGATTCGCGCGGGACAGGACGTCATTGGCATTGCTCAAACCGGGACAGGAAAGACCCTGGCTTTTCTGCTGCCGATCATGGGGATGTTGTCCCACGCTCAAGGCCAGGGACCGCGGTGCGTGATCCTGACCCCCGCAAAAGAATTGGCATTGCAAATCGCAGATGTGGCGAAACGGCTTGCGGCCCGCACGGATTTGAGGGTCGATGTGGTCTACGGCGGCGTGGGTCACAGGGCCCAGCAGCAGCGCCTCGAGGCCGGAGTCGACTTGGTGGTGGCCACGCCGGGGCGATTCATGGAGCTCTACTTGCGACAGGCGTTCAACACGAAATCCATCCAACACCTGGTGCTGGACGAAGCTGACCGGATGATGGACCTGGGGTTCATGCCGCAGCTTCGAAAGCTCCTTGAGATTCTGCCCACCAAGCGACAAAACCTGTTGTTCTCTGCGACCTATCCCCCGAAGACGGAAGCCATGGCCGACGAGTTCTTGCTGTGGCCAACCCGGGTGGAGGCTTCTCCGCAGAGTACCCCCGTTGAAACGGTGAGCCAGTCGGGATTCCGAGCCGACAATTTCGGGACGAAGCTCAACCTTCTCGAGCACGTCCTCCAGCAGGAAGATTTGGGCACGCAGGCTTTGTTGTTCGTTCGAGAAAAGGACCAAGCCGAGCGCATCGGTCAGCGCATTTTCGAGAAGGTCACCCGCTCTGTCCAGACTTTGCATGCCAATAAGGGACAGAACAGTCGGATTCACGCCATGGAGGAATTCAAGGCTGGAGAGCTTCAAATCTTGGTCGCCACCGATGTGGCCAGCCGAGGAATTGACGTCCCCCAATTGGATTTGGTCATCAACGTCACCGTTCCGCGGGACCCCCACGATTACATCCACCGCATTGGACGTACAGGCAGGGCCATGCGGACTGGACGTGCCATCACCTTCATTGACCCCAGCGAAAAGGCGGCATTGAAGCGCATCGAAGGGTTGCTGGGGAAACCCATGNACATTGCTCCATTGCCGGAAAACGTCGTGGTGGAAGCCACACCCAAATGGGAGGCGCAGGCCATGGCGCGGGCGGTGGACCGAGAAAAGCGCAAAGCCGACCCCAATTTCAAGGGGGCGTTCCACGAGAAAAAGCGGAAGCCTGGTGGCGGACGGCGCCGGCGACGTTGATCACAGCGGCGTGACTTTGCCCGAAGAATCGAGGCGATAGCCCTCGTCGTAACACCAGACCTCTGTGTCTCCAGTGGGATTCACGCACAAGCGTGTGTGGTGTTCGAAATCGAAGCCTTGGTGCTCGAGCCACGTCAGTCCGGGGACATCTGAAGCCACAATGTTCGACGTGTTCCACACCTTGAAGGCGCGCAAGATGTCGTGGTTCTTTTTCAAGATCTGCTGCACGGCCACCACGCTTTCAGCCGCTTCTTTCACCCAGGTGGGTTGCGTCCGTTGACGTGATGGTGCAGGGTAGTGACTCAAACAGTATTCTGAACAGAAGTCTCCAGAGTATGCGGATTCTGCTCGGTTTTGAAGCGGTGTGCGACAGTGCAAGCATCGTGCGGGCATGGCGGTGAATCGTGGGTTGTTCCGAGCAATGAAGGGACCGATGGTGGCAATCCGCAGGCCACAGGCACTGTGCTTCGTTTCTGTGTCCCTTTCCTTTGTGATTGATGGAAACCCACACGCACATCGGCGTCATTGGCGCTGGCACCATGGGACGGGGCATCGCCCAGATTGCGGCCACCGCAGGGCACCCAGTCACCCTTGTCGACCTCAGCCAAGACGCGTTGGAAGCGGCCATGGCCAGCTTGCGAAAAGTGTTCAATCGCCTCGTGGAAAAGGGCCGTGTCCAGGCTTTGGAAGCCGACGCCATTCTGGCGCGCATCCAATGTTCCACCAAGATTGACAGCCTGTCTGATGCGGGCCTCGTCATTGAAGCGATCGTAGAAGAAATCACGGTCAANGAGCAGATATTCAGGAGCTTGGAAGAAGTGGTGTCAGGTGAATGTGTCCTGGCNACCAACACCTCGTCCCTGTCTGTTACCGCGCTTGCATCTGCATTGAGCCACCCCGAGCGTTGCATTGGACTTCACTTTTTCAATCCCGCTCCGCTCCTCCCCCTTGTCGAGGTTGTACCTGCGCTCCAAACCCGGGAAAACTTGAGCGAAGAGATGTCGGCGTTGATGCGCCAATGGGGCAAGCAGCCCGCCATCGCCAAAGACACGCCGGGCTTCATCGTCAACCGCGTTGCGCGTCCGTTTTACGGCGAAGCCATTCGCATTCTGGAGGAAGGCATCGCAGATGTGGCCACCATCGATTGGGCCATGACCGAATTGGGCGGCTTTCGGATGGGGCCCTTCCAGTTGATGGATTTGATTGGAAATGACATCAATTACGCGGTGACGGAAAGTGTGTGGACTGCCTTCCACCACGATGGGCGTTATACACCGTCCTTCTCGCAAAAGCGGAATGTGGACGCGGGCTGGCTCGGGCGCAAATCAGGCCGCGGTTGGCATGATCACTCCGATGGTGCCCCCGCTCCGGAGCCGAGAATGGACAAGGATTTGGGGCAAGACATTCTCTGGCGCATCTTGGTCATGCTGATCAATGAGGCGGCTGATGCCGTCTTCTGGGGTGTGGCCAGCCCCGAGGATGTGGACCGGGCGATGAGAGGCGGCGTCAATTATCCGAAAGGACTCTTGGCTTGGGCAGAAGAAGTTGGACTGGACCGTTGCGTGGCAGCTTTGGATGCGTTGAAAGCCGAGTACGGCGAAGAACGCTATCGGTGCAGCCCGCTGCTCCGCCGGTTGGCCAGACAGAATCGGGGGTTCTTCAGCTGAAGGCCCGTTCAGCAGTCCGTCCCGAACCCACCCAGAAGGGCCAGGATATCGGAGACAGTCACCAGACCGTCACCATCGATGTCCGCCGAGCATTCGGACAGACACCCGAACTCGGAAAGCAGGACCAGCACGTCGGACACGGTGATCAGCGCATCGCCGTTCAGGTCCAGGGGGCACCCAAGCTCTTCCGCTGAGAGTGCACCGTCGCAATTGTTGTCCAATCC
Source organism: Crocinitomicaceae bacterium TMED114 (assembly GCA_002172485.2). GTDB lineage: Bacteria > Bacteroidota > Bacteroidia > Flavobacteriales_D > Sanyastnellaceae > UBA8752. The sequence goes on from NHFP02000010.1 coordinate 54,036, forward strand.
CGCAGCGGTGCCCGGAGCTCCGGGGTACACATCCGCGTTGCTGTCATCGCAATCGCACACGGTGGATTCACCGTCCCCATCGAGGTCGACAATGCCAGCACAATTCTCGAAATCAGCTTGACAATTGCCGGCTACACAAGCTGCGCAATCCGCCTCACTGCCAAAAGCACACGTCAGGAAGCAGTTGTCACTCACACACGTACTCTGTGCCGCAAAACAACTGACGCATCCTGCACTCATTTGCGGGACCGCGTTGGCAATGCATCCGTCGAAGCAAACGGTGATGTCGCTGGCGAGAAAACAGGAGAACCCACAAGAGAAGACCGCGTCGTTCACCATGTCCCCGTCATTGCAGAGCAGGGCGAAATCCGAGGAGTCGCACTGGGCTGAGAGCCCGTCCGTGAGTGCAAGCATAGCCATCACAAGTGCAAGGGGTCGAATTGAAGGCATGAAGTCAGGTTTCAACGANATTACACATGGGCCAGTCCGCAAGTTCAAACCTGAAGGGTGACAGCTCCTTGATCGAGTTTGTTTCTGGCCTTCAGAATGTCTTCNGGATGGGTCAAGTCGTAAAACCGACCTGTCATGGGCAAGACGCGCAAGCCTTGCCCGCTGTGTGCCGCCCAAACGGAGACGGCTGTGGGCAATTCCCGTTCCTGTCTTACAGGGTGCTCCGGGACCTCGCGGACAGCAGTCAGCAAAGCATNGAAGGGCATCCGAAAGCAATTCATGCTCACCCGGACTGTCCCGTCCCGCCAAGTTGCGGCATTCACGGTGGCGCCATCTGGCTTTTCATGAATGGCCTGGAGTCGGCCGTCAGCTTCGGNTTCAATGACGGCAAACGCATGGACGCGTTCGGCGGGGAGTCCCAGATGGTCCCGATCAAAGGCCGGCAAGCAAGCAGGTTCAGCCTGCATGGCTTGGAGCACACCCAAGGGAGGGAGGTTGTCTCCATTGACAATGGTCACGCTGCTCCCACTCCACTCTGGATGCGCCTCAAGCGCCACTTGAACAGCGTGAGCGGTTCCGAGCGGTTTGGTGCGGTCTGGCGGGATGGGCTGCTTCACAAAATGGAGGTTGGGATGAACAACGCCAAGCTGCTCGAAATGCGGGCGGGTCACGTTATCTCCTTCTCCGATGACAATGCAAATGGGGCCGACCCCCTCTGCCCTCGCCTGTTCGACCAATCGTTGGAGCATGGGGATTCGCTCTGGTCCGATTCGGATCATGGCTTTCGGGCGGCTGGCGGCTTCTTCCAACACCCATTCCGGAACCTGAGCGCTGGCCCTCATGCGGCNCCCCTTCCCCGCCGCCATGATGATGAGCGGATTCAACTCAGTCATGGCGAACGCCTTCGTCCATGGACACCACCCAAGCGTTTTTGGCCCCAGCATCCCGAACGGCCTGTGCGACCACCTCTGCTTGATCTCCTGGGGTGTATGCCAGCATGCAGCCGCCGCCGCCGGACCCATTGATTTTCCCACCCCAAGCGCCGGCCTTTGTCGCTGCGTCCAGCATGGCTTCAATCTTGGGGGTAGACAGTCCAAGGACATCCCGAAGCACCTCATGGTGGCGTACCAAATCCGCGCCAAAAGCAGCGTCTTCTGTATCGCCCAACTCCAATCGGGCCGCCCACGCAGCCTCCAGGTCCCGATTGACCCGGGTTCCTTCTGCCAATTGGCGTTGGTCTTCGGACCAGTTTGAATGCCCGGCATCGAGGTGGGGCATCAGCGGGAGCCTGGCCTCCTTGCAACGGGCCAGGTGGCCTTGGGTGTCTTTGGGCTCCCCGGAATCGCCGAGGACGAAAGCTCCTTTGAGTGGAGGCAATGGCTGTGGCGCGCCCTGTCCGAAGCGGTGGAAATGACCATGCGCGCAGGCCAGGTGGTCCATATTCCCTCCTGCGCCTTGAAAAGCGAGGACTTCCGCCTTGTGGCACCGGTTGGCCAGATTAGCGAGCGACTCCTCCTTGCCCCATATCCGCCCCCATCCTGCAGCCCAGGCCGTGATCAAGGCCGTCGAAGAGCTGCATCCTGCCTGAATGGGGATGTCGCTTTGAATGTGGANGTCCATGCCCTTTGGCTGGACGCCCGTTTCCCGCATGAATTGGGCCAATACCGCCTCCCATGGATGGGCGGGCTGGTCGAAATTCAGGCTCGCCATGTCCAATTGCATGACGGTCCCCAAAGACTCGCTGGTCAGTCGAACCGTTGTGTCTTCCCTGGGCGCCCAATCCAATCGGCAACGCCGGTTGATGGCCATCGCCATGACCGGCAGTCCCAGATAATCCTGATGCTCGCCAAACAAACAGAGTCTTGCGGGTGCTGATGTGGTGAAAGCGGTCATGCCGATTTGCGCTGCAACACCAGGATGGCTCGGGTACTCAACGCTGCGACGGCAAGGAATCCGATTCCGGCGCCCGCCTGATGAAACATCAGGCTGCCCACACCCAGCAAGACGCCATAGACAGCCAAGCATCCCAGTGCGGCTTGCAGCAGTGCGCGCGGCACGTTCCAAGACGGCTCCTCCGAACCGCCCTTGGGGATGAACTGCGACCAGCCGGGGCCGCCCGGTCGGACGAGATTGACAAACCGCTGAAGCACATCGGGAGATTCAGGTGGCAGCACGAAGGCGGCGAAGACCCAGCCGGCCGTAGTGATCAGGCTGCCCGCCACCAGTTTGGCCCAAACCGCCATCGCAGGGACCAGTGCCACTGGCTCGGCCGCCAGCGTATCGTGGATCCACGTGAAGTAAACGGCCACGACCAGCGAGATGACCATGGCTGCGATTTCCGTGCCGGCCGAGATGCGCCACCAGAACCACCGAAGAATGAAGAGGCCGCCGGTTCCAGCACCCAGCAGCAAAAGGAGATTGAATGCCTGTCCTGCGGAGGTCAAAATCAAGCTCAATGCGGCTCCGGTCAGGAGGGACACAACCGTGGCCAGCCGGCCAGCCGTGACACGCTGGGCTTCGGTGGCGTCAGGCCGAACGAAGCGCACCCACACATCGTGGACGAGGTAGCTGGCGCCCAAGTTNACTTGGGTGCTCATGGTTGAAATGAACGCGGCGAGCAACGAGGCGGTCACCCAACCAAGCAGGCCGGAGGGCAGCAGGCTCAACATGGCGGGATAGGCCACGTCATGCCCCACTTTGTCCGCGGCCAATGCGGGAAACGCCGCTGCAATGGAGTCGAGGTCGGGAAAGACGATGAGGGAGGCCAAGGCGACGAGAATCCAAGGCCAGGGACGCAAGGCGTAGTGGGCAGCGTTGAACAGCAAAGTGGCTCCGACAGCATCGTTCTCACTCCGTGCGCTGAACATTCTCTGGGCGATGTATCCGCCTCCACCGGGCTCGGCACCCGGGTAATAGCTCGCCCACCACTGTACGGCGAGCGGAACAAGCAGCACGGGGACCCACACTTCCGGATCGCTGAAAGTCGGCCAGACGGACAACTTTCCGCTGACATTCGGGTGGGTCATCAGCCCCTCGATTCCGCCCACTTCCGGCATGGACAAGACGCACAGGCAAGCCGCCACCGCGCCCCCCATGGCGAGGACAAACTGGAAGAGGTCGGTCCAGAGGATGGCCCGAAGCCCGCCGTAGGCACTGAAGAACAGGGTGACGCTGCACGTTACGGCGAGGGTCATCCAACCCGGCCAACCGAGCAGGATACTNCCGAGTTTGATGGCCGCCAGGCTGACAGTGGCCATCACCAGCACATTGAACACCAAGCCGAGGTACACAGCCCGGAACCCCCTGAGGAACGCCCCTGCCCTGCCCCCGTAACGGAGCTCATAGAATTCGATGTCGGTCAGGACGCCCGACCGGCGCCACAGCCTCGCATAGACGAAGACGGTGAGCATGCCCGTCAAGAGGAAGGCCCACCAGGCCCAGTTGCCCGATACGCCCTGCTGTCGGACCAGGTCTGTGACCAGGTTGGGCGTGTCGGCGCTGAAGGTCGTCGCCACCATGGAGGTGCCGAGCAACCACCACGGCATGGCCCTGCCCCCGAGGAAGTAGTCCTCAGAATCGCCCTTGCCTTGCCGACCCGACCACCAGCCAATGCCGAGGACGATGAGCAGCACCGCTGCGATGATGCCCCAATCCAATCCCGTCAATTGCATGCTGTCAATGTACACGCGGCAAAGCGGTTAAATCGGGATGGCCGCAAGCCGTTATCTTCAGTGTCCTGACACCCCATGCGCGTTCATTTCCTCCCCTCACCTTTTGTTCTTGACGGAACACCCTGCGAATGACGATCACCAAGCCCCTATGGAGGGTCATCCTCTTTCTCNCTCCGCTCTGTCCCATTTGTCAGAACATGTCGCATGAGATGCGCTTGCTCGAGAAGGAGTTTGCCGGTGAACCCGTGGAATTTGTCGGGGTCTTTCCAAATCCTTCTACCCGCTCGGATCAAATTGCCGNATTCGGNGAGACCTACGGCTTGAACATGACGCTGATGGCGGACACAGCTGGATGGGCCGGCCGACTGGATGCCCGATGGACCCCGGAGGCCTTCGTCCTTGACGAACGAGACTCAGTGGTGTACCGCGGTCGGTTGAACGATCGGTATTTCGCGCCTGGAAAGCGACGCCCCCGAACCCGAAATCGGGATTTGCGTCAAGCACTCCAGGACGTTCTCGCCGGCCACCCCGTGTCCACCCCGGTCACGGATGCGGTTGGATGTCCCATCGAAGGCCTCCGCATTCACAAAGCTCCTTAACTTGACCTCATGAGAATTTCTCTCCTCCTTCCTCTTTTGCTGTTGGCCGCTGTGGTCTCAGGACAAGGTGTGACCTACCATGCAGATGTGGCCCCCATCATCCACGAAAACTGCACGGAATGCCACCGCTTCGGTGAAATCGGCCCCATGCCGTTCACGTCGTTCGAGGAGGTGTCAGCCTATGGCGAGTTCATTGAATTCGTGACGTCCACAGGCTACATGCCCCCGTGGACACCGGACGCGAACTACAGCCATTTCGTGGGCGAACGCGTGTTGTCCGCAGAGGACATCGAAACGTTGAGCGCTTGGGTCGATGCCGGCAAGCCAGAAGGGAATCCCGCCGACAACCCGGGACTCCCCGACTTTCCCCAGGGCAGCCAAGTGGGCGATCCCGATTTGATCTTGTCCATGCCGGAGCCCTATTTCCACGAGGGAGACATGACGGACCAGTATCAGGTGTTCGTCCTTCCGACGGAATTCGAAACCGACATGACGGTCCGCTCACTAGAGGTTCGCCCCCAGAATGGAGCGATTGCCCACCACGCCATCCTCGGCCTGGACACGGAGGGCATTGCGGCCCAGATGGATGCACAAGACCCCGACCTCGGCTACGAGAGTTTCGGTGACTTCGGATTTGACGCCTACAGCAGCTTTTTCGGCGGGTGGGTGCCCGGCACGTTGCCGGTGGTCTATCCCGAGGGGATTGGCCGGGTCATTCCCGCCGGTTCTGACCTCTTGATTCANATGCACTACGGCCCCTATTCGGCGGACGAGTCGGACCAGACCGAGCTCAATGTCTTCTTCACCGAAGCTCCCGTTGAGCGCGAGGTGGAAACGGGCATCATGGGTCCGTGGGACTTGAATGAACCATTCTTCATCCCCGCCAACCAGGTCAAAGCCTTCCATGGGGAGTACCCCGTGTGGCAGGACATGAGTTTGATCAACATCGTGCCCCACTGCCACCTCATTGGCGTGAGCTGGGAGGTGTTTGCCACATCTGCCAACGGCAACGACACCATTCCGCTCATCTCCATTCCGGAATGGGATTTCAATTGGCAAGGGTTCTTCACCTTCCCTACCCTGACGAAGATTCCAGCGGGGTACACAATCGAGGCCATCGCAGCCTATGACAACACGGCGGACAACCCGTTCAACCCCAGCAGTCCGCCGCAGAATGTGGTGTACGGGGANAACACTGAGGACGAAATGTTCTTCGTGTTCGTGGATTACGTGCCCTACGAGGAGGGAGATGAAAACATCTCGTTGGAAACGCCCCTGCTGTCCGGCATTGGTGCGCTCGATCCGGAAGGACCTCTCGTTTCCCTGCAACCCAACCCGAGCCGAGGCAACCTGCAGTTGCTGGCAGACCCTTCCTTCATCGGGCGGACATGGTCTGTCGTGGACCTCGGTGGCCGGGTGCTCNTCGAAGGTGCTTTCCGTTCGGCCAACCAGCAGCTGGACTTAACGGGGCTGAAAGACGGCGTCTACCTCTTCCGCTCGGAAGACGGTGTCGAGCGGATCGTCATCCAGCGCTGAACCCCCAACCTGAAGCGCCTGTCCAATGGTGGGTCAGGTCGCCCAGTCGTTCGATTCCGCTGGGCGTCAATGCGTCGATGCGGACCTCTCCGGATGCATGCAGAACGTCCCAGCCGTCAGGTCCAGCGTCGAGGGCAAGCCCGACATGCGTGACGGACTCCTGCCCTTCCTTGTGGAAGAACACCAAGTCGCCGTGCTGAAGGTTGCTCCATCCACTGCGGTGAAAGGTGGACGACGCCCACTGCTGGCTAGCGTCCCGCGGGATGTTCATTCCACAGAGGGCTCCCGCAAGCTGAGTGAGGCCACTGCAGTCGATGCCGAGGATGCTTTTTCCTCCCCACAGGTAGGGCGCTCCGAGGAATTGTTGGGCAGCAGCCACGACATCTGCAGGCGGACTTGACCTGTGGTCCGGAAAGGCCACTTGGGGCAGCCGCGAACCTGCTGGCAAGTGCAACGTCCGCCCTGCCCATTCCACAGGAGTCAATGGAGCGGTCAGTCGAAGACATTCCCTGTCAAAAGCCGCAATGGCTTCAGCCGAGGTGTCCACGAGTTTCGGGTCGATGAACCCTTGGTAGCCGTCTTGCACCAGGCGAATGGATGCCCAGTTGTCCTGTCCCTCCACGGGCTGGATGTCCACGCGTTCCCCAAACAGAGCCTGGGTCACGAGTTCAGCCGGGTCTGCGGAGCGGTACCGCACCGGCGCCAAGGGGACGCGGATGACCCCTTCCATCAGGCTCCACAGTCTACCACCATGGCGCTGGCGCCGCCGCCGCCATTGCAAATGCCCGCCGCACCGTAGCGCTTTCCGTGCCGCTTCAGGGCGTGGATGAGCGTGACGACAATGCGGCTTCCAGAACTGCCGAGGGGATGCCCCAGAGAGACGGCTCCACCGTGCACGTTGACCTTCTCGGCATCCAAGCCGAGCAGCTTCACGTTGGCCAGACCGACAACGGAAAAGGCCTCGTTGAGCTCAATCAAGTCCATTTGATCCATGTTCATTCCAGCTCGGTCAAGGGCAATGGGAACCGCCTTGGCAGGAGCTGTGGTGAACCGCTCCGGCTCGTGCGCCGCGTCTGCGTTCGCCAGGATGGTGGCGAGGGGCGTCACGCCCAGCTCCACCGCCTTCTCAGCCGACATCAAAACGAGTGCACTCGCGCCGTCATTTAAAGTGCTGGCGTTGGCCGCGGTCACCGAGCCCTCCTTGTCAAAAACGGGGCGCAGGGTGGGGATCTTCTCCAGCTTCACGTTGCGGAACTCCTCGTCCTCGGTCACCATCACCGGATCGCCTTTTCGCTGCGGGACTGGCACGGGCACCACTTCGTCGGAGAATGCGCCGCCTTCCCAAGCGGCGGCGGAACGCCGGTAGCTCTCAATGGCGAAGGCGTCCTGATCCTCCCGGCTGAAGCTGTGCTCCTTGGCACAGAGCTCGGCGCACAGGCCCATGTGGTGGTTGTTATAGACGTCGGTCAAACCGTCGAGGAACATGCCGTCGACCGCTTTGAGGTTGCCGAGTTTGACGCCCTGACGGCCATTCAAGTAATGCGGCACCTGAGACATGTTCTCCATGCCGCCAGCAACCGCGACGTCAATGTCGCCCAAGGCGATGGCGTTGGCAGCGAGGTGAAGGGCTTTCATGCCGCTAGAGCAGACCTTGTTGACGGTCGTGCAAGGCACGGTGTCGGGGATGCCAGCACCCATCGCCGCTTGTCTGGCCGGAGCTTGGCCGAGTCCGGCCTGGAGCACGTTTCCCATGAAGACCTCGTCCACTTGCTGCGGAGCAATGCCTGCAGCTTCAATGGCAGCCGAAATGGCGGTGGACCCCAGTTTCGGGGCGGGGATACTGGACAGGGCTCCGAGGAAAGAGCCCATTGGGGTCCGCTTTGCAGCGGCCACGATCACGGTTCTGGTCATTTCAGAAAAAGGTGGGTTTGGGGGCTGCAAGATACAGGACCCGCGCCCTGTGGATTGGCACTCGTTGGGAAGGCAGAAGGACTGCCGGGCCTTTTTGGCACGGGCTTTGTCCTCTNCCCATCAGCTCGTAGCAGCGAGATATGGTTCAAAGCGCAGGCGACCCCTGTGCAGATTTGGTTAAGGTTGAAGCGCCCCGAAACGTCGGGGCGTTTCTCATTTCACAACCCGGAGAAACTCCTTGGGCATGCGGGTCTTGACCTCCCACATGGCATCGAGCGTCTCATCGGTCATAACCGCTCGGAAGAGGTGCACACCTTGCCGCCCCAAAGGATCCGGAGCCTCGTGCCCCAAGCCACAAACCATGCAGTTGTGGTGGCGCAGGCCGGGCAAGATGTCCGGAATGTCCTGCAGTCCAGCTTGGACGCGCAGAATGGTGAAACGACCGCCGCTTCGCATTTTACGGAAAGGGAACTTCTTGGCTGAGTACTTCTCCCCTGGTTTGCGACGGGCACTGAATTCCCCGTCCTCTGGCATCTCGCCTTTCAACAGCAGGTAACTCTCGAATCGGAATTCGCCCCACTTCTCCTGAAGTCTGCGACGCAGGGCNACGTCCCTCACCACCACGGCGATGCCGCTGCTATCTTTGTCGAGCAAGTTGACGAAGTGCACCGGGCGNTCGGGATTGCCCTGCTCCAGGTCCCGAGCGATGAGAAATTCCTTGACCCGAGTGAAGCTCGTGTCCACTCTGGGGTTTGGCGAAGCGGCGACCCAGCCAGCGGGCTTGAGGTAACACAGCATGTCATGGTCCTCGTATAGGATTTCAAATGGCAGGTCATCCGCAGGGCGAATGGACTTGGGAGCGTCCGCCCGCTCCAGCTTTCGGTCCTCCTTCGATTCAGGCGCAGAAATCTCTTGCCCTACTTTGATGATGGTCGAGGGAATTTTGACCTGTTCATCCGACACACGCACGCTGCCCCCTTTGATCAGGTTNCGGGCGGCTGTGGTGCTGCCCAACTGAAGCTCGGAACGGACCAAGGCATGCAGTGGAGCTTCGATTTCAGCGATCCACCGGCGGTAGACCGTTTTGGGACGGGGAGTGCGTTGGGCCATTTGGAGGCGCAAGATGCACCCGTCCCTTTCATTCTGAGCAGAAGGTCCCGTACAATGCCAACAACGCCAGGATATCATTGGCAGAAACGGAGCCGTCACCGTTGATGTCCTGCGTGCAACTGCTGCTGCATCCGAACTCGGACAATGCCGCCAAGATGTCTGTGGCGCCATGAACACCGTCGCCATCCAGATCGCCGGGGCACGTGGGGTCCGGACAAGCGTAATTGCAACTTCCATCCGCCACGCCAGCGGCTGGATTGAAGTTGCAAGCTGCAGGGTCTGTGCACCCGAAAAGCGCTTCTCGTGGAAGGCAAAACGTNAGCGAAGCGGCATGGCCAAAGTCTGCGGGCAGTCCAGGCTCTGTCGAAGGCCAAACTTCGCCGCCTTGGATGGATTGAATGGTGAATTGTCCCGACATGCCGCAATCGTCGCCGCTCCATCCATTGCCGCCTTGGTCATGAAACACGACGTCATGGCAACCGTGTGTCAAGCAGAGGGTGTCTACGGTCAATGTCTCAGGCTGGAAATGCTGCCTTTGGGCGCGTTCTGTTCCCGTGCTGTCAAACAGGGCCCATGCTGACTCCAAAGGCCTGCAATCTGCAGTGGTGTGAAACAGCACGGGGCCTTGTCCCGTCCGGTGCTCCCAAATGGCCGATGCCACATCGTTGGAGGCCACCGCATCCACCCCAGACATCAGGTCGCCATTGCTCCAGTTGCCATTCACCGCCACCACACTGAGCAGCCGGGCTGTGAATTCACTCCCCCACGCTACATCCCCTGGCAAGACGTCTTCCCAAGGCAATGCAGCCCACCGATTCGGCGGTAGAATGAAGCCGTAGTTCACGGTATCCGTCTCATTCCAAAGGACGGTGGCCCCCACGAGGGTGTCCGCGCCTGCATTCCGGAATTCCAAATTGACCCGGGGGATGGCACCGCAAGTTTCCGGGGCAGCGCCCAGAATGGACATGCAGGCCCCGTCCCGTTCAGGGACTTCGTACAATGGTGCCCGCCACAAGCCACGTCCATAGGTGGACAACAGAAGTTCACCTGTGCTGTAGCGGATGCCAAGCTCCGTGCACACCACTGCGGGCAGGCCTTCCTTGTAGGGCGTCCACACCTCTCCATCTGAAGGGAGGACGTATACTCCTGCATCGGTTCCAGCGTACAGATTCCCGGAGGCGGTGTCCAATTCCAACACGTTGATCGGCAAAGCCGGCAAACCGTCGCCCACGGAAGTCCAGGATTGGCCGCTGTCTGCAGTGAACCACACCCGTTCATCGGCGTCGTACCCACCATAAGAGAGCCAGAAACGAGCGGCATTGGAGGGGTCAATGAGGGCGTCCGTCACGGGCAATCCGGGGAGGCCATTGATGGCGTCCCATGTCAACAGATCTGAGGTCAGGAATGCCTGGGTCGTTCGGGCCATGATCGCCACTTGGGGGTCCGACTCCGCGAGGGCGAGCACTTCCATTTCAGAACCCGGGATGGCGCTGGTCTGGCTCCATGTCCCGCCATCGTCATCTGTCCAATACAGCCTGTGCTTGGCCACGAAAATCCGATCAGGGTTGCCCGGGGCAAAGGACATGGGGGTGTCCCAGTCCCCCCGCTCATCGACGCCCACTCCGTTCGACGAAATCCATTCTTCCCAACTCCATCCAGCATCTGTGGACCGATAGGTTCGCCCGAAGTATTCCGCAGCGTAGAGGCGCTCCGGGTCCACTGGGTCCACCATGCAGTGGAAGCCGTCAGCACCAATGACCCTGGCATGGGCCCGACGGTCCAGGAGGTTGACCCCATTGTCCTGCCAGCCGGACAGCCAGCGGGTCCGATCCTCTTCCGAGAACGCAAAACGGTACACCTGACCAATGTTGAGTCCCGCGCTCAGGTCCTCGACCCCGCCATCCCGCAGCCGAGATATGCCGCCATCGTGCGCGCTAACCACGTCCTGCGTGCCGGGCTGAAACATCACCGCGTGGTGGTCCGCATGCACCTCAGGCACATCCTCTGCACCGAACCAGTGACCGATGCACTGCCACTCGGTGCCGCCATCCCACGTTTCCCAAAGGTTGACGCCGCCAGCGATCACATGGTCCGCGTCCATCGGGTCCACTGCCAGGGCGAGGTCATAAAAGCCTTGTCCGCCGAAGTCTGAGCCGTCCACGGTCCAGCCAAGGAGGTTGGGAACGTTGTCGATTTTCGTGAAGGTCTGCCCAGCGTCCGCACTCCGATAGACCCCGCGAAGCCCCTGTGTGCTCGATCGCGCGGCGATGGCCCACACGTCGTTGGGTGCCGATGGTGAGGCAGCAAGCGTGATGCGGCTCACCACCAATGAGCTGGGCAATCCGGACGCCAAGGACCAATTCCACCCTCCGTCAGTGGAGCGATACACCTTGCCCGGGCGTTCTGCCGCATACCAGATGGCGGAATCGACGGGGTGCGGGATGAGATCCGAAAAAAGCCCCTCCAAGGTCTGCTCGAACGTGGCTCCATCATCTGTGCTGATCCACAGACCATTGGAAGCGGCAACAAGGATGTGGTCTGGTGCGCCGGCTTTGCGGTGCACGCGTTGAACGGTTTCGGTTTGGGACAAGTCAAACGACAGGCCGGTGAGACCCCAAGTGGCTCCGCCATCTTGGCTTTGCATCAGACCAATCGCGTAGGCGCTGCCAAAGTCACCATCACCTGTGGCGGCGAGAAGCTGCAGTGTGTCTGTCGGATGAAAAGCCACGTCGGACACGCCCATGCCGGCCCAGTCGGCTTCGCCAACCAGCGCCCACTCGTGACCAGAGTCACGGCTCTGCCAAACGCCACCACTGGGAGTGCAAGCCACCCACCAAGAAGTGTCTGAAGGGTGCACCACCACCCGATTCACACGCCCTGCTCCACCAATCAATGGACGATGGGAAGGCGCGGCTGCAGTCCAGATGGGGGCAACGGGGGTCGACCGAGCACGGACTCCCGCGCGTTCCTTGGCTGTTGCCTTCCAAAGAACATCGGATGGAGGTTTAGTCGCGCCTTCATACGCCCAGCGGTCACGGGCGAAGTGCCACCACCGAAGAAATGGCTTGACCCCCTTTCCACGGGCAGCAATGCTGTCTGCCCAAGTGCTGTCAAATTGGGCCTTGGCCAGATCCAGGTCCGCTTTGCTGTGGAGTGTCTCACCCCAATGCTGTGCACTCAGGATGTTGGGCGCACACAAGCACAGTGCGACCACCACGATCCAGTTGACCTCAATTGGTTTCGGCCGTTTCCATCGTGCTGAATTCATGGGGTCACAGAGAAGGGTATTCCATCGGTTGCCCGGGAACCCATTCAAGAAGGTTCACCAAAATATACACATTATAAACCGAGACGGTCGCTTTGACGCTGCAATTCGATGTCCCACGTCCAGAAGTTTCAATTTTATTCATATTCCAAATGCATCGAGGAAATGCAAGAATTCGTGAGTGGAATGGCCGTTTCAATCATTTTCTATATTTTCCCATCAGGATGTGACCAGCCGGCTCGTCCATGACCACATTTTCACCCAATGCGTACACTTTTCCTCTGCCTTTTCCTGGGCATTTCCGCCTTGTCTTTCGCTCAACTTACGGTTGCTGCCAATGCATACTCTACGCAGTGCTCTGGGAGCGCCACTGGACTCGTCGAGTTGACGCCGGACGGCGCGGTCGGTGAGGTCACCTACTCCACCAACTTGAACCTCAATGCGCTCTTGGCGGGGGACTACTCCTTTGAGGCGCAGGACGAAAGCGGACAGGTCGCCACGGTGAGCTTCACCATCTTGGACCGTCCCGAGACGTGTGGCTGCACTTACCCTCTGGCCTTCAACTATGACCTGGCCGCCGAGGTGGACAATGGATCTTGCGTTTTTGCTAGCGACCAAAGCTGCTTGGCAGACATCGTGCCCGACGGTGTGGTGGGCACCAACGACCTGCTCCAACTCCTAGTGGAGTTCGGCGTGGTGTGCGAATGACGGTTTGAATCAGTCCTCGGTACTCGAGGACATCGTGTGGAAGACGTTCTGGACGTCGTCGTCTTCCTCCAACTTCTCGATGAGCTTCTCGACTTCGGCTGTGGCCTCTTCGTCCAGCTCCTTCGTGTCCGTTGGAATGCGGTCAAAACCGGATTCGAGGATCTCGATTCCATCGCCCTCGAGCCTCTTCTGAAGTGAGCCGAAGCTCTCGAAAGGGCCATAAATCATGATGGCATCCTCGTCGACTCCAATGTCCTCGGCACCATAATCAATGAGGTCCAGCTCGAGTTCCTCCGCATCTTGCNCCTCCGCTGCAATCTTGAAGTGGCAGACATGGGTGAACATGAACTCCACACTGCCTGTGGTGCCCAGGTTGCCATTGCACTTGTTGAAATGGCTGCGGACGTTGGCGACCGTGCGGTTGTTGTTGTCCGTTGCGGTTTCCACGAAGACGGCAATGCCGTGGGGCCCGTAGCCTTCAAAGGTGACCTGCTTGAGATCGGCCGCATCCTTGTCCGTGGCCTTTTTGATGGCCCGCTCGATGTTGTCTTTGGGCATGTTGGCCGCCCGGCAGTTCTGAATGACGGCGCGCAGCCGTGCATTCAAATCCGGATCGGCGATTCCACCTCCCTCCTTGATGGACAGAATGATGTCTTTGTTGAGGCGCGCAAACGTCTTTGACATCGCAGCCCAACGCTTCATCTTCCGCTCCTTGCGGAACTCAAAGGCTCTTCCCATGTGCCAAAGATAATTGGGCAATCAGGGGGAGGCGCGAAACCTTCACCGGTTTGCCCCGTAGCCGCGTGAACAACCCAATGACATCATGCACATCCGCGCCCTCCTCTTCATCCCCGCCTTCCTCTTCTCCCTGACCGCATCGGCTCAAGGCCTGTTCCCCTCCAAGCTGGAAAAAGGGGCTCAAGTCCAACAAACGGACTTCCCTTCGAGCCAACTCCAAGTCTCCAGCGGCCACAATCGCTATGGGTTCCACGCCTTGTACGAGGTGCGCATGTCGCCCGGCGTCGTCAAGGTCCTGGACGTCCGACAATATTACATCTCCGAGAATCAGGCCGTGCAAGCCTTCATGAAGGTGCAGGCCTCTGTTCCGCCAGGTTCCATCCTGAAGTCGGTCGAATGGATCAGCCCCACAGGCGGCTCCGGCGGACTCGGGAACTGACCTTTACTGCCGGGTTCTGAGCAAGTAGAGCCCAACGAGTACGACCAACGCGCCGGCACCCACCGCGAAGTACAGTGGGTTGTCGGCCGTTGTGCTCAAGGTCGCGCCAATCCCGAGGGTACCGAGGAACAGCAAGACATACACGAAGTCCGGAATCCGTTCGGTGGTCTCCACGAACTTTTCCGTGCGTTCCCGCTTGGTAATGCGGTTCAATGCGTCCTGCATGTCCCGACCATACACCGGGACGCGGACCTCCGTGCCATCCACCTCGCGGATGGTAATGAAGTACTTGTTGAACCCAGGTGCGGATTCACTGTCCCGTTGCCATTCAGCTTGAATGGCCATGCGACGTGGCTTGACTTTCTTGCCCATGCTGATAATGCTGCGGGTTGAAAATAGTCCTCAGAATAGGCTCAGTGGCCCGACAAGACGACCTTCTTGGCCAAAACTTCACCTAGGCGTGATGTCCCGGTGAATGTAGCGGCACCCGCTGGGTGCTGTCGGAGAGGCGGTCGTTGTCATCGTCTGCTTGGAGTACGTCGAGGAAAATGTCCATGCACACCTCCCTTTATTGCCATTGGCAGCTTGGGATTCCGGGTGGTCCGGCTCCACATGCAAGGCGGCGTCATTTGGTCGCGCGGTCTCCCCTCCCCTTGACCGGGGGGCAATAAAAAACCCGGCACATGGCCGGGTTTTCTGAAATGGCGTCTGCCGGAATCAGGATCCGGTAAATTCCACGAGAACGGTGTCGCCGCATGCCACGGTCACCGTGGTATCGAGGGCAGTGCACACGGAAATGAAGGCCAAGCTGAACTCCACATCGATGTCACCGGCGTCCACCTCCACGCTCTGCGTGGCGAGAATGCCCATGTCGGTGGCCACATCATCACTGCCAACGCTGACGTCCGGGGTGCAAGGGGAGTTGTTGAAGATCTCGATGACGGCCTTGTTGCCTTCATCACACACTTCGGTGACACCGTCGTCGCAGCTGGCGAAGAGGGCGCAAATGGCAAACATGCCAAAGAGGGTGCTCTTGTTCATGGGGTTGGTTTTGTGGGCGCAAAAGTAATCTGAATCTGTACCCGTGCACGCACAATCTTGTGATGTGCCCTGTTTCTTTGTGACATGAAGGCGTCCTTCACCTTGATTGCAGGCCCGTGCAGTGCGGAATCTAGAGAACAGGTCCTTGCTGCGGCGGAGGGCCTGAAGGACGCGGGCCTGTCGTATTTCAGGGCGGGCATCTGGAAACCCCGCACCCGGCCCGGCGCTTTTGAAGGGGTCGGTAGCACAGGGCTCCCCTGGCTTCAAGAGGTCCAACGAGAGGTTGGACTGAAGGTCTGCATCGAAGTGGCCAAACCCCGCCACATCGAAGAGGCACTCGAGGCGGGCATCGACATGGTCTGGGTGGGAGCACGCACCACGGCCAACCCGTTCCAGGTGCAGGACATCGCAGATGCACTGCAAGGCGTCAACATCCCTGTGGCCGTCAAAAATCCGACCCAGCCCGACCTCGCGTTGTGGAGTGGTGCAGTAGAGCGGATGCAGCGCGCTGGGATACAGGACTTGATGGCCGTCCACCGTGGGTTCACGGTCCACGGTCAGAAGACGTATCGGAACGCCCCCCTCTGGCAGATTCCCATCGATTTTCGAAATGCCCACCCGGACATTCCCTTGTTGAATGATCCCAGCCACATCACGGGCCAACGCGACATGGTGCCCGACGTGGCCCAGATGTCTGTGGATCTCGGATTTGACGGACTGATGGTGGAGGTCCACCCCGATCCCGATCAGGCTTGGACAGATGCAGCACAACAGCTGACTCCGAAGCGGTTCGTGGAGTTGTTGCAAGAGCTGGACTTCCGCTCGGATGCCCAAGGGGCGACCCATGAGCGGCTCGCTGCCCTCCGCTCTGAAATCGACGTCATTGACGAGGCGTTGGTCGAGCTGTTGGCGCGCCGAATGGGCGTGTCGGAGAACATCGGCCTCTACAAAAAGGACCATGGGTTGACCATCCTACAGAACGCCCGTTGGAAGCAAATCCTGCGCCAGAGCGCGCAGCTGGCAGAAGGTCAGGGGCTGGATGCCGCGTTCATCGAAGACGTCTACAAGGCCATTCACCAAGCCTCCATTGCAGCGCAGCGGAAAGTGATCCGCGACCGGTCCAAATGAAAACAGCCCCCACCCGAAGGTGGAGGCTGCATGGAGGTCGGGATGACTGGACTCGAACCAGCGACCTCGTCGTCCCGAACGACGCGCGCTACCAACTGCGCCACATCCCGATGGCCTTCTCATTTGAAGGGCCGCAAAGATAAGGATTCCGCTTGGAAGGTTTGGGGCACAACTCGAGCCCGGCGGACCTCGATGGCAACAATCAGGTGGATGTGGGCGACGCCCTGATGTTCCTTTCGNATCAAGGCTCTCCCTGCGATTGAACTCGGAGAGGGCTACCTTGCCCGCCATGCGGACTTTCTTCCTTTTTGGCTTCCTTGCGGGAGCCGCATCCCTCTGCGCCCAGACCCCGAGCAACATCGAAGCGGTCGAGTATGATCCAGCGGGCAACCAGTGGTTTGTGTCCAATGGCAGCAGCCTTCTGGTGACGCCCGACCAGGGGGCCAACTGGAGCTTTTTCGGCGAAGCCCAGGCCTCCCATGGCATGGAAGTGCTGAATGGTCACCTCTTCGCCATCGGCAACAATGTCATCCGGGCATACGACCTCGATACGGCGGAGGAAGTCGGGATGCTGACCATTCCCGGCGTCGCCTTCCTGAACGGCATGGGAAGCCACAGCAATGGCATGCTGGTCGTGAGCGATTTCTGGAGCAATCGCCTCTATACCGTNGATGTCAACGAGCCTCAACAGATGTCCCACACCCTGCTCGCTGGCAACTTCGGCGCCACGCCCAATGGTGTGGTCATCGATGAGGCCGGCAACCGCGCCATCGTGGTGTGCTGGGGCAACAACGCCGACATCCTGTCCTTCGACCTCGAAAGTGGCGACATGACCACATTGGTCAACGGCACGGGCCTCGGCAACCTCGACGGAATCGATGTGGACGGTTCAGGTCAATATTATGTGAGCTCCTGGTCCCCGACCCGCATCACCCGCTTCAGCAGCGACTTTGCCGACACCGAGACGGTCGTGACTGGAGCCGCTGGGCTATCCAGTCCAGCGGACATCAGCTACGCCATCGGAATCGACACCCTCGGGGTCGCCAATTCGGGAACGGACGAAGTGACCTTCCATGGATTTGAGGGGACGCCATCCACCGTCAAGGAGCCGGCCCTGTGGACGGCGGCTCATCGGGGGCGTCTGCTCCAGGTGACACTTCCAGCAGGGTGCCTGGTGGAATGGGCCGCCTATGACGTGGCGGGACGCGAAGTGATGCGCCGCAGCGAATGGCTTCCCGCTGGCACCACCTCGGTGGCTTGGCCGCTGGAGGGAGCCGGCGGCATTGTCCGTGTGGTCTCCAGCGGACGAGCCATCAACGTGCGCTGATCGGCCTCAGCTGTCCTTCTTCTTGCCGGGCTTCCGGAAACGATAGCGGTACCGGACGCCCACCGTCCATTCGACGGCTCCGGTCAGGCGCAGGTCGTCGATTCCGGCGCCAATCTGGCTCAGCGCTACGCCCGGGGGCGCCGGATTGTATCGGCTCACCCAATCCCGCTGGACAAAGAGGGTCACCTTCTGGCGCTTGGCCGTCTTGCGGTCTGTGGCCAGTCTCAAGCGCCACGCCCCGTCCGGTTGCCAATCCTCCGGGACGCGGTCAAGGAACCGCTCCACCGAAATGGCGGGGTCCCATTTCCAGCCCTTGATGTTGTATTCCACCGTTCCCTTCAGACGATAGGTTCTCCGACGGCCGTAGGTGGCCGGATCTGCGCCGGTCTTCAGCGCCAGGGCAGATTGCCGCTGGCATCGGGCCCGGCCCGAAAACTGCCATCGGCCGAGGTCTCCCTCCACGCCGTAGTCGATCTGCCAACGGATCAGGCGGTCCACCCCCTGAACATCGCCAGCCCTATCGGGTCTGTGGGTGTGCCTCACCCCGACACTGATGCTCTGTGCTTCCACAGCGGCACTCCCTTTCGGGCTCCATTCCACCTCTCCCTGAAGAAAGCGCCGGTCGAACTCGGTGAAATCCTCTGACCAACGCCATTGGTGTTGGAGCGAGACTTTCATGCTGCGCAACGGCCGATGCTGCAGGGTCAATCCCGTCCAGCCGCGCCACTCGGTGGTGTCCTGCTCTCCTGCGCCCCCGCCGGGTGGCGTGATGACCTGTGCGGACAGGGTGCCGCACAGGAGGCTCAAGAACAACAGGGAGGCGCTTCTCATCAGACGCCGTCTGTGGGGTCGATGTGCTCGGAGTGGTCTTCCCCCTTGTAGGAGACCTTGATGACCGCGGTCTCCCGCAGCAGGTCCACATTGCCGATCTCCATCCGCTCGACCTTCTCTCCAATGCGCTGGCCCAAGTCCTCCATGAGCTCCTCGCGCCGTCCCTCCTGCAGGAGTTCAATCCGGTCGTACACCACACGTTTGGTCACCAGGTGCTCCACGAAGAGCAATCGCTCGAGCACGAAGGCGATGGCCCACATAAAGGAATTGCCGATGGCCACGTCCACGATGCCCATGGCCATCGGGGCCAGCGCATTCATCACCGCCATGGCGATGACCAGGAACAGGTAGGTCATTTCCCGGATGGGCACCGGGTTGGTGCGGTACCGGATGATACCGAAAATGGCGAACAGTCCCAAGGCGAAGGCCAAGTCGAGCTCCACACCACTGAGCATCCGGCAGAGCAGGAACACGGAGGCGGAGACCATGGTGAAGGTGAACACGTAATCCCTTCGCTTGGCCTTGGATTGGTAGATGAGCCGGACAATGATCCAGCATGACAGGAGGTTGGCTGCGAAATGCAGGGCGATTTCGGTCATGTCACGTTTTGGCTTGCAGGTCCTCGGCCCAGGAGCGAGCGTCTTGCAACCGGCGATAGGTAGAAAGATAAGTGCGGCCCGCAATGTCCGGGTCGCACATGAGCCGGGACACCGTGTACTTGCTCACACGCGTCTTCCGCCCGACAATGCCCTGCCGTCCATCCTTGCCCCGGAGCCAGCGTTGTGCGGGGCCGTATCGATCTGGCCGAGGCTGCTTGACCTCGATGATGGCGAGGCCTTCCAGCAAACTTTGCGGTGCCTCTCCGTGCAGTCCACAAGTCAAGCCGCGGTCGATGGTGACCCGCTCCTTGCGGTCGAAATCGACCAGCGTCAGGCGTTGGAACCCGCCATGGAGTCGCGGCTCCAAGTCCATGTTCTTGACATGCTGGGCCAGGAATGTGTGCTCCTGCGCATCCAACTGCACCCCCTCCCCGGTTCTCCGCATACGGTCCTTCAAGGTCCGCCCACCGGGGAAGCGCCGCTTGACCTCNAGAAAGGACATGCCATTGCTGCCATACGTCCGGGTGCGGACTTTCATGCGGCGCGACCGGCCCCGAAGGTGGTCAAGCAAAAAGTCATCGCCTGGTGGCTCGTAGTAGACGTTGTCGTATCGGGCGTCCCATTGGCCTTCCACTTCCAAAAGGTGGGCATGGCCCTTCATGGCGTCCACCAGACCGGGCAACCAAGACTCCGGCACCACATACTTCGCGTCGAAGCGGCGCATAAGCTGCACACTGTCCATGCGCTCCAAACCCGCGCGCCTCATAGCGTCACAAGCCAACTGCAAATTCTCAATCAAGGTGTTCATCCCCTCGGGCATCGGGGGAAAATACAACCTCGGGCGAGCAATGGTTGCTCAGGCCCGGCTCGATCGGGCGTGGTGTTGGTTCAAAGCCACATCCCGCAGGGCATGACCTTGAATCTTGTCGACGTAAGCGAATCGCCGGGCACCGGCTGCAGTGTGGAAGACCAAGTGACCGATGGAGCGCCGCTCCAAGAATACGAGCCGCTTCCATTCCACGCCCTGCAACTGGGCCATGCGCAACACGGTCCTGCGGCGCCAAAACCACCCGCGTTCCAAGACGATGGTGTCCTCATGGGCCGTCAAGCGCANAGAGCCGAACCGCTTTGCGGTGGTGAAGCCCGTGAAAGCGAGCCACATGGCAGTGGCCAGCCCTGCTCCCGCCGCTGTCCACACCAGCCAAAACAGCGCAGCTGGCGTTACAGCGGCCAGCCACAAGAGCCAGCGCAGTCGTCGGACCGGCTGGATTTCCAACATCGGTGGCGCTTGCAGGTCGGGATAGACGGCCTCTTCAAACTGCGTCCGGTGGTTCGCCTCCATAGCAGGTAGGAACACCCGCAGGCCGCCAGTGGTCGCGCTCTCCGCCATGGCCTGCCGAACTTCCAGGGTTTCGAAACCGAATTTCCGGCGGATCCAATTGCTGCGCCACTCGGTCAGGTGGATGCGGGCAAACGGCACTTCGAATGCTTGCCGGCGAAGCAAACCCATCTCGGCGTGCAGCCCTTCCGCGCCGATGCCGCTCTTGAGGTTAAAGTATTTCAAGATCGCGGTGCCCATCGAAACGGCGATNCCGCCCATTAAGAACAAGAGGATACCTGGAATGAGGAGCAGAAAAAAGGCCACTCCGATCAGCGGCGCTGCAATGGCCGGCAGGGACTCCATCCACGCGGTGATTTGTTCCGGAACGTTCCCCAATCCGTAAAGCACCAAAGCCAATCCGGCGAAGGCATTGCGCAAGTGGTTCTGCGAAAGCCCCACCTTGAGCAGCGCCNCCCATCCGAGGTTGACCAGTTCCTTTTGCGGCTCGTGAACCACAGGTTCTGCCTTGCGCTCGGCGAATGCCTCCCCTTGAAACACCTCGTGTCCTCCTTCATCCTCGGCAGCGCTGCCCTTCCCTTGTACATCCTCTGCTGGCGCTGAGGCGGATGCCGTGGACCGCAGGATGGTCTGGAGCTCCGCAGCCTCGTCTTTCCGGATGGCCACAAGCTGCAATTCGCTGCCCGAAGAGCCCGCTGTGTCCACCCGAACTCCGGTCAACCGAAAGATTTGCTGCAGTGGGCCTTGGTAGAGCTGAATGGTTTGGATGCGCTCGAAGGGAACCTGCAGGCGCTCCCGTCGCAACACCCCTTTCTCCACCACAAGGACTTGTCCTTCGACACTGAACCGAAAGCGCAGGTAGTACAGGATGGCGTAGGCGGAGGAGACGGCCACGAAGATGCCGACCGTGAGCAGACCATTGCGCACCACATTGTCTCCAAACGAACCCACCACCAAGGCCGGCCAGAACTGCTGGGCGAACTTGAAAATGAATTGGGCGGCCAGGATGAGGACCCCCAGAGGGTGTTGGCGACGGGGCTCGGTGAAGGGCATCAGTCCAAAGAGCGCGTGTCCAGTACAGAGCGGAGCCGATTGGCTTCCCCCTCCTCCAATCCTGCAATGCGCAGGTTGCCGCTGCCCCCAGCCGTGAAGAGCTTCAGGTGTTTCAGGCCAAAGGCGCGTGCCACGGGACCTTGAACCAGCTCCAAGTGCTGGATTTGCGCGTACGGAACGGTCACGGTGCTTCGGCTGAACCAGCCGGAGCGATAGGTGATGTCCCGTTCACGCACCGCATAGCCTCTGCGTGGAAAGCCGAGCCACTCTTCGGTCAACCAAAAAAGCCCCAGAATGGCTTGCACACCGAGGGAGATCCACCAGAAATCGAATTCCATGTCGGCGAACGCCTNCTGCTCCGGAAACACCAGCTTCAGGATGAAGGGGGATACGACGAGCAGGGTCAGACCACATTGGGTCAAGGCCCAAACCAACAAGCGCAGCGTCCGGTATCGGGGCGATACGCCCGTGTACTTCAGCGCCTCGAGTTGGGGAACCTGCGTCAAGTCGATGGCGGAATTGGCGGGCACATCCATGCCCACCAAGGTCGGCATCAATCCAATTGGACCAACACCCGNCGAATGCCCTTGTCGGTGTGGGCCACGACAATGTATTGGCCTGCATTCAGATCTGGCCGCGGCATCCGGTTCGCCAGCACTTCCCCACTGCGGGACACCTCCCTGCCNGCCATGTCCAGCCAGGTCATGGATACCACCTGGGGACCACTCCATTGGAAATGGTCTGAAATGGGGTTGGGGGCAATGCGGAATTCATCCTCTGCCCACTCCCCCACGCTGGCCAACGGCGCGCAGGGCGACTCGACCACCCAGCGGTAGAAGTAGTAATGGTANTCCNAGGGCGAATCCGTGGTGTTGCCCGTGATGCTCATCCGGTCGGCCACCGCGATGGGGAATGCGCCCGCCGGCACCGCGTTGTTGCGGAACAGCCCTTGGTTGTCCCCTTCGATGCCCATGGCGAAGTCGGTCCCGTTGGGGATCTCCACCCCGATGGGCAGGGTGTTCCACCCGGCGGACAGCGTGAAGGGCTCCTGAAAGAGCGTCGCCCCGCCAGCATCCCGCACGTAGACATCGATCGTGAATGCCACGTCGGCCTGGACATCCACGCTGGTCAGCACCGTCGGTTCGGACACCGAGAACAGCATGTCCCAGCTGTCGTTGTAATGGAACCCTCCACCCCCGAGCTCCNCCGTGGAGATGGGGCCACCGAGGGCCATGTCCGTGTTGGCTTGGGCGTCATAGTACTCGGAGGTCTCATCCGTGCACCCGAGAATGGGCGCGATGCAGGAGCCATCCGATTGGCATGCCGCGGGGTCATAGTTGACTGCGGTCTCCACCATACAGCCCGCCACATAGCAGCACGTGCCATCGTCGGTCACGGCCTCCGGCGAGAAATTGACGGCTTCCGGATCGGTGCAGCCGCAGTCCGCCGACAGGGAGAAGCGCCACAAGTCGTGGTGGAAGGTGTCCGTGGCGCCCTCCAACCCGCCGGTCAGATAGGCGTGGCACCCCAGCACAAAGCTGCCCGGTGCCCAGCGCGCACCCCCCGGGTGCGGCTCGAGTTCCGTCCATGCATCGGCAGCCGGATTGTATTCCCAGAATTCGCCATCGTCAAGCGGGCCATGGTTGTCCCCATCNCCACTCAGGACGTAGCCCTTGCCGTCCGCTGCGAATTGCGTGCCCGCCACCCGGGCCTCGCCGGGGAAATCGTCGAGCTGCGTCCAGGTGTCGGTGGCGGGGTCGTAGGCGTGGAAGTCGCCGTAAATGGTCAGCGCACCATTTTGCGAGTCACCGTGGCCCATGCCCACATAGGCGATGCCATCGATGCCGAAATAGAACGGGTGATGCCGGTCACCCGCCGTGAAGGGCGCCAGCTCCTCCCAGCTGTCCGAGGCGATGTCGTATCCCCACCAATCGCCGAGGTTGCCGTTGTCGTTGCTGCCCAAGCCGACAAACACCTGACCGCCCGTGAGGACCATGGCCGGGTGATTCCGGCCGTCGCCAGGAAAGGACGCCATCTCCGTCCAGGCCCCCGTCACCATGTCGAGGTGCCAGAAGTCGGTCGGGTATCCGTTGTCGTTGGAGCCGAAGCCCACGTAAGCGTCATCGCCTTCGCACACCCCGTAGCCATAGCCGCGTCCTCCACCCGGGAAAGCATCGAGCTCCTCCCACGTGTCACTCGCCGCATCGTAGCGGTGCACGTCCGCCAGATTGAGCGCCGCGAAACCGGCCTGCCCCGCAAGCACATAGGCATATTGATCGTTGGCCACCGTGATGGGGTGGTGACGTCCATTGCCATTGGGCGAAGACAATTGCACCCAGTCTTGGGCCNAACCGAATTTGGACATCGCCAGCAAGGCGAGCAGGGAAAGAAGTCGAATCATGGATCGTCGTGACAGCAAAACAACAGATGAAACCCCTTAGGGTTGCGCTTGGAGGAAATCTTCCATCCACAGCAATCATTTCGCCTTCCCGCCGTTGCATCCACGAAGGTGCCGTTGCCTTCCGATTCACCACCCACCATGACCCGTCTTCCCCACTTCCTCCCCGCCCTTGCCGCTGTGCTCAGTGTCAGCATCCTGTCAGCCGCTTTCCTCGTGGCCAAAAACAGCCACCGCATCTTCAGCAGTGCGGCCAGCGACATTGAGGTGACGGGCTCAACCTCGCAGGACTTCGAATCCGACCTGGCAGTCTGGCAGGGGCAATTCCACCGCAAAGCCATGGACCTCAAGGAGGCCTACGCTGCGATGAAGGCCGACAAGGAGGTGGTCCGGAATTTCTTACTCGAACGGGGCATTCCCGAGGAGGATTTTGCCTTCCTCGCCATTGACATGGACCAGAAGTTCAAGTCGGTCCCCCAATTCAACGACGAGGGCGACCTCGTCCACCGCGAGCAGGTCTTCGATGGCTACAAGCTCACCCGCGGCTTCAAGGTGACCTCGAACGACATCGACCTCGTCGAACGCCTCTCCCAGGACGTCACCGAGCTCATTGAGGACAACGTCTACATCACTTCCTACCCGCCCAAATACTTCTACACCCAGCTCGGCGAACTGAAGATCCAGATGATTGCTGCAGCCTCAGCCGACGGCCAGGTCCGCGCCCGCACTGCGGTTGAGGGTGGCGGTGGCGACTTGGGTGACCTCCTCGAAACGAGCATCGGCGTCTTCCAGATCCTCGGCACCAACTCCGATGAGAGCTTCAGCTGGGGCGGCACCCTCAACACCTCCAGCAAATACAAGACGGCCTTCGTCAACGTCAAACAGCGCTACGCCATCGAGTGAGGCATGTCCAACTGGCCGAAACGAAAAAGGACGGCGCTTGGCCGTCCTTTTCTGTCTGGTTTGGGAGAGAACTCACTCTTCTCCCTCCCCCTCTTCGGCTGGGGGCATGGTGGTGGCGGCCACGGCCAAGCCGCCGGCATCGTAGAATCCACCTTCTTGCATGATTTTCCCTTCGTCGTTGAAGTTCCAATAGTGGTAGGCACGCAGGTCGACTTCGTGGCCATTGGCTTTCGACGTGGCGCTCCAATTGATGTAGGCCCGAACGCTGCCATCCGCCGCCAAGTTGAGCGTGTCCACTCCGGGCAACCAAACTTCACGCGTGGTGGAGATGCCATCAAAGGCATCGTGGTGACCAGCAAATGCCGTGGCCGCTTCTTGCGGAGTCATTCTGGTCGTGCCGTATCCCGCATCCATAATCACGGCATCGGCTGAATGGCACTCCATCCAGGCGTCGTAGTCGGCATTGATGTGGGCCTGAACTGCCGCCTTGGCTGTTGCGAGGTTCTGGCTGTAGGTGTCTTTGGCTGCATCATCTGCAGGGGCCGCGCATCCAGCAAGGATCAGCACGGCAAGAATGACGGAAAGTCTCATTGGTTTGATTTTGCCCCAAACTATTCCTGAACCTGACTCATTGTGCAGGGCAACGAAATGTTCATCAACACTTCAATTTGAATTCAGTCTTCGACTNCGTGGGCGTACTTCGCATCGATACAGAACCATGAACGCATTGATACGCTGGATTCCGGGGGGGCTCGCCTCCCTCTTTTTCGTCGGCTGCGGTGTGGTGGAAGACCCAAAAGAAACCGCGCCGCCGTCCTTGGTGTGGGTGATCTGCGAGGATCAGAGCCTGTTTTTCCCACCGTACGGAGATTCCACGGTGCGGATGCCCCACATTGAGCGTTTGGCCGCAGAAGGAACGGTGTTTGAAACCATGTTCACGGTGTCTCCTGTCTGTGCGCCTTCGCGAAGCAGCCTTCTCACGGGCATCCAGCCCAATGCCATGGGGACGCAACACATGNGGGCTTACCTCAAGCGCGGGGGAACCAATCCACACACGGGACTTCCTTCCTATTCGGCCCCATTTCCAGACGGGATCCGTCCGTTTACGGAGAGCCTCCGGGACGCGGGCGTCTACTGCACGAACCGCGGAAAAGAGGACTACAACTTCGCCACGCCGCCATCGGCTTGGGATGAATCATCCCCGAACGCCCATTGGAGAAGCCGCCCACCGGGAGCCCCCTTCTTTGCCGTCTTCAACCTGTTTGGATCTCACGAGTCCCGCATCTGGGAGGATCCTAGGCACCGCGACGCTCCCGCACCCCATGAAGTGCCGGTCCCTCCCTTGCTCCCCGACCTCCCTGCGGTGCGGCAGGACATGGCCACGAACTACGCCAACCTCCTCACTGTCGACAGTCTCGTGGGCGCCATCATCCGAGAATTGGAGGAAGACGGCCTTTACGAGCACACCACCCTTCTTTTTACGAGTGATCATGGCGGTCCGTTCCCCGGATTCAAGCGATCAGCCTCAGATGCGGGCCTGCACGTCCCACTCATCGTCAAATGGGCCGCCGGCACGGACCATCCGGAGCGAAACGAAGGGCTCTTTTCTTTCCTCGACCTCGCGCCCTCTGCGCTCGCCCATTTCGGTGTCCCCCAACCCGACGCTCTACCAGGACAACCCATTCTTCCTTTTGCCGAAGGCCATTCCGCGGTGTTCGGAGCTGCTGACCGGTTTGATGGCGACCTGACCCGCCAACGGACCGTTCGAACCTCTCGATGGAGGCTGACACGAAACCACCTGCCCAACCCTTCACTCCGGCTGGACATCCCTTATCGCCGTCAAATGGCCAGCATGCTCTCGCTGGACTCCCTTGCTTCTGCCGGCATCTCCCCATGGAAAGAGTGGGTGTCCGACCCGGCCCCTGAACTGGAACTGTACGACATCCGTCTGGATCCATGGCAGTTGCACAACCTGGCGCAGATGCCCTTTCATGAAGGGACAATCGACTCACTCCAAAACCAGCTNGATGACGCTTTCAATGCAGACAACGATTGGGGACGGGTCCCTGAGATCGATATGCTCCGGAGACTCGTTCCCACGCTGGACATCGAGAACGAGCTGAACGCCTCCAAGTTAACCCACCAAGGAAAGCAAAAGTCCCCCAGCCGTTGGGGCTGAGGGACTCTCGATTTGGGTTGGCGGTCTGGACGAGACTCGAACTCGCGACCCCATGCGTGACAGGCATGTATTCTAACCAACTGAACTACCAGACCTGGTCTTTCGACCTCCACAAACGGCTTACCGTCTGCGGGGGCGCAAATATACGGGTGCGCCTACGATTGGTTGCAAGTGAGCAGAAAATTTTTGTCTCTGCCTCGAGCGTGGTCAGCGCTCAAAGTCGAGCTTCATCAGGTCCTTCCGCGTCAANACGCTCAATTCCAATGTGCCCGCTGGCCATTGTTTNGCGTCGAGCACCAGCTCGTTGGGGCCGGGTGCGAGCAGCCATGAGCCGCTGCGCAACACCTTCCCTTTTGGCGTGGCCACTTGGTAGAGGACGAAATCCTCCGTGTCCATGTCNACCGAGAGCGTGATGCGGTCGCTCTTCGATTCTGTGTCGATTGTCATCCGCTCCAACAGGTGCTGTTTTCCAACGGGATCGTGAATCACCCGTTGGGCTGGAAGGCTGAAGGGGGTTTCGGCCGTNGCGGTGATGGAGTGGGCCATCACCGGAGCGAGGACGGCAGCAGACGCGGCGGTGCGTGCCGCGCGGCGGATGAGGAAGTGGTTCGACATGGCGTGCCTTGCAGGGCGGTTGTGAAGGGCGCCCAAGAAAGCACGATATNAACAATTGACCAAGAAACGGCGATGTTGAATTGTTGATAACCCTCTTTATCCTCTCTANNTGAGGGAGTTGTAATTCACAATTCGTCAGCCCATGCGCTGCCGCTTGAGCAGGTAGGCGGTCAGGACGGGGTTTACCCCTTTCGCGATGTCCACCTCCACCCAGTCGATGCTGGCGCTGCCGCACCGAACGTTGAGCTCCTGGCGCAGCTTGGCCATGCGGGCCACGTAGGTGTCCCGGAGTTCAGCCGGATTGGCCCGGACCTCCTCCCCGGTCTCGAGGTCGATGAAGGTGGTCGGGCGGTCCGCGAAGTCGAACTTCTGCTCGGTGCGCTCGTCGAGGACGTGGAAGACCACCACCTCGTGCTTGGCGTGCCGCAAGTGGGCCAATGCCGCAAAGACCGCGTCGAGGTCCTGGGTGCGGTCGAGCAGATCGCTGAAGAGCACGACGAGGGAACGTTTGGGTGTGGCCTCCGCGATGGTGTGCAGGGCTTCCACCGCGGCCGTCTCTCCCCCTCCCTCTCCGACGCCGGACAGGGTCTTCTCGAGCTCGGAGTACAGCAGCCGGTGGTGGGCGACGGTGGAGCGGGCCTTGTGGTGGGCGTGCAAATCGCGGTCAAACAGGCTNAGGCCCACCGCATCCCGCTGCCGCTTGAAGAGCTCGATGAGCGTCGCGGCGGCGTGGGTGGCGAACTTGATCTTGTTCATCCCCGTCTCCGGGGTCACATCGGCCGGGTAGTACATCGAGCCGCTCGTGTCGATCACGATTTGGCAGCGCAGGTTGGTCTCCTCCTCGTAGCGCTTCACGTAGAGGCGGTCGGACCGGGCGTAAAGTTTCCAGTCCACGTGCCGCATGCTTTCCCCCGGATTGTAGAGGCGGTGCTCCGCGAACTCTACGCTGAATCCGTGGTACGGGCTGCGGTGCAGGCCCGTGATGAAACCCTCTACCGCCTGTTTGGCGAGGAATTCCANCGAGCCGAGCTGGCGGAAAGCGTGGGGTTGAAGGTCAATGGGCACGGTTCTCTCAAAGATAGCCCGACGAAAACGCCCCGCTGAGGGCGGGGCGTTTCCAANGGGNTGGGGTTGGCACTCAGGCCATCAGCTTCTCGAGCTTCTCGGTCAACACGTTTTCTGGGACGGCACCGACGGACTTGTCGACCACCTCACCGTTCTTGATGAAGACGACGGTGGGGATGGAGCGCACGCCAAACTTGCTGCTGATTTCAGAATTGCTGTCGACGTCGACTTTGCCGACGACGGCTTTTCCTTCGTAGTCTCCAGCGATCTTCTCGACGACGGGTCCGACCATGCGGCAAGGGCCGCACCATTCTGCCCAGAAGTCGACCATCACGGGCTTGTCGCTGTTCATCACGACTTCCTCGAAGTTCGCTTCGTTGATTTCAATGGCCATGGTTGCAATNGCTATGTGTAGTTGTCAAAAGTAACCGCCTCTGTGCGCCTGTGGTTCAACGCTTGGGTCACAGGCTTCCCCAACTTATCCACCGACTACTTTGTAGGCCACCCCTTCCATTTCATCCAAGCGGCCCAAAAGCTCCGGCGACAGCTCCACTTTCCGGCTGCGGGAAATCATGTCGAGGACGTTCTCTTCGTGGTGGAGTTCGACTGTGACGCCCACGCCTCCGCTGTGGAGTTCAAGCAGGTCACAAATGGCTTCGGCGCGTTCTGCATCCAAGCGGTNCACCGCGAGCTGGAGCCGGAGTCGACCGGCCAGCTTCTCCAGCACGTCTGAGAGCAGTTCCATTCGCAGGACCTTGAATTCAAGCTCTTCCGCACCGCGGAATTGGCGCATCTGCACCTTCCCTTTGACNAACAGGAACCACCCCTCCACGCAGAAGTCCTTGAACTTCACATAGTCGTCCCGCCAAAGCTGGACCTTGTGGGAGCCGTGGTAGTCCTCGAGCACCATACCGCCGAACGGCTTGCCCGTCTTGGTCATTTTGTGGTAGGCTTCCGTCACCATGCCGCCGAAGGAGATGGTGCGTCCCCGCGCCGCCGCGAGGTCGTCCAAGTTGCCGATGCCGCCCGGGGTGCAGAATTGCTTCAGCTGGACCTTGAACGTATCCAGCGGATGGCCCGAGATGTAGACGCCGACGATGTCCTTTTCGCGGGCGAGCTTGTCAAAGGCTGGCCATTCTTCGCAATTCGGAATCGGGGGCTCCGGAATGTCCATGGCACCGCCATCGCCTCCGAACAAGGAGGCCTGAGAGGAATTGGCGCTCTCCTGCGTAGCTTGTCCATAGCGGATCGCGAGCTCGATGGTCGTGCGCCCCTTGTGGTCCTCTGCGAAGCACTGGGCCCGGAGAATGGGCTTGGCAAAACCATCAAATGCGCCGCCCTGGGCCAGCGACTCGAAAACGCGCTTGTTGCAATCTTTGAGGTTGACTTTGGTGGCGAAGTCGAAGATGCCCTCATAGGCGCCCTCCTCCCGACACTCGATGATGGACTGAACGGCCCCCTCGCCCACGCCACTCATGGCCCCCAGTCCGAACCGGATGGCGCCCTCGCCGTTGACGGCAAACTTGAAGACCGACTCATTGACGTCGGGCCCAAGGACGGGCACACCCATTCGCCGGCATTCCTCCATGAAGAAAGTGACCTTCTTGATGTCGGACATGTTGTTGGACAGCACCGCCGCCATGTATTCCGCCGGATGGTTCGCCTTAAGGTAAGCGGTCTGGTAGGCGACCCAAGCGTAGCAGGTGGAGTGCGACTTGTTGAAGGCGTAGCTCGCAAAGGCTTCCCAGTCCTTCCAGATCTTCTCTAGGGTCTCGGTGTCGTGGCCGCGCTCGTTGCCGCCCTCCAGAAACTTGGGCTTCATCTTGGCAATGAGGTCGCGCTTCTTCTTGCCCATCGCCTTCCGCAGTGTGTCGGCCTCGCCCTTGGTGAAGCCCGCCAGCTTTTGGGACAGCAGCATGACCTGCTCCTGATAGACTGTGATCCCGTGCGTCTCTGCGAGGTACTCTTCGCAGGCTGCGAGGTCATAGGTGACCGGCTCCTGACCGTGTTTCCGCCGCACGAACGAGGGGATGTACTCCAGCGGTCCTGGGCGGTACAGCGCGTTCATGGCGATCAAGTCCGCGAATTCTGTCGGCTTCAGATCCTTGAGGTAACGCTGCATGCCCACGGACTCGTATTGGAAGATGCCAACCGTCTCTCCGCGCTGGAACAGTTCGTAGGTCGCCGTGTCGTCCAGCGGGAAGGCCTCGGGATCCAAATCCATGCCACTCCGACGTTTGACATTGCGGACGGCGTCCTTGATGATGGTCAGGGTTTTGAGCCCGAGGAAGTCCATCTTGAGCAGGCCCGCATCCTCGGCGACCGAGTTGTCGAATTGGGTGCAAACCATGTTGCTGTCCTTGGCCGTGGCGACCGGGACGAAGTTGGTGATGTCATCCGGGGTGATGATGACCCCACAAGCGTGGATGCCGGTGTTGCGAACCGACCCCTCGATGACGCGGGCCTTCTTGAGCACCTCCGATTCAAGCCCAGCCCCATCGTGAATGGCCTTGATGGCATTGACGGCATCGAGCCCTTCTTGTCCNCGCAACTTGTCTTTGAGGGCCTTGTCGTCGAGCTTGAACAACTTGTCCAGCGAGATGTCCGGCATCTGCTTGGACAACCGGTCGGCATCGCCCAGGGGCAGCTCCATCACGCGCGCCGTGTCGCGGATCGAACTCTTGGCTGCCATCGTGCCGTACGTGATGATCTGGGCCACCTGATTGGCGCCGTATTTCTCGATCACGTAGTTGATCACCTTGCCCCGCCCTTCGTCGTCAAAGTCGATGTCGATATCGGGCAGGGACACACGGTCAGGATTGAGGAATCGCTCGAACAGGAGGTCGTACGCGATGGGGTCGACATTGGTGATGCCCGTGCAATAGGCCACCGCCGATCCCGCGGCCGAGCCGCGGCCCGGGCCCACGCTCACGCCGAGATTGCGCGCTTCAGTCGTGAAGTCTTGGACAATCAGGAAATAGCCCGGGTATCCGGTCTTCTCGATGGTCTCCAGCTCGAAGTCCAGCCGCTCCCGGATTTCGTCGGTGATCTCGTCGTAGCGGGCCTTGGCGCCTTCGTAGGTCAAATGGCGCAGGTAGGCATTTTCTCCCCGCTTCCCACCATCGACCGCGTCTTCCAGATGTACGAATTCCGCTGGAATGTCGAACGCCGGCAGCAGGACGTCCCGCTCGAGCTCAAAGGCCTCACAGCTGTCCACGATGTCGCGCACGGTCTCGAATGCCTCAGGTACATCCGCAAACAACCGGTGCATCTCTTCCGGCGACTTCAGGTAGAACTCGTCGTTGGGCAATCCGAACCGGAATTCCCGCCCCCGGCGTCCGAGGTAGCGTTTGGGCTGGCTCACGTTGGCCGCGTCCTTCACGCACAGCAAGATGTCGTGNGCATCCGCCTCGTCCTTGGTGGTGTAGTAGCTGTTGTTGGCCGGNACATACCGGANGCCGTGCTTCCGGCATAGGCCAAACAGGAAATCATTGACGACCTGTTCTTCCTCGATGCCGTGCCGGTTGAGCTCCGCATAGAAGTTGTCGCCGAAGTGCTCTTTCCACCACAGGAAGGCCTCCTCGGCTTGGCGGTCGCCCACGTTGAGAAGCAGGCTCGGCACCTCGCTGAACAGTCCGCCGGTGAGGACAATGAGGTCCTCCTTGTATTCCAGCAGCAGGTTGCGGTCGATGCGGGGCACGTAGTAAAAGCCGTCCGTGTAGGCCAGCGAACAGAGCTTGGCGAGGCGGTGATAGCCTGCCCGGTTCTTAGCGATGAGGACAATGGGGTATCCGTCGTCCTTCTGAGAGCGGTCGGCATGGTCGCGGCAGACGTTGAGTTCTGCCCCGACGATGGGCTTGATGCCGGCCTTGTGNGCTGCACGGACGAATTGAAAGGCGCCCATCATGTTGCCGTGGTCGGTCACAGCCAGTGCGGGCATGCCCAGTTCGGCGGCTTTGGCCGCCAGCACTTCGACGCTGGACGTGGCCTGCAGTACGCTGAATTGGCTGTGGACGTGCAGGTGGCTGAATGGAATGTCTGCCAACGCCGCCGTGTCGGTTCCAGCTTGCGGAGGAGCAGCGGTCGCTTGGGCCTTCGCTTCGGGGCCGGGCTGATCAAAGTTCGCGGCCTCCAATTCCGGCGCCTCGTAGCGCACGCCATCCCCAGTGGGGAATCCATCGCGTTGGATGACGCCGCGTTGAACCAAGGCGAAAAAGCACTTGGCTGTCGCGTCGACGTCATAGGCCGCGTCGTGGGCATCGCCGAAGCCCATTCCGAAGAGCTTTTCGTGCAACTCTGTCAAGGTCGGCCACTTGAATTTCCCGCCCCGACCGCCAGGGATGGCGCAGAACTCGGTGGCCTCATCCTTGGAGTCGATGCGGGCCTTGTCGGTGACCTGTTCGGCTGCCTCACCCATGCGGATGTACTCCGCTCCCATGATGTTGACGTCGAANTCGATGTTGTGGCCCATCACGTGCTCGGCCCGCTCGAGGTCGCGGCCAAACATTTCCATCACCTCGGCCAGTGGCAAACCGACTTCCGTGGCCCGCTCCGTGGTGATGCCGTGCACCTTGGCGGAGTTGTACGGAATGGTGAACCCATCCGGCTTCACGATGTGGTTGCCGCGGGAGACCAATTGGCCATCTGGCATGTGCAATTGCCAAGCCAACTGGACCAAGCGGGGCCAATTCTCACTGTCCGTCAGCGGTGCGTTCCAATCCCGGGGCAATCCCGTGGTCTCCGTGTCGTAAATGAGAATCATGACGGGCCAAGTTCGTGGATTCTCCGGTCCGAATGACGGTTGTGGAAAGGTGGTGGATTGAACATCTCTCGCCTTCGCGTGCTTCTCAACAGTACCGCATGACGAGTACGACCCCCCACCCTTCCGACGGCCATTTCGACCAGGCAGAACGCCTCGGTGACGACCACGTAGGCACGTCCGTCGACACCCCCTTGCGTCCCGATGCCTTCGTGCTGAGTGACGCAGAGAAGATGGCGCGCATCGAGCCTTTGTTCCGTGANATCATGGACACCCTCGGCCTCGATTTGACGGACGACAGCCTGTCCGGTACCCCGCGCCGTGTGGCGAAGATGTATGTCCAGGAAATCTTCCGCGGATTGAATCCGGCCAACCATCCGACGTGCAAGACGTTTGACAACACGTACCAATACGGTGANATGTTGGTGGAGCGGGACATTACCTTGAATTCCACCTGCGAGCACCACTTCCTGCCGATCCACGGCAAAGCGCATGTCGCCTACATCTCTTCGGGACGCGTCATCGGGTTGAGCAAAATCAACCGCCTCGTGGACCACTATGCCAAGCGTCCTCAGGTACAAGAACGGTTGACGCGCCAGGTGGCGGAGGCCTTGAAAGCCATCCTCGACACCGAGGATGTGGCTGTGGTCATGGACGCCAAGCACATGTGCGTCTCCAGCCGCGGCATCGAAGACGAGGGCAGCTCTACCGTGACGGCAGACTACCACGGCGCATTCAAACAGGAGAGCGTCCGTCGGGAGTTCTTGGGACATCTTCGCGGCTGAACCCCATCGCCCTTGTGATTCCATTGTGGATTCAAGGGTTCTTGGCTATCTTTGCCGACCATTTTTAAGCATCAACAACTGGGTTTCGGACCCTTCTAAAACGTTTTTCACATGGCCACACGCCTCCGCCTCCAACGCCACGGCAAGAAAGGCAAGCCCTTCTACCACATTGTCGNTGCCGACGCCCGCGCCAAGCGCGACGGCCGCTTCATCGAGAAAATCGGCACGTACAACCCCAACACCAACCCGGCCACCATCGACGTGGTGCACGACCGCGCCCTCTACTGGTTGCAGGTCGGTGCCGAGATGAGCCACACGGCCCGCGCCATCCTCAAGTTCAAGGGGGTCGTGTACCACAATCACCTTCTCAATGGAGTGAAAAAAGGCGCCCTCACTGAAGAGGAAGCCAACAAGAAATTTGAGGCTTGGCTGCACGAGAAGGAAGGCAAGGTGAACCAGCAGGCCAGCAAAGTGGCTGCCGCCGCTGAGGAAGCCCGCAATCAAGTGTTGGCTGCTGAGAAGGCCGTCAATGAGGCCCGTGCCAAGGAAATCGCCGGAAAGCAAGCTGAGCTCGCTGCTGAAGCCGCTGCAGCACAGGCCGCTGCAGAAGCCGAGGCTGCTGCCGCCGCTGCCGCTGAAGCTGGTGAAGAGGCGCCCGCTGAGGAAGCCGCTGCTGAAGAGGCTCCTGCTGAAGAGGCTCCTGCTGAAGAGGTTGCCGCTGANGAAACTCCCGCTGAAGAAGCACCCGCTGAAGAGGCTCCCGCTGAAGAGGCTTCCGCTGAAGAGGCTTCCGCTGAAGAGGCTCCCGCTGAAGAGGCTCCCGCTGAAGAGGCTCCCGCTGAAGAGGCTCCCGCTGAAGAGGCTGGTGAAGAAGAAAAGACTGGGGAGTAATCATTCGTTCATCCATCAGAAAGAAAGGCTGCCCATGGCGGCCTTTCTTTTTGTCCCAACTTCGCCCCGATGAGCGCTTCAACCGACATGTTTGTCCTCGGCAAGACACTCAAGCCCCACGGGCTGAAAGGAGATGTGGCCGTCAAGCTAGATGTGGACATCCCCCAGAATTACGTCGGACTCGACATGGTCTGGGTCAAGCGCCAAGGCACACTGGTCCCCTACGCCCTCAATTCCGTGTCCGTTCGGCCCAAGGTGACGGTGGTTCACTTTGAAGGCGTGGACGACGTCGATGCCGCCATGTCGATGTCGGGTCATGAGCTGCTGTTGCCGGCAGCGGCATTGCCTGAATTGAAAGGACTTCAATTCTATTACCACGAAGTGATCGGCTTTGAATTGAAGGATGTCACCCAAGGCACGCTCGGCGAGATTGTAGATGTCATAGATCTGCCTGGAAACCCCCTCTTCAAATCGGTCCGCGATGGGAAGGAAGGACTCTTTCCGATGACCGACAGCGTCCTGCGCCAAGTCAAGCGCGACGAAAAAGTGGTCCTGTTGGATTTGCCCGAAGGAATGTACGATCTCTACTTCGGCGCAGGCTTTGGGCCCGATGAGGATTGAATTTGGCTGGAGTCTGACATCTCGTGCGGCGGACTGCTGCATGACGCGCCGCACTTGGCTTCAAGCCAAACCCCAGACGCAAAGTGAAGAAGTCCGCCAGACGCTTCTCCCATTCCCTCTCCCCTCGGAATAGCTTGGCGGTGTCCCAAACGTGGTGACGCACTTCAAACCCGGAGCCGCTCGGTGACACGCTCAGTCCGATGCTCCACAACACTGCAGCTCTTGACGACCAAGGCCCCCTTCATTGATCCTGACTCCGCGGAGGTTGAATCCACGACAGCGAAGAAAAAGTCGCCCAAGAAAAAGCCGGCCCCAAAAGCCAGCGACTTGAAGCTCTCTAAGACCAAGGGCATGACAAAGGTCTTTGTGCTGGACACTTCTGTGTTGCTGCACGACCACAACAGCCTTCAGAATTTCGAAGACAACCGGGTGGCCATTCCCATCACCGTGTTGGAAGAACTGGACACCTTTAAGGTGGGCAATGACACCAAGAATTTCGAAGCCCGAGAGTGCATCCGCATTCTGGACCGGCTCAGCAAGGACCAATCGCTGCAAGACTGGTTCCCACTTGAGAATGAGTCCGATGGATTCCTCCGGATCATCATGTGCGATGACCAACACGAAAGCGGGCTCAATGCCGCCGCCGTTTTTGACAAGAAAACCAACGACCACAAAATTTTGACAGCTGCGCTTCAGCTGCAATACGACGCGCCCGACATGAAGGTGGTCCTCGTCTCCAAAGACATCAACCTCCGGCTCAAAGCAAAGGCACTCAACCTACCGGCCGAAGACTACAAGACCGGAAAGGTCAAGGACATGAAGCACCTCTACACCGGCAAGACCCTCATTGAGGGGATGGATGGTGAGGTGGTACGCAAGATGTACGTCAGTGGCCAAACGCGGAAAATCAGCGTCTTGGGCAAGGAGCGCCGGAACAACCACTTCTACATCATTCGCAACTGCTCCTCCTCCGCGATGGGCTTCTTCAGTGAGTCCAAGAAGACCATTGAACGGGTGGACAAGAGCTACGCTTATGGCATCAAGCCCAAGAATGCGGAGCAAGCCTTCGCCTTGCACGCCATTTTGAATCCGGACATCCACCTGCTGACCATCAGTGGCGTTGCCGGCACAGGAAAGACACTGCTGGCCCTGGCCGGCGCGCTTGAGCAGAAAAACCGGTTTGACCAGATCATCCTGGCCCGCCCCATTGTCCCGTTGAGCAACAACGACATCGGCTATCTCCCCGGCGATGCCGAAGAGAAGGTCAACCCCTACATGCAGCCCCTCTGGGACAACCTGAACTTCATCAAGAGCCAGTTTGGTCAGAACGAACGGAAATACCGGGCCATCGAAGAGATGCGGACGCAAGGCAAAATCACGATATGCCCCTTGGCTTACATCCGTGGGCGGAGCTTGTCCAATGTCATTTTCATCGTGGATGAAGCCCAGAATTTGACCCCGCACGAAGTGAAAACCATCATCACCAGAGCGGGGGAGAATTCGAAGGTCATTCTGACCGGAGATGTGCGGCAAATCGACACGCCCTACCTCGATGAGCAGTCCAATGGCATGAGCTATGTAATCGACCGGCTCAAGGGACGCGATTTGTATTGTCACATCACACTTGACAAAGGCGAGCGCAGCGACCTCGCCAACCTGGCCAACGAACACCTCTAAGGAACGGCTGGCTTTTTTTCGACACCGACAAACCCGGCGCGCACACCTGTGAACGCCGGGTTTTTCGTGGGGCACCATGGCGTTGGTTCGGGCCTATACAACCCCAACCCCCATGCGCATTTCCCCCTTCCTTCCAGCCCTCGTCTTGTTCCTCTCCTCAATCGGCCCGCTGGGATTCCTGGCCCAGACCAGCAGTCCCCTCTCCTCCCCCTGTCGCAGCGACTTTGACGGGGATGGCCATGTGGACATGGCGGACATGCTCTTGATGCTGACCGATTTTGGAGAAACCTGCGATTGGAGCGGCATCAACAACGGAGTATGGCCCCTGATTCAATTTTCGGAACTCCATTACAACCCGGGCTCCTCCCAAGGATCGGATGCGCAGTATGAATTTCTGGAATTACACAACCCGGCATCCTCAGCCGTGGATCTGTCAGGCTGGTCCGTCTCGGAAGGGCTCGCATTTGATTTTCCCGACAGCACTTGGATCGCCCCGGGAGGCTTTTTGATCCTGACCACGGCCCCGCTGACCTATCAGGGCTTGGGCTACCCTGTGCTCGACTGGGGCACGGGTGGCCTCAACAACAGTGGTGAACTGCTCGCTTTGCGCGCACCAGACGGTGCTGTGGTCGAGTCTGTCGAATTCAGCGACAGCGGAAATTGGGACACAGCACCTGACGGCCAAGGGCCTTCGCTGGAGCGCTTGCATCTCGACATGGACGCACATCTGCCCGAAGCGTGGTCGGCGTCCATTGGTCATGGCGGCACGCCTGGGGCCACCAACAGCTTGTGGTTGGACTGATCAGCCTTTGGCCGACAGCATTTGCTGGACCCCGTCGACGACCAACTGGAGTGGATCTCCAGATCACGTTCCATGGTTGTCTTCAGGAAAGCCGGTCGACCAAGTGGTCCACCGTGAATCCGTCAAATCCTTGCAAGGTGAAATCCGCCTTAGGCAGCGCACCTTCTGGACCGACTCCCACGACACGGAAACCCCCATTCAGAGCGGCGTCCACACCAGACAAAGCGTCTTCAAAGACCACAGTCTTGGAAGGGACAGAATTCAATTCGGAAGCCCCTTTG
Source organism: Crocinitomicaceae bacterium TMED114 (assembly GCA_002172485.2). Classification (GTDB taxonomy): domain Bacteria; phylum Bacteroidota; class Bacteroidia; order Flavobacteriales_D; family Sanyastnellaceae; genus UBA8752. The sequence goes on from NHFP02000010.1 coordinate 92,757, forward strand.
AGGAACACTTCGGGGTCAGGCTTGCTGAAGGTGATGCTGTTGCCATCGACCACCGCATCAAAGCGGTCTGCGATGCCACAACGGTCGAGGATCAAAGGCGCATTCCGGCTGCTTGAACCGAGGGCCAAGCCTTTGCCTTTCGCCCGGAGCTCGTCCATGAAGGCCACCACACCCGGGAAAAGCTCATCTGGCGTCATGCCAGCCACCTGGGCGAGATACCAGTCGTTCTTGCGGTCCATGAGCCGAACCTTGGTGTCGTTGTCCAGCTCGAGGTTGCCCTTGCGTAAGATGTACTCCAATGAGTCCACACGGCTGACCCCTTTGAGCTGGTCGTTGTCCGAATGATCGAAGGACACCCCAAGCTCCTCTGCAAGGCGCTGCCATGCAGTAAAATGGTATTTGGCGGTATCCACAATGACACCGTCGAGGTCAAACAGACAGGCTTGAAGCTCGAACGCCATGATCAGGGTTACAGGGCTGGGAGAATGTGCTTGAGGTGATAGGAGGCCAGACCGTCGATGGGCTTCTTGATGATGGCACCCACATTCACACCGCGCTCAGCGCAAACGGCCTTGAGCTCGTCTTGGAAGTGATAAGCCACGCTGCCAATGAAATGCACAGGCTCCTCACGCCAGTTGGAAAAACACTTGATGTGAACATCCACAAATGCCTCAAAACCTGCTTTTAACCAGGCCTGAAACAGCGGTTGCGCTTTGTGCTTCCCGATGAAGGTCATGAAGCTTGCGAGAAAGACATTCGGATCTGGCTCGAGGTAGACCTTGTTGATGATGTCATCCTTGGAGAGCCCATAGGTCTGGTCGAAATCTGCCGCGACATGCGCTGGAAGGTGGTGGTAGAGTTTGGCGGCCAGCAACTTTTTGCCATGCCAGCTTCCGCTCGCCTCATCCCCTAGGATGTAAGCCAACGCCGGCACCTCTTCATGGACCTTGTCTCCGTCGAAATGACAGCTGTTGGAACCTGTCCCAATGATGCAGGTGACGCCTGGTCGGCCGTCGTAGGTACTGTATGCTGCACCCACCAAATCGTGGTCCACTGCGACATTGGCTGCCGGGAACACCCGTTGGAGTCCTTCTTGAATGATGGCACAGAGTTCCGGAGTGCTGGAACCTGCACCATAGAAGAACACGTGGGTCACCTCATTCACGAGACGCTGGACATCGGTGTTGTTTCCCATGACCTCCTCCACGACATCCGCAGTGTGGAAGTAGGGATTGAATCCCATGGTGTGGAATTCGGCCAACTCCCTGCCGGATTCGTCCAGCAGTTGCCAATCGCACTTGGTCGACCCGCTGTCTGCAATTAAGACACGCATCAGCCGATGCGTTGGACGAGATCAGCGACGCGACTGGAGTAGCCCATTTCGTTGTCATACCAGCCGAAGACCTTGACCACGTTGCCCATGGCGCTGGTCATACCAGCATCGAAGATGTTGCTGTGGGTGTTGCCCACAATGTCGACGCTGACGATGGGGTCCTCGGTGTATTCCATGATCCCTTTCATCGGGCCCTCTGCGGCCGCCTTCATGGCCGCGTTGACTTCCTCTGCAGTCACCTCGCGGCTCAGCGTGGCCACCAAGTCCGTCAAGGAACCGGTCGGGGTTGGAACACGGACAGCACAACCGTCCAGCTTGCCCTTGAGCTCCGGCAGCACGAGACCAACTGCCACGGCGGCGCCGGTGGTGGTGGGGATCATGCTCATCGCTGCGGCCCGAGCGCGGCGGAGGTCGCTGTGCGGTGCGTCCTGAATGCGCTGGTCCGAGGTGTAGGCGTGAATCGTGGTGATGTAGCCTTGCTCCAATCCGAACGTGTCATTGAGGACCTTGGCCATCGGAGCCAAACAATTTGTCGTGCAGCTTGCGTTGGACAGGATGACGTCGTCTCCATGGATCACATTGTCATTGACACCGAGGACCACGGTCTTGATGCCACCTTTGGCCGGGGCGGAAATGACCACCTTCTTGGCGCCGGCAGCCACGTGCTTACCAGCCCCATCCGGGTCGCGGAAAACCCCCGTGCTCTCGACCACCACATCGCAACCGAGATTCCCCCAGGGCAATGCCGCTGGGTCGCGCTCCGCACTCACCGCCACGGTCTTCCCATGAACCACAAGCTGGCCGTTCTCCACGCGCACTTCACCCGGGAAGCGGCCGTGAATGCTGTCGTACTTGAGCAAGTGAGCGAGCGTATCCACGCTCGTGAGGTCGTTGATGGCAACGATGTCGACGCCCTTTTTGGCGAGGAGCTGGCGGAAAGAAAGACGGCCGATGCGGCCGAATCCGTTGATGGCAACCTTGGTCATGGTGTTCGGTTTGCGTTCAGATGCTGAGAATTTGGGCGACGCGAAGTTCTTCATCGAGCCCTTTGGATTTGCTGTTGACGGCTTCGGAGAACGGGGTGTAAACGACCTCGTCGTTGACAATGCCGGACATGACTGCCGTTTGCCCGGAGATGAGCGCCTCGACGGCCCCCACCCCCATTCGACTGGCCAGGACCCGATCGAAGCAACTGGGATCTCCTCCGCGCTGGATGTGTCCCAATACGGTAACCCGGGTGTCGTACTTGTTGTACCGGGCGTGCACCTTGGCGGCGATTTCCATGGCGCCGCCATTGGGGTCGCCCTCGGCCACGATCACGATTGAACTCGTCTTGTTCGACTCCTCGCCCTTCTCCAGAATGGCGATGAGGTCGTCGATGGACATGTTGGCCTCGGGGGTCATCACTGCGATGGCGCCCGTGGCGATGCCGGTTTTGAGTGCGATGTAACCGCTGTCGCGGCCCATCACCTCAACGAAGAACAGCCGGTTGTGGCTGCTTGCCGTATCGCGAATCTTGTCCACGGCCTCCACCACAGTGTTCGTGGCGGTGTCGTACCCAATGGTGTAATCCGTTCCCGCCAGATCGTTGTCGATCGTGCCGGGGATGCCAACAACCTTGACGCCGTGCTCGTCCTCCAACTTCATGGCGCCGGTGAAGGTGCCGTTTCCACCGATGACCACCAGGCCATCGATGTTGGATTCACGCAAGACGCGGGCTGCTTTTAAGCGGCCCTCTGGTTCAAAGAAATCCATGCACCGCGCACTCTTCAGGATGGTGCCGCCCCGACCCAGGATTTTGGCCACGGAGCGGGCGTGCAGGCGTTTCAGGTCACCTGTGATCAGGCCCTCATACCCTTGAAAGATGCCCGTCACTTCAATGCCATGGAAAACGGCGGCGCGAACCACTGAACGGATGGCGGCATTCATTCCAGGTGCGTCGCCACCGCTGGTGAGGACGCCGATGCGTTGAATCGTGCTCATAAGGGAGCCCGAAGGTAAGTCGGACGCTGCTCAGAGTAAATTGGTGTACTTTTGACACCAAGTGATGCCTGTCGACGTCTCCTCACCCAATCATTCCCCGATGAATGCTGCGTTTGACCTCAGCGTCGACAACGTGGTCTTTGGCTTTGACGGAGAGCAACTGCAGGTCCTCTTGATCCGTCAAGGCCTTCCTGGAGTGGACATGGCCCCTGACCGATTCCACATGGCAGTCCCAGGAGACCTCGTGTTTCCGGAGGAAGGACTCGACCAAGCCGCACATCGCATCCTCTCCAACCTCACGTCCCTCGACGGCATTTACCTGAAGCAATTTCGCGCTTTTGGGGCCCCAGATCGGGTTTTTGAGGAAAAGGACCGGGAATGGTTGACCCGCATACGGCCTCACCCGGAACGCCGGGTGGTGACCATTGGATACTACAGCCTTGTCGCCATGGCCGATTACACACCGCGCCCCAGCAGTTTCGCAAGCCGGGCAGAATGGTGCCCCTTGAGTGACCTGCCGCGCTTGGCCTTTGACCACAACGACATTGTCAAAGCAGGGCTGCTTCAACTCCGTGAGGACGTGGCCCGAGAAAGCGTCATCTTCGAACTGCTTCCAGAGAAGTTCACCCTCGGGCAGCTCCAACGCCTCCACGAAATCATCTTGGACAAGGACCTCGACAAGCGCAACTTCAGGAAGAATGTGAAGCGCATGGAAGGCGTTGTGCCCCTCGATGAAAAACAAGAGGGCGTGCTGCACAAACCAGCCCAACTCTACACCTACGTCCGGCCCCAATAAGGCCGCGGGGTGTTGGTGTGTTTTCCACACTTCATTTCCAGTGACCGGGCAAGTCCATGACGGTCATCTGCCCGCTTATGGCTGTCTCACCATCAACGGTACATTTTGAGACAACCTCTACCGACCAACTGAGTTATTCTTGCACTATGCAACCATTGCACCTGCTCCCCCTCCTGCTCCTTGGATTCAGCCTCCAGGCCCAGGACACGTTCACCGTCGGCAATACGACCCTGTATGCGACCGACCTTGTAGAAGACAGCCAAATCCCTTGGGAAATCTTGTGGGGAGGCGATGACATGCTGTGGTGTAGCGAGCGGAAAGGGCGCGTGATCCGGATTGATCCAGTGACCGGTGACTACACCACCGTGCTCGACCTGAATGTGACCTTCAATGGCTCTGGCGAGCCCGGCTTGCTCGGCATGGTCCAGCACCCGGACTTCCCGGAAGACCCCCGCGTCTGGGTCGTTTACTGTGACGGACAATTCAGTGTGTCCGAGCAGCTGAGCGTATTTGAATGGAATGGAACTGAATTGGTGAACGAGCAGGAGCTCATCACCCTTCCCGGTGCCCAGATCCACAATGGCAGCCGCTTGCTCTGGCTTCCCGACAACACCCTCCTGATGACGACAGGTGACGCAGGTGATACCGACACCAGCCAAGATCTGGAGAGCCTCAACGGAAAGATTCTCCGCTTGAATCCCGACGGTACGATTCCTGCGGACAACCCCTTCCCGGACAACTACACCTACACTTGGGGAAACCGCAATGCGCAAGGCTTGTGCATCGGTCCGAACGGCTTGATCTACGCCTCGGAGCACGGCCAGAACCAAGACGATGAGTTCAACCTCGTCGAAGCTGGCCGCAACTACGGATGGCCCACGGTCCAAGGCGCGTGCAACACCAACAACGAGCAAGCCTTCTGCGAGGAGTGGGACGTGATGGAACCGCTTCAAGCCTGGACGCCCTGCATCGCCCTCAATGGCCTCGAGTACTACACCCACTCCGCCATTCCCGAATTCCAAGGCAAGATCATGATGGGGGTCATGAGCGGCTTCAGCGACCCGCTTCCCGGCCGCCTCATCGTGATGGAACTCTCCGAAGACGGCACTTCCGTGGTGGACGACGAGGCCTACTTCGGCAGCTTCAACCAGCGCATCCGCGACATTGCGGTCAACCCGTATACCGGGGGATTCTACCTCGCTTTCAACGGCACCTCCTACCCGGGGTCTCCCCCCAACATCATCAAGGAATTCAGCACATCCGACCCGTCCAGCGTGCCCAGCCCGGTGGTCGAGCCCGTGCTCATCCGGCCCATTCCAGCTTCAGGCCGTGTGGACATTAGCGTCACCAACGGTGCCATCGGTGGACCACTCGTGGTGCGCGACATGGCCGGTCGCGTGGTGTTCGAAAGCCAAGTGGAGTCCCTTCACTTCCCCATGGACATCGAAGGATGGGCGCCAGGGCGCTACACGGTGTGGACCGCGACGGGGGCCAGCCCCATGATGGTGCGCTGATTCAATCCATCCCCAACACGCGGAGAGAGGTCCGGCGATTCTGTCGTCGGGCCTCTTCCGTTTGACCGGGAACCGCCGGGCGCGACTGGCCATATCCCACCGCCGTCAGCTGGCCCTCCACTGCGCCGTGGCGCTCGAGGAAACCCAACACGGCTTCAGCCCGCTGTCGTGACAATTCTTCATTGTCTTTGGCCAGGCCCACGTCGTCGGTGTGTCCCCCCACTTCCAATCGGACACGAGGATTGGATGCGAGCCAAAGCGCCACTTCCCGGAGCTCGGGTTCAGACGCAGCGGACAATGCGGCACTGCCGGTTTCAAAGAACACATTGCGCAGCACGACTTCGGCATTCTCCTCCAAGGGTGACAGCTGAAAGTCGCGGCGGGACCGCCCCGTCCACTCCCCAGCTTCGACGCGCACCGACTCCAGCAGATGCCCCGGCGCTTCGGCGAGCAGGACAAAGTCCCGGTCCATGGGAATGGGGATGTGGTACTGGCCATCCGCGCCGGTCCGGCCCACTGCAAAGGCTTCGCCCGTGACGCCATCCAACAGCCGCACCACCCCCTGTGGCAGCCCTGCTCCATCCAATGCGGCGATGCGTCCCTCCAAGGCCGCCGTCGGGTCGGCCTGAGCGGATTCGGGCACTTCGAAGACATGCAAGTCCAATTGCCCGTCCACGGACCGACTGAAATAGCCGGTGCGGCCATCTGATGCGACCACCATGCCGCTCTCGTCCTCAGGTGTGTTCAGGGGGTAGCCAAGGTTGACGGGTTCACCCCACGCCCCATCGGGCCCCAATTCACACACAAACAGGTCCAGGCCGCCCATGCCGGGGTGCCCATTCGAAGCGAAAAACAAATGGCGGCCGTCGGGATGGAGGAACGGGCGCATTTCCTGGCCTGCGGTGTTGATGCCGTCTGGCAAGGGGCGGGCTTCCGTGAACCGCCCGTCCACGCCGGTCTGTGCCATGTAGAGGTCGTGCTGCCTTTGCCCGGGGCGTCCTCGGCCACGGGTGAAGAACAGCATGCGGCCATCCGGACTCAAGCAAGGCTGGCTCTCCCAACCGCCGGTGTTCAAGGCCCCCAGATTGACCGGGCGTTGCCACCGGCCATTGGCGTCCCGCCGGCTCAGATAGAGGTCGCAACTGCCGCGGTGGTCCCCTTCGCCTGGACGGTCTGCATCGCGGCACATGGTATAACACAGGGTATTGCCATCACCGGACAGGCTCGCTGCGCCCTCGTTGTTGCCGGTGTTCAATCCGCGCAGTGGCTCGGCTTCCGACCACATGCCCCTGTTTCGGGTCGAGATGTACAAATCTTCCTGGCCGTGCCGAAGGCGAACATCCTCAACACGGCGCGTGAAGATGAGCCCTTCTCCGGCCAACCAAAGGCTGGGAAAATATTCGTCCTGAAGCGTGGAAATGGCCGGCGGCAATGGAGTTGGCACCGCATTCACAGGATGTGCCAATGCTTCGGCCATGAAGGCCGCATCCGCGAGGACGGACCCGATGCGCGCCGTATCCGGACCCTCGGGTACCCCAGGAATGGCGAGCATCGCTTTCATCGCTTGTTCCATGGCAGCGGGATCCAGAGCGTAGCGCGCTGCCCGGGCCCACGCGAAGTGGTCTCGGATCCAATCCTGACTGTCCCGGGTCAGGTAGCGCTCATAGAGAGCCAGGGCATTTTGGTAGGCACCTTGCTCAAAGCGCATCCCAGCCAACAGGCGCTCAGCCTCTGAAAACCCAGGATCCAAAGCCACGGCCTTGAGGAGTCCGTCCTCCACCTTCTGCTGCAATGCCAACTTGTCCGCGCCGGGCGCCATGGCCTCGCGGGCAGCCTCTACTGCCTTTCGATACGCTTTGACGGCCTTCTTGTTGTCGGAGTGCAGCCTTGCCCCGGGCTGGGCATGAACGGTTCCCCACCCCACACTAAGCAGGAGCATCACGCTCCACCATGTTGTCTTGTTCGTCATGTGCCTGGATCGCAAACGCCAAGATGGGGCCGTTCGCGCGCCCATCCCCAACTTCGCACCGTGCGCATCGGACTCATCAGCGACACCCATGGTCACATCGATGACCGGATCCTGCATCACTTTTCGGAGTGCGATGAAATCTGGCATGCTGGGGACATCGGGCATTTCCGCGTAAGCGATGCCTTGGCAGAAGTGGCACCACTCGTGGTCGTCCATGGCAACATTGACGATCAATTGTTGCGTCGGGATTTCCCCGAACACCAACATTTTGAGCGCGGCGGCTGCCGCATTTGGATGACGCACATCGGAGGACGGCCTGGCCGCTATGCAAAAGGAATTCGGCGCGGATTGGATGCGCACCGGCCGGATCTGTTCGTCTGTGGGCACTCCCACCTGCTCATGGTCAAGAAGGACGCATCCTGGGGTGGACTCTACTTGAATCCAGGCGCCGCCGGCAGGCAGGGATTCCACCAGATGCGCACCATGTTGCGCTTCCGTTTGGAAGACGGATTGGTTCTGGAGCCTGAGGTCATCGAACTTGGACCGCGGGGATGAATTGCCCTGAAAATTGAAGTCGACAAAAGATGTCGTAAACTTGCGGTGCACCGTTTGAGGTGCTTCGGGCCATCGGCCCATTCCTTCGGGACATCTGAAATGAATTTCCGCCCACCCTGTGGGCATCCCCATGTACGACATCATTGACCTGAACAGCCGACTGGTGGCTGAGCTCCGCGACATCGCGAAGAAGCTGAACATCGCGCGTGTCGACAAGCTCAAGAAGCAAGAGCTCGTCTACGCCATCCTCGACGAGCAAGCCGTTTCCAAGGCGGACAAGCCGGCCGAGAAAACTGAATCCAAGGACGGCGATGCGCCAAACCGCGGTCGGGGCCGTGAACGTGCTGCCGCCAAGAAAGAGTCGGGTTCCAAGTCGGACGACGACGGTGCCTCCGAAGAGAAGGGCGACAAGAAAGAGGGTCGCCAGCGTCGCGACCAGAAGGACGGTCGGAAGGACGGCGATCGGAAGGACGGCGATCGGAAGGACCGCCAGAACAAGGACGACCGGGGTGACCGGAACGATCGGCGCAACAAGGACGACCGCGGTGACAAAGGGGACCGTGGAGACCGCAAAGACCGCGGTGACCGCAGGGACCGTGGCGATCGCAAGGACCGCAACCGCGAACGCAACCGCGATCGCCGCGATCGGGATCGGGACCGCCTCGGTGAGCCCGAGGAGCACGGCTTCAACTTTGACGGCATCGCCCAAGCTGAGGGCGTGCTGGAGGTGATGCCCGAAGGCTTCGGCTACCTGCGCAGTGCGGACTACAATTACCTGAACAGCCCGGATGACGTCTACGTCAGCAACCGCCAGATCAAAGCGGCTGGCCTCCAGACCGGAGACAACGTGGTCTGCTCCATCCGTCCGCCGCGCAAAGGCGACAAGTACTACCCCATGGTGGAGGTGCTCAAGGTCAATGGCCGAGACCCCTCCTGGGTGCGGGACCGCGTTCCCTTCAAATACCTGACGGCCCTGTTCCCCCAAGAGGCCTTCAACCTCGCCGGCAAGGGCAACAACCTGTCGACCCGTGTCATCGACCTCTTCTCCCCCATTGGAAAAGGGCAGCGAGGCATGATCGTGTCTCCGCCCAAGGCCGGTAAGACCACCTTGCTCAAGGATGTCGCCAACGCCATCGCGGAGAACCACCCCGAGACGTATCTCATCATCCTGCTGATCGACGAGCGTCCTGAGGAAGTGACGGACATGAAGCGCAGTGTCAATGCGGAGGTCATCGCCTCCACGTTTGACGAACCCGCCGACCGCCACGTGAAGATTGCCGAGATCGTGCTCGAGAAAGCCCGACGCATGGTCGAGTGCGGACACGACGTCTGCATCCTCCTCGACTCCATCACCCGTCTGGCCCGCGCCTACAACACCGTGGCCCCCGGCTCCGGAAAGGTGCTCTCCGGCGGTGTGGAATCCAACGCCCTGCAGAAGCCCAAGCGCTTCTTCGGTGCGGCACGGAACATCGAAAACGGCGGGTCGCTCAGCATCATCGCCACGGCCCTCGTGGAGACCGGTTCCAAAATGGACGAGGTCATCTTCGAGGAGTTCAAGGGAACCGGCAACATGGAGCTGCAGCTCGACCGCCGAATTGCCAACCGCGGCATCTACCCAGCCATCGACATCCTCGGCTCCAGCACGCGCCGGGACGACGAGCTCATCCACCCGCAGATGCTGCAACGCATCCGGGTCCTGCGCCGTCACTTGGCCGACATGAACCCCATCGAAGCGATGGAATTCCTCAAGGACCGGTTGAGCCGGACCGATTCCAACGAGGAGTTCTTGATCTCGATGAACGGCTGACGTGGGCAACCCGCTTCAGAAGATCTGGTTTTTTCCTGTGGTCGCGTCCATCCTCTGGTGGACGATTCGACTCAGCCTGTTGGGGCGTGTTCCGTTCGAGACGGGGGTCACCATCGGCGCCCTATCCAATTTTGGACTGTTGGTCCTGGTCATCTTTCTCTCTGATTTTTGGCGAGATAAGGCAGACTCGTTCTTGCAGCAATTGAAGGCCAACCTTCAGCCCGGTGTCCTGTTCGCTTGCTTGGCCGCTGGCGGTGTGGGACTGTTTCACCACGGCATTGCCGCGGAAGCCACAGCCCTTCGCCAAGCCGAGCGGGAGCGCTTCATCGAGGAGTCCCTCTCCGACCCTGCGGTCTATGCCGAGCTGCAAGCTGAGGATCCCCAGCTTGCCGCCTTGGACCGGGACACCGCCAAACAACGCGCCCTCGATGGCCTTCGCTTCCAGTTCAATCCGATGTGGCACGTCACGGCGAGCTTGTTGTCCTTGCTCCTGGCCGCGCTGTCCACCGGCGTTTTCGTCACCTTCCTCAGCCGATGGTTGCGGACCTGAACCCAACACTGCAATTTCGCCGCGTGAAGTCCGTTCTTCCCAAGCCCATGCGACGCGCTCTGCTCCAATCCGGTTGGCTGTTCGGCCTGCTCCTGATGGTGGGCTCCGTCCAAGCGCAAACAGCCAAGCAGAACTTGGCGAAGTTTGATTACCGCGCCTACCACTTTGGATTTCTGCTGAGCGGAAACACCAGCAGCTTCAATTTCAACCTGCGGCCAGATTTCACCTTCGCCGACAGCCTGCTGAGCGTGGAGAACAACAGCCTGTCCGGATTCAACCTCGCCCTGCTGGCCTCATTGAATATCAGTCCGGTCGTCCACGTCCGGTTCACGCCTGGACTCAGCTTCCAAGACCGCGGACTGCTGTTCCGGTTCCGAGAGACAGACGGCACCATCCTGCCCGTCAACGTTCGGACGGAGAGCGTCTATCTGGACTTTCCCCTGCTGCTCAAACTGCGGACGGAGCGGATCGGCAACTTTGCGCCGTATGCGCTGATCGGAGGCAAACTCAGCCGGGACATGCAGTCCCAAGCTGACGTCAACCAAAGCCTTCAGGACGGCTACATCCTCAAGTTGGCCAAGGCAAACTCCAGCCTGGACGTCGGTGCTGGAGCCGACTTCTTCCTCCCCTTCTTCAAATTCTCGGTGGAACTGAAGACCGAATTCGGGATGCGCAACGTCCTGATTCAGGACGACACCCCCTTCAGCGCCGCCTTTGATGAGCTGCGCACCCGCAGCTTCATCATCAGCTTCACCTTCGAAGGGTAAGGATGCGCCACTCCGCCTCCTCGTGAAGGCGCGCGCGCTTCAACCCATGCGCCGCCGCCGCTTCTTCCAACGGCGAGACATCCGGCTGGAGGAAACCACTCAACATCAGGGTTGAACCGGGCTTCATGGTGGCCACATAGGCGGCCATGTCCTCGAGAAGGATGTTCCGGTTGATGTTGGCGATGACCACATCAAATCGCGCCGCATCGACATCCGTCAACGTATTCGCTCCCCCCTCCCGGACTTCGAGCCCCCTTGAGGCCAGCCCATTGAGACTCAGGTTCTCCTCCGTGTTGCGCACGCTCCAAGGATCGATGTCGACGAGGACCACGTCCCGCGCACCCCGCATGGCAGCATAGATGCCCAACACCCCCGAGCCGCAGCCCATGTCCAGCACGGACAGGTCAGACCAGTCCATTTGTGCCATCTCGGCGAGCAGGCCGCGTGTGGTTTCATGGTGGCCCGTACCGAACGCCATCCTCGGTTGGATGGTGATCTGATGGGCGAATCCATCTGAGCCTTCGCGGTTGTGGAAGGGGGCACTGACCCGCACCACATCGCCAACTTCCACCTCCGGGTAGTCGGACTCCCATTGGGCATTCCAATTCTCCTCCTCCACTTCGGAAACGGACCACTCTGCGAGTCCCAGAGACACGAGGCGTGTCCGCACATCCTCCAGGTCAACTTGGTTCACCTCGTGGTCCTGACCGAAGGCCATCATTCCATCGCCCTCGTGCTGGAACATGCTGCAGCCCGCCTCATCGAGCCAAGCTGTGGCGATGTCCCTGCCCGGTTCTGCCGGTGAACAGCGAACGTGGATGCGAATCCAGCCCACGGTCAGGCGTTGGAAGCCTCCGCCGCCACGGCACGTCCAGCGGCAGCGACGACAGCTTGGAAATTCTCTGGGTCCAAGGACGCCCCTCCAATCAGACCGCCGTCAACGTCGGCACACGCGAACAATTCGTCCGCGTTGGCCGGCTTGCAGCTTCCGCCGTAAAGCAGTGGGATGGCGCGGGCCACCTCCGCGTCGTACCCTTCGGCCAACCAGCCGCGAATGGCCGCGTGCATCTCTTGGGCTTGTTCGGCAGTGGCTGTCAGTCCGGTTCCAATCGCCCAGATGGGTTCGTAGGCGACCACCACACGATCCATGGCCGCTGCAGGCAGGTGCAGAATGCCCGATTCCAATTGGCGCAGCACCTTGTCGAAATGCACATCGGCCTGGCGGTCCTGCAGGCTTTCGCCGCAGCAGAACACCACGCGGAGTCCCGCCTCCAAGACCCGGTTCACCTTTTCAGCCACTGTCTCGTCGTCGTCACCGTGACCGTCGCGGCGCTCACTGTGTCCCACGATGACGTCCTGAACGCCGCAACCGGCCAACATGTCTGCCGTGAATTCTCCGGTCTGTGCACCAGGCCCAGTAGCCGACACATTTTGCGACCCGAGACGGAAGGGCAGTGAAGTCGCTCCCATGGCAGCGAGATACGGAGCCGGCGGAGCGATCATGACCTCGACACCCTCGGGTGCCGCATCCAACTTTGCGAACGCGTTCGCAAATTCCATGGATTCGTTGAATGACTTGTTGCTTTTCCAATTGCCAGCGACCAGCATGTTTCGGTGGTTTGTGGGGAAATCCATCCCGCGATTTGAGCTGCGAAAGGTAGCGCGCGTCGAAGGGGGATGCCACACACCTACATGGACCCTTCCACGCTTCCCCCACCCCTGTTGCCTCAGCTCGAGGCCCTGCTCCAAAAGCACTGGGGGTACGACCGGTTCCGGGAGGCCCAGATTCCCGTGGTGTGCGCTGCGGCCGAGGGGCACGATGTCCTGGCCATTCTCCCGACGGGAGGCGGCAAATCCATCTGCTACCAGATTCCTGGTGCATTCCGAGGCGGAGTGTGCCTCGTCATCAGTCCCTTGGTCGCCTTGATCGCCGATCAGGTGGAAGGACTGCGCAAGGCGGGTCTCCGAGCCGATGCCTTGACGGGGGCGGTGCCGCCCGCCGCCATGGATCGCATCCTGTCCCAGTTCGAGCACGGCCCAGGTGGATTTCTCTTCGTGGCACCGGAACGTTTGACCAACCCTGCTTTTGAGTCCGCCTGTCGTCGAATGCCGGTGCGCACCATCGCCATCGACGAGGCCCATTGTGTCAGCCAATGGGGCCATGCCTTTCGCAAGGACTATCTCCAGCTGGCCGTTCTCCGGGAGTGGCATCCCGAGGCGACTTGGATCGCGTTGACGGCCACGGCCACCGAGCGCGTGGCGCCCGACATCGAGGCTTTGCTCGGGTTGCGGAACCCCACCCGTTTCCGCATGCCCATGCGGCGCTCCAACCTCGCCTTTCGTGTGGTCCCCGTGCGCCATCGAATGGACGCCGTGGCGCATTGGGCCAGCGAAGCCAAAGGCAGTGCCATCCTCTACGTCCGAACCCGACGAGATGCCGAAACCCTGTCCGAGTTCCTGGTCGGATTGGGCCACCGAGCCGCTTCGTACCATGCTGGCATGACGCGAGAAGATCGCGATCGGAATCAGGCATCCTGGGTTCGAGGAGACCTGCAATTCTTGGCTTGCACCACGGCGTTTGGCATGGGCATCGACAAACCGGATGTCCGGCACATCGCCCATGCCCATGTGCCCGACTCTCCGGAGGGGTACGTCCAAGAGGCTGGTCGTGCAGGACGCGACGGCGAACCCTCCACGGCCACCCTCTTCCTGGATGACCGGGCCCTGTCCGAGGCCGAGTCTCGGGTTCGCTCGCAATGGCCATCCTTGGAGCAGGTGCGCAGTGTTTTACAAGCCTTGGCCAATCTGTTGGATCTCGCCGTGGGGTCGACGATGGAAGACCCCTCGACCCTCCATTGGGACGACATTGCGGAGCGGGCCAAAGTCTCCCGACACGTGGCCACAAAGTGCCTTGACCTGCTGGAGCGGAATGGCAGCTTGGCCATTCACAGCGACCCTGGGGCTTCTTGGTTTCGGTGGACAGCGTCAGAGGACCAGTGCACAGCCATGGGCAACTCACCCCAACCCGATGCTCCGGTGTTGCGTCACTTGATGCGCACGGCGCCCCATGGCATTCAGCGCCGTCACCCCCTCGATGTGGCTACCGTCTCCAGCCAATTGGGAATCTCCACCCAACGCGTGAGCGCCCATTTGAACCGCTTGGAAGAAATGGACGTGATCGTGCTGTCCACACCAGATCGCAGGGTGTCCGTGTCATTTGCCGAAGCCCGGCCCGATGCCAAGACACTCCGGTTGCCACGTACCTTGCTGGACGACCGCATTCAAGATGCACAGGATCGGTGGACAGCCATGGTCGAGTACCTCGAAGGGAATCTTTGTCGGGCCATGTCCCTCGAGGGTTGGTTCGGGGAATCGGACGGCCTCCCTTGCGGGGTTTGTGACGTGTGCCTTCCCCCCGCTCCTTGGACGGAAGACCAACTGGTCAAGGCCATAGGCTCGGGGGTGTCCGCAGCAGAGCTCAGGCGGCTTGTGCCACCGGCACATCACGACGCGACGCATCACATGCTTGAATCGCTGCGCGCGGCGGGAAAGCTGGAATGGAAGTCAGGCTGGGTCCAGCCGACTGGTTGAAGATCGACCGTCCGAAGCCCCTGCCTCACCAGTACCTTCGCGGCATGTCCAACCTCTCCGCACATCCGGACGTCCACCTTCATCCTGGCAAGGAAAAGCCCATCAAACAGGGCCACCCCTGGGTGTTTTCTGGCGCCATATCGCGCATCGAAGTGGACGACGCGGCGCCCGCAGCTGGAGATTGGGTTCGGGTCCGCGATAGCAAAGGCAGCTTTCTTGGCTGGGGGCATTGGGGGGATGGGAGCATCGCCGTGCGCATCCTCGAGCGCCGGCAGGAAACCGCGCCGCCTATCAAGGAATGGTGGGCCAATCACCTGTCGCGTTGTCTGGATGTCCGAATCGCAACGGGGTTGTGGAATGGCGGTTCAGACGAGCGCGGGTTCCGAGCCGTTCACGGTGAGGGCGACGGGTTGTCGGGCTTGGTCATTGACATCTACGCAGGGCTTGCGGTCATCCAAACCCACAGCCTTGGCATGCACCGGGCATTGGACGACATCGCGGATGGATTGCGCGCTGCCATGGGGAACGCTTTGCTTGGCATGGTCAACAAGAGCGGCAACTTGCTGCAGAAGCTCGAAGGACACAACGGTAAAGACCGGGATGGCTGGCTGTGGTCCACAAAAGAAGTGGACCTGCCCCACCCTTTCCAGGAGCACGGCATCGCATATGAAGTCGATCCCGTTCGCGGACAGAAGACGGGATTCTTCTTAGATCAACGCGACAACCGGGCCCTGCTCATGGACATGGCGCAGGGCAAAGCCGTGCTCAACGCATTCAGTTACACCGGAGGA
Organism: Crocinitomicaceae bacterium TMED114; assembly: GCA_002172485.2. Taxonomy (GTDB): domain Bacteria; phylum Bacteroidota; class Bacteroidia; order Flavobacteriales_D; family Sanyastnellaceae; genus UBA8752. Next base: position 108,413 of record NHFP02000010.1, read on the forward strand.
TTCAGCATGGCAGCGCTCCGAGGCGGCAGCCCTCGTGTCATCAGCCTCGATGCCTCACAACCTGCCGTTGATGCAGCCCAGCGACACGCGGAACTCAATGGCTTTGGCGACCGACACGAGGGAGTGTGTGGCGATGTGATGGCGTACCTGAGGCAAACCGATGCCCTTCCGCCCTTCGTGATCCTCGACCCACCCGCGTATGCCAAGAGCCGCAAGGCCCGTCACAAGGCGGTTCAAGGCTACAAGCGTCTCAATGAGACTGCACTCCGAAAAATGCCGGAGAACAGCGTGCTGTGGACGTTCAGTTGCTCTCAAGTGGTGGATGCCCGGCTCTTCGAAGACACCGTGGTGGCCGCAGCCTTGGCATCAGGACGCCAGGTGCGCATCCTGCGGCGCTTGGGACAACCCGCTGACCACCCCACCCAAGCCGGGCACGGAGAAGCGCGTTACCTAAAAGGACTCATTCTCCACATAACCTGACCCGCATCAAGGCTGCAATCGGGCCACTTTCCAATCCCCAGCTTCGCGGGTGAACCGAAAACGGTCGTGCAAACGGCCAGGACGTCCCTGCCAGAATTCAACCTCGCTGGCGATGAGGCGGTATCCGCCCCAGTGCGGTGGACGGGGAACGTCTCCCGGAAACCGGGCCTCCATGTTCTGCCGCGCCTGCTCCAACGCAGCGCGGTCCTCAACAGCTGTGCTCTGCTCCGACGCCCATGCACCGATGCGGCTGGCGCGGGGGCGGGACTCGAAGTAGCGGTCGGACTCGGCGGGCGACAACGGTTCCACCTGACCACGGACCCGGAGCTGCCGCTCCAGTTCTCGCCAGAAAAATGTGACGGCCGCATGCGGATGGGCCGTCAATTGACGTCCCTTTTCACTGCGATAATTCGTGTAAAAGGACAAAGAGGGCACCCCGTCGTCCCAAGTCAGGTCGCGCAACAACACGATTCGGGCATCCGGATGTCCATCCTCACCGATGGACGACAAGGTCATGGCATTGTAATCCTCTGGATCGGCCTGACGCGCCGCTTCCAGCCAGTTTTGAAGCCACGCTTCTGGGTGCGCCGGAGCTTGGTCCAACATCCCTTTCGCATAATCCTTGCGGTCTTCGTAATCGCCCATGGTGGCACAACCGGGTTTTACCGGCTCAGGTTCCCCACTTCTTCAGGCTTTTCGCACACCAGGAGCAGATTGCCCTGCGTCGCGCCCTCTTCCAGCAGCTCACCTGAGTTCTCGACATAACCAATCCGGTGCACTTGGACCACCTTCAATCCGCACGACTCGACCAAGGCCGTCATGCGCTCCTCGGTGCAATAATGGAGGAACGTCACCGTCTCACCGCCATGGCGCTTGTAAAACAAGTCCCCGCGCTCGTACCCCTCCGATTCCAGGCCCAGGTGGTCAAACACACGCGTGGCCTCAGGCCCCCACTCGTAGGGATTCTCGAGATTGAAGACATCGAAATAGAATCGGCCGCCGGGCTTCAGAATGCGACACATCTTTTCCAAGCTTTTCCTGCGGTCTGCCTCACTCGGAATGTGGCCAAACGCATAGAGGAATGTCGCAGCGTCGTACGCGCCCGATTCCATGTGGATGTCGTTCCAATGGCCGATGCGGCCGACGATCCCACGCTCTTTCGCCTTCGTCAACATGGACGCACTGATGTCCACGCCTTCCATGGCGTAGTCCAATCCACTGGCATCGCGAATGTCCACGGCACGGCGTCCAGTACCGCAGGCCACATGCACCACCTGCTCAACCCCCTGTTTCGCGAGGTCTTCGGCGATCACAGCATTGATGGCTCCGGTGTAGGCCCTTCGCTTGTCGTTCCCATCATCGAGGTGGTCGTAGATGTCGGCCTGCTCTGAGTAATACGCAGAAATGCTGCGCAGGATGTCGTCCGGCGAGGGCTTGGGAATCAATGGATAAATACGGTGGGTCCGGTGCCCGGCCACCTCTGAAATCGGGATGAAGGTGAAGGCGTCTTTTTCCAGCCGACGGAAACCGAATTCATCTTGGTTGAACGAGGCCGTGGTGGCGTGTTCGTTCAGTTCTCCGAGCCATTCTTTCTCCGCATCAAACAACACCATGCCATCCAAGGTGTCCAGCGCAGGGGCGTAGAAATGGACCGTTACGAGCGGTTTGTCCGGGCTTGGATTGACAATCTTGTGAATGGTGCCATCCGGTTCCGGAAGCACACCGCCGGCACTGACCCGCAAAGCCAGACCCTCCCGAAGTTCCCTCCGCTCCGCATCATAGGTGTACTCGACATTTTCAACCTCGCCCTCGAGGCACAGAACGTAACCCCAGAACCCCTCGTGATGGTGGATGGCACTCTCCACGCCGGGTGGCCAGTGCAACACCACCACTTCGAAAGGATCGAGCAACAAGATGTTGCGCGCATAATTGTCCGTCATGCCCTCGATGGAGGGAATGCACACCCTGAGGTCCAATTCACCGGGATCAATGCTGCGGACCAAATTCCCCATCCATTCAAAGTCAAAGCCTTCTGGCGTTGTCTTTCGGATGGTCTCAATCAGCGCTTGCATGACGGCGAATTCGATGTTGCCCGAAGATAACGCGGGATGAGCGGCACAGCCAATGGCATGGGGATTCTGGTTTGGAGAATGAAACCTTTTCGTAGCCACTCTGGTACAGGGGGGCGATTCCAACTTGTTTTTGCCCATGTCCACCCGACGCATTGTGAGCTATGAAAAGCTCGACCAGTCCATTCGCAAATTGATCAAGTCCGATTACCCGGACGGATTTGAAGGACGCACCTTCAATCTTCGCCTGCCCACGAGCAAGGACGTCTTCAAGATGATCCGATTCGAAGCTGAAGGCATTCAATACATGATCAAACTCGGTCCCGCCATTGAAGGTGTGGATTACGCGGTCGATTGATTTCGACATTCTATCTGCCATGAAACAGGGGGCATGCCGAACTTCGGCTGTCTCCTGTTTTCATTTGCCCCATGCGCCTCCTTTCCGCCCTTCTGCTCCTCTGCCACCCCTGCGTTCTGCTCGGCCAAGCAGCCTGTCAACCCATGGTCGGACATGTGGGGCTGCGCGATGCCCGGATTTGGATGCAAGCCACCCAGGAAGGACACGTGCTCCTCGAATGCTGGGCAGACAGCTTGGACGCCCCATCCGCAGCCGATCTTCATTCCGCGAGCGGAGAGGTCTTGGCCCTCAACGCTTGGACCCACACCTTCGTTGTGGGCGGACTCGAGCCCGGCACAGACTATCGGTTCCGCATCACGCTCAATGGGGAGGAAGTCTCGGAAGGTCTGACCCCCGACCGCATGGCTTTCCGCACCCAACCCTTGTGGGATTACAGATTTGACCCGCCGGACTTCACCGTGGCTTTGGGCTCTTGCTCTTTCATCAATGAGCCGGCATACGACCGGCCCGGCAAGGGCTATGGAGGTGGCTATTCCATTTTCGAAACCATCGCCGAATCCAATCCAGACCTCATGCTCTGGCTGGGGGACAACGTGTATTTCCGTGAGGTCGACTGGGGCAGCGAAAGCGGCATGCAGCATCGGTACAGCCATTTGCGCCGCCTGCCGGAGCTTCAACCGCTCCTCGGCGCATGTCCCCACTACGCCATCTGGGATGACCACGACTTCGGGCCCAACAATGCGGACGGAAGTTGGATACACAAGGACTGGGCCAAGTCCACATTCGAGTCCTTCTGGCCCAACCCCTCCTGCGGCCTCCCCGACCGCGATGGCCAAGGCATCACGAGTGCATTTCGGTTCCACGATGTCGACTTCTTCCTCATGGACAACCGGACCTTCCGACTGAATCCCGACAATCTGACCCGGACGCCCCGCATGTTGGGTGAGGCTCAAATCGATTGGCTCATCGCCGCACTCCAATACAGCAAAGCTCCATTCAAAGTGGTCGCCACCGGTGGACAGGTGGTGAGCGACTATGCGGCCTATGAAAACTTCGCCATGTTCGAAGCGGAACGGGAGATGCTACTTGCAAGGATTCGAGACGAGGACATCCACGGGGTGGTGTTTCTGACTGGGGATCGGCACAGCTCCGAATTGAGTGCCCTCGAATTGAAGTCCGGGCAAACCGTCCTCGACTTCACCTGCAGCGCACTCACGAGCAGCACCTACGACCACAGTCAAGAACCCAACCACAACCGCTTGGAAGGCACGAGTGTAGGCGTTCGGAACTACGGAACAATGACGCTGACCGGCCCTCGCAAAGAGCGCGTAATGACCTTCCGCACATTCGATGCAGAAGGCGAACTTCTCTGGGAACGCAGTTTTGCTGCCGCCGACCTCTGATCAGTCCTGCAACACCAACCGCAAGCTGCTGCTTGCGCCCGTGTTCGAAGCTACCCGCACCGTGTAGATTCCCGCGGGGTGCTGGGACAGGCTCCAAGTGATGCGGGTGCCCTCCATGGGCGTGGCATCGACGATTCGGCCCATGGGATCCTGCAAGAACAGCATACCACTGAAAGGAAGGTCAAACTGCAAGGTCACCTGATCTTGTGCCGGGTTGGGCATGATCTTGAATGGGGAGGTCAATCGCTCCTCAATGCCCACAGGGATGGACACCACAACTGTGGTGCTGCATCCATCGTCTCCCGTGACCATCAAGGTCCATTCCCCTGAAGCCAGGTCGTCCGGATCCTCTGAACTCGTGCTGCCCGAAGGACCGTTCCATTCGATGTCATAAGGTTCCACCCCTCCAGTGATGGTCACCTCTGCCCCACCATTCTCCTCCCCTGAATTCGACCCTTCAATGCTGTCCAAAGTGACCACAATGCCCTCAGGGTCCACGATGGACACGCTCGTGGTGTCGGAGCAGAGCGCACCGCTGGGCATCAACACCATGGCTTCTACAAAGTAATCGCCTGCGGGCAGGCCCAAGACATTCCCACTCACGTCACCGAGGTTGACGCCGTTGAGGATGTACTCGGTGGGCTCGACGTTATCCGCCACAAACACCGAAACATTGCCGTCCGAGCCTCCTGCGCAATCGGGCGAGGACGCGACAGCAAACAAGGCCACCTCAGGAGCCGGCTCCACCACAAAGGACTGGACTGCGCTGCACGCCGTGTCGCCATCAAGTACCTCGAGCAGGTAGACGCCAGGATGCAGGGCACTGTAAGAAGCGCCTGTCCATGATCCCGTCACCGTGTCCACCGGTCCAAACAGCGTGTAAGTGACGGAATCGGTCAGGGCCGAATCCACGGTGAACATGGCTTCGCCATCGCCAACCAGAGGGCAGGATTCCATGACGAGCGAATCCAGTGTGAGAACGAGGTCGCAATACGTGCAGCTTCCGTCTTCTTGCGTCGCTTGGGGATTGAAGTTGGATGCATTGGCATCGGTGCACCCCAAGCAAGACGTGTACTCGCAATTGTTGGCGTCCAACACCGCCGTCGCATCATAATTGCACGCCTCGGGCTCCAGACAGCCGGCACAAGAAGTGTATTCGCAAAGGCCACTTTCGATTGTGGCTTCAGGATTGAAATTGCAGGCTCCGACATCGGTACATCCGTAGCAGGTGAAGTCGCAAAAAGTCAGGTCGTTGATCACGGCGGTGCTGTCGTAGTTGCAGGCCGAAACCAATCCACATCCTGCGCAGGTCAAGTACTCACAGGAGCCGTCATCGAAGGTTCCAAAGGGGTTGTAATTGCAAGCCCCGACATCCAGACAGGCCCCGACCTCCACACCGTCGCAGATGAGCACGAAGTCAAACCCGCCGACAGCCGGCGTCACGGCGTTGGAGCCGCTGACGTGCAGAAAGTACTCCACTCCTTCCTCACTGTCCCATTCTATAGCAGATGCCAGAAAATTCTCGTTGCAGGGTTCGGCAAAGAAGTCCACTTCATCCTGATCGTCATTTCCTGCCACGCAATCCAAATTGTCGCAGTCGCCCTCATACACGCTGAGATAGGTGTCGTACTCCGTCTCCTCGAAACACATGGTCGCTCGAAGTGTATCTCCAGTCCCCATGATGGTGTACCACAGGCCGCCATGGAAATAACCTCCAACGTTGTATTGGTCGCAAAAGGCAGACTCCGTGGTGTCTGCGCACTCTGTGGTGGCGGTCACCAATTGTCCGCAACCAATGGGTTCTGCCAAGCCGCATTCATCATTGTCGACAGGAAGGCAAAACCCGTTGCAATCGTAGCCATCCTGCGCGTAGTAGCAACTGCCATCCTCTTCTGTGTAGACAGGAGCCCAATTGCAGGCCTCAGGATCTGTGCATCCCGGAAATTCAAACGGGTCACATACGCCGTCCATGTCTTCGTCGCAGAGACAATTTCCGTCGCAGTCGAAGCAAAACATGGGGTATTCACAAGTGCCGTCGTCTTCCGTCGCTTGGGGATCATAGTTGCACGCCTCGGAATCGGTGCACCCCGGCACCAGACCATGGGGAGTCATTGAAACTGCACCCCAAGAGATGGCGGGGAGGGTCGTACTGGCCAAAAAGGAAAGCAGCAGAATGGCGCGCATGGTTGTCGATTTCTCCCTAAAAGATACCTCGAAAACGCTGGGCTTGAAAGAAGAAACGCCACCCCTTTCGGGATGGCGTTTCCAAATCGCTTGCTGTTTCGGAGGATCAGTGGCGCACAACCAGACGCTGGGTGGCGTGGCTGTTGCCAGCTGTCAGACGGACTTGGTACACGCCGTCGGACAGGCTGCCGAAGTCCATTTGGAGCTGGCCTGCGATCGTCATGCCTTCCTGTCGGAAGACGCGGCGACCTGCACCATCAAATACCTCGAGAATGGCGCCCTCCACAAACTGGTTGAGTTCCAAGGTCAGCTGACCGCTCGTGGGGTTCGGCATGAATGCAATGCCGAGGTCTCCCACCACTTCGGTCAGTCCGACCGTGGTCAAGGTCACCACTTCGTCTTCTTCACAGCCGTTGTCGTCGGTCACCGTCAAAGTATAAGTACCGTCGGTCAGGCCATCGATGTCCTCGGTGTCATACGGGCCACCAGGACCTTCCCAGTTATAGCTGTAGTCTCCAGTACCTCCGGAGACGCTGACGGAAATTTCTCCGTTCGGAGCATCGTTCGGATCCACTTGGGAATCCACTGTGATGACGATGGCGTCCGGCTCTTCCACTTCAGCGGAAATGTTCGCTACGCAGCCATTCGCGTCGGTCGCGAACACCGTGTACGGGCCGGCGTCGAGACCGGTGAAGTTTCCGTCGATGTTGCTCTCCTCACCCAATTCGAAGGTAATGACGCCCGTGCCACCTTCGCTCGTGACGAGAATGGAGCCCGTGTCATCGCCGTTGCAATCCACATCCGAAGCGAATGCAAACAACTGGAGGGCCGCAGCCTCATCCACGTAGACCTCCAGGGTGTCCGTACACATCAGGGAGTCCATGGCCACCACCATGTAGGAGCCTCCTCCCAACTGATCAAAGACCGAGCTGCTCTGGAAAGGTTCATCCTCGAAGGCGTAGTTCACCGTTCCGAAGCCTCCAGTCGTGCCTTCGATGGTGATGCTGCCATTCATGTCACCAGCACAGGTCACATCCACCACCGCCACCGCAGTATCGATGGCCAGCATGCAGTACTCGCAGGTCGCATCGTCAATGGTCGCTGTGGGGTCATAATTTGCTGCAGCCTCATCTGTACAGCCCAAGCAGCTGTAGTCACAGAGCTCCAGGTTGTTGTCGGTGGCCGACTCGTCGTAGTTGCAGGCATTGAGGTCGAGACACCCTTCGATTTCATTTTCGTCACACACACCGTCGCCGTCCGCGTCGTTCAGGCAGTTGCCGTCGCAATCCACATAGGGGTCACCGTAGATGTCCACAGGGTACATGCACGTGCCATCGTCGATGGTGGCGTCCATATCGAAGTTGCAGGCCTCCATTTCGGTACAGCCGGCGCAGCTGTCGTATTCACAGCTTCCGTCATCCTCAGTGGCATCCGGGTTGTAGTTGCAGGCATTGTCGTAGGTGCAACCATCCACCTCAGCTTCGTCACAGATGCCGTCGCCATCGGTGTCGTTCAAGCAATTGCCCAGGCAATCGACGTAGTCGACGCCGTAGATGTCTTCGACGAATTGGCAACTGAGCGGGTCATTGATGGTCACTTCTGGATCGTAGTTGCAGGCCAACTCATTGAGGCAACCGGCACAGCTCTCAGATTCGCAGGACCCATCATCCAAGGTAGCCAGCGGATTGTAGTTGCAACTCACAAGCGACGTGCAACCTTCGATGACCGGCACAATGACTGCGTCGATCACGTGCACCACACCGTTCTCCGCGAGGAGGTCGGCAATGATGATTTCCGCATCGTTGATGAAAATGCTGTTGCCAGAGAAGGAAATGGTCGCTGTCTCGCCATTGATCATCGGAATGGTCATGCCGTTGGTCAGCATGTCGCTGGTCACACTGTCTGCCACGACGTGGTAGCTCAGCACGTCAGTGAGCAACAGCGGATCATTGAGCAGGTAGGCCAATTCGGCATCGGACAAAGCGTCCACTGCAGCGTCAGTCGGAGCAAACACCGTCCAAGCGCCGCCGAAGGTCAATGCACTGTCCAGTTCTGCGGCCTCAATCAGGTCTTCCAACACCGTGTGGACTTCGCTGTCCGCGATGATGTCGAACACGCTGGCGGCTGGGTACTCACAGCTGCCGTCGTCGTCGGTGGCGGCTCCATCGAAGTTGATGGCCGTCATGTCCGTACATCCGGGGACCTCTCCCTCATCACACACCCCGTCGTTGTCCATGTCATTGATGCAGTTTCCGTCGCAATCCACGTAATCCACACTGTATACATCCTCGGGGTAGAGACAGTCCTCATCTGGGGCCACACACGCCTCTCCAATGTTAAAGTTCAAGTAGATGTCATTGGCGCCAATGCCGTTCTCGAACACCTGTACGTAGAAATTGCCTTCGACCTCTCCGTCCGTGGTGAGCTGCGCAATGAGGACCTGGTTGTCAGGGTGATTGGCTGCGATGCCGTTGGCATCACCGTTGAGGGCGAACCAAGTGCCACCGACGTTGTCGTCGATGACGATGTCACCACCCGCCGCTCCGAAGCCAGGGTCGAAGTTGGTGTACCAGGAGTTGTCGGAGCTCTGTAGAATGCTGACTTCCCCTTCTCCAAGCGTGGACTGGGGAGCAGAGGACAGTCCAATCGTGACCCAGCTGTCGTATTCGAGGTTCGGGAACGTTTCAAACAGGGGGGTCTGAATGCCATTCGACGTCACACCACCCAAAGCATCATGAAAGAAACTCGTACTGGTGGTCACCGCCATGGGGTTGTTCATGTCACCCGATACCGAGCTCACAAAGTCATCCGGGTTGGCGCACTTCACGTAGTAGCGATACGTGGTCATGCCAGCCAAATCGCCTTCCGTGTGCACCATAACGGTGTCCACAATCAGGCAGTAGTCAGCCTCGGTCGCCACAGCAATCGGGTCGTAATTACAGGCCACAGGGTCTGAGCAGCCTTCCTCTTCATCGCAGAGGCCATCGTTGTCCTGATCGTTCAAGCAATTGCCGTCGCAATCGACGTAATCCGCAGCAGGGTAAGTGCATGAACCATCGTCTGCATCCGCCATGTCATTGTAGTTGCACGCCGTGGCATCCGTGCAGCCAAATGTCTCTTCCTCGTCACAAATCCCGTTCCCGTTGACATCATTGATGCAGTTGCCGTCGCAGTCCACACCCACTTCAGGGTAAAAACAGGAGGCATTGTCTTCGATGGTGGCCGTCATGTCGTAGTTGCACGCCGTATCGTCCGTGCACCCCGCGCAGGAAGCGAATTCACAGCTACCATCGTCATCCGTGGCATTCTCGTTGTAATTGCAGGCACCGCTGTCGGTACAACCTGCGGTTTCCAACTCGTCGCACAGGCCGTCCATGTCGGCGTCATTGATGCAGCTGCCATCGCAGTTGAGGTAGGTCTCATCCGGGTAGGTACAAGAACCATCGTCTGCATCGGCCATATCATCGTAGTTGCACGCGGCAATGTCGGTACAGCCTTCTGTCAATTCAGCAGGCCATGTGAACGTGGGGAAGATGTCGTTGTACTCTTCCAGTTCGGGATTGTAAACGCTGTCCACCACCACGGAGTTGGTGCCGACGCCGTTGATGAAGATCTGGGTGTACAAAGACACTTCGAGGTCGCCGTCCGTTGTGAACTGTCCTGCGAGCACCTTCAAATCAGGTCCCGCAATGCCATTCTCATCTCCGTTCAAGGCGTACCAAGCACCACCCACAGCATCGTCAATCACGATGCTGCCACCAGGCAGTCCAATACCGGAATCGAAGTTGGTGGTCCAGGGGTTGATGCCCGATTGCACAGTGGACACAGCCGCCTCACCGGCGCCGGCATTCGGCGCCTGGGACAATCCAATGGTGACCCAGCTGTCAAACTCCAAGTCAGGATATACACCGAACAACAAGGATTGGATGCCATTCGGCGTAGACCCTCCCAGCAAGGAATGGTGGAATGACGTGGTCGTCGTCACCGAGGTTGGGTTGTTTTCGTCACCCGCAATGGCGCTGAGGAAATCGTCCTCATTTTCCATCGTGATGAACACCTGGTAACAGGAATAGCCAGACAGATCCGTCTCGGTTCCGTCCAAAGCAACGAGGGTTCCAATGTCTTCAGAGACAACTTCTACCTCCACCCCGTATGATTGGGCGAAAAGCAGAGTGGGCATTAGGCACATGGCCAGGAGTAGCTGGTACAGCTTCATGATTTAGGAGTTGGTTCAATTCGCCTCTAAAATGACCTGATTCTTCGGGCGTTGAACCGCGCCAATGGACCGTCTATCAACATTGGATGTTGAACGGCGCCTTTTACCGAGACAGAGCTTGCCCAAAACCCCATCACCGAGAACGAAAAAGGGCGACCTGACGGCCGCCCTTTCTCAATGATATCGCAGAGAAATTACTGCTTGACGACGCGGAGCACTTCCACGGAATCGGCCACTTCCAAACGCAGGAAGTAAACACCAGATTCAAATTCAGCCAAGTCCATGCGCTGGACAAACTGACCGGAGAGGTTTCCGAGGTCTTCACGGCTCACCTCGCGGCCGAGACCGTCGAGCATCACTGTCATGACGGATTCACCTGCGAGTCCCGTCATGCTCACCTCCACTAGGCCGTTGGTCGGGTTTGGGAAAAGCGTGACATCGACTGCATTGACGATCTCGTCGAGTCCACTCACCACCACAATGGTCGTGCTCGTGAAGACACAGCCATTGGCATCCGTGATCGTCACGGTGTAATCACCTGCAGCAACACCCGTTGCGTCCTCGTCCTCACTGGTGAAGCCTGGACCATCCCAGCTGTAGTTGTAAGGCTCCGTACCTCCAGTCACAGTGATGTCAATGACCCCGTCGGATTCAGCGCCGGAGGCACCCGCGTTGGCGTCCACGTTGACCGCAATGGCATCTGGGCCACCCACAGTCACATCCACCGTACCGGTACACTCGGAATCGTCTTGAACGGTCACCGTGTAATCGCCGGCCTCGAGTCCGGCGAACTCGCCGTTCGGTCCGAATCCTGCGCCATCCAAGTTGTAGGTGTAGCCCATGCCCGTTCCACCGGTGGCGGTCACGACCAAAGCACCATTGTCATCACCGTTGCACAGCACGTCAGTGACAGCGCCCGTAGGCACGATTTGTGTCGGCTCCGTCAGGGTCACACTTGCGTCGTAGGAACAACCGTTGGAGTCCACCACCTCGATGGCGTAGTCGCCTGCTCCGACCATGCTGAGCATGACCGTGTTCAGCGTATCGCCGTCCACAACATAGTCCAGCGGGACCGTACCTCCCTGGACCTCCACCGCAATGGAGCCATCCATGTCTCCGAAACAGCTGGGGCTCACGAGTTCAGCCAGGGATTCAAAAGCGGGAGGCGTCGTGACCGTCACATCGGTCAGTGTATCCGGGCAGCCGTTGACGTCTTGGGCATAGAAAGTGTATGTGCCAGGGGCTAAGGTGTACGTGCTCTCCTCGGAGTACATCATGCCATCCGCACTGAACGTTGTGCTGTTGCCGCTGCCACCGAAGAAGTTCAGCACCACCGTACCGTCTTCCGAGTCCGGGCAGGTCGTGGACGCCACAGCTTGGGCATACAGATTGAAAGGCGGCGGGGCAGTGACTTGGATGCCCGGGGTCTGGTCCGTGCATCCGTTCTCGTCAATGCCATAGACCGTATACAAACCGCTTCCAATGCCTTCGAACAGCAGGGTCTCGGATCCCATTTCAAAATAGGGCATGCCCGTGCTGTCGGTCAACGGCGCCATCATGCTGTACTCGACCGCTCCAGTGCCGCCCGTGCTGGTTCCGCTCAGGACAGCGTCTGCTTCGCCTGCGCAGCTGATGGGGTCGGTCAAGCTGGCCGTCACCATCAACGGGTCCGGAGTATCCACCATTACCGTGGTGTCCACAGAACAATTTTGGGCATCCGTCACGGTGATCATCACCTCGCCTGCGGATTGGTTGGCAAAAATGCCCGTGGCGTTGGTGGTCATGCCATTGTCATAGAGCAAACCGCCTTGGCCGCCAGAAACCATGACCGTGGCTTGGCCGTCTGCGTAGCCGGAACAGCTTACACCCATGCTCATGGTGGCGGTGATCATCAATTGGGTTGCAGGGTAGTCGCAAGCATAGACGCAGGAGCCATCGTCATCCGTCGCGTCCATGTTGAAGTTGGTGGCGTCCATATCGGTGCAACCGAACACAGCGCCCAGGGTGCTGCTAAAAGGGAGCGTCACCGTGGATACATCAGATTGCACACCGCCGGCGAAGGTGGAGATGCTCACCACGCCATAGAGCACGTTGTTGGTCGTAAACTGACCAATCATGATCAAGCTATCAGGGCCTGCGTAAGCGTTGGAGTCTGGGAACAGTGGGAACCAGCTTCCACCCGTCTGGGTGTCGATGATGATGTCACTTCCAGCGGCACCAAGGCCGGGCTCAAAAGCCACGGACCAGTCGCTCATCGGGTCACCCACCGTGTTGATCGGAGCCTCACCAGCAGACGTATTCGCGGGCGCTTCCATGCCCACCGTCACGAAACTGTCATATTCGAGGTCGGGGAAGCCATTAAAAATGATGGCGTTGTAGCTCGCATTGGTCAAGCCACCCAAAGGGCTGTTGTAAAAATTGTTGTCCGCTTGAACCTTGGTCGGGAAGTCAGCGTCACCGTATACGGCAGCCAAGAAATCCTCGGAAGAGGAGAATTTGGCGTAGAGACGGTAGGTGTTGTAGCCAGTGAGGTCGGCCGCTCCCTGCATGCCGATGTTTTCGGCGTAGGTCTCGACCACGATTTCAGTCGCTTGGGAATAAGCAAGGGTGCTGCAGAACATTGCAAACACACCGAGTAGCAATCGCTTCATGCGTTCGTTTGGTGTTTGTTGTGAATCAGGTGGCAATATAACCGCATCAGCTCGGGTAAACAGGTCAATTCCTCCGAGAGGATTGACGGAATTTTCACATCCTGCGTAGGAATGCAAGAAAGGGTGACGCAGCCTCCCTACCGGGATGGGCTGTTTGACGGTCCAATTGCTTGACTGTCAGACGCCATGTGCCGCGCTGAAGGCCGTTTCGATCTTCAAGAATGTAGACTCCTGGGCGACATGTCTCATTGCCACAGGTGGTCACCATGCCTAGAACAATGCGCGTGCGATCGGACAGAATCACCTTTTCAATCGCATCAAAGGCCCAGATGTCCGCCAAACCATCGAATTCGTCAACGAATTCGTCAAAGAGAACATGATGTCTTCTGCAGGGTTCGGGAAGGCTTCCAGATCTATGAAGTCCTCGATCTCCTCGACGCCTTGAATCATGCCGACCATGTCGCCGTTGCAGTCAAAGCAGCTGGCGCAACGCAGTGGACCTGTCGTGCAGAAGATGGAGCTACCCCATTGGTGGAATGGTCCTGAATTCACGTGGACGAACTACAACTGCAACGTGATGACGGAGCCCCACGCGCTGCAGGAAGAGGTGGGTCTATTCAATTTAGGCTGGTTCGTCCGCCAAAAGCCCGACCTCGCACCGGATGAGGACCCTCTTCGCGCCGACCTGCTAGCTCAGAATGAACTTTGGTGAATGACAGAGGCCAGGGTGGATGGGTTCCGAGACGACACCTGCCCTACCAGCGATCCAGCCTTCATGGCCGAATTCGCGGAGCGTACCCTTGCCCAGCACACCTTAATATATGTTTGGTGCATGCTGGGGCTCGAGTCCTGCAGCGCACAGTCCTTGCCTCTCCGGTAGCCAATTGTCCGCCTCGGACAGCCACCTGGAAAGCGTCAAGGACTGCCAGCTTCACTTCGCCTTGCGCGATGACATCGGAGAAGACCCTTTGGGGATGGACCGGAACAGTTGTCTTGGGTAGGGGCCTTGACCCTCCACCCTTGTTACTTTCAATTGTACCTGAGGGGATCAGAGTGACCCCTCCCCAGTGATGGCATGGCGCCAATCCTCGTGCACCCGACAGACCTTGCCGGCTGCAGTGTCCCAACTGACCAGCGTGGTCGTTGCCCGCAACGCCAGCATCGCGCCCTCTTCCTTTCCCCCGGGCAGAACGATGCCCTCATATCGGATGTGGATGCTCGAATTGCCCATCCCGGACGCGCCCAGCCGGATGATGAGCCGGTCACCTGGGTGGACAGGCTTGAGGTAGTCCATTTCATTGCGGGCCACCAAAACCCCATGCGTGCGGAAATCCCACCGCTTGGGGACGCACGCCTCGAACCATGCGATGCGGGCCTCCTCGAGAAAAGAGAAGTAGCGCGCGTTATTGACGTGTCCGAAGGTGTCGAGGTCGCTGTAGCGCAGACCGACTTCGAAATCGACGATGGGGCCCATCGCCTCAAAGGGGGCCTTGAGGGGGTTGGTGGAGGTGTTCATGACGTGAATCCGCACCAAAGGTCGACCATCGCTTGACAACCCCCGCCATTGCTGGATTCCCGGGTTTATCCATAATTGACCCTGCTTTTTTCACAAAATGCAGAAAAACGTTCGGAAAGCCGCGTGCACCGGGGGGTGAAGCCCATACATTGCGGACGTTCACAACCCAATACAAGAACACATGAACAAATCAGAACTCCGTGATGCCATGGCCGAAGGTGCTGGCATCAGCAAGGCCGACGCCGGCCGCGCCCTCGACGCTTTCATCGACGCCACCAGCGGTGCCCTCAAGACAGGTGACCGTGTTGCCCTCGTTGGCTTTGGCTCTTTCTCCGTGACACACCGCGAAGCCCGCAAGGGTCGCAACCCGCAGACCGGCAAGGAGATCACCATTGCAGCGAAGAACGTGGTGAAGTTCAAGCCAGGTGCTGAGCTGAACGCGAAGGTCAAGTAATCCTTCAGTTCTTTAGAACGAATCCCCGGGCGGCCATTGGCGGTCCGGGGATTTTCTTTGCACTGTGTCGGACGACCGCCATTCCCTTCTCTCCCCGTTTCTGACGGATGCGCGCAAAGCGCGTTTTGCCGAGGTGCTGGCACAGCGCACCCATTGGGTCACCGCCGTGACGGAAGACTTGTTCGACCCCCACAACATCTCCGCCGTCCTCCGCAGTTGTGACGGCTTTGGCATTCAAAGTGCCCACATCATCGAGGTCAACAACCCCTACCGCTTGTCCCCCGGTGTGTCCAAAGGGGCGGCCAAGTGGCTGGACATCGAGCGCCACACGTGCACCACCCATGCCCTCCGCGATTTGAAATCCCGGGGATATGCCATTTGCTGCACCACCCCCCATACCAACGATACCACACCCGAAGCACTGCCTTTGGATCAACCTGTCGCCTTGGTTTTCGGCTCTGAGGGCCCGGGCATCACGGAAGCTGCGCGGGCCGAAGCAGACCATTTTGTACGCATTCCCATGTACGGGTTCACCGAGAGCTTCAACATTTCCGTGGCCGCGGCGTTGACCTTGCAGACGGTCACGCGACGTGTGCGGCAAAGTGCGGACCTCGACTGGCGCATTCCAGAATCGGAGCACCCCCGCATTCTAGGCGATTGGGCGGCACGCACTGTGAAAGACGCACCGGGACTTCTGGACCGATTGCGCCGGGGCGAACGCCCTGACTCCATCCGATGAACCAGGACATCGGCACGGACTACCGGTCCATCCTCCAACTCGCCTTGCCCATCTCGGCAGGCACCTTCGTGCAATTTCTGGTCGTCCTGACCGACAACCTATTTCTAAGCCGCACCTCCGATGTGGCGCTGAATGGCGCAGGAAATGCGGGCATCTTCTACATCACACTCGGCATGGTCGGCGCAGGCTTCGCCAACACAGGCCAAATCCTCATCGCACGGCGTATGGGGGAATCCAACCCCTCTGAGACCCTGCGCATTCTTCGATCCGGCTTGCTGACAGCTGCAATTGCCGGCCTCGTCCTCATCGCCATCCTCTCCGGGGTCCTGTCTGCCGGATTCTCTTCCATCTTCCGCGATGACGCCACAGGCGCAGCATTCGACGACTTTCTCAGCATTCGAAAGTGGGGCCTGCTGCCCTCCTTCATGCTGCTCATGTGCAACGCCTTCTTTATGGGCACGGCACGATCCAAAGTGCTGATGTGGGCCATGATCACCACCGGGTCGGTCAACATCATCGGAGACTTCGTCCTGATGAACACTGCCCCTGGGTGGCCTGCACTCGGAGCCCGGGGCGCTGCCTATGCCAGCCTCACGGCGGAATGCGCCGGACTGTTGATTCTCATCGGGCATGTCATTCGGCAGCATGGCCGTGAACTCCACTCCGCCTTGTTTCTGACCCTTTCAGAATGGGGGCATTGGGTGCGATTGGCACTGCCCATGATCTTCCAGCTTACCCTGACGATGGGAACGTGGAGCATGTTCTTCTTTTTCGTTGAACAGGTGGGCGTGCTGGAGCTCAAAGTGAGTCACATCGCACGGAACTTCTTCATGCTGGCCTTTGTCGTGTCCCAAGGCATTCAACAAACCACCCGGACCTACATCAGCACTTTGCTTGGGGCGGGACGTCAGCGTGAACTCGGCACCGTGATGTTCCGCCTTTGGGTGGTCAATTTTTGCGGCGTGACTTTGCTCGCGCACGGCGGACTGCTCTACCCTTCCTGGCTTGCTGCCCCCTTTTTCGACGACCCTGTCGGTTTGGATGCCGCCGCCAAGACCCTGCCCATCATCTTCATCGCCATGTGGCTGTACAGCGGCAGTTCGGTGCTCCTGAGTACTGTGCAAGGGAGCGGGCACACCCGCCCCGCACTGGTCATCGAGCTGATTGCCCTGGTCGCCTACACCGCCGTGACTGTACAACTTACCCTGATCGACCCCCAGCCGGTCTGGCGAATCTGGCTTGTGGAGCTCGTGTATTTCGGTCTGATGGGATTGGGCGCCTCGTTGTTCCTGTCCCGTTGGGATTGGCAATCCAAAGCCCTCTGACCTGCCTCAGAACGCTACCTTCGCGGCGCGTGAGCACCCACCCTCCCCTTCGCATCGTCTTTTTCGGCACGCCCGATTTCGCAGAGGCCAGCTTGCGCGCCTTGGCAGCGTCGGAGCACGAAGTCGTGGGCGTGGTGACCGCACCGGATCGTCCCGCCGGACGGGGCCAAAGGCTTCAGCCCTCCCGGGTCAAAGTGGCCGCCGTGGAATTGGGCCTTCCTTTGGCCCAACCCGAGAAACTCCGTACTACCGACTTTCTGGCCACGCTCGACCGGTGGGAAGCCGACCTCTATGCCGTGGTGGCCTTTCGGATGCTCCCGGAAATGGTCTGGTCGCGTCCGCGCATTGGCACGGTGAACGTTCACGGCAGCCTGCTCCCTGACTTCCGCGGGGCTGCACCCATTCAGCATGCTGTCAAAGCCGGGGTATCCAAGACAGGCGTGACGTCCTTCTTCATCACAGCTGACATCGACACCGGCGCCATTCTCCTGCAACGGGCCATTCCCGTGGGCCCTGAGGCCACTGCAGGCGACGTCTATCAGCAGCTGATGGTGGAAGGAGCCGGCTTGATGGTCGACACCGCCGATGCGCTGTCCGACACACCTTTGGACGGCGTTCCGCAAAGCGCCCTGCTGACGGGAAGTGAGCGGCCTGCGCCGAAACTGTTCCGTCAGGATGGCCGTGTGGACTGGAGACAATCCGCCCGAGAGGTGGCCGACTTCATTCGCGGCATGACCCCCTTCCCCGGGGCTTGGACCACCCTGAATGGCGCCACCCTCAAACTCGATGGCGCTCTGGTTTCAGAATCCGGGGAATCCGCTCCCGGAGGACTGGCTCCTGGAGACTGTCACATCGAAGGAGAAACATGGTGGGTCGGCACCCAAGGACAGCCCGTCCGACTGCGTCGGGTGCAGTTGGCAGGCAAACCCTTCATGGATGTGCCTGACGTCTTGCGGGGGTATCGCTACCCCATCGCGTCCCTTGGAACGGACGGGCACTGAGTCCGCAGCGTCACCCTGCTCCGTAGGCCTCCAAGAGGAGGTCCAGGACCTCATCTGCAGACTGCACCACGGGCGAACCCGGTCCAAAAATGGCCGTGGCTCCTGCCGCATACAGGGCATCGTAATCCTCGCGGGGAATCACCCCACCCACGACCACCAGCATGTCCTCCCGACCCAGCTTGGTCAGGGCATCCACCAAGGCCGGAATCAAAACGAGATGGCCCGCAGCCAGCGTGCTGACCCCCACCACGTGGACGTCATTTTCCACGGCCTGTCTCGCCACCTCCTCCGGGGTTTGGAACAGGCTTCCGAGGTCCACGTCGAATCCGAGATCGGCAAACGCGCTGGCAATCACCTTGGCTCCCCGGTCGTGTCCATCCTGGCCCATCTTGGCCACGAGAATCCGCGGCTGACGGCCTTGTGATTGGGCAAAGGTTCTGGCTTTCTCCACGGCACTTTTGAATTCCTCCCGGTCACCCAGGTTCTTCTGAAAAATACCACGGACCGGCCGGACGACCGGCTGGTGACGTCCGAATGCGCGCTCCATGGCGTCGGAAATTTCGCCCAAGGTGCACCGCACCCGCGCAGCGCTGACTGCGGCTTCCAGCAGGTTGCCTCCATTTTTGGCTGCCTGTTCCAAGCCTTCCAGGGCCATGGACACCTGGGTGGCGTCCCGGCGCCGTTTCAACAACTCCAGCCGTTCGATTTGCCCCTTCAGCACCTCCTCGTGCTCCACTTTCAACACCTCGAGGTTGTCCGGAGCCGACCCGGGAAACAGATTCAAACCCACGATGCGGTCCTGTCCGCCATCAATGCGACTCTGCTTTTCGGCAGCAGCCGTCTCGATTCCCTGCATGGGCAAACCTTGTTCGATGGCCTTTGGCATCCCCCCTGCGGCCTCCATCTCCTGGAGAATGGCCTCCGCGCGTTGAATGAGGGACGCCGTCTTGGCTGCGACCGTTGGATCGCCACCCAATGGATCCACCCACCGCGTGGTCCCCGCCTCCTTCTGCAGAATGAGCTGGGTGTTCCGGGCAATGCGCGCCGTGTCTTCCGTCGGGAGGGCGATGGCCTCGTCCAAGGAATTGGTGTGTAAGCTCTGGGTCCCGCCCCACACGGCCGCCAACGCCTCGATGGTGGTGCGTGCGACGTTGTTGATGGGATCTTGTTCCGTCAGGGTCCAACCACTGGTTTGACAGTGTGTCCGCAGCATCAGGGACTTGGAATTCTGCGGCTTGAATTGCGACATGTACTTGGCCCAGAGCACCCGCCCTGCGCGCAGCTTGGCCACCTCCTCCAGCAGGTCCATGCCAATGCCCCAGAAGAAGCTCAGGCGCGGCGCGAAACGGTCGACATCCAATCCCGCAGCGATGCCAGCTCGAACGTAGGCGAGGCCATTGGCCATGGTGTAGGCCAATTCCAGCTCGGCTGTGGCCCCTGCTTCCTGCATGTGGTAGCCGGAAATGCTGATGGAGTTGAATCGCGGCATTTGCGCCGCCGTGTAAGCGAAGATGTCGCTGATGATCCGCATGCTCGGCGCAGGCGGATAAATGAAGGTGTTGCGCACCATGAACTCCTTCAGGATGTCGTTCTGGATGGTGCCGGTCAGGGCTTCGGCAGGAACGCCTTGCTCCTCTGCCGCCACGATGTAAAACGCCATAACGGGCAAAACCGCGCCGTTCATGGTCATGGACACCGACATGCGATCCAATGGGATGCCATCAAAGAGGAGCTTCATGTCCTCTGCGCTGTCGATGGCCACACCGGCCTTGCCGACATCTCCTGAAACACGGGGGTGGTCGCTGTCATACCCTCGGTGGGTGGCCAGGTCGAAGGCCACGCTCAGTCCCTTCTGCCCCGCCGCGAGGTTGGCCCTGTAGAAGGCATTGGACTTCTCCGCAGTGCTGAATCCCGCGTATTGCCGGATGGTCCAAGGGCGCTGCACATACATGCTGGCATACGGCCCGCGAAGGAATGGGGCGACCCCTGCTCCGTGCGCCTCCAATCCTTCTCCTGAACCCGATTCAGGAGTGGTTCGCACCACAGGATCGATGGACCACTCTTCCGGCCCCTCCTGAATCAACTGCGCTGTCGGCGTATCGCCAAAAGCCGCATCGAACCGGTGCGCTGCCTCGCAAAGGGCATCTGCCAGCGCATCGATGAGCGGCGAGACCAGGGCGTCCGGGTGGCGCATGCCACTCTCTTCCCGGAGCAAATGCAGCACATTTCGGGCCCATTTCTCGCCATGCTGGATGTCGGGGGTCGCACCTCCACGGGTGGGGTCTTCCACAGCGACGGCATCGAAGCCGCTCAAGACGCCCGCCGCCGCTCGGGTGGACAATCGAATCAGGTGGTCCCGGCCAGACTCGGTCCCTTCGGGCACTGCGCAGCGCGCCTCCAGGCGGGGCCATGAAGCTCCGTCCACGACATCACCCAACAGGCGCTTCCACGCTTCAGCCATGGCCAAGCCCACCACCGGGTCATCGTCCATGGTGAGCGAGACCACGAGACGGTCTGCATGTCCTTCCAATACCGGCAACACGCCGCGAACACCCCGCAACAACAATCCCAACCGGGCGCCCCGGCTCCACGACTGCAACCCGATATCGGACAGCCTCACCGCACGCAACCGCGCCGCGCCGCCTGCCGCCATCTGCGCCAAATGCGCATCCAAATGCTCAGCACGCCACCCTGAGCGGGTGACCCCACCATGTGCCGGTAAATCCATGGAATCGGGACAGGTTCGGTCGGCCATTTCGATGTCCACGTACTCTCGAATGACATCCTTCCACCACGCATCGGGATGGGCACAGCCCCACCACTGCATGGCCTCTGCCCCGCCCTCCAAGGCAGGCATCACCTCAGACGCATCATGCAGAATGGCCGTCAGCTGCCATGGCTTCGGGGACTTGGGGCGCACCGAACGCACCACCCGGTAAGGATGGTAGGCTGGGATGCGAATCTCTCCCCCGTCCAATTCCGTGTGGGTCTGACCTTGTCCGCCCTTGGCGGCATCCGCGACCAGCTGGGTCCATTGTTGCCAGTGTCCCTGTGGCGAAAAGCCGGTGTTCATGCCCGAAAGTTAACCGCTTCGCCACGCTAATTTCGCGACATGGACCCCTCGGAGCCTCTCCAACCCCGCATTGAATTCAGCACGTTTGCTGCATGTGATCTGCGGGTGGGGCGCATCCTCTCAGCCTCCCTGCTCGAGGGTGCCCGGCGCCCGGCTTATGTCCTGGACATTGATTTCGGCCCCTTGGGACGGCTCAAATCCACGGCCCAACTGGTGGAAGACCACAATCCTGAGGACCTGGTGGACCGGAAGGTGGTCGCCGTGGTCAACCTCCCACCCAAGCAGGTCGGCCACCACCAGAGCCGCTGTCTTGTGCTCGGGGCCTTGCACGCCCAGCATGTCGGCCTCTTGTCGGTTCCTGACGCCACTCCCCTTGGTACCCGCATTCACTGAGCCATGACCCCTGCCCAATCCACGCGTTCCGGCGCCATTCTCCTCGATCGCGATGGCGTCATCAATCACGACCCGGGCGATTACACCACGCGCCTCGCCGAATTCACCATCCTGCCCACGGTCCTGGACACCTTGGCCACCTGGAAAAAGGCGGGATTCAAGTTGATTTTGATCACCAATCAAGGCGGCATCGCCAAAGGACGCTATGGTCATGAAGCCGTGGCTGAGATTCACGGTTTCTTGAGAACAACCTGTGCCGAGGTGGGGGCAGAATTGGATGACATCTTCTACAGTCCGCACCATCCCGACTACGGCCAAAGCTTGAGCCGAAAACCCGGTTCCTTGATGGTGGAGCGCGCCATCGCAAAGCACCAGCTCGACCCGGACCGCTGTTGGATGTTCGGCGACAAGTCAAGGGACATTGACTGCGCCCTCGGCGCAGGTGTGCAGCATGGCATCCTCATCGAGCCCAATGCACCCCTTGGCGATTACGTCAGCATCCCGCTGACGGAGAGGGCCTAACTTCGCGCTGTGCCCCACTTTCTTCACAACGGACAGCTCATCGCCGCTTCAGAAGGGGCCGCATTGAGCGTGCCGGTCACCAACCGGGGCTTCCTGTATGCCGACGGCATTTTTGAAACGCTGCGCGCCGTGCGCGGTCAGCTGTTGTTTCTGGACGATCATTTCCAGCGCATCCGCGAAGGACTGAAGGCCCACCGCATTCACCCTCCCTTGGGTTTCACACCGGCCTCCATCCAGGCTGACATTGCACGGTTGCTGCAAGCTGAAGACCTTCAAGAGGCCGCCCGAATTCGCATGAACCTGACCCGAAGTGGAGACGGGTATTACACGCCTTCAGACAGCGGACTGGACGTGCTGGTCACGGCATCGCCTCTGGAGACTGTGGAGTACACGCTGAACGACAAGGGGTTGTCGACGGACATCTATCCGGAGATGAAGTGTACCCCGAACCAACTGTCGCGGTACAAAAACATCGCGTCCAACCTCTACGTGCAGAGCGGGCTTTGGGCCAAGGCCAACCAATTGGACACCGCCCTCATCCAAAACGACCGGATGGGCATCATCGAGAGCACTGCTTCCAACCTGTTCCTCGTCTCCAATGGCGTGCTGTACACCCCTGGGCTCGATTCCGGCGCCACCGCAGGGGTCATGCGGACCCAGATCATCAACCTCGCCCTTGATTCGGGCATGAAGGTTTACGAGTGCAACTTGACACCACAGAATTTACTGGTGGCCGACGAAGTTTTCTTGACGAATGCGGTGCGGGGCATCCAATGGGTGGGCAGCTACCGCACCAAACGCTATTTCAACGCGGCGACGACAGAGCTCGTGCACAAGTTGAATGACCGGGTCAGAAGCGAGCTCGCCGCCTGACCTCCCCATTCAGACCTCTGCAGCCCTGGGGTCCAGCCATCGGTAAGCTCGGTCTGTCAACCCATTGACCAGCACGAAAACCAGGCTGACCAACATGACTCCGCCCATAACCACGGGCAAATCCTGTTGCTCCAGCGCATCGAACAGCAGGAAACCCAATCCGCGCCATCCGAAAACGAACTCGACGAAGACGGCACCAGCCAGCAACTGGGCCAGCCAGCCGCTCGCGGAGGTGAGCACGGGATTCATGGCGTTTCGAAAGACGTGCCGCCAAATGACCTCGGAGGATCCCGCCCCGAAGGCCCGAGCCGTTCGAACGTGGGGGGATTCCAGGACCTCCAGGGCTGCGCCTCGGGTCAATTGAGCCAACACCGCCAATGGCCGCATGCCCAAAGTCAGGGTCGGCAAGAGCAAATTCCGCCAGGCCAGCACCCGTTCGCCGTTGGCGCCCAAATCCCACAAGCTTCCCGTCAGTGGAAGCCCCGTCCAGTGCCCCCAGCGAACTGCGAAGAGATAGCCGATGAGGACCGCCATGAAGAAACTGGGGGTACTCATGCCGAGGACACTCCCCCCTACCAAAACGCGGTCCCACGCAGAGCCCGGCTTTCTAGCGGCCATCAATCCGAGGGGGATTCCGAGAAGCAGGGCCATCAGCATGGCCGTTCCAGCCAGCAGCAGCGTGGCGGGAAAGGCGTCCAATAGCAACTCTCCAACACCTTCCGGCCGCACATAACTCCGCCCCAGGGAGGGCCACCGCCACCCCCATCCGGCTCCGGTCGGGCCCAATGGAGACAGGCCGGACAACAGGTTGAGGTAGCGCTCATGAACCGGCAAATCCAACCCGAATTGGGCGCGCAAATCTGCAATGACGGAAGGGTCTGCCTGCTGACCGGCCAATTGCCTCGCCGGATCCGGGACAGCCGTGAACATCAGAAAAACGAGGGTGAAGCTGCCCCACACGACAGCCAAGCCACGCCCGAAGCGGGACATCCGACGTCGCCAAGGCTTCTGATCGATCATCAACGGGTGCCGAGTGCCTCGTCCGCGCTGGTCGGAACGTCACGCCAGGCCCATTTGTCGAGGACCACTCCATCCCGAATGAGCACCATGCCCGGATTGCTGCGAACAATGATCTTGAGCTCCGTGGGGTCCGTCGTGTAGAAGGGATATTCCGCGTTGTGCTCGGCCTGGAATGCAGCAGCATCCTCCGCCGTTGCGGGCGTCAAGGCCCCAACCCGCCATCCTTTGCTGGCTGCATCCGCCATCAGCGAGTTGATCTCTTGCTGGGCACGGCCCTCGGACTTGTCCAAATCCTTGGACACATGCCACAGGGTGTACCCTTCGGAAAGCATCTCTTCCAGCAAGCTTTTTCCGTTGGCATCCGTCACATCCAAGTCAAAAATGAGCGGCTCGTAGCCATCGGAGACTTTGATCTCGACAGCATTGTCCCAGTCGGCCTCGGGATAATCCGCTTTGAACGCTTCGTCCTGCCACAGCTTGGCCGACATGTATTCAGACTGCTTGACGATGGTGTCCCGGCCCGTTTCCGGCGAAAAGAACCGCACCTCCTTGTCGTAAACCGGAGGGTCCAACCCAAGCTCATCGGCCGAAGCCATGTTGCGGTTCAAATCCTCCCCAACAGCATAGGGACGGTAGTCTTTGACAGGCAGGTGTTGCAGTGTGTAGACTTGGAATCCCAAGGCCACCACAAGGACCCCCACGGCCATCGCCCATTCCTGTCCAGCACCCGTCCAGCGCCTCCGGACCCCTTCCGCTGCCGCGAGTCCGAAGGCGAGGAACAAGGTGGGAAAGCCCCATTCCAACATGACCTCCCCAAAGACCCAAGTGATGGCCAGCGCCATCGCGTACATCCAAATGGACCGCTGCCGCTCATTGAGTCCAAACCCACCCGTCCACGCGCTGAGCAGGATGGGCAACAGCAAGATCAACAGGACAATGTCCTTGAGGAAGCTTTCGTGGGGAGTCAATGGAATGGCGTTGCCAAAACAGCCACAGCTCAAAACACATTGGTTGGGAATCTCCACTTCCACGCCCTGCTGAACGATGGTCTTGCTGCCAAAGGGGTCGCAGTGGTCCGTGTACCAGGTCAGCCAAGTGAAGAACAGCATCAACACCAGGGTCAACGCCGTGGTCAAGCGGGGCAATGCGCCAACAAGGAGGGCTACCCCCAAGAGGACTTCGCCAATCGAAGCGAGCATGCCGAGCTCCAAAGCCCAGGGCGTCCAGGCCTCAAGGTTCAGCGCACCCGGTTCGAAGTACTCCTCAAGCTTGTACATGAAGCCGAGTGCATCATTGATCTTGATGAGACCAGAGACGACGAACAGGGCGCCCACAAGAACGCGGCACAGGTTGGCGAGGGAAAGCAGGATCTTGCGCATGATGAAGGATTCCGTGTGGTGAATGTCGCCCGGAATCCCAGCTGTGCGAGCGCCTTTAACAGGCGATTCACACGTCAGGCCGTGGATGGCGCTCAGGCGAGATGAATCAGGGCGAACAAGGCGTAATTGGCCATGTCCATGTACCCCGCATCCACACCCTCGCTCACTTTGGCACCACCTTCCAGGTCCTCGAGCTGCTTGATGCGGAGCAACTTCATCAGAATCAAATCGGTCAGACTGGACACCCGCATGTCTCGCCAGGCCTCCCCGTAGTCGTGGTTTTTCCGCTCCATCAATGAACGGGTCTGTGACACAGCATGGTCATATAGCCGGGTCGCTTCAGCTGGTTCCAACTCCATGGGGTCTTCGCTGTTCAACTCGAGCTGAACCAAGGCCATCATGCAGTAATTGACAATGCCGACGAATTCAGGGTGAATGCCCTCTTCCACTTTTTGAACTCCGCCTTCCTGCAAGGTGCGAATGCGTTGGGCCTTGATGAAAATCTGATCGGTCAATGAGCTCGGGCGAAGAATGCGCCACGCCGTCCCGTAATCGTGCATCTTGTCGAGGAACAGCGACCGGCAACCGGCCACCTGTGCGTCGTATTGCTTCAACGTCAACACCAAGTCAGCGGTCCGGTTTGGGGGCAGTGCTTCGCTCATCGTGTGCAATTTCGCCGGGGAAGACCGACCGGGGAAATGCGACAGCACAGAAGTCGCTGCATCTTTCCCACAGCCGCCCCAACTTCGCGCCATGGCCTCCCCGTTCCCCTTCCCCTCGGACCGTCCGACCGTGATGGGCATCCTCAATGCCACACCGGACTCCTTTCATGCGGACAGTCGGGTGCAAGGAGCGGCAGCCGTTCAAGCGGGTGTGGACATGGTGGAGGCCGGTGCTGATGTGCTGGACCTCGGCGGACAGAGCTCACGACCCGGGGCACACAGAATCGGGGCAGATGCCGAATGGGACCGGATTGCCCCGGTGATCGAAGGCCTTCTGGTGCAGGTGCCGCACACGCCCATCAGCATTGACACCTTTCACGCTTCCGTGGCACGGCGAGCCATTGAAGCCGGTGCCCACTGGATCAATGACATTTCGGCCGGGACGCTGGACCCCAACATGGTGGGGACTGTCGCGGAGGTCGGTGTGCCCTACATCGCCATGCACATGCAAGGCACACCGGACACCATGCAAGTCCGCCCTCAATACTCCGATGTCGTGGCTGAAGTCCGCGATCACTTGTCCGCGCGTTTGGGTGAACTGCGCGCTGCTGGCATTCAACACATCGCCCTCGACCCGGGATTCGGATTCGGCAAGACCCTCGCTCACAACTACGCTATGCTGTCCGGCTTGCCCGAATTGAAGGCCCTCGGGTGCCCCCTGCTGGTCGGGGTGAGCCGAAAATCCATGATTCATAAAGCGCTGGACATCACCCCTTCCGACGCCCTCAACGGCACCACTGCACTGCATGCTTGGGCCTTGGATCGGGGCGCCGACATCCTGCGCGTGCACGATGTGCGGGAAGCACTAGAATGCGTGCGCCTTCACCAATACCTTCACGGTCGGAAATCCGACGGCAGAGATGATTGAACAACCCGCCCTCCCCCTTGGCGTCTGGCAATTGCTGGACATCCTGGCGGTGGCGTTCATTCTTTACCAGCTGTATCGCTTGACCCGTGGGACAGCGGCCATCCGGATTTTCCTCGGGGTCCTCGCCATTTATTTGGTTTACCAGATTGTGGATGCCCTGCAAATGCGCATGCTCGCAGAGATCCTTGGGCAATTCATTGGCGTCGGTGTCATCGCGTTGCTCATCGTATTCCAACAGGAACTGCGCCAGTTCCTGCTCTTGATCGGCAATCGGCAATGGGTCCAACACGCTCCGCGCTGGCTCCAAAAGTGGATGGGGCGCGATGCCCAAGGCACGCCAACGGAGGCAGCCTGGTCCGAGCTTCAATCAGGGTTGGAAGAGTGTCGTCGCCGAAAGCTGGGCGCGTTGGTGGTAATCCCCAAGGATGCCGACCCCGGTACCGTAGCCACCGGGTGGAAACAGGTCGACGCCGTGACCTCCGCAGCCCTCGTTGTCGCCCTGTTCGAGAAGTCCAGTCCACTGCACGATGGCGCGATGTGCCTGGATGCCCAACGCATTCGATGGGCCGGTGGCATCCTGCCGGTCTCCGGCCGTTTGGACCTGCCCGCACAATGCGGAACGCGGCACCGGGCCGCCGTGGGCATTTCGGAACAAACCGACGCGGTTGTGGTGGTCATCAGTGAGGAAACCGGCGGACTCTCCATCGCCCACGAAGGACGGTTGGAAACCGGACAGTCTTTGCAGCGGCTGCCCGTGCTCATCGAATCCGCGCTGAGGACGGTGCCGACACCGGCAGAGGCCGCTGCCGAGAGCGACTGAAGGACGGTTAGGGTTGAATAAACCGGGCCGTCCTGCCCGATCCAGTGCGCACCACGTAGGTGCCCGAAGGCCACCCCTCCGTCCTGAAGGTGGACCAGCCCGAGGCCGCCAAGGGCCATTCCGCCATGCAGCGCCCAGACACGTCGAATACGCTGGCTGTTTCCACCAAACCCGATCGAATCGACAGCTGTCCAGCCCGAGCATGGATGGCCAACATGGGCACCTCCTCCTCCATCACGGAATGGCTCTCAGAAGACGGGCGCACCATGAAGAAGTGGCTTTGTGTGCTGATCGCGATGTTGCCACTGTCGAAGTAGGGATACACACTCCAAGCTCCGCCCGAGGTCCCGACCTGGTCCGAGAATGGGTTGGTGTCAAAGAAAGCCGTCATCTCCAGGGTCGCCGTGGCCGGGTCCACGATGTCGAGCACCTGAAGTCCAGCGTAGTAATTGGCCGCATAGACTTTGTTGTTCAGCGTATACAGATTGTGGTCCGTCACGCCGAGACTGCCCTCATGAAACCCGACAATGAAGGGGTTGTCGAGGTCTTGCACGTCCATCACCCAGGTACGGGTAACCTCCGCCACGCTTGTGGTCTCATCCTTCTCATCGTTCATGAAGACGAAGCGCTGGTCCTCCGAAAGCCAACCCTGATGGACGTATACCCAACAAGAGTCTTGAAGGGATGAAAGGGTTTGACAGTCTTCCTTGTCTTCCACATCGATGATGCGGAATCCGCCATACCCGCAGAAAGCGAAGACGATTTCCCGCCCCGCATGGTCCATGTCCGGGCCGTTGTACACCACCGCCTGCGCGTCGTGGATGTCACTCTCGTCCCATGACCCGACCGCGGTTGGATTCAAGGGGTCATTGACATCCACAATGTGCAGTCCTCCCGAAAAGGTGTCGGTCCCCACGCCATAGACGAAACCCGTCTCCGGGTTGGCCACGACGTTGTGCGCATCGCCAAAACCCGTGTAGTAGGCGGTATTGGCCAAGGCGCCCCCAGGTACGAGATCGGGCACGATGGACAAATCAATGATTTGAAGACCATGTCCGCCCGCCTCACTCACGATATAGGCCATGTCATCGATGACCTTGATGTCGCGCCATAGGCTGGGCACTGTGGCCGTCGGCACGTCGGCCACCACCACCGGATTGACCGGATCTGTCACCTCAATGATGGACATGCCGTCGCTCCGTCCGAACAGGGCGAATTCCCGCCCTTCTGAAGACCACCCCCAACAGTCGTTGCCATTGCCCGGAGCATTGCCCCCGGTCTCCTCGAAGGACAGGACGCACATGAGGTCCAAGCCCATGCACGAGTACTGACCGGCCAAGCCATCCTCACAGGGCACTTGGGCACGCACAGTGGTCAGGGCCAGTATGCAACCGAGCCAGGCGGTCAGCTTGCGGTGCTTACCAGTCTGAAGCGCGTTGCTCGAAAGCGTGCAGGGTGGTGTACTCATCATGCTGGATGTCGTGTAAGGTGTGACGCAAGCGATCGAGAAACCGTTGCTTGAGCACCGGTGTGCCCGAAGGCCGATAGCCGATGACCAGCTGGCGGGCCCGCACCGCTTCTTCCACATCATGGACTGCAGACTCCAGCGCCTGCACATCCCCGACATACTCCAGTCCCAGAATGGATTGGATCAAGGCCAGCTTGCGCGACCGCAGATCCCCGTCCGAATGATTTTGCTCTGCCATCAGTTGACCCGTGGCAAGAAGCCGTAATCCTGGCCGTAGCCCAGCATCTGAGAGGTGAAATCGTCAGGGTAGCTCAGCGCCACGGAGACCACCTCACCCGCTTCGTTCATCTCCGCCACCAACTTCGGGTTGATGAACCCGCCATATGGCGCAATGCCGAGCGCTTCGGCCCGCGCCAGAACTTGTTTGTGAATGTCTTGGTCCACTTTGATACCGTAGCCTTCCACGAGGGCCTTGGCGGCCTCATAGTCTCCTTGGGACTTGATGCGCTGCACTTCGCGGAGCAACTCACCGAACAGCGCGCGGACGCGGTCGTAATCCTCGATGTTGTAAAAGGTCTTACCGTCTTGGTTGATCTCACGGATGCTGCCGTCTTCTGCAGCCCGCTCCACCACCCAGTGGCTCACCCATGCACGGTTGCGCATGTGGGCTTCCTCGATGTCATCTCCCAACTTGAGGCGGCGCAATTGCATCATCATGCCGTTGCGGATGTAGCTGTCGTACTCGCAGCGCCCCGTCTCCAGCGTCTTGACCAAGCCCAGTTCAATGAGCTTCTCGTCCAGCATGAAGTACAAGGCCACCAGATCTGCGCGGCCCTCTTCTAGGGTGCTCGCAAATTCCTTGATGGTGCTGGCAGGCTCCAGAACTCCCGGCTCCAACTGACCGCTGGCATGGCCGATCACCTCGTGGAAGGCGGTGTGGATCTTGCCGGCCAACGTACCGTGTGCTTTGGCGCGGGCCTTCTCCTGGTCGTCAAACGCAAACTCATCCGTGAGGCCGCCGCCGCCAGCATTGTCATACGCATCAATGATGTTGCCCAAGCTCACGCTTTTCGAGCCGTGCAAGGTGCGGATCCAGTTGGCGTTGGGCAGGTTGACACCGATGGGGGTGCTCGGGGACGCATCGCCAGCCTCGCCCACCACGTTGACCACGTTGTAGGTGATGCCGACGACTTCCTTCTTTTTGTGCTCCTCCATGAACGGCATGTGGTCCTCGAACCACTGGGCATTGTCCATCATGACCGCCATGCGCTCGGACGCCTCAAAGTCTTTGATCTGCACCACGGTTTCGTAGCTGCCGGTGTAGCCCAGCGGGTCGTTGTAGACCTCCACGAATCCATTGATGTAGTCGATGTCGCCCTCGGTATCCTTGACCCAGTTGATGTTGTACAGGCTCCACTTCTCGAGGTCGCCCGTCCGGTAGTAGTCCACCAAATGGCGCAAGGCAGCCGCCTGCTTGTCGTTCTCTGCGTAATCCTGGGCCATCTCCAACCAGAAACACACTTGTTCCAAGGCCTCGCCGTACAGGCCACCCACTTTGTAAGTCTGCTCCTCGATGGACCCGTCTTTCGCCTTGACCAGGCGGCTGTTGAGGCCCTTTTCCACCGGCTTGCTCCGGTCGAGCTCGTACGCGTCGAAGTACGCCTGGGCTTCGACCGTGGTCACATTCGGACCATAGAAGTTGACCGCACTGGCTTCCACCAGTCCCTTTGTGGCGTCGAGCTCGACCTTCTTCATTTCACGAGTTGGGTCGTAGAGCGCATCCAGCGCCTTCATGAGGTCCGTTTCCAAGGCCATGCCGCTTTCCGTCACGACATGCTCAAAGTAGGCGCGGCTGCACTCCGGGATGATCTTGGCATTGGAGTAGTGGTGGTGGATGCCATTGGAAAACCACACCCGCTTGGCGAAGGTGTGGAAGCGCTGCCACCCCACGGTGCTGCGGTCGCCCGCGAAATTCTCGTGAGCGGTGTCGATCATGTCCCGGATGCGGAGGTTGTACCGGTTGTTCTGGTCGTACATGATGTCACGGCCGCTCAGTCCAGCCTGCGTCAAGCAATACGCCAATTTCTTCTGATTGTCGGACAGCTTCTCCCAACCCGGGACCTGATAACGGATCATCTTGAGGTCAGCGAATTGCTCCGTCTTCCAGACGAACCCATTGGCATCGGCCTCCCCGGCCGTGGACGCCATGGCCGGAGCGGATTGTCCGTCTTCGCCCAAGTTGGCGGTCGGTGCAGCACATCCAGCGAGGATGACGACGGGAATGAACAGGAGCAGGAATCGGAAATGCTTGCGTTGCATGGTGTTGGAATCGTTGTGCCTCGTGCGGCGTTCGAGCGCGAAAAATAGGCAATCTTGCACCGCGAGAGCCGTTTGCCCCGGGGCGCTGCTCCATCAATTGCCGCACATTGAACCGCACCACGCGATTGTTGCTCCGGTCCTTCATCGGACCCTTCGTCATCACCTTCCTGGTGGCCCTGTTCTTCTTGGACATGCAATTCCTGTGGGTGTATGCGGACGAGCTCATGGGCAAAGGGCTGGCTGTGCACGTGGTCTTGGAGCTCTTGGTTTACGCGTCGGCCCGGCTGGTCAACCTCGCCTTGCCCCTCGCCATCCTCATGAGCAGCATCATGACCCTTGGCAGTCTGGCCGAGCATGAAGAGCTCACCGCGTTGA
Source organism: Crocinitomicaceae bacterium TMED114 (assembly GCA_002172485.2). GTDB lineage: Bacteria > Bacteroidota > Bacteroidia > Flavobacteriales_D > Sanyastnellaceae > UBA8752. The sequence goes on from NHFP02000010.1 coordinate 140,641, forward strand.
AGTCTTCGGGGATGTCCCTTCGGCGCATCTTCACCCCGTTGCTGGTCACCATGGTGATCGTGGCATTCGGGGCCTTGACGTTTGCGAACTACGCCTGGCCCGTGGCCAACCTCAAGTTCCGGACCCTCCTCTACAGCGTCACCCGAAAGAAGCCCACGCTCAATCTGGAGGATGGGGTGTTCTACAACGGCATCGATGGCTATGCTATCCGGGCGGCCGAGGTCGACCAGGAGACGGGAAGCCTTCAGGATGTGCTCATCCACCACCACGGCGGGGGGCGCGAAGGAGCGGGCCTGGTGATCCGGGCCGAGGAAGGGACCATGAAGACGTCCCGAACCGGCCGGTTTCTCCACCTCAACCTGTCCAATGGCATCAGTTATGAGGACCGACAAGAGCCTGGCGTGCGGCAACGGGACCGGACCTTTCCCCATTTGCAAACCCAATTTGAGCGCCAACGCATCCGCATCGACCTGAGCAGCCTCGATTTCGCCAAGGCGGACGAGGCCCTATTCAAGCGGGCGTATGAAATGATGAGCCTGGGACAATTGACCTTGGCCATGGACTCCCTCGAAGGCCAGCGCAACCAGGCCGCTGTCGCCATGCAGGATTTCGGAGCGCGCAGTTTGAACCGCATCACCCTCGACCGCGGCGATGTCTTCTCCACCGACACCACCACAGCCCACGCCGACTGGCTTGCCCGACTGGGGCCTTCTGCCGAGCGCCGGGTCTTCAATGCCGCACGGGACATGCTTCGAAACACCGCCCAGACCGCGCGAAACCAAATTGACGAACGCCAATCCAAACGGACCTTGTCCGATCGACATGCGATCGAATGGCATCGGAAGCTCTTTCTGAGCGTGGCCTGCGTCCTGTTGTTCCTCATCGGCGCCCCGCTGGGTGCCATCATTCGCAAAGGCGGACTTGGTCTTCCGACGGTGCTGGCCATCCTGCTGTTCGTCGCGTACTATGTGATCACCATCATGGGAGAGCGCATGGTGCGGAGCGGCGCCCTCTCTCCGGCCTGGGGCATGTGGATGGGTACCCTCGTCATGGTTCCTGCCGCCGCACTTCTTCATTGGAGAGCCGCTCGAGAGCGCACATGGCGCCCCTTTTCCAAGACAAAGGCCAGCCGGTAACTTTCGCCCTGAGGAATGCGCGTTCTCCAACTCTGCCACAAGCCCCCCCTCCCTGCCATGGATGGCGGATGCCTGGCCATGGATGCCATCACCCAAGGGCTGTTGGAGAATGGGGTTGAGGTGAAAGTGTTGACCGCCTCCACCCGGAAGCACCCCATTCGCCTCGACGACCTCTCCGATGCCTACCTCGATGCCACGCACCTCGAAGCGGTCGACATTGAGACCGGATTTGACCTCCGTGATGCGTACATCTCCTTTCTGAATCGGGATTCGTACAACATCTCCCGGTTCTATGCGCACCACTATGCGATGGTGCTGAAACGGGCGCTGTCCAGAAGGCGATACGACGTGGTCCACCTCGAGAGCCTGTACACCACGCCTTACATCGAGACCATCCGCCGATACGCGCCGAATGCCCTCATCTCCCTTCGCAGCCACAACCACGAGTACCAGATCTGGGAACAACGTTGGAAATCCAGCCGCAACCCATTGGCGAGGTTGGCCCTTCGCCACTTGAGCAAAACGTTGGAGCGTTACGAGAAGGACATTCTCAAGGACATCGACGTCATCGTCTCCATCTCCGAAAAGGAAGCCCAGGGCTATCGCGAATGGGGATTTGACGGGGACATCCACGTGGCGGGCTTTGGCATCGACCTGTCCACCCGACCCGCTCCCCCCATCGTGCCCCAGCCAACCGCACTCAAGTTGTTCCACCTCGGCGCCATGGACTGGGGCCCGAACCGCGAAGGCATTCAGTGGTTCATCCGAGAGGTCTGGCCACAGCTTCACAAGGCCCACCCCAAGGCAGAATTTCACATCGCTGGAAAAGGGCTGAATCCAAAAGATCACGCTGAAGTAGCCGGTTTGTTCAACCATGGAGAAGTGCCCGACGCCCAAGCGTTTTCACATGAAATGGACCTGTTGGTGGTGCCATTGCTGCGCGGTGCAGGGATCCGGGTCAAGATTGTGGACGCCATGGCACAAGGCATTCCCGTGGCCACGACCAACAAAGGCGTTCATGGCCTCGACATGGAAGGCAAAGGGTGTCTCGTGCATGCCGAACCCGCCGCATTCACTGCAGCCCTGTCCGAATTGCTGGATCACCCGGAGCGACTGACTGAGATGGCCCAGTGTGGACGCGAGGAAGTCGAGGCCCGATTTGACCGAGAGGGCATCGCCGAGCGGCTCATTCAGTTCTACGCACAGCATGTCCAGCGTTGATCCGCAGCGTGCAAGGCTGGCGGTGGTGACACCGCGGTTTCCATACCCTCTGAACAAAGGGGACCGATTGCGGATCTACCACCAGCTCGACGTCCTGCATCGCCACTTCGACATCGACCTTCACTGCCTCACTTTCGGAAAGGTGGGGGCCTCTGAACTTGACCAACTCGAGGGCCGCTGTGACACCATCCACCTGTACAAGCTGAACCCCATCAAGGCCCTGTTCAGAATGGGTTGGGCATTCTTTTCGCGACGTCCCTTTCAGGTCTTGCTGTTCACTGAGCGCCGGCATGTCCGCGGCATGCGGGCCAACATCCTCGCTCAAGCCCCGGATGTCATGCTCGCCCAGATGGTGCGAACGGCGGAATACGTCAAGGATTTTGATGCCCTTCCCCACGTTCTCGACATCATGGACACCTTGCATGCAGGTGCAGAACGGGAGGCGGAGCGCGCCCCATGGTGGAAGCGCCCTTTGCTCCTCGAGGAAGGCCGACGCCTGCTCCGCTACGAGCACCGTGTCCACCACTATTTCGATGCCTGTACCATCATCAGTGGCCAAGACCGCGATTTGCTTCCCCACCCAGATCGACAGGACGTGCACATCGTCCCCAACGGCGTGGATACGGCATACTTCGATCCCGAAGCGAACATCCCTGCTTTGCCTGGAGTTCCAGTCGCCCACGACGTCGCATTCTGCGGCAACCTAGGATATGCCCCCAACATCGTTGCTGCCCGGCACCTCGTGCAAGAGATCGGACCCGCATTTCACAAGCTGACAGGCCGGCCACTTCAGGTCCTGATTTGTGGCGCACAGCCCAACGCGTCGGTGCTTGCGCTCGCATCGGACAGCGTGACGGTCGTCCGCGACGTCCCCGACATCCGCTCCGCCTACATGGCGGCCCCCATTTTCGTGGCCCCCATGCTGGTCAATACTGGATTGCAAAACAAACTGCTCGAAGCCCTGGCACTCGAGCGCGCCTGCATCACCACGCCCCGCGCGTTGTCCGCCATCGATGTGGACATGGGCGACACCATCGTCCCTGCGGACACCCCTTCGGAATTCGCCCACCACATCCACGCCCTCCTGTCCGATTCGACACACAGAACGACCATGGGACGACAAGGCCGGCTGAACGTGCTGGAACACTTCGGATGGGAAGCGGCCACTGCGACCTTGGTGACCGTACTGAAAGACTTGGCGGGAACCCGTTGAATCGGTGCAAGCTGGCCCGTATTTTCGCCCTCATGCCCAAGGCCATTCCCCTTTTGGATGCAGGCCGTTTCCTCCAAGGAGATGATGCCGCGCGAACCGCCTTCGCCCAAGACTTGCGCGACGCGTTCTCTCGGTACGGTTTCGTCACACTGGAAGGCCATGGCTTGGATGCCGACCTGATCCAGCAGACGTACCAATCGGCAGCGTCTTTCTTCGGCCTGCCCGTTGAACAAAAGATGGCCAGCCAGATCCCGGGCGTCGGCGGCAACTTCGGCTATACCCCCTTTGGACAGGAGCACGCCAAGGACGAGGCGCGCGCCGATTTGAAGGAGTTTTACCACTTCGCCCAGACGCATTACACCCAACCCGACTGTGCGGCGGTTCCGGAATTCACGAAGGGTGGCCAGAAGCTGTACGCCGATCTCGAAGCGTTGGCCATTGAATTGCTCAAGGCCGTGGCCATGGGACTGGACCTTCCCGAAGACCATTTCACGGAACAAGTCAAGGGCGGAAACAGCATCCTCAGGGTCCTCCATTATCCCCCGGCTCCAGACGCACCTGCGGATGCACCTCGGGCAGGAAGCCATGAGGACATCAATTTGATCACCCTCCTGGTGGGCAGCTCTGCGGATGGCTTGGAGGTGTTGGACATGGACGGCGACTGGATTCCGGTCCGGGCCCACAGCCAACACCTGACTGTCAACGTCGGTGACATGCTTCAGAACTTCACCGGCGGTGTGCTTCGTTCCACCACACACCGCGTCGTTCTGCCAGAAGGCGAAGGACGCTCCAAGTCGCGGTTCAGCCTCCCCTTCTTCCTGCATCCGCAGGGCTCCATGCCGCTCGATCCAGTCATGGGCGACCGGGAAGCCCACCCGTGCTGGACGGCTGAGGCCTTCCTCAACCACCGTCTCAAAGAAATCGGTCTCTCCTGACCTTGTCCATGTTTGATCTTCAACCTTGGCCCTGGTACATCACCGGGCCCATGATCACCCTCACGATGGCCGCGTTGCTCCTCATCGGAAGGCGCTTCGGTATCAGCTCCAACCTGCGGACCATATGCGCCATTGGCGGCGCCGACAAACTGTCGGACTACTTCCAATTTGACTGGAAGAGCCAACGTTGGAACTTGGTCTTCGTCCTCGGCACTCTCATTGGCGGCTTTGTGGCCAAGGAATTCCTGCTCCAGGATGCCCCCGTGGACATCCACCCTTCCACCGCTGAAGCCTTGCAGGGATTCGGCATCCAGGATGCCGGTAGCGCGTTTGCACCCGGTGCCTTGTTTGGTGCGGAAGCATGGTCCAACCCGGTGGCCATGCTGGCCTTGTTGGTGGGCGGACTGTTCGTCGGATTCGGCACCCGTTGGGCCAATGGGTGCACCAGCGGTCACGCCATCAGCGGACTGAGCTCCCTCCAGTGGACGAGCCTCATTGCCGTGATCGGCTTCTTCATCGGCGGATTGTCGGCCACCCACTTCCTGCTTCCCACCCTTCTTCCCTTGCTCTGACATGCTGCGCATTTTCCTCCTCGGACTTTTGTTCGGCATCACCTTGACCATGGGTGAGGTGATCAGCTGGTTCCGCATCTATGAGATGTTCCGCTTCGAATCGTTCCACATGTACGGCGTCATCGGAAGCGCTGTGATGCTCGGAGCCGCGTTTCACCTTCTGGCCCGGGGCCGCGGCTGGAAAGCTGAAGGTGGGCGGGCTTTGGATGTCTTCCGGTATGACGGTAAGCTCTGGAAATCCTACCTCCTCGGAGGCACCGTGTTCGGCATGGGATGGGCCGTGACCGGTGCTTGCCCCGGGCCGTTGTTCATCACGCTGGGCGCGGGCTACCTCCCCGTCATCGTGGCCATCATCGGCGCACTCCTCGGCACCCTGCTCTACGGCATCGTACGCCGACACCTCCCCCACTGAGCTTGGCGACCCATCTCCGCCCCCGGTAGGGTTTGTTAAGAGGCTCGCGCGTACGTTCCATGGGAAGTCCTTGTTAATTCAGCACGGACAATGCTCATGAAAACAAGCACCCTTTTCATCCCCGCCCTGTCGGCCGCCTTCGGCGCGGCCCTCACCTTCTTCGCGCTGCCTCTCCGACAAGAGGCGGGGGCAGGCCCGGCGCCCGTCCAGGCGGCGCGGTTCATTCCTTCACCGGGCCCAGCGCCGATTCAGGCCCCGCCTGCCCCACCCAGTGCCCCCTCCTCCCCGGCTCCCGCTGGCACCCCTGTGGACTTCCGCGAGGCCGCCAATGTGGCGCTGGATGCCGTGGTCCACATCCGCACCGCCCAACGCGTGCAAAGCGGCAATAGCTGGTCCCCATTTTGGGGTCAACCCCCACAAGCTGGCATCCAACGAGGGTCCGGCAGTGGTGTCATCCTGGACGCAGCGGGCTACATCGTCACCAACCACCACGTCATCGACGGCGCGGACGACATTGAAGTGGGCCTGAATGACAACCGCTCGATGAAAGCCGAACTCATCGGAAGCGATCCGGCCACCGACATCGCAGTGCTCCGCATCGATGCGGGAAACCTGACCGCTCTCGAATGGGGCAACAGCGACGACGTCCAAGTCGGGGATTGGGTGCTGGCCGTGGGCAACCCCTTCGACCTCACGAGCACCGTCACCGCCGGCATCGTCTCCGCCAAGGCCCGCGACATTCAGCTGCTCCGGCCGGATTATGAGCGGGACGTCTTCCCTGTAGAAAGCTTCATCCAAACCGATGCCGCCGTAAATCCCGGCAACAGCGGTGGCGCCCTCGTGGATACCCGGGGTCGGCTGATGGGCATCAATACGGCCATCGCATCGCGGACCGGGAGCTATGCCGGATATGCCTTCGCTGTCCCATCCAACCTCGCCCGCAAAGTGGCCGCAGACCTGATTGAATTTGGCCGAGTGCAGCGCGCCTACCTCGGCGTCACCATCCGCCCGGTGGAAGAAGCCCTCGCCTCCTCCCTGGGCCTTCCGGAAGTGGAAGGGGTCCTGGTGGTCGGCACCACGCCGGGAAGTGGTGCAGAGGAAGCCGGACTCAAGGAAGGCGATGTGATACTCAGTGTGGGTGGCAGCAACACCTCTTCGTTGCCCGCCTTGATGGAGCGGGTCAATCAATTCCGTCCAGGACAGTCCACCACCGTCGACATCTGGCGGGACGGACAGCTGCAGCGATTTGAAGTCGAACTGCGCGACCGCGATGGCAACACGGAGATGGTGTCGGCCTCGGCCACAGAGGCGGCCGACATCTCCATGGTGCTGGGTGCCCAATTGCAAGATGCTGACGATGGCGTGCTGGTCGTGGAACCTGGTGAAGGGGCACTCGGTCTTGCCGACATCCCTGCCAACACTAGAATTTTGGCCATCGATGGGCAACGGGTCACGCGCACGAGCGATCTGGTCGAAGGACTGGAAACAGCCATGGCGCAGGAGCGAAAAGCCGTCCTCCTCGAGGCCACCCTTCCAAATGGACGTTCCACTTGGTTTGGCGTGGGCCTTCGGTGAGTTCTGTTCCCTATCTTAAAGCATGGGTCAGTCCGCCTTTCATCTCCCCCTCTTCCCACTTGGGGTCTTCCTGTTTCCAGGAGAGAAAACGGGCTTGCACATTTTCGAGCCGCGCTACCGCCAGTTGGTGGTTGAATTGGAGGACGCCATGGCAGGCGGACGAACAAAAGACAACCTTTTTGGAATCCCCTTCCATTTTGAGGACGTCACCGCTTCCACGGGCACTTTGGTGAAGTTGGTTGACGTAAAAAAGGTCCACCCCGGAGGCCGCAAGGACATTCTGATTGAATGCGTGGGCCACTTCGAGACCCGCAGCTTCACCTCGGTGTCGTCTCCCAAATTGTATCCCTCCGGTCAAGTGTTAAAACGGGACATCGGGCTCGAAGCCGAACTCTCCCCCCAGCACTTCGCCAAAGTGCTCAAAATCAAAGAGATTCTCAGCCAACGAGACGTCGAGGTATCCGAACTGCCCGCAGACACCATCCGGGACCTTACCACGTGGTTGGGCATGCCCCCGGCGCACAAGCACAACCTGCTGACCAAACAAGGCCCGGATCGCTCGCGCTTTCTCGACAGCGTGCTGCGCTGGACACTGTTGATTCTTCAACAGGAATCCAAGGTGGAACGGGGATTCTTTCCCAATTGATTCCGTCCTGACCCGCTCATGCCCCGGCTATCTTTGTGGCATGTCGTACAGCGCAATTGGAACACAGCACACCCTGGCTGCCCTTGCCCGTCCCTTCTTCATTCTCGCTGCGGCCGCCGCATTGCACGGCTGTGGACTCCCCTCGACAGCGGAGAGTGGTGCAGCATTCCCCGCGGACTCCGTGGATGCGGCATCCAACACACCCCAGGCCATGGCCCCCCAATGGGAGGGCCGTCCCACCATTGAAGAGGATCCTTATCTCGATCCGACCCACCCAGAATACATGGCGGGCCCTTCAGTGGTCCATTTCCCCCACGACAGCCTGGTTCACCTAGAATCGGGGGATTATGCCGAATTCAAGCAGCAGCTCCAGCGCTTTGTCGAAAGCAACAACGATGGGCAATACCGTACCCACTTCGAAGAGCACTACATCCCGGAGACCTTTCCAACCGACTCCGTGTTCGAGCTCTACGTCCGCATGTGGGGGCAATGGGACAGCATCGGGGTGCGCAATCGGTTCGACCACTGGGCAGTGCGCTACATCTCCCCATTCGAAATCGGCGAGGTCTACGACGTGGCCTTGGCGGAAGTGGACATTCGACACCACATGGTCTTCGAAAAGCGGTGGACTGGCAACTATCGCAATTTCGGCCGCACCCTAGGCCAGCGTTATCCCGGGGCCGACATCACGTACCGGGATACCACTTGGGTCAAAGCCAACGGGGACACCATGCTGCGCCGCCACATCACAGCGGAAGCGGAACGGTTCTTGTGGGCTGTCCGCGACCATGGCGACAATGGACGTGGCGATAAACTCTGCTGGATGAACGACGGGTGGCAACTCGTCCCCGATGTGGTGGCCATCATGGACAGTGCAGCTGTGATGCAAGTGCAGGACCACCAAGCCGAATTCGGTACCCTCCTCACCCGGCCGCAGGTTTCTGGACGATGATGCAGCCTGAGTTCCCCATGGCCATCGGGACCATGCCCGCCATGTCAGACATGGCAGTGGATTCGTCCGTTCAGGCCGGCATCTTCACTTTGGACAGCCGACGCTGGTGGGGACCTTCCTCTCTGGATGTCTCTGCTGCAGCGCCCTCTCTTGCCACATGAGCTTCCGAGTGGACAACGAATGGGGTGAACTCAAACAGGTCATAGTCGGTCACGGCCGAAATATGCATGCCCCAACATCGGCTGAGGATGCCTTCGACCCCACGTCTTTTTTGCACTTAGATTCAGGGACATATCCGGTCATGGATGAAGTGGTGCTTCAACTTGATGGCCTCGCAGAAGTTCTCGCGAATTTCGGGGTGGAAGTGCTTCGGCCACACGATGTCCCCGACCTCGAACAAGTCTTTGCCCGAGATGTGGGGTTTGTGGTGGAGGACCAATTCTTCCGGTCTGCCATGATCGAGAACCGGGAAGCCGAGTGGCTAGGTGTATCCCCCTTGATTCCCGAGGCATCGGTGCGCAGCATGCCCCAGCACATTCGTGCCGAAGGGGGAGATGTGCTGTTGCTCGACGACGCGATTGCCGTCGGCGTCACAGTGCAGGCCGATCAACTTCACCTGCAGACTGCGCGGACCCACGCCGACGCTGTGGATTTCCTGCAAAGCGTCTTTCCACATCGAGAAGTCATGGGCCTGGAACTGCACAAGCACGACCGCGACCCCATGCGCTGCGCCCTTCACCTCGATTGCGCCTTCATGCCGCTCGGCCACGGGGAAGCCATTGTCTGTCGGGAAGCTTTTCTGAACGGACGACAACGGGACGACCTGCTCTCGCGCTTCAAGGGCACGGTGGACATCACACTCCAAGAAGCGGCTCTGCTGCAAAGCAATTTGCTCCACCTGACCCCGGACACCCTCCTCATCGACCCGCGTTACCAACGCCTGAGCCAGGTCCTACGCGAGATGGGTTACGAACTGGTTGAAGTGCCAATGCACCACGTCGGCAAAATGGGCGGACTGTTTCGCTGTGCAACCCTGCCCCTTCTGCGCCATTGACCATGAATGCTCCTGACCCAACCCGCCAGCAAAGCGCTGACCTGCTCCTGATGATTCGGCCTGCTTCGTTTCGCATGAACGAGCAGACCGCGGTCAACAATGCCTACCAACAGCCTGCAGACGCCGAAGTGGACACCGTGGCTGTGGCACAGGCTGAATTCGACGGCTTGGTCAATCGACTGCGCGACCATGGCATCACGGTGTGCGTTCAGGACGACGACGCCGACCGCGATACCCCAGACGCCCTCTTCCCCAACAATTGGGTCAGCTTCCACGCAGATGGTCGGGTGGGACTTTACCCCATGTTCGCTGTGAATCGCCGCCGCGAGCGGCGAGAAGACCTCTTGCTGAGGCTGGCCACAGACCACGTCCGCCACATCGAGGAATTCGTCGACTTCACGGAGTTCGAGAAGCACAATGTCTTCCTGGAAGGGACAGGAAGCCTCATTTTGGACCGCGTCAACATGGTGGCCTACGCCTCTCTCGGCCCCCGCACGGACGAGCAGGCCACCCGACAATTCTGCGACACTTTCGGCTACGACCTCGTCTCCTTCAAGGCTTGCCAGACTTCGGGTGACACCTCGGCTCCCATCTACCACACGAATGTCATGCTGGCCATCGGAACCCAGTGGGCGGTGGTCTGCGACAGCATCATTCCAGATGCGGCCGAAAGACAACATGTGCTGGACGCCCTCACCCGTTCCGGGCGCACCGTCATCCGCATCACGGCCAATCAAGTCAATGGCTTCGCCGGCAATGTGCTCGAAGTCCGGAATTCCTCCGGCGAGCGGTTCATCACCATGTCCAGCGCCGCGCGCAATGCGTTCACACCAGAACAACGCGATCGTCTGTCGGACTTTGCCACCCTCGTTCACGCCCCCATTCCCACCATTGAACATCTCGGTGGCGGCTCGGTCCGCTGCATGCTCGCCGAAGTGTTCCTCCCCCCTGCTGACGCCCTCTGAACATGCGCCTCGACCAACAGCTGCAAGCCCTGGCTGCACAAGCCTTCCAATCGTGCTTTGATGCGGCCTTGCCCGCCTCGGACTTCTCCATTCAGAAAACCCGAAAGGAATTCGCCGGGGACCGTACGCTCGTCTGCTTCCCATTGGCGCGACACAGCCGGATGAAACCGGACGCCACGGCGGAGGCCCTTGGCCAAGCCTTGGTGGCAGCCGATGGCCCCGTCCTTGCATTCAATGTGGTCAAAGGGTTCCTCAACCTCGAGCTGGACCCGACCTTGTGGCGCGACTGGCTGCTTCAGGAGGCGGCCCAAGGAAACTATGGGCGCCGGCCTGCGGGAAGCGCTCCCCACGTCATGGTGGAATACAGCTCCCCCAACACCAACAAGCCGCTGCACCTGGGCCACTTGCGAAACAACTTCCTCGGCCACTCCATCAGCCGCATCCTCGAGGCCCATGGCCACACGGTAACCAAGGTGCAAATCATCAACGACCGGGGCATCCACATCTGCAAATCCATGGTGGCCTGGCGCAAATTTGGGGAAGGCGAAACTCCGAAGTCCAGTGGGCTCAAAGGAGACAAGCTCGTGGGCAAATACTACGTGGCCTTTAACCAAGCCTACAAGGCAGAGGTCCAGGGACTCATCGATGGCGGCATGGACAAGGCGGCGGCCGAGAAGCAAGCCCCCATTCTCCTCGAAGCACAAGAAACGCTTCGGCTGTGGGAAGATGGAGACGCTGCCACTGTGGACCTCTGGAAGACCATGAATGGCTGGGTGTATGCGGGATTTGATACCACCTATGCCACCATGGGGGTCGAATTCGACAAGCTCTATTACGAAAGCGACACCTACCTCATCGGCAAGGACCGGGTCATGGAAGGCTTAGAGCGCGGCGCATTCGAGCAGCGTGAAGACGGTTCAGTGTGGGTCGATTTGTCGGAAGACGGGCTCGATGAGAAACTTCTCCTGCGTCAAGACGGCACCGCCGTCTACATGACCCAGGACATTGGCACTGCCCTGCTCCGATTCCAGGACGTCCCGGATCTCGACCGGCAGGTCTATACCGTGGGCAACGAACAGGAATACCACTTCAAGGTGCTCTTCCTGGTGTTGGGCAAACTCGGATTCGAACAAGCCCAGCGCTGCCACCACCTGAGTTACGGCATGGTCGAATTGCCAGAAGGCAAGATGAAATCCCGCGAAGGCACTGTGGTGGACGCAGACGACCTCATGGACGAGATGTTCGGCATTGCCCGGGACATCGCTGCAGAGGCTGGCAAACTCGATGATGTGAGTGAAGCAGAGCAACAAGAGGTTTTCCAACGGGTTGGACTCAGCGCCCTCAAATACTACCTGCTCAAGGTGGATCCGAAAAAGAACATGATGTTCGATCCCAAGGCCTCCATCGACTTCTATGGAAATACCGGGCCGTTCATCCTCTTCAATTACGTTCGCGGGCGCAGTGTGTTGCGCAAGGCAGAAGCTGAAGGCCTGACCCTTCCAACAGGTGGCATCGCCACCCCTGGCGCAGACGAAATGGACATGGTGGGCCTGCTCCACGACCTCCCCGATGTGGTGGCCGAAGCCGCAGAGACCTACAACCCTGCCCTCATTGCAAACTGGTGCTACGACCTCACCAAGTCGTACAGCAGCTATTACCAGGACCACAGCATCCTCGGCGCAGAAGATGAGGCTGTCCGAAACTTGCGAATGGCGCTGACAGAGCGGTTTACGCGCACCTTGAATCTGGGCATGTCCCTGTTGGGCATCGCCTTGCCGGAGCGCATGTGATCAACCCGCCACGCGGCGGCGGATGACTTGATTGCCGAAATCCAATCGGACTTCTTCCGGAACATCCAGTCCCGTATCAATGACATGCTGACTGACGCCCGGGAGACATTGGATGTCCGCGGCACGCTCTTTCGCCCATGCTACCGTGCAGTGCGTCTCCACCGTAGTTTCCACCGTCAACAGCAGCTGGCCTATTTCGGGACGCGTCAGTTCCACAACACGTGCGTATTCTCCTGTGATCTTCCCCTTGCTCAGCATGGCAATGAACCGGCGGTACAGCACGTAGAGGAGCATCGCCATCAGGGCGACAAACAAGACTTGGCTGAGGAGATCGAGTGTGTTCTGCATGGGTCAGAGTGAGAAAATGCCCCCAATGGCGCTCACTGCGCGGTAACGGTCAAACACCACGTCTGCATTGTCCACGGTCTCGAGGATGGTCAGGGCCACGTACTTGCCTCCACCACTGGCCTTGCGATTGACCTCGACCTCATCGGGAAACTTGGAGAGAACGGCCTCTATCCGATCCGGCTGATTGGGAGCGATGAACTTGAACATGTACTCCGAAGGCCACGTGTGGTGGGCATCCAACTGGGCCCGCAAGCCGGCCATGCGCTCATCCTCCATGGATGCGAAGGTAGCCCACACACCCGGTCCCAAAGCGGAAAGGGGCACCCGCATGGGCACCCCTTTCGCATCTGGTTCTCGTGAGGAAGATGTGGTGGCTTCCTCCTGCGCGATCATTCCGCGCAGTCCGATCCGTAGATCTGGAAGAAGTCCAGCAAGTCGTTGATGTTGATTGTACCATCACCGTTGAGGTCACCCGGGCACGGCGGCGTGTATTCGCAGCTGCCATCGTTGGTGTTGGCGAGCGGGTTGAAGTTCTCGGCCATCGGATCGGTGCATCCCTCGAGCTGGAGAATGCAACCGGAATCGAAGTTGGCCGTCGGATCGTAGTTCAACGCCGTCTCATCCGTACAACCTGGGTACAAGCAGGAGCCGTCGTCCACCAGCGCGTCTGCACTGTAGTTGGCGGCAGCAGCATCGGTGCACCCTTCCGTCGGGTAGGCACAGAAGCCGGCCACATTGGCGTTCGTATCGTAGTTGTCGGCCGTCTCATCCATACAGCCGAGGAACAAGCAGGAGCCATCGTCGTCCGTGGCAGCCGCCATGAAGTTCAAGGCGGAAGCCTGGGTGCAGCCTGCAACCTCCAGCTCATCACATACACCATCGCCATCGGCGTCGTTCATGCATGTCTCAGCGTCGCAGTCGTAGATGTCCGTGTAGGCGCAGCTTCCATCATCGTAGTTCGCACCATCGACAAAGTTGCAGGCCTCGAGGTCCGTGCAACCGCAGCCGGGGTTTCCGATTGGGAAGGTCATGACGAGGTCGTTCTCACCGTCACCCTCCGGGAAGATCTGCAGGCTGATTTGGCCACTGAGCGTTCCGCTGGTGGTGAATTGACCGAGCAGGACCTGGAGGTCGTCTCCGGCCAGAGCATTTGACGCCCCGTTCAGCGTGAACCAAGCACCGCCGAATGCACCGCCGATGTTGATGTCGCCACCGTCTTCGAACGGACCGACCCAGTTGGCTCCGTCACTCTCCACAGCCGTCACCTCAATCTCGCCTGCTGCAGGGTCCGCACCTTGCGCCAAGCCGATGGTCACGTAGCTGTCGTACTCCAGCGCAGGCTGGATGGAGAACAGGATCGGGTTGACCACCTGACCCAGCGCACCTCCGAACGGATCCTGGTAGAAGGTCGTGCTCGTGTTGATGTTGGTCTCGAAGCCAGCCTCACCCACCACGCTGGACAGGACGTCCGTCGGGTTGACCATGGTGGCATAGAGGCGGTAGGTGGTCGTGCCTGGCACGCCGTTCACAGCCACGGTCTCGAGCTCGATGCTGTAGCCGTCGATCACTGGCGCATTCACACAGCTGCAGTAGTCACAAGAGCCGTCGTCCACGTTGGCTGCCTCGAAGTAGTTGCAGGCACTGGGGTCCATGCAACCTTCGATGTCGGCCACGAGACAAGAACCGTCGTCCACATCCGCCAGCGGGTTGAAGTTGAGCGCCCCGGGATTGGTACATCCTGCATACTGACAGGATCCATCTCCGGCGAGGGCCGTCGGGTCGTAATTCAACGCGGTCGGGTCGTCACAACCCGTGGCAAACGTCACACTGATGTTTTGCGCCACCTCTGTGGTGTTCCCGCAATCATCGGTGATGGTGAACGTCCGCACGGCATTGAAGCCGCCAATGGCCATGTCCGTGCACAAGTCTGCAAAGGTGATGTTCACCTGGCCACAAGCATCTTCAGCAATGGGGAATTCCACCGGGATGGCCTCTCCGGCCACCACCTGGTACGCCGCGTCCGCAGGGAAGGTCAGGACCACTGGCGCCGTGGTGTCGGTGAAGACAATATTCTGCACATGGGTGCTGCTGTTGCCACACCCGTCTTCGGCAGTGAAGGTCCGTACCACGGTGTAGTTGCCGGAGCAGTCTCCTTCCACCGTTTCGTCGGCGTAGGTCAAGGAAACGCTTCCGCAGTCATCTGCAGCCTCGGCCACCGTCACCGGCAATGCTTCGCTGCACTCCAGCCCGAAATCTTCCGGCATGACCGTGAAGGCCGGAGCCGTAGTGTCGAGGTAAGAGATGGTCTGAATGTGCTCACTGCTGTTGCCGCATCCATCGGTCGCGGTGAAGGTCCGCTCGACGACGCGACTGCCCTCACAAGGGAAGCTTTCGCTGTCGGTGTAGGACACCGTGGCACCAGAGCAAGCATCGGTAGCCGTGGCCATCTCCAGCGTGTAGCTCTCGGTGCAGTCCAAAGTGACATCGGCCGGCGCGAAGTCAAAGACCGGAGCCGTCATGTCCTCTTGGGTGATGACCTGATTCATGGAAGCACTGTTGCCGCAGGCATCGGTGGCTGTCCACGTCCGGGTGATCACATTCTGAGAGATGCAATTGGCTGCTCCAAGGGCGGTCGCAGCTGCTGTGCCCCCATCGTTGATGGCGAGCGTGCTGCCGGGCAATTCCGTCCAGCTCATGACGATCTCATCGCCGGAGAAGGACAAGTCGAATTCCGCAGAGGCCGGGTCAACAAGGATGGCGTCGAACACCATTTCAGCGCCAACCACACCTGCACCATCCAGGTTGCTGATTCGCACTTCCACATAGTCGTAGCTCTCCGAGGTGATCACATCCTGAACCACGAGGTTTACCATGTCGTCGGAGAGGTCCACACCCAAGGCACCGCGCAGGTTCAAGGGGTTGGACACCTCATCGTCCACAGTCAACTCCATGCCATCGCCGATGGTCACTTGCGTGGCCTCGAGGACGCGCGGGAATGCAACCAGGTTGTTGAGTCGGAGCTCTACGCGGATGTCTGCCGTCAGGCCATCTAAAGAGAAGCTGCCATCGGTCACCACATCGCTGTAGCTCACCGTCACGTCTCCGCATGCATCTCCTGCATCCAAGACATCCCCCGTGGAGGCCGGCGCCGTATCTGCAGAGCAATCCACGGTTACATCAGCCGGAACCGTGAAGGTCGGTGCCGTGGTGTCTTCAATGGTAAAGGTGGCCGTCGTCGAGCTCGTATTGCCACAAGCATCCGTAGCGGTGAAGGTCACCGTCGCGCTTCCGGTTGCACCACAGTCATCGCTGAGGGCCGTGAAGTCGTTGGACCAGGTCACGCCGCCCGTGATCTGCTCAGCTCCATTCAGAATGAGCGAATCGAACTGGATGTCGCCACTGGACATTTGGATCTTGACGGAACGCTGGAAGGCCACTCCGCTCACCGTGATGGTGTTGCTGCCGAGGGACAGGGCCTGCGCATTGCCGAAGAACCAGTTGCCATTGGCCACCGTCTTGGCCACACGATAGTTGGCTCCACCGGACGGCAAGGACGTCACGTTGATCTCCACTATCTGCTGGTCACCGCTGTTCGGGTCCGCATCCGTCGTGGCCGTGTACACATGGGTCCAGCTGGCATTCGGCCCTGGTGCAAACAAGTCGCTTGTTCCAGTGGACAAGGTCGGAGCCATCTGCTCCTCACCATTGATGGCCAGGGCGTCGAACTCGACATCTCCGTCGGAGAACTGAACCTTGACGCTGCGCTGGAAGGACACGCCACTCACCGTGATGGTGTTCATGCCCAGTGAGAGCGGCTGCGGATTGGCTTGGAACCAATTGCCGTTGGCCACGGTCTTCACCACGCGGTAGTTCGCACCACCATCCGGGAGGGAGGTGACGTTGATCTCCAGCGTCTGCTGGCTGCCACTCGTCGGATCGGCGTTGGTGGTGAGCGTCACCACGTGCGGCCAGGTTCCGTTCGGACCGGCATCAATCAAGCTGCTGGCACTGAGGGCCA
>NHFP02000003.1 GCA_002172485.2 Crocinitomicaceae bacterium TMED114
ACGTGCCGCCAAATGACCTCGGAGGATCCCGCCCCGAAGGCCCGAGCCGTTCGAACGTGGGGGGATTCCAGGACCTCCAGGGCTGCGCCTCGGGTCAATTGAGCCAACACCGCCAATGGCCGCATGCCCAAAGTCAGGGTCGGCAAGAGCAAATTCCGCCAGGCCAGCACCCGTTCGCCGTTGGCGCCCAAATCCCACAAGCTTCCCGTCAGTGGAAGCCCCGTCCAGTGCCCCCAGCGAACTGCGAAGAGATAGCCGATGAGGACCGCCATGAAGAAACTGGGGGTACTCATGCCGAGGACACTCCCCCCCACCAAAACGCGGTCCCACGCAGAGCCCGGCTTTCTAGCGGCCATCAATCCGAGGGGGATTCCGAGAAGCAGGGCCATCAGCATGGCCGTTCCAGCCAGCAGCAGCGTGGCGGGAAAGGCGTCCAATAGCAACTCTCCAACACCTTCCGGCCGCACATAACTCCGCCCCAGGGAGGGCCACCGCCACCCCCATCCGGCTCCGGTCGGGCCCAATGGAGACAGGCCGGACAACAGGTTGAGGTAGCGCTCATGAACCGGCAAATCCAACCCGAATTGGGCGCGCAAATCTGCAATGACGGAAGGGTCTGCCTGCTGACCGGCCAATTGCCTCGCCGGATCCGGGACAGCCGTGAACATCAGAAAAACGAGGGTGAAGCTGCCCCACACGACAGCCAAGCCACGCCCGAAGCGGGACATCCGACGTCGCCAAGGCTTCTGATCGATCATCAACGGGTGCCGAGTGCCTCGTCCGCGCTGGTCGGAACGTCACGCCAGGCCCATTTGTCGAGGACCACTCCATCCCGAATGAGCACCATGCCCGGATTGCTGCGAACAATGATCTTGAGCTCCGTGGGGTCCGTCGTGTAGAAGGGATATTCCGCGTTGTGCTCGGCCTGGAATGCAGCAGCATCCTCCGCCGTTGCGGGCGTCAAGGCCCCAACCCGCCATCCTTTGCTGGCTGCATCCGCCATCAGCGAGTTGATCTCTTGCTGGGCACGGCCCTCGGACTTGTCCAAATCCTTGGACACATGCCACAGGGTGTACCCTTCGGAAAGCATCTCTTCCAGCAAGCTTTTTCCGTTGGCATCCGTCACATCCAAGTCAAAAATGAGCGG
This sequence comes from Crocinitomicaceae bacterium TMED114, assembly GCA_002172485.2. Lineage (GTDB taxonomy): Bacteria > Bacteroidota > Bacteroidia > Flavobacteriales_D > Sanyastnellaceae > UBA8752. The sequence continues at coordinate 1,148 of NHFP02000003.1, forward strand.
CTCGTAGCCATCGGAGACTTTGATCTCGACAGCATTGTCCCAGTCGGCCTCGGGATAATCCGCTTTGAACGCTTCGTCCTGCCACAGCTTGGCCGACATGTATTCAGACTGCTTGACGATGGTGTCCCGGCCCGTTTCCGGCGAAAAGAACCGCACCTCCTTGTCGTAAACCGGAGGGTCCAACCCAAGCTCATCGGCCGAAGCCATGTTGCGGTTCAAATCCTCCCCAACAGCATAGGGACGGTAGTCTTTGACAGGCAGGTGTTGCAGTGTGTAGACTTGGAATCCCAAGGCCACCACAAGGACCCCCACGGCCATCGCCCATTCCTGTCCAGCACCCGTCCAGCGCCTCCGGACCCCTTCCGCTGCCGCGAGTCCGAAGGCGAGGAACAAGGTGGGAAAGCCCCATTCCAACATGACCTCCCCAAAGACCCAAGTGATGGCCAGCGCCATCGCGTACATCCAAATGGACCGCTGCCGCTCATTGAGTCCAAACCCACCCGTCCACGCGCTGAGCAGGATGGGCAACAGCAAGATCAACAGGACAATGTCCTTGAGGAAGCTTTCGTGGGGAGTCAATGGAATGGCGTTGCCAAAACAGCCACAGCTCAAAACACATTGGTTGGGAATCTCCACTTCCACGCCCTGCTGAACGATGGTCTTGCTGCCAAAGGGGTCGCAGTGGTCCGTGTACCAGGTCAGCCAAGTGAAGAACAGCATCAACACCAGGGTCAACGCCGTGGTCAAGCGGGGCAATGCGCCAACAAGGAGGGCTACCCCCAAGAGGACTTCGCCAATCGAAGCGAGCATGCCGAGCTCCAAAGCCCAGGGCGTCCAGGCCTCAAGGTTCAGCGCACCCGGTTCGAAGTACTCCTCAAGCTTGTACATGAAGCCGAGTGCATCATTGATCTTGATGAGACCAGAGACGACGAACAGGGCGCCCACAAGAACGCGGCACAGGTTGGCGAGGGAAAGCAGGATCTTGCGCATGATGAAGGATTCCGTGTGGTGAATGTCGCCCGGAATCCAAGCTGTGCGAGCGCCTTTAACAGGCGATTCACACGTCAGGCCGTGGATGGCGCTCAGGCGAGATGAATCAGGGCGAACAAGGCGTAATTGGCCATGTCCATGTACCCCGCATCCACACCCTCGCTCACTTTGGCACCACCTTCCAGGTCCTCGAGCTGCTTGATGCGGAGCAACTTCATCAGAATCAAATCGGTCAGACTGGACACCCGCATGTCTCGCCAGGCCTCCCCGTAGTCGTGGTTTTTCCGCTCCATCAATGAACGGGTCTGTGACACAGCATGGTCATATAGCCGGGTCGCTTCAGCTGGTTCCAACTCCATGGGGTCTTCGCTGTTCAACTCGAGCTGAACCAAGGCCATCATGCAGTAATTGACAATGCCGACGAATTCAGGGTGAATGCCCTCTTCCACTTTTTGAACTCCGCCTTCCTGCAAGGTGCGAATGCGTTGGGCCTTGATGAAAATCTGATCGGTCAATGAGCTCGGGCGAAGAATGCGCCACGCCGTCCCGTAATCGTGCATCTTGTCGAGGAACAGCGACCGGCAACCGGCCACCTGTGCGTCGTATTGCTTCAACGTCAACACCAAGTCAGCGGTCCGGTTTGGGGGCAGTGCTTCGCTCATCGTGTGCAATTTCGCCGGGGAAGACCGACCGGGGAAATGCGACAGCACAGAAGTCGCTGCATCTTTCCCACAGCCGCCCCAACTTCGCGCCATGGCCACCCCGTTCCCCTTCCCCTCGGACCGTCCGACCGTGATGGGCATCCTCAATGCCACACCGGACTCCTTTCATGCGGACAGTCGGGTGCAAGGAGCGGCAGCCGTTCAAGCGGGTGTGGACATGGTGGAGGCCGGTGCTGATGTGCTGGACCTCGGCGGACAGAGCTCACGACCCGGGGCACACAGAATCGGGGCAGATGCCGAATGGGATCGGATTGCCCCGGTGATCGAAGGCCTTCTGGTGCAGGTGCCGCACACGCCCATCAGCATTGACACCTTTCACGCTTCCGTGGCACGGCGAGCCATTGAAGCCGGTGCCCACTGGATCAATGACATTTCGGCCGGGACGCTGGACCCCAACATGGTGGGGACTGTCGCGGAGGTCGGTGTGCCCTACATCGCCATGCACATGCAAGGCACACCGGACACCATGCAAGTCCGCCCTCAATACTCCGATGTCGTGGCTGAAGTCCGCGATCACTTGTCCGCGCGTTTGGGTGAACTGCGCGCTGCTGGCATTCAACACATCGCCCTCGACCCGGGATTCGGATTCGGCAAGACCCTCGCTCACAACTACGCTATGCTGTCCGGCTTGCCCGAATTGAAGGCCCTCGGGTGCCCCCTGCTGGTCGGGGTGAGCCGAAAATCCATGATTCATAAAGCGCTGGACATCACCCCTTCCGACGCCCTCAACGGCACCACTGCACTGCATGCTTGGGCCTTGGATCGGGGCGCCGACATCCTGCGCGTGCACGATGTGCGGGAAGCACTAGAATGCGTGCGCCTTCACCAATACCTTCACGGTCGGAAATCCGACGGCAGAGATGATTGAACAACCCGCCCTCCCCCTTGGCGTCTGGCAATTGCTGGACATCCTGGCGGTGGCGTTCATTCTTTACCAGCTGTATCGCTTGACCCGTGGGACAGCGGCCATCCGGATTTTCCTCGGGGTCCTCGCCATTTATTTGGTTTACCAGATTGTGGATGCCCTGCAAATGCGCATGCTCGCAGAGATCCTTGGGCAATTCATTGGCGTCGGTGTCATCGCGTTGCTCATCGTATTCCAACAGGAACTGCGCCAGTTCCTGCTCTTGATCGGCAATCGGCAATGGGTCCAACACGCTCCGCGCTGGCTCCAAAAGTGGATGGGGCGCGATGCCCAAGGCACGCCAACGGAGGCAGCCTGGTCCGAGCTTCAATCAGGGTTGGAAGAGTGTCGTCGCCGAAAGCTGGGCGCGTTGGTGGTAATCCCCAAGGATGCCGACCCCGGTACCGTAGCCACCGGGTGGAAACAGGTCGACGCCGTGACCTCCGCAGCCCTCGTTGTCGCCCTGTTCGAGAAGTCCAGTCCACTGCACGATGGCGCGATGTGCCTGGATGCCCAACGCATTCGATGGGCCGGTGGCATCCTGCCGGTCTCCGGCCGTTTGGACCTGCCCGCACAATGCGGAACGCGGCACCGGGCCGCCGTGGGCATTTCGGAACAAACCGACGCGGTTGTGGTGGTCATCAGTGAGGAAACCGGCGGACTCTCCATCGCCCACGAAGGACGGTTGGAAACCGGACAGTCTTTGCAGCGGCTGCCCGTGCTCATCGAATCCGCGCTGAGGACGGTGCCGACACCGGCAGAGGCCGCTGCCGAGAGCGACTGAAGGACGGTTAGGGTTGAATAAACCGGGCCGTCCTGCCCGATGCAGTGCGCACCACGTAGGTGCCCGAAGGCCACCCCTGCATCCTGAAGGTGGACCAGCCCGAGGCCGCCAAGGGCCATTCCGCCATGCAGCGCCCAGACACGTCGAATACGCTGGCTGTTTCCACCAAACCCGATCGAATCGACAGCTGTCCAGCCCGAGCATGGATGGCCAACATGGGCACCTCCTCCTCCATCACGGAATGGCTCTCAGAAGACGGGCGCACCATGAAGAAGTGGCTTTGTGTGCTGATCGCGATGTTGCCACTGTCGAAGTAGGGATACACACTCCAAGCTCCGCCCGAGGTCCCGACCTGGTCCGAGAATGGGTTGGTGTCAAAGAAAGCCGTCATCTCCAGGGTCGCCGTGGCCGGGTCCACGATGTCGAGCACCTGAAGTCCAGCGTAGTAATTGGCCGCATAGACTTTGTTGTTCAGCGTATACAGATTGTGGTCCGTCACGCCGAGACTGCCCTCATGAAACCCGACAATGAAGGGGTTGTCGAGGTCTTGCACGTCCATCACCCAGGTACGGGTAACCTCCGCCACGCTTGTGGTCTCATCCTTCTCATCGTTCATGAAGACGAAGCGCTGGTCCTCCGAAAGCCAACCCTGATGGACGTATACCCAACAAGAGTCTTGAAGGGATGAAAGGGTTTGACAGTCTTCCTTGTCTTCCACATCGATGATGCGGAATCCGCCATACCCGCAGAAAGCGAAGACGATTTCCCGCCCCGCATGGTCCATGTCCGGGCCGTTGTACACCACCGCCTGCGCGTCGTGGATGTCACTCTCGTCCCATGACCCGACCGCGGTTGGATTCAAGGGGTCATTGACATCCACAATGTGCAGTCCTCCCGAAAAGGTGTCGGTCCCCACGCCATAGACGAAACCCGTCTCCGGGTTGGCCACGACGTTGTGCGCATCGCCAAAACCCGTGTAGTAGGCGGTATTGGCCAAGGCGCCCCCAGGTACGAGATCGGGCACGATGGACAAATCAATGATTTGAAGACCATGTCCGCCCGCCTCACTCACGATGTAGGCCATGTCATCGATGACCTTGATGTCGCGCCATAGGCTGGGCACTGTGGCCGTCGGCACGTCGGCCACCACCACCGGATTGACCGGATCTGTCACCTCAATGATGGACATGCCGTCGCTCCGTCCGAACAGGGCGAATTCCCGCCCTTCTGAAGACCACCCCCAACAGTCGTTGCCATTGCCCGGAGCATTGCCCCCGGTCTCCTCGAAGGACAGGACGCACATGAGGTCCAAGCCCATGCACGAGTACTGACCGGCCAAGCCATCCTCACAGGGCACTTGGGCACGCACAGTGGTCAGGGCCAGTATGCAACCGAGCCAGGCGGTCAGCTTGCGGTGCTTACCAGTCTGAAGCGCGTTGCTCGAAAGCGTGCAGGGTGGTGTACTCATCATGCTGGATGTCGTGTAAGGTGTGACGCAAGCGATCGAGAAACCGTTGCTTGAGCACCGGTGTGCCCGAAGGCCGATAGCCGATGACCAGCTGGCGGGCCCGCACCGCTTCTTCCACATCATGGACTGCAGACTCCAGCGCCTGCACATCCCCGACATACTCCAGTCCCAGAATGGATTGGATCAAGGCCAGCTTGCGCGACCGCAGATCCCCGTCCGAATGATTTTGCTCTGCCATCAGTTGACCCGTGGCAAGAAGCCGTAATCCTGGCCGTAGCCCAGCATCTGAGAGGTGAAATCGTCAGGGTAGCTCAGCGCCACGGAGACCACCTCACCCGCTTCGTTCATCTCCGCCACCAACTTCGGGTTGATGAACCCGCCATATGGCGCAATGCCGAGCGCTTCGGCCCGCGCCAGAACTTGTTTGTGAATGTCTTGGTCCACTTTGATACCGTAGCCTTCCACGAGGGCCTTGGCGGCCTCATAGTCTCCTTGGGACTTGATGCGCTGCACTTCGCGGAGCAACTCACCGAACAGCGCGCGGACGCGGTCGTAATCCTCGATGTTGTAAAAGGTCTTACCGTCTTGGTTGATCTCACGGATGCTGCCGTCTTCTGCAGCCCGCTCCACCACCCAGTGGCTCACCCATGCACGGTTGCGCATGTGGGCTTCCTCGATGTCATCTCCCAACTTGAGGCGGCGCAATTGCATCATCATGCCGTTGCGGATGTAGCTGTCGTACTCGCAGCGCCCCGTCTCCAGCGTCTTGACCAAGCCCAGTTCAATGAGCTTCTCGTCCAGCATGAAGTACAAGGCCACCAGATCTGCGCGGCCCTCTTCTAGGGTGCTCGCAAATTCCTTGATGGTGCTGGCAGGCTCCAGAACTCCCGGCTCCAACTGACCGCTGGCATGGCCGATCACCTCGTGGAAGGCGGTGTGGATCTTGCCGGCCAACGTACCGTGTGCTTTGGCGCGGGCCTTCTCCTGGTCGTCAAACGCAAACTCATCCGTGAGGCCGCCGCCGCCAGCATTGTCATACGCATCAATGATGTTGCCCAAGCTCACGCTTTTCGAGCCGTGCAAGGTGCGGATCCAGTTGGCGTTGGGCAGGTTGACACCGATGGGGGTGCTCGGGGACGCATCGCCAGCCTCGCCCACCACGTTGACCACGTTGTAGGTGATGCCGACGACTTCCTTCTTTTTGTGCTCCTCCATGAACGGCATGTGGTCCTCGAACCACTGGGCATTGTCCATCATGACCGCCATGCGCTCGGACGCCTCAAAGTCTTTGATCTGCACCACGGTTTCGTAGCTGCCGGTGTAGCCCAGCGGGTCGTTGTAGACCTCCACGAATCCATTGATGTAGTCGATGTCGCCCTCGGTATCCTTGACCCAGTTGATGTTGTACAGGCTCCACTTCTCGAGGTCGCCCGTCCGGTAGTAGTCCACCAAATGGCGCAAGGCAGCCGCCTGCTTGTCGTTCTCTGCGTAATCCTGGGCCATCTCCAACCAGAAACACACTTGTTCCAAGGCCTCGCCGTACAGGCCACCCACTTTGTAAGTCTGCTCCTCGATGGACCCGTCTTTCGCCTTGACCAGGCGGCTGTTGAGGCCCTTTTCCACCGGCTTGCTCCGGTCGAGCTCGTACGCGTCGAAGTACGCCTGGGCTTCGACCGTGGTCACATTCGGACCATAGAAGTTGACCGCACTGGCTTCCACCAGTCCCTTTGTGGCGTCGAGCTCGACCTTCTTCATTTCACGAGTTGGGTCGTAGAGCGCATCCAGCGCCTTCATGAGGTCCGTTTCCAAGGCCATGCCGCTTTCCGTCACGACATGCTCAAAGTAGGCGCGGCTGCACTCCGGGATGATCTTGGCATTGGAGTAGTGGTGGTGGATGCCATTGGAAAACCACACCCGCTTGGCGAAGGTGTGGAAGCGCTGCCACCCCACGGTGCTGCGGTCGCCCGCGAAATTCTCGTGAGCGGTGTCGATCATGTCCCGGATGCGGAGGTTGTACCGGTTGTTCTGGTCGTACATGATGTCACGGCCGCTCAGTCCAGCCTGCGTCAAGCAATACGCCAATTTCTTCTGATTGTCGGACAGCTTCTCCCAACCCGGGACCTGATAACGGATCATCTTGAGGTCAGCGAATTGCTCCGTCTTCCAGACGAACCCATTGGCATCGGCCTCCCCGGCCGTGGACGCCATGGCCGGAGCGGATTGTCCGTCTTCGCCCAAGTTGGCGGTCGGTGCAGCACATCCAGCGAGGATGACGACGGGAATGAACAGGAGCAGGAATCGGAAATGCTTGCGTTGCATGGTGTTGGAATCGTTGTGCCTCGTGCGGCGTTCGAGCGCGAAAAATAGGCAATCTTGCACCGCGAGAGCCGTTTGCCCCGGGGCGCTGCTCCGTCAATTGCCGCACATTGAACCGCACCACGCGATTGTTGCTCCGGTCCTTCATCGGACCCTTCGTCATCACCTTCCTGGTGGCCCTGTTCTTCTTGGACATGCAATTCCTGTGGGTGTATGCGGACGAGCTCATGGGCAAAGGGCTGGCTGTGCACGTGGTCTTGGAGCTCTTGGTTTACGCGTCGGCCCGGCTGGTCAACCTCGCCTTGCCCCTCGCCATCCTCATGAGCAGCATCATGACCCTTGGCAGTCTGGCCGAGCATGAAGAGCTCACCGCGTTGAAGTCTTCGGGGATGTCCCTTCGGCGCATCTTCACCCCGTTGCTGGTCACCATGGTGATCGTGGCATTCGGGGCCTTGACGTTTGCGAACTACGCCTGGCCCGTGGCCAACCTCAAGTTCCGGACCCTCCTCTACAGCGTCACCCGAAAGAAGCCCACGCTCAATCTGGAGGATGGGGTGTTCTACAACGGCATCGATGGCTATGCTATCCGGGCGGCCGAGGTCGACCAGGAGACGGGAAGCCTTCAGGATGTGCTCATCCACCACCACGGCGGGGGGCGCGAAGGAGCGGGCCTGGTGATCCGGGCCGAGGAAGGGACCATGAAGACGTCCCGAACCGGCCGGTTTCTCCACCTCAACCTGTCCAATGGCATCAGTTATGAGGACCGACAAGAGCCTGGCGTGCGGCAACGGGACCGGACCTTTCCCCATTTGCAAACCCAATTTGAGCGCCAACGCATCCGCATCGACCTGAGCAGCCTCGATTTCGCCAAGGCGGACGAGGCCCTATTCAAGCGGGCGTATGAAATGATGAGCCTGGGACAATTGACCTTGGCCATGGACTCCCTCGAAGGCCAGCGCAACCAGGCCGCTGTCGCCATGCAGGATTTCGGAGCGCGCAGTTTGAACCGCATCACCCTCGACCGCGGCGATGTCTTCTCCACCGACACCACCACAGCCCACGCCGACTGGCTTGCCCGACTGGGGCCTTCTGCCGAGCGCCGGGTCTTCAATGCCGCACGGGACATGCTTCGAAACACCGCCCAGACCGCGCGAAACCAAATTGACGAACGCCAATCCAAACGGACCTTGTCCGATCGACATGCGATCGAATGGCATCGGAAGCTCTTTCTGAGCGTGGCCTGCGTCCTGTTGTTCCTCATCGGCGCCCCGCTGGGTGCCATCATTCGCAAAGGCGGACTTGGTCTTCCGACGGTGCTGGCCATCCTGCTGTTCGTCGCGTACTATGTGATCACCATCATGGGAGAGCGCATGGTGCGGAGCGGCGCCCTCTCTCCGGCCTGGGGCATGTGGATGGGTACCCTCGTCATGGTTCCTGCCGCCGCACTTCTTCATTGGAGAGCCGCTCGAGAGCGCACATGGCGCCCCTTTTCCAAGACAAAGGCCAGCCGGTAACTTTCGCCCTGAGGAATGCGCGTTCTCCAACTCTGCCACAAGCCCCCCCTCCCTGCCATGGATGGCGGATGCCTGGCCATGGATGCCATCACCCAAGGGCTGTTGGAGAATGGGGTTGAGGTGAAAGTGTTGACCGCCTCCACCCGGAAGCACCCCATTCGCCTCGACGACCTCTCCGATGCCTACCTCGATGCCACGCACCTCGAAGCGGTCGACATTGAGACCGGATTTGACCTCCGTGATGCGTACATCTCCTTTCTGAATCGGGATTCGTACAACATCTCCCGGTTCTATGCGCACCACTATGCGATGGTGCTGAAACGGGCGCTGTCCAGAAGGCGATACGACGTGGTCCACCTCGAGAGCCTGTACACCACGCCTTACATCGAGACCATCCGCCGATACGCGCCGAATGCCCTCATCTCCCTTCGCAGCCACAACCACGAGTACCAGATCTGGGAACAACGTTGGAAATCCAGCCGCAACCCATTGGCGAGGTTGGCCCTTCGCCACTTGAGCAAAACGTTGGAGCGTTACGAGAAGGACATTCTCAAGGACATCGACGTCATCGTCTCCATCTCCGAAAAGGAAGCCCAGGGCTATCGCGAATGGGGATTTGACGGGGACATCCACGTGGCGGGCTTTGGCATCGACCTGTCCACCCGACCCGCTCCCCCCATCGTGCCCCAGCCAACCGCACTCAAGTTGTTCCACCTCGGCGCCATGGACTGGGGCCCGAACCGCGAAGGCATTCAGTGGTTCATCCGAGAGGTCTGGCCACAGCTTCACAAGGCCCACCCCAAGGCAGAATTTCACATCGCTGGAAAAGGGCTGAATCCAAAAGATCACGCTGAAGTAGCCGGTTTGTTCAACCATGGAGAAGTGCCCGACGCCCAAGCGTTTTCACATGAAATGGACCTGTTGGTGGTGCCCTTGCTGCGCGGTGCAGGGATCCGGGTCAAGATTGTGGACGCCATGGCACAAGGCATTCCCGTGGCCACGACCAACAAAGGCGTTCATGGCCTCGACATGGAAGGCAAAGGGTGTCTCGTGCATGCCGAACCCGCCGCATTCACTGCAGCCCTGTCCGAATTGCTGGATCACCCGGAGCGACTGACTGAGATGGCCCAGTGTGGACGCGAGGAAGTCGAGGCCCGATTTGACCGAGAGGGCATCGCCGAGCGGCTCATTCAGTTCTACGCACAGCATGTCCAGCGTTGATCCGCAGCGTGCAAGGCTGGCGGTGGTGACACCGCGGTTTCCATACCCTCTGAACAAAGGGGACCGATTGCGGATCTACCACCAGCTCGACGTCCTGCATCGCCACTTCGACATCGACCTTCACTGCCTCACTTTCGGAAAGGTGGGGGCCTCTGAACTTGACCAACTCGAGGGCCGCTGTGACACCATCCACCTGTACAAGCTGAACCCCATCAAGGCCCTGTTCAGAATGGGTTGGGCATTCTTTTCGCGACGTCCCTTTCAGGTCTTGCTGTTCACTGAGCGCCGGCATGTCCGCGGCATGCGGGCCAACATCCTCGCTCAAGCCCCGGATGTCATGCTCGCCCAGATGGTGCGAACGGCGGAATACGTCAAGGATTTTGATGCCCTTCCCCACGTTCTCGACATCATGGACACCTTGCATGCAGGTGCAGAACGGGAGGCGGAGCGCGCCCCATGGTGGAAGCGCCCTTTGCTCCTCGAGGAAGGCCGACGCCTGCTCCGCTACGAGCACCGTGTCCACCACTATTTCGATGCCTGTACCATCATCAGTGGCCAAGACCGCGATTTGCTTCCCCACCCAGATCGACAGGACGTGCACATCGTCCCCAACGGCGTGGATACGGCATACTTCGATCCCGAAGCGAACATCCCTGCTTTGCCTGGAGTTCCAGTCGCCCACGACGTCGCATTCTGCGGCAACCTAGGATATGCCCCCAACATCGTTGCTGCCCGGCACCTCGTGCAAGAGATCGGACCCGCATTTCACAAGCTGACAGGCCGGCCACTTCAGGTCCTGATTTGTGGCGCACAGCCCAACGCGTCGGTGCTTGCGCTCGCATCGGACAGCGTGACGGTCGTCCGCGACGTCCCCGACATCCGCTCCGCCTACATGGCGGCCCCCATTTTCGTGGCCCCCATGCTGGTCAATACTGGATTGCAAAACAAACTGCTCGAAGCCCTGGCACTCGAGCGCGCCTGCATCACCACGCCCCGCGCGTTGTCCGCCATCGATGTGGACATGGGCGACACCATCGTCCCTGCGGACACCCCTTCGGAATTCGCCCACCACATCCACGCCCTCCTGTCCGATTCGACACACAGAACGACCATGGGACGACAAGGCCGGCTGAACGTGCTGGAACACTTCGGATGGGAAGCGGCCACTGCGACCTTGGTGACCGTACTGAAAGACTTGGCGGGAACCCGTTGAATCGGTGCAAGCTGGCCCGTATTTTCGCCCTCATGCCCAAGGCCATTCCCCTTTTGGATGCAGGCCGTTTCCTCCAAGGAGATGATGCCGCGCGAACCGCCTTCGCCCAAGACTTGCGCGACGCGTTCTCTCGGTACGGTTTCGTCACACTGGAAGGCCATGGCTTGGATGCCGACCTGATCCAGCAGACGTACCAATCGGCAGCGTCTTTCTTCGGCCTGCCCGTTGAACAAAAGATGGCCAGCCAGATCCCGGGCGTCGGCGGCAACTTCGGCTATACCCCCTTTGGACAGGAGCACGCCAAGGACGAGGCGCGCGCCGATTTGAAGGAGTTTTACCACTTCGCCCAGACGCATTACACCCAACCCGACTGTGCGGCGGTTCCGGAATTCACGAAGGGTGGCCAGAAGCTGTACGCCGATCTCGAAGCGTTGGCCATTGAATTGCTCAAGGCCGTGGCCATGGGACTGGACCTTCCCGAAGACCATTTCACGGAACAAGTCAAGGGCGGAAACAGCATCCTCAGGGTCCTCCATTATCCCCCGGCTCCAGACGCACCTGCGGATGCACCTCGGGCAGGAAGCCATGAGGACATCAATTTGATCACCCTCCTGGTGGGCAGCTCTGCGGATGGCTTGGAGGTGTTGGACATGGACGGCGACTGGATTCCGGTCCGGGCCCACAGCCAACACCTGACTGTCAACGTCGGTGACATGCTTCAGAACTTCACCGGCGGTGTGCTTCGTTCCACCACACACCGCGTCGTTCTGCCAGAAGGCGAAGGACGCTCCAAGTCGCGGTTCAGCCTCCCCTTCTTCCTGCATCCGCAGGGCTCCATGCCGCTCGATCCAGTCATGGGCGACCGGGAAGCCCACCCGTGCTGGACGGCTGAGGCCTTCCTCAACCACCGTCTCAAAGAAATCGGTCTCTCCTGACCTTGTCCATGTTTGATCTTCAACCTTGGCCCTGGTACATCACCGGGCCCATGATCACCCTCACGATGGCCGCGTTGCTCCTCATCGGAAGGCGCTTCGGTATCAGCTCCAACCTGCGGACCATATGCGCCATTGGCGGCGCCGACAAACTGTCGGACTACTTCCAATTTGACTGGAAGAGCCAACGTTGGAACTTGGTCTTCGTCCTCGGCACTCTCATTGGCGGCTTTGTGGCCAAGGAATTCCTGCTCCAGGATGCCCCCGTGGACATCCACCCTTCCACCGCTGAAGCCTTGCAGGGATTCGGCATCCAGGATGCCGGTAGCGCGTTTGCACCCGGTGCCTTGTTTGGTGCGGAAGCATGGTCCAACCCGGTGGCCATGCTGGCCTTGTTGGTGGGCGGACTGTTCGTCGGATTCGGCACCCGTTGGGCCAATGGGTGCACCAGCGGTCACGCCATCAGCGGACTGAGCTCCCTCCAGTGGACGAGCCTCATTGCCGTGATCGGCTTCTTCATCGGCGGATTGTCGGCCACCCACTTCCTGCTTCCCACCCTTCTTCCCTTGCTCTGACATGCTGCGCATTTTCCTCCTCGGACTTTTGTTCGGCATCACCTTGACCATGGGTGAGGTGATCAGCTGGTTCCGCATCTATGAGATGTTCCGCTTCGAATCGTTCCACATGTACGGCGTCATCGGAAGCGCTGTGATGCTCGGAGCCGCGTTTCACCTTCTGGCCCGGGGCCGCGGCTGGAAAGCTGAAGGTGGGCGGGCTTTGGATGTCTTCCGGTATGACGGTAAGCTCTGGAAATCCTACCTCCTCGGAGGCACCGTGTTCGGCATGGGATGGGCCGTGACCGGTGCTTGCCCCGGGCCGTTGTTCATCACGCTGGGCGCGGGCTACCTCCCCGTCATCGTGGCCATCATCGGCGCACTCCTCGGCACCCTGCTCTACGGCATCGTACGCCGACACCTCCCCCACTGAGCTTGGCGACCCATCTCCGCCCCCGGTAGGGTTTGTTAAGAGGCTCGCGCGTACGTTCCATGGGAAGTCCTTGTTAATTCAGCACGGACAATGCTCATGAAAACAAGCACCCTTTTCATCCCCGCCCTGTCGGCCGCCTTCGGCGCGGCCCTCACCTTCTTCGCGCTGCCTCTCCGACAAGAGGCGGGGGCAGGCCCGGCGCCCGTCCAGGCGGCGCGGTTCATTCCTTCACCGGGCCCAGCGCCGATTCAGGCCCCGCCTGCCCCACCCAGTGCCCCCTCCTCCCCGGCTCCCGCTGGCACCCCTGTGGACTTCCGCGAGGCCGCCAATGTGGCGCTGGATGCCGTGGTCCACATCCGCACCGCCCAACGCGTGCAAAGCGGCAATAGCTGGTCCCCATTTTGGGGTCAACCCCCACAAGCTGGCATCCAACGAGGGTCCGGCAGTGGTGTCATCCTGGACGCAGCGGGCTACATCGTCACCAACCACCACGTCATCGACGGCGCGGACGACATTGAAGTGGGCCTGAATGACAACCGCTCGATGAAAGCCGAACTCATCGGAAGCGATCCGGCCACCGACATCGCAGTGCTCCGCATCGATGCGGGAAACCTGACCGCTCTCGAATGGGGCAACAGCGACGACGTCCAAGTCGGGGATTGGGTGCTGGCCGTGGGCAACCCCTTCGACCTCACGAGCACCGTCACCGCCGGCATCGTCTCCGCCAAGGCCCGCGACATTCAGCTGCTCCGGCCGGATTATGAGCGGGACGTCTTCCCTGTAGAAAGCTTCATCCAAACCGATGCCGCCGTAAATCCCGGCAACAGCGGTGGCGCCCTCGTGGATACCCGGGGTCGGCTGATGGGCATCAATACGGCCATCGCATCGCGGACCGGGAGCTATGCCGGATATGCCTTCGCTGTCCCATCCAACCTCGCCCGCAAAGTGGCCGCAGACCTGATTGAATTTGGCCGAGTGCAGCGCGCCTACCTCGGCGTCACCATCCGCCCGGTGGAAGAAGCCCTCGCCTCCTCCCTGGGCCTTCCGGAAGTGGAAGGGGTCCTGGTGGTCGGCACCACGCCGGGAAGTGGTGCAGAGGAAGCCGGACTCAAGGAAGGCGATGTGATACTCAGTGTGGGTGGCAGCAACACCTCTTCGTTGCCCGCCTTGATGGAGCGGGTCAATCAATTCCGTCCAGGACAGTCCACCACCGTCGACATCTGGCGAGACGGACAGCTGCAGCGATTTGAAGTCGAACTGCGCGACCGCGATGGCAACACGGAGATGGTGTCGGCCTCGGCCACAGAGGCGGCCGACATCTCCATGGTGCTGGGTGCCCAATTGCAAGATGCTGACGATGGCGTGCTGGTCGTGGAACCTGGTGAAGGGGCACTCGGTCTTGCCGACATCCCTGCCAACACTAGAATTTTGGCCATCGATGGGCAACGGGTCACGCGCACGAGCGATCTGGTCGAAGGACTGGAAACAGCCATGGCGCAGGAGCGAAAAGCCGTCCTCCTCGAGGCCACCCTTCCAAATGGACGTTCCACTTGGTTTGGCGTGGGCCTTCGGTGAGTTCTGTTCCCTATCTTAAAGCATGGGTCAGTCCGCCTTTCATCTCCCCCTCTTCCCACTTGGGGTCTTCCTGTTTCCAGGAGAGAAAACGGGCTTGCACATTTTCGAGCCGCGCTACCGCCAGTTGGTGGTTGAATTGGAGGACGCCATGGCAGGCGGACGAACAAAAGACAACCTTTTTGGAATCCCCTTCCATTTTGAGGACGTCACCGCTTCCACGGGCACTTTGGTGAAGTTGGTTGACGTAAAAAAGGTCCACCCCGGAGGCCGCAAGGACATTCTGATTGAATGCGTGGGCCACTTCGAGACCCGCAGCTTCACCTCGGTGTCGTCTCCCAAATTGTATCCCTCCGGTCAAGTGTTGAAACGGGACATCGGGCTCGAAGCCGAACTCTCCCCCCAGCACTTCGCCAAAGTGCTCAAAATCAAAGAGATTCTCAGCCAACGAGACGTCGAGGTATCCGAACTGCCCGCAGACACCATCCGGGACCTTACCACGTGGTTGGGCATGCCCCCGGCGCACAAGCACAACCTGCTGACCAAACAAGGCCCGGATCGCTCGCGCTTTCTCGACAGCGTGCTGCGCTGGACACTGTTGATTCTTCAACAGGAATCCAAGGTGGAACGGGGATTCTTTCCCAATTGATTCCGTCCTGACCCGCTCATGCCCCGGCTATCTTTGTGGCATGTCGTACAGCGCAATTGGAACACAGCACACCCTGGCTGCCCTTGCCCGTCCCTTCTTCATTCTCGCTGCGGCCGCCGCATTGCACGGCTGTGGACTCCCCTCGACAGCGGAGAGTGGTGCAGCATTCCCCGCGGACTCCGTGGATGCGGCATCCAACACACCCCAGGCCATGGCCCCCCAATGGGAGGGCCGTCCCACCATTGAAGAGGATCCTTATCTCGATCCGACCCACCCGGAATACATGGCGGGCCCTTCAGTGGTCCATTTCCCCCACGACAGCCTGGTTCACCTAGAATCGGGGGATTATGCCGAATTCAAGCAGCAGCTCCAGCGCTTTGTCGAAAGCAACAACGATGGGCAATACCGTACCCACTTCGAAGAGCACTACATCCCGGAGACCTTTCCAACCGACTCCGTGTTCGAGCTCTACGTCCGCATGTGGGGGCAATGGGACAGCATCGGGGTGCGCAATCGGTTCGACCACTGGGCAGTGCGCTACATCTCCCCATTCGAAATCGGCGAGGTCTACGACGTGGCCTTGGCGGAAGTGGACATTCGACACCACATGGTCTTCGAAAAGCGGTGGACTGGCAACTATCGCAATTTCGGCCGCACCCTAGGCCAGCGTTATCCCGGGGCCGACATCACGTACCGGGATACCACTTGGGTCAAAGCCAACGGGGACACCATGCTGCGCCGCCACATCACAGCGGAAGCGGAACGGTTCTTATGGGCTGTCCGCGACCATGGCGACAATGGACGTGGCGATAAACTCTGCTGGATGAACGACGGGTGGCAACTCGTCCCCGATGTGGTGGCCATCATGGACAGTGCAGCTGTGATGCAAGTGCAGGACCACCAAGCCGAATTCGGTACCCTCCTCACCCGGCCGCAGGTTTCTGGACGATGATGCAGCCTGAGTTCCCCATGGCCATCGGGACCATGCCCGCCATGTCAGACATGGCAGTGGATTCGTCCGTTCAGGCCGGCATCTTCACTTTGGACAGCCGACGCTGGTGGGGACCTTCCTCTCTGGATGTCTCTGCTGCAGCGCCCTCTCTTGCCACATGAGCTTCCGAGTGGACAACGAATGGGGTGAACTCAAACAGGTCATAGTCGGTCACGGCCGAAATATGCATGCCCCAACATCGGCTGAGGATGCCTTCGACCCCACGTCTTTTTTGCACTTAGATTCAGGGACATATCCGGTCATGGATGAAGTGGTGCTTCAACTTGATGGCCTCGCAGAAGTTCTCGCGAATTTCGGGGTGGAAGTGCTTCGGCCACACGATGTCCCCGACCTCGAACAAGTCTTTGCCCGAGATGTGGGGTTTGTGGTGGAGGACCAATTCTTCCGGTCTGCCATGATCGAGAACCGGGAAGCCGAGTGGCTAGGTGTATCCCCCTTGATTCCCGAGGCATCGGTGCGCAGCATGCCCCAGCACATTCGTGCCGAAGGGGGAGATGTGCTGTTGCTCGACGACGCGATTGCCGTCGGCGTCACAGTGCAGGCCGATCAACTTCACCTGCAGACTGCGCGGACCCACGCCGACGCTGTGGATTTCCTGCAAAGCGTCTTTCCACATCGAGAAGTCATGGGCCTGGAACTGCACAAGCACGACCGCGACCCCATGCGCTGCGCCCTTCACCTCGATTGCGCCTTCATGCCGCTCGGCCACGGGGAAGCCATTGTCTGTCGGGAAGCTTTTCTGAACGGACGACAACGGGACGACCTGCTCTCGCGCTTCAAGGGCACGGTGGACATCACACTCCAAGAAGCGGCTCTGCTGCAAAGCAATTTGCTCCACCTGACCCCGGACACCCTCCTCATCGACCCGCGTTACCAACGCCTGAGCCAGGTCCTACGCGAGATGGGTTACGAACTGATTGAAGTGCCAATGCACCACGTCGGCAAAATGGGCGGACTGTTTCGCTGTGCAACCCTGCCCCTTCTGCGCCATTGACCATGAATGCTCCTGACCCAACCCGCCAGCAAAGCGCTGACCTGCTCCTGATGATTCGGCCTGCTTCGTTTCGCATGAACGAGCAGACCGCGGTCAACAATGCCTACCAACAGCCTGCAGACGCCGAAGTGGACACCGTGGCTGTGGCACAGGCTGAATTCGACGGCTTGGTCAATCGACTGCGCGACCATGGCATCACGGTGTGCGTTCAGGACGACGACGCCGACCGCGATACCCCAGACGCCCTCTTCCCCAACAATTGGGTCAGCTTCCACGCAGATGGTCGGGTGGGACTTTACCCCATGTTCGCTGTGAATCGCCGCCGCGAGCGGCGAGAAGACCTCTTGCTGAGGCTGGCCACAGACCACGACCGCCACATCGAGGAATTCGTCGACTTCACGGAGTTCGAGAAGCACAATGTCTTCCTGGAAGGGACAGGAAGCCTCATTTTGGACCGCGTCAACATGGTGGCCTACGCCTCTCTCGGCCCCCGCACGGACGAGCAGGCCACCCGACAATTCTGCGACACTTTCGGCTACGACCTCGTCTCCTTCAAGGCTTGCCAGACTTCGGGTGACACCTCGGCTCCCATCTACCACACGAATGTCATGCTGGCCATCGGAACCCAGTGGGCGGTGGTCTGCGACAGCATCATTCCAGATGCGGCCGAAAGACAACATGTGCTGGACGCCCTCACCCGTTCCGGGCGCACCGTCATCCGCATCACGGCCAATCAAGTCAATGGCTTCGCCGGCAATGTGCTCGAAGTCCGGAATTCCTCCGGCGAGCGGTTCATCACCATGTCCAGCGCCGCGCGCAATGCGTTCACACCAGAACAACGCGATCGTCTGTCGGACTTTGCCACCCTCGTTCACGCCCCCATTCCCACCATTGAACATCTCGGTGGCGGCTCGGTCCGCTGCATGCTCGCCGAAGTGTTCCTCCCCCCTGCTGACGCCCTCTGAACATGCGCCTCGACCAACAGCTGCAAGCCCTGGCTGCACAAGCCTTCCAATCGTGCTTTGATGCGGCCTTGCCCGCCTCGGACTTCTCCATTCAGAAAACCCGAAAGGAATTCGCCGGGGACCGTACGCTCGTCTGCTTCCCATTGGCGCGACACAGCCGGATGAAACCGGACGCCACGGCGGAGGCCCTTGGCCAAGCCTTGGTGGCAGCCGATGGCCCCGTCCTTGCATTCAATGTGGTCAAAGGGTTCCTCAACCTCGAGCTGGACCCGACCTTGTGGCGCGACTGGCTGCTTCAGGAGGCGGCCCAAGGAAACTATGGGCGCCGGCCTGCGGGAAGCGCTCCCCACGTCATGGTGGAATACAGCTCCCCCAACACCAACAAGCCGCTGCACCTGGGCCACTTGCGAAACAACTTCCTCGGCCACTCCATCAGCCGCATCCTCGAGGCCCATGGCCACACGGTAACCAAGGTGCAAATCATCAACGACCGGGGCATCCACATCTGCAAATCCATGGTGGCCTGGCGCAAATTTGGGGAAGGCGAAACTCCGAAGTCCAGTGGGCTCAAAGGAGACAAGCTCGTGGGCAAATACTACGTGGCCTTTAACCAAGCCTACAAGGCAGAGGTCCAGGGACTCATCGATGGCGGCATGGACAAGGCGGCGGCCGAGAAGCAAGCCCCCATTCTCCTCGAAGCACAAGAAACGCTTCGGCTGTGGGAAGATGGAGACGCTGCCACTGTGGACCTCTGGAAGACCATGAATGGCTGGGTGTATGCGGGATTTGATACCACCTATGCCACCATGGGGGTCGAATTCGACAAGCTCTATTACGAAAGCGACACCTACCTCATCGGCAAGGACCGGGTCATGGAAGGCTTAGAGCGCGGCGCATTCGAGCAGCGTGAAGACGGTTCAGTGTGGGTCGATTTGTCGGAAGACGGGCTCGATGAGAAACTTCTCCTGCGTCAAGACGGCACCGCCGTCTACATGACCCAGGACATTGGCACTGCCCTGCTCCGATTCCAGGACGTCCCGGATCTCGACCGGCAGGTCTATACCGTGGGCAACGAACAGGAATACCACTTCAAGGTGCTCTTCCTGGTGTTGGGCAAACTCGGATTCGAACAAGCCCAGCGCTGCCACCACCTGAGTTACGGCATGGTCGAATTGCCAGAAGGCAAGATGAAATCCCGCGAAGGCACTGTGGTGGACGCAGACGACCTCATGGACGAGATGTTCGGCATTGCCCGGGACATCGCTGCAGAGGCTGGCAAACTCGATGATGTGAGTGAAGCAGAGCAACAAGAGGTTTTCCAACGGGTTGGACTCAGCGCCCTCAAATACTACCTGCTCAAGGTGGATCCGAAAAAGAACATGATGTTCGATCCCAAGGCCTCCATCGACTTCTATGGAAATACCGGGCCGTTCATCCTCTTCAATTACGTTCGCGGGCGCAGTGTGTTGCGCAAGGCAGAAGCTGAAGGCCTGACCCTTCCAACAGGTGGCATCGCCACCCCTGGCGCAGACGAAATGGACATGGTGGGCCTGCTCCACGACCTCCCCGATGTGGTGGCCGAAGCCGCAGAGACCTACAACCCTGCCCTCATTGCAAACTGGTGCTACGACCTCACCAAGTCGTACAGCAGCTATTACCAGGACCACAGCATCCTCGGCGCAGAAGATGAGGCTGTCCGAAACTTGCGAATGGCGCTGACAGAGCGGTTCACGCGCACCTTGAATCTGGGCATGTCCCTGTTGGGCATCGCCTTGCCGGAGCGCATGTGATCAACCCGCCACGCGGCGGCGGATGACTTGATTGCCGAAATCCAATCGGACTTCTTCCGGAACATCCAGTCCCGTATCAATGACATGCTGACTGACGCCCGGGAGACATTGGATGTCCGCGGCACGCTCTTTCGCCCATGCTACCGTGCAGTGCGTCTCCACCGTAGTTTCCACCGTCAACAGCAGCTGGCCTATTTCGGGACGCGTCAGTTCCACAACACGTGCGTATTCTCCTGTGATCTTCCCCTTGCTCAGCATGGCAATGAACCGGCGGTACAGCACGTAGAGGAGCATCGCCATCAGGGCGACAAACAAGACTTGGCTGAGGAGATCGAGTGTGTTCTGCATGGGTCAGAGTGAGAAAATGCCCCCAATGGCGCTCACTGCGCGGTAACGGTCAAACACCACGTCTGCATTGTCCACGGTCTCGAGGATGGTCAGGGCCACGTACTTGCCTCCACCACTGGCCTTGCGATTGACCTCGACCTCATCGGGAAACTTGGAGAGAACGGCCTCTATCCGATCCGGCTGATTGGGAGCGATGAACTTGAACATGTACTCCGAAGGCCACGTGTGGTGGGCATCCAACTGGGCCCGCAAGCCGGCCATGCGCTCATCCTCCATGGATGCGAAGGTAGCCCACACACCCGGTCCCAAAGCGGAAAGGGGCACCCGCATGGGCACCCCTTTCGCATCTGGTTCTCGTGAGGAAGATGTGGTGGCTTCCTCCTGCGCGATCATTCCGCGCAGTCCGATCCGTAGATCTGGAAGAAGTCCAGCAAGTCGTTGATGTTGATTGTACCATCACCGTTGAGGTCACCCGGGCACGGCGGCGTGTATTCGCAGCTGCCATCGTTGGTGTTGGCGAGCGGGTTGAAGTTCTCGGCCATCGGATCGGTGCATCCCTCGAGCTGGAGAATGCAACCGGAATCGAAGTTGGCCGTCGGATCGTAGTTCAACGCCGTCTCATCCGTACAACCTGGGTACAAGCAGGAGCCGTCGTCCACCAGCGCGTCTGCACTGTAGTTGGCGGCAGCAGCATCGGTGCACCCTTCCGTCGGGTAGGCACAGAAGCCGGCCACATTGGCGTTCGTATCGTAGTTGTCGGCCGTCTCATCCATACAGCCGAGGAACAAGCAGGAGCCATCGTCGTCCGTGGCAGCCGCCATGAAGTTCAAGGCGGAAGCCTGGGTGCAGCCTGCAACCTCCAGCTCATCACATACACCATCGCCATCGGCGTCGTTCATGCATGTCTCAGCGTCGCAGTCGTAGATGTCCGTGTAGGCGCAGCTTCCATCATCGTAGTTCGCACCATCGACAAAGTTGCAGGCCTCGAGGTCCGTGCAACCGCAGCCGGGGTTTCCGATTGGGAAGGTCATGACGAGGTCGTTCTCACCGTCACCCTCCGGGAAGATCTGCAGGCTGATTTGGCCACTGAGCGTTCCGCTGGTGGTGAATTGACCGAGCAGGACCTGGAGGTCGTCTCCGGCCAGAGCATTTGACGCCCCGTTCAGCGTGAACCAAGCACCGCCGAAAGTACCGCCGATGTTGATGTTGCCACCGTCTTCGAACGGACCGACCCAGTTGGCTCCGTCACTCTCCACAGCCGTCACCTCAATCTCGCCTGCTGCAGGGTCCGCACCTTGCGCCAAGCCGATGGTCACGTAGCTGTCGTACTCCAGCGCAGGCTGGATGGAGAACAGGATCGGGTTGACCACCTGACCCAGCGCACCTCCGAACGGATCCTGGTAGAAGGTCGTGCTCGTGTTGATGTTGGTCTCGAAGCCAGCCTCACCCACCACGCTGGACAGGACGTCCGTCGGGTTGACCATGGTGGCATAGAGGCGGTAGGTGGTCGTGCCTGGCACGCCGTTCACAGCCACGGTCTCGAGCTCGATGCTGTAGCCGTCGATCACTGGCGCATTCACACAGCTGCAGTAGTCACAAGAGCCGTCGTCCACGTTGGCTGCCTCGAAGTAGTTGCAGGCACTGGGGTCCATGCAACCTTCGATGTCGGCCACGAGACAAGAACCGTCGTCCACATCCGCCAGCGGGTTGAAGTTGAGCGCCCCGGGATTGGTACATCCTGCATACTGACAGGATCCATCTCCGGCGAGGGCCGTCGGGTCGTAATTCAACGCGGTCGGGTCGTCACAACCCGTGGCAAACGTCACACTGATGTTTTGCGCCACCTCTGTGGTGTTCCCGCAATCATCGGTGATGGTGAACGTCCGCACGGCATTGAAGCCGCCAATGGCCATGTCCGTGCACAAGTCTGCAAAGGTGATGTTCACCTGGCCACAAGCATCTTCAGCAATGGGGAATTCCACCGGGATGGCCTCTCCGGCCACCACCTGGTACGCCGCGTCCGCAGGGAAGGTCAGGACCACTGGCGCCGTGGTGTCGGTGAAGACAATATTCTGCACATGGGTGCTGCTGTTGCCACACCCGTCTTCGGCAGTGAAGGTCCGTACCACGGTGTAGTTGCCGGAGCAGTCTCCTTCCACCGTTTCGTCGGCGTAGGTCAAGGAAACGCTTCCGCAGTCATCTGCAGCCTCGGCCACCGTCACCGGCAATGCTTCGCTGCACTCCAGCCCGAAATCTTCCGGCATGACCGTGAAGGCCGGAGCCGTAGTGTCGAGGTAAGAGATGGTCTGAATGTGCTCACTGCTGTTGCCGCATCCATCGGTCGCGGTGAAGGTCCGCTCGACGACGCGACTGCCCTCACAAGGGAAGCTTTCGCTGTCGGTGTAGGACACCGTGGCACCAGAGCAAGCATCGGTAGCCGTGGCCATCTCCAGCGTGTAGCTCTCGGTGCAGTCCAAAGTGACATCGGCCGGCGCGAAGTCAAAGACCGGAGCCGTCATGTCCTCTTGGGTGATGACCTGATTCATGGAAGCACTGTTGCCGCAGGCATCGGTGGCTGTCCACGTCCGGGTGATCACATTCTGAGAGATGCAATTGGCTGCTCCAAGGGCGGTCGCAGCTGCTGTGCCCCCATCGTTGATGGCGAGCGTGCTGCCGGGCAATTCCGTCCAGCTCATGACGATCTCATCGCCGGAGAAGGACAAGTCGAATTCCGCAGAGGCCGGGTCAACAAGGATGGCGTCGAACACCATTTCAGCGCCAACCACACCTGCACCATCCAGGTTGCTGATTCGCACTTCCACATAGTCGTAGCTCTCCGAGGTGATCACATCCTGAACCACGAGGTTTACCATGTCGTCGGAGAGGTCCACACCCAAGGCACCGCGCAGGTTCAAGGGGTTGGACACCTCATCGTCCACAGTCAACTCCATGCCATCGCCGATGGTCACTTGCGTGGCCTCGAGGACGCGCGGGAATGCAACCAGGTTGTTGAGTCGGAGCTCTACGCGGATGTCTGCCGTCAGGCCATCTAAAGAGAAGCTGCCATCGGTCACCACATCGCTGTAGCTCACCGTCACGTCTCCGCATGCATCTCCTGCATCCAAGACATCCCCCGTGGAGGCCGGCGCCGTATCTGCAGAGCAATCCACGGTTACATCAGCCGGAACCGTGAAGGTCGGTGCCGTGGTGTCTTCAATGGTAAAGGTGGCCGTCGTCGAGCTCGTATTGCCACAAGCATCCGTAGCGGTGAAGGTCACCGTCGCGCTTCCGGTTGCACCACAGTCATCGCTGAGGGCCGTGAAGTCGTTGGACCAGGTCACGCCGCCCGTGATCTGCTCAGCTCCATTCAGAATGAGCGAATCGAACTGGATGTCGCCACTGGACATTTGGATCTTGACGGAACGCTGGAAGGCCACTCCGCTCACCGTGATGGTGTTGCTGCCGAGGGACAGGGCCTGCGCATTGCCGAAGAACCAGTTGCCATTGGCCACCGTCTTGGCCACACGATAGTTGGCTCCACCGGACGGCAAGGACGTCACGTTGATCTCCACTATCTGCTGGTCACCGCTGTTCGGGTCCGCATCCGTCGTGGCCGTGTACACATGGGTCCAGTTGGCATTCGGCCCTGGTGCAAACAAGTCGCTTGTTCCAGTGGACAAGGTCGGAGCCATCTGCTCCTCACCATTGATGGCCAGGGCGTCGAACTCGACATCTCCGTCGGAGAACTGAACCTTGACGCTGCGCTGGAAGGACACGCCACTCACCGTNATGGTGTTCATGCCCAGTGAGAGCGGCTGCGGATTGGCTTGGAACCAATTGCCGTTGGCCACGGTCTTCACCACGCGGTAGTTCGCACCACCATCCGGGAGGGAGGTGACGTTGATCTCCAGCGTCTGCTGGCTGCCACTCGTCGGATCGGCGTTGGTGGTGAGCGTCACCACGTGCGGCCAGGTTCCGTTCGGACCGGCATCAATCAAGCTGCTGGCACTGAGGGCCAAGGAAGTAACAACGGGGTCACTGCACACGTCAGTGGCCTCGCCGGCTCCACCATTGGAGGCCAACCATGCAGCAAGCTCGGCTTCATTGCCGGATCCATCGCACTCGACCGTCATGTCCATCGCCGCGCTGGCAATGGTCGGAGCCGTCGTGTCCTCAATGGTGAAGGTCGCCGTGGTGGACGTGGCGTTGCCGCAATCGTCCGTTGCGGTGAAGATCACCGTGGCCGACCCCGTGGCACCGCAGAGGTCGCTCAGTCCGTCAAAATCGTTGGTCCAGGTCAACTCGGCCGTACAGTTGTCGCTGGCCTCGGCACCACCGTTGTCGGCGAGCCATGCGTTGAGGGCAGCCGTGTTGCCGGCACCGTCGCACTCGACCGTCTGGTTGGCCGCAGCCACATCGATGGTCGGGTTGGTCTCGTCGCTCACCGTGATGATCTGATCGCAGCTCGTGCTGGAGGTCAGATTACAGTGGTCGGTGGCCGTGATGGTCCACGTCCGGGTGATGGTGTAGCTGCCTTCGCAACCGTCGACTTGGACGTCGCTGTGCGTCAGGTCGGTGTCCAGCTCATCGTCACAGTTGTCCGTGGCGGTGAACGTGGCCATGCCCAAAGCAGTGGTGCTGACGTCCGCAGCGCAGTTCTCGTCTGCGATCAGGTCGGCATCGGCCGGGCAGGAAATCGTGACGGCCGGGGCCTCGCTGTCGATCAGGTTCACCACCTGGTCGTAGGTAGCAGACTCATTGTTGCAGTCGTCCACAGCCTTGTATGTGTGGATGAAGGAACCTGCACAGCTGCTGCTCACTTCGCTCACAGAGACGAGCACCACCTCAGCATCTCCGCAGAGGTCGGTAGCAGAAGCACCGTAGACAGCCGTGGCGTCATACAACGCGCAATCCACTTCCACCATGGCGTCAGCGGTGAGCGTCGGGGCTCCCGTATCCTCAATGGTGAAGGTCAGTTCAATCGTGCTTTGGTTGCCGCAGTCATCCGAAGCCGTAAAGATGACGTCGACCGTTCCGGTTTCACCGCAGCCATCGCTGAGGTCACCGTCTTCGTAGTCGTGGCTCCAGGACACCGTTCCACAGTCGTCCATGGCTGTCGCACCACCTTGGGTAGCGAGGAAGTTGGCCAACTCGGTAGCGTTGCCTTGGCCGTCGCACTCCGCAGTGTAGTCCTCACCACCGGAAATGGTCGGGGCGACCAAGTCCACAACCGTAATGGTCTGGGTGTGGGCGATCATGTTGCCGGAGCAGTCCTCAGCGGTCCAAGTGCGGTCCACCTTGTAGCTGCCCGTGCAAGCCACATCGTACTGTTCACTCTGGCCCTGGTAGGTCACCACAGGCTCACCGTCGTCCGCTTCGCAGTTGTCGCTGGCCGTCACCGTGGCCACGGCAGGCTCGCCGTCGGCACAAGCCACGGTCACATCAGCCGGGGCATTGTCAAACGTGGGGTCCGTGGTGTCGTCGCGGGAGATGACCTGCTCCACGGTCAAGGCGTCGCCACAAGCGACATCGATGGACGTGTAGATGAGCGTCACGCTCGGTCCGTCCTCAGCACAGGGATCGACAGAACCTGAGTTGCAGTCGATGTCGAGGAGAACGTCACCCTGGGCACCCTGAATGGCCTGCCCGTTGATCTGACCCTCGTAGCTGAACCAACCACCTGCACCGTCATTGCAGTTGCGGTCATTGGCCATTTCACCCACCTGGAAACCGAAGTATTCGCTGGAGGGGGCGTGGTTGAGGGTCAAGAGTGTACCGTCGAGGTCGCCCTCACCGGTCAAGTAGCTCAATCCGGGATTGAGGATGTAAATGGTCCAGCTGTCCGTGATGTCCGTCGTGACGGCGCAATTCTGGGCGTGCTTGAAACCGCCGTCCCAATCCGCACCGCCGACGCCTTGGTCGTACACGATGTTGACGTTGAGGATGGCATTCTCGTTGCCCGTCTGGTGGACTTGACCCGTGACTTGGGCCACGCCGTTTTCAAACTGGGTCAACGTGATGCCCTCGTCCGTTGGGACGAAGTAGCGGTCATCGTTCGGGTCGCCATCCACGTCAAAGAGGACAATGGCGCCGTCTTCACCCGTTCCTTCAGCGGTAGTGCCGTTGCAGCTGTTGAACGCGCTGCGCTGCTCACCGAGAATACAGGCGGTTGCGCCGCGGTTGGCCGTGACAGTCACGTCACATTCCGTGGGCAAGTCACTCACGCATTGGACAGTGGAATTGCTGAGATTCGCATTGAATTCAATGGGATCTTCACATTGTGCACTTACCCCCCAGCAGAAAAGGAGTGTGGCCAGACAGGTCAAGGGGACCCGGAGTAGATGTTGAAGCATGATAATATGAATTGGCTTTCGAGGATAAAATTAGACGAGTCTTACACGGGTTATACACTCTTTTACAAACCCTTAGCGTCTACTTCGACGAACCTGCATTTTGCTCCGACAAGCCTCTAATCCAACCCCTTCAGCAGCGCCATAATTCGTAAACGTCGACCCTATAAGCCCATCTGTCCTTTTCTTGTATAACGCGGTGATGTCGCCACCGTCCCACGGTGTGGGCGCTACCTTTACACCATGGGTAAGAACTCTGGCAAGCGTTCCGAACAAGTCGATTCCTTGCTGAAGGATTGGGAACGCATGTGCACTGCGCGGGCCATGGCGGACCTTTATGAGAGACACGCCAAACTGACCTCGAAGTATGTCCACGCTTGCGCCAATGGACACGAGGCCATTCAGATCGCCGCCGGAACCCGCCTTGGGCCCCAAGACTATCTCTACGCGTACTACAGGGACGACGCCATCCTGCTCTCGCTGGGCATGACCCCGGAAGAGCTCATGCTCCAACTGTTCGCCAAAAAGACCGACCCCTTCAGCGGAGGACGCACCTATTATGGTCACCCTGCGCTCAAGCGGAACGGCTTCCCTCGAATTCCGCATAACAGTTCCGCCACGGGCATGCAAGCCATTCCGGCAGCTGGCGCTGCCATGGGGCTTCAATACCGCGAGAATCACGGGCTGGGACAAGAAGTGGAGGGCGACCACCCTCCGATGGTGCTCTGCTCGATCGGTGATGCGGCCATGACCGAAGGCGAGGTGTCCGAGGCCCTGCACATGGCCACGCTGCGCCAACTGCCCATCCTGTTCCTCGTGCAGGACAATGAGTGGGACATTTCAGCCCACAGCTCTGAAATCCGATTCGGAGATGCCACCGACTTCGCCAAAGGGTACCCGGGTCTCGAAACCCACTCTGTCGCTGGGCACGACCTGGCCGAAGCGCACGACGCAATGGACTGGGCCTTTCGTACCGTCCGGACCGAACGTCGACCGGTGCTGGTCCACGCCAAGGTCCCTTTGCTGGGGCACCACACCAGTGGCGTGCGGCGCGAGTGGTACCGAGACGACCTCGACGAGGCCAAACAACGGGACCCCCTCTCCCACTTGCGCGCGGCGTTGCTCCAAGCCGGGGTCAAGAAATCCGGCTTGAATGCCATTCAGGACGAATGCAGGGATCAGGTTGAAGCCGCTTTCCAACGGGCCCAAGCCGCTCCGGAACCCGACCCCGCCGACCTCCTTCCCACGGCGTTGGCACCGACTCCGGTGACCACTGAAACTGGACGAAGGGAAGGAGACGACACCGAGCCTCAAATCATGGTGGACCAAGCCTTGCACGCCATGTCCGAGGTGCTCGCGGCGGATGACCTCGCACTGTTGTACGGTCAAGACGTGGGCGGCCGACTCGGCGGCGTGTTCCGTGAGGCGGCCACCCTCGCCCAAAAGTTCGGCGACCACCGGGTCTTCAATACGCCCATCATGGAGGCCTTTATCGTCGGCAGCACAGTGGGTATGAGCGCTGTGGGGCTGAAGCCCATTGTCGAAATTCAATTCGCAGACTACCTCTGGCCTGGTCTGAACCAACTGTTCACCGAGCTGTCTCGCAGCCATTACCTCACCCACGGCCAATGGCCTGTACACAGCGTGATCCGGGTGCCCATCGGGGCGTATGGCTCTGGTGGTCCGTATCACAGCTCCAGCATCGAGAGCGTGTTGACTGCCATTCGCGGCATCAAGGTCGCCTACCCCAGTTGCGGTGCTGACTTAAAAGGGCTGCTCAAATCCGCCGTGGACGACCCCAATCCGGTGGTCGTTCTGGAGCACAAAGGCCTGTACTGGTCCAAAGTCCCCGGTACGGACGCCGCCAAGACGATCGAACCAGCAGAAGACTACCGTTTGCCTTTTGGAATGGCGAGGACAGTCCAGCCCTTGGGGGACGACATCGGCACGGATTCCACGCTGGCCATCATCACCTACGGCCGCGGAGTCCATTGGGCACTGGAGGCCTCCAAGGCATGGCCCGGACGCGTGGAGATCTTGGACCTGCGAAGCTTGTCCCCTGTGGACGAGGCCGCCATCCTCGATAGCGCGGCCCGCTGTCACCGTTGTCTCGTGTTGACGGAAGAGCCCCCATTGGGCAGCTTCGCCCAGGCCCTCGCGGGCTTGATTTCGGACCGGGCCTTCGAACACCTCGACGCCCCAGTGCGCACGTTGGGCTCGATGGAGGTTCCCGCCATTCCGCTCAACGAGACCTTGGAAGCCGCCGTGTTGCCCAACGCTGAGAAGGTGGTTGCGGCGTGCCAGGAGCTCCTCGATTACTGAGCCCATCCCGCCCCAGAGGACCTCAGGACCCGAAGCGGGCACGGAGGCGAGTTTCCGATGAACCTTCAAGGGACCTCGGATGTTTTTCTCTAGATGCCGCAAACCCCCTCGGACTCAACTGCTGCTTCAGCTCCGCTGAAAACCCACCCTTGCCACGTGCAACAGGTGCGGCGCCTGACGTCCGAAAGCGTCCTGGTCACTTTGGACCCAGGTGACGCCCTTCCTGCTTTCAGGCACGAACCTGGGCAACAGGTGACCTTCTGCTTGACCCTGTCGGAGCGCACCTGCTACCGCAGCTACAACTTGGTGAATTCACCTGAAGGCTTGCCCCAAGTCGCAGTCAAGCAAGTCGCCCGTGGTGGGGCCTCGCAGTTCTTTACGCGCGAACTCAAGCCAGGCGATGTGCTGCAGGTAGCGCCGCCAGAAGGCGACCTCTACCCTGCCCGTCTGGACGACGCACCGCACCACATGCTGCTGTTTGCTGCGGGCAGTGGGATTACCCCGCTGTACTCTGTGGCCCGACACGCCCTGCGCGCCCGACCCGATCACCGAGTAACCCTCTTTTACGCCAACCGCTCCACGCGCCATATCATGTTCCGCCGAGAACTCGATCAACTGGCGGTTTCACCCCGCTTGGAGGTCTTTCACATCCTCGGGGATGGGGGCACAGGCGATGCCAACAGCTCAGGCCGCCTCGATGCCGACCGCGTGGCCGGGCTCCTGGCCCAATTCGGCCACCCCAATATGGACGAATGCGCCTTTGTGAGCGGCCCTGAAGGATTCAAGGAAGCGGTCTTTGCCGGACTGCGCGACGCGGCTCCAATGCTGGAAGTCCGCGACTTCTGCTTCGGCCGGCAGCCCCACCGCCACCCGGAGGACCCCACGGACCACCGCCACGGCGTCAACATCCACATCGTCAAGGACGGGACGACACGACACATCCAAGGCGTACCGCGACACCTGACCCTGCTCGAAGCCGCGGACCGCGCTGGAGTGGAGGTACCGGCCGAGTGTCGTGGTGGCATTTGCCACCGTTGCAAAGCCAAACTGCTCGACGGGCGGACGGTCTCCGGGCCACGCGAATTGCAGCGCACCCCGCCGGCAGGGTACATCCTGTGCTGCCAGGAGCGCCCAGCGAGCGACGAAATCACCTTGGACCTCGGCTGATCAGAACCGGTTGTCAATGACGGTCGTGCCGGGGTACTTGGCGGCGTCAAACGTGAACGCCCCTTCGGGCACCAGCCCATTGCCTTCAAAGGACGCAATCCGGTACACCACATCGGTGCCCTCGCGCCCTTTGACAATCAGCTGAACCACCTCCAGCTCCTCCGCATCGATGAAACACTGGATGGTGTGGAAACCTTTGTCCTCTGCGCCTTCTGGATGAAGGTCAATGCGGGTGAACGTCTCTCCGTCCAACGTGGCATCCCCTTTGAAGACCTTCTTGAATCCGTCCTCCCAGATGGTGAACATCTTGGCCGGGTCGATGCCGTCTTCGGCGATGACCTCCGCGTCATCGATGTAGCATTCGCCCATCTCCGGCTCGTAGGTCCACACCGTCATGCCATCGCTGATGATGGTGTATTCCCCAAGCTGCAAATGGTAGCGCTCCCCTGCGACCCAGACCTCGCCCGCCTGCTCCATTTCGAAGTCGCTCTGGCGGTCGATCATCGTCGACACGTATTCCGCGTGGACCGTAGAATAGCCCTTCATGGCCGCACTGACCTCGGCCAATAGCGCATCAGCTGCCGGGTCAGACTGTGCCAAACTGCTCCAGGACAACGCACTGATGGACAGGACAAAAACCAAAGAAAGGCACGCGGATGGCGTCGAAGTCAGACGGGTCATGTGGGGGCGAAATTACGCGGTGGGTTCTTCTTCAGAACCACTCCCACGCAACAACTGTTCCAAAGCCGCTTCATCCGGCACCAACACCTTGCGGGCCTTGGAGCCTTCGAAGGGGCCGATGATCCCCGCGGCCTCCAATTGGTCCACCAGGCGACCCGCCCGGTTGTAGCCCAACTTGAGCTTGCGCTGGAGCAACGAAGTCGAGCCTTGTTGGTGCAGGACCAGGATGCGGGCCGCCTCCTCGAACATGCTGTCCCGCTCCTCCTTGGAGATGTCCGCCATCTGTTCGCTGTGTTCGTCGGGGACCTCAGGCAGCATCAGCGCCTCGGGGTAGCCCCGCTGCGAGCCGATGAAGTCGGTGATGGCCTCCACCTCCGGGGTGTCGACAAAGCCGCATTGCAGGCGAATCAGGTCGTTGCCCGTAGACAGCAACATGTCACCCCGGCCGATGAGTTGGTCAGCGCCGCCGGCGTCGAGGATGGTTCGGCTGTCGACCTTGGAGGTCACGCGGAAGGCCACGCGGCCCGGGAAGTTGGCCTTGATCGTACCGGTGATGATGTTGACCGACGGACGCTGGGTGGCGATGATTAAGTGAATGCCAATGGCCCGCGCCAACTGTGCCAGGCGGGCGATGGGCATCTCCACCTCCTTGCCCGCGGTCATGATCAGGTCGGCGAACTCATCGATGACCAGCACGATGTAAGGCAGGTAGCGGTGGCCGTTCTCCGGGTTCAGCTTGCGCCGGACGAACTTGGCATTGTATTCCTTGAGGTTGCGGCACTGGGCGTTCTTGAGCAGCTCGTACCGCTGGTCCATCTCGAGGCAGAGTGACTTGATGGTGCGGACCACCTGGCTGTTGTCGGTGATGATGGCTTCCTCAGTATCGGGCAGCTTGGCGAGGTAGTGGCGTTCGATGTGGTTGAAGAGGGTCAATTCCACCTTCTTCGGGTCGACCAGGACGAGCTTCAGCTGGCTCGGGTGCTTCTTGTAGAGCAGGGAGACCAGCATCGCATTGAGGCCAACCGACTTGCCCTGACCGGTCGCACCGGCCATGAGCATGTGCGGCATCTTGGCCAGATCGAAAACGTAAGTCTCGTTCGAAATCGTCTTGCCGATGGCAATGGGCAAGGCCGCATCGCTGTTCTGGAACTTGTCGCTGGCAATGAGCGAGCGCATGCTGACGATGTCCGGGTTGGAATTCGGCACTTCGATGCCGATGGTGCCGCGGCCCGGAATCGGCGCGATGATGCGGATTCCGAGGGCAGCAAGGCTGAGTGCGATGTCGTCCTCGAGGTTCTTGATCTTGGAAATGCGGACGCCGGGTGCCGGCACCAGCTCGTAGAGGGTCACTGTCGGCCCGATGGACGCCTTGATGCTCGCGATGTTGATGCCGTAGTTCTCGAGGGTGTCCTCGATGCGCTTCTTGTTGGCTTCGAGCTCCTCGGGACTCACCTCCGTCTTGCCCGAACCGTGGGCAGCGAGGAGGTCAATGTTGGGCAATTCAAAGCGGCTGAGGTCCAGCGTCGGATCGTATTCCCCAAAAGCCTGCACCTTGGCGTCGATTTCATCCTCCGTGAGGGTGGCCTCCTCTTCGGCCACTTCCACCTCCATGGTGGTCGTGCTCTCCTCGGGTGCGGACACCGGGTCAGGCTCCTTCGCCACGACCGGCTCCGGCGCAGGTTCCGGCTCTGGAACAGGTTCTTGCTCGGGGAGCACTTCAGGTTCAGGCGTCACGGGCTCTGCCTCAGATTCTGGGGCAACATGCAGTGGCGTCTCGGCATCCGAACGGGGTTCGCCGTCCGGCGTCCCTTCCGAGGGATCGCCTTCCCAGCCGGTTTCTTCCTCTTTGGCCAACTCCCGGGCCGTCTTGTTGCGGGGACGCTCTGCCACTGCGGATCCCTCTTCTTCCCAAGCTTCTTCCCGGGCAAAGAAATCGCCAAGGAAAGTCGCGACGCCCGGCTGCAAAACGGCCCAGATGGTGTACCCGACCGTCAAGGCCAAAACGGATCCGAGCACGCCCAGGGTAAACCGGCTCCACTGCGTCAACCAGAGCCCCACGGCGCCCACGACATGGTCGTCGCCCCACCCCGTGACCAGTCCGGTCTCCATGTCAAAGCTGAGCGTGAGCAGGCCCGCAGTCCAAGGAAGCAGAATGGCGGCCGCCAACACGCTTCGGAAAGCGCGGCCCAGGGCGAGCGAACGCTGGGTGGCAAACTGTTGGGTACCGGCTGCCACGAGCCACACTCCGAACAAGGGTGCGGCGATGCCGAAGCCACCCCGCATGAAGGTGAAGGCCCAACGTGCCCCCAAGGCACCCAGCCAGTTGTGGTAGCTCCCTGCGCCCGGTGCGGTTTCCGTCAACAAGAGGCGGATGTCACCGCCGCCCACCACCAATGCGCTGACGCCTGCGAGGGCCATGAACCCTCCCAGGGCCATGGCCAGAATTCCAGAGATTTGCTTGAATCGCGGGTCTTGCAGCCACATCAGGCGGGCCTGCCAACGGGATTGGCGCTCTTCCCGCGCCTGCAACCGCTCAGCTCGGCGTGCCTCGCGTTGTCGTTGACGCTCCTCTTTGCGGTCTGAAGCCGTCACTTTGGACTTCCCCTTGCCCGATCCTTTCGGCTTCTTCGCCTTGGATGCCACTTTTTCCGCCACCATCACATCGTCAGCATTGAGCCTGCGGTTCCGGGGACGCGGCGCGGGCTTTGCCTTGGATCGCTTGGATCGGCGGGGCTTGGAGGAACTTTGCGACATTGCATCGAAAGTAGGTGGACACCCTTCGCCGACGGCAAGTCCGACCTTTGCTTTTCCACAAGGAAGATTGGACGCCGGATTGGAAAGGAATCCCTATCTTTGCCCTCCATTTTCCCGGACCATGGCGAAGAAAGGCAACCGCGTACAAGTCATCCTCGAGTGCACCGAGCACAAAGAATCGGGCATGCCCGGCACGTCCCGTTACGTCACGACGAAGAACCGCAAAAACACGCCAGAGCGCATCGAGTTGAAGAAGTACAACCCGATCCTCCGCAAGATGACGGTCCACAAGGAGATCAAGTAATCCCGAACTGATACACCATGGCTAAGAAGACCGTCGCATCGCTCCAAAAAGGAGGAGGTAAGCAGCACACCATGTGCATCAAGATGTACAAGAGCCCCAAGACGGGCGCCTACGCCTTCCGCCAGGAAGTCGTTCACAACGACGAAGTCAAGGCTTGGTTCGCGAACTGAACCTTTTGACCTGATGCCCACAGGGCGCACGAGGGCCGTCTTCCACACCCGGAGGCCGGCCCTCGTTGCGTCCGCCCCTTATCTTCCACCACATGTCGTTCTTCAAGCGCCTGTTCAGCTCTGACAAAAAGCAGTCTCTCGACGAGGGCCTCGCCCGGTCCAAGCGGGGCGTGCTCGAAAAAATCACGCGGGCCGTCAGCGGAAAGAAGGACATCGACGCCGACGTCCTCGAAGAACTCGAGGAAGCGCTGATCACCAGCGACATGGGGGTGCGCACCACCACCGAGATCATTCGCCGCATCGAGGACCGCACTTCCCGCGACGCCGCGGCCTCCGTGGACAAGCTCCTCCCCATGCTGCGGGAGGAAATCGTTCAGATGCTCGAAACCCACCGCGGCGACCAGCCGACCGACCTGGCCCTTCCGGAGACCGAAGGCCCCTACGTCTTCCTCATCGTGGGCGTCAATGGCGTGGGCAAGACCACGACCATCGGCAAGCTGTGCCACCAATTCGCGGGACGCGGCCTCAAAGTGACCGTGGGCGCCGCAGACACCTTCCGCGCTGCCGCCGTCGACCAACTTCGGGTGTGGGCCGACCGCACCGGCGCCAGTTTTGTCGCCCAGGGGCAAGACGCCGACCCGGCCGCTGTGGCCTTTGATGCCGTGCAAAGCGCAGTGGCCAAAAACCACGATGTGGTCCTGGTCGACACGGCTGGACGGCTGCACAACAAGAAGCACTTGATGGACGAACTGTCCAAGATCAAGCGCGTCATGCAGAAGGTCGCACCGGGTGTGCCGCACGAAGTGCTCCTCGTGCTGGACGGTTCCACCGGCCAGAACGCCATCGAGCAAGCGCGCCAATTCACCGCCGCCACCGAAGTTTCCGGACTGGTCCTCACCAAACTGGACGGCACCGCTCGCGGTGGTGTGGTCATCGGCATTGCCGAAGAGTTCAGCATTCCCGTCCGCTTCGTCGGGGTCGGCGAACAACCCGAAGACCTCCAGGTCTTCAACGCCATGGAATTCGTGGACTCCCTCCTCCCCACTTCGTTTGGTGAAGACACCCCTACCGCATGAGAGCCCGCACCGCCTCCCGCCGCCGCGCACACGTGGTCACCCTCGGCTGCGCCAAGAACACCTTCGACTCGGAGGTGCTCATGAACCAGCTTCGGGCCAACGACTTCGACGTTTCCCACGACACGCCCATCGATGCAGCACCCGTGGTCATCATCAACACGTGCGGCTTCATCGAGAGCGCCAAGCAGCAGAGCATTGAGACCATCCTCCAATTCACCGGCGCGAAGCAGGACGGCCGGGTCGAGCGCGTCTACGTGACGGGCTGCCTGAGCGAACGCTACCGCGACGAGTTGTCCGAAGAGATTCCCGAGGTCGATGCGTATTTCGGGACCCGTGAGCTGCCCAAGCTCCTCAAGACCCTCAACGCGGACTACCGCAAGGAGCTGGTCGGCGAACGCCTCCTGACCACGCCCCAGCATTACGCCTACTTGAAGATTGCAGAGGGTTGCGACCGCCCCTGCGCGTTTTGCGCCATCCCGTTGATGCGGGGCAAGCATCGCTCCACCCCCATCGAGGAATTGGTGAAGCAGGCCGAAGGTCTGGTCGAACAAGGTGTCAAGGAACTGATCCTCATCGCGCAAGACCTCACCTATTACGGCCTCGATCTGTACAAGGAGCGCCGCCTGGCAGAGCTGGTGCGTCGCCTGAGCGATGTGGATGGCATCGAGTGGATTCGCCTGCACTATGCCTTCCCGAGCGGCTTCCCCATGGACGTGCTCGACGTGATGGCCGAGCGGGACAACGTCTGCAATTACCTCGATATGCCGCTACAGCACGGCGCTGACGAGGTGCTGAAGAACATGCGCCGCGGCATCACCCGCGAGAAGACCGCCAAGCTCCTGGCCGACATCCGGTCCCGTGTGCCCAACATCGCCATCCGAACCACCCTGATCTGTGGCTTCCCCGGCGAATCCGAGGACGACCACAAGGAAATGATGGACTGGGTGGCCGAGAGCCGCTTCGACCGCCTGGGGTGCTTCACATACAGCCACGAAGAGGACACCCACGCTTACACCATGGAGGACGACGTCCCGGAGGAGGTCAAGCGCCAGCGTGTGGAGGACGTGATGGGCCTGCAGGCCGGCATCAGCGCCGAGCTCAATGCGGCCAAGGTGGGCCAGACCTTCAAGGTGCTCTTTGACCGCAACGACGCCGGCATTTTCGTCGGCCGTACGCAGTTTGACAGCCCCGACGTGGACTGCGAGGTCCGAGTCGAAGGCGGCGCCGACACCTATGTCCGCCTCGGTGACTTTGCCGACGTGACCATCGAGTCCGCCACCGAATTCGACCTCTTCGGCCGCTTGGCATGAGTACACCGACCACCTACCCCGTGATGGAATCCTTCGCCACGGTGCAGGGAGAAGGCGCCCACACAGGCACGCCCAGCTGGTTCATTCGACTGGGAGGGTGTGATGTGGGGTGCGTCTGGTGTGATGTCAAGGAAAGCTGGGACCCGAACGCCCACCCCCGACAGACCGTCGAGGACATGGTGGCCGACGCCCTCGACAGTGGCCGACATGTCGTTGTGGTGACGGGCGGCGAACCGGCCATGTACGACCTCTCGCCGCTCACTGCAGCCTTGAAGGCGGCTGGGCTCCGCACCCACATCGAAACCAGCGGCGCCCACCCCTTGACCGGGGATTGGGACTGGGTCACGCTGTCTCCGAAGAAATTCAAGGCCTGCCTGCCCGAAGTGTACCCGCTCGCTCACGAACTCAAGGTGGTCGTCTTTCACCGAAGCGACCTCGAGTGGGCCGCTGGACATGCCGAGCACGTGGCCGCCGAATGCGAGCGGTTTCTTCAGCCCGAATGGGACAAACGCGAGGAGAACACCCCCCTGATCCTCGGATGGATTGGACAGCGTCCGGGCTGGCGCATCAGCCTGCAGACCCACAAGTACATCGGCATTCCCTGATCAAGCGTTGAGACCGAGCCAATCCGTACCCGCTTCTCCGCGGCGCAGGATCTCCAGCGTATCGGCCTCTGGACTCCCGGTTTCGGGCTGGTGGTCGTAGGCCCATTCCGCACGGGCCGGCAAGCTCATCAGAATGCTTTCGGTCCGCCCACCCGACACGAGCCCAAAACGGGTGCCCCGGTCGTGGACCAGGTTGAATTCCACATACCGCCCTCGGCGAAGCCCCTGCCAGCGGCGCTGCTGCTCCGTCACGTCCGCTTCGGCATACGCTGCGGCCCGGCGCCCATAGATGGCAGCGTATTGTCCTGCGAGATCGAGACAGAAAGCCAATGCCGCGTCCCGATCCACTTCGCCGTCCCGACCGAGGTGGTCGAAGAAAATGCCGCCCACACCGCGGGACTCCCCCCGATGCGGGCTGTAGAAATAGCGGTCGGCCCCCGCCTTGAAGGCGGGGTAATCCGCCACGGCATGTCGGTCGCACACCGCCCGAAGATCGGCGTGGAACGCGCGGGCCTCCGCCTCCACCACATAGTGCGGCGTCAAATCGATGCCCCCACCGAACCACCACGTCCCGTCATCGAGCGAGAAGTAGCGCACGTTCATGTGGATGATGGGCACATGCGGATTGTGCGGGTGCAAAACACTGCTCACTCCTGTGGCGGCGAAACGGCTGGCCTCGGTGTGGAGTTGCTGCTTCAGCCCCGGGCTGACAGGGCCCTCGACGGCGGAGAAATTGAGCCCCCCTTTTTCAATCAGGCGACCCTTCTGCAAGATGCGGGTGTCTCCACCCCCACCGCCTGGCCGGTCCCAAGTGTCGCGCACCTGTTCCAGCGCACCGTCCAATTCGGACAGGGCCGCCACCTGTTCATCCTGTACCTGTCGAAATGCGGACTGGACGCGCTGAAGGAAAGACTCACTCATCGTCTGGGAATGCAAGCTCCAAAGGGGTGGACATGGGACGGCCACCCTCAACCCATCGGAGGTCATCGAGGTGCAACAACCGTGCGTGTGAATTGACCACTCCAGAATCGGGCCCGGCGTTGGGCGCCCAGGAGAAAGTGTGCGAGAGCCCTGTCTCACCCTTGGGCCGGATCAATTCCTCCCCGGACGCCAACCGCTGCGGCCAAAGCCGACCATGTCCTGCCGTCCAGAGCAAGGCCTCATGAAGGAGGTCGTGTGCGAGCACCCCGTATTGGCCCACCGGACCACCCCGCAGGATGGCCAGCCGGCGGAGACGCGCCGCGCGCAGGGAATCCGAAGCGACCACGCCCGCCACACTGTCAGCCAACGCGCCACCGCCATCGGCCACCGTCAGGCCCACGTGGTCCATCAGCCCAGCATCGAGAAACTCGAAGTCCCGCCAACTGCCGTCGGAGTACAGAACGAATTCCATGGTGTCACCGAGCTGGATTTCCGTTTGAAGCACCCCGGCGAAAGACCGACTGGCCTTGCCTCCGGGTACGACCAGCACATTGCGCCGCACATCGGTCAAGCTGTCCCGAAGCGACCCCAAGCCGCGCGAACTCACCTCAACCTCCACGAGCGTGGTCGTGGAGTCCACTTCAGCTTCCGCCCAACCTGCCCGAAAGGCGTCCTCGTTGCGCAGGTTGCGGATGTCGCCGGATGCCAACATCATCACCCGCTCGCCAACATGCTCCTCAGCCACGCGTTGGGCGAGCAAGGCCATGCGGGGCCCCGACTGTGTGTATGGAAACAGGAGGCCAGGCGCACCCTCCGCCACGGCGGCACCGAGGTCGGTCAGCACCAGGTGGACCGCTCCTTGCATTCTCGGCCAGGAGCGCACCGCTTTCAATGCCGGGCGGCGAAGTGGGCCCACCGCAATGTCCACGTCAAATTCCAACGTATCCAGTGACGCCGCGCTGCACTTCATCACCCCAGCGGTATCCAATCCGGAGTCGAAGAACCGCACATCCACGTGGGCCCCGAGCCAACGACCTGAGTCCAGTGCGAGCCGCACTCCTGCCGCCGCGTCCTTGGCGATTTCACGCAACCGCAGTGCTTGTCGACCAATACTGTCCTCCCCTGCCGAAAACGGCAAGAACACCGCCACGTTCAGCGTGTCTCCCGGCCAGACCGGCGGAACGGGACGGCCCCGAAGCACCGCGACGCCTGTCCCACCTTCCCCGCCTTCGCCTGCAGGCAGGCTGTCCAACGCGACTGCGGCCGGGGCATCCGACACTTCCGTGGCTTCCACGACAGGGGACGGAATGCGCAGGACATCGCCTTTGCGGATGCCAGATTCCGCCCACGGGTTGAGGTCAAACAAGGCGTTCAGGTCGACGCCGTATTCCTTGGCAATGCCGTAAGGCGTCTCCTTGCGCTGAACCGAGTGGGTACGCTCCGCCGGCTGGGCCCATGCAAGGGCTGACCAGAGTCCAAGGAGGCAGTACCCCCCGCGAAGGAGCGCGCGCATCATTCCCATTCGATGGTGGCCGGAGGCTTGGATGAAATGTCGTAGACCACGCGGTTGATGCCGCGGACCTTGTTGATGATGGCGTTGGACACTTCTGCAAGGAAGGCGTGGGGAAAATCGACCCAGTCGGCCGTCATGCCGTCCGTTGAGCTCACAGCACGCAGGGCCACGGCTTGCTCATACGTGCGCTCATCGCCCATGACCCCCACGCTTTGGACGGGCAGGAGAATGGTCCCCGCCTGCCAGACCCGGTCGTAGTGGCCATGTTCGCGCAGTTTGTCAATCCAGATGCGGTCAGCGTCCTGCAACAACTTCACGTTGTCGGCATTCACTTCACCGAGGATGCGGATGCCGAGGCCCGGCCCCGGGAATGGGTGGCGGCCCAGCAACTGTGGATCGAGTCCCATCTCGCGGCCCACCCGGCGCACTTCGTCCTTGAAGAGCATGCGAAGGGGCTCCACTACTTGGAGCTTCATGTAGTCCGGAAGTCCTCCCACATTGTGGTGACTCTTGATCGTGGCACTCGGGCCGCCGGTGGCCGATACACTTTCGATCACATCTGGGTAAATGGTGCCCTGGCCGAGCCACTTCACCCCGTCCAACAGGCCACTCTCGTGGTCGAAGACGTCGATGAAGGTGGCCCCGATGGCCTTTCGCTTGCCTTCCGGATCGGAGACACCGGCAAGGGCAGTGTAGAACCGGTCGGCTGCGCGTACTCCTTTGACATTCAGCCCCATACCCTCGTAGCCTTCGAGCACTTCTTCAAACTCGTTCTTCCGGAGCAATCCGTTGTCGACGAAGATGCAGTGCAGGCGATCTCCGATGGCCCGGTGAAGCAGCATGGCCGCCACGCTGGAATCCACGCCACCGCTCAAACCGAGCACGACACGGTCATCCCCGAGTTTGTCCTTCAGCTCTGCCACCGTCGTGTCCACGAAATGGGCCGGGGTCCAATCCGCCGAGCATCCGCAGATGTCGTGAACGAAGTTGCGAAGCAGGGTCAACCCTTCCTCGCTGTGGTACACTTCCGGATGGAATTGGATGCCCCAAGTCGGCTCATCGTCAAAGGCAAAACCGGCGAACTGGACATCGTGCGTGCTGCAGGTGATGCGCGTGCGGTCGCCTGCACTTTGGATGGTGTCACCGTGGCTCATCCAGACGGGCTTGCCTTCGGTCATGCCGGCAAACAAGCGGTCTGAGGTGTCGATGTGGGACAAGTGGGCCCGGCCATATTCCCGGCTGTCGCTCGCCTCCACACTGCCGCCGCCATTCTGCGCGAGCCATTGGGCGCCGAAACAGACCCCGAGAACCGGCCATTGACCGCGCACCCCATCGAGGTCAGGCGCTGGGGCGGCGGCATCCCGGACGCTGTGCGGGCTGCCCGACAGGATCACCCCTCGCCACTGACGGCCTTTCGGATCGTCTTCTGGTGCCGTTTCAAGTAGGGAAAGCCAGTCCCCGTTCCACGGCTTGATTTCAGCAAAGGTGTTCAACTCCCGCACGCGGCGTGCGATGAGCTGGGTGTACTGGGAACCGAAATCGAGAATGAGAATGCTGTCCATGCTGCGCGGTTGAACCGGTGAAATTACAGGCCCCGGACCGCCCCTCCACCTGAACGTACAACCGGTTGAGGTGTTGTTTTGCACCAATGACGAACCACGCTATGCACATTGTCCCCGACTCGCCTTCCGCCCTTCCTCTGCTCCCCGGTCTGGCAGGACGCCGCCTGATTCTGGCCAGCGCTTCTCCGCGGCGCAAACAACTGCTGTCCATGCTGGGCATCCCTTTTGATGTGCGCCCCATCGGAGTGGAGGAAGTGTACCCCGACACCCTCACTGGCCCGGAGATTCCGCGGTTTCTCAGCGAACTCAAGGCCAGGGCAGCATTGGGTGACCTTGAGCCGAACGACATCCTCATCACGAGCGACACTGTCGTCCAGCTCCAAGGGCGGACGCTGGAAAAGCCGGCTGAGCCCAAAGATGCCCACGAAATGCTCATGGCCCTGTCGGGCAATACGCACCAAGTCGTGACGGCTTTTTGTGTGGTGGATGGCCGACACCCGGACGACCTCCAAACGGACCACGATGTCGTCGACGTGTCGTTCGAAAACATTACGCCGGACTTTGCATCTCATTACATCGAACACCACCATCCGTTCGACAAAGCTGGAGGGTACGGCGCTCAGGATTTGATCGGCGCATGCGCCATTCACACCTTGAAAGGGAGCTATTACACCGTCATGGGGCTTCCAATGCACAAAATTTTTTCTCGCTTGCAACGCATTGATTGACAGCGAACACGACAGCAAAATAGGTTCTCACGTTCACCTTTTTTGCAAATTCATTGAACAACCCCTCGCTCCTTCGGTTTTGGAGTG
This sequence comes from Crocinitomicaceae bacterium TMED114, assembly GCA_002172485.2. Lineage (GTDB taxonomy): Bacteria > Bacteroidota > Bacteroidia > Flavobacteriales_D > Sanyastnellaceae > UBA8752. The sequence continues at coordinate 43,079 of NHFP02000003.1, forward strand.
TACGTTGTACACGTTCAAAACCATACAATACAAATGAACCTCGCACTTTTCGCAGCCGACATGGTCGGCGTCGTGGATCTCAGCAATCCTGCTGACATTACTACGATCACCAGCTTCACGTTCTTCGTGGGCTGTATGGCCATGATGGCCGCCTCTGTTTTCTTCTTCTTCGAGATGTGGAACGTCGACAAGAAGTGGCGTACCTCGCTCCTCGTGAGTGGATTGATCACGTTCATCGCGTTCGTCCACTACTACTACATGCGGAGCTACCACTTTGCGACGGGTGACAGCCCGACGTTCTTCCGCTATGTGGACTGGACCTTGACGGTTCCGCTCATGTGTGTGGAATTCTACCTCATCACGAAAAAGGCAGGTGGAACCATGGGTCTGATGTGGAAGCTCATCGTGGCTTCTGTCATCATGCTCGTCACCGGTTACCTCGGTGAGACCATCTACAACACGCCGAGCGGAAGCTGGGTCTGGGGTCTGATCTCCGGCATCGCCTACTTCTACATCGCCTACCTCGTGTGGATGGGTGAGGTTCGCCAGCTGGCCGATAACGCCGGTGGCGCCGTTGCTCAAGCCAACAAGGTGCTCGCGTGGTTCGTCCTCGTGGGTTGGGCAATCTACCCGCTGGGCTACATCCTCGGTACCGAGGGCGGTCTGTTCGGCATGAAGATGGTGGCTGACGCCGAAGCCGCTCAGGCTTCCATGGATGTTGTCTATAACATCGGTGACGCCATCAACAAGATTGGATTCGGTCTGGTGATCTACGCTCTCGCTGTCAAGGACGGCGCCAAAGGCTAATTCCTCCGAATACTGCTAAAGAAATGCGGCCCACTCCCTTCTCGGGGGTGGGCCTTTCCTTTGCCGCATGTTTGGCAGCAGCACATTTCAACACGCCGGGCGCGTTCGCCTCTGGACCCTCGGGCTCCTTGGGGTGGGCACCCTGGTTGGACACGCCCTCGGGCTTTGGGCCCCCGACGCGCAACTGCCCTTGGCCGTCCTGCTCATTGCCGGCGTCGGCATCCAACACGGCGCGCTCGACCACATCCTCCACGCCCACATGCACGGCGATCCGGAAGGTCCTTTGCGCCAATCCTTTGCCCTCCCCTACATCGCCGGCATCGGCGTGGCCTGGGCCGCCTTTGAGACGGTGCCCGGCATCATGCTCGGGATATTTCTTCTGGTCAGTGCATACCACTTCGGCATGTCCCACCTCCGTGTGGACGCCATGCGCCGAAACACCCCCCGCCCCGCCGCCTTGTCCGGACTCCTTCTCGGTTTGGCCCTCATCGCCCCGCTCGTCACGCGGCCCGACGCATTGATGGTGCTGGCCGACTTCGGTTGGGCCATCCGTCCTGGGTTTGGAGGAAATACCCTGCCCTTGCAGCTGGCGTCAGGGGCAGCCTTGCTGTTTGGCTTGCTGCTCCACCGCACTTGGCGCAATGGCCTGCTCGTCCTTGGCGGCGTGCTCATCGCCTGGCTGGTGCACGACCTTCTGCTGGCGTTCGCCTTGTATTTCGCGCTGGGCCACTCGCGGGAAGCCTTTTTTGAGGAATTCCAAGAACGCCAGAGCGTGGCCCACGACTTTCGGATGCTGTACCTGAAAAGCCTGCCGCTGAGCGTGGCGTTCGCCGCCATGGCCGGCGTCATCCTTTGGCTGGCGTCCGGTGGCCTGTTGCGCGAACGGGCCGCCCTGAGCTTCCTCCTCGCCGGGACCCTGCCCCACATTGCCGTGCTCGAAGGTTGGGTCACCGCACGGGCCCGCTGACACTTCAGCGCAAGCGAAGTCGGCCGGACGCTCCGGTCACCACTTCTCCAATGGATTGGGCATGCAACCCCTCTCCGCGCAGCGCGTCTTCCACTTCCCCTGTCGACGCTGGCGCAACGGCCAACAACAGTCCCCCACTCGTCTGGGGGTCGCAGACCAGGTCGCGAACAAAGTCCGTCGTGTCGTCGAGGATCAAATCTTCACCGTAGCTCGCCCAATTTCGGCGCGTGCCCCCCGGAACGCAGCCGGCTGCATGGTAGCCTTTGAGGGCCACCCGGTCGAGGGTCGGCAGGGCCGTCCCGTCCACCACGAGTTCGACATTCGTCGCGCGGGCCATCTCCAGCCCGTGGCCGGCCAACCCGAATCCCGTCACATCCGTCATGGCGTGAACGCCCGCAATGTCACCGAGGACTGCACCGGCCTTGTTGAGGCGCATCATGTTGTCAGCAGCGGCTTGCAGGTGCTCCGCCGAGACCACGCCCTTCTTCTGGGCGGTGGTCACCATGCCCACACCGAGGGGCTTGGTCAAATACAGCTTGTCTCCCACCTGAGCACCGCCGTTGCGCTTGAGCCGATCGATGGAGACGCGCCCGGTGACGGCCAGCCCAAAAATGGGTTCGGGGGAGTCGATGCTGTGGCCGCCAGCCAAGGGAATGCCCGCCTCCGCGCAAATGGACCGACCGCCTTCGAGCACCTGACCCGCCACTTCGGGGTCCAGCTTGTCCACGGGCCAGCCGAGGATGGCGATGGCCATCAAAGGCCGCCCGCCCATGGCATAGATGTCGCTGATCGCATTGGCTGCGGCGATGCGTCCAAAGTTGCGGGGATCGTCCACGATGGGCATGAAGAAGTCGGTGGTGGACACCGCTGCTGTGCCGTCTCCGAGATCGTAGACCGCCGCGTCATCGCGGGCCCCGTGCCCCACGAGCAGACGGGGGTCGTCGGCCTGGGCGCCGAGCTGTCCGAGGATGCGGTCGAGCACGCCGGGGGCAATCTTGCAGCCACAACCGGCGCCGTGACTGAATTGCGTCAGCCGAATGGGTTCCTTCTCCATGGGCGCAAGTTCGCCCACGGTGCTCAAGCCATGGCTTCGGGCAGGGGGAAATCGAACAGTTCGCTGCGGAACGGCTCAAAGGGACAGGCGGTCGGCTTCGGCCATGAGGCGCTGCGCGCACTCATCGAGGGACACCCCTTCGCAACCCACAGGGTAACGGTTGTCCGCAGCCCGCTTCTGCAATCCGTGCTCGTAGGTCCGGTCGTAGTACGCCAAAGCGATGCGGGCGGCGCTTGCCAAGTCCTCCCGATCCAGTGCGTCCAGTGCCTCCCGGGTCTCTGGACCGCCCACTTCAGCGCGGATGGCGTCGAAGCCTTCCCGCAGCAGATCGAGGTCAAAACTGCCGTACATCTCCACGAGGTGGGCCACCCGGTCTTCGGTGCTGCGCAACATCTCGAGGGCCGGACAGGCGATCATCCGCTGGTAGAACGGTTCCGGAATGTGCACCCGACCGATGCGCCGGCTTTCATTTTCCACCCAGATCCTGCGCTGCGAATCCAAGTCGGTCAGCGCCTCGGCCAACAGGTTGCGGAAGTGTTCCGAACTCGGCTGGGGATGGCGCCGCAAGTTGCCAAAGGCCGAACCGAAATGGCAAGCCAACCCTTCCAGATCGACCACCTGCTCGCCTGCGTCCCGAAGGGACTGAAGCACCGCGGTTTTGGCGGACCCAGTGTAGCCGCCGACCCGGATCAACGGCCATCCCCGACCCATGAACTCGGGCAACGTCTGTTTGTACGCTTTGTAGCCGCCGTCCAGCAACACCACCGGCAATCCAGCGGTGCGCAGCAACCAACTCAACGACCCGCTGCGCATGCCACCCCGCCAACAGTACAGGTGAATGGGGCGGCGATGGGGTGTCGCATCGAACAGCACCTTGGCCTCTCGAACCATGTGCGCCATGCGCGGCCCGATGATCTCCAGCCCCCGCTCAATGGCGGCCTCGCGGCCGACCTGCTTGTACAAGGTGCCCACCTCCGCGCGTTCGGCGTCATCAAACAGCGGAAAGCACTGGGCGCCAGGAATGTGGGCTTCGGCGAATTCTCCAGGACTGCGGGCATCAAGGATCAGCGCCCCTTCTTCCCTGGACCCCGCCAGAAAGGCCTCTGCTCCCACTTTTCGCTCCGGCACTGCCATGGCAACGAAGGTAGCCTGTCGCCGCCCACCGGCCGCTTGCGGCGCTACCTCAAATGGGGAGACCACTTACCACGACTGCCAGCTCGGCTGGTGCAGTTCAGTAGCAGTCCTCTCCGAACACGCTGAGCATGAGGAGCACATCCGACACCCCGACGTATGCATCGCCATTGACATCTCCCAAGCAATCGGGACACGGATCCTCGATGCAAGACCCATCGTCAATGGTGGCATTCTCGTCGTAGTTGATGGCATCCAAGTACGTGCACCCCGCCGCCCATGTGTCCGGCCAGAAGCATGACTCCGGCGGCCACGTGCAGGAGCCGTCATCAAAGGCGGCATTGGGATTGTAGTTGCACGCCCGGTCGTAGGTGCAGCCTCCATATTCCACCACCACACAGGGCCCATCCGTCCAGCTCGTGACGCCGCCCGTCACTTGCGCTTGACAAGCGTTGGAATACGTCACCATGTCACACCCGCACACGGGGGCATACTCCTCCGTGCAAAAGGCTTCCGGATCGATCAGGGCGGGGTCCATGCAATCTTGAGCCGTGGCGAAAACCCCGGCAAACCAAGCGAGCAGGCAGAGTAGAGAGCGCATGCCTCAATGTACCCTTTTTGCCTGAAAATCAAATCACTCCACGATGAGCCGCGCCGTCTGGACGCCGCTCGGTCCGAGCAAGCGGACGATGTACATCCCGGCCGGCCAATCGGACACGTCGAGCTGCACCCCTGCACCTGGAAAGGCTTGCTCGAGCCGCAATCGGCCTTGGGCATCCCGAACTTCCAGATGGTCTCCCTCTCCCTGGACCGACACCACATCGCGGGCCGGATTGGGCTGCAGCATGGCGGAGGGCCGGGCCTCGTCCATGGACGGCACGACATGGGTCACGGTGCCGTTGCCCCATCTATCGGACAGGACCGTGCATTCTCCATTCGAGGCGGTGGCCACGAGGCCCTCCACCGGCGTGCCGGACCACACCGCGCCTTCCTGGACCATCTGGCCGTCGAGCCACCACTGGAGGGTCAACGGTAGGGCACTGCCCTCCACCATGGCCTCCAGGCCGTTGTCCACCTCGACGATGGACACGGTCACCCCCGACAGACAGGGTCCGAACAGGGCCTTGAAGGTGTCGGTGCCGTACAGTCCCACCTCGGCAAACGGTACCGTGGGGTCCAACAGACCGAGCAACGTGTGTCCATTTTCCTCCCACCCGAGGAAGGCGAACCCCTCGGCCGGAATGGCGGCCAACTGAATGGGGCACTCTCCAAAGTAGGCGCCCTCCCAGCCCTGGCCGAGCCCGGACATCCCATTGATGCGCACCTCACCCCCGATGGGATTGGCCCATTCGATGGTCATCGTGTGGGGCTGGCTGAACCCGAAGTGATCGCGGAGCTGCTCGCGACCGGCAAAGACCCGGTCGACGTTGTGGTCCATGATGAGCTGCAGACGGGACTGCCAGTAATCGATGCTCGCCGGGGAGTCCCACAAGTCGATGTGCCGCTCCATGACCGGGCCGATCCACGCGGCCGCCTGATCGAGCTTGGCGTTGAACCGGTTGGGCTCGAAACTCGTGGCGAGCAGGTCACAGTACCGGGTGGCGAACCCACAGCCGAGCTCTCCGTTCTCGAGCACCTTGCCAAACAGGTTGCTGTACGAAGTCGGGTACGGCGGGCTGACGGACAGCTGGAGGTAGTTCTCCCAGACGCTGGTGCCCCAAGCCCCGAAACAGGCGTCGGTGTCGAAAAGGATCGCGCGCCATTTGCCATCGCCTTCGAGGCTGCGGAAGTACTTGAAGTTTTTCGGGCCCCAGGGCGCCGTCATCCAGTCGACGTTTTGGCCGTGGATCTCGAAGATGTGGTAGTCGAAATAGGACGGCACATCGAAGTTGTCCTCGAACCCCTGCCGGAAGGCGTCTGAGTTGGAGGGCATCGCGAGCAGCGGATTGACCGACGCCTCCCAGGCAGAAGGGGAGCCGTTTTGCGACACCCATTGGTTGAAGAGGTCGACGCTGTTGTCGTTCCAACCGAAGTTGTCCTCGACGAAGTTCTCGTCGCTCTTCTCGCGGGCCCCGTAGAGGCCCCAATAGACTCCGTTGAGGTAGACCTCCACCGGACGCCAGGCCGTGGCCACGCACTGGGTCTCCAGGGCGAGCTCACTGTAGAAAGCGTCTTGGATCTTGTTCTCCCAACTCGCCTGCCCCCCATTGCGGAGGTTGAGGTTGCCGAATTCCGTGATGTTCGGCTTGGAAGGAAACACGGCGTGCTCCAGGGGGCCTGTCCACTTGGGCTTGAAGTCGAGGCGGAAAGAACGCTGGGGCTCCGCCCGGGACCATCCGCCGTGAATCTCCAGATCAAACCGCGATTCCGTGATGGAATTCCCGTCTTCTCCGAACCACTCGAGCCGGCTCTCCTTGGACCAGGGCTGCCAGAAGTTGGCCCCCATGTGGGGATAGTCGTCTGCGGCGTTCGGACCCAACACGTAGATGCCGGCCTCCCAATCCCACAGGTGGTCGGGGTGGGTGATGATGCTGACCCGTTCCAAAGGACTGGGCGGCTCGGCGATGAAATATGTCCGGTCCACCGTCGCGCTGGGGACCCAGCCCTCGGCGAATGCCCGAACGGACAAGATGAGCGTCTCCCCTGGGTTCCACTGCCCCGTGAACACGGCCGAACTCGGCGTCGGCTCGCTGCCATCCGTCGTGTAGCGGAAGGTCATGGTGGGCGACGGTTGCCCCGGAGGACCAGAAGGCGTCCCCGTGGTGGCGGTCACGGCGGGTGGTCCGGGGAAATGGCCGGACCCCGGAACGACATTGGGCGTAGGCAGGATGCCAGAGAGGCAATCCGGACCGTTGTCCGCACCGGGGGTGGGCGTGGTGTACCAACACCAGTCCTCGGCCCCACTGCCGCCGCGGCCGTAGGTTAGGCCCGCGCGATACTCGGCGGGCAGGGTGGCGAGGTCCAGCAAGGTGCCGGCCGCATCGCTTAAGATGACCGGCTCACCGGGCTTGAGGCGGAAGTTGGTGTGCAGGCCCGGATCATCGGTCTCCATCCAATTCGGGATGGCGTTGAAGGGGGCTGGGTTGGGCGAGTGATGACCCAGCGCAAGGAAAGGCCGGATGGTCAGGTCGGAGGACGTGGCGGATTCATTGTGGACCTGCACGGCGAAGACGTTCTCCCCTTCTACCAGCCACTCCCGGGGATCGAATGGGACGTGCTCCGGCACACCGCCCTGGTACAATTCGGCCTCGTGGAGCCCATTGGTCCACGCGTTGAACGCAATGGAATGTCCGGACACCGTCTCGGAACCCGGTGCGGTTTCAGAGCCGGACATGGTCTGCGAGCGAAACACCTCGTGGCCGTTGATGAAGGCCACGCAGCCGTCATCGTAGTCGAAGGCGAGCAGGCCGTGCATGATGGAGGGCAGGTCCTCCACCGTGAACGTGCGGCGGAGGAAGACCACGTTGGCGATCCCCACATTGGTGATGTCGTCGCCATCGCCGTAGCCGAACCCGCCTGGCGCCACAGGCCACCCGGCATCGTTGAATTCGGGCCTGCGCCAGTCGCTGGTGAGCGAAGCCTCCGGGATGCGGTAGCGCCAGAGGTCCAAGTCGCGGATGGTGCCCTCCCAGTGGTCCAGCGGGCGGACGTCTCGGCCGGAGGCGAAGACGATGAGTCGCTCATCCGGTGCGAGGGTCATGGCGGGCAGGGGCCATTTGCTCCAATCGCTGCCATCATCAGACAGAAAGAGGCCCTGCAATGAGGCAGGCTGATCGCCGGCATTCCACAGCTCGATCCAGTCCTCCTCCTCGCCGATGGCGTCGGTCAGCGTGCCGAAGGCGTCGACTTCCCCAATCAGGATCTGTGCGGTCGCGTTGAAGCCGACTCCCCCCATGGCGAGCGCCAAGACAACCGGTTTGATCCACTGCATCGTTCAAAGATAGCCGGCAACGCACCCCGACATCCGGGCGGGGGGCATGGCTTTTGTTCCTGCCGCCCGGGATTCCGTCCATGCGGCACGAGATGGCCGTTCACATGTCGTTCAAGGCCTGCATGGCGGCCGTCTCGTCGCCGAAAATCTGGGTCAGCCAAATCTTGCCGTCGGCGTCGAAGTCCCAGCTTTCGTAGTAGGTGATGGTGACCGCCTTGCGCTCAGTGGAGTCGGTGGCCGGAATGGCGGCCTCCCAATCGAAATAGACCCGCACCGACCCGTCGGGCTCCCCGGATTCCGCGTTGACACCGGGCAACAGCCGCAGGTCTTCGGTGACCAGATCGAAATCGTACTTGGCGAAGGCCTTCGTCCAGCCGTTGACTTTGTCTTCGAGGGACGCGGGTTCCGTCTTGCCGAAGGTGGTGGCCCGCCAGCGGGCGCTGTCGGCAAAATGGGCGCGGATGGCCGGGATGTCCTCGTTGTCGAAGTCGCGGATGAGGGCGCGGGCGGTTTCGCAGTTCTGCTCAAACAGGGCGTTAGCAGAGGTCACTGTGGCTGCGTCACCGCCTTCGGCGGGCGGCGTGCAGGCGGCGAGGAATGCCAGAGGCAAAAGGAACAGCAGTCGGGTCATGGTGTGGCGTTTGATTCGCCTTTAAATTAGCTCCTTTCATCACGCCCTGAGCGCGGCCCTTGAGCATCCTTCAACATCCCGTGCTGCGTTGTCCAGCAGGACGTGTACCTGAAGCTCAGTGCAACAACCGAATCTGCCGGCCGTTGACGTGCAGAAACAAGACGCCGGACGGTGTGCCGGCCCAGTGTGGAATTCGGCCCGACTTTGGGACCCGGCCTTCCCGGACGGTGCGCCCCGAAGGATCGGTGACCTGAAACGGGGTGCCGGGCTCCACCCCCTCCACCGTGAAGGCGCCTGAGAATGGGTTGGGATACACCCGGAGGCCCACCTCCGCCTGTGCCGACAATCCAGATACCTGAGGCTCGGAGATGCGCATGACGCCCACCTCGGTGTCGCCGCCGGCATCGGTGTCATTGAACACCACATACCCGCCGTCGATCAGGCAGCCGTACTCGGTGGCGGTGTTGACCCCGCCCTGACAAAAGACGGCGCTGTTCAGGATGTCCCCGTCTCCATTGACCTTGAGCATCCAGCCGTTCCAGACGTCGGAGGATTCGAAGGGGGCCATCTGCTCGCTGTACCCGCTCTCGTCGCCGGTCCCGCCGAAGAGGTAAACGCCCGAGCCGTCGGCCTTCACGCCGTAGAGCTCGTTGCGGATGTGGGACAGGCTGTACCCGCGGGGGTTGGCGTAGTGCTCGACCCATTGGAGCTGGCCGGTGAGGTCCACCTGGATGCAGCTGAAATCGAAAGGGTCCCCCGCCCCGGACCGGCCCCGGTGGCCGCCGTAGTAGAGGTGCTCGCCATCGGTGGCGAGGTCGTAGGGAATGATGTCGGCGGTGCCGGCCAGCGGCGCCTGCCACAGTGTGGACCCGGTGGCGGTGAGGGCCGTGATGCCGAGATCGGCGTCCCATTCGGCCGTGGCGCAGTAGAGCGTTTCGTCCACCTCGGCCACGGCGAGCACGTATTCCGAACCGGCGATGTCCTGCGACCAGATCTGGGCGCCGTCGTCCGGGTGAACCTTGACCACATTGCCCGCTCCGGCATACACGACGAAAATGGTGCCCGCCTCATCTCCGCCGGTGAAGCCCGCGCCGTAGAGCATCCCATCCGACCCCACCGTGGCCATGCGGATTCCGTCATAGCCGCCGCTGGACGCGGGGTACGTCTTGGACCAGACGGTGCTCCCGTCGGCCCCATCGAGCCGGGCCATCCACCGCTCCTGGCTGTCTCCGATGCCGCCGGTCACGATGTAGTCGGGGCCATCGGCCGCCTCATATACGGCGATCCCGAAGCCCACCGTGCCCTCGATGCTGCGGGACCAGAGCAGCGCACCCGTTTCCCCGTCGATGCGGTGCACCCGCGTCATGTCTTCCGGCATGAACACGAGGCCGATGTGGCCTTCACTGTCGGCCACGCCGCGGTTGACCTTACCGGCAGGTCCTTGCGTGTACACACTCTCCCACACGATGTCGGCGTTGTAGGTCGACGATTCCGGCACCACCTGCGCGTGGACCAGCAGGGGAAAACACGCGAACAGCAATAGGCTTCTCATGGGCACAAGGTAGCCGCCCACACGAACGGCAGGAAAAGTTGGACCGACCGGCCTCCACGGCGTTGTGAAAAACAGCACCTTGGGGTCAAATCAAACGCAGGCACCCTGTGCCGCACACACCATCATGGAAAATGAAATGCTGATCCCCATGGCCTTGGCCGGGATCTTCACGGCGCTGGCCGTGTTCGGCGTCGTCCGACGCAACCCCCTGTTTGTCCGCCTGGGATACTTCCTCTTTGGCGGCATGATTGTCACCTTCAATGCCCTCGGCCTCCTGGCCGGTGAGGTCATGTACGAAGGCGGTGTCATGGAAATCATGTCCATTGGCATCTTCCTGTGCCAGACCATCATCGCCTACCCGGTGGTGCCGGACGATGTGGACTTCAACCACCCGGCCATCAAGACGATGGGGCTGCGCATCACGCTCACCCTCTTCATCATCAACGCCACAGCGGTCTGGATGATTCTGGCCATGCCGGAATTCCCGCAGATTGCAGGCCTCTTCCACGGCATCCTCGCCCTCATCATGGGCATGCGGCTGGTGATGATCGCCACGGGCCAGAACCCGCCGGTCCACAAGTGATCCACCGCAACATTCGACCACAAAAAAGGGGCAGCCACGGCTGCCCCTTTTTCATGCTTGCTGACCGCGGTCACTTGACAACCCGGAACCGCTGGGAACCGGCCTCGAGGACGTACATCCCGGCCGGCAAGCCGTCGATGCCGTCGATGCGGCCTTGGCCATCCGTCATCCCGCTGCGCACCACCTGGCCGGACAGGGTCATCATCGTGTATGGCGCAGGCTGACCGCCCAGTCCCTCGAGGACCAGCCGGTGCTGAAAGGGGTTGGGCGACACCTGGATCAACGCTCCATCGCGGTCCGTCACCGCGCTGACCGCGCTGCATCCGTCATGGAAGAACTCCCAGAGGATGCGGCTGGGCGAGACGCCGTCCATGTCCTGGCTGAACCAGACGTGGTTGCCGGGCGCACCGAATTCCTCCTCGACGGTGTAGAGGGACAGGCACGTGCCGTCGTTGCCACCGGAATAGGCATCGTGGACAACGTCGCCGCCATTGAGCGACGCAGTGGTCTGGCTGGCCGCGGGAATGCCATTGTGGTCGAGCCAGAGGTCTGCAATTTCAGCGACAGAGGCATACCATTCATTTCCGTTGTAGGGCAAATCGAAGTCCCCGACCCCGTGAAATATGATCACAGGAACTGGGTTGGACGGGTCACAGGTGTCAAACCCATCGAGCATCGCCCCGGACATCACGCCGACACCGGCCACCATGTCCCCGCGGGTGCACCCGACGCTGTAGGCCATCATGCCGCCGTTGCTGTAGCCCGCCACGTAGACTTCCCCGGCAGCCACATTGTGGTCCGCAGAGACGTCCGCGATGAGCTCTTGAGTGAAGTAGACGTCGTTGTTATACAGGTGATCCCCGGTTCCGTTGCCCGGCTCCCAATACGTGGACTCCTTGGACGGCCGGTAGGCGCCCTGCGGGTAAGCCACGAGGAAACCCTCTTCATCGGCCAGCGCATTGAACCCCAAATATTGCCCGAGGTACTCCTCCCAGTCTGAGGCACAGTCTCCGAACGCGTGGTAGACGATGACGAGCGGCACGGCCTCCGCGGGATCATACCCGGCAGGCACATGCAGGATGTACTCCCGCGACACTGTTTCCCCGTCTCCTCCCGTGGTGGGATAGGTCTCGGAAAACGACCGGTAACCCGGATGCTCGCAATTGAGGGTGCACACGGTGTCTGGGGTGGCCTGGGCCATCGCGCCAAGGGACAGGGCCAGCGCCATCAAGCTAAGGAGATGCTTCATGGGGCAAAAATTAGAATGATTCCAACCAACTTCCAACCCTTGGCGGCGATCATCCTGATTGGCACTCAGGCGCCTGCATTCAAAAGGCGCAGGGGAGAACGAAAAACGACCCCCGTGAGGAGGTCGTTTCGATGTCGGGACAGCAGGACTCGAACCTGCGATCTCCTGCTCCCAAAGCAGGCGCCTTACCAACTGGGCCATGTCCCGAGCGGGCGGCGAAGATACAACACTTCTTCGCCCGCCCGGACCATGAATCCACCCGGTTGTGTGCCAGGTCAAAGAGCACCCAAGAGCCGGATGCGTTACGCTTTGCTGTTGGCGGGAAGCACGCGGTTCAGGATCAAGGCCACCACGAGGCCGATGCCGAGTCCCTTGAGCAGGTCGATGAAGACAATGGCCAGAATCGTCACCACGAACGGGATGAACACCGCCATGCCGCTGTTGAACATCTTCTTGAAGGTGGCCGGCTTGGCGAGTTTATACCCCACCACAAAGAGCACAGCTGCGAGGCTGCCCAACGGGATGTAGGTCAGGAGAGTGGGGGCCAGCAAGAAGAACACCAAGAGCCAGGCCCCGTGGAAGATGGCGCTCATTTTGGTGGCGTTGCCGGTCTGGATGTTGGCAGAGGAACGCACGATCACCTGGGTAATGGGGAGTCCGCCAATCAATCCGCTGACCGTGTTGCCGACCCCTTGGGCCAACAGCTCGCGGTTGGTGGGCGTGATGCGCTTCGCGGGGTCCAACTTGTCTGTGGCCTCGACGCACAGCAGCGTCTCCAAGCTCGCCACGATGGCGATGGTGGCCCCCAAAATCCAGATGGCGCTGTCGCCGATGGCCGAGAAATCGGGGAAGGTGAGCAGGGAACCCCACGCCGAGGGGTCAATGCCACTGGCGGCGTGATCGGTCGGGACGTCCACCAATTGCTTGGCGGTCAAAGCAGCCCCTCCGCTCTGGGTCACAAGGTTGACCACCACACCTGCCATCACGGCCACCAGGGAGCCCGACAGCACCTTCGTGAAGGCTTGGGCCTTCATGAAAGGGGTCTCCCACAACACCAGAATGGCGAGGCACACGCCTGTGACGGTGATCGCCGTGGGCGCCGCGTAAGCCAGGTTGTCCCCGAGAAGCAACAGGACGTCGAACACCTTGTCGGCCTTGGTTGTGCCTTCTGCCCCAGCGTAGCCGAGACCGTGGGGGATTTGCTTGATGAAAATGATGATGCCGATGGCAGCCAGCATGCCCTGGATGACGCTGGAGGGGAAATACTTGCCAATGATGCCGGCGCGGGCAATGCCCAGAACGAGTTGTGCCAGACCGCCGATGACGACCGCCACCAAGAAGGCTTCAAAGCCGACGTCTTGAATGCCATCGTACACGATCACCGCCAATCCGGCGGCTGGACCGGACACGCCCACATGGCTTCCGGAAATGGGGGCGACGATGAGGCCGCCGATGATGCCGGCAATCAAGCCAGCGATGGGTGCCGCGCCTGAAGCCAAGGCAATGCCGAGGCAGAGGGGAAGGGCGACGAGAAAGACAACGAGAGAGGCAGGAAGGTCCTGCTTGAGGTGGTTGAACATGTTCAAGGGGTTGGGAAAGGAAATGGGGGCAGATGGTGAAGCGATTTCACCGCGAGACGGGGGCCTGACGGCCCGGTGTCAGCCCCATTCCGGAGGTTCCCAAATGCGCGCCATCACCAGCGCTTGGAAGGCTCCGGGTGGCGCGATGTCATGTCGGTGCTGTGCCTCGAATGCGGCGTGTCGGTGGCGGGCGGCGAGCAAGGCCTCGAGCTCCTTCTGGCCCTCCTTTTCTTTTTGAGCCTCTCGCTCCTCTTCAGATTCCTCGGACTCCTCGCCTTCAAAATCGACGCAGACGATGGCCTGTCCATCGAGGGCCCCGGCGCTCTGCGCCACCTCCATGGCGACACATCCGGCCAACAACAGGCCGAACAACATCATGGCGGGGAATCGCAGTGCGCTCATCGGGTACAAAGAAACTTCACCTTGCCCTTCCTGTTGAACCCACGGGCACCAGTTTCACCCCCTTTTGCAAACACAGCTCAACTTCGCACCATGGCCTCTCCCACCCTGCTCCGGCTCGTACCGGCCCACGACGAACCCATCGGCGGACTTCTGACCCAACGCGCCTTCCCCACCGGCGCCTTGCCCGACCTGAATCCGTTCCTGTTCCTGAACCACCATGGGCCGCAGACCTACGGACCGAACAACCCAGGCTTGCCTTTTGGGCCGCACCCGCACAAAGGCTTTGAGACCCTGACCTTCATCGAGGAGGGCCAGCTCGCCCACCGCGACTCCACGGGCGGATCGCACGTCAGCGGCCCGGGCGGCGTCCAATGGATGACCGCCGGCAGCGGCATCGTCCACACGGAAGTGTCGCCCGAAGGCTTCAAACGGGACGGCGGCCCGTGCCACCTGCTGCAACTCTGGATGAACCTGCCCGCTGCTCAAAAAGGCGTCTCGCCGAGCTACCGCAGCCTGGAAGCTGGGGAGCTGGCCGTGAAGGAGGGCGACGGCTGGCGCCTCGAGGTCATCTCCGGCATCACCGAAATCGAGGGCACCACCGTGCAAGGCCCCATCGACGCTTTGACCGGGCTCTTCACCTCCCGCGTGAAGCTGACCGCTGGGGCCTCGCTCACCTTGCGCGTACCGCCTGGCCGCACGCTGCTCGCCTACCCCGTCTCGGGATCCGTGCGCTGTGGCGATGCGACCTTGAAGCCCTTCGCCACGCCAGTGTTTGATCGGGATGGCGGCGACTTGGTGCTCGAAGGACTGGAAGACAGCACGTTGCTGCTCTGCCACGGTGACCCCATCGCCGAGCCAGTGGTGGCCTACGGGCCTTTCGTCATGAACACGGAAGAGGAGATCCACACCGCATTTGCCGAGTTCCGGGCCGGGAAATACGGCCACGTGGACTGAAGCGCAGCAAAAAGCCCGACCTGTGGGGCCGGGCTTTCGTTGCGGAGAGACCGAGATTCGAACTCGGGGACCAAAAATATCGGTCACAGCTTAGCAGGCTGCTGCATTACCACTCTGCCACCTCTCCATTTTCGCATTCCCTTCGGAAAGTGGACCGCGAATTTACGGAAAACCTGTCGGTGATGGGCAATGGACTTCTCAGAAAGCACTTCCGTACCGGCGATGAGCGAACTGTGGACCACGCACACAAACTCCCGACCAAAAAGCCATAAACTGTCGTTTCCTCAGTGTATTTTGTACACTTCTAGAACCTTACTTACCATGTTTCTTCAGTTTCACCGGGCCGTTTGCTTGCTTTTTGCCGCTGCGGCCTTCCTCTGGTCCAGCGCGGCTGCCCAGTCCACCATCGCCGAATGCAGCCTCTTTGCTGACGGTCCCAATGCCAATTGGACCCGTGTCCTGACTTTGACCACGGCCAGCGACGCCGGGAGTGCCGACGCCCAGTCCTTTTCCATCAACATCACCTCCCTTCCTGCGGAGGGTGCCAACTACCGTGTCTTCAAGACCACAGCCAATGGCAGCAGCTTCTTCGGCAACCCCCAAGCCCTCTCCATCGGTGAGAATGGAGCCACCATTGCCGCGGTTGCCTTCGACCGCGCGGTGAAAATTCAGTTCTCCAGCGGAGACATCGGGTTTGATGCCCTCAGCATCAATGATGAAGCCCAGAACGACTGCTTCCCGGATTCCGATGCCGGGACGGCCATCAGCGCCTGTCCCGCCCAATTCGGAGCGGGCGCCAACGCCAACTGGGCCCACGTTCTGACACTGACCACGGCCAGCGATGCCGGCAGCTCTGCCGCCCAGTCGTTCTCCATGAATGTCACCTCCCTCCCGACCGGTGGTGCCAACTACCGGGTCTACAAGACGACCGCCAACGGAAGCGACTTCTTCGGCAACCCTCAAGCCCTCTCGATCGGTGACAACAGCGCCACCATCGCCGGAGTCGCGTTCGACCGGACAGTGAGGATTCAATTCTCCAGCGGAGACGTTCAATTCGACGCCCTCACCGTGAATGGCGAAGCCGCCCTCTGTGAGGAGGCCCCCGCTCCCGCCACGGCACCTTCAAACAGCCCTGCGGACCCCACGGCAGACGCTGCCGATGTGGCGTCTGTATACAGCGGCAGCTACACCAGCATCGCGACCAACTTGAACCCTTGGTGGTGGCAGTCTGGGGATGTCGACACCGAATTTGACCCTGGCACCGGCAACCTCGCGCTTCACTATTCCAACTTCAACTATCAGGGAACGGATTTGACCGCATCCAACCTCTCCGGCATGACCCACGTTCACATAGACGTCTGGGTGGCCGAAGCCAATTCGGACCGCATGCTCAAGTTCTCCCCGATCAACAATGGCACCGGAACAGGTGAGTGGCTTGTCGAAGTCCCCACCACGCCGGGCGCCTGGAACAGCGTGGACCTTCCAAAGTCCGCCTTTGAGGGCATGACGTGGGACAACATCTACCAGATGAAGTTCGATGGTCAGTTCAATTCCGACGGCTCTGCCAATGGCGACGGATGGGACATCTACTTGGACAACGTCTACTTCTACAACGACGGAAGCGGCACGGAAGTGGAAGTGCCCTACGTGGATGTGACGTTCTCTGTCAATACGGACAACATCACCGTGGGCCCGAACGGCATGTACGTCGGCGGTGGATTCCTCGGCGGATCCGACGCCTACGCCCTGACCGACAACGGTGACAACAACTGGTCCACCACGATCCCCATCGTGTCCGGCACCTCCGGCCACTGGGTCTTCTTCAACAGCCCGACCCACGGCGGCGACTGGGGCACCAAAGAGGACCTCGGCGGCCTCGACTGCGGTGACCCGAACGCCTTCAACGACCGTTTCCTGCCGACCGTGACCGAACCGACGACGGAGGAGTACTGCTTCGGCACGTGTGACGCCAGCTGCCCGCCGCCGCCCAGCGTCTTCCACGACGTGACCTTCTCCGTCAACACCGACAACATCACCGTGGGCCCGAACGGCATGTACGTCGGCGGTGGATTCCTCGGCGGATCCGACGCTTATGCCCTGACCGACAACGGCGACAACAATTGGTCCACGACCATCTCCCTGGCAGAAGGCACCTCTGGCCACTGGGTCTTCTTCAACAGCCCGACCCACGGCGGCGACTGGGGCACCAAAGAGGAACTCGGCGGTCTCGACTGCGGTGACCCGAACGCCTTCAACGACCGTTTCCTGCCGGCCGTGACCGCACCGACGACGGAGGAGTACTGCTTCGGCACGTGTGACGTGGCCTGCGCTCCTCCGCCCCCGCCAGCGGAAATCTTCAACGTGACGTTCCGTGTGGACATGAACAACTTCGACGGAGATTTCGGCGTGGTCAACGTCAACGGCACCTTCAACGGCTGGTGTGGTGGCTGCAACCCGATGTCCGACGACGATGCCGACGGTGTCTACGAGGTGACCCTGCCCATCGAGGAAGGCACCATCGAGTACAAATTCACCCTCGACGGATGGAGCCAGCAAGAAGTTTTCGAGCCTGGCGGATCGTGCACGACGACGATTGACGGGTTCACCAACCGCAGCCTGACCATCGACGCCGACACCGACCTGGCCGTCGTCTGCTACAACAGCTGCGACGCCTGCCCGCCGGTGGCCGGATGCATGGACATCAGCGCTTGCAATTACAACGCCGATGCAGAGGTCGACGACGCTTCCTGTACCTACCCCGCTCACGCCAACTTCGACTGCGACGGCAACTGCTACAATGACGCGGACGGCGACGGCATCTGTGACGAACTCGAAGGGCTGGTTCCAGAACTCGAGACCGCTTGCGGCCACGGCACGGTATGGGATGACAGTCTCGGCCAGTGCGTCATGGACGTGCAGTGCCAGGGTGACATCAACCTCGACGGCGCCATCACCGCCGGTGACGTCCTCCTGATGCTCACCAACTTCGGCACCTGGTGCCCGGGCCACGGCCCCGACGCCGGCGAATGATCTCCATCCAATTGCCAAGAAAAAAGGGGGCTGCACGTGCAGCCCCCTTTTTTGTGTCCGACGCTGACCCCGACGGCCGGTCCATTCGACGCATCTTCGCTAGACGATGAAGCTTTACAACCCCCGGGCGTGGTTCGCCCTCATTTTCGAGTTCCACCGGAGCGACACGTTCCGCAAGATGATCTGGGTGCTCGTCGTGTTTGCACTCTACGCCTTCGGCTTGACGTGGGCGGAGATTCAATTCCGCGACCACTTCCCTTTCCACAGCACGATTGCCGTGCATTCGCTGCTCGGCTTCATCATGGGTCTGCTGCTGGTGTTCCGGACCAACACGGCCTACGACCGCTGGTGGGAAGGCCGGAAGCAATGGGGTGCCCTGGTCAATTCGACCCGGCATTTCGCCTACCAACTCGCCGCGCTCCTGCCGGGCCCGGAATACGCTGAGGACCGCGCCGCCCTGACCCGGCTGATCGCCGCCTATCCCTCCGCCCTGCGGCATCACCTGCGCCGCCAGGCCCCGGCCGAAACGCTGCGGAACCTGGCCGCCGACGCACCCCACGGCCTGCAACCGGGCGACCTGGCGGTCGACGCTCCCCAGCACGTTCCCAACGCCATTGCAGCCGAGCTCTACCGCCGCATCGCCGGATGGAACCGAAGCGGCGCGATCACCGGTGAAATGCTCATCAACCTCAACAAGGAGCTCGCCCGGTTCACCGACATCACGGGGGCCTGCGAGCGCATCCTCAAAACGCCGATTCCGTTTGGCTACAACCTCTTCATCAAGAAGTTCATCTTCGCCTATACGGTCACGCTGCCGCTTGGCCTCGTCGATTCGTTCGGCTGGTGGTCCGCCCCGCTCAGCGTGTTTGTGCTGTACGTCTTCGGATCGCTGGAATTGCTGGCGGAGGAAATCGAGGAGCCGTTCGGGCTGGACGCCAACGACCTGCCCACCGACCCGCTGGCGGATACCATGCGGACCAATGTGGCAGAACTCCTGAAATGACCTCCGGTCAGAGGAGGTAATCCATGCTGGAGAACGTGGAGTGGCGGCCGGCCACAACGCCCTCGAGCGTGTTTTTGCGGCCCTCGCCACAGGCGACCAACGTCCGAATGCTGAACGACCGCAGTGCGGCCCGCACACTCAGTGTGGCCACTGCGCTGTCCTTTCGGCCGGTGAACGGCAAGGCGTCCGGACCGCGCTGGCAGCTGGCGTTGAGATTGACGCGGCAGACCTGATTGACCAGCTGGTCGATGACCGGGCCCATCGCGGCAGGGTCCTGCGCGAAAACGCTGGCCTGCTGGCCGTAGTCGCTCTCGGCGATGTCCGCCATCACCTCCTCGAGGTCTTCGAATTCGATGACCGGGCACACCGGGCCGAATTGCTCCTCACGGAAAATCGCGGTGTCGCGGCTCGTCGGGAACAGGATGGCTGGGAAGAAAATGGCACCAGCGGTCTCGCCGCCCTTGGAATTGACCACCTCGGCCCCCTTCTCCACGGCTTCCGTCACGTAGGCCTGCATCGCTTCGACCTTGCCGCGCTCCGGCAGCGGGGTGATCATGGCGTCACGGAAGGGCAATCCAACGCTCAACGCATCGGTGGCGGCGGCAAACTTCTCGAGGAATTCGCGCCGGACGTACTTGTGCACGTAGATGACCTTCAGGGCCGTACACCGCTGGCCGTTGTAGCTCCAAGCGCCCTTGACGCACTCCTTCACCGCGAGGTCGAGGTCGGCGTCCGGGAGGATGATGGCGGGGTTCTTGGCTTCGAGGCCGAGCACCTGCCGCACGCGGTTGGGCTTGGGGTGCTGGGAGATGAGGGCATTGCTGGACTTGCTATTGCCAATGAGGGCGAGCACGTCCACCTGACCGGTTTGCATGATCGGCGCGGCCAGTTCCCGGCCCCGTCCGAAGACGATGTTGACCACCCCGGGAGGGAAGCAGTCGCGGAAGGCCTCGAGGAGCGGCGTGATCAGCAGCACACCATACTTCGCGGGCTTGAAGACGGCGGTGTTGCCCATCATGATGGCAGGCAGCAGCACGCAGAAGGTCTCGTTGAGCGGGTAGTTGTAAGGGCCGAGGCAGAGCACCACGCCGAGCGGGCCGCGGCGAATCTGTGCCAGCGTGCCCTCCACGTTCTGGATGGAGCTTCCCTCGCGGTGCAGCTCCTTGTATTCAACGATGGTGTCGCGCAGGTATTGGACCGTGCGGGTGAATTCCTTCACGGCATCCTTCTTCCGCTTGCAAATCTCCCACATCAGCAACTTGACCACCAGCTCCCGCTGTTCCACCATGCGATCGATGAACTTCTCCATCGCGGCAATGCGGTCCGCAGCCGGTATCGTCGGCCAATCTCCGCGGCCGAAGTCGTACGCCTTGCGGGCGGCAGCCAAGGCCTCCAAGCCCTGCTCCTTCTTCAGGTCTGGTGCCGACCCGAGGTACACAGGCTGCTCCCCGCCATCGACGAGGGTGCGGATCGGGCTGTACACGTCTGCCCGGTCTCCTTTCCATTCGTGGAGCTTGCCGTCAATGAGGTACTTCGTGTAGTGAAGCGGTTCGGTGATGGCATCCTTGGGGTCGAGCAAAGCGTCTTGTGTAGGAATGGCAGGAGTCATGCCTTGGAAACACAGGAGCACTGAAATGGTTCACCGTCAGCTCCCACCGGGGCATGGACAGCATTTTCGCCGTCATGTCGTGCGCGTCCCCTCGACCCCTACCTTGCACATCTTATTTCAGTACACATGCCCCAAGGAACGGTCAAGTTTTTCAACGACGACAAAGGCTACGGCTTTATCACTCCCGACGAGGGAGGCAAGGACATCTTCGTCCACGTCAAATCCTGCAACGGCGACATCGCCGAAAACGACGTAGTCAGCTACGAAGTGGAGGAAACCCCGAAAGGCCTCAGCGCCACGAACGTCTCGGTCGTCTGATCGTCACCTTCAACGAATTCAAAAAGGCCGGGGTGACCCGGCCTTTTTCATACCCAGAAGTTGGGGAGCACGCTTCGGACCCAACCGCTCACAGACGGCCCTGAATAGAATCTCAAGCCACAAGCAGGAGCAACGCCATCTCCTTCCGAACTTCACGTTGCGGAAACGTCCGTTCAGGTCCCGTAGCTCAACTGGATAGAGCATCTGCCTTCTAAGCAGACGGTTTCGGGTTCGAGTCCCGACGGGACTGCAATTGCACTGCCGAAAGCGCAGTCATTGCTGGCAATTCAGCTTGCCCAAGCAATGATCAGCCACCAAAATCTCCTTCCACTTCATGTCCCCATTGGCGCCCTCCAACTGAATGGATGTCCACCACTCGCATTTGGATATCCGTACCGTTTGTGAGATTTTTCCTACGCAAATCAAACCACACCCTATGATTCGTTCTACCCTTACCCTCCTCGCACTCGGCATGGCCTTTGCCGCCAGTGCCCAGCTCCCGTTCCGCTATGTAACCGTCTCCGAAGCGGAGATCAACAACTTGGAAGGCAGCTTGGACCTGATTGACACCTACAAGTCTTACCTGCTCGCCGAGCATCCGCAACACGGCACCGACTGGAATTTCTACACCAGCAATGAAGGCCACGGGTACTTCGTCTTCAGCTACTCGGACCTCGCCGCGCTCGAAGCCGCCCGGGACGCGCAAAGGGCCGCCGACGAGGCCTTCTGGCAAGGCATGATGGCCGACTCCGTGCGCGCCTCGAAATTCATGAATGCCGACCGTCTCTGGGATTGGACGAGGGCCGAACTCTACGAGCTCAAGCCCGAAAGCAGCATGCTCCCCACGGACATGGCCCAGCTCGCAGACAAGCCGTTCCGCCGCAACGTGGGCTGGCACATGAACGCCCCGGCCGATCAGGTCATGGCCATTTGGAACCAGATGCTCGCCCTCGACAAGGCCATGGGCAACGACCACATCTTCTTCCTTCTGGAAACTGTCTTTGGAGAAGACGCCAACTCCTTCTTCATCTCTGTTGCCGACACGGATGCTGCCGCTTACCAGGCACACCTGGCCGAGCGCGACGCCAAGCGGGAGGCCAATGCCGAATACCAAGCCCTGGCCACCCAATTCGCCAGCATGGTCCGGACCACGGATGACGTTTACCTCCGCTTCCACCCGGAGCAGAGCCTCTCCCGCGCCTCCAACTGAGTCCGTCTCATCCGCATGGAAAGAGGGGCTTCGGCCCCTTTTTTCATGCCCCAAGCAGCGCCGAAACTCGAGGAGACCCACACAAAACCGTCCTTCCTGCCGGCGACAAATCGTGTCCTTTGAACACGTCATTCGTGACAACCTGTTGAGATTGAGCCACATCCCCTCCCTTTCATGGTGCAGATTGCTCGAAATTTTTCATCATGAAAAGAATCATTACCCTTTTCCTCGCAACGGGGCTTTTCGCCTCTGCTTTTGCCCAGGACGCCATGCAGCCGCAGGGATCCTGGTACCTCGGTACGGCTGACGCCACCGACATTTTCCGTGTGTTCTCCTCTGAAGGGATGAACATGAACGCCACCATCGGCTACGCTGTGGCCGACGACATCGTCGTCAACCTTGGTGTGACCACTGCTTCCTCGACGCTCACCGTCGACGGAGGGGAGGACATCACCTCCAGCGCCAGCAGCATCAACGTGGGCGGCCAGTACTTCTTCGGCGACAACTTCTACGGTGGTCTCGGAGTGTCCGTGGCCTCCTCCGAAGCCACTGGCGAGGATGAGACGAGCTCCTCTGCGTTCAGCCTGGGACTCGGCAAGTACATCCCGGTGAAGGACATGTGGTACGTGTCGCCTTCGATCAACTACAACTCCTCCACCCTGGACGAACTCACGCAGTCCGGTGTCAACATGGGCATCAGCTTCGGTGCGCGCTTCTGAGCGACGCCAATACAACTCGAGAAAAGGGGCTTCGGCCCCTTTTTTCATGCCTTCGAGGAGACCGACGGGGAGCGGAGGAGGTCGGCGAGGTCGGTCATCGAGTGGAAGGACTCGAAGGCGGGTTCACCAAGTAGCTCCTCGGATTCGGCGTCGCCGGCATCGCGGATGAGGATGCGGTCGCAACCGAACAGCGCCGCCGGCAGTGCATCGACCGGTTGCGCGCCCACAAACACCCGCTGCTGGCCCGATTGGAACTCGAAGCGTCCGAGCAGATCCGACAGGATGTCGTCCTTGGTGGCTGCGTGCTGGCCGGTCACCACCTCATCGAAGAGCGCATTGGCGTCCCACCCCATGCGCTGCATCAGCAGTCCATACGTGGTGTCGTCCAATTCGGAAAACAGGCCCACGGGGTGCCCGGCGCGCCTCAGCCCAGTGATTACATTGGCTGTGCGGGGGGAGGGAAACAAGCTCGAGCTGAATTGCACGAAACGCCCCACCACTTTTTCGACCATCTGACACAATTGCGTCATGCGGTCTTCGTCCGCTTCGGGGAGGCCCAATTCATCGCAGTATACCGTTCGGACCGCTTCGGGATACGGCTGTCCGACAGCGCGGGCCGCCACGTCTTCTTCGAGGTGAAAATCCATGGTCCTGAACGCAGCCGATACCCCTTCGTGAAGCGCCCCCTGCATGTTGAGGACGAGGGCATTCAAATCAAATAGAATCACGGATGGCGCGCTCACGGAAGTCGATAGATAGAGAACTTCAAAGCTGGACGCCATGCCGAAATCCGGCGTGGTCTCAGGTTTAAGATTATATCACCCGAACCTCTTGTTTGCGTTGCCGCCAACCGGCGTCAAAAGGCCTCGCCGATGAAGAAGTAGACGCCGCGCCCTTCGCGGGTATAGGCGACGTCGAGGCGCGTGTAGATGTCCTTGTCCGGGAAGATGAGAAAGCGGAGGCCCGCCCCGCCCGTGGGCAGGAACTGCTGCCAAGAAAACGGGTGGTCGTCGCCATACACCTGGCCAGCGGCGAGAAAGGCGCTGGCACCGATGCGCTTGGAAAAGGAAAACGGCAGGATCCGGTACTCGACCTGGGCGGCGAGCAGGTTCTGATCGCGGTAGCGACCGAGGTAGTAACCGCGCATGAGGCTCTCCCCGCCCATCTGGCTCAGCATGTTGAACGGCGCCTCGCCCGACGTGAACTGGCCGTAGACCTGCGCGGCGAGGACGGTGTTCTCTTGGATCGGACGGTAAATGCGGTTGTCGATGATGTAGCTCGTGAAGTCGAAGTCGTTGCCCGCCCCGTAGCGGAGGAAGGCCCACTCGCTGTAGAGGCCCTCGCGGGGGTTCATTGCGTTGTGGATGTCGTCGTACAGCACACCCAAGCCGATGCCGAGGTTGCGCGACCCCTCGGTGCCCACGGCCGGCCGCGTGAAGCCCGGCGCGGAGTCGACGTAGTCGATGCGGTTGAGCGCCTGGTAATCGAGCTCAAGGCCGACGTACAGCGAAGGCCACGTTTGGCGCAGCAGCCGCTCGCGGAGCAGGATGTACTCGCCGTCGATCACCGTCTGGACCTCCGACGGGGCGTCGCGGCCAATGCCGTAGTAGTACAACGGGAAGCTCTGGTAGCGGGCCCTGCCGTAGATGAACCACTCGTTCTGGTCAGTGTAGACCGTGTGGTCGAGCCACAGGCCGTATTGGTTCTCGAGGGTGTAGAAGGTGAACGCTTTGAGCTCGCTCAGACGGTTGCTCAGGTCGCGGTTGGCAGAGTACACCAGCAGGCTCGACACGCCGATTTCCCAGCTCGTTTCGGGCGAATAAGCGACCACAGGGTAATGGATCAGCTTCGGCGCCGCCGAATCCTGCCCGTCGCCGAGCATGCTCTCCAGGTAGCGCCGGATGAAGTTCTTGCGCTCGCCGTCCTCCTGCGCGGTGGCCTCATACCCAGCCGCGCAGACCAGGGTCAGGACCACAGTGAGGCGGGCTACGTGGGAGAAGAAGGGCATGGACAGGCTCATCGGGACGAAGGGTCGCGGGGGTTGCCGAACCAGGGATGGTCGGGATGGTCCGTGCGGCGGACTGGTGTTCCGGTTTCGAGCCAATGGGCGATGCCCCCGGTGACCGCATCGAGATAGGCCTTCAATGGGGGCTTGACCTTCCATTGGAAAGCCACCCATCGCAACCAACCCGGCATGCGATGCAACAGGTCGGGGTGGACTGTGATGGAGAGGGACGATTGGGTGGGGCCGAGGGGTTCGATGTGCCATTCGACGCGGCTGCGGGAACGGCCCTCGGGACGACCAATCAACAAGGTGTACCCTTCGCCTTCACGCCAGGCGGTGAAGTGGCGGTCGAAGGTCAAGCCATTGAGATAGACAATGCGGTCCTTCGCCCCAAGTCCCATCGGCCCTTCATGGGTGTGGGCCTCCACGTACGGGTGCGCCACGGCCAGATGCCCGTTCGCCGTCACTCCCTCCCACACAGTGGACGCAGGGACGTTGATGACCTTGGTAGAATTGACCCTCATCAGCGGTATCCGAAATCCGGTTCCAGCGGCTTGCCACTGGGCATGAACGTGCCCCGCCCTGTGGCCAGCAGGTGACCGCCCGCATCGAGCAGTTCCGCCTCGGCGACCAACATCCGTCGACCGCGGTGAACGATTTGACCGCGGCACTCTATGCGCCCCCCGGTCACGGGGCGGGTGAAGTTGAGGTTCATGGAGGCCGTCAGCAAGTAACTGTCTTCCACATGGACCTGCGCGGCGAAATAGGCCGCATCGTCCATCAACTTGAAGTAAATGCTGCCGTGGGCCGCACCCATGGCGTGGAATTGATTTCCGTCCACCTCGAGTGAAATGGTCACGGCCTCTTCCGTGAATTCTGCCCAAGTCGATGGATACATGGCCCGGTTGATCGGACACCCCAAATACATCCGCTCGAGTTTGCGGCAATGCTCCTCTGAAATGGCATGCTGATCCACCTCTTGAAGGTCTGACCGAGGAGGCGGTTGCACAAGGAAAAAAGCGGATCCGCGCCGTCACTTCTTCATGACGGCGTTCTGGATGCGGATGGACGCCTGGTGGACGGCCCGATAGACGTCGGCCAGAAAGCCTTCGTCGACGCCGTGCTCTCGCCCCTTCGCGAGGTTTTTCTCGAGCACGTCGCGCCACCGCTTGTTTTGCAAAATGGTCATGCCTCGCTGGTGCTTTTCCTCACCGATGCGGGCGCTGATGCCCATCCGGCGGGCGAAGAGCTCGATGATGGCGTCGTCGACCATGTTGATCTCCTGGCGCAGAGAATCGAGGGCGTCGTAATCGGCCCCTTCCTCCCGCATCACCAGCCCGTCCAGCAGGGCGTGGAGGGCGTCCGGCGTGAGCTGCTGCGCGGCATCCGTCCACGCGTTGTCCGGGTCGGGATGGGTCTCGATCATGAGCCCGTCGAAGGCGAGATCCATCGCCATCTGGGCGACGTCGGCGAGGATGTCACGCCGGCCGCAGATGTGGCTCGGGTCGTTGATGAGCGGGATCTCGGGGTGGGCGTTCCGGAAGTCGATGGGGATCTGCCACAACGGGGCGTTGCGGTAATAGTCCTGGCCATAGACGGCGAAACCGCGGTGGATGGCGAGGAGATTGTTGATGCCGCTGCGGGACAGCCGCTCAATGGCACCGGACCACAGCGCGAGGTCGGGGTTCATGGGGTTCTTCACCGCCACCAGGATGTCGGTGCCGGCGAGGCAGTCTGCTAGGCGCTGCACCTGGAAGGGATTGGACGACGTGCGCGCGCCGATCCACAGCATGTCGATGCCGGCTTTCAGCGCCTCCACCACGTGCACCTCATCGGCCACCTCGATGCAGGTCTTCAGGCCGTATTTCTCCTTGACTTCCTTCAACCACGGCAGGCCGGTGCGGCCAACGCCCTCAAATGAGCCCGGTTGGGTGCGGGGCTTCCAGATGCCGGCGCGGAAGTAGTCCACCTTTCGGCCGGACAGGCCTTCGGCGGTGGCGAGGACTTGCTCTCTGGACTCGGCGCTGCAGGGGCCGGCGATGAGGAGGGTGTCGTCTTTCATGACGGGGACAATGCTATGGATTCAATGCGTTGGTGCGCCTCCCGAATGCGGTCGAGGGGCGTGCACAGGGACAGGCGGAGGTGCAGGTCGCCCTGGCGGCCGAAGACTTGGCCGGGCGTGATGAAGACGTGCGCCCGGTCGAGCAGGGCGTCGGAGAGGGTGTCGCCAGTCCATCCATCCGGCACGCGGGCCCAGAGGAACAGCCCGACCTGACCGGGGCGAACCGTACAGCCGAGGGCCTCGAGGAGAGCGCGGCCAGCGGCCTGGCGCACCGCGTATTCGGCGTTGGCCGGGTCAATGCCGTCGCTGCGCGTGAGCGCCTCGACAGCGGCGTCTTGGAGCGGGCGCCACATGCCCGAGGCGAACTGGCTCGCGATGCGGAACATCGGCGCGACGGCCTCAGGGGCGCCCACAGCGAAGCCAATCCGCGCGCCGGACATGCGGTGGCCCTTGCTGAGCGTATGCAGCTCGACCGCCCTTTCCGCGCCGGGGAGGGAGAGCAGGCTGAAGGGCTTGCCCGGATTGAGAATGCGGGCGTACGGGTTGTCGTGGACGATGAGGACGCCGCGCGCATTCGCCCACGCGATGACGGCGGTGAGGCGGTCGGGGTCCGGCGCCTCGCCTGTAGGCATGTGGGGATAGTTAAGCCACAGCAGCCGAACCGGTTGGCCCTGCGCTTCCGATGCGGCGGCGAGGGCCTCGAGCGCGGCGGGCTCGGGATGGTGGCCGTTGTCTTCGGTCAGGGCGTAGGGCACAGGGTGGCCGCCGGCGAGGCGCGTGGCCGCGGTGTAGGTCGGGTACCCGGGGTCGGGCACAAGGGCCGCATCGCCCGGATCGAGGTGGGCGAGAGAGAGGAAGCCGCAGGCCTCCTTGCTACCGAGCAGCGGGACGATGCCTTCCACGGGCACCTCCACACCGAAGTCGCGGCACAGGTGCTCGGCCATGGCAGCAGTCAGCGCGGGGATGCCGCGGTAGGGCTGGTAACGGAAGGCGCCCTCCTCCCCTGCTCCGCGGCGCACGGCGTCGACCACGGCGTCAGCGGGCGACAGGTCGGGGATGCCCACGCCGAGGTTGATGATGTCCTGCCCCTCGGCGACGCGCCGGCGGATCTCCGCCAACTTGCCCGCGAAGTAGTACGCCGTCAGTCCGGCGGCCCGCTCCGAGATGTGGACGTCTCGGCTCATGCGTCGCAGGTTCGGTCCCGGCCATAGAGGCCGAGGGTGACGAGCCGGTCGGCGTGCTCGCGCAGGGCCGCGATACCGGCGTGCAAGCGCTCCGTCTCCGGCGCCTCGAGATCCATCACGAACTCGTATTCGTAAGGGCGTCCCGGGATGACCATCGACTCCACCTTGGACAGGGAAATGCCGTGGTCCATGAGGCAGGACAGCGCCCCATTCAAACTTCCCCACTTGTGCGGCAAGATGAGCGTGATCGTCGCCAGGTCGCCCGTCTCGGGCAGGACCTCGCTGCGGTGGGGCGTCAGGACCATGAACCGCGTGAGGTTGGACGGGTCGTCCGCGATGTCCTCCGCGAGGCATTCGAGCCCGTAGAGCTCCATCGCCCGCATGCTGGCCACGCACCCGATGTGGTTCCAGCGATGGTCGGCGATTTGCTGGGCCACCAGCGCGGTGTCGGTCTCGTTGACGAGCCGGATGCCGGGATGCCTGCGGAAATAGCCGCGGCATTGGTTCAACGCCATGTAGTGGGAGCGCACCTCCTCGAGGTCGTCGAGGCGCACGCCTGGCAGGGCGCCCAAGTTCTGCTTAACCGGCATGCGCACCTCCCCGATGATGAAAATGTCGCGCTCGGCCAGCAGCCGGAAATTGGGCAGGATGGTGCCGGACAATGTGTTCTCCACCGCCATCACGGCCCGGTCAAAGGTGCCCTCAGCGAGCCCGCGGACGAGATCGGGAAAATCGTGGGCAGGACAGGGCTCCACGCCTTCTCCGAACCACCGCAGGGCGGCCTCCTCATGGAATGCCCCCCGGACACCCTGAATTCCAACTTTCATTGCTTTCGCACAAAAAAAAGGCCCGTCGTGGACGGGCTCATTCATCAATATGGTGTTGCCTGTCCCGGGATCAGCAAGGATCATAATAAAAGAAGCCGAATCCCGGATAGAGCATACCGTAAGATACAACACATGCGCATCATTTCTGGTACGCTGTTTCAGTCCTGCAATCACGCCATCTAGCCCACTCCTGACTGGAACAGGGGGACGGAATCACTTGATGAAAACGGGCTACCTTGATTGGAGCCTCACGAAAATCTCTGGATCCAGCGTTTCATTCCCATTGCCCCATGATGCGACTCGCCTTTTTGCCTCTTGCCCTGTTTGTTTTCTGCTTGATTTTGCCCCACCGTTTCCTCGGACAGGGGGCCATGGGCCTCGTCGCCCTTGGGGACGTGACGCACACCGCCCAACAGGACGGACCGTGGAGCGATGCCGCCACGTGGGGCGGTGAATTGCCCGGCACCGGAGCCCGCGTGCACATCCCCCTTGGGGTGGCCGTCGAGGTCGACGGCGAGCTGACGGCCGACCTCAAAACCCTGCGGCTGAACGGGACCCTGTCGTTTCGAACGGATGTGGACACCGAGCTCCGCGTCGAAACCGTGGTCGGTCTGATGGGCAGCCACCTGATCCTGGGCAGTCCCGGCGACCCGGTTGCAGCGGATGTCACCGCCCGCCTGACCTTTGTCGACGACGGCCCCCTCGACCTCAGTGCCGACCCCGGCCAACTGGGGAAGGGCGCCATCCTCATGGGGCAGGTCACGGCGCGGGGTGCTTCCAAATCCCCCTTCCACGCCCTCGCGTCAGGCGTGCCGGCCGGCAGCGCGGAGGTGATCCTGTCGGAAGCGCCCACCGGCTGGCAACCCGGCGATGTCGTGGTCCTCACGGGCACGGACCGGGAAGACCCCACCTCCGACGAAGTCCGGACCATCATGGCCCTGAGCGGGGCCACCGTCACCCTGGACGCTCCCCTGTCGGCCAGTCACATCGCCCCGCGGTCGGGTTTGGCCGTCCACATGGCCAACCTCTCCCGCAACGTCATCCTCGCCTCGGACAACCCCGAGATCGACCGCCGCGGTCACGTGATGTTCATGCACACGCACGCCGTGGATGTGCGCCACGTCCGGTTCCACCAGCTCGGAAGGACCAACAAACGGGTCCAGCTCGACGATTGGATCTTCCCCAACCTCATCGCCGACGAATACGAAGCGGGTGACAACACCAACATCCGCGGACGCTACTCTTGCCACTTCCACCGGGGCGGCGTCGACCCCACGGCCGGTGCGCCGGCCCGCATCGAGGGCTGCATCGCCGAAGACGATCCGGGCTGGGCCTTTGTGAACCACAGCTCCTTCGTCGACTTCGTCGACAACGTCAGCTACAACGTGGTCGGGGGCGCCTTCCAAACCGAATCGGGCGACGAGATCGGCAGCTTCGTCGGCAACCTCGCGGTGCGCACGGTGAACCCGGATTTCCCCATCCTCGACCCCGAAACCGAACCGGTGGACATCCGGGAAATCACGCAGGACTTTGCCTTCCAGGGCGACGGATTCTGGTTCCACGGCGGTGGTGTGGCGGTGCGGGACAACATCGCCAGCGGATGTTC
The DNA here is from genome assembly GCA_002172485.2 of Crocinitomicaceae bacterium TMED114. Lineage (GTDB taxonomy): Bacteria > Bacteroidota > Bacteroidia > Flavobacteriales_D > Sanyastnellaceae > UBA8752. Next base: position 73,493 of record NHFP02000003.1, read on the forward strand.
CGGCCACGGCTTCATCTATTGGACCGAAGGCTTGCGCGAAGTGGGCACCGAATTCGACCTGCAGAACATGTTCAAGGTGGCCAACATCCCCAACGGCGACCTGCTGCCCGGCCTGGACAACATCCAGAGCTGGTGGATTCCCCTGGCAGAATTCAAGGGCAACACAGCCTACTCGGTGAGCAAGGGTCTGGCGGCCTATTACGTCCACGCCACGCTGTTTGAGGACATCACGCAGCTGACGGACGATTACCTCGCCACCGTCCACTCCACCTTCGAGAACCTGACCCTGTGGAACGTGCGGAAATACGGCATCGAGCTGCAGAACTGCGAGCGGTTCACCTTCCGCAACCTCGACCTGTGGAACGACGGCGGGGCAGACGCGGTCGGCATCCTCAACACCATCACGGTCGCGCGGGAAAGCCGATGGGAACAATGCGACGTCGCCGGGTTCAACATCGGCATGGTGCCCCCGACCCAAGGCGACATCACGGTCTGTGGTGGGACCTTCAGCAACCTCACCGACTTCGCGCTGATTCCGCCCCAGCGCGACTCGCGGGCGCCCGGCTGGGACCGCGACCTCCATTTCGACGGCGTCGCCTTTGCCCCCTCGCCCCTGTTTCCCGCCAATGAGGTTGTCCATTATGACCTCCTCGGGGGCGCGACGCTGGCCGGCGAGGTGCCCCTGGCCGAAGCCGAATTCCAAGTCAAGCTGTTTCCCATCCCGGACCGCATCCGCGTGACGTCCGATGCCCTCCCCGGCATGCGGCTCTTCTACGCCGAACAGGACGCCGACTTCGTGCCCATCACCGCCGCCAACCTCGGCGAGGCTTACGGCCCGTACGCCGCGGCCGTGGAGGACCAGAGCAATGCGGACCTCATGTCGGCCCACGGCATCGCCTTTGCCGGCGCCCTCCTTCCCGACGATGCCACCGAACACCCCCACGTGGCGGGCGGACTCGTCAGCGCGTCAGACCCCGTGATGAACCTGCCGGCCTGCCACTTCCTTCGCGAACCGCTGCTCGAAGCGGATGCGTACGATGGATTTGACTTCTATGCTTGCTGGGACGCGGACGTCCCCACATCCGGTGTCACCGTTCCCACCGAACACGACTGTGCGCAGACCCCGGTGCCCATTCCCGGCTGCACGGACCCTTCGGCCTGCAACTACGCCCCCCTCGCGACCACCAACGATGGCACGTGCGAATACAGCAGCTGCGCGTGCCCTGCGGACCTCGATGCAGACGGTTTGATTGCCGTGAGCGATGTGCTCATCGTGCTCGGCGACTTCGGCTGTGCCTCGGCCTGCTTTGCCGACACCGATGGCGATGGCCTCGTCGGGGTGTCGGACATCCTGGTCGTGCTGGCGGAGTTCGGGCTGATCTGTTCCTGACGCGCCACGAAAAAAGCCGGCCCTCGCGGACCGGCTTTTCTTCTTGAGCATCCCCCGATGGATTCACTCTGCCGGAGTGGTCGCAGGATCTGGGGTTTCAGCGGGCATCATGGAGGCGACCAGATTGGAGAAGCCCCCGGCATCGTAGAACGTGCCGGCCTGGTGGACTTTGCCTTCTTCGAAGTTCCAGTAATGGTAGGCCTTGAGCACGCCCGGGAAGGGCTCTCCGGTCGGCTTGAATTTGGAGTCCCACTGGATGTAGGCGCGAACGCTGCCGTCGGGCTGCATCTGGAGGGTGTCCACGCCGGGCAAAAAGATGCCATCGTAGGTGATGTCCTCAGAAATGGCGTGGAGGCCAGCATAGAACTCGGCGGCCTCGTCCACGCCGAGGGGATCCGATCCGTGCTCGGCGGCGTGGATCACGGCATCCTCAGCGAAGTAGGACTTCCAAGCATCGTAGTCGCCGTCGCAGTGGGCCTGGCAAATGGCCTTGGCGGACTTCAGGTTGGCGGCATACTCCGGATTGGGTGCGGAGGTGGCGCAGGCCGTCAGCAGAACGACCGGCAGGAAATACAGGAATTTCATGGTGCAAGGTGTTGGTTGGGTTGGGGATGCTGTCGATCAGTCTTTCACGCAGCGGATGCTGTGGCCGGACACGGGCCAATAGGCTTGACGGCTCATTTGGTCTCCGTCATATCCGAGGACCCGCAGATACATCGCCGAGTAATTGTTGTTCCAGCTCGAGCTGGAATAATGGGCGATATTGTTGATGTTGTAGTAGTTGCCGTCCGGCCAGCAAATGCCCGCTGGCGTAGCGTTGAAGCCGTAGAGGTCGGTTCCGTTGCCGTTGGCATTCCAGCCTGAAGTCGACTTGAGGACGTCGGCCATCGTAGCCGCATGGCCTTCCCCCACGAGGAAGACCTCGAGATTCATCCAGTCGACCTCCGATGGCACGTGCCATCCGCTCGGGCAAATGCCCCCGTGCTCTTCGTCCACGGTGGCATACCCGTTGTACAGATACCCTCGTGTGTCGACGTAAGCAGAGTTGTTGTTGTATTGGGTGCGCGCCGCGGAGATGAGGTCCGGGAAGGCGCTTCCGGACTCGAGGGGAATCTCGGTGCTGTCCTGGAAAACCGTCGTCCGCAGGTTCTCGGCGAACCAGCACTGGGAGCCAATGGCCACAACAGCATAGTCGTACCCGTCCATGGAAACGAAGTCCTCACATTCGGCGGTGACGATGCCTCCACCACCCTCTCCGGAACCGGAGGTGTCGTAGGTGCAACTCCCGTCATCGGTGGTCGCGTCCGCGTCGTAGTTCAAAGCGGTGGGATCAGTGCAGCCTTGTTCGTCGCGGTTGCAGGCGGTGACCATCAGGCATGCGCAAAGCATGGCCGTGGCTCGGGTCAAGTTGATTTGCATGCCCTGAATGTAAGAAACCTCCTACTCTTCTCATCCGGCAATCTGATAAGTCCAACCATTAATCCGTTGAAAATCAGAAGGCATTCTGTAAATCAGGGCTTTCCTGTGAATACATTGCTCGCATGAGACTTCTTGCCATTGCCTGCCTCGCCGCCACCCTGCTCGGCGCCTGCACCCCCGCCCCCGTTTCCGAACCTGTCGTTTGTGCCAACGGCTTCGCGCCCACCGGCAAGCCGGTGACCATGGGCAGCGAATCCTCCATCGACCTGGTCAAGGCCATTGATGTCGAGTGGGCCAAGCTCGACATGGAGGCCATGCGCCGGTTCTACTCCGACACGTGTCGCTTCGAGTGGAACGACGGCGATCAATTCCAGGGCTTCGACGCCTTCGCCGCCAAATTGGCGCAGGACACCCTCGACTATTCCTGGACCATGATGTGGGCTTTTGCCGTAGACGACGATCAGGACGAGCCGGGTGATTGGGTCCATGCCGGGTTCGACGAGGTCGGCACCCTCAACGGGGATACTGTCGAGACCGCCTTCATCGAAGAGTGGTATTTCGTCCTCGAGGGACAAGTCCACGCCTATTCCAATTCAAAACGCCTGCTGCCCTGAGCCTGAAGGTGCCCAGTTGGCCCGGATGTGAAAGCGAATCGGAGACCGCGGCGCAGGCCTGCACCGACAAGGGTGTGATGCGCCATGTGGTGAAGGAGACCAAGTACCCTGGCAAAGCCCGACGCTAGGGCATCCAAGGGCAGGTCATCGTCCGGTTCGTGGTCGAGCGCGACGGCTCGGTGGGCGACATCAAGTTGGTCCGCCCGGTGCATCCCCTGCTCGATTCGAAAGCGGTGCGGGTGAGCTACAAACTGCCGCTCAACTTCGCACTGAACTGATCACCACTTCTTCTTGTAGCCGCCCTTCTTCGGGCCACCGGGGCCTTTCTTGAATCCGCCGGGCTTGCCCTTTTTGTAGCCGCTCTTCTTGGCGCCACCGCTGAAGCTTTTGCGGTATCCGCCGCTGCCTTCGCGCGGCTTGAACTCGCCGTCACCGGTGTTGAAGCCGTCGTCGTCCCAGGTGGGCTTCTTCTTATAGCCTCCGGACTTGTACCCCCCGGATTTGTAGCCGCCCTTCTTGTAGCCCCCTTGGCCGTAACCGTCCTTCTTGTAGCCCCCTTTCTTGTACGGCTTCTTGAATCCGCCGGCTGACGTGCCGCCTTTGAAGTTCTTTCCGGCGCCGTCCTTCTTGAAGCCCTTCATGCCCTTGGGACCCCGATCGTTGAGGTCGGCACGCTGGCCGAGGTTGAGGCGGCTGAGTTCACGGGCCACGAGGCGGGCCACCATCTCCTCCTTGGTCAGGGGACCGAGCAGCAGGTCAATCTGCTCCAACAATTCTGGAGGCGGTGCCGCCACATCCTCCTGAGCCACGAGGCCCATGGCCCAGCCGCGCAGGCGGGTCTCGACGATGGCGTCTGCCAACGGAATGTCGACGCGGGCAAACTCCACGCCCAACCCCTTCTCGAAGTTGTGAATCTTGTACTTCTCCTTGAACGAGATCAACGACAGGGAGATGCCCTTCTTTCCGGCGCGGGCCGTGCGGCCGGAGCGGTGCGTGTAATACGCTTGATCGTTGGGAAGGGCGTAATGGAAGACGTGGGTCAGGTCGTTGACGTCGATGCCCCGGGCCGCCACGTCGGTCGCGATCAACACCTGCAGTTCGCGGCGCTTGAAGCGCATCATGACCCGATCGCGGGCAGCCTGGCTGAGGTCGCCGTGGATGGCATCCGCCCGGTGGCCGCCCTTGATGAGGAACTCAGCGAGCTTCTGGGTGTCCATTTTGGTGCGGCAGAAAACGACGCCGTACAACTCGGGGTCGAGGTCAAGGAAGCGGGTCAGCGCCTCGGCTTTGTCTTTGTAATGAAGGACCGCATACTGGTGCTCGATGTTGGTGTTGACCGTCGTCTTGGGGTCAATGCGAACCTCGAACGGATCGGACATGTAGTCCTTGACCATGCGCCGGATTTCCTTGGGCATGGTGGCGGAGAACAGCCAGGTTTGCTTCTCCTCAGGCGTGAAGCTCAAGATGGTGTCGAGCTCCTCCTTGAAGCCCATGTTGAGCATCTCGTCCGCCTCGTCGAGTACGACGTAGCCGACTTGAGCGAGGTCGATGGCCTTGCGGTTGACCAGGTCAATCAGGCGACCCGGCGTGGCGATGACCACGTGGCGCGTCTTTTTGAGCGCCTTGATCTGCGTCACAATGTTGGCACCCCCGTAGACCGCCAGGGTCCGGATGCCCTTTTGCTTCTTGGAGAACAAGGCCAGCTGCTCGGCAATCTGCTGTCCGAGCTCGCGGGTCGGCGCCAGGACAATCGCCTGGGTGCAGTCCGTCTGAGGGTCGAGCAGGTCCAAGAGCGGCAAGCCGAAGGCCGCCGTCTTGCCGGTGCCGGTCTGGGCGAGGCCAATGAAGTCCGCGTCCCCACCGAGCAGGTGCGGGATGGCCTTCTCCTGGATTTCAGTGGGCGTCTCGAAGCCAAGAGAAGCGATGGCGTCGAGGATGGGGGCCGAGAGGCCGAGGTCGGAAAAGGTGGACAACACGCGGGAATTGGCCGCAAAGGTCCGACCGGAAGCGGGGATTTCACCCCGGCATCCCGAAAGTTCCCATCACAGGGCCGGGGCCGGCGTGGAACCCGCGCAGACCGTGAGGTAGTCACGGTGGAGCAAATCGCCTTCCAGACAAGCCAAGGCAGCATTCCACTCGAGGGTCACGGTTCCGGCGTCGAGGAACATCGTCACGGTTTGGCTGGTCGGATTGTAGACGTAGCGGATCGACTGGGCCGTCTGGACCTCGTCGTACATCGGGTCACTGACCTGATGCCCCACACTTTCCGGGGATGGCAAATCGAGGCGCATCCGGGTGCCATCAAGCCATTGGACCGAACCGCAGTAGACCGCGCTGTGGTCGTCGGAATCGAGGCAGGACTCGACCGCTTCGTTCCAGGCGAAACCGAGCTCGAGAACAGTGCCTGTGGCAGGCTCCGTGAAGAAGGCTTCCTTGGTGCAGCTGGTCAAGGCCACAGTAGAAAGGAAGAGGGCAGCGAAGGAGAAATTGCGCATCGTGATGGAGGTTGATTGACACATTATACCCCCTTCTCCAACGCAGGGTTACATTGCCGCATGCGCTTTTTTCTGACCGTCCTTATTACAGCCTTCATCGGGTCGGCATCGGCCCAGGACACCTTCAGCATCGTCGCCGTCGACCTCGCCACCGGCCAAGTCGGCAGCGCGGGTGCCACCTGCCTCGACGACAACCAGATCGCGGGAGGGGCCGTCATCATCAGCGATGTGATCCCCGACGTCGGGGCCATCCACACCCAGAGCTACTGGATTCCCGCCAACCAGAATGCCGCCCACGATCAGGTGGTCGACAATGGGCTGTCCCCGGAGGAGCTCATGGCGTGGCTCGAAGAGAACGACGCCGAGAACAATCCCGCCGTGCGCCAATACGGCATGGCCGACCTCGTGTCCGGGGTGGCGCGCGCCGCGGCTTTCACCGGTGACAACTGCATTGATTTCAAAGGCCACATCGTCGGGGAGAACTACGCCATTCAAGGCAACATCCTGCTCGGTGAGGAGATTCTGACGCAAATGGAAGCCGGCTTTCTGGAGACCGAAGGGGCGTTGGCGGAAAAGCTCATGGCCGCGCTACAAGGCGCGAATGTGGCCGGGGCCGACAACCGCTGTCTCGAGGAAGGGGTCAGCAGCCGAAGCGCCTTCCTCCGCGTGGCCTACCCCGGTGATGGCGCCGAAGATTTGACCCTGGACCTCGTCGTGTCATTGACACCCTTCGGCGTGGAGCCCATCGACGTGTTGCAGGCCGAATTCAATGCGTGGAACGGCATCAGCTCCACCGTGGAGCTGTATGGAAATGCGCCCCTGCTCATCACGCGGCTGGAAGGTCCTGAGGTGTTGCTCAAGTGGAGTGGAGACACCCCTGCCGAAATGATCGCCTTCGACGCTGCTGGCGCACGCGTCGGTGCTGTGGACCTCGATGGTCCATGGACCCGATGGGCCTTGCCCGCCACGGGCACGCTGTTCTTACGCATCGTGAATGCGGAAGGCCAACTCCTCACCACCCTCCAATATGCAGGCGACGTCGCGCCCCCCAACACCCAGCGCGGAGACCGGGAATGACCCTGAATGCGCGGGAGCTGAACCAACCCGCCCAAAAAGGGGTAATTTTAATGAAGCTGTTTCCATGATCCGTACCCACCTCCTGCTCCTGACCACGTGTCTGCTGTTGACCAGCGCTTTGCTCCAATCCCAGACTCCCTGCGTGGACGGTTTTGCCGGTATCTACCCGTGTGATCAGGTCGACCTGATGTCCCAGTTGGGTCCCGATGAAGTGGGAGGCGGAGAAATGAACGACATCTGGGGCTGGACCGATCCGCTGGACGGCAAAGAATACGCCCTCTTGGGACGCACCAACGGCACGGCATTCATCGATGTGTCCGACCCGGTCAATCCGGTCTACCTCGGTGACCTGCCCACCCACACCGTGTCGTCCTTCTGGCGAGACATCAAAGTCTTCGACAACCACGCCTTCATCGTCTCCGAAGCGTCCAGCCATGGCATGCAGGTGTTTGACCTGACCCAACTCCGCGATGTGGCCAACCCACCCCAAACTTTTGTTTCCGACGCCCACTATGCCGGATTCGGTGGCGCGCACAACATCGCCATCAACGAGGAAACCGGCCGGGGATATGTCATCGGGGCCAACACCTTCTCGGGTGGCCTGAACATTCTCGACCTCAACAATCCGCTCAACCCGACCCTGATCGGCAGCTTCGCAGAAGACGGATACTCCCACGATGTCCAAGTCGTCAACTACATCGGCCCAGATGCCGAATACGGGGGAAAGGAAATTGCCTTCTGCTTCAACCTGAATGCCGTCACCATCGTGGATGTGACGAATGCGGATGATCCCAACCTCATCAGCTCGCAAGGCTATTCCACTTCCGCCTATACCCACCAGGGATGGCTGACCGAGGACCACAAGTTCCTCCTCGTGGGGGACGAACTCGATGAAGGGTCGGTCAATACCCGCACCTACATTTTCGATGTACAGGACCTCGACAATCCGACGCTCATTGGCACCCACGTCGGCACCACACCGGCCATTGACCACAACCTCTACACCCACGACGGGTACGTCTACCAGTCCAACTACCGCGCAGGACTTCAAATCCTGGATCTGGCCAATGTGGCACAGGGGCAGTTGGAGCAGGCCGCCTATTTCGACGTCTATCCCGCTTCGAATTCCGCCCAGGACAATGGATCGTGGAGCAACTACCCCTACTTCGCGTCGGGCATTGTCATTGTCAGCCACATCGAAGACGGCCTGTTCGTGGTCCAGCCCAATATCGCGCCGCCTTGCCTCGAGGACTGCGGCTGTACCGACGAAACGGCCTGCAACTACGATGCCGCTGCCATCAACGATGACGGCACCTGTGACTTCAGCTGCTACGGTTGTACCGACCAGAACGCCTGCAACTACGACCCTGGCGCCACCATCGACGACGGCTCTTGCGAAGCCCCCAATCCGCAGTTTGGCTGCGAATGCTCCATCTCAGGCAGCTTCGTGGCGACCTTGGAAGGCTCAGAAACCAGCGCACCCAGCGAAGTGGATGGCATTGCCAATCCCGCTGCATCCACCATCGATCTCTCCGTCAACTTCACCGGATCAGGTGGCAGTTGGGTAGGCGACATGGTCATGACGGTCACGGATGGCTCTGGCAACTGCATCGCATTCGGCGGATACAACGACACGCCCCCAGGCTGCCCATCGCTGGGCTACTACCAGACGATATGGCCCTCCAACTGGGCCACTGCTGGCGACGGCGTCTACACTGCCACAGTGAACTTGTCTGACGAGGGCCTGGACGGAAGCGGCACATGGAGTGTGGCCGTGTTCAATGGGTGGAACAACGCCAGTGCGGTCACCTACGATGTGTCGTGGACCCTCAGCGATGTCTGTGCCGACTTGAGCGAGCCCGACATTTCGGGTTGCACCGATCCGGAAGCGACCAACTACAATCCCGCAGCCACGTTGGACGATGGATCGTGCCAGTTTCCGGCCCCCTGTCCCGGCGACTTTGATGGCAATGGCGTCATCGCGGTCAACGACGTTCTGGTCGCACTGGGCGACTTCGGATGCGCCGGCGTCTGCACGGCCGACTTGGATGGCGACGGGGTGGTCGGGGTCACTGACATCCTGAACATGCTGGCCCAGTTCGGACAGCCATGTGACTGAGCCTCTTGTAGACCGGGCAGCTTACAGAATGCCCAGAACCAGCACGACCAGCAGGACAATCCCCACGTACAGCGCGATGGGGGCCAAGGGCGCAAAAGAAAGGATGCGGCCTGCCTTGGACAACCGGTAGCGCGGGTACAAATCTGGGTGTTCCAAGGATGCGCGATAGGCTTTTCGGGAGAGGATAAACCCGGCGATGGACGCAATCAAACCGGCCACGATGGGCACTCCGCTCAGGGGCATCTGCAGGTAACCCACCGCCGCCTCACCGATCAGGCCGAACAGCCACCCCAAGGACAGGACGAACCCTGGTACTGAAGCAGGATGCCGCCCCTCAATGGGTTCGGGCAATACCTCCGTGACCCGCAAGGCACTGGGTGCGACGACAGGGCCCACCAAGGTGCACGCCTGCCGCGGCGTCAATCTGGCTGGCGGCTGCCGTTTGTGCTGCGGTTGAGGCTGTGTTGCGGAGGTTTCGACAAGAGCGATCAGCGCCTTCGAGGCTTCGAGGCTTGTCTTCATGGCATTTGGCTTGCCCAGTCCCACTGTGAAGTCGGCTTCCGACACATGGACACTGGCACTCAACTCTCCGTCTCGGGGAGCCAGGCTGGACTGCACTTCGCGTGGTTGTTGCCGGGGTGCATCGTGGCGCGCCTGGACATGCCAGCCGTGCCGGTAGCGACGCGACTCGATGAAGGATTCGCCCAGCCGCTTTTCCTGGGCACAGCCCGTCCACATCACAACGGACAAAAGAAGCAACCACCGAAAGTTCATGGAACCAAGCTAGCCGAATTCAGCGGATCAATTGGACCACTCCGGTCCTGACATCTCGGACATTGCACTTTCCCTGGGCTTCCAACCGCCAAGCGATGGAGACGTCGATGTCGCAGATGGCCTTCAAATCCTGGGCGCCTTCGCCAACGTCTGCAACTGAATCACATCGACGGGCCGAGAAAGACGGCGTTGTCGAAGAAGCGGTGGCCGGACTTCCAGAAGGCTCGGAAGAGCGGGTTGTCGACGAGATAGACGACGCTGCCCCGGCCCATGGAATGGACGCCCGCGACCAGCGACCCCGTTTGGGCGGGAATGACCATCTCACCGGCATGGCCGCTGAACGGCCGGCCCTGTTCGCCGGGCGGCAGCACGGCCACGTTGCCCTCCTCGAGGGCGGCATAACGGCGGCCTGAGGTGCGCAAGGTCATGTATTCGCTGCCATAGCCGTCGGCCAACGGGTGACTCTCGTCCACGGCCGCGCGGAAGATGGCGCCCGGCAGGTCATAGCGAAGGCCATCGCGCGCCAAATCGGTGAACGGAATCGGGTCGAGTCCCTGAGCGGCCCGGTCATGGGCGTTGCGCTCATCGGCCGCCTCCTGGACGGCGTCTTCGGCCGCCTCGATGGCGGCCCGTTCTCCCTCCGCGTAGCGTTGGAGGCCCCAGCCGTCCTGACCGACAAAGGCACTGCAGGCACCGCCGACGGCCACAAGCTGGCCGCCACCGCGCACCCAAGTGGCGAGTTCGGACCGTTCGTCCTCGTCCATTCGGTACCAGCCGCTCGGCAAAACGACCACGTCGAGGTTGTCGAGGTCGAGGTCCTCTAGCGCCCCCATCCGATTCAGCGGATAGCCCAACTTCGTCTCGAAGTGATGCCAGATCTCTCCGGCGCTCAAGGAACTCACTCCGGGCCCAACGATTGTGGCAACCCGCGGCGCCTGAATGGCGTCGTAATGGCTGCTGCCGAAATCGTAGCCGCTCGTCACCCGGCCCGAGCTCACGGCTTGCACCGCTGCGCCCGCAGCTTGGGTGGCCCGCTCCAAGGCGCCCGTCATGTCGGCCACCCCTTCGTTGTTGCGGCGGGTGATCACGAAATCTCCGGCCGCAAACACGAGGCCATCGACCGTGAACCCGGTGTCGGCACGGCGCACGGTCACCCCATCTTGGAGCAAGGATGCCAAGCCGCGCGCGGCATTGGCCCCGCTGCCCGGCAGCACCCAGGCGTAAGGCTGTGCCCGGTCGTCAGGGAGCCGCGACACCGTGGCGACACCCCATTCGCCGTCGGTCTCCAGCGGCGACGTCAAGGCATAGGCCTCGAGGCCCATGGCATGTGGCAGGGCCCACGCGGTGATGTCGTAGGTCATGCTGTCCGACAGCACGGGGTCCGGATCCATCAGCACCTGCAGGATACCGCTGTGCGGCTGCCGGGCATCGATGAGCAGGTCGCCGGCCCGCACGGTGCGCTTGGTGATCCGTCCTTTGGCGTAATCGAGGCAGCGCACCCCCGAGGCGGCCGAAGCGGCGCCGTATTCGATGCCGTTCGCGTCAAGGAGGCGCAACAGCTCGGTGAACTTGGCGTCGTCTTGGCCCGCCGGGAAGACATAGCCGACGTAATCTCCGAACGGTTCCTCGATGTTGCGGCGATGGTAGTCCGCAAACTCGCGCACGAGCTGATCGGCTTTGGCCACACTTTCCTCGACCGCACTCAGGCCCGACTCGTGGTGGTTCTGGATGCGGTAGGACAAGGTCAAAACGTCACCGAGGCGCGTCGTCGCCGCCCGGCCCGCCCGGCCGCTGCCGCCTTGCTCGTAGGTCATGCCGATGGCGCCGTTGTACAGCGGCCAGGTGTCGCCATAGGCAGGGTAGAACAGATCGAACACCTCGCGGGTGAAGTACAAGGCACCGCGGGCATCAAACCACCGGGCGTTGTTGGCCCCGATGTGCTCCTGGCATTTGCGCTGCCATGGGCTGATGATCTTGTGGAACGGTTCTGCAGCGGGTGCGAAGTAGTAAGGTGAATTGATCCCCTGTTCGTGGAAGTCGACGTGGACCTGTGGCATCCAGTTGCGGTACGCCGTCACCCGGCCCTGGGTCTCCACTTGCGTTTGCCATGCCCAGTCGCGGTTCATGTCGAACATGAAGTGGTTGCTTCGCCCGCCTGGCCATGGCTCATCGTGTTCTACCGTGCTCAGATCTTCATTGGGAATCAAACCGGACGTGCGGTCCTGGAAGGCCACATAGCGGTCGCGTCCATCGGGGTTCACGCAGGGGTCAATGAGGACCACCGCCCGATCGAGCCATGTGGTCACATCGCGTCCGCCGGCATCGGTCCCGGACACCAACGCGTGCATCGTACGCAACGCCGCCTCGGTGCAAACCGCCTCGTTGCCGTGAACATTGTAGCTGAGGTAGACGAAGACCACCCCAGGGTCATCCCCTGCCAGTCCTGTTCCTTCGGTGCGCGCCAGGTTGGCTGCCCGCAGCGCCTCCAAATTGGCATGGTTGTCCGGCGAAGTCACCACGAGCAACCCCAGATCCCGGTATTCCGAGGTCCGTCCGTATGGCGTCCACACCGCCCGGTCCGACCCCTCAGCCAGCAGTTGGGCGTAATCGACCACCTTGTGGTGGCGGGGGAAACGGTCGCCCAGCTCGTATCCGAGAAACTCTGCGGGAGTGGGCACTTGGGCCGTGGCCACGGCGATGGCGGCGACCAGAAGGGCCGCTGCGGACAGGATGGATTTCATGATGCGATCAGTTTCAGAGACAGGCAGTCCCGAACACCCCCAAGATAGCGAGCATGTCTGCTGCGGTCACGAGTCCGTCCCCGTTGATGTCGGCAACGCAATCCGACAAACAGCCGAAGTTTCCAAGGAGGTACAACACATCGCTCACTGCCACCACACCATCCCCATCGAAGTCGGCGGGGCAGACGTCTTCATCCACAACACCTTCGCAAGTGTCGCAATCTTCGAAAACGTCGCCGACGGTGAGGGGATCTCCATCGTCGCAAGGGTCGCCCACGAAGATGCAAGAGCCGTCGTTCATGTTGGCGGTAGGGTCGTAGTTGCAGGCTGAACTGGAGGTGCACCCCTCCACAGGGATGGGCGTGCCGACGCACCCGAAGTCCACATCGCTGCAGTCGGTCAATGCGTCATTGAAAGTGGTCGCGTCCCCGTCATCGCAAGGGTCACCCTCGAAGACGCAACTGCCATCATTCTGCGTGGCGGCCGGGTTGAAGTTGCAGGCAGAGCCCGCAGTACAGCCGGGAACGACCACAGGCTGACCTTGACAACCGTAGCCCGGGGCATCACAATCCGTGTAGTAGTCGTTCATGGTGGCGGGATTCCCATCGTTGCAAGGGTCCCCTTCGAAGACACAACTGCCATCGCTAACCGTGGCCTCCAGGTCATAATTGCAGGCCAATCCCGATAGGCAACCCGGGACGTCCGTGGGCGGCTCCCAAAACCAGGCATCGTACACCCACTCAGGATGGTCGATGTAGGGATTGCGGTTGCCTTGCGCCACCTCCGTGCGGTTGTTGCGGACCACCTCTTCCGGGCTCACCGGATCATCGAGGTGCCATTGGTACAAGATGTCGGGATCGCCGACATCCGCCAGTACCCCCGCCTGCGTCGGGTACATGGTGTAGAAGTAAAAGACGCTCCGGGCCACATCGCCCTTGACCGACTCTCGGGGCTCCCAAGAACCGCTCGACCCTTCACTGAAATTGGCCGCGTTGGACGGTATCGAACCGGTGCTGAAATAACTTCCTGAGGTTGTCACGCCGTACCACTGTGCGCTGCCGTCCGGTACTTCCGCATAGGGCTTGTTGCTCCGGGCGGAATTGGCCGATCCATGGCACGGGCGAATGGACCAGATGTCCGACTTCATCGGCGAAGCAGACTCGTAAAAGGATTGGGGAACGAGGTGTTCCGCATTGATGGGATTGGGGTAGGTCACAAACCCGCTGCCCTGTTGGAACCCCGTGTAGATGCACTCGATTTCTCCGCCATCCGCGTCCACATACCCGTACATCTGGATGCGCGCCTGGTTGTACCCCAAGTCGTCGAAATACCCGTCGTACCAGTTCGCCTTGATCCACGTCCGAAGCGGCGAAAGGGTCAATCCACCGGCATCGTCGGGCTGGGCCACTGCCGTGGGAATGAAGGCCAAAGCCAGCCCCAGGACGAGAAAAAAAGAACGCATTGGATGCATCTAATGAAGCTACGACATCACGGCCTCCAACGCGCATCGCCGACGAAAGCGGTGTCATTGAGCGCTGCCAGAAAGGCCAACAAATCTGCCCTTTGGACGTCGGTCAAGGAGAAAGGCGTCAGCAAGGTGTCCTGGTGCGCATGTCCAGCTCCTCCCGTGGCGTAGTGATCGATCACATCGCCGAGGCTGTCGAACCGGCCGTCGTGCATGTAAGGTGCAGTGAACCCGATGTTGCGCAACGTCGGAATCTTGAAGGCCCCACTGTCTGCAGGCTCGCCCGTCAGCCGCCAGCGTCCCGGATCGATGGAGACCGCGTCCAATCCATTGTTGGCGAACCCATGGCTGGTGAACATGGGGGGCGTGTGGCAACGGGCACAGTCCAGCCCACCTTCACCGAACAGGTCCGCCCCGCGCAGGACCGCCTCGGGCGCGGTGGCCAGGCCACGCTGCCAATGATCCCACAGGGCGTTGCCGCTGAGTAGGCTGCGCTGAAACGTGGCCAGAGCGCGGGTCATGACGAATGGATCGAGTCCACGGCCATACGCGGCTTGGGCTTGCACGTCGTAGTCCGCCGCCAATTCCTCACAGGCGGTCACAATGTTGTGCGCCATCTCGGACGGCTCCTGGAGGGGCACCAACACTTGCATCTCCAAGGTTGGCACGCCCCCTTCCGACATGAAATGCGGTTGGTAAGCCGCATTGGTGAGGGTGGCCGCATTGCGCGCTCCCATGGCGCCGAAAGCGCCAGGTGTCACGGGCTCAGGCGCACTAAACGCTCTCTCTGGCAAGTGGCATGTGGCGCAACTCACCTCGCCGTCTGCCGAAAGTCTGGGGTCAAAAAACAGCGCCCGCCCCAGGGCCCAACGGAGGTCATCTGGCGCATTGTCCTCCGGAAAATCGGGAGTTGACCAACCTTCGGGGACCTGCAAGAAATCCGCGAATTCAGGGACAGGCGGACTTGGGGGCGTTTTCAAACACCCTACCAAGGCCACCACGCAGCCAATCATGGCTACCCATGTCCTCATGTCCCTGACCTTCATTGGCACAAATATGGAACCTGCTGAGGGGATGGAAAGTTGCGCTCAGGGCGCGCCGTGGAACGTCACGGAGTAATCCAGCACAGTCCAGGTGTCATTGCCATAGCCCGAATAGCGTGGCGAGAGGAACCACTTATCGCCGTGGGGCGCCAAAATGCTGGGCGCATGCGGAAACAGCTCCTCAAACACGTAGATGTTTTGGAACCACCCGTCATCCTGAAGCTCGCCCAAGCGGTTGTTTTCTGGATTCAGGACGGTGCTCTCATTGAATTCCATGTACCACAAATAGCTGTCGGTATCGGGATGATAGCTGATCTGCCCCGTAACAAAAGGCGTCGGGCCGAAGAAGCGGATGTGGTTGAATTCGACCGGAATGTTCGTGATCACCCATTGCTGATCGACCCAAGCGGTGTCCAACACCTCCTCTCCTTGTTCATTTTCCCGCAATTGGATGTCCATCGCGGCCAAGGTGTAAGTCACGCTGTCGAGTGGCACCAAGCCTTGCATGGCCCGATCACAGTGGATCTCCCAAGCAGACACATGAACGCTTTCCACCGGCATTTCCCAAGCCGTGAGGAACCTCGTCAAGTCCGCTGCAGAAATGAGGCCGTCCTGATTGTAGTCGGGGCTCCAACCCGATTGGGCGGAAGCCGCCGGTCCGAAGAACAGCAAGAAGGATGCCGCGACGGCCAGTCGGGAAAGGCTGAGAGATGACAAACTTCAGGGGTTTGGTCTCCTTAATTTAGTCATTCATCGATCATAATCCAATTTTCATAGACCTCTATCGCCAAGCTGACGGAGCCAGCAAGACCCACATCGCCAACACGATGACGAGGGTCAAGACATTGAAAACGATGCCCACCCGGGCCATGTCGGCCATCCGGAACCGGCCCGATGAAAACACGATGGCATTGGGCGGCGTGGCCATCGGCAGCATGAATGCCCCACTCGAGGCGAGGGCCACTGGCGCAGCGAAGAACAATGGATGAAGCCCCATGCCCGCCGCGAGCGCGCCGGCAACCGGGGTCAAAAGCAGGGTCAAAGCCAGGTTGCTCATGAGTTCCGTGGCAAACAGACCGAGGGCCGTGACCGCCGCAAGCATGGCCCATTGCGACCAATCCAACCCCGCGGCTCCATCGGCCAGGACAGCGGCCCAACCCGCGGTCTCGAACCCTTTGGCCAAGGCCAATCCGCCCCCAAACAGTAGCAAGATGTCCCACGGCAACCGCTTCAAGTCTTGCGCCTCCAGCAAGGGTGAACCCGGACCTTGGTGGCCCCGCGATGCAGGGACCGCGAAACAGGTCACGGCCGCCACGACTGCAACGGAAGTGTCATTGAGGGCCATCCCCAGCGGATCGAGCAGCAGATTCAAGGGCCTTCGGAACATCCACAAGCCAGCCGTCCCCAGGAAGAGCAGGAGCACGCGTTTCTCGGCCACTCCCATGGCCCCGAGCTTCGTCAATTCATCGCGCACCACATCCGCGATGGCCGCGCGGTCGGACGCCCGGGGCAAGCGGTGCATGCGAACGAGGCCGAAGTAGACTGCGGTCAACACGATGGCAGAGATCGGCAGCCCCACCGCCATCCACTCTGCAAATCCGATGTCCACACCGAAACGCTCTGAAGCAACCCCAGCCAGGGCCGCATTGGGAGGGGTGCCCACGAGGGTCGCCATGCCGCCCGTGTTGGCTGCGTACGCCACACCCAGCACCAGCGCACTGCCCCACGGCACAGGCTCCCTGCCCTCTTCCAACAAAGCGAGCACCGCCATCACCATGGGCAGCATCATCAACGTGGTCGCCGTATTGGAAATCCACATGCTCAAGAGCGCAGTGGCCAGCATGAACCCCAGCAACGTCCGACGGGGACCGCCTCCGATGCGCCGCAGCAGGTGCAAGGCAAAGCGGCGGTGCAAACCATGCCGCTCCAAGGCCAGTGCCAAGACGAATCCGCCGAGAAAGAGCCAAATGAACTTGGACCCGAATGGCGCCGCCACCTCACTCACTCCCATCACACCGCACAAGGGAAACAAGGCAATCGGCAACAGGCTCGTCGGGCCAATGGGAACGGCACCGCCAATCCACCACCACAACATCCACCAACCCGTTCCCGCCAAAGCGGCTTGGTTCACATCGCCCCCAGATGGCAAGAGACCCAAACAGGCCACAAACCCCACGGGCCCGCCCCACAGGGCCACAGCGCGCCGGGCCGTCATGGCTTCAACGCGATGTAGACCGGCAAATGGTCGCTCATGTAGTATCCCTCGAGAATGCGCTCCTCCAAGCAATACCAGAGCACATCCCCCCCGTCGACGAAAATGTGGTCGATTCGCGGTGCTCCCCGCAAGCCCGAGGTGGGAAATCCGGTGTAGGTTCCTTGACCCGACCTGCACCGCTTGTCTGCAGCGGTGTAGGCATCCTCCATGCGACCGGAGGTCAAAACGCCAAACGGGACGGACTGGGGCGCGACATTGAAATCTCCGAGCAACAGGTTGACTTCCGCCTGACTCTCACTGAATCTGGCCGACAGCATTTGTGCCGCAGTTTGTTGCGCCTCTTTGCCGATGTGGCTGAAATGGGTGTTGATCACACGGAAGACTTGCTCGGTCTGACGGTCATGAAGCAAAACGACTGTGGCAATGCGCGGCAACTCCGCGTCCCATCCGATGGAACCGGGCACCTGCGGGGTCTCGCTGAGCCACAGGGTTTCGGCGTGAAGCAGGTCAAAGCGGTCCCGCCGCCAGAACAGCGGACAATGTTCGCCTCTGCGCGCGCCGTCGTCCCTTCCCACCCCATAGTGGTCGTGTTCGGGCAAGGAGGCCACCAGGAAGTCCTGTTGGTGGGCCAAGGCTTCTTGGAACCCGAGGATGTCGAAATACGATACGGACCCGACGACTGTCTCCTTGCGCACATCCCAGACCACCGGGTCATCGGGGTTGTCGTAGCGGATATTGAATGTCACCACCGCCACTTCATCTGGGTGCTGGGCGCACATGTCAAGCGGCCGGGCAGCCACCCAGACAAACAACAGACACAGCGCGGAAAAACGACACGACATGGCAGCCAATTTAGCATGCGCCACCACCGTATTTTCGCGCCATTCACCGGCGTTTCGCCACAGAGTTCCCCACGTTGCCACGCAAACCCAGACTCTTTCACAAAGGCCAGATGCTCGAGCTCGACATCCTCGACGTCGCCTTTGGCGGAAAAGGCATCGCCAAGGTCCCGACCGAGGACGGCGACTTCACCGTCTTTGTGCCCAATGCCATTGCCGGTCAGCGCGTTCGCGCAAGGGTGTCGCAGTGCAAGCGCCGGCACGCCGAAGCCCGGATCACCGCCGTGCTGAAACGCGCGCCGGAAGAGGTGACGGTGCCCCACCAGGCCATCCCCGGTGCACCGTACATCACGCTGCCGCTCGCGGCGCAACGGGCGCACAAGGAACGCACCACCCTCGACGTGTATCGCCGGATCGGTGAAGTGCCTGACCTCGAGGCCCGCTATGAAGGCTGGGTGGATTCCCCGGAGGGATTCCACTACCGCAACAAGATGGAATACAGCTTCTCGGCCATCGGCCGGGAGCCGGGAGACGACCCGGATGCGGAGTTTGCAGACGGCTTCTTTTTGGGCTTCAAGGCCCGTGGCACTTGGTGGGCGGTCGAAAACCTCGAGCGGGACAGTGGCTTGTTCGATCCCGTTTTGGAGGATCTCTTGCCCACCATCCGCCAAGCCTGCTCGGACTCGGGACTCCCGCCTTGGCACGCCCCGAAGCGAGAAGGCTTTTTCCGCTTCCTCGCGGTGCGCCGCAGCCTGTCGCAGGACCAGCTCCTCGTCAACTTGGTGACCACGTCCGATGGACTGGACCAATTCGATGCTGCCGCCTTCCACGGCATGCTCGAGCAGCACCTCGGGGACCGTCTGGCCGGATTCGTCCACACGCTCAATGACGACAAAGGCGAACGGGTCGAAGCCCGAGACGGCAGAACCCACTTCGTGTCGGGGCAGGACCACGTGGTCGAACACCTGCACGGGCTCGCCTTCGAGATTCGGATGCGAAGCTTCTTCCAAACCAACCCGCGCTGCGCAGAGCGGTTGTATGCCCAAGTCATGGCCTACGCCTATGCGGACCCCCTGCCTGAAGTCGAGGCGCCGGACCCCGTCACCATGGACCTTTTTTGCGGCACTGGCACCATCGCCCAATTGCTCGCCCGGCACGGCGGGACCGGCACGCGGGTCGTGGGGGTCGACATCATCGAGGAGGCCATTGACGATGCGCGCCGGAGTGCCGAGCGCAACGGCGTCTCCGGGCTTCAATTCCGCGCGGCCGATGTGGGGCGGTTCCTGTTGGACCACCCGGAATACGGTGGGCGAATCGGCACCATTGTTTTGGATCCCCCGCGCAGCGGAATCAGTCCCAAGTCGCTGCGCAAGGTGATTCGACTCCGCGCCAAGCGCCTCGTCTACGTCAGCTGCAACCCGGCCACACAGGCCCGCGACCTGGTCACGCTTCGCGAAGCCGGATACGCCCTCCAAGCTTTCAAACTGGTGGACCAATTCCCCCACACTGCTCACGTCGAGGCAGTATCCCTGTTGGAATTCGATGCCAACCTGCTCTCTTCTCCGGACGGAATGGGCGACATTGCAACCTCATGAACGCGCAGTCTACCCCATCCGGAGAAGCCGTCATCCTCGATGCCCAGCGCATCGAACGCTGCATCCAACGCATCGCCCGGCAAATCCTTGAAGACCACCACGCCGCACCGCGGATCGCCATCACAGCCATCGACGGTCAGGGCACGGTCATGGCACGCCGATTGGTGGATGCCCTCGAGGGCATCAGCGAAGTGCCTGTGCTCGGTTTTACCGTCACCATGGACAAGGATGCGCCCTTGGACCACCCCATCACGTTGACAGACCGCCACGGCAACGATTTTGACCGCGCCATCCTTCAAGGCGCCACCATCATCGTCGTGGACGACGTGCTCAACAGTGGGCGGACGCTGCTCCATGCAGTAGACACCCTTTTGCAAACCCGCCCGCGCGGCATCGCAGCTTGTGTCCTCGTCGACCGAATCCACCGCCGATTCCCGGTTCGGGCGGATTACGTGGGGATGAGCCTGTCCACCAACCTCAAGGCGCACATCGATGTCCGCCTCAGCGGTCCTGGTCCGGACGAGGCGGTCTTGATGGACTGAACCAGGCGCGCCGCTCTACCAAATTCCGGACGGACTTCATGCGGTCCCGGTCGAAGTGCCGGGCATCCACCGTGATGTGGGATTGACTGTAGAAGGGCTCCCGCTCGGCCAGATGCTGGGCCACAAAGGCCGGCAACGCCTCTGCAGACACGCCGGCGATCAAGGGGCGTTGGTCCGCCTTGCCCTCCAAGCGCATGACCAGCGCATCCGCGGGCATCTGGAGGTACACCACCGTTCCTTGAGACCGCATGAACTCCATGTTGTCTGCATGGCACGGTGTCCCGCCACCGGTGGAGATCAACACCTGCTGGTGGTCCTGAACCAAGTCGTGGAGCACATCGCGTTCCATGGTCCGGAAGGCGGGCTCTCCTTGCTCCTCAAACAGGTGGGTGATGCTGCACCCATGCCGTTGGCTCAGGACAGCATCGGTGTCGAAGAAAGGCAGCCCCATGAGTTTGGCCAGACGAGCGCCACTGGTGCTCTTGCCCACCCCCATGTACCCGACCATGAAGACCCGTTTCTCCTCCATGCGACAAAAGTAAGCGCACCTCAACCGACAGAACGTCAACCCATTCCCGGCCTGCGCGCCCAAAACGTGGCCCTCGTGCCATTGAGCGGATGGTCAACAAGGATGTCAAAGGACCTCGACCTCAAACATGGAACGCCCTTCGAGGCGGCCTTCGAGGCGGTCACCCGACTGCGCGGGGCCGACCCCGGCGGGCGTTCCGGTGAAGAGCAAGTCGCCCGTCTTCCAGGTGCTGTAGCGGGAGACGTGGGCGATCAACGCATCCACGGGAAAGAGCATGTCGGCCGTGTGGCCGGACTGCACCTCCTCTCCGTTCCGCAACAAGGAAAATCGAAGGTCTTGGATGTTCCCCCCGAGGTCGTCCAAGGGCACGAATTCTCGGGACACCACCGCGGAGCCATCAAACGCCTTGGCCTTCTCCCAAGGCTTTCCGGCAGCCTTGAGCATCGACTGGACATCCCGTGCCGTGAAATCGATGCCCAGCCCGACTGTGGTGTAGCAGCGGCCCGCATGGTCTGCAGAAATCCACTTGGCCGCCCGGTCCATTCGCACGACCAGCTCGACCTCGAAATGGCAATCCTCGGTCCATTCGGGAATGGCGAAGGGATGGTCCTTGTGCAGGATGGCACTTTCCGGCTTGAAGAAGAACAGCGGTTCGGTCGGGACGGCATTGCCCAGCTCCGTGGCGTGGTCGGCATAGTTGCGGCCGATGCAGGCGATTTTCATGGGGACGAAGGTCGGGTTCGAATCAATCGAACAACAGCCGGACTTCCACACGCCGGTCGAAGGCCCCACCCCACTCCGGGCGCTGCTCCCCAAAATGGGCTGCTGTGACCCGATCGGGAGAGACGCCGTGTTCGAGCAGATACCAGCGCACCACCTGCGCCCTGCGCCGACTCAACGCCATGTTGGCCCGGTCTCCCCCAGTCGCATCGCTGTGGCCCGTCACCAACACACGCAACCCGGGGTAGGCCGCCATCCACTCGATGAGCGTATTCAACCCGTACTCCGCACTCAGGCTGAGTCCCGCGCCCCCTGTGGGAAAGGCCAAGGTGAAGGTCTCCGGCAACCCCTCAGGCAACGAAGCGCTCCCCCCGGGCATTCGAGACGGAACCCAACCACCATCCACACCGCGTGAAGGGAACGACCCGCCATCCGGCACCCCGCCGGACGCCACGCTCGGCCGACCGCGCTCGAGGGCATCCACCCGATCAATCAAGGAGCGAATGGCCTCGGTCAACTCGGCCAAGGCCGGGTCTCCGGTGGGGTTGGTGCCCCCTGCAGGTCCACCCAGCCCATCCAGTGTACTGCCATCGACCGCTCCTGCGCCAAGCTCCGGCAAGGGGTCGGTCTGTAAAGGATCTCTGCCGCCGCGAAGGTCCTCCCAATCGGAAGAGAGTCCGGATCGCGCCCGCACGCCCTGGGCCAAGTTTCGATCTGCGAAAACCCCCACATCCATCGCCACCAACAGCAGCACATCCTGAATTCGGGATTCGACCTGGTAATAGGCCCAGTCCGCCGTTTCCCACCCCCTCGGAGCGGGCGGCACTTCCCACCCATTCAAATCCGCCAATGCGTCCGCCACGCGGGGCCGAAACTTTCGGAATTGGGCCATGGCCCCCTCGAAATAATACGGCACCGAGGCGCGCACAACATTCCGCATGGCCTTCAACAGCCTGGATGGTGACGTGGTCAATCGAACGGCGGTACCGTCTATTTGAACGTCTTGCTGAAGGCGAACCTCGAGCACCTCCATCACGATGTCCTCGTATTGCCTGGTGCTTTCGGGAAGCTCCGATTGGGACACAACCTCCCCACCAGCGCCCAAAAGGAGCACAGCCAAAAAGCCAACCCTCAGACGGTCAGACAAATAGCGCGGCATGGTCACCGCGAATTTAACTCATTATGAGCCAGAAGACCACGCCGTCCACGAACCCGAGAGCGGGATTTCCTCCCTCATTTTCCGCGACCGCGGAGAACGATCCACAAGGTGTAGGCGAGGATTTTGAAGTCCAAGCCCAGCGACATGTTCTCGATGTAGATCAAATCGAACCGGAGACGCTGCACCATCTGGTCCACATTCTCGGCGTACCCATACTTGACCTGTCCCCATGAGGTGATGCCGGGCCGCACCTTCTGAAGGTGATGGTAATGCGGGGCCCGCGCGGAAATCAAGTCGATGTAATGCTGTCGCTCGGGCCGGGGGCCCACCAAGGACATCTCGCCCAACAGGACATTGTAGAATTGTGGCAATTCATCCAACCTCGATTTGCGAAGGAAACGGCCAAATGGCGTGATCCGCGGGTCGTGGTCACTGGACAGTTGCGGGCCATTGCGCTCGGAACCGACGTACATCGAACGGAACTTGTGGATCATGAAGGGCACACCCCAGCGCCCCACCCGCTCCTGATGGAAAAACACAGGCCCTTTGGACCCCAGCTTGACCAGGAGGGCGATGAGCAACAACAACGGCGTGAGCATCACGAGCGCCAAGATGCTCACGACCACATCCATGCCCCGTTTGACGGCCACTTGCCACGCGGGCATGATGTCCCGTCGAATGGCGATCAAAGGCGCCCCGAACAGACTTTGCATCCGGACGGATCCAGACAGGATGTCGTAGATGTCCGGGACGATTTTGACCCCCACAGGCAGCCCCTCCAGCTGATTCAGAATGGCTTCCAGTTCGTGGTGTTCCGTGCTGTTGACAGCCAGGATGACCTCTTCCACACTGTTCGCTTCAATCAACTCGGGGAGTTCGGAAGCCGATCCCAGGTGGGGTATGCCTTCCAGCCTGCCCGACTCGAATCCCACATCCACGAAACCGACAAACCTGAAACCGGGATTCCGCCGAAGGGCACGGATCTCCTCCACCATGGCCGCAGCGCGGGCGTTCCCTCCCACAATGAGCGTATTGAACGCCAATTCGCCCTTGTGCACCCGTTTCACCGTCCGGGTCGTCAAGGGCAACCTCAACGCCAACACGCAAGTCACCTGCGCCCCCAACAAGACGAGCAAGCTTTGGTAATACTGCGTGTAGGTGCTGATCTCGTCATCCAGGATCAGAACAAAAAACAAGGTCAAGGTGCCGAGCAAACTCGTCCAGAGCACCTGTCCAATCTCCTGAGAGCGGTGGCGGCGGAAGGGCTCGGTATGCATGCCGGCAAGGCCGTACAAACCGATCCAGAACATGGGGACGAACAACAGACCGAAGATGAAGTTGCCGTCCTGCGTGAGTTGGGCTGGAAGCCACTCCTTCACGAAGGCCGGCGCCCCTTCGACCACGCGCTTGCGGAACAGATACAGGGTGGTCCAAGCGACCCCAGAGGCCACGATGTCTGCGAACACGTACCGGAATGAGGCCCAACGCCGGTCCAACGCCGTGATCGGCTTGGTCAATGCGGCTTGAACAGTGGCTTCCGGTGTCATGCTCAATACGTCAGGATGCGCAGGTTGTCCAATCCGACAGAGCCCTGGGCCCGTCCTGCCTCAAGAATGCACTCCACGTAGACCTCGAAATGGTCTGCTGGCCCCTGCGCTGTGATGAGCGGGGCGAGGTCGATGTAAATCTTGTTCCATTCCGGGGCGCCCCCTTCATCCGTCGCCGTCAACACCATGGCCGGATGCTGGACTTCCTGGCCATTGATGAACCCGAACAGCCCCACCACAAATGCCTGATCACAGCGGTAGTCCATCTCGAGAAACGCCGGTGCATTCTGTGTCAGATCATACTCCTGTTCAACGGTGCGCACACGGACCAATGGTTCGTTCTCATTGACCACCAGCCGCCCACTCTCACTGCCCTCGAAGACCGCGCCCGCCGCATCGGTGCGCAGCAGGCCCGTGCCTCCGACCAACGACCCGAATACATTCGATGTCTCAAAGTCTTCCACCGGCAAGTAGCGGACGCTCTCCACCAACTCCATGACGGGCACCAGGGTATCTCGAAGGCCGGGGCCTGCAGTCGGAAGCCAGTCCACCGTGGTGTAGAATGGGTAAGGGGAACGACGGTCGCTCAAGCCATTTTCCCGGATCCCAGCCAACAAGGTGACCGCTCCACCTTGAACGTCCTCTTGTAGCAGGGGCACCACGGCAGGCAAGGGAAAGACGCCCACCACATCCGTGGCACTGTACACCCACAGGTCGGTGATGTTGGTCGAGGCAGTGCCCTGCAATTCCGTCGGCTCAAATTGGATGTCCGGCACCACGAGGTAAGTCGGAATGTCCTGGTCGGTGGCGATGAGGGAACAGCCCCACAAGCCAGCAGCCACCATGCCCATGCGGAGCGGGGTCAACAGGCGGGAAACAGCACGATGTCCAAACATGGTTGTGGTCGGCGATGGGCCCACGGCGTTTTTGTCCGCTGGCAATCTCTGACGGAACGGCTTCAAGGTCTTGGAATGTATGCCACGGGATCCCCAGTTATCCACATGGCGCGATGTGAACGGTTCAGCGGATGATCTGAATGTGCCCCGTCACGCGTTCCACCGTGCGGACACGGAAGGTGGGGTCCCGGAAGGTCAGCAGGAATGTGTAGAGTCCATCCCGAACGAAATACAGCTTTTCTTCAAGGGGACGCCCGTCTTCGCGGTATCCGCCTGTCCAGAATTCCTCGGGATTGTTGGTCTCCCAGACCAGTGCGCCCCAACGGTTGTAGATCTTCAGCGAATACTCCTCCACATCACAATCGAAACTCGGCCGCCACGCATCGTTGATCAGATCACCGTCCGGCGTGAACGCGCTCGGCGCGAAGACCGTGCATCCACATGGGATTTCGACCAAATTCACCTCACCGGTCACCGTACCGCAGTCCGTGGAATAAGAAGCCGTGTAGGTTCCCGGCTGGTTCAGCTGGCGCGAGGTCCCCTCGACACCATCGGACCAGTACACGGGACCTGGCACCGCCAGGTTCAGGCTGACCACCTGTTCCGGGCAGAATTCCACCACCTCCGGCAATCCGAGGTCAGGCAGCGCACCCGATGGCACGATGAGCTGGGCCACCACGGGGCAACCCTCATCTTCCGTTGCAGCTTGGACGACGTAATTGCCCGGCTCCATGACGGTCACGCCACCTGCAGACTCCCCCGTCCCGTCGACCGTCCAATCCGTCCATCCTGCCGGGAACGGGATGAAAGCAAAATCACCCGGACACAGCGGATCGGCCTGGAAAACCGGAGCCGCTGCTTCTGCGTTGGTGATCCAAGTGCTGTCTGCTCCAGTGCATCCTGGCAGTGGCGCAAGGGCAACCGCTTGCCAGCCCGCTGCATCTCCTTGCCAGGTCCAACCGGTGGTGCCGTCTGTCCAGACTGGATCCGGTACGCCAAGCTCCGTTGTGAGCGACAGCTCCGCCACGTCTCCAGGACACAGCGTGATCGAATCCGGCAATTCGGGCGTGGGCAGGGGGACGACCTGAACCTCCGTCGAATGGGCAGCGGTTCCACCACATTGATCTGCGATGGTGGCCGTGTAAACCCCACTCTCTGCCGGGGTCAATTCAGGCTGCACCGCCATCGGGTCGGACAGGCCCTCTTCCGGCGACCAACTGACCGAAGACGCAGGGTCGCAGGTCAATTCCAAGGTCAAGCTCTCGCCCTCGCACACTTCGAAACCTGGCGCAAGAACCGTGGGCTCAATGACAATTTCGTCCATGCTGAAGAGCGTGTCCATGGGGCAACCCGTCGCCGAATCCACGTAGGTCAAGGCCGCATCCCCTGGTTGGGCGAGCCAGCCATCTGGCATGGCCACTCCATTGACCGTCCATTCTCCTCCGCCATCCGGCCACGGCAGCAACGTGTCTTGGCCGGTGCACAAGGTTTCAACCGAGAAGAAGTCCAGCTCCTCGGGAAACAGTCCGACGACAAGGGTGCTGTCGGTCCCGACGCAGCCGGCCGCACTCTCCACTGTGACGCCCAGCCACCCAGTCTGCGACCCGGTCCAATCGGCTGTGAGGGTGCCATCCGTCCACGTGATGTCGGCCACATCAACGGGCACCTGGGCGGTCAATTGGCCATCCTCGCCCGAGCACAAGGAGAGCGAATCCTGCAAATCGGGCTCGGGCAGTGCTTCCACCTCGACCCAGGTTTCCTCCGTCAAGGTCTCGCCACACACATCCGTCCACGTCGCCGTATACAAGGTCGATCCATCCGGGGAGGCCATGGTCGATGACGAGTTGGGGGAGGACAATCCCTCCACGGGATCCCACGACACCGTGCCTTCTTCGGCGGCCTCCAAAATGAGTTCCACAGCCTCCCCTTCGCACAGTGCGTGTTCCGGAGGCAGGCCGACGGCCGAGGACGTGATGCACACCGACTGCTGGTTGCTGGACCCTCCAGTCGACCCAGTGAAGCCCCACCACACGTCGGACTGGCCATTGAAGATCTCTCCGACAATGTCCTCCTGCAGCACAAGGCGCTGCTCGCAATCGAAGTAGAACCGCATGATTTGCAGCACGGGGTCCCATTCGAGCTTGAACTGGTGCGGCTGACCATCTTCGATGTTGGCTCCGTCGAGGCGGGCGGACACCGGGCCGGCGAGGTTGAAATACGGGGCGGTGTGCAGGTTGATGCCATCGCGCAGGAAGGCGACGTGGTCCGCGACCGGGTCGCCGACGTCGACATTTTGCCACGTGTCAATCTCTACCCCGAAACTCGGATTGAAGCCTTCGAAGCCAAGTCCTCCTCCTGCCACACCAATGGCGGCGGGCCCCAAGGACTGCATCACGAACACGATGCCGTCTGCCCCGGTTTCATCGGCACTGCCCAGCTCGACGTCCACATTGATGGTGAACGGCTGGGTGAGGTCGAGCTGATCATTGAACCAGACCGCACCCAATTCCCACTCGTTGTTGTCGGTGATCTGGTAGCAATCCCCGCCCAGGGGCAAGGCGTCCCCGACAAAGGTGCACACCGGCTGGGCCAAGAGAGACCCTAGGCTGCAGAGCACGAAGAGGGTCCCGACGGCAAGGCGCATGCGGCAAAGAAACGACGAAGGCCGGGCATGCGTTGCCCGACCTTCGAAGGAAAGTCCGTGTGTGGTCTGTGGACTCAGGCAGGGACGGCACCGGCTGCCTTGGCGTGGTCTGCGAGGAATTTCTCCAGACCGCTGTCGGTCAGCGGGTGCTTGAGCAGGCCCTTGATGGCGGACAGGGGGCCGGTCATGACGTCGGCTCCGATTTGAGCGCACTCGATGACGTGCATGGTGTGGCGCACGGAGGCTGCGAGGATCTCCGTCTTGAACATGTAGTTGTCGTAGATGCTCCGGATCTGCGAGATGAGCTGCAGGCCATCGGCGGAGATGTCGTCCAGGCGGCCGATGAAGGGGCTCACGTAGTCGGCGCCGGCCTTGGCGGCGAGCAGGGCCTGGCCGGCCGAAAAGACGAGGGTACAGTTCGTGCGAATGCCCTTGTCCGAGAAGTAGCGGAGGGCCTTGACGCCGTCCTCGATCATCGGAACCTTCACCACGATGTTGTCGTGCAGGGCCGCCAGCTCCTCCCCTTCACGGACCATGTCCTCGAAGTGGATGCTGATGACCTCGGCGCTCACGTCGCCGTCCACGATGTTGCAGATGTCCACGTAGTGCTGGCGAACGGCGCCATTGCCGGAGATGCCCTCTTTGGCCATCAGGCTGGGGTTGGTGGTCACACCGTCGAGCACGCCGAGGGCTTCGGCTTCGCGGATTTGGTCGAGGTTGGCTGTGTCGATGAAAAACTTCATGGGGTCGGGAATCGTGGGCCAAAATTAGCCTCCCCCTTTGGCCGTGACATGCAAATCCAGCTCCGGGTTGTCCACGTTAAATACCGGGTGCCTGGTCAATCCAGCCGCCAGACCCGATGCCACCCGAGCGCCTCGGATCCGAGCCATGCCGCCCCCGCGGGAAGGTCCAGCTGGAACACGCCCCCGGGGTGGCGCCACTCGCCCAGCAACCTGCCGCGGTTGTCCCGGCACCGGATGATTCCCGGGGCACATGGCCATTCCACGGATTGCGAAGTCGGAAACGGAAATGGGGCGGACCTATCGGCCTGCAGGCTGGCCACATTCGACACATCCTCCCTCCAGCGGGACAGGACCCACGAGCTCGTGGCCGGGCTGTCGCCAGGCAGGGTGCCGGCGATGTACAATCGGGTCCCCAAGCTGACGGCAGCGCCCACCCGTTGGCTGGGAAACTCCGTGTCCTCCGTCCAGTAGGCATTGACATTGCCGAACGACATCTGGGGGCCCGTCCACCAGACAGGGTGGGCCTCGCCATTCCAACCCGATTCGGACTCACGGGTGCCCACCACCACCGTCTCGTCCTCGAGTTTCCAGCCAAATCCTGCGGCCAGCGAAACGGAGCGAATGGGATCGTTGGTCATCAGGCCTGGATTGATGGAGGTGGTCGGTGGGTTGGGCGAATCCTCCGGCCACAGCGGCACCCAACCGGCCGACATGGTCCCCGTTGCCAACGTGGGCTCGCCCTCCGGTGTCCCGTGGAGAACGTTCACACCAGCATCGGGCCCGAGCCATTCCCAACGGTGGCGCAGATCGCGCACCCCGTGGTTTAGGTTGGCGTCCTCGAACCAGGCCAGGATGCCGTCCTCGCCGAACTCGGTCTCGAGGGTCCCGTCCCAGCGGAACATCGCGAGAAAGGGCCGGAAGGCGCCGGCCAACGCATAGGTTCCCCCGGCCACGATGCGGATGTTGTCGAGGTCATTCGGGTCGGACTCGTAGGGATTCCAGGGCACGAACAGCGCCTGCGTGAACCGGCCGCTGAATTCATGGCGAACGCTGTCTTCGACCTGCCAGCCTTCGGGATCGAGCACGATGCGCCCCGCCTGGCCGAAATCGGGGTGAAAACTGCCATCCCATGCGCTGATGATGGACAACGCGGGCAACTCCTGGTGAGCGCAGCAGCTGTCGAATGCCGCGCCCGACACCAACAGCCAGTCCCACAGTTCTTGAGGCCCCCCTGTGCTTTCGATCCTGGTGTCTAAGCTACCCCCCTCGTTCAGGGGACCCACGAAGGTCAGGTCGACCACGCCTTCCGTTCCCCAATCCCCGATGGGGGATGATCCGTCAAAGGCGCGAATCCGCATCAGGCTGCCAAGGGAATCCCCAACGGTGTGGGGCACTTCGCTCAACATGAACCACCGGTTCTCCCACGTGCCATGTGCAGCGTCCACCGGCCGTTCACCGGAAGCGCCCTCTCCTTCCCATGACTGGCTGCCCCACCCCGTGAACCCGCGCCACCGCGGCACCACCTCGCCCTCGGTGTCATAGGCCGCGTTGAGAAGGACGACTTCACCCGAAGCCAAGGAAATGGACACGGGCACCTCCCATCGGTCCGAGACCTCCAACCTGCGCCCATCGCCGCTCCAGTCGCCGTCCAGCACCCACTGACCGTGGGTGGGCACAACCAAAAACAGGGCAGGCAGAAGAAGGCGGATGTGGTTCATATTAGACCGTTGTCAGGGGTCAATGATGAGCAGGGTGCGCGCAGAACCCGAAGCGTCCGTGCAAGTGTGGATGCCTGGTGAGAGCCCATCCAGGGCCATGCCGGCCGGCCCCGCCAGCTCGGCTGTCTTCCATTCGGCGACGACGCGCCCCGCAGCATCCCGGACGACCAATTGGTCCGGAACCCGGCCGGAGAAGCGCACCACGTCGGAACGCGACGCCGGATTGGGGTAGGCGAAAAACGGCGCCCCATTCTGGACCAGAATGTCGGACACCTCGCCCGTCCAGGTCTCGACCTCCTCGTCGATGGTGACATTGGTTCCACCGCCCCCACCCGGGCCGGGTCCGCCGCCGAAGTTGTCGGTTTCCACCACCCCGCGGTAGGCCGGGTAGAAATAGGGGTACTGCCCGTTGTGGTCGGCATCCACGGTGGCGTAATAGGCGTAGGCGCCCTCAGGATACTCGGGCGTCACCGCAAAGCGGCCGTTGAATTCGTCCAGATGCCCGGACCCTTCCACGTATTCGTGGTCCTCGATGTAGGCCCCGAGCACGGCGGCCACCGGGGCCGCGCCCGGAGGAATGGCTGGCGTCACGAGCTCCCCCACGTCCGGTCCATATTGGTTGGGCGCGAGCTCCGTGCCGTCCGGCAGCGTGTGGCGCACCGCGATGTCACGTAACTGCCAGCTGGTTTCGATGCGCACAACACCCCCCGAACCGTCTGCGTTGGCAAACCCGTATGGCCCGTAGATGGGGTAGCCATCGAAGGCATACCCGATCAACGGACTGTGCGCCGATGGGTCCACCGTGAAGAGCGCCTCACTGGGAAAGTCCCCGCACACATCGCTGGTGGGCGCCAAGCTGTCGTCGAAGCGGGTCGGCACCTGGTGGTGGTGATACCGGCCCATGGCCGGGTGGCCCTTGGCGCAGTCGAATCCGTCATTCTCAAAGAAGCCCCCGTTCTGGTGCCAGAAGCCCTGATTGTTGTAGCTGAAAGCGTCCTGCGCATTGAAGATGACCACCCCGTTGATCAGGACGCCGGTGTGACCAAGCCCGGTCGCCGTACCACCCGCCGGCCCTTCCTGCGGGTTGCGGGGAATCTGGAACAGGTAATCCTGTGCGGTCGCCTGTGAGGGGTTGCCATCCGGGAAAGGCGCCGTCGCGTAGCGCGGAATGCCCGTGGCATGGACGTAGACGTTGTCGGCGCTGTACTGGACGAGCTGGACGTCGCACTCGTCCTGCATCGGAACGAGGCTGTTTCCGTTCCAATATTGGCCTGTGGCCCCATCGGTATTGAGGAGCCAGGCCTCGAGTTCGGGTTGGGCGAGGAGGCCGACTGGCAAAATGGACAGGCAGAAAAACAGCAGGGTTCTCATGGGGTCGTGACGATTGCCGGCAAGATGAGTTTAATTGGGACATGCTTTCGGCTGAAGAGAAGGAAAAAATCCGGGTGGCCATCGAGCGCAAGGCGCGGGACCTCGACGAGCGGATTGCGGAATACCGCGAACTGACCAAGCCCATCCCCCCAAGCGAGGCCATCGGCCGCGTCAGCCGGATGGACGCCATCAACAACAAGTCCGTCAACGAGGCTGCCCTGCGCCAAGCCGAGAAGCAACGGCAGGGACTGGACCGGGCGCTCCAACGCCTTGACGATGACCGCTTCGGCCTGTGCACGAGGTGCGGAGAACCCATTCCCACCGGCCGCCTGCTCCTGATGCCGGGAGCGCTCACTTGCGTCCGTTGCGCGGGTTGATTTTCCGCCCCGTTTTCACCAACTTCTTGTCATGCTCATCGAGATCCATCAAGAGACACCTGAACTGCGAAAAGTGACGCAGGCCGTGGACATTCTGCGCCGCGACGGCGTGTTGATCATCCCCACCGACTCGATTTACTCTTTTGCTTGTGCACTTGGATCTTCAAAAGGCTTGGAGAAAATGGCCCGGCTCCGCGACTTGAGCCCCACCGAGGCCAACTTCTCCATGATCTGCTCTGATCTGAGCCAGATGAGCCATTACACGGCGCCGCTGCCGCAGCCCACCTTCAAGTTGATGAAGCGCGCCCTGCCCGGCCCGTTCACCTTCATCTTGAATGCGGGGGTGAAGATTCCGCGCATCTTCCGCAAATCGAAGAAAGAAGTCGGCATCCGCATCCCCGACCACGCCATCCCGAAGGCCCTGATCGACGAGTTGGGCAAGCCTTTGGTGGTCAGTTCCGTCCCTCACGATGACGGGGCCACCGAATACATGACCGACCCAGGACTCGTTCACGAGAAATACGGCCATCAAGTCGACGCTGTGGTCAGTGGCGGACTGGGCCACCTCGAAGCCTCCACGGTCATCGACTGCACCACTGGAGATGCCGAGGTCGTCCGAGAGGGCCGCGGGTCGCTCGAAGGGGTCATGTGACATTTTCGGGGTGGCCTGCAGTTGATCAGCCCTGCGCGCCGGACCGCGCGGCGAGCATGGGGACGAAGGCGAAGGTACCGTGGGTGCGGCGAGTGAAGGTTTCTTCATCCATGCGCCTCACTTCGGTCATGGTCTGCTTGCCTTCTCCTGCCTCTGGATCGTCCAGGGGGATGATCAAACGACCGCCCACAGCAAGCTGACCGAGCAAGGCCTCCGGAATCCGTGGGGCTCCACACGTGACCAGGATGCCATCGAATGGTGCAAAGGCGGGCTTTCCCTTGTATCCATCACCGTAGTAGCAATGCGCGCGGTACCCCTGCTGCTTCAAAAACGGCGTCGTGCGGTCAAACAAGGCCTTCTGGCGTTCGATGCTGTGCACCTTGAATCCCATGGCCACCAGGACCGCGCATTGGTAACCACTGCCCGTGCCGATTTCGAGCACCTTGGCCCCCGGCTCGAGACCGAGCAGCTCCGTCTGGCGGGCCACGGTGTAGGGATGACTGATGGTCTGTCCTGCGCCGATTCGGAAGGCCTTGTTGTCATAGGCGAAATGCACAAAAGCGTCGTCCATGAAATGGTGCCGCGGGACGCGGTCCATGGCGTCCAGCACCCGCTCATCGGCGATGCCCATCTCCCTCAATTTCTGGAGCAGGGCGCGTCGGAGTCCCTTGTGGCGGTAGGTGTCTGAAAGGTTGGCGGCGGTGGTGGACATGGACCCTCGAAAATAGGTGGCTCGCCCACCGGGATTCGGTGTGGAAATCGTGCCTTGCCAACATTCGGTCCGGGGTGGGTGTGCCGGGTACTTTCGCTCCCCATGTCTGCACCTCTCCGCATCGGCCTCTTTGGTACGGGCCACCTTGGCCGCATTCACCTGCGTTGCCTGCGCCTGCTTCAGGACCGCTGGGAGCTGGTGGGCTGTTGTGATCCGAGCCCGGCATCCCAAGAAGCTGTGGCCACCTTGGCGGAATCCGAAGGCTGGGAGGCGGTGCCGACCTGGTTTGATTCTCCGGAAGCCCTGATCGACGCCGTCGATGCGATCGCCATCGTCACCCCGACTTCCGAGCATGCCCGGCTCGCCAAGCTCGCCATCGAAGCCGGCAAGGGGTGCTTCATCGAAAAGCCCATCACCACCACGTTGAAGGAGGCCGAAGACCTGCTGGACCTCCAGAACAGGTATGGCAGCGTGGTGCAAATCGGCCATGTGGAGCGGTTCAACCCCGCTTTCCAAGCCGCCCGCCACCACTTGGACCGTCCCCGCTTCATTGAAGCGCACCGGTTGGCCCCATTCAACCCCCGCGGCCTGGATGTCCCGGTTGTGCTCGACTTGATGATCCACGACATCGACCTCGCCCTCCATGCATTGGAAGGCGATGTGGTCCGCGTGGCGGCCAATGGCGTGGCCGTGGTGGGCAGCAGTGTCGACATTGCGAATGCCCGCATCGAATTCTCTTCCGGTGCGGTGGCCAACCTCACGGCCAGCCGGGTGAGCCTGTCCCCCATGCGGAAGGTCCGCCTTTTCCAACCGGACGCCTACCTCTCTGTCGATCTGCTGAACCGCAGTGCACAGGTGGTGCGACTGGAGACGCTGGAGGGAGACGCCGAACGGGATCCCTACGGCCTGTACTTCGACGTTCCGGGGCAAGCCTCCCGACAACTTCACATCGACACTCCCGACATCGGCGAAGCGAATGCCATCGCCGACGAACTTTCCAACTTCCATGCTGCCTGTTCTGGCACTGCTTCGCCCCAGGTCCCCCTCCAGGATGGCCTGGCCGCACTGCGGGTTGCCCAGCAAGTCATGGACTGCATTGCCCTCACCACCCCATGACGAGAAATTGGTTCACCTGCGTGGTGAAATACGTGCGCCACGGCGCGGACGGATCCGAGGAAAAGACCACCGACCAACTGTTGCTGGACGCCTATACCTACACCGAAGCAGAAGCCCGGCTGGTGGGCATCGTGACCGATGTCTGCACGGGCCCATTCGAAGTGCAGTCCATCACCAAAAGCAACTACGCGGAAGTGGTGCGTTTTGATACCGGCGACAAGTGGTTCCGGATCAAAGTGGCCCTGACCAGCTTCGACGAGCGGAGCGGCAAGGAGAAGGAATCAAACCAGTTCTTCCTCTTCAGCGCGGACGACATCAAGGACGCCTACGACAAAACCCGAGAGTTCCTCAAAGGATCGGGCATCGGGTATGTCATCCCTGCCATCAACTACACCAAAATCAGCGAGGTGTACCCCAAGAGTGAGGAAGGCTCCACCAATGTGACTGCTGCAGATGGATATGGCGCTGTCCCAGCCGACCACCCGTCCATCGCCCAGCCCGAGGCTGCCGCTGTGCCAGCTGGCGTCGACCCGGAGACGGGCGAAGTGGGTTGATCGCGGGGGTCACGCCCACTCCCAACAAGACCGGTAGGCTCCAGACTGTTCGCAGCTCTGGATGAAGTCCGCGTAGAACCCGTCGGCCCCAAGGGTGGCGCTGTCTCCGATGACCAGCAGGTGCATGCGCGCCCGGGTCATGGCCACATTCATCCGACGGTGCTCCGAAAGGAACCCCACCTCGCCATCGGCGTTGGAACGGGTCAAACCGATGACCATGATGTCGCGCTCCTGCCCCTGAAAGCCATCCACGGTTTGAATGGACAGTCGCCCGTGCGCCTGGGCCACATCGGCTGCCAGCAACTCTTCCAACAAGGTGACCTGAGCGCGGTAGGGCGCGATCACGCCCACACTGGATTCGGGGTGGGCCTTCATCAGCTCCCGCAACCGATCCACGGTGAATTGGGCCTCCTCGGGATTGCGGATACTGGCATGGGACCGGCCCGTCTTGTCCGCCTGGGCGACGGAGCGCTCCTCGTCCCAACCGCGGCCGGCCGTGTCAACGTAGGTGAGCGGAGCCAGACCTTCCAACGCGCGGTCCGCCACCGCGGCATCCGCCATGAGTGCTCCGCCGTAAAAGACCCGGTTGGGGTGCGCCATGATGTCGGCGTGCATCCGGTATTGGGTGTCGAGCAGGTGGACATTGCGGTCACGGGCGATGGCCTTTTCCAACAGACTCACCCCAAGTCCAGCCTTCAAAGCCGCGGGATTCTTGACCGTGGGCGGCAATTGACAGGCGTCACCGGCGAGGACCACGCGGTCGGCGAGTCGGATGGGAATCCAAGCCCCGGGCTCCAGCGCCTGACCCGCCTCGTCCAAGACCACTGTACCAAATCGGCGCCCTTGCAACATTCGGTCTGCCGCACCAACCAAGGTGCAACACACCACCTCGGCGGACTCCAAGGCCCGTTCGGCCAGAAACCCTTCCAAGCGGTCTGCCTCCTTGCGGAGCTGTCGGGCCTCGGCAAAGGCTGCCCGGCGCGCAGTCCGCTGATCCGGGCCGAAATTCCTCACTTCCCGTTCCGCTTCCCGGGTGGCGTCGTCTGCCTGACGCCGGTATTGCTTGACCTGCTTAAAGTCTGGATCCGCCGCCACCAGTCGGTCCAAGGCGCGGTTGGCCACTGAAGGATCTACCCGCATGGGGTGGCCTATCCGAACCACTTGCAAACCGGCACCCCCGAGGCGTTCCACCAACAAGTCCGCAGCCGCGTTGGAAGGGGTTGCGCACATCACCGTTTCTCCCCGCCGCACCAAGGCCCGCACCAGCTGCACCAGCGTTGTGGTTTTGCCCGTTCCGGGCGGCCCATGCAGGGTCGTGACCTCTGGTGCGGTCAATGCATGGCCCACCGCCAAATTCTGGGAGGCATTCAACGTCGGGTGCTCGAAGGGCTCAGGTTCCACCGGTTCAGGCCGGGCATAGCCCAGAATCACCTCGCGGAGTGCGGCCAGCCGAGATGGCTTGCCATCGTGTCCCGCATTCAAAACGTCGCTCAAGGCACGGGCCATCTCCTTGAAACTGCGCTCGTCAAACCGCGCGTCCAACACCCATGTGCGGTGCATGACTTGATCGGGAAGGTCTTCTCCATCGAGGACCACTTCGGCCTCCAGCCCCCTGGCGGAACGGACGATGCCCCGATGGGACACCTTGTCTCCCTTGGTGTCGTCCGACGTCAATTGAACCGCAGAACCCGCACGAAAGGCACCCGGCTCACCTCCATCGGCTTGCACTTCCACGGTGGGGCGACCGCCCAAGGTGAAACGGGTTCGGATGACGCGCACCGGCGACCACGTCAGCCCTTCGGCTTTTCGGACGGAAACAGGTTGCCCGTCGAGGATGGCCCCATAACGCGCTTCCTCAGCCCGGTGCTCCAGCACCAGCGCCTCCGTTAAGGCGGCCAATTCCGCGAGGCTGTCGCGGTGGTTCATCTGGGTTAATTGCGGTTGCGGAGAATCTGCAACGGCCCGACGTAGCGGAAACCGTCTCCAACCGCATTGATCATCCCATTGTGCTCAATGTCCTCAAGCGGCAGGGCGTAGTTGCTGAAATCGAGGATGATGTAGTATGTCGATTCGGACAATTCATCTTCGTCGGGGGACCACGTGTTGCCGTAGTCCTGCTCGTAATGCACCTGGTCTCCCCAGCGATTGTACACGGTCAATGTCGGGCCGAGGCCACTGTTGACCAGTCCTTCAATTTCAAAAGCATCGTTTTCACCGTCGTTGTTGGGCGTGAACAGGTTGGGGATGGTCTCAATGGCACAAGGGCCGAAGTTGACGTTGAAGGACATGGCATCCTCCCCGATGCAAGGGGCGGCCATGCTGACCGTGACGTAGTAATAGTCAGTGGTCGAGACGGTCAGTGCGCTTCCCGTTTCCCCCAGAGTACCACCGAGGTCGGAGGACCAAGTGAATTCCAAAGGCCAATCCGAAGGCGGCAATTCCGGCAAGAGAATGTGGTCGTCGCCGATGCACAGGCCATACAGTTCCTCGTCCGGCCCAAGTACGGGCGGAGCATACAGCCCGACCGGCACGGTGGCACTGGCCAGACACTCGTCAATGTTGCCCCCCGTCAGGTTCATGGTGACGGTCACATTGACGGGCGAATCCAAGCCATCGATGGTCGCTGTGGCACTGCTGTTGTTGCCGCCGCCTGGCGCCAAGACGCCATCGGTGGTTTCCCAGTCCCACTCGACATTGAGGTTGCTTGGCACATCCTGGGTGGTCGCGGTCAATCCCACGGGTACACCACACCAATTGTCGGCGGCCACCAAGTCTACCTCCGGTGCCGGCTCCACCGTGACGACCATGGTATCGGACGCCGTGCACCCGAAGTCGTTGGTCGCTGTGTAGACGTATTCGAACACGCCTTGGTTCCCGGGCAGAATGGCGATGTCATTGCAATCTCCACCGTCATCTACGATGAAAGGACCCGACCAATAACTGCTGTCGCAATCCACCCCGATCTGCGGCGTGAAGATGATGGGGTCTGGATACAGGCTTGGCTCGAAGTTGACGAACCAGTCAAAGATGAAGCCGTTGTCCGACCCCCAGCTGTCGCACACTTCCACCGTCCAAGTGCCGTTGAGTGGGCACCCTTCGAGCAACGTCCAAGGCTGGGCGGATTCGTAGGTGCCGCTGGGCAAGGTGCCCCCGGCGTTGTCTTCCCACGTGCCGTTGGTGGCATCGGGAGACCAGAAGTAGTCGTATCCCGTCCCGGGGACATTCGGAGTTGCATCGTTGTCCACCGGTACGCCCAGAAAGGTGCCGCCTCCACCTTGCTGGTGCACGCCCATCGAGCTGCCGTCTGGGCAGATGAAGGTGATGGTGAGGTCCCCCATGAAGCTGTGCTCGAAGTTGATGAACAGGTTCTCGATGTCATCCGCGGTCTCTACGACCTGTCCGGAGTTGAAGGAGGTGAAGACAATCGACGAGCTGAAGCACTGGGTCTGGTCGTCCGGAATGAAAAGGCCGCCTCCGAAGTCCACATCAGGGGTGCTGTCGTAGGTGATGCCCTCAGCAACGCCGTTGACTTCATACTCCTCGCCCGCACAAATCTGCAAGTCCTGGGTGGTGCCCTCGAAACTGGTCGGGGTCGAGACCAGGATCAGGTGATCCACAAGGTTGCCATTGGGGCAATCGTTGTTGTCGACGATGAAAAGCTGGACGTTGTAGGCGCCGGGCTCGTCGAAGCTGTGGGTCACTTCCGGTCCCGAATTGTCCGTCGCGCCATCGTCAAAGTCCCAGTCCCAGGTTGCGATGAGGAAGTCCTCTGCTGCCGTGGAGCCGGTGCCGTCGAATTGAATTTCTTCCCCCACACAGATTTGAAGCGGAACCGTTTCCACTTCGCCATCGATGGTGGTCACGACATTGGCTTCCGGGCGTTGGCAAGGCTCCTCACACGTGACTTCCGCCGTCCAGTTGGAGTTGTCCGCAGCGTCGGAGGTGAATTGCCACGTGATGCACCCCGACGCATTGACCACATCGTCCATCTGGCTCCAGATGTCCACTCCCTGAAGATCGAAACCGGTGTACACGCCGTCGGGCTCTCCCACAGCGGCGTCAGACAGCCACATGAACAGGGTGTCTCCGGCGCCGAGGGCGCAGAGGTTGAAATAGAAGTTGATGACAGGGTTCGCCGGGAGGTCCGGGCAGAAGGTCATGGTGTAGTCCACATTGGGGGACGCATCCCCGGCAGTGAGGCCATTGTCCACGAAGAAATAGTCGCAATCGGTGTACGTCCCGCCTTGCGAAATGGAGACTTCCTGTGCCCGAGCGGGGGCGAGGATGGTCAGGAACAAGGCAGCGACAACGGCATGGCGCAACAGGCCGGAAAGGGTCAAGGACGTCATGGTGCTCAGTGTGGCTTGACCTGGTTCAGCTTGGCGCGCTCGAAGAGCACACGACAGCGTTTCTCACTGTGGAATTGAATGACCCCCACGTTGCCGATGCGGAATGAGATCGGCAAATCGGGATTCGTTTGGAGATCAATGGCATAATCACGGGCATCGAAGGCCGCGGGATCAAAGGTGGCCGCATCCAAGGCCGCGCCGCCTTCCTCGCTGGAGGGGGTGCCTTCGAGATCGGGAAGGCCCTCCGCCTTCGTCAAGTCGGGCGAGAACACCCACCCTCGCAAGGCACGAAATTCGTCCAGGTTTTGCGGCGCTGTTTGGGCCTCCGCAGGAGAGAAAAAAGACAGGGTGGACAGCAGCAGTCCACAGGCCATCAATCGGTTCATCATCTTCGCTTCCTTCATCGAACCCCGAAAAGGGCGCGATAGTTGTCCGAAAATAGCACATTTGCCCCCCCTTGAACTCCCTCTCCATGCGACTTATCGAGGTCAATGACGTCAAAACCCGCGCCGCCTTTCACGCGGTTCCGCGGCGCATCTATGCAGACAACCCGGTGTGGATCCCCCACCTGAAGCAGGACATCGACAAAATCTTCGATCCGGAACAGAACCGCCTCTTCAGGAAAGGCGGGGTCGCCAAGCGCTGGATCGTGCAGGGTGAGGATGGCCATTGGGCCGGACGCATCGCCGCATTTGTCAGCCCGAAATACAGCGGCGGCATGAAGCAGCCGACAGGAGGAATCGGCTTTTTCGAATCCACCGACGACGACGCTGTGGCCCAGCTGTTGTTCGAGGCGGCGGAAGCTTGGCTGCAGGAGCAGGGCATGGAAGCGGTCGATGGCCCCATCAACTTCGGAGAGAAGGACCAATACTGGGGGCTGCTGGTCAAGGACTTCACCTCCTTGCCGAGCTATGCCCTCAACTACAACCCGGAGTACTACCGGCGTTTTTTCGACGCCCACGGCTACCAGGTCTATTACGAGCAATACATCTTCAGTCGGGAGGTGGACCTCGGCATCCAAGAGGTCTTTGAGCGCAAGCGCGCCCAAGTGGCATCCCGCGGCACGATGAAGGTCATCACGGCCAAGGACCTCAC
Source organism: Crocinitomicaceae bacterium TMED114 (assembly GCA_002172485.2). Taxonomy (GTDB): domain Bacteria; phylum Bacteroidota; class Bacteroidia; order Flavobacteriales_D; family Sanyastnellaceae; genus UBA8752. Next base: position 114,003 of record NHFP02000003.1, read on the forward strand.
CGAGGACCAGCTCGCCGCACACTTCTGCACCGTCTACAACAATGCCTGGGGCGGCCACCACGGCTTTGCCAAGATGCCCCTCAAACAGGCCAAGCGCACCGTCAAGGCGTTGAAGCCGGTCATGGACCCGGACATCATCTTCTTCGTGATGGATGGAGACGACCCCATCGCCTTTTACGTCAACATCCCGGAGCTCAACCAGATTTTCCGGCATGTGGACGGCAACCTGAATGCCATCGGCAAACTGAAGTTCCTGTACCACAAATGGCGCGGCGCGTCCGACATCATGGTGGGGCTCGTGTTCGGCATTGACCGCAACTACCACGGCCAAGGCATCGACGGCTACATGATTGACATTGCCGGGAAGCGGATTCAGGAAAAGGGGCGTTACAAAAGCACCACGCTGACGTGGATCGGCGACTTCAATCCGAAGATGATCCGCATTGCCGAGAACCTCGGGACCGAGCGGACCCGGACCTATGTCACGCTCCGGAAATTCTTCGACCCGGAAGTCGAGTTCCAGCGCATGCCCATTGCAAAATGACCCCCTGTCTCTCAGGAATTTGACCCCGAAGTTTGTCGGGTCGAAATCCCCGCTATCTTTGCGCCCCCTTCCGGAGGACCCAACGGGGCCCCTGGAGGATCTGGAGACCCCCTAGCTCAGTTGGTTAGAGCATCTCACTTTTAATGAGAGGGTCCTGGGTTCGAGCCCCAGGGGGGTCACCAGCCCAGGTGCTGAAATTGGTAGACAGGCATGGTTGAGGGCCATGTGTCCATTAGGGCGTGCGGGTTCGAGTCCCGCCCTGGGCACCAGCGCATCAAGAGGACCGCTTCGGCGGTCCTTTTTTTGTGCCTTTCCCGGACAACACTGTGTCCAAAGTACACACATAAACACCTGAATACGAGCTACTTAAATCCGGTTATTGTGAAAAACAAGTGCCGAAAAGAAGGGCATCTGCAGGATGTGCTTGCGAAACTTGCGGCATGGGAAAGAAAATCAACTTCATTGCGTTGGTGGGATTCGTCCTGTTGTCCGTTCTCGGCTTGGGCAACGAAGCCCAATCCCCGGACTGGAGCTCGGTGGATCTGGCGAGTTCCGGAGACATCGCCTGGATGATCGTCGCCAGTGCATTCGTCCTCCTCATGACCCCGGGCCTCGCCTTCTTCTACGGGGGCATGGTGGACCGCAAGAATGTCATCTCCACCATGCTGCAGAGCTTCGTCGCACTCGGTGTCATCAGCGTGGTGTGGGTCATCGTCGGCTTCAGCCTGTGCTTCGGCGACAGCATCGGCGGCATCATCGGCAACCCCCTCACCTTCCTCAACTTTCGCAACGTCGGACTGCAGGCCCACCCGGACATTGGCGGCGGCCTCCCCTTTCTGCTCTTCGCCCTCTTTCAGCTCAAGTTTGCCATCATCACACCCGCCCTCTTCACCGGCAGCATGGCGGGGCGCATCCGATTCCGGAGCTACATCCTGTTCATGGTGCTCTTCACCCTGTTCATCTACGCTCCGCTCGCCCACATGACGTGGCATCCGGACGGCCTTCTGCTCAATTTGGGCGTCCTCGACTTTGCGGGTGGCACCGTGGTGCACATGTCGGCCGGCCTCGCGGCTTTGGCTGGCGCCGTGCACCTGGGCCCCCGCAAGACCAAGCGCCTCACCCACGCCAACATCCCCTTCGTCATCCTGGGAACGGGGCTCCTGTGGTTTGGCTGGTTCGGGTTCAATGCCGGGTCTGCTCTGGGCGCCAACACCGATGCCGTGCAAGCCCTTGCCAACACCCACTTCGCTTCGGCTGCCGGCATGATCACGTGGATGTTCTATGAGCGATTCCAAGGGCGGAAGATGAACGCGCTGGGCGCCTGCATCGGCGCCATCGTTGGACTGGTGGCCATCACGCCCGCTGCAGGATTCGTGTCCATCCAAGAGAGTTTGTTCATCGGCACCTTCGCTGCCCTGGTGTCCAATTGGGCCATCGCCGCCCAGGGGCGGAGCGCTTTGGACGACACCCTTGACGTCTTCCCCAGCCATGGTGTGGGTGGCATGGTCGGCATGTTGCTGACTGGTGTCTTTGCTGCGGACGTCGGCCTGACCTCCGGACAAACCGAGACCTTCCTGTGGCATGTCGCCGCACTGGTTGGCGTGTCCATCTTTTGCTTCTTCGGCAGCCTTGTTCTCTTGAAGCTGGTGGACCGCGCCTTGTCCATGCGGGTCACCGACAAGCAGGAAGCGATCGGCCTCGATGCCAGCCAACATGGTGAGCAGGTGAGCTGAACACCCTACCTTTGCGGGGAACCGCGGTGGGGCCGAGTGAATTTCGGAGCGTCATCGCACCACACCCCACTTCACTTTGTCTGATTTTCATTCGCTCGGATTGAGCGATCCCATCATGCGGGCACTCGTACCTCTGGGTTACGAGACCCCCACCCCCATTCAAGCCCAGGCCATCCCCTACGTCCTCGACGGACGGGACGTTCTTGGCGTCGCCCAAACGGGCACCGGCAAGACCGCGGCCTTCTCCCTTCCGATGCTCCATCGGCTGGCCGCACAACCCCGGCGCGAGAATCGCCGAGTGATCCGAGCGCTCATTCTGAGTCCGACCCGTGAATTGTCCGCCCAGATCGGGGACAGCATCAGGGACTACAGCCCCCACCTCAAGGTCTATCACACCGTCATCTTCGGCGGTGTCAAACAAGGCAAGCAAGTCGCTGCGCTCCAGCGGGGTGTGGACATCGTCGTGGCCACACCGGGACGCCTGCTGGACCTCATCGACCAGGGCTACATCCGCCTGGACCACCTCGAATACTTCGTGCTGGACGAGGCGGACACCATGTTGGACATGGGCTTCATCCACGACATCCGGAAGGTCATCAAGCTCCTACCACCCAAGCGTCAGTCCTTGTTTTTCTCGGCCACCATGCCGCAGAACATTCAAGAGTTGGCCGACACCATCCTGATCGACCCCGTTACGGTGGAAGTCGAGCGGCGCAGCAGTGCAGCGGAAACTGTCGAACAGAAAGTCTACTTCGTCCGGCAAGCCGAGAAGAAGCACCTGCTCGTCGATGTTCTGACGGCACCGGATGTGACGAGCGCACTCGTTTTCACACGGACCAAATACGGAGCGGACAAATTGGTCCGGCACCTGCGCAAACAAGGTGTCCGGAGCGAAGCCATCCACGGCAACAAGAGCCAACCCCAGCGAGAAAAGGCGATGAATGCCTTCAAGCGAGGTGACCTCGGTGTGCTCGTGGCCACCGACATCGCAGCCCGCGGCATCGACGTGGATGAGCTCAGCCACGTCGTCAACTTCGAAATCCCGAACATTCCGGAGACCTACGTGCACCGGATCGGCCGCACCGGCCGCGCGGGAGCAGAAGGCATCGCCATCTCCTTTTGCAACGAGGAAGACGAACGGACCTACCTCCGTGACATCCAACGCCTGATCCGAAAGGAAGTCCCCTTGGATACCGACCATGATTACCACAACCCTCTGCCCCCGATTCCGCTGGACTCGGGGCGACCGCAAGGCGGCGGTGGCGGCAAACGCGGCCAAGGCAAGAAGCGACGCCACGGCGGGCCCAAACGCGGCCAAGGCCAAGGCGGCCCACGCGGTCGACATGGACAAGGAGGTGGGGGTGGAAACCGGCGGCACAAAGGCCCGGGAAAACCGTCCTCCAACCGCCGACGCAGCGACTCCTGAACCCGGAAATCCAAGCTCACCGAGTCCAGCACAACCTGAACCCGGCATTGCTCGACTTCTGAGAGGTCCGCGTAACCTGTGTGGCGCAACGCGCGCAGGAACCGCCCTAGCTTTGCTGATGTGAAGCGCCTCTTCCCCATTCTTCAGTGGCTCCCGGGCTACAGCCGGCAAGACTTCGCGGGCGACCTCCCCGCCGGACTTGCCGTTGGGGTGATGCTCGTACCCCAAGGGATGGCCTACGCCTTGATTGCCGGACTGCCGGTGGTTTACGGCCTGTATGCCGCTTTGGTGCCCCAGGTGATGTACGCGTTGATGGGCACCTCCCGCTCCCTGGCCGTCGGCCCCGTCGCCATGGACTCGTTGCTCGTGGCCTCCGGATTGGCCGGCATGGCCATGGTGGGATCCGAGCGCTACATCGAGCTGGCCTTGTTTCTGGCGCTCATCATGGGCGCGGTGCAATTCGCGATGGGCACGTTTCGCCTCGGCTTCCTGTCCGACTTTCTTTCCCGCCCCGTCATCAGTGGCTTCACCAGTGCGGCTGCGCTGATCATCGGCTTCAACCAGCTGGGCAACCTGCTCGGCATCGAGGTGATCCGCTCTGCACAGCTACATGAACTCGCATCCAGTGCCCTGCACAATCTAGGCGACGCGCACCTGCCCACCGTGGGCATCAGCGTCGCATCCATGGCTACCCTGGTGTTGCTCAAGCGAAAGGCGCCCCGCGTTCCTGGCGCTCTGATTGTGGTTGTCTTCGGCATCGCCGCTGTTGCCTTCGACTGGATCGCCACCCGAACCGTGGGCGCCGTCCCGTCCGGACTGCCCCATTTTCAAGCCCCGACCATGACCGGAGAGGACGTGCGCACCTTGTTTCCTGTGGCAGTCACCATGGCCATCGTCGCTTTCGTGGAGGCCTTCAGTGTGGCCAAGTCCTTGGCCCAAGCGCCCAAGGACCACGAGGTGGATGCCAATCAGGAATTGCGGGCATTGGGTGCGTCCAATATCCTCGGCTCGATGTTCGGTGCCTACCCCACGACCGGCGGCTTCTCGAGAACGGCTGTCAACCACCGGAGTGGAGCCCGAACGGGCATCAGCGCCCTCATCTCCGCCGCGGTCGTAGCGCTGACCTTGACCTTTCTAACCGACCTCTTCGAGTTTCTGCCCAAGGCCGTGCTCGGCGCCATCATCGCCGTCGCTGTCGCCGGATTGGTCGATTTCGCCTACTTCAGGAAGCTTTGGAGAACGCACCGGGACGAAGCCTTGCTGCTCCTCGTCACCTTCTTTTTCACTGCCTTCACCGGCATGGTCGCCGGAATCGCGATCGGCGTGTCCCTGAGCTTGATCCTCACCTTGTACCGGACCTCCCGTCCCCACGCGGCCGAGCTGGGCTGGATCGAAGGGGTGTACCGCAATCTGAATCGGTTTCCGAGCGCCATGAAAGCCCCGGGACAATTGCTCATTCGCTACGATGGTCCGTTGAATTATGCGAGCCAATCCCACTTCAAGGACTATCTGCTCAGCCGAATCGCCATCCGCGAAGAAGAAGGAGACCCCATCCGCCGGGTGGTGCTGAACGCCAAATCCATCCCGTACGTGGACGCCTCGGCATCAGCCATGTTGGAGGACCTTCTCGACATCTTCGAGGCCAATGGCATTCAACTGGCCTGCGCAGGCGCCATCGGGCCCGTCCGTGACCGGCTCAACAAGTCCGGATTGATGCAGCGCATCGGGGAGTCCAACTTCCACACCGAGCTGGCCTACGCCATGGGGGAAATCGACCCCAAAGCCAACGAGTCCGACATCGCTCTTCAAACCTTCCAGCCCGACGGCGATTGACCCCATTTTTCCGACCTTGCAACGACATGAAAATCGAACAGATTTACACCGGGTGCCTCGCCCAAGGGGCGTATTACATCGAGTGCTGTGACGAAGCCGTCGTCATCGACCCGCTCCGCGAGGTTCAGCCCTACCTCGACCGTGCTGAAGCGGGTGGAAAGAAGATCAAGTACATCTTCGAGACCCACTTCCACGCCGACTTTGTTTCCGGTCACGTCACCCTGTCCGAGAAGACCGGCGCACCCATCGTGTTCGGCCCCAATGCCAACCCCAGCTTCGACGCGCACATCGCGACGGATGGGGAAGTCTTCAAGGTGGGCAAGGTGACCATTGAGGTCCTGCACACCCCGGGACACACCATGGAATCCACCACCTATCTGCTCCGCGACAAGGAAGGAAAGCCCCACGCCATCTTCACCGGTGACACGCTCTTCCTCGGCGATGTGGGGCGGCCGGACCTGGCCCAGAAGGGTGCGGACATGACGCAGGAGGACCTCGCGGGTATATTGTACGACAGCCTGCGGAACAAGATCATGACCCTGCCGGATGACGTCATTGTTTACCCCGGACATGGTGCAGGCTCGGCGTGCGGTAAGAACATGAGCAGTGAAACGGTCGGCTCCATCGGCGACCAGAAGGCCACCAACTATGCCCTCCGCGCGAACATGACCAAGGACGAATTCGTCGCTGAAGTCACGGACGGACTGCTTCCCCCACCCGCTTACTTCCCGATGAATGTCAAGCTGAACAAGGAGGGCTACGCGCCCATCGACGACGTTCTTGCAACCGGCACGCGAGGCCTCTCCCCCGAGGCGTTCGACGCTGCCGCCAATGAAACGGGCGCTGTGATCCTCGACGTGCGGGACAAGGCCGCCTTCCATGAGGCCCATGTGCCCCGCAGCACCTTCATCGGGCTCGACGGCAGTTTCGCCCCTTGGGTCGGCACCATGATCGTGGACGTCGCCCAGCCCATTCTCCTCGTCTGTGAAACCAACCAGGTCGAAGAAGCCGTGACCCGACTGTCCCGCGTCGGCTTTGATCAAGTCCTCGGCCACCTCGAAGGCGGCATCGAAGCCTGGAAGGCCGCCGGAAAGGAGGTGGACGCCATCACCTCGGTGTCGGCAGGAGAATTCGCCGCGAAACAAAAGCAGGGCGACCTGCACGTCATCGACGTGCGCAAACCCGGTGAGTACGCCTCAGAGCATGTGATCGACGCGGAGACCATCCCGTTGGCCGACTTGAACGCGCACTTGGCCGCCATCCCCAAGGACGCCCCATTCTACCTCCACTGCCAGACCGGATACCGCTCCCTCATCGCGAGCAGCATTCTGAAGGCCCGTGGCTATCACAACGGCATCGACATCCAAGGCGGCTTCGAAGCCATCCGTGAGACGGATGCCACGGTCAGCGACTGGGTCTGCCCATCGACACTCTGACCGATTGGTCAATCCACTCCGGTGCGCTAATTTTGCGCCCCTTCCCGGAGAAGTTCGGGTGTCACACCCAGGTGGCGAAATTGGTAGACGCGCAGTCTTCAGGCGGCTGTGCCTTCGGGCGTGCTGGTTCGAGTCCAGTTCTGGGTACTTCAAGGCCGTTCCTCGGATGAGGGGCGGCCTTCTTTTTTGGCCCTATCAGAATGTGCTGACGTATCCCTGGTGGCCCCTGCTTCGTAAGGGCACCATGCACTTGATGAAACCCCTCACGTTCGCCCTGATCACAATCGGGCTGTTTTCCTGCACCCCTGAGACCTACCTCGATCCGATTCCCGGCGGGCCAGACGCCGTGCAAGTCAAACCGGAAACCACCGATGGCCCTGCCGCATTCACCAGCAGCGAAGTCACATCCGATGCCCTGCCCGACCTGCGCATGGACACCCCCTACAGCTGGACAGGCTGCCATGGCGAAGGGCGCATGACCTTCCGTGCAGATTCCACCATGACGTGGGACATCGACGGCCAGGTGTTCGACTCCCCCTATCTGCTCGACAAGAGCGGTGATGTGGAGCGTCTCTACCCTGGATGCAGTGAAGGCTGCGAAGAGATGATCGCCTACCGGTATGACGACACCGAGAAAGCGTGGCGCCAGTGGGACGGGTTCTGCTGGTACGACCTGAAGCTCGTCCCCTGAAGCCACAACGTCAGAGGTACACGACGCCGGCTGCGACCGTCAGGCGGGTTCCCGGATCGACCAGGATGAAGGAGCCCGTTGTGCGGTTGCGGCGGTAGTCGTCCACCAGCAAGGGGGCCGCCGTGCGGATGCGCACCCGGGCGATGTCGTTCATGCCGATTTCCACATCGTCCTCAATGCGGTGGAGCGTGTTGATGTCGAGCTTGTAGACGACCTCCTTGACAACGGCCTTGGCTTCCCTTGAAGTGTGGCGCACTTCGAACCGGGTGCCCGGCCGCATGGGCTGTTCGGACAACCAGCAAATGCGGGCGTCCAGATCCTGAATGCTGTCCGGCTGGTTGTTCTCGCGAACGAGCATGTCGCCACGGCTAAGGTCGATGTCATCCCCGAGGGTCATGACGACACTCTGTGGCGGAAAAGCCTTGCCCAACTGCTTGTCGCCGATGGCGATGGAGGTCACCGTGCTGCTCAAGCCGCTCGGCAGGGCGACCACCTCGTCGCCCACCTTGAAGACGCCCCCGGCCACGCGGCCGGCATAGCCACGAAAATCGCGGGCGGCATCGGTCTGGGGCCGGATGACGTATTGGACCGGGAATCGGCAATCCTGCAGATTGCGGTCGGCCGCGACGTGCACGTGCTCGAGGTGGTGAAGCAGGGTCGGCCCGTCGTACCAGGCCATGTGCTCGGACCGGTCCACCACATTGTCCCCTTGCAAGGCGCTGATCGGGATGAACTTGATGTCCGGAATGTCGAGCCGGCTGGAGAAACTGCGGAAAGCATCCACAATGTCGTCGTAGCGCTCCTGGCTCCATTCCACGAGGTCCATCTTGTTGACGCAGACCACCATGTGCTTGATGCCCAGGAGGTGCGTGATGAAACTGTGGCGGTGCGTCTGCTCCAACAATCCGGCGCGCGCATCGACCAGGATGATGGCGAGGTCAGCCGTGGAGGCGCCCGTCACCATGTTGCGGGTGTATTGGATGTGGCCCGGTGCGTCGGCGATGATGAACTTGCGGCGGGGCGTGGCGAAGTAGCGGTAGGCCACATCGATGGTGATGCCCTGCTCGCGCTCGGCACGGAGGCCGTCCGTGAGAAGGGAGAGGTCGGCCCCGTCCGTGCCGCGCTGCGTCGACGCCTGCTCAATGGATTCGAGCTGGTCCTCGAAGATGGTCTTGCTGTCGTACAACAGGCGGCCGATCAACGTGCTCTTGCCGTCGTCGACGCTGCCTGCCGTGATGAAGCGGAGAAGTCCTTGTTCCATGTGTCTCGGGTCGTTTGCGCTCAGAAGTAACCCTCCTTCTTGCGGTCTTCCATGGCCGACTGGCTGCGCTTGTCGTCCATGCGGCCACCGCGCTCCGTCTTTCGGGCTGCGGCCACCTCGCCGATGATCTTCTCGAGCGTGTCAGCATCGCTCTCCACGGCCCCCGTGATGGTCAGGTCGCCAAGGGTCCGGAAGCGAACTTGCAGCTTCTCCGGCTTCTCGTCAGGGCGGAGATTCAGGTACTCACTGTGGGCCAAAATCTGGCCGTTTCGGCGGACCACCTCGCGCTCGTGAGCGAAGTAGAGGCTGGGGATGTCGATGTTCTCCCGCAGGATGTAGTTCCAGATGTCCAACTCCGTCCAGTTGTTGAGCGGGAAGACCCGGAAATGCTCGCCGGGCTGGTGCTTTCCATTGTACAGGTCCCAGAGTTCCGGACGTTGGTTCTTCGGGTCCCACTGGCTGAAGTCGTCGCGGTGGCTGAAGAATCGCTCCTTGGCGCGGGCCTTCTCCTCGTCGCGCCGGGCTCCGCCCACACAGGCGTCGAACTGATGCGCCTCGATGGTGGAAATCAGCGCGGGGGTCTGGATGCGGTTGCGGGAGGCGTTGAACCCACTCTCCTCCGTCACCTCACCCCGGTCAATCAACTCTTGCACGCTGCCCACGATGAGCTGCACGCCGAGCTTGTCGACCAAGTCGTCCCGGAACTGCATGGTCTCCGGGAAATTGTGGCCGGTGTCAATGTGGACCAACGGCATGGGGATGCGCGCAGGCGCAAAGGCCTTCCGCGCGAGGTGGGTGACGCAGATGCTGTCTTTTCCTCCGCTGAACAGGATGGCTGGCCGTTCGAACTGGGCCGCCACCTCCCGCAAGACATAGATGCCCTCGGCTTCGAGTTCATCGAGGTGACTCAGGTTGTAATCGCTCATGATTCGTTCTTTTTCCGTCCCAGCATGCCGTAGCGGAACCAGGCGCGCTCGTGGAAATAGTACAGGGCCATCTTGGTGACCATCTCCACACCGCCGACTTGGACGCCGATCCAAGGGTCACCCGTGACCACCCAACCGATCAACACCGTGTCGATCGTGCCGATGATGCGCCACGTGATCGTCTTGGCGAGGTGCCGTTTTCTGGAGAGCTTCTCGTCCATGACTCAGTCTAATCCGGCAAAAGCCCGCACTGCTGCCACACCCGACTCCACCGGACTGTCCGTGGTGTCCAAGTCGAGGTAATCGGATTCCGGTGCCCCATACTCGTCGGAATGAAAGTGCTCGCGCCCCCGGACTTCAGTGGTGTGCACGAAGACCTCTTTCACGTTGGTCCGCGCTTTGAATTCTTCCCGCAACCAACGAAATGGCGCCACAACGGCCACAATGACCACTTGGCCCTGCCGGCTCAAGTACAATGCAATGTCCTGGGCACGGCGGATATTGGCCTCCCGGCCTGCCGCACTGTAATCGGCATTGGCAGTCAGCGCCCGAAGGTCATCGCCGTCCACCATGAACACAGGATGACCGGCCTCCTGCAGGTCCGCCTTCAAGGCGCGTCCCAGGGTGGATTTTCCCGCGCCGGGTTGTCCAGTGATCCAAATGATGGGGCTGCCTTCGGCCATGGCCGGTAAAGATACGGCCTCCTTTGGGCGCATTTCTCGACTGGAGCACCGAGGGATGCAGACCGAAATCAAACTTTTTTTTCGCCCCTAAACCATTGATAAACAGCACTTTGTGAGATTCCTGTGGTTTTTTTTTCATCGGATTGTAACCCCAAGGGACCGGCTGTAGTAAAGAGACATGGTTTTGGTTACAGCCGCTCCCGCAAGGGAACAGGCGATTTGGTGAAACGAAGGGGTCCTCGAACGCGAGGACCCTTTCCATTTTCAAACGTTTTGTAGTTGCGGCCTCAGGCCTTCCCTTCTTCCGATGTACCGCCCCGATCACCATACCGGAGGAACATGTGAATCCAAATGGAGCGGCTCAATCGCTGCAAGGGGGGCAACAGCAACACCAAGGTGACGATGCCACTGATGAGGAACACCTCAGGCTGGTCAAAAAACCCCGTGAAGGTGATCCAGCCCAGTGCACCAAAAGTGTACAAGGCGACCAACACGGCCACCCAGAGCGCCACTGTCAACGCATAACTCACATACGCTGCGCCGAAATAGAAGCCCGGCTCCCGCTCGAAGTCGGCTTGGCACGCCGGACAGGCCGCATGCATGGCGTTGATGGTCCGAGGCCGGTAAGGGTTCCGAACTTGAAACAAGCGCCCCTCACGGCAGGCTGGACAGCGGTTCACCAGCACATTGGCCAACAAGGGGCGGGGACGTTGCATGGGACAAAAATACCGGACGGCGGTCCCGTCCGAATGTGACAGGGATCACCCTTCCAATTGCTGCAGGGCCACCATGCCGTGGTAGGTCCCTTCGAGCGCCATGAGCTCGGCGTGGGTGCCCACTTCCACAATGCGCCCTTGCGACATGACGACAATCCGGTCTGCGCGACGCACCGTGGACAGGCGGTGCGCGATGACCAAGGCCGTGCGCCCCTCCATCACCCGTTCGATGGCCGCCTGCACCAGTCGCTCCCCCTCGGCATCCAATGCACTGGTCGCCTCGTCGAGGACGAGAATCGGCGGGTCGTGGTACAGCGCCCTGGCGATGGCCAAGCGCTGCCGTTGTCCACCGGACAGCCGACCGCCCCCATCGCCGATGGGCGTCTGGTCGCCCTCCGGCAACTGATCGATGAATTCCCGCGCATGGGCCACTTCACTGACTTCTGCAATCCGACCAGCATCCGGTGTCGGGTCGAACAAGGCAATGTTGGCCTCCACCGTGTCATTGAACAGCAGCGGGTCTTGGGTGACAAACCCAATGTGGCGGCGCAACTCCCCCATGCGCAACTCCCGAATGTCGGTGCCATCCACTCGGACGCTCCCGGAATCCGGATCGTACAGGCGCAACAGCAACCGCGCCACGGTGGTCTTTCCACTGCCCGACGCCCCGACCAACGCCACGGTCTCTCCTTTGGTGATGTCCAGGCTGAATCCATCCAACGCCGCAGCTGTGGACCCTGGGTATCCGAAACGGACTTGGTCGAAACGAATGGACGTTTCGAAGCCGAATGTGACAGGCTCTTTGGGCTCCTCTACCGTCACCTCGGCCTGGAGTACCTCATCCAAGCGGTCCAGCGAAGCTGCCCCCTTCTGCACCTTGAACAGCGCATCACTCAGGGAGCGTGCCGGCGGAATGATCTGGCTGAAAACCACCAGGTAGCCGATGAACAACTCGCCCTCCAATCCTTCACCGCGCAGCACCAGCCGACCACCCACGCCCAGCAGGACGGCGATGACGGACATGGAGACGAACTCGCTCACGGGTGAGCTCAAGTATTCCCGCTTGTATAGCCGCCGCATCAACCGGAAGTAACCCTCATTGTGCTCGGAAAAGCGGTCTCGGAACCGTGGGGCGGCGTCGAAGGCCTTGACGACCATCATGGCCCCCAGCGTTTCCTCGAGTCGGCTGATGAGCGCGCCCAAACGCTCCTTGCCGCGCCCCGCTGCACCCCGCAGTGTCGTGGCGATGCGGGAGATGACGACCCCCGCCACCGGCATGAAGACCAGCGCAAACAAGGTGAGCTCCCAGCTGATGGCAAACAGGGTGATGAGGGACAACAGGATCATGATTGGGGCCTTGAACAGCACCTCCAGCGTGCCAATGACGCTGAATTCAACCTCCATCAGGTCGTTGGTCATGCGGCTGATCAAATCGCCCTTCCGCTGCTCGGTGAAATACCCCACGGGCAGGGCCAGGATGCGATCGAACATCTGGTTGCGCAGGTCCCGCGCCACGCCGGTCCGAATGGTGGACAAGCTGTAGAAACTCAGGTAGGTCACCAGATTCTTGACGAACGCCAGGATGGCGATGGCGCCGCACATGAACAACAAAGCCCGCTCCGCCCCGTGGACCGCGACCAAGGCATCCAGAGATTGAGACAGCCGGGCGAACACCGCATCGGCCTGACCGCCGTTCTCTGCGCCTTGATCCGGCGCCGCATTCCCCGTCCGGAACAGGATGCGCAGGAACGGGACGATGGCGAGGAAGGTGAACAGCGAGAGGACCGAACCGAGGGCGTTGAATGCAATGTTGCCCGCCAGATTCAGGCGGTAGCGAAGGACGAGCTTGAACAGGTCGCCAAACCGCCTCATGCTCCGGTCGTGCCGATGTAGTTGTGCGGCGTGATGGCCGCGAGTTCGGATTTGACCGCATCCGAGACGGGCAACCCTTGAATGAATTCGGAGATGGCCGGGGCATCGATGCCGGCTTTGCCCCGGGTGAGGGCCTTCAGCAATTCGTAGGGCTTCTCCACCCCCTCGCGCCGGAGCACCGTTTGGATGGCCTCGGCGACCACCGCCCACTGCGCCTCAAGGTCTGCGGAAATCCGGGCTTCGTTGAGCACCAGCTTGCCGAGGCCCTTCCGCAGGGATTTCAGGGCAATCACGCTGTGCCCGACCGGGACCCCCACATTGCGCAGGACGGTGCTGTCGGTCAAGTCGCGCTGCAACCGGCTGATCGGCAGCTTGGCCGCCAGGTGGGCCAACAAGGCATTGGCGACCCCGAGGTTGCCCTCGGAATTCTCGAAGTCGATGGGGTTGACCTTGTGCGGCATGGCGGAGGAGCCGACCTCCCCTTCCACGACCCGCTGCTTGAAGTAATCGAGGCTGATGTAATGCCAGACGTCCCGATCGAGGTCGATCAGGATGGTGTGGATGCGCTCCAAAGCATGGCACCAGGCTGCGAGGTAGTCGTAGTGCTCGATCTGCGTGGTGGGATGGCTGCGGTGCAAGCCCAGCTCTTCTGAGACGAATTGGTCCGCGAACGCGTGCCAATCGGTGTCGGGATACGCCACATGGTGGGCATTGAATCCCCCTGTCGCCCCCCCGAACTTGGCGGCAAAGGGCACGGCCTCGAATTGGGCGATGGCGTGGTCCAGCCGCTCCACGAACACCGACAGCTCCTTGCCCAGCGTCACCGGGCTCGCCGGCTGGCCGTGCGTGCGGGCCAGCATGGGCACCGACTTCCACGCTTCGGCGAGGGCGTTCAGGTCTTCCCGTGTCGCTTGCAGCAAGGGCAGCAACACATCCGTCGTGGCCTCCATCATCGACAGGGGGATGGCGGTGTTGTTGACGTCCTGGGAGGTCAGACCGAAGTGAACGAACTCCGACCGGTCCTCCAGCCCGAGGGCAGGCAGCTTGTCCTTGATGAAATATTCCACCGCCTTCACGTCGTGGTTGGTCGTGCGTTCGATGTCCTTGACGGCTTGCGCATCCGACTCTCCGAAGGCCACGTAAATGGCGCGGAGACCGTCCACCTGCGCTTCGGTCAGGGCCGGCAATTGCGGCAGTCCCACACCGTGAAGCGCGATGAGGTATTCGATTTCCACCCGCACCCGGTATTGGATCAGGCCCGCTTCGGAGAAGTAGGCGGCGAGGGGAGCGGTGTGACGGCGGTAACGGCCATCGATGGGACTGATGGCGTTGAGGGTGGCGGAATCGGACATACTGCGCTTCGGCAAAGGCCAAAAATACGGCGCGCCGTGGGGCGGACCTACCTTGGCGGCATGAACCTGCACACGGTCACCCACGGATTGTTCAAGCTCGATGGCGGCGCCATGTTCGGCGTTGTGCCAAAGCCCTTGTGGTCCAAGCACCACCCCACCGACCAACGCAACCGATGCGATTGGGCCCTCCGCTCCCTCCTGATCGAGAACGGCGACCGGCTGATGCTGGTCGACTGCGGCATGGGCGACAAGCAAGGCGAGAAGTTTTTCGGCCACTACGCCCCGCGCAACGAGGACCTCGACGCCCAACTGAACGCCATGGGATTCCACCGGAACGACATCACGGACGTGTTCCTGACCCACCTGCATTTCGACCATTGCGGTGGCGCCATTCGCCGCCGTGAGGACGACCCGGACCGCTTCGAACCCGCCTTTGCCGAGGCCACCTTCTGGAGCACGGAACGCCACTGGGATTGGGCCAACAACCCGAACCCCCGCGAAAAGGCGAGCTTCCTCCAAGAGAACATCCACCCCATTGAAGCCTCCGGCCAGTTGCAATTCATCCCCCGCGCCGAAGGCACCACCGACACCCGCGGCCCGATTCCCGGATTCCCTGACCTCGACGTGCTCTTTGTGGATGGCCACACCGAAAGCCAGATGCTGCCCCTGCTGAAGCAGGCAGACCGAAAGGCGCTGTTCACGGCTGACCTCCTGCCGTCCACGACCCACATCCCGACCGCGTGGGTCATGGGCTATGACACGCGCCCCCTGATGACCGTGGCGGAAAAGGAGCGCATCTTGACCTGTGCGGAACGCGAGCAGTGGACGCTCCTGTTCGAGCACGACGCCCACCATGAGGCCGCCACGGTGCACCGCACCGAAAAGGGCATCCGGTTGGAGCGGGCTGGAGCACGGTCCGAATTTGATTGGTAAGGCCGTTCGACCTCAGCGCAAGCCCTGCAGGCAATCGCGCACAATCCCAGGCCCGGTGTACACCATGCCGCTGTAGACCTGAACGAGGTCTGCACCGGCCTCCACCTTTTCGCGGGCAGACGCGCCATCCTCGATGCCGCCCACGCCGATGATGGCAAAGTCACCGCGCTCCCTCAAGTAACGGACCACCTCCGTACTGCGGGCGCGGACCGGGGCGCCGCTCAATCCTCCCGCACCGATGGCATCGACCTCGGCTTTGGGCGCCTGCAGGCCGTCACGCGAAATGGTGGTGTTCGTGGCAATGACCCCGTCGATGCCCGTATCCGCCACGAGGGCCACGATGTCATCGAGCTGTACATCGGTCAAGTCCGGCGCGATCTTCAGAAAGACAGGGCGCTGCACCTCCTGTGCCCGATTGTGCTCCTGAAGCCGTTGAAGCAACGCGGTCAATGGAGCGCGGTCTTGCAATTCCCGGAGTCCCGGCGTGTTGGGGGAGCTGACGTTGACTGCGAAATAATCCACGTGGGGATGCAGACCCACAAAACAAGTGTGGTAGTCGTCTGCCGCGCGTTCATTGGGCGTCACCTTGTTGCGGCCGATGTTGCCCCCGACGATGAGGCCCTCCGGACGGCGCTTCAGTCGTTCGATCAAGGCGTCCAACCCCCCATTGTTGAACCCCATCCGGTTGATGAGCCCGCGGTCCTCCTTGAGTCGAAACAGGCGTGGCTTTGGATTGCCCGGCTGCGGTTTCGGCGTCACCGTCCCCACTTCCACAAAGGCAAACCCCATCGCCTTCAGCTCGTGAAGCCAACGGCCATCCTTGTCGAAGCCAGCCGCCAAGCCCACGCGGTGTGGGAAGGACAACCCGGCCACCTCGGTGACATCGCCGGGCGTCGCACCCGGATCCATGGACCGCTTCAAAGCGCCTGCCATGCCCGGCAGGGACAGCCCAAACCCGAACAGCCCCATGGTCCGGTAGTGCGCCTTTTCGGGATCCATGCCAAAAGCGACAGGGCGAATGACGGAGCGATACAGACGGGTTCCGAGGGGGGCTTGGCTCATGGCCTGCAAAGATGTTGATAAACCTGTTGACACGGCCACTCCGTATGTCAGAAGAGTCTGACGAATCGGCAAATAGCTTTGAGGCGAACCTGAGCCATGCTGTTCAACTGGGGCAAAAAGAGACTAAAAAAGGACGAGGTAGCGCGTTTGTTCGTGCACGCCACACTCGACAGTGTGGAGGATGCCTGGCCCGACGTCGCCGGCCTCATCCGCGAATCCCCCCACTTTGAGCGTCCGCCGCACATCGATGAAGGCGATGCAGCCCCCTTCCTGCTGGTGGTGTTGGCTGGCAACCTCGAGTTCCTCCCCCATTTCTTCGAAGGCGGCTCCGATCAAGCGCTGATTCAAGCCATCCTCGCTGAGCTGTCCAAAGAACTGGAGGTGTCCCCGGATCAGATTTCCGCCCGCATCGAGCAAGTGCGCAAGCGCATGGTGCATTCCAACCGCCCGTCGAAAAAGACGCTCAGCGCGATGGCCCGGGGCATCTATCTCGAATACGGTCTCAACGACTGTCAGGAGGAGTACTTCCGTTCGCTCAACGTGCCCAACCCGCGGTTTTTGATGCAGATGGAAGAAGTGCTGCATCACTTCCTCTGGGATTGGACGTCCTTCCAGGAGCAGTACAAGATGCAGCTCCAGACCTCCGGCATCACCGCCTGATCCTCACCCCCTTCTCCGGTCCAGGTCCCGCTCCTGGTCGCGGTCTTTGATGGTGTTGCGCTTGTCCACCAGCTTTTTGCCTTTGGCGACCGCAATGTCCAGCTTGGCATACCCGCTGTCCGAGATGAACAGGCGCGTGGGCACCACGGTCACACCCACATCGCGCAGTTTCCGCTGGAGCTTGGTCAACTCCGTCCGCTTCAAGAGCAACTTCCGGATGCGTCGGGGCTCGTGGGTCACATAGCCGGCATGGTCGTAAGGCTCGACGTGCATGTTGAAGATGAAGAATTCGTCGCCCTGAAAGCGGCAGTACGCCTCCATGATGCTCGCCTTGCCCGCACGGATGCTCTTGATTTCGGTGCCCTGAAGCTGCATTCCAGCCGTGTACCGATCGGTCAGGAAATAGCTGAATGCCGCCTTCTTGTTCTTGATCTCCACACCCATGCGTGGCGAAAAATACGACCCGTGCATCCAGCGGAGCCAACGATTTGCCCGCGCCTTGCGTCCTTTGTTGTGTGAAGCGATTCTTCCTCTTCCTCCTGATCGGCGCCGCCTTCGACCTCAGTGCGCAGACCGTCGGACTGCTGTCCAACACTGCCGAGGCCTTCGATGGGTATACCCTCGTGGCCCCTACCGGCGCGACCCGGACGCACCTCATCGACAACTGCGGCCAGATCATCCAGCAGTGGGACAGCGACTTTCGCGCCGGGGAATCGGCATACCTGCTCGAGGACGGCTCCCTGCTCCGGACTTGCCGCCAAACGAGCAACGTCTTCAACGGCGGCGGGATCGGCGGACGCATTGAGCGGTTTTCCTGGGAGGGCGATCTCATGTGGAGTGTCGACCTCGCCAACGACACCCTGCACCACCACCACGACATGGCGTGGCTGCCCAATGGTCACCTGGTCGTTCTCGCCTGGGAATACAAGAGTCCAGAAGACGCCGCGGCAGCCGGTCGATTGGGAGATGGAGACAGCCCCCTCTGGCCCCCTGCCCTGCTGGAAATCGCACCCGACGGCGCATCCGGCGGCGACATCGTTTGGGAATGGCATGCATGGGACCACCTGATTCAAGACGTGTCGCCGGACTTGCCGAATTACGGGGACCCGGCGGACCACATCCAGCGCTTCGACATCAACTACGCGGAGGTGTCCGGCGGTGGATTCCCCGGAGGTTCGAACGGCGGGGACTGGTTCCATTGCAACGCCGTCACCTACCACCCGGGGCTGGACCAGCTCATTCTGAACTCCCGGAATTGGAACGAATTCTACATCCTCGACCACAACCTGACCACAGAAGAGGCTGCAGGACCTGAAGGAGATCTGCTGTACCGATGGGGGAATCCGCAGGCCTATGGGCGGGGAACTTCCGCCGACCGCAAGCTCTTCCAACAACACGACCCCCACTGGATCCTCGATGACGGTCCGACCAGCGCCGGCGGGGATCCGGACATCGCGGTCCTCCTCTACAACAACGGCAACGGCCGGCCGGGCGGCAATGCCAGCACCGTCGACGAATTGACCCTTCCCTGGAATGCCGCCTCGGGGAGCTACTCCTTGCCTCCGGAGGGAGAACCCTTCGCACCCACCGAATTGGACTGGAGCTGGCCGGAAGACCTCACCCCGGACTTCCACAGTCCCAACATCAGCGGCGCACAGCGCATGCCCAACGGCAACACCCTCATCTGCGAAGGCAATCCCGGCCACCTCTTCGAAATCAACGGTGCGGGCGATGTGGTCTGGGAGTACATCACCGCCTACAATCAATTCGGGGCTGTCAGCCAAGGCGACAATCCCTTTGGCAACAGCACGTTCCGCGCCTACCGCTATGCACCGGACTACCCCGGACTTGCGGGGCGGGACCTCACGCCGGGCCCTGTGGTGGAAAGCAACCCCCTGCCGTTTGACTGCAGCCTGTCCCCGGCTTCGGTGGACACCACGACGCAGGACATCCGGACGCCGGACGGCCATGTTCAGTTGGGGCCCAACCCTGCCTCCGAGCTGCTCCGGATTCAAGCGGACCGGCCTGTCCGATGTGACCTGCTCGATGCCATGGGGCGCTCCCTGGCCTGCGGTGCGGCCCTCTCGGACCACCACGAACTCGAGGTTGGCGACCTGCCCAACGGCCTGGTGTGGATTCGGCTGACCGACGTCCACGGCCGCCCGGTCGGAACACCCCATCGCATTCTCATCGCGCACTGACGATCTTGCACCCGATTCAACTCTCCCGCATGAACCTCCGATTCAAGGCCCTGCCGGCTTTCCTCCTCGTCGCAACGACCTCCTTTGCCCAGAACACCGTGGGTACGATCGCCTATGATCCCGACCTCTACACGGACGGGTACACGATGATCTATCCCCACAACCAGAACCGCGCCATGCTGCTCAATGCCTGTGGCGAAGTGGTCCACGACTGGACCATCGATGCTGCGCGGCGCCCGGGCAACACAGCTTACCTCCAACCCAACGGCGACCTCATCATGACGTCCCGCCCCGCTTCGGTCGGCGACGACCCCATCTGGGCCGGTGGCGGTGGCGCCACCATCGAACGCCGCACTTGGGACAACGACATCCTCTGGAGCTTCACGGCCAACAACGACAGCCTTCGCCTGCACCACGATTTTACCGTCACCCCTGAGGGCAATGTCATCGCCATCTGCTGGGAGGTCATCGACAGCCTCGAGTGCATCGCTCAGGGCCGGAACCCCGAGCTGCTCACCGGTGGAGAATTGTGGAGCGACAAGCTCATCGAACTCCAACCCGACGGCATGGGCGGTGCCAACATCGTCTGGGAATGGCGCGCCTGGGACCACCTCGTCCAAGACTTCGACAGTACCAAGGCCAACTTTGGCGTGATTGCCGATGAGCAGCACAAAATCGACATCAACTTCGGCTCCTTGAGCTCCCAACCGGCGGACTGGCTGCACATGAATGCCGTGGACTACTTTCCCTTCTACGACACCGCCGGACAGATCATCATGAGTGTGCCCACCTTCAACGAGGTGTGGGTCATCTGGCACGATTACCAATTCAACGACAACCTCATTTGGCGTTGGGGCAACCCGCAGGCTTATGACCGTGGCGACAGCACGGACCAACGCCTCTTCTACCAGCACGACATCCACTGGGGCAATGGACTCGGGGTCAACCCCGGCAACCCGGACTGGAACCGGTTCTTCGTCTTCAACAACCGCGTACCCAATGTGGACACCACGGGCTTCCACTCCGAGGCTGCGGTCATTTCGCCCATCTTCGACGAATACGACGGGGGCTACGAGTGGAATCCCACCCTCCAACGGTGGGGACCGGACGACTTCCAGTGGACCTACACCCAGCCCGGATTGGCCAGCAGCGGCCTGAGCTCCTTCCAGCGCTTCGGCAACGGCAGCAACCTCATCTGCAGTGGCCGCACCGGCGAGCTGTTCGAGCTCACCGAAGACGGACAGCTCGCTTGGGAATACCGGACGCCCCTGCTTCAAGGCGCACCGGTGGAGCAAGGCACCGAACTCCAACTCAACAACAACCTGACTTTCCGCGCCGACCGTTACCCGGCGAACTTCCCCGCTTTCGACGGCCAGGACCTGACCTCCGGCGACATCATTGAAGTCAACCCCATGCCCCTCGAGGTCTGCGCGCCTTTGGTGCTCTGCGAGGACTCGACTGCCTGCAACTTCGGAGAAGAAGGAGACTGCCTGTTCCTGAATGGATTCACCACGGTGGACGATGCCACCGGCTTCCTCGGTTGCGAAGTGTCCGGTGCGACGGCCCCGTATGAATTCGTCCTGCTCACAGGCGATCTGGAACCCACGGGCATCAATGGGGGTGCCGGCAACGAGTCCATTGGCTGGAGCGGTTTGACCGATGGGGCCTACTGCGTGGAGGTCACCGACGCCACAGGCTGCATGGCCGTGTTCTGCGACACCCTTGGCCTGTCGGTTGTGTCCGATGTCGAGCGCGGTCACTTCCGGATTCAACCCAACCCCGCCTTGGACGCCGTCCGCCTCGTCCTGCCCACCCACTGGACCCAACCTGCGATCCTGGTTCGGGACGCCGCCGGCCGCGAGGTCATGGCACCCGCCGTGACGACAGGGGCGACCTCCTTGAATGTGGGCCGGCTCGCTCCGGGCACCTACCTCATCGAGGTGCGGCACGACGGTGGCGTGGCCATCGAGCGGTTGGTGGTGCGCCGCTGAGGCGCGACCTTGTCCGAGCGATGAACCACGACACCATCCTCTCTTCCCGAGACGGCGCGGTCTTGACGTTGACCCTGAACCGTCCAGCCGCGTACAACAGCTTCACCCGTCCGATGGCCGCCGCGTTGCAGGCTGGCTTGGATGAGGCCGCTGCGGACGACAGCATCCGCTGCGTGGTCCTCATCGGGGAGGGCAAGGCCTTTTGTGCGGGGCAGGACCTGAAAGAAGTCACTGCGGACGATGCGCCACCGCTGGAAGACATCGTCCACGGCACCTACAACACCACCGTCCGCAAAATGCGGTCCTTGGCCAAGCCCATCATTGCAGCGGTCAATGGGGTTGCGGCAGGCGCCGGGGCCAACATCGCCCTCGCGGCAGACCTCTGCGTCGCGGTGGAAGGGGCCAAATTCATCCAGGCCTTCTCCAAGATTGGCTTGATCCCGGACAGTGGTGGCACATGGATGTTGCCCAAGCTCATCGGTCTCCAACGCGCCACGGCGCTGGCCTACCTCGGTACGCCGGTCAGTGCGCCCGAAGCGGCGGCCATGGGCATGATCCACAAGGCCATTCCCGCAGACGACTTCCACGCCGAGGTCACCGCCCTCGCCACCCACTTGGCCAGCATGCCCACCCGCGGGCTGGCCCTGACCAAGGCGGCCTTCAACGCCGGGTTTGACCAAAGCCTCGATGCCCAACTCGATACCGAGATGAAGCTTCAGGCCGAAGCGTCACGTTCTAGCGATTACGCAGAAGGCGTGGTAGCCTTTCTGGAAAAGCGCGCGCCCCACTTCCAAGGACATTGACCCATGAAACAAGACCCGTGGATTCCCTGCGACGACCGACTGCCCGCTGACGGGCAGCGCGTGCTGGGTGTCGTGCCGGGCAACGAGGTCCTTCTCCCCGGCAAGGCGAGCTTCGAAATGCGGGAAGTGCTGGTACTGCGCTTCATGGAGAACTTCTTTGCGGCCCAACCTGACAAAGCGGATGCCCATGGCCGCCATTTCTGGAGCGGAGAAGGCGCCTCCAACCAGTACTTCGAAGCGGTCACTCACTGGATGCCGGTGCCGGAAGCCCCGGCGGCGACGGAAGCTGCGGATTAGCCCGGCTGAAGCTCGACGCGCTCGATCTGGACGAATTGACCTGCGACCCCGAGGAACCGGTAAGTGTTCCCGGCGATGTCGATGGTGTAGACTGACGCCACGGTCAAATCCTCCCGCTGGGCCATCTGACTGCCCACCGCACCGGCGACTTGACCCAGTCCCTTGCGAAAGGCCTTCCCGATTTCGGTTTCTCCCGGCGTGTCGTCGGCCAACTCGGTTTGAACGTATTCCTGAAGGAATGCGGCGAACGCCTCCTGATCGGGGTTGGTGAGATACAGGGCACCGCCCATCAGCACGGCGAGAATGAGCAGGTTTCGGATGAATTTCATGGGTGGTTCAGAATGTGAAAGGCTTGCACCGCAAAGAGTGCGGCCGTTTCGGTTCGAAGCCGGTGCTCACCGAAGGTGACGGGAGTGAAACCAGCTGACCCAAACGATTCGATTTCCTCGGATGTGAAATCGCCTTCCGGCCCAATGGCGATCAACGCATCGCGTTGCTGTGGCAATGCCGATTGGATGGACTGACGGACCCAATTCGGATGTTCAGGAACTGGACAATGTGCCAGTCCAAGCCAGGGACCCTCCCCCTCTGCTGGCTCCAAACTGGACAAGGCGGCATCCAAGGACACCGCGGGCGCCAATTCGGGCAACCACGCCCGGCGGCTCTGCTTCATGGCTTCCGCCAACGTGCGCTGCCAGCGCTCGCGCTTCTCCACCCGACGCTCGCTTCGGGCCGTCCAGATCGGCTGGATCCGGGTCACCCCGCATTCACACGCTTTCTCGAGAAACCACTCGAACCGGTCCGTGTGCTTGGTGGGGGCCACCCACAAGGTCAGTTCAGGCGTGGGACTTGGGAAACATGTGGGCACTCCGACGTGAAGCAGGGCCTCGCGCTTGCCGATGGACACCACCTCGGCCGGAAAGACCGCACCCCGGCCATCCGCAAGCTCCACGGCGTCGCCGGGCCTGGCCCGAAGGACCTGGCCGAGGTGACGCGCTTCGTCGGCCCCCAGGCTGTGGGGGCCGGGGGCCACATTGGGGGCGTAAAACCGGCGCATTCTGCAAAGAAAAAGCGGCAGGACACCCCCGTGGGTCTCCCGCCGCTTTCTCCATTCACAACCCGCCGTCAGCTCACAGCTTCATGCTGGACCGGGGCCGCTTGGCGCACGGCTTCGGAGACGCCGGATGCAAACGGCTTGAAATTTTCATTGAAGCGCATCACCAGGTCATCGGCCTGTTGGTCGTAGGCCACAGGGTCTGCCCATGTGGACCGCGGGTCGAGGAGTCCGCTGTCCACGTTGGGAGCGGACAACGGCACATCCCATCCGAATCGGTCACACCGGCGGAATTCCACATCGTTCATCTTGTCTGCCAGAACAGCGCCCAACAAGGTGCGGGTGTCCTTCAATGCCATGCGGTGTCCGACGCCATGTGGGCCGCCTGTCCAGCCGGTATTCACGAGCCAGACCTGCGTGCCGTGGGCTTCGAGGCGCTCTCCGAGCATGTCGGCATAGCGACCCGGGTGGAGTGGCAGGAAGGGGGCACCGAAACAGGCGCTGAACACCGTGGTCGGTTCGTGCACGCCATCCTCGGTTCCCGCCACCTTGGCGGTGTATCCGCTGATGAAGTGGTACATCGCCGTGGCCGTGTCGAGCTTGGCCAAGGGAGGCAACACGCCAAAAGCATCGCAGGTCAGGAAGAACACGTGGTCGGGGTGTCCACCTCGGCTGTCCGACTTGGCTCCTGCAATGTGGTGGATGGGGTAGCTGACCCGGGTATTCTGGGTCGTGGTCGCATCGCTGTAATCCGGCGTCACTCCATCGGCTTCAAACCCGATGTTTTCGAGCAAGGCACCGTGGCGGATGGCCCGGTGGATGTCCGGCTCACGCAACGGCTCGAGGTCGATGGTCTTGGCGTAACACCCCCCTTCAAAGTTGAATATGCCATCCGGTCCCCAACCGTGCTCGTCATCTCCGATGAGACGCCGGGAAGGATCGCTGGACAAGGTGGTCTTGCCTGTGCCGGACAGCCCGAAGAAGATGGACGTGCTGCCGTCGAGTCCTTCGTTGGCGGAGCAGTGCATAGGCAGCACATCCGACTCCGTGGGCAACAGGAAATTCATCGCACTGAACATGCCCTTCTTGATCTCCCCGGTGTAGCCGGTTCCACCAATGAGGATCCTGCGGTGCTTGAAGTCGAGCACAGCGAAGTTCGACTGGCGCGTACCATGGCGCTCTGGGTCCGCCTTGAAGCCCGGGGCGCAGATGATGTGCCACTCGGGCTGGAAGTGTGCCGCTTCCCCCGCCGTTGGACGAAGGAACATGTTGTATGCGAACAGGTTGGACCACGCCTTTTCGGCCAGCACGCGGAGGGACCTGCGGTGCTCAGGATGGGCCCCGACAAAAGCATCACGGGCGTACAACCCTTTGCCATCCAAATATCCCATGAGGTCCTGGTGGAGCCGGGCAGCTTGCTCTGTGGAAATGGGCTGATTGATGTCACCCCACCAAACGTCTTGGTCGGTGATGTCGTCTCGGACGATGAAGCGGTCTTGGGGACTTCGGCCTGTGAAGCGGCCGGTTTCGATGGCCAGGGCGCCTGTGGAGGTCAGCCTGCCTTCTCCGGAGAGCAGGGTCCGCTCAATGAGTTGGGCGGGAGCGAGATTCCACCAGATTTGTCTGGCCTTCTTCAGGCCACTTTCGGCCAAATCGGGCCGGAAAGGAGTGTTTCCTTGATGTACCATGATGTCGGGCTGATCATTGCGAGCCTTCGATACAAATGTAGAATTCTCCCCTTTCGTATCCGTGGAAAAAGGGGGGTCAGAATGTTCGGGTAATTCACAAACGTGCCCCCTTTCATCCACCCTCGCCGGAACGAAGGGACCGAAGCCACAGAATCCACCCACCGATCATGAGTGCCCCGCCAATGGGTGTGACTGGCCCGAGCAAGGCGAACGGCCAGCCCATGTTTTTCAGCAGCAACAGCAGGAAGATGCTGCCCGAAAAGAGCACCGTCCCCCATTCTACCCATCCGAGTCCCGCCTCATTCCGGGTCGCGGTGGCGCCCAGGATGGCGGCCCCCATGAACAACAAATACCGCGACGCCGTCTCGAATGCATCGAGCGCATCGGCATCAAGAACCGCCTCCATGGCGTGAGCTCCAAAAGCGCCACTGACGATTCCAGCGATCAAGAAGGCCCCTCCGCGTTGCAGATGAACGGAGTTCAGGGGAATGCCCGAAGGCGGATTGGATTCACGGACGCTCATGCTCCGCTAATTTGCAACAGCAAACCCGGTACCTTCATGCGCCACATTCTGTTCCTGTTGCTGTCCTCCATGGTTCTCTTGCTGACCGCTTGCAGCGGTGGAAATCAGAAAGCGCCGAAGCCCACGCCAGCTCAAAACGACACCCCCGCTCAGAAGGCTCCGAGCAAAAAGCGCAAAGCCTACACCGAGGAGGAATTGAACCGCCCCTACAGCACCGTGAGCCCCTGGCGCTTCATCGTCACGGGCCCCGAGACCCAATACTTCGAGCGGCTCGTCGCGTATTCGGAACTGGGCCGAACTGTCCACGGATCCGGGCACACTGTGCTCGTTCCCCGCGATGAGACCTTCCGGGACAGCAAAGACTGGAAGGCCCTCATCGAGCCCGAGAACACGGAGGCCCTCCAACGCTTCGTCAAGGCCCACATCCTCGTCGGCTTGAAGGGCCCCAAGTCCATCGAAGGCACCTACGAGAACCTCAACGGAAAGACTGTCGTCATTGAACGGGATGACCGCGGCGAGCTGGTCTGTGGCGGGGCGCGCCTCCTGGGGCAGGAAGTGGAGACCGACTACGGACTCGTCCTCCCTGTGGTCGGCATGGTGGAAGAGATCCGCTGGAATTGATGTCACACCGCCCCTTTTGATCCAGTACTACACGTGATGCGCCCCCGTTCCCTCCCCGTCCTCCTGCTCGCCTTGGCCTTCTCCACCCTTGCAGCAGGACAAGGCCTCCCTGAACTGGGCCGATGGGACACCGTGGTGGTTTTCGGAGAGTCCGGTGCGCCCTTGGACAACCCCTGGGTCGGCGGCCTCACCGCGCCCCAATTCTCCGCAGCAGACCTCGATGGCGATGGCGTTCAGGACCTCTTTGTCTTTGACCGGAATGGAGGACGGGTCCTCCCCTTTCAAGGCTGCATCTCGGATGTACCGGAAGCCCCATTGACCTATTTGTACCGGCCCGATTGGCGCACCGCCTTCCCGGAGGGCATGCAGAATTGGGCTTTGCTGCGGGATGCGAATTGCGATGGCGTGCCGGATGTGTTCCACAACAGCCAGAGCGGCATCCGACTGTGGTTGGGCGAAATGCAAGACGGCCTGGTGGCCTATCCCAACGCCCCGACCACCAACCTCTTCGGCAACTGGAACTTTGGTGCGGGCGATCAGCAATTGCCGTTGATCTGCCTCAACACCGACATTCCTGCGCTGGACGATTTCGACGGCGACGGCGACCTCGACATGGTCACCTGGACCGAGACCTCTTCGACCTTGTACGCCTACACAGGACGCGGTGCCACTGAAGGGTCGGTCGGCTGCGGGGACACCTTGGTCTGGGACGTCACCAACCGGTGCTACGGCATGCTCGACGAAGCGTCGGAAGACAACGGCCTGTTCATCGGCGACGCCCACACTTGCGGCTTCAACGTGGAAGGGCCGCGCTGGGAATCCGGCGAACTGACCGGCATCACCCGCCACGCCGGCGGCACCGCGGCCTTGCTCGAATTGGACGGCGACGGCCACCTCGACTTGCTGCTGGGCGACGTGTCCTACGCCAACCTCATCGCCTGCTACATGGCCGATGCGGTCGATGGACAGGACAGCACCACCGCCACCAACGGCAGCTGGCCGGCCGACCTCGGCGGGGAGGCGGTCTCCGTGGAGCGGTTCCCGGCCGCCTACCCGATCGATGTGAACCAGGACGGGGTGCGTGACCTCTTGATTGCCCCCAACGTCACCTTCGAAATCGACGGCCGCCGCGGGGTGCATTGGTACCGCAATGCCGGTTCGGAATCCCAGCCGGAGTGGGTACTCGAATCCCGCGCCTTCCTTCAGGACCGCATGATCGAGGTCGGGCGCGGTGCCTACCCCGCCTTCACCGATTTCGATGCAGACGGCCTGCCCGACCTGGTCGTCGCATGCAAGGAGCGCTACTACGGCCCCGGCAACACCCCTGCGATGCTGGCCCGGTTCCGCAACGTGGGCACCGCGACAGCCCCCGCCTTCGAGCAGCTCGACACCAACTGGCTGTCTCTGCCCGACTTCGGTGTGGAAAGCGTGGCACCGGCCTTCGGTGACCTCGACGGCGATGGCGATGACGACCTCCTGCTGGGCGATGAGCTGGGCAACCTGCACCTGTGGACCAATGGAGCGTCTCCGGGCAACCCTGCGGAATACACCCTGACAGGACCAGCCTTTCCCTCGGCTTCGGGTGACCCCATCGACGTGGGACAATTCGCCACCCCCTGCCTCTTCGACCTCGATGGAGATGGCGACCTCGACTTGCTGGTCGGCGAAAAAAACGGCGTCGTCAACCTCTTCGAAAACACCGGCGTGGGCACGGCTGAATTCACCCTCATCTCCGAATCCGCCGGCGAGATTCTGGTGGACAACCTGCTCGGCATCAATGGCTTTTCGACCCCTTCCGTGCTCGACACGGACGACGGAAGATGGCTCGTGGTCGGAAATGAACTGGGGCACCTCCAAGTGTTTGATCTGCCCGTCAATCCCGTGGAGGATGCCGGCAGCGAATGGGCCGAAGTCACCGACCAATGGAACGGCTGGGAGGAAGGCGAATTCGCCGCCCCAGCCTTGGAAGACCTGGATGGAGATGGCGCACAGGACCTCGCGCTCGGCATCCGGGATGGCGGGGTTACTTTGTGGCATGCCGGGGCGGAAGATGCCGTCCGCGGCTGCTCCCCCATCGTGGACCGCTTGGACGAAATCCGTCCGGACCTGCTGTCGAACTGGAATCCCGCCCCCAATCCGGTGTCCGCCGGCGGCTGGTTTTCTGCACCGGCCGACGCCCTCTGGCTGATGGACCTGACCGGACGCCACATCGCCCGACTCGATGGATCGCAAGGCCGGTTCCGAATGCCGCACGGTGCGGCCACGGGCACCTACCTGCTCCGCCCCGTGACCCAAACCACGACGGGCGCCCCCCTGTTGGGAAGCGCCCGCCGCATGGTGGTGAAGGCCGACCGCTGATCGGCTTTCGTCAGGTTCAAACGCCCATGCCGTCGAGCACGTCGGCGACTTCCTTGACCGCCTTGGCACTCTCGTGGAGCAGGGCCATCTCGTCGTCGTTGAGCTCGAGCTCGATGATGTCCTCGACCCCCTTGGCACCGAGCTTGACCGGAACACCGAGGTAAAGGTCGCTCAGGCCGTATTGGCCGGTGAGGCGGGCGCAGCAAGGGAAGATGCGCTTCTGGTCCTTCACGATGGCCTCGACCATCTGCGCGGCGGCGGCACCCGGTGCGTACCAGGCGGACGTGCCGAGGAGCTGGACGATCTCGCCACCGCCCTTCTTGGTGCGCTGCACGATGGCTTCCAAAGCGTCGGCGTCGATCATCTCAGTGACGGGAATGCCGCTGACCGTGGTGTAACGCGGGAGCGGCACCATCGTGTCACCGTGCCCGCCCATCAACACGGCTTGAATGTCTTTCGGGCTCACGTTGAGGGCCTCGGCGAGGAAGGCGCGGTAACGGGCGGTGTCGAGCACCCCCGCCATGCCGACGACGCGGTGGTCGGGCAGACCGGCAGTTTTCCAGGCTTGGTACGTCATGACGTCCAGCGGGTTGGACACGATCACGATGATGGCCTCCGGGCTGTGCGGGAGGATTTGCTCGGTCACGCTCTTCACGATGCCGGCATTGGTCGCGATCAAATCGTCGCGGCTCATTCCAGGCTTTCGCGGCAGGCCGCTGGTGATCACGACCACGTCGCTGCCTGCGGTCTTGCTGTAATCGTTGGTGCTGCCGACGGTGCGGGTGTCGTAGCTGTTGACCGGGCTGGTCTCCCAGATGTCGAGGGCCTTGCCTTCGGCGAACCCGTCCTTGATGTCGAGGAGCACGACTTCGTTGCAAACTTCACGGGTAGCGAGCACATCGGCGCAGGTGGCGCCCACATTTCCGGCTCCGACGACGGTGACCTTGGTACGTTGGATCATGTTGGAGGTGTTGGGTGAATCGGTTTGCAAAAGTAAGGGACGGAATACGGCCAAACCGATGCGCTTCGTTGCAACTTGAACTTTGGATGAACCTGCTCATTTTCCTCCCCCTTCTCCTGGCCACCGCGACTGCCACGACGGTCCTGGCCCAACCGGAACCGGACACCTCGCAATGGCCGGATGGCCGACCCGGTGCGGACTTCAATGTTGTGGACGCCAAGGGCCTCAAGCAAGGGCGCTGGATTCGGGTTTACCCCAACGGCAAGCTTTATTACAGCGGCAGCTTCGAAAACAGCCGCCCCGTCGGCCACTTCACCTTCTTCCGAGAAACGGGCAAAGTGCTGAGCGAGGTCCGGCACCAAGCGGACTCGGACATCGCCAAGGCCGTTCTCTATCGCGAAGACGGCACGGAAAGCCACCGTGGACATTATCTGACCGTGCAAGTCGATGGAGAGTGGACCCAATGGAAGGACGGCGAGTGGACCGCGTTGGACCGTCGGGACCGCGTGCGGGTCGTCGAACACTACACCCGCGACACCCTCGATGGCCCGACGACCACATTCCACCCGAACGGCACGCTGCTGGAAGAGGGCACGTATGCCATGGGCCTGAAGAATGGCGTGTGGAAGGCCTTCGACCGGGAGGGCCGACCCCGCGGCGTGGAGCATTGGCGGAATGGCCAGCGCAACGGTCCCGCTCAAGTGATGCAGGACGGGGGTGCCATGCTCAGCGAAGGCCAGTTTGCCTTGGACCTTCCGGTGGGCGAATGGACCACCTACAACCCCGACGGCAAGGTCCGCTCCTTGATCACTTACGAAGGCGGACGCGTGGTGACCGAAAGCCCGCAAAACGGCGAGTTCTCTTCCGACTACCCCAGCGGCCGCCCGGAATGGGTGGGGCGGTATGCCCATGGCCGCCTCGATGGCCCGTTCACTTCCTGGCACGATGCGGGTGAATGGACCATGGTGCCCGCCGAAGCAGGTGGCGGATCGGGAATCCCACCGGGCATGGTCGGACCGGGTCGGCGACCGGGAGCCAAGCCAGACGCCCCGATGCGGCGCGAGCTTCGCAACCAACCCATGAAAGAAGTGGGCGAATACACCGCTGGCGTCAAAGACGGCACCTGGCGCTACTTCGACGAGCAGGGCAACACCATCCGCACTGAACGCTGGTCACTCGGACGGCTCGAATCCACCGACGAATGAGGACCGCCGTCGCCGCCATCCTGCTCCTCTTCATGGGGATGGACGCTGGGCTGACAGCCCAGGTGGCGCCCCTGCACCACTGGGTGGGGTTTGCGGACAAGGTGGGTTGTGGTGTGGACTTGTCCGCCCCGAATGCGGGCAGCTTGTTGCTGTCCCCTCGGGCTTTGGCGCGCCGCGAACGGCACAGCATCGTCCTCGATTCCCTGGACCTGCCCGTCTCGCCCGCCTACATCGCCGAAGTCATGGCCATTGGAGAGGTTGAAGGCCAACAGGCCTTTCGGAAGCTGCACCAAAGCCGTTGGCTCAACGGCATGGTCATCCAAGTCGACACCACCGTGGTCGACTCGGCCGAAACCGCCGCGCTTCTGGACCAAGTGGCCGGATTGGAGACCGTGATTGAACTCCGGAAAACCCGATTCCACACGCGGCCTTCGCCCGTGCCTGCCCTGACCTCAGTGCGCAACGCGGTCGCCCAAAGCGGCGACACCGAATACGGCGATGCCTGGCTCCAAACCAACCAACTCCGGCTGGACCTGCTGCACGGGCTGGGCCACCGCGGACAGGGCATGATGGTGGGTGTGCTCGACAGTGGGTTCGACCGGGTGGACACCAATCCCGCCTTCTCCCGCGCCCGAAGCGAAGGGCGCATCCGAATCGGAGGCAACTTCCCCAATGGAGGGGCCGCTTCCGAGTGGATTTACCAGGAACACAGCCACGGCGCCATGGTGCTCTCGACCATGGCCGGCGAGCGTACCGACAGCCTGACCTACCTCGGGTCCGCCCCAGAAGCCAGCTATGTCCTGTTTCGCACCGAGGATGTCGATTGGGAAAACCTCGTGGAGGAATACCACTGGGTTGCGGCGGCTGAACGCGCCGACAGCATGGGCTGTGACGTGCTCAACACCTCGCTGGGCTACTCCTTGTTTGACGACATCGATGCCAACCACAGCACGGCCGAATTGGACGGCAACACGTTTCCCATCACCCGCGCCTCCGACATCGCGGCCACCCGGGGCATGCTCGTCTTCAGCTCGGCTGGCAACAGCGGCAACAGCCCCTGGCAAAAGATCACCGCACCCGCGGATGGCGACAGCGTCATCGCCGTCGGAGCTGTGAATGCCTTCGGGCAACACGCCTCCTTCAGCGGATATGGCCCCTCCGCCGATGGACGAATCAAACCCGACCTCAGCGCCACGGGCCGGGACGCGGTGTACATCCATCCTGACGGCACCATTCGCCCCGGCAACGGCACCTCCTTTTCCTCCCCCATCCTGTGCGGAGCTGCCACCAGCTTGTGGAGCGCGCACCCGGACCAGCCCGCGTGGGCCATCCGCCGGATCTTGGTTGAATCGGCTTCGCAGGCCGCCGCACCCGACACGGTGCTCGGATTCGGCATTCCAGACCTCTGGGCCGCCCACCTTGCCCTCGGAGGGACGGCGCCCGCCGGAGACAATGCAGGCGTTCCGCTTCTGATCTATCCCAACCCCGTGGCGGCTGGCGCGGACCGGCTTCGCGTGGTGTTTCGGGAGGCCAACCTCCTTGCGGCTCCGGGCAGCCCCCTGCAGTGGGAGATCCGCGACGCCCTGGGCCGCCTCATTGCAGACGGCGAGGTGTCCCGCGGCAAAGAGGCGACCACCACATTGACCCTGGACACAGCGCCTTTGTCCACCGGCACCTACATCCTCGCGCTGTTTGGCGTGCTGGAGGAAGACCCCAGCCGCATGCCGACGGCTTGGGCACGGTTTGCCGTCGATTGACGTTCTTCACCCCATGACCCGTTGGTTCTTCCTTCTGTTCACATGTTGGGCTTTCGGCCTGGCCGGGCCCACTGAGGCATGCGGCCAACGCGAACGCAGCCAGAACCCCGCCCGGCAGCGCAAGGCCCAACTCAAGATGAAGCGGGAGCGGGAAAAGAAGAACGAGGCACTTTTTAAGGAAGGCCGCAAGGCGCATTGGAAATCACAGGATCGCTCGACGCGCAAACGCTGGCGTGCCCAGCGCCGGGCGGCCAAAAGAATGCGCCGCGGTGGTGGACCAGACAGCTGGTACAAGGGCCTGTTCCGATCCGGAAAGCCCATCCCGTGGACGCGCCGGGCAGCCAACAGAGTGGGCAACCTCTTCAAGCGCAAACGAAAGCGCCGTCACTATTGATACATTCTCCTGGATCGCGGACCTAACTTAACCGTGATGCGCGCTCTCTGCTTGCTTCTCACCATCGGGCTCTTGGCCTCCTGCTCCGTGGGCAACGACTTTTCCCGCACCACCTTCCAAAAGAAGCGCTACAGTCGCGGCTACTACGTCCATAAGTCAAGTGACCGCCACAGTCAGTCGCCCCCACAATCCACCGCATTCGACGGCGATAAACCCGACATTTCCGATGCATCGGAACCGACACTGCGGCCAGTGAATCCAGCCTCGATTCCGGCATCCTCTTCCTTTTCAAGCGCAATTCCAACCACTTCGAAGTCGGAGGCCAAACGCGGTGCCGAAATCGGCAAGCTGACCACACTCCCACCAGCGCTAACACAGGGCCTCAGCTTCCATTCGGCGGACACCCTCCTTCGCCAAGGGGAGCCTCTTCCCGTCCCCGCTGTCAAGCGACCACTCCACTGGTCCACCTGGGTGGCCTCCGGGACTTTTCTCCTCGGCCTGATTCCGGGTCTACACGTGCTGCTTTTCACCGTATGGATCCCGGCCTATGTGGGCATCGTGGCTTCCGGCCCGAACCAGGAACATTCCGGATTGGCATTGGCCACCGCACTGTTCATGGCCTCCCTGCTCTTGGGTCTCCTGGCTTTGGGGGTGATCGCCGTCTTTCTCCGCTATGTTCTCGGCGGGGAAATAAAAAGCCCCTCGTGGGAGGGGCTTTCAGGAGCCGATAAGCGGACTCGAACCGCTGACCTACGCATTACGAATGCGTTGCTCTACCAGCTGAGCTATATCGGCTTGTGTCACCGCTTTCGGAGACGGGGCGGCGAAGATACGCAGGCGGTATAAGAAGGTTGCGCTCGGAAGCGAATTTTCGTGGGATTACCCTTTGCGGTCGCCCCACAGGCTACGCAAGAAGTCGGCGATGCTCCGCTCCCGCGGCGTGTTGCCGGGACGGAAGAAACGCTGTCCGGACAGCCCTTCGGGCAGGCATTCCTGCCCGCTGAACCCGCCGTGGTCGTGGTCGTAGCGGTACCCACTCCCGTGACCGAGGTCCTTCATCAGTTTCGTTGGCGCGTTGCGCAAATGCAGGGGCACCGGCAGGTCGCCGTGATCCCGCACCGCCTTCTGGGCCATGCCAATGGCGGCATAGGCGCTGTTGGACTTGGGGCTCGACGCGAGATAGGTCGCGCACTGGGAGAGCGGGATGCGGCACTCCGGGACGCCGAGGCGTTCGACGGCGTCGAAGGCAGCGTTGGCCAGGACGAGCGCCGTCGGATTGGCATGGCCGATGTCCTCGCTGGCCGAGATGAGCAGGCGCCGGGCGATGAATTTGGGATCCTCCCCGCCTTCGATCATCCGCGCCAGCCAGTAGACAGCTCCATCGGGGTCGCTGCTGCGGATGGATTTGATCAGAGCCGAGGCGATGTCGTAGTGGGTGTCGCCGGTCTTGTCGTACCGGGACAGGTTGGCCTGGATGAACCGGGACACCAGCGCGTCATCGATGCGGATGCCATCGCTGCCCTCCTCCTGCTCTGCAGCAGCACCCGCCACCACGAGTTCGAGGACATTGAGGAGGCGCCGGCCGTCTCCTCCGCTGGCGCGCAGAAGGGCGTCCCATTCGGCGATCTCCACCTGGTGCTCCTGCAGCCACGCGTCCTTGTCCAGCGCCCGGTGGACCAATTCTTCGAGCTGCTCCTTGCCGAACGCCTCGAGTACATAAACCTGGCTGCGAGAGAGCAAGGCGGGGATGACCTCGAAACTGGGGTTCTCAGTGGTTGCCCCGATCAGGGTGACCGATCCGCGCTCGACCGCGCCGAGGAGGCTGTCCTGCTGCGCCTTCGAAAAGCGGTGAATCTCGTCGATGAACAGCACCGCCCGGGTGCTGAACATCCCTTGTCGCTCCGCGCTGTCGATGACCTCGCGGACTTCCTTGACGCCGCTGCGGATGGCGCTGAGCTGGTGGAAGGGGCGGCCAGTGGCTTCGGCCATGAGCCGGGCCAAGGTGGTCTTTCCGACGCCCGGCGGGCCCCACAAAATCATGGACGGCAACTGACCTGCCTTCAGGGCGCGACGCAGCGTGGCATCCGGCCCCACCAAGTGGGCCTGCCCGACGTAATCCTCGAGCGTGCGTGGCCGCATCCGTTCGGCCAAGGGCGCTTCTGGGGTGTGGGAAGCGTTCATTCTTCGGCGACTTCAGGTCGGGTGGCGTCCACTTTGGGGACCTCGACGTGGTTCAATGGCACCCCCTCAGGACGGGCGTGCTTCCAACGCGTGTGCGACCACAACCAGCAAGCGGGATCCCGGCGAAGCTGGGCTTCCAACCGGTCATACGTGGCCTGGAGCAAGGCCCCTTTCGGCCAGTCCTTGGGCGACACGGTGATGAGCTCGTAATGCACCTCCCAATGCCCACGCGGTTTGCCTTCCGCCTTGCGCAAACCGAAGAAGACCACTGGCATATCGTATTTCCTGGCAAAGGCTTCCAATCCAAAGTGCATGGCCGTCTCCTGGCCCATCCACTCCATCCACCACGCCTTCTTGGGATCGAGGGGGCGCTGGTCCACGGCCAGCGTCACAGCCTTGGCACGGTGGCGCTCGGTCACCATCCAACCCGATACCGCCTTCATCTCCACGAGCTCCGTGCCGAACTGGCTTCGGGTCCGGCAAATCAAATCGTCATAGAACGCATTGGACAGCCTCTTGTAAACCCCCATGATCGGAAGGGGAAGCGAATCTCCTGCGGTGACGGCGTAGCGCTCCCAATTGCCATAGTGCCCGCAGGACAAGAGCACGCCCGGTGGCCGGTCCGCGAACGGCGCGAGCACCTCGGGATTGACGTGGTGAAAACGCTTGGCGAGGTCGTCCCGATTGGCCTTGAAATGCTTCAGCGACTCGACAATGACTTCAGCAAGGTGGGTGAAGAATTGACGGGCGATGGCCTGACGCTCGGTGGCGGACTTCTCGGGAAAGGCCCGCTGAAGGTTGGCCAACACCACCTTTTTCCGGTATCCACTCCACCACAGCAGGGTCGACAGCACGTCCGCAATCGGGTACAGCACGGCATGGGGCAGGCGCCCCAATGGGGCGACGAACAGGGTGTGCAACAGACGGGTCATCCAGCAGAAATGCGAAGACCGTCCTCCCCGAGGTACACACCGGAAGGGAGGTCAGGCAGCACGTGGCGGTGCCGCCCCATCAGGTGGGACAAATGGGTCAGGTACGTCTCCTTGGGTGCGACGCGGTCCGCCACTTCCAAGGCCTCCTCGAGGTTGAAATGGCTGATGTGCTTCTCCTTGCGCAGGGCATTGAGCACCAGGATCTCCACGCCTTGGAGGCGCTCCCACGTCTCTGGGGCGAACGCATTCGCGTCGGTGATGTAGGCGATGGGACCGATCCGGAATCCGAACACAGGCAATTTGTAATGCTTCACCGGCAAGGGCAGGATATCGACACCACCCACCGTCAAGGGTTGGCTGTCTAAGCCGTGCAGCCGGACGCGGGGAACGCCCGGGTAGGGGTTCTCCGCGAACACGTAATGGAATTCCCGACGCAGGGCCTCTTGTACGCGCGGCGCGGCATACAGGTCCATGTCCCGCTTCTGGCGGAAGTTGAAGGCACGAACGTCGTCGAGACCGGCCACGTGATCCTTGTGCTCGTGGGTAAACAACACGGCATCAAGCTGTTGAACGCGGGCCCGCAGCATCTGCTGCCGAAAGTCGGGGCCGGTGTCGACGACGAAGGTCCGGTCGCCTTTCGGGGCATGGACGCCGTCCACTTCGAACATGGCGCTAGACCGGAGCCGTTTGTCCCGCGGATCATGAGAGGTGCACACCTTGCAGTCGCAGGCAATGACCGGGACCCCTTGGGATGTTCCGGTACCGAGAAGGGTGAGGTGTACGCCCATAAAAGCAAAGTTAAACCCGGGGCGGTCCGGGGTCCGGATTTCAGTCGATACCTTTGCAGCAACTCCTTACTCCCCCTAAACCGTGGAACCCAACCGTGTCGTCCTGTCGGCCAAGCAAAAGGCCTTGCGGATCAACATGAACCACGATCTCTACGGTACGTTTGCCGAGATCGGAGCTGGACAGGAAGTGGTCCGCCACTTCTTCCGTGCAGGCGGTGCCAGCGGCACCATCGCCAAGACCATCAGCGCGTACGACAAGGACTTCAGTGACGCCATCTATGGCGTCGAGGAGTCCGGCCGCTACGTCTGTGAGGCGCGGGTCCAGAAGATGCTCGACCACGAATACCGCCTCTGCGAGGAGCGGCTTCCGCGGGAGAAGCACCCCACCAAGAAGTATTTCGCCTTTGCGAACACCGTCGCCACAATCAATTACCACAAGACGATCGAGGGGCACGGTTGGTTCGGCATGCGGTTCCAGACCGGCCCAAACAAGGCGCCCAACACGGTGGTACTGCATGCCCGCTTCCACGAGTCGGACGCCCTGCTGCAACACGCCACCATCGGAGTTCTCGGAGTGAACCTGATTTACGGCTGCCATTTCCTCTACAAGCAGCCCAACGACCTCCTGCAGAGCCTGTACGACGAGCTGGACCGCGACCGCATCGAAATCGACACCATCCAGATGGACGGGCCTGATTTCGCAGGAGTGGACAATCGTCTGCTCTCCCTGCAACTCGTGAAGCACGGCATGACCGATGCGGTCATCTTCTCCCCCGACGGCCGGAACCTCCAAGCCGCAGATGTCCTCTACAAGAAGAACATCTTGGCCATCCGAGGCAGCTTCCGCCCGGTGACCCGCGTCAACCTCGACATGATGCAGCGCGGCCTCACCCAATTCAAAGAGGAGAAGCGCGTCGAGCAGGACAAGATTCAACTGCTTTTCGAGATCACCCTCAACAACCTCAAAGCCGAGGGCGACATCGACGAAAAGGACTTCCTCGATCGGGCCGACATTCTCTGCTCCCTCGGGCAGACGGTGCTCATCTCGAACTATCAGGAGTACTACAAGCTGATCGAGTACTTCTCCCGCTACACCAAGAAGCGGATGGGGGTCATCATGGGCGGCAATGCCCTGATGGACCTCTTCAATGAGCGCTACTACCGCGACCTCAACGGCGGCATCCTCCAGGCCTTTGGCGTGATGTTCAGCCGGGATCTCAAGGTCTATGCCTACCCGTGGCACGACAACGAGAACGATGTGCTCATCCGCACGGACAATGCGCCCATCCATCCGCGCATCAAGCCTCTGTACGACTACCTGCTCTTCAACAAGCGCATCACCGACATCCAACTCGACGATTTGTCGCTGCTGGACATCTTCAGCGTGCAGGTCCTCCGGATGATCCGGGATGGAGAAAGCGGATGGGAGGACATGGTCCCCCACCCCGTCGACCACATCATCAAGCGAAACCGCTTGTTTGGCTATCACGGACCGGCTCAGGTGGACCCCGGACTGAGCGACGCGGCGCTCCTGAATTGACGCGCCACCGAACCGAATTCACCCCAAGAAAAAAGGCGGCCTCAGGGCCGCCTTTTTCTTGGTTCGTGGATAAGGGATCAATCGACCACTTCCGCCTCTGAAGCCTCTCCGGCCTCGGTCAGCTTGTCGAACTCGTCTTGCGAGCCGACCACCATGTTGTGCCACTTCCGGACACCCGTACCGGCCGGGATCAAGTGACCCACGATCACGTTCTCCTTGAGGCCACCGAGATAATCCTCCTTGGCGCTCACAGCAGCCTCGTTCAACACCTTCGTGGTCTCCTGGAAGGAGGCTGCGGAGATGAAGGACTTGGTCTGGAGGGACGCGCGGGTGATGCCCTGCAGCAGCGGACGGGCCGTGGCAGGAAGCGCCTCGCGGGCTTCCACCAACTTGCCGTCGTTGCGGCGGATGGCGCTGTTCTCGTCGCGGAGCTGGCGGGCAGTGACCATCTGGCCTTCCTTGAGCTCCGTGCTGTCACCAGCCTCGGTCACGACGACCATACCGAACATGCGGTCGTTCTCGTCCATGAAGTCGGCTTTTTCGACGAACTGCTTCTCGAGGAAGCGCGTATCACCCGGATCCTCGACGACCACCTTCTTCATCATCTGGCGGACGATGACCTCGAAGTGCTTGTCGTTGATCTTCACACCTTGGAGGCGGTAGACCTCCTGGATTTCGTTCACGAGGTACTCCTGAACTGCGGTCGGGCCCTTGATGGACAGAATGTCGGCAGGGGTCGTGGCGCCGTCGGACATCGGCATGCCGGCCTTCACGAAGTCGTTCTCCTGAACGAGGATGTGCTTGGCCAGTGGCACGAGGTACTTGCGCTTTTCACCAGTGCGGCTCTCCACGATGATTTCGCGGTTGCCCCGCTTGATTTTGCCATAGGAAGCGATGCCGTCCACCTCCGACACCACGGCCGGATTGGATGGGTTCCGGGCTTCGAAGAGCTCCGTCACACGCGGCAGACCACCCGTGATGTCACCCGACTTACCGGCGACACGCGGAATCTTGGCGAGGATGCGGCCCGTCTCAATCTTGTCTCCCTCCTGGACGCTGACGTGCGCACCCACTGGCAAGGAGTAGACTTTGAGGACTTCCTTCTTCGGACCCACGATGTGAATCGCAGGGTTCTTCTTCTTGTCCTTCGTCTCGGTGATGACGATCTCGCGGAAGCCGGTCTGTTCGTCAAGCTCCTCTCTGAAGGTCACGCCCTCCTCGACCATGTCGAAGACGACCGTTCCCTCCTCTTCGGAGATGATGGCGTTGTTGTAGGGGTCCCAGGTACAAATCAGGTCTCCCTTCTTGATCTTCTTGCCATTCTTGACGTGGAGCACACCACCGTAAGGCAGGTTCGTGGAGCTCAGCGTGATGCCGATTTCCTTGTCGATCACCTTGAACTCCGTGGAGCGGGACACGACCACCGTCTCGACCTCGCCCTCCGGCGTGGTGCGTTGCACAGTGCGCAGGTCCTCGAGCTCGACCACACCGTCTTGGCGGGCCGTGATCTCGTTCTCATCGGAAATCTTCGAAGCAGTACCACCCACGTGGAACGTACGGAGCGTCAACTGCGTTCCGGGCTCACCGATGGACTGGGCTGCGATCACACCGACAGCCTCGCCTTCCTGGACGAGTCGGTTGGTACTCAGCGCGCGGCCGTAGCACTTCGCGCACACACCCTTGCGGCTCTCGCAAGTCAGCACGGAGCGCATTTCGACTTCGTCGATACCGGCTTCCTCAATCTGGGCTGCGATGGCCTCCGTGAACTCCTCACCCGACGCCACGATCAAGTCGCCCGTCTTGGGATGCTGGACATCGAGGACGCTTGTGCGACCGATGATGCGGTCGGCGAGGGACTCGACGATCTCCTCGTTCTTGCGAAGGGCCGTGGCATTCAAGCCGCGGATGGTGCCACAGTCGAACTCGTTGATGATAACGTCTTGCGCCACGTCTACCAGACGACGGGTCAGGTAACCCGCGTCAGCCGTCTTCAACGCCGTGTCGGCCAAACCTTTACGGGCACCGTGCGTGGAGATAAAGTACTCGAGGATGGACAGGCCTTCCTTGAAGTTCGACAGAATCGGGTTCTCAATGATGTCCTGACCACCGGCTGCACTGGACTTCTGCGGCTTGGCCATCAGGCCCCGCATGCCGCTCAGCTGGCGAATCTGCTCCTTGGAACCACGGGCTCCGGAGTGCATCATCATGTAGATGGAGTTGAAGCCCTGCTTGTCGGTCTCCAAACGTTCCATCAGGATGTTGGTCAACCGCGAGTTGGTGTTCGTCCAGATGTCGATGATCTGGTTGTACCGCTCGTTGTTGGTGATGAGGCCCATGTTGTAGTTGTCCATCACCTCGCCCACGCGCTCGTTGGCGTTGTCGACCAGCTTGACCTTCTCCTCCGGAATGATGATGTCATTCAGGTTGAAGCTCAGGCCACCCTTGTACGCCATTGTGAAGCCGAGCTTCTTGATGTCGTCTAGGAACTGGACCGTGCGCGGTACGCCCACGGCGAGCAACACGTTGGAAATGATGGTCCGCAGGCTCTTCTTGGTGAGGAGCTCGTTGACATAGCCTGCCTCGTTCGGCACCACCTCATTGAAGAGCACACGGCCCACCGTGGTTTCGACGAGTTGGGCGTTGCCCTCATGGTCTTCCCAGCGCACCTTGATGCCGGCGTGAAGGGCAGCACGGCCCTCGTTGAAGGCGATGATGACCTCCTCCGGGGAGTAGAACGTCATGCCCTCTCCCTTCACCGGCTCCTTCTTGGTGGACTTGCGCTCCTTGGTGATGTAGTACAAACCGAGGACCATGTCCTGGGACGGAACCGTGATCGGAGCACCGTTGGCGGGGTTGAGGATGTTGTGGCTGGCCAGCATGAGCAGCTGGGCCTCCAGAATGGCGGCCGGGCCGAGCGGCAGGTGCACAGCCATCTGGTCACCGTCGAAGTCCGCGTTGAACGCGGTACAGGCCAACGGGTGCAATTGCAATGCCTTGCCCTCAATCATCTTCGGCTGGAACGCCTGAATGCCGAGGCGGTGCAGGGTCGGAGCACGGTTGAGCAGCACCGGGTGCGACTTCATCACGTTCTCGAGGATGTCCCACACAACAGGCTCCTTGGCGTCCACAATCTTCTTGGCGGACTTCACCGTCTTGACCACACCCCGCTCAATCATCTTGCGGATGATGAATGGCTTGTAGAGCTCGGCAGCCATGTTCTTCGGCATGCCGCACTCGTGCAGCTTCAGCTCCGGTCCGACGACGATGACGGAACGCGCGGAGTAGTCCACACGCTTACCGAGCAGGTTCTGACGGAAACGGCCTTGCTTTCCTTTGAGGCTGTCCGACAGCGACTTCAGCGGACGGTTGCTCTCCGTCTTCACGGCAGAGGACTTCCGGCTGTTGTCGAACAGGCTGTCGACCGCCTCCTGCAGCATCCGCTTCTCGTTCCGGAGAATCACGTCGGGGGCCTTGATTTCGATCAGGCGCTTCAAACGGTTGTTCCGGATGATGACGCGGCGGTACAGGTCGTTGAGGTCGGACGTCGCGAAACGGCCACCGTCGAGCGGAACGAGCGGACGCAGCTCCGGCGGAATCACCGGAACGACCTTGACGATCATCCACTCCGG
This sequence comes from Crocinitomicaceae bacterium TMED114, assembly GCA_002172485.2. Lineage (GTDB taxonomy): Bacteria > Bacteroidota > Bacteroidia > Flavobacteriales_D > Sanyastnellaceae > UBA8752. Next base: position 156,054 of record NHFP02000003.1, read on the forward strand.
CTTGTTCTCCACGCGGTCATTGGCGTCACGCAGGGCTTCCACCACTTGCAGGCGCTTCAACGCCTCGTTCTTACGCTGCTGGCTCGTCTCGGTGTTGGCCGCGTGGCGCAAATCGAAGCTGAGCTGCTTGAGATCGAGGTTGCCCAGCATGTCAAACAGGGCCTCCGCACCCATCTTGGCGATGAACTTGTTGGGGTCCTTTTCGTCCAGGTACTGGTTGTCCTTGGGCAGGGTGTCGAGGATGTCGAGGTACTCCTCTTCCGTGAGGAACTCGTTCACATCCAGTGCCTCACCGTCGGTCTTCGTCGCCACACCCGGCTGGATCACCACATACCGTTCGTAGTAGATGATCTGATCGAGCTTCTTGGTCGGCAGGCCAAGCAGGTAGCCAATCTTGTTGGGCAGGCTCCGGAAGTACCAGATGTGCGCCACCGGAATCACGAGCTGGATGTGGCCCATGCGCTCGCGGCGGACCTTCTTCTCGGTCACTTCCACACCGCACCGGTCACACACAATGCCCTTGTAGCGGATGCGCTTGTACTTGCCGCAGTGGCACTCGTAGTCCTTGACGGGACCGAAAATGCGCTCACAGAAGAGGCCATCGCGCTCCGGCTTGTATGTCCGGTAGTTGATGGTCTCCGGCTTCAGCACCTCGCCGTGGCTCTGCTCGAGCATTTCCTCGGGCGATGCCATGCTGATGCGGATCTTGTTGAAGTCGCTGGAGAGCTTCGGGGTCTTGTTGTTGGTCATCTCTTGGTGATCAATGGGTTCAAAGCAGGAGCAACTCAGGCCTCAAGGGCCACGGTCAATCCCAATCCGCGCAATTCGTGCATGAGAACGTTGAAGGACTCCGGGATGCCTGGGGTTGGCATCGGGTCGCCCTTGACAATGGCCTCGTAAGTCTTGGCCCGGCCGACCACGTCGTCGGACTTGACCGTGAGGATCTCTTGCAAGATGTGGGAGGCACCGAAGGCCTCGAGGGCCCACACCTCCATCTCTCCAAAACGCTGTCCACCGAACTGCGCCTTACCGCCCAGCGGCTGCTGGGTAATGAGGCTGTACGGACCGATGGAACGGGCGTGCATCTTGTCGTCCACCATGTGGCTCAGCTTGATCATGTAGATCACACCGACCGTGGCAGGCTGGTCAAAGCGTTCTCCCGTCTCTCCGTCGTAGAGGTGGGTCACACCGAAGCTCGGCACACCGGCCTTTTCGGTGAATCCGCTGATCTCGTCGAGGCTCGCACCATCGAAAATCGGCGTGGCGAACTTCATGCCCATCTTCTCACCGGCCCAACCGAGGACCGTCTCGTAGATCTGACCGAGGTTCATTCGGGAAGGCACGCCCAGCGGGTTGAGCACGATGTCGACCGGCGTTCCATCCTCGAGGAACGGCATGTCTTCCTGGCGCACGATCCGGGCTACGATGCCCTTGTTGCCGTGACGGCCAGCCATCTTGTCACCCACCTTCAGCTTCCGCTTGTTGGCGACAAAGACCTTGGCCAACTTCACGATGCCAGCGGGGAGTTCGTCACCCACCGTCACCTGAAACTTCTTGCGCTTGAACGAACCGAGAAGGTCGTTGTACTTCAGGTTGTAGTTGTGGACCACACGCTTGACGAGGGCGTTGTTGCCTTCGTCGCGGGTCCAACCGTCGGTGTTGACGATGCTGAAATCGAGGGTCTGGAGGGCGCGTTGCGTGAACTTCACACCCTTCTTGATCTGCACCTCCTGGTAGTAGTTCATGACACCCTGGGAGGTCTTGCCGCCGACGATCTTCATGAGCTTCTCAACCAAGGTCTTGCGCAGTACTGCGGCTTCCTTGTCAAATTCTCCGTCAATGGACTCGATGACCGCCTTGTCGGCAGCTTTGGCCTTGCGGTCCTTGACCATGCGGGAGAACAGCATCTTATCGATGACGACGCCGTTGGCGCTTGGGCCGAGCTTCAAGGACGCATCCTTGACGTCTCCAGCCTTGTCACCGAAGATGGCGCGCAGGAGCTTCTCCTCCGGGCTCGGATCGCTCTCCCCTTTCGGCGTGATCTTGCCGATGAGGATGTCCCCAGCACCCACGTGGGCACCGATGCGAATCAGGCCATGCTCGTCGAGGTCCTTGGTGGCCTCCTCGCTGACATTCGGAATGTCCGCTGTGAGCTCCTCCTGACCCCGCTTGGTGTCGCGCACCTCGAGGCTGTATTCGGTCACGTGCAGCGAAGTGAACACGTCCTCGCGGACCACGCGATCGGAAATCACGATGGCGTCCTCGAAGTTGTATCCCTTCCACGGCATGAAGGCAACCTTCATGTTCTGGCCAAGCGCAAGCTCTCCGGATTGCGTGGAATACCCCTCCACCAGGATGTCACCTTTTTCCACCCGCATGCCCTTGCTGACAATGGGCTTGAGGTTGATGCAGGTGCCTTGGTTGGTCTTCGCAAACTTGGTGATGTCGTAAACCTTCACATCCTCCTCGAAGGAGACGAGACGGTCGTTCTCGTCCATCTGGTAACGGATGTGGATTTCATTGCCGTCCACGTATTCCACCACACCGTCGCCTTCGGCGGTCACCAGAACGCGGCTGTCGCGGGCCACCTGACCTTCGAGGCCGGTTCCCACGATCGGGCTGTTCGGGCGCATCAGCGGAACCGCCTGACGCATCATGTTGGATCCCATCAACGCACGGTTGGCGTCGTCGTTCTCGAGGAACGGAATGAGGGAGGCCGCGATGGAGGCAATCTGGTTCGGAGCAACGTCGACGTACTTGATCTCCTTCGGCGCCACCAACGGGAAGTCGCCTTGCAGGCGTGCCTTGATGATGTCGTTCTTGAAGGAACCGTCGTCGTTCAGACCCACCGTCGCCTGGGCGATGATGGCGCTGTCCTCTTCCTCGGCGCTCAGGTACTTGATGCCCTCGCTGCCGATCTTGGCCACGCCTTCATCCACCTCGCGGTACGGGGTCTCGATGAAGCCGAGGCGGTTGACCTTGGCGTACACGCAGAGGGAGCTGATCAGACCGATGTTCGGTCCTTCCGGCGTCTCAATGGTGCAGAGGCGGCCATAGTGCGTGTAGTGCACGTCACGGACCTCAAAGCCTGCGCGCTCACGGGACAGACCGCCGGGACCGAGTGCAGAGATGCGGCGCTTGTGCGTCACTTCGCTCAGCGGGTTGGTCTGGTCCATGAACTGGCTCAGCTGGTTCGTTCCGAAGAACGAATTGATCACGGAGCTGAGCGTCTTGGCGTTGATCAGGTCGGTCGGGGTGAACACCTCATTGTCGCGCACATTCATGCGCTCGCGGATGGTGCGGGCCATCCGAGCGAGGCCCACGCCAAACTGGTTGTGCAGCTGCTCGCCCACCGTACGGATGCGGCGGTTGGAGAGGTGGTCGATGTCGTCCACATCGGACTTCGAGTTCACGAGGTCGATGAGGAACTTGATGATGAGGATGATGTCGTCCTTGGTCAGGGTGCGGGACTCCTCGGACATGTCAATGCCCAGCTTCCGGTTGATGCGGAAACGGCCCACCTCACCGAGGTCGTAGCGCTGCTCGGAGAAGAACAGCTTGTCAATCACACCTCGAGCCGTGTCCATGTCCGGCGGCTCGGCGTTCCGCAGCTGGCGGTAGATGTACTCCACAGCTTCCTTCTCCGAGTTGGACGGATCCTTCTGGAGGGTGTTGTGGATGATGGCGTAATCGGCCTGATTGATGTCCTCTTTGTGGAGGATGATGGTTTTGGACCCGGATTCGACGATGAGTTCGATGTGCTCCTTTTCGAGAACGGTGTCACGGTCGAGTACGAGCTCGTTGCGCTCGATGCTCACCACCTCACCGGTGTCCTCATCCACAAAGTCCTCAATCCACGTCTTCAAAACACGGGCAGCAAGGCGGCGTCCCAACACGCGCTTCACACCGGCCTTGGAGACCTTGACTTCTTCAGCGAGGTCGAAGATGCCCAGAATGTCCCGGTCGCTTTCGTAACCGATGGAACGCAACAACGTGGTCACAGGAAGCTTCTTCTTCCGGTCGATGTACGCGTACATCACGCTGTTGATGTCCGTGGCGAATTCAATCCAGCTGCCCTTGAACGGAATGATCCGTGCGCTGTAAAGCTTGGTGCCATTGGCGTGGCGGCTTTGGCCGAAGAACACGCCCGGTGAACGGTGCAGCTGGTTGACGATGATGCGTTCCGCACCGTTGACCACGAAAGAGCCGCGGGGGGTCATGTACGGAATGGTGCCGAGGTACACGTCCTGGACGATGGTCTCGAAGTCCTCGTGCTCCGGATCCGTGCAGTACAGCTTCAGCTTGGCCTTGAGGGGCACACTGTGCGTGAGACCGCGCTCAATGCACTCTTCAATGCTGTAGCGTGGGGGATCGATGAAGTAATCGAGGAACTCGAGCACGAACTGGTTGCGGGTGTCCGTGATGGGGAAGTTCTCGTTGAACACCTTGAACAGACCCTCACTCTCACGGTCTTCTGGCTTGGTCTCAAGCTGGAAGAACTCGCGGAAGGACCGGAGTTGGATGTCGAGGAAGTCCGGATAGGCAAGGTCCGGTGTGGTGCTGGCGAAAGAGTGTCGCTGCTGCAGTTGGGGCGTCAACATGGGTGCGGCTGTTGGGAGGTGTACAAATCGCAGACGGTGCAGGTGGGTTTTGGGAATGTACCCTCGATATGGGGTACAGGAAGGTCAGACCGGGACCTGCGCCCAGCCTGACCTTCTGAAATTCAGCGGGTTGTGATCTTACTTGATCTCAACCTCGGCTCCAGCTTCCTCGAGTTGGGTCTTGAGGGCTTCGGCCTCGTCCTTGGCGACGCCCTCCTTGAGGGTGGCGGGTGCGCCGTCAACGATGCCCTTGGCCTCCTTCAGGCCCTGACCGGTCAGCTCTTTCACGAGCTTCACGACCGCGAGCTTGGAGCCACCGGCAGCCTTGAGAATGACGTCAAACTCCGTCTTCTCTTCGCCACCGCCGCCTTCGCCGCCGCCAGCGGCGGGGCCAGCGACAACAGCAGCAGCAGCTGCGGGCTCGATGCCGTACTCATCTTTGAGGATATCTGCGAGTTCGCTGACCTCTTTGACGGTGAGGTTGACCAGCGACTCTGCCATGGTTTTCAAATCAGCCATGATATATTGAATTGTGGGTTACTAGTTTGGGTTGTTGTTGGTGTCAAAATCACGCCTCCCTTTCGGAAAGTGCTTTGACCAGTCCGGAAATGGTGTTTCCACCGGATTGCAGTGCGCCGAGGACGTTTCGCATCGGGCTCTGGAGGAGGCCGACGAGTTCTCCGAGGAGTTCGTCCTTGCTCTTGATCTCCGTGAGCGCCTTCAGCTGGTCGTCACCGATGTACACCGCTTCTTCGACGTAGGCGCCCTTCAGAATCGGACGCTCACTGTTCTTGCGGAACTCCTTGATGAGCTTGGCCGGCGCATTGCCTACCGAGCCCGTCATGAGGGCAGTCTGGCCTTTGAGAACGTCCATGAGTTCGCCGTATTCACGGCCCTCGGTGCGTTCCATCGCGATGCGAAGCAGTGTGTTCTTCACCACCTGCAGTTTGATGTCAGCCTTGTAGCATTCTCCGCGCAACTTCGTCGTGTCGGCAGAATTCAGAGACGAAGCGTCCGTCAGGTACACCACATTGGTGTCCTGCAGCATGGCCTGGAGCTCCTCGATCGCTTGATTTTTCTCTTCGCGTGTCATGGATTCCTGGTTTAACTGTTGAGCGACTTCGATTCAATCCGGACACCCGGGGACATCGTCGAGCTGATGTACACGCTCTTGATGTAGGTGCCCTTCGCAGAAGACGGACGCAAACGAACCAAGGTTTGAAGGACTTCGTTGGCATTCTCCGAAAGCTTCTCCTTGGAGAAACTCACCTTCCCTACGGAAGCATGGATGATACCGTACTTGTCCACCTTGAAATCGATCTTGCCCGCCTTCACATCCTGGACGGCCTTCGCGACATCCATCGTGACTGTACCCGATTTCGGGTTGGGCATGAGGCCACGTGGTCCGAGAACTCGGCCCAGGGCGCCCACTTTGCCCATCACTTGGGGGGTCGTGATGATCACATCCACATCGGTCCATCCGCCTTTGATCTTCTCGACATATTCATCGAGACCGACGTGGTCCGCTCCAGCCTCCTTCGCCTCTGCCTCCTTGTCGGGATTGCAGAGGACCAGCACGCGGACGTTCTTACCACTTCCGTGAGGAAGGGAGACCGTGCCACGTACCATCTGGTTGGCTTTGCGCGGGTCCACACCGAGGCTGACGGCGAGGTCGACAGAAGAGTCGAACGTCGTGGAGGAGATTTCCTTCACGATGCCAGCTGCTTCGTCAAGCGAGTACGCGGTGTCCACGTCGTACTTGTCGAGCGCGGCCTTGCGTTTGCGTGTCAGTTTTGCCATTGTGTCTGATGATTAGACGATCAGAAAGGCGAATCGCCGGTCACGTTGAGCCCCATACTCCTTGCCGTTCCAGCGACCACCTTCATGGCGGATTCGATGGAGAAGCAATTGAGATCGGGCATTTTGTCTTCTGCAATGGTGCGGACTTGGTCCCACGTCACTTTGCCCACCTTCTCACGATTGGATTCCGGAGAACCCTTCTTGATTTTGGCGGCTTCCATGAGTTGCACTGCTGCAGGGGGGGTCTTGATGACAAATTCAAACGACTTGTCACTGTACACCGTAATGACCACCGGGAGAACTTTGCCTGCTTTGTCCTGGGTACGCCCATTGAACTGCTTGCAAAACTCCATGATGTTCACACCCGCCGCACCGAGTGCAGGACCAACCGGCGGTGAGGGGTTGGCAGCGCCACCTCTCACTTGCAGTTTGACCAACTTGGCGACTTCTTTAGCCATGGATCTATTGTTTATGATGAACAGGTCGGCCGCAGTGTCCAGGGAAGCATTCTGGGACAGGGCACGGGACGTCCTGGCTGTTCCTTATTTGGATTGGTTTCAGTAACTCTTCGATTCTAAGCAGCGTTCAGCTCTCCTTCTCTACTTGGAGGAAGCCCAGTTCCACTGGGGTCTTCCGTCCGAAAATCTTCACCATCACCTTCAGCTTGCGCTTCTCCTCGTTGATTTCTTCAATGGTGCCGTGGAATCCGTTGAATGGGCCATCGCCCACCTTCACGGTCTCCCCGACTTTGTATGGGATGGCCAACTCCTGCTCGCTCTCCGCCAACTCGTCCATCCGGCCGAGCATCCGATTCACCTCATTCTCCCGGAGTGGAAGTGGATCTCCCCGTTTCTCCGCGCCGAGGAATCCGATGACACTCGGGGTGTTGCGGATCACGTGCGGCACTTCGCCCACAAGGGCGCACTCGACAAACACGTAACCGGGGAAGTGGTTCCGTTCCTTGGTCACCTTTTTGCCGTTGCGGATCTGCAGCACCTTCTCCGTCGGGATCAGGATCTGGCCCACGTAATCGGACAAGCCGGCCGCGGAGATCTCGGACTCAAGGAAACCCTTGGCCTTGTTCTCCTGCCCGCCGATGGCGCGCACGACGTACCACTTCTTGTCGATTTCACTCATGGTTCAAATTCCGCTTCAAATGACGTAGGTGTAAATCATGCCGATGACCCCTTGCCAGAGGCTCTCTGCATTGTTCACACCGAACACCCAGTCCATGGCGAACACAATGCCCGCGATGACAAGGGAAGCCACGAACACCAGCACGGAAGCCTCCTGCAATTGCTTGGGGCCAGGCCAGGTCACGCGCTCCACCAGTTCGGTGTAGCTGTCCTTCACATATTCGATGACGTTTGCCATGTCGGTGGTGTTTTGCACGGGCAGCAGGACTCGAACCTGCAACCAACGGTTTTGGAGACCGCTACTCTACCAATTGAGCTATGCCCGTAGACGGCGAAAGAAGATGCCCGGTTGGGCACCTTCTTTCCCCTTTCGTTATTCGTTGAAAACCGGGGCTCAGCTGAGCTCGGTCACCTGTCCAGCACCCACGGTGCGGCCACCCTCACGGATGGCGAAACGCAGACCGGGGCTCATGGCCACACCGTAGATCAACTCCACGGAAATGGTCACGTTGTCGCCAGGCATCACCATCTCGCGACCCTCCTCGAGGTGGATCTCACCAGTCACATCCGTCGTGCGGAAGTAGAACTGAGGACGGTACTTGTTGTGGAACGGCGTGTGGCGGCCACCCTCTTCCTTCTTGAGGATGTAGACCTCAGCCTTGAACTTGCTGTGCGGGGTCACGCTGCCAGGAGCCGCGATCACCATGCCACGCTTGATGTCCTTCTTGTCGATACCACGGAGGAGCAGACCAACATTGTCGCCAGCCTCACCACGGTCGAGAATCTTACGGAACATCTCCACACCCGTGATGGTGGACTTCATGCCTTCAGCATTCAGACCGAGGATGTCAATCTCATCACCGGTGTTGATGATGCCGGTCTCGATGCGACCGGTCGCCACCGTACCACGACCCGTGATCGTGAACACGTCCTCGACGGACATGAGGAACGGCTTCTGGTTGTCGCGCTCGGGCAGCTCGATGTACTCATCCACAGCCTTCATCAGCTCGAGGACGGTATCGACCCACTTCTGCTCGCCGTTGAGGGCGCCGAGAGCGGAGCCCTGAATCACCGGCACGTTGTCTCCGTCGTACTCGTAGAAGCTGAGGAGCTCACGCACCTCCATCTCGACGAGCTCGAGCAACTCCTCGTCGTCGACCATGTCAACCTTGTTGAGGAAGGGAACGATGCGCGGGACACCCACCTGACGACCGAGCAGGATGTGCTCACGGGTCTGGGGCATCGGGCCGTCAGTGGCGGCCACAACGAGGATGGCACCGTCCATTTGGGCGGCACCCGTCACCATGTTCTTCACGTAGTCCGCGTGACCTGGACAGTCAACGTGGGCGTAGTGGCGGTTCTCCGTGGCGTACTCGACGTGCGAAGAGTTGATGGTAATACCACGCTCCTTTTCCTCGGGAGCGTTGTCAATCTGGTCAAAGGAGGAAGCCTCGCTGAAACCAGCGTCGGCCAACACTTTCGTGATGGCGGCGGTGAGGGTCGTCTTGCCGTGGTCAACGTGACCGAGGGTCCCGATGTTCACGTGCGGCTTGGAACGATCAAACGTTTCTTTAGCCATGGTAGTGGTTGTTTATGGTTTACGTTAATATAAAGATGTGCTTCTTCAATGGAGCCAATGACGGGAATTGAACCCGTGACCTCTTCCTTACCAAGGAAGCGCTCTACCCCTGAGCTACATCGGCTTGTCTGGACCGTCCCGTTGGACGGACCCTGGAGCGGAAGACGAGATTCGAACTCGCGACATTCAGCTTGGAAGGCTGACGCTCTACCAACTGAGCTACTTCCGCTTGCGTGTGGGGGTAATAGGATTCGAACCTATTCAGTCATAGACAACAGATTTACAGTCTGCCCCGGCTCTCCAACTCCGGCGTACCCCCATTTTGGGTCATGTGGTCGGTGTATGGAGCCGGTGGAGGGATTCGAACCCCCGACCCGCTGATTACAAATCAGCTGCTCTGGCCAACTGAGCTACACCGGCCTGTGTCAAAGAACAGGGCCAAAAAAACCCTCCCCGATTTAGGGAGGGCAAATGTAGTGCATAAAAACTTCGCTACAAGGGGGAGCAGACAACTGTTATCTCCCTTTTCGCAAACGGCTCACGCCGCCTTGCCGCGGACCTTTTCGAGCTGTCGGCGCAAGGCCTCGACAGCGTCGGAAGTGGCCTCTTCAAAACTGGCTGCTCGGCGACCACTGTGAAGGTCAGGACCCGGGAGGCCCAAGCTGATTTCGACCCGCTTATTTTCGCGGTCCTGATCTCGGTCGACGCGCAAGTGAACGTCGGCCTTCTGAATGCCAGGATGAAACAAGGTCAACTTCTCGAGTTTGTCCTGGATGAACTGAACCAAGGCGCTGTCGGCCTTGAAGTGGATGGATTGGACTTGTACTTGCATGTGGGTTCACTTGGGGGTGAGACTTCAAAAGATGCCTCGCGTATCAAGTGGTGACCCTTTGTGTGCGTCTTTCAAGCGCTTCGTGGTGAGGTGGGTGTAATGCTGGGTGGCATTCAGACTGCTGTGTCCCAACAATTCCTTCACCGCATTGATGTCCGCTCCGCGATTCAATAGGTGCGTAGCGAACGAGTGCCGGATGACGTGAGGGCTGCACTTGCTAAGCGAGCTCGTCTCCGTAATGTAATGGTTGACCCTCCGGTAAACAAAGGATGGATACAACTCTCGGCCGCTGTCCGTGACGATTAGGAATTCGCTGACACCGGGGCGGTTGCGCATGTATTCTTCCGCCAAATCCAACAAGCTTTGTGACACCGGAATGAAACGCTCCTTGCCCCCTTTTCCTTTCACCTTGATGGTCTTCCGGCTGACCTGCACGTCTGCATGGCGCAATTGGATCAACTCGTCCTGGCGAATGCCCGTCTCGTACAACAGGGTCAGCATCAACCTGTCCCGAAGACCAGACCAAGTATCCGGGAAAATCGAGCTGTCCAGAAGGGCATTGATGTTGCGTTCTGGGACCACTTCTCTGACGCGCTTCTCCAATTTGGGAAGGGTCACACCATTGCTCGGGTCCTTGTCGGTAAACGACATCCGGCGCGCGTACCGATTGAATGTCCGGAAGGCACTCACTTTGCGGTGAATGGTCCGCGGACTGCGGCCTTCCTGCATCATGTTCACCACCCAAGCGCGGACCCAGTCGCCTTGGATTCCCACCAACTCGTGGTGGTCATATTGATCAGAAAGAAACCGTTGAAGCTGGTTCAAGTCTGAGCGATAACACCTCAAGGTGTGCACGCTGCCCCGCTTTTCCTTCTCGAGGAAATGCAGAAAGGCCTGTAATGGCTTCTGAGAAGAAAGCGTAGGAGACATCTTTGGTTTGGTCTGCAGTGAATATTACCCGACCAAACCAAAAGGACAAATTATCAGCCCATCAATGCCTTCTTGTTTTTGTAGACGGCCTTCTTCATGGCCTCGCGGCGCACCGTCTTGGGCTTGACGTACGTCTTACGGGCACGCAGCATGCGGCCTGTTTTCGTACGATCGAACTTCTTCTTGAAGCGCTTGAGGGCGCGCTCGATGTTTTCTCCCTCCTTGACCGGAATAATGAGCATGTTGGAAAATTGGGACCGCGAAGATAGCGGATTTCAGCGACTTCCGAAGGATATCATTCAATGCGCGCCCCTTTCTGGATCAAACTGCGCGAAATGACCAACTTCTGGATTTCGCTGGTTCCTTCTCCGATGGTGCAGAGCTTGGCATCACGGTAGTGCTTCTCCACTGGAAACTCCTTGGTATACCCATATCCACCAAAGACCTGGACGGCATCGGTGGCCACGCTCACGCACATCTCGGAGGCATTGTACTTGGCCATGGCCCCCAGCCGGGTCACATCACCGCCATTCTCCTTGGCCCAGCAAGCCTTGTGAATCAATTGTCGCGCCGCTTCCACACTGACCGCCATGTCGGCCAGCTTGAACCCGATGCCCTGAAAGTGGGCAATGGGTTGGCCGAACTGCTCGCGCTCTTTGGCGTAGCGTACCGCGGCATCCAACGCCCCGCGTCCGATGCCCAATGACAAGGCCGCAATGGAAATGCGCCCTCCATCCAGAATCTTCATGGCTTGAATGAAGCCCTCCCCCACTTCGCCCAACACGTGGGACTTGGGGATGCGGCAGTCCTCAAAAATCAGCTCCGCCGTCTCCGATGCCCGCATGCCGAGCTTGTTCTCCTTCTTTCCTCCTCGGAAGCCCGGCATATCGCGCTCCACCACCATCGCCGTGATGCCGCGGCTGTCGAGCAATTCTCCCGTGCGAACCAGAACGACCGCCACTTCAGCAGACAGCCCATGCGTGATCCAATTCTTGGTGCCATTGACCACCCAATGGTCGCCTGCATCGACTGCGGTGCACCGCATCCGCATCGCATCTGAACCGGTGCCAGCCTCGGTCAGCCCCCACGCGCCGATGTGCTGACCTGAAGCCAGTTTCGGCAACCACTTCTGCTTCTGCTCCTCATTACCAAACGTCAAAATGTGATGGGTACACAGGCTGTTGTGCGCGGCCATACTGAGCCCCACGGACCCGCAGACGGCGGCCAATTCTTCGATGGCAGCCACGTACTCCCCATATCCCAATCCAGCACCACCATAAGCCTCCGGCACGAGCATTCCGAGCATGCCCAGTTCCCCCATTTTTGAAAACGCCTCACGCGGGAAGTGCTGTGCTTCATCCCACTCCATCACATGGGGGGCAATCTCTTTTGCGGCGAAGTCGCGGACCATGTCGCGAATGGCCCCGATGGTGTCGTTCTCCTGGAAGTTCATTGCGTCCGGCTTTGTCCTGTAAGATCGCGACGAATGGGTCATTTCCCCCCACACGGCCGCAAATAGATGGCCACTTGCCGCAAAACCGAATCCCGGACTCCCAAACAGCCGCTCACATTGCCCCCGGGAGCCCCATGCAGTGACACGTAACGCACCAACACCTCTGCCTCTTTTCGGCTGACGCCGGGCATGTCTTTCCAATCCGATGCCGACAACGAGTCTGGACAGCGCTGAACCACATCCGCCGCGTTGGCCTCAAATCGGGACAACAGCACATTGGCCAGGCTGTCCCACCCCAACGCTTCCCGCAATTGCTCCGGGGCGGCAAAGCCTCCCCATTTCCGCCGGGCCTCCAGGATGCGACCTGCCACCCAAGGCCCGACGCCCTTCATCCGCAAGAGGGTCAAGCTGTCCGTTCGGTTCAAGTCCACAGGCTCTCTGGGCGCTGCTGCCCGCCGCCGCGTCGATGGCCCTTCGCCGGATGTCGTCATCTGTTGCGACCTGCCTGATCCCTTCGAGGCGATCGACTCCACTGGAGGGGGCTCTGGAAAGCGCAGCTGGTCGCCGTATCGCTCCATCCAACCCTCCGGCAACACGCGCATCCTGCGCAGAACCTCTTCGTTCCTGAAACCACCCACAGCCGCCCGATACCGCAGTGCGGATGCGGCTTGTTTGGGCGTGAGGCCCGCGGCCACCCAACCTGCGGAGTCCAGTGATTGAACGTCAATGGGACCTGTGACGAGCGGCCTCTTGGGCCCTGGCTCCGGCCCAGGAAGGCGATCCAACGCCATCAGCAAAGTGGCCACCGGAATCGGGTCCGGTTCCTCTTGCAGCCGGGCAAGCCACACCTCCACGCCACACCAGAAAAGAAGGCACGCGGCGATGCTCGCCACACCGAGTCTCTCAGCCCGGGGCGGCGGAACCAGATTGGCGCGTCCCAATCAGTCGTACCGCTTGATGGCGCCTGACTTCACCCGCTGGAGGTAGTCGGCCAAGTCCCCTTTGACCTCTCCTGCCAAGAAATACAGGCCCAGCACATTGGGGAAACACATGGCGAAGATCATCGCATCGCCGAAGTCAAAGACGCTCTTTGCACTGATGGCGCTGCCCACGATGACGAAAAGGCAGAAGACCGCCTTGTAGCTGAGGTCGGCGGCTTTCGTCTCGCCGAAGAGGTAAGTCCATGCCTTGAGGCCATAGTAGCTCCACGAAATCATGGTCGAGAGAGCGAACAGGATGACAGCCAGCGACAGGACGGCGGGGAACCAGGAGATGCTCTGCTCAAAGCTGCTGGACGTCAATCCAATGGCATCCAAGGAGCCGGCCTTGGCATTGCCGAGCACGGTGACCGCATCAAACTGGCCGTAGTCCGTGATGACAATCACCAGGGCCGTCATCGTGCAAATGACCACCGTGTCGATGAAGGGCTCGAGCAAGGCCACAATGCCCTCGCTGACCGGCTCATCCGTCTTGGCCGCGCTGTGCGCGATGGACGCCGAACCGATGCCGGCCTCGTTGGAGAACGCAGCCCGGCGAATGCCTTGAATCAAGACTCCGACGAGACCGCCATACATGGCATCACTGGCGAAAGCTCCGCTGAGGATGCGCCCGAACGCCGACGGCACGGCACCGAGGTTGGTCAAAATCACCCACAGGGCGCCGAGGATGTAGATGCCCACCATGAAGGGCACAATCTTGTCGGTCACCTTCGCAATGGATTTGATGCCGCCCAGGATGACAATGCCGACGATGACCGCCATGAGCGTTCCGAAGACCCACCCCTGACCGTAGAACATGCTGGACTCCCCGCCGGTGACGGAAATGAGCTGCTGGGTCGCCTGGTTGATCTGGACCATGTTGCCTCCTCCCAAAGAGCCTCCGATGCAGGCAATGGCGAACAAGGCAGCCAACACCTTGCCGAGACCGGCGTTGCCCTTTTTGGCCAAGCCGTCCCGGAGGTAGTACATGGGACCGCCGGAAACCGAACCATCGGCATTTTGACGGCGGTACTTCAAGCCGAGGGTGCACTCCACGAACTTCGAGCTCATCCCGAACAGGCCCGCGATGATCATCCAGAACGTCGCGCCGGGGCCACCCAAGGACACGGCCACCGCAACGCCGGCGATGTTCCCTACGCCCACCGTGCCGCTCAAAGCAGCCGTGAGCGCCTGGAAATGCGACACCTCTCCTTTGTGGTTCGGGTCATCGAATTTGCCACGGACGACATCCAACGCGTGCCCAAAGGCCCGGAGGTTGACGAACTTGAAATAGACCGTGAAGAAGAGGGCGCCCACGAAGAGCCAGATGAGCACGAACGGGATGGTGAATCCCCCGATGTTGATGCTCCAGAAAATGATGGAGGTGATGACATCGGTGATGGGGCCCATGACACTGTTGATGACGTCGTCCACCGATGCGGCAGCGGCGTGCAGGGGCAACAAAAACAAGGCTGTCAGCGCAGTGCTGGCGGCGATCAGGCGTTTCATGAAATCTCGATTGGTTCGCGTTGGCCGCAATATAGGCCGCAGGTCATACCCCACTCGCGGGAGGGCCATCCGGAGTTTGTAGACCAAACACCCTGTTGAGCAGACGCAATTGTTTGTCGTTGCCGAGCACGAACAGTTTGCAGGCGTTGTCCAACGGGGTCGTGGGGCCAGGGTTGATGATGAACTCCCCTGCCGAGGTCTTCACCCCGATGACATTGACCCCGAGCCGGTTCCGGGCATCCACCTCCCCGAGGGTCGGCAGCCGGAACTCGTCCGGTAAATCCTTGACGTCCACCTCCTCGAGGTTGATGGCGTCCTTGCCTTGGATTCGGATGTGGTCGATGAAGTCCATGACATCCGGGTTGGCCACGAGGGACGCCATGTGGGCCCCTCCTACCGTGTCGGGCATGATGACGTTGTCGGCTCCCGCGCGGCGGAGCTTCGCCACAGAACCCGCTTGCGACGCACGGCTGATGATCATGGCCCGCTCGTTGTGCTCCCGCACCGACAAGACGGTGTAGAGGTTGTCTGCGTCACTCGGCAAGGTGCAGATGACGGCCCGGGCGCGTTCCACACCCGCCGCCATCAGGCGGTCATCTCGGGTGGCGTCCCCAGAGATGACAAGGGGCGTCAACCTTTCGCGCAATTGCCCCACCAGCTCTTCGTCCTTCTCGACGATGACAGCGTCGTAGCCTTTGGAAATCAGGTCGGCGTAGGCCTTCTCGCCCACACGGCCGTAGCCGCAGACAATGACGTGGTTCTTGAGTGTGTCGATGGTGCGCTCCAATTTTCTGGCCTTGAAAAGATCCCGGTATTCGCCAGCCACGAAGTACGTGGTCACAGCGGAGATGGTGTAAGCGAAGGTACCGATGCTGAAGATGATGAGCAGGGCGGTGAAAATCATCCCATCCGGACTCAATTCATGCACCTCGCGGAAGCCCACCGTGCTGACCGTGATCATGGTCATATAGAAGGCCTCGACGAACGTGTAGTCCTCGAGCACCATGAAGCCCACACTGCCCAAGACAATGACCATCAAGACCACCACCAACGAGATGGCGATGCGACCAAATGACTTGAACTTGAAGCGGTACAGCACGACGGGAAGTTAGCGCCACGCGGCCAGTTCCACCGCCATGGCCCGTTGGAGCCGAACTGCCTCGGCCCGGGCTGCCTCAGCGAAGTCCTGGCCGCTGGAGGCGTACATCAAGCTGCGCCCCACATTGACCAGCAATCCTCCGGCCAGCGACGCGCTCCATCCAGCGGCACACACCGCCTCAAGCGTACCCCCTTGGGCGCCCACTCCCGGCACCAGCAGGAACCGATCGGGCACAACGGCACGGACTTCTGCCAACCACTCCGGTCGGGTCGCCCCCACGACGTACATCAGCCGCTCGGAACCCGCATACGTTTGGCTCACCTCGAGCACCCGGCGCCACAGCGGTGCTCCTCCCTCGGCGCCGTGAAACTCAAAGTCCTCTGCTCCGGGGTTGGACGTGGCGGCGAGCAGGATGGTCCATTTGTCCTCAAAAGCCAAGAAGGGCTCCACGCTGTCGCGCCCCATGTAGGGCGCCACCGTCACAGCGTCTGCACCCCATGCTTCAAAGGCCGCCTTGGCATAGCGGGTGGCGGTGTTGCCGATGTCGCCGCGCTTGGCATCCGCAATCCGCAAGCACCCCTCCGGTATGGCCGCGAGCGTTTCTTCCAAGACCGCCCAGCCGTAGCTGCCCATGCTCTCGTAAAAGGCGACGTTGGATTTGTAGGCGACCGCGACGTCCGAAGTGGCATCGATGAGGGCCTTGTTGAAGGCCAACACGGCTTCAGGCCCCGTTCCGAGGTGGGGCGGCATGCGGGCTGGGTCGGGGTCGAGCCCGACGCACAAGAAGCTGCTTTTGGCGCGAATGGTGTCAATCAGGGTCTGGCGGTCCATGGGGCGCGAAGATATTTCCCTTCCTCCGCCCATACGCTCACTCGGCCTGAGAGATGCCGGCCTGTTTCAACCGCTCCATGCGTTCTGTGGAACGCAGGGCTTGAATCAATTCCTCCAGCTCGCCGCCCAACAAGCGCTCCAGTGCATGCAAGGTCATTCCGATGCGGTGGTCGGTGACCCTCCCCTGTGGATAATTGTAGGTTCGGATCTTGCCCGAACGGTCCCCGGTTCCCACTTGGGATTTCCGTTCGGCCGCTTCTGCTGCCCGCCGAGCTTGGTCTTCTGCCTCCCAGAGGCGAGCGCGGAGTACGCCCAGTGCCTGCTCGTAATTGGCATGCTGCGACCGACCGTCCTGGCATTCCACCACGATCCCCGTAGGCAGGTGGGTCAGGCGAACGGCACTCTCCGTCTTGTTGACGTGCTGTCCGCCAGCGCCGCTCGCGCGAAAAGTGTCCTTGCGCACATCCTTCAGGTCCAGCGTCACATCCGTGGCCTCCGCCTCGGGCAGGATGGCGACTGTGGCGGCGCTGGTGTGGATGCGGCCCTGGGATTCGGTCGCGGGCACGCGCTGCACACGGTGGGTGCCACTCTCGTATTTCAAGTGACCAAAGACGCCTTCTCCAGAAACCCGTGCCACCACTTCCTTGTAGCCTCCAGAAGACCCGGCATGGCTCCCAACAGACTCCACTTTCCACCCCTTGGATTCACAGTACCGCACATACATTCGGAACAGGTCGCCAGCCCACAACGCCGCCTCGTCGCCCCCGGTTCCCGCTCGGACTTCCAGGATGCAGTCCCTGCGGTCACTGGGATCATCGGGCACCAAGGCCTCTTCCAATTCGCGCTTCAAGCTGGCGAGCTCCTCCGTCAAGCGATCGACTTCCTCTTGCGCCATGTCGGCAAGCTCTGCGTCCTCGCTGTGGACATCGTCCTGCGCGGCGCGAAGGTCATCCGAGGCCACCCTGAAGCGCTGAATCCGAGCCACAATGGGGTCGAGCTCATTGAAATCGCGCATCGCTGACCGGTAGGCTGCAACGTCAGAGATGACGTCGGGGTCGATGATGCGAAGGGACAATTCCCGGTGACGGTCCTCCAGCGATCCCAGCCGCCCGAGCAACCCGTCTGCCTCAGGCATACGTCTCGAGGCCTTGCGGACCGTGGATGGTCAACCGCGGAGCATCCGCTGAGCGGGCTTCCACACGGCCCACAATCTGCGCGGCCACCCCGTGCTTGTGGGCAGCGGCAATGACGGTCTCTGCGTGTTCGGGCGTTGTATACACCTCCATGCGATGCCCCATGTTGTACACTTGGTACATCTCGTGCCACCCCGTGCCGCTGTGCTCCTGAATCAGGCGGAACAACGGGGGCGTCTCAAAGAGGTTGTCCTTGACAATGTGCAAGCCCTCGTCCGCGAAATGCAGCACCTTGGTTTGACCACCACCACTGCAGTGGACCATTCCGTGCAGGGCCTCGCGGCCTTCCTTGAAGAGGTCCACGAGCACAGGCGCGTAGGTGCGTGTGGGAGACAGCACGAGCTTGCCCGCATCCACGGGCACCCCTTCCACGGCATCGGTCACGTCGAATGGCCCGGTGTACACCAATTCTTGGGGGAGCCCAGGGTCGAAGCACTCCGGATACTTCTCCCGCCATCCGGGGCCGAACATGTCGTGACGGGCACTGGTCAATCCATTGGACCCCGTGCCGCCATTCCAGGCGTCTTCATAATGGGCCCGGCCGTCGCTGGCCAATCCGACGATGACATTCCCCGCTTGAATCCGCGCGTTGTCAATCACCTCATCGCGGCGCATGCGGCACACCACGGTGGAGTCCACCACCACGGTGCGGACAAGGTCACCGAGGTCGGCGGTTTCCCCACCTGTGCCCCGGATATCCAGTCCCCATTTGCGCCACTCGGCCATCAGCTCTTCTGTTCCTTGGATCAAGGCCGCGATGACCTCACCGGGGACCAACCGTTTGTTGCGTCCAATGGTAGAGCTGACGAGAATCGGGCCCGTGGCGCCGACACAAAGCAGGTCGTCGAGGTTCATCACCAAGGCATCCTGGGCAATGCCCTTCCAGACGGACAGGTCTCCGGTCTCCTTCCAATAAATCCAAGCCAGGGCGCTCTTGGTACCCGCCCCATCGGCGTGCATGACCAAGCAATGGTCCTCGCTGCCGGTCAGGGCATCGGCCACCACTTTGCAAAACGCCTTTGGAAAGAGGCCTTTGTCAAGGCCGGAGATGGCTGCGTGCACTTCCTCCTTGCCGGAGGAAACACCGCGCTTCGCATACCGGTCCTCCGCGGAAGCGGCGGTGTTGGAGAGGCTCACTCGGGGACGTAGTCGAAGCTGGTGATTCGGAACACCGTGCGGCGGTTCATTTGGTGCGCTGCCTCGCGCTCCTCTTCAGTGGCGAGGGCCGCAATCTCCGCATCGCTGATGAGCGGCATGGACTCTCCGCGGCCCAGAGGCTGCAAGCGGGCGCGCTCAATGCCACGCTCCACGAGATAGTTCACGCAGGTTTCCGCACGCTGCTGGCTCAGTAGGTCATTGGCCTTGATGCCACCCCGGGTGTCGGTGTGGGCTTCGAGGGAAATGACGAACGTCGGGTTGCGCTCGAGCAGATCGACGAGGTAATCCAGGCTGTCCCTGGAGTTGACAGCCTCATTGACAATCAAGTCGGCCTTGGCGAACTCATACTGGACCAGCGGCATCGGGTAATCCTCATTGGTCACCACCTCGCGAAGGAGATACTCCTTGATGAAGTTGGTGCTCTTGCTGAGACCGATGGTGCTGAATTGGTCGCCTGCGCTGATGTAGCCTTCCATGGAAATGTCCACGGAGTACGTGCTCTCGGCTCCAATCTCCCATTCTCCATCCTCAGCGCCACCTTCTGCATCCGTGCTGGAAGACATGCTGGCACCATCGCTGCCCGTCACCGTCACCTTGGCTCCAACGATCGGCATGCCGGTATCGTAGTCATAGACGTAAGGAACGTAGTCGAATTCCAGCGGCGGCATGGAGAAGGCGAAGATGTCATCCTTGCCCTTGCTCTCCGGGCGGTCGGAGGACAGGTACCCCTGTTCCTTCTTCGGGTGGTAAACCAGGGCGAAGTCATCGGAGGCCGTGTTGATGGGGTACTCCATGAATTTCGGGGTATCGAAGTTCATGCCATCCCCTTTCCAGGTGGCCATGAGGATGTCCAATCCACCCATGCCGCCGGGGCGGTCAGAGGCAAAGTAGAGGTCGCCATTCTTCCGGATGTGGGGGAAGAACTCGTCGCCGCTCGAATTGATGCCGGGGCCCATGTTCTGAGGGGCTCCCCATTCCCCGTTCGCCTCGTCGTACTGGATGTACCACAAGTCGCGGCCGCCTTGTCCGCCCTGCATGTCACTCACGAAAACCATGAACTGGTCATCCGGGGTGAGGGCGGGCTGTCCCACCTGGGAGCTGTCGTCGCCGGCTTCCCGGTCGAGGATGCCCAATTCCTCAGCGGCACCCCAGCGGGACCCTACTTTCTCGGACTTGTAGATGTCACACGGAAAGTTGTTGTCCTTGTCGACCAAGCACCGGGTGAAGTACAGCGTCTTGTAATCGGTATTCAAGGCCACACCGCCCTCGTTGCTCGGGCTGTTGATGGTGTTGCCGAGAGGCTCCGGAATGCTCCACTTGTTCTTGCGGTCCACTTCGGCCATGAACAGGTCCATGTAGCTTTCTCCTGTGATGGGGTCTTCTCCACTGCCAGCGCTGCTGCTGCGGCTCGAAGCGAAAATGACCTCTTCACCGCGCTTGTCAGCGAACATCATGGCGAAGTCGAAGTTGGGAGAGTTCACCATCACCAGAGGCTCGACCACGAAGCGGCTCTCGCCGACGATCAGGCTCTCCGCAGCATTGTTGCAGGAATTGATGAAGGTGTCGGCCAACTCGCCGTCGCCGCCATTGGACTTGTAATTCTGGAACTGCTCCACCGCATCGTCAAAGTCGCCCTGTCCCATGAACACCAGACCGTAGTTCTTGAACACCTCCGGGTTGTCGTTGGCCCACTTGAGGTCGATGGCGCGCTTGTACCACTCCTCAGCGGCAGGCAAAGCCCGGCTCAAGCGATAGCACTCACCAATCAGGAAACAAACACGGCCTTTTTCGTCGAGGTTGCCCTTGAGCTTGGCATAGGCCACCTGGTAGTCCTTGGCAGCTTCGAAATAACCACCGCGGTCAAAGGCGGCGTCGGCATCGGCCGTGATGTCATTCTGGGCCAAGCCCGGGAGGGCAATCAGGGCAAAGACAAGGGTGAACGCAGCGCGGCATGCGGCGGTACGCTCAAGAAGCAGGTTCAACATTCCCAATTGAGGTTTACGGGCGAATGTAAGAAGGCCCCGGAACTTCACGTGAACGAATCCGGGGCCTTCCTTGTTTTGCCGTGTTAATATCAGCGCGTGAAGAGCAATTCGCGCAGCTTCGGGAAGGGCCAGCGACTGTCTTCCGTCAGCTTTTCGAGCTGGTCCACCTGGATGCGACACTCTTCCATCAGAGGCTTTACCACTTCGGCATACCCCTTGGCGACGGCGTGTGCATCGTCGAGCTCGTTCATTTTGCTGCGCTCGGTGCGCAACTTGTTCAGCAAATCGTAGGTAGCAGACACGCCGGCGGAGAGGTCCTCGAGGAGGCCGCGCTGCGCCACTGTCATGGCATCGGCTTGGTTGTCGCCGAAAACATCCATGAAGCCCTGGATGTTGGCGAGCAGGTCGCTCTGGTAATCCAAGACGGCCGGCAGAACCTGGTTGGTCACCATGTCGCCAAGGACGCGGGCCTCGATCTGCAGCTTCATCACATAGTTCTCAAGCTCGACCTCGGTACGGGCCGCGATTTCCTCCGCCGTGAGGACGCCCATGCCGTTGAACAGCTCGACCACTTCCTTGCGGTCCCAGACTGCGAGCGCGCTCGGCGTATCGAGCAGGTTGGACAATCCGCGCTTGGCAGCCTCGTCCACCCACTCTTGACCGTAGCCGTTGCCTTCGAAACGGATGGTCTTGCTCTCCTTGATGAGCTTCTGAATCTCCTTGAGCAGGGCCTCGTCCTTCTTGTCACCGCCGGCGATGCGGGCATCGACGGCCTCCTTGAACATGTTGAGCTGCTCGGCCATGATTGTGTTGAGCACGGTCATCGGCACAGCGCAGTTGGCAGCGCTGCCCACGGCGCGGAACTCGAATTTGTTGCCCGTGAAGGCAAATGGGGAGGTCCGGTTGCGGTCGGTGTTGTCGAGCAGCACCTCCGGGATGCGGCCGATCTCCAACTTCACAGCCGTCTTCTCGTCCGGGCTCATCTTGCCGGCAGACACGTTTTCCTCAACGGCGTCGAGCAATTCGGTCAGCTTGGAGCCGATGAAGGCACTGATGATGGCCGGCGGCGCTTCATTGGCACCGAGACGGTGGTCGTTGCCAGCGCTGGCGATCGCCGCACGCAACACATCGGCATGGCGGTGAATCGCTGCGATGGTGTTGACGAAGAAGGTCAGGAAGCGCAGATTCGTCTTCGGGTTGGTGCCAGGCTTGAGCAGGTTGACACCGGTGTTCGTGCCCAGAGACCAGTTGTTGTGCTTTCCGGAACCGTTGAGACCAGCGAAGGGCTTCTCGTGAACCAGCACGCGGAAGTCGTGGCGAATGGACACCGTCTCGAGCAATTCCATCAGGAGAAGGTTGTGGTCGTTGGCCACGTTCGCCTCCTCGAAGACCGGCGCCACCTCGAACTGGTTCGGCGCCACCTCGTTGTGGCGGGTGGTGACGGGAATGCCGAGTTTGTGGGCTTCACATTCGAAGTCCTGCATGAACGCCATCACGCGCGGCGGGATGCTGCCGAAGTAGTTGTCGTCCAACTGTTGGCCTTTGGCCGGGGCGGCACCGAGCAGGGCACGTCCGCTTTGGCTCAGGTCGGGACGGGCGTTGTAGAGCGCCTTGTCCACCAGGAAGTACTCCTGCTCCCAGCCGAGGGTGGCGACCACCTTGGTCACATTCTTGTCGAAGTACTGGCAGACGTTTGTGGCGGCCTTGTCCACGGCAGCGAGGGCCTTGAGGAGGGGCGCTTTGTTGTCGAGAGACTGTCCCGTGTAGGCGATGAAGATGGTGGGAATGCACAGCGTCGTGCCCATGATGAACGGGGCACTGCTCGGGTCCCAGAGGGTGTATCCGCGGGCCTCGAAGGTGGAGCGGATGCCACCATTCGGGAAGCTGGAGGCGTCGGGCTCCTGTTGGACGAGGAGGCTCCCGTCGAACCGCTCGATGGCACCACCGCGGCCGTCAGGCTGGATGAAGCTGTCGTGCTTCTCCGCCGTGCTGCCGGTCAGCGGCTGGAACCAGTGGGTGTAGTGCGTCGCACCGCGGGCCATGGCCCACTCTTTGAGAGAGCTGGCCACCTGATCGGCAATCTTCCGGTCGATGCGAATGCCGTCTTGCGTGGCAGCCACAACGTGGTCGTAAGCCTCCTCCGTGAGGTACTCGCGCATGGCGCTGAGGGTGAAGGCGTGGTCGCCGTAGTACTCTGAGATTTTGCGGGAAGGCGTCTCAGGGGCCTTGGGGGAACGCTCGAGGACATCCTCGATTGCCGTGATGCGGTAAGTGGACATGTATTTCCAATAAAGACGCAAAAATAGAGCGCCCCCTCGTCAAAAACCGGGGTTGTTGATGAATTTTTCGCGAATTCACGGCACACCCCCCTCTTTTGAAGGGGTTCTCTCAGAAAATTCTTGATTTTTTCAGCCCAACCCCCTCAGAAAACGACCACGCGGCGCCGAACCGTCCAATCTCCCTGTTGCAAAACGAGCAGATGCACACCGGCTGGCAATCCCGCCAGTGGGATGCTGCCTTGGTAACGGGCATCCGGCCTGGCGTGTCCACGTCCGGATTGCACCTCCCGGCCCGCTCCGTCCAGCAGGGACCAGGTGAAGGCCCCGTTCCACCCCTCCAATTCAAACGTCACCGCCTCCCTCGCGGGATTGGGGTAGACCCGCACTTCGGTCACATCGGTCACGTCGGGCGCTTCAATGTCGTTGACCAGGTTGGTCTCAAAGTGGAAGTTGTGGACAATGGACTTTCCGAAGTCCGGCTCGAAGGTGATGAAGTTGCCCCCCACCTTCCGAAGGCGGACAAAACCACTGCCGTCGTTGTTGGCCCAGAAGCTGATGCCATCGTCGTCGCTGTCGAAGAACTCAAAGGTGTAGCACCCTTCATTCATGTAAATGGTGTCCCGGTACTGGGTGTTGGCCTCCGGATAGGTCCGCTGGAAGTAGACCGTCCCGTCCTGGTGAGTCAGTTTGGCGCTGTTCTCCCACGGCGTGGAGTTCGTTCGGACAAAGACGATCAACCGGTTGTCGTCCTCATCGTCGGGACCGTCCATGTAGGTGTAGGTCGGCGGGCGGCGGAAGGTGCTCCGCACTTCGTCGTTCCATGCGACCTCATCCGTTCCGCCGTTCGCGGCGGACACCCGGGCAATGAAAACGAGGTCCTCATCTTCGTCGCCCACCCAGAGGTTGGCGTCCAACGCTACGAGGTCCACGATTTCTTCCTCGAGGAAGCCCAGCTCACCGGTCCACGTGGTCGACTGCAGGTTGCCCTCCACACCGAACGTGATCGTGCAGGAGGTCAATGGCGTGCTGCCACTGTTGCGCAGGACGACTTGCGGCTTGTCACAAATGGGGTTGGTCCGGGAGGACAACTTGGACCCGTTGGGCGCAATGACCTCGACCAGCTCCGCATCCAAGCTGTGGTTCGCTGGACCGTAGGCGATGATCTGCCCCTCAAACCGGTAGTTCCCGTCCGGGTCGTCATCGATGTCGTAGTCCACCGTGAAACTGTCATTGCCCTCCACGAGCGGCGTCAGTTCCATGTCGCGGGTCTCAGTGGGCGCTCCCGGGCACCATCCGGCCCGGTCGTAAATCCACGTTCCTCCTTGTGGGAAGAGGGCGTTGTCCGCGCACTCCTGCATGATCTGCCAGGACCAGTGCTGCTCGCCGTTGACCTTGACCTTGTGGATGTTCGGGCAGAACTCCGCACAGTTGTTGCCCGAGCCGAAGCCGTGGCCGGAAGCGCGGGTCTTGAGGCGCCACATGGCCTCCCCTTCTCCAGGCGCATACTCGTAGGCCACCACATTCTGATCGAAAGTGGACAGACCGTATTGGCCTTTCCAAAAAGCTTCCACCCCCAGCACGTCCCGTGTGGGCTCGCCTTCGATGAAGTGGAATTTGAGGTCGAGCAGTTCTTGCCAATTTCCGGCTTCCAGCTGGACGCTGTCCCGCAAAAGTGGCAGGTAATCCGTCACATCATACCACCAGGTCCAGCCGTCGTCCCCGAGGTCCAATCCGATGCCATACGGCGTGATGTAGCGGTAGAGCTCATAGCGGTCAATGACCTCGAACGGCACGCCGAAGTAATCCAGGGTGTCGTTGACCACCTCGGTAACCTCACCCGGCAACGGGTGGGGGATGGTGTCCCCAAACAGCGGAACGGCCACTGTCTCGCCTGGAGCATAGTGGTAGGTCAAGTCCGTCATGGCCACCGCATTGCCCTGCACCTCCCAGGTGGACAGGCTCATCGGCGCGACGGGCTGCAAGTCCAAGATGGCGCCGTCCGCCACCAACTCGAGGTAGTCCCCGCGCCCGAATCCGATGTGCGGACGGAACATGGTCTCGTCCCCTTTGAACCGCTCTCGGCCGGGTGTGGTGCGGCGCAGCGTGGTGCCGTGGTGGAATCCTGGCGCCCCGCCCGGGTTGTGGTTGACTTCTTCGGTGCCGTTGGCCCCATCGAAGTGGTAGTCGACCAGCAGGTCATCCCAGTCCGGATGGAAGGCCGTCGGCTGGTGGTTCATCCACTCGGCGATGGTCTCCCCGTCGAGGGCTTTGCTCCAGATCCGGAAATCGTCGACCCTCCCGTTGTAATGGTTGGTGCCGCTTCCGCTGCACCCGAGGTTCATCCGGACAATGTCCTCGATGGGGTTGTCTTTGTTGGTGGCGCTGTGGAAGAGGACACCATTGAGGTACATCTCCATGACGCCGGTCGCGGCGTTCTTGACGAAAGCCCAGTGGTTCCATTGCCCCTCGTAATCCTGCGTCGCGGCCTGGGCATCGATGCGGTCGTAACCGCCGTCCCAACCGCAGTCCCAGTATACGCGGCCGTTGCCCCAGGGCAGGTGGACGTTGACCACCCGCTGGTTGTTGGCGTTGAGCCCTTCGAAGAGCGTGCCGTTTTGGGGCTGGCTGTCCGGATCGCCGTAGACCCAGCATTCGATGGTGATCTCTTGGGACAACCCACCGAGGTCGTCCACATCCACCTCGATGCGGTCCGGTGCCATCAAGACCACTTCACCATCTTCTCCTGTGGACGTCCACCCTGGTCCCTCGGCGTGGTTGGTGAGCACCCAACCATCCTGATTGCCGTCCGTGTCGACGTCGACATCGTCCAGGGCAAACTCCAGAATCAAGTTGCCCTCCCCGTCCCAGTCGATGGGTGGCGACAGGCGAAGCGACAGGCTGTCGTCGAATTGCCAGGACGACAGGCCATAGTGGTAGGCGGTGTTCGACAGCTCGCGGAACCCGGTCAGGACCGTGTCACTGGTCAGACCCCATTTGAGGTCCATGCGCCGGGCATCGGCCGCACCGGCCATCATGGGAATCCACAAGCGGTCAATGGCCCCTGCACCCAGTGGCGCGAGTTCCTCGGCGGTCCAGAGATATTGAGCCCGACGCGAGGTGGCCGTTGCAAACAGCCCCTCGATGTATCCCACCTCACCCGGCTGGACGGTCACCTCCGAATTGACAGCGTCCACGATGTGCTGCGCGGCTGGCATCCAAATGGAGTCCTGCACCCCTTCCGTGTAAGGCAGCAGGTCAGCCGACTCGAACGGCGCGTCGGCGAGAAGCCGGTATGGGTGCTGCAGCGCCGCGCTGTCCAACATGCCCGTGTGGTCAAAGAGGTACGTGTAGCTCAGGTAGTCCCACTCGCCGCAAGCATAGCCGAGGTTGCCAGCCGTGCCGTCCTCGAAGCACTTGAGCGTGTACTCCATGAGGACCTTGCCGTACTCCACGCCGTTGTCGGAGGCGGGGAATTCAAACCACCGACGACCTGGACTGTCGTAGGCGGTCTCGGGATTGTTTTGAGCGTCGAAGGTGTAGGTCTGAACCGTGGTCGTATCGGCCAGGGCAGTCAGGGAACATACCAGGATCAGCGTCGCAGAGGAAAGGCGGGCGATGCAGGTGTTGATCATGAGGCAAAAGGTAATTCTCCTGCCCCATTCTTCATGCCCCCGGTCGACTCAGCGGAGTCCCGGATAGGCCTCCAAGCCCGCAGCGATGATGGCGACTGCGCGGCGAATCGCAGCGGTCTCCAGCACGTAGGCGATGCGAACTTCATCTTGACCCGCCCCCGGCGTGGCGTAAAACCCACTGGCCGGCGCCATCATGACCGTCTCCCCGTCGAGGTGGAATTCGGACAGCATCCATTGACAGAAGGCATCGCTGGAATCGATGGGCAATCGGGCCACCGCGTAAAAGGCGCCCCCCGGTTCCGGTACGGTCACCCCGGGAATGGCATTGAGGCCCGACACCAGCGCATCGCGCCGGTCGACGTAGGCCGCCTTGACTTCCGCGAAGTAGGAAGCGGGCGTGCTCAAGGCCGCCTCGCCCGCAATCTGCGCCAAAGTCGGCGGGGACAGGCGGGCCATGGCGAAGCGCATGCAGGCCTGGTGGACCTCCGAGTTGCGGGTCACCAACGCACCGATGCGGGCGCCGCACATGCTGTACCGCTTGGAAACGCTGTCCATCAGGACAACGTGGTCATCGAGACCGGGCAGGGACAATACGCTCGTCGGGGTTTGGTCACCGTAACAGAACTCGCGGTACACCTCATCGGCAAAGAGGTAGAGGTCGTGCTCGAGAACGAGGCTTCGGATGGCGTCGAGCTCGGCATCGGTGTAGACGTAGCCCGTGGGGTTGCCGGGGTTGCAAATGAGAATGGCGCGGGTCCGGTCGGTCACCTTCGCGGCGATGTCGGCCACCGGCGGCAAGGCGAAGCCGTCCTCGATTTTGGAGGTCACTGGCACCACCTTGACACCGGCCATGGTCGCGAATCCGTTGTAGTTCGCGTAGAACGGTTCGGGGATGATGACCTCATCGCCGGGCTCCAGGCATGCTTGGAAGGCGAAGACGAGCGCCTCGCTGCCGCCGGTGGTCACGAGGACCTGCTCAGGCGTGACCTCCACGCCGACCGACTGGTAGTAGCCGGCGAGTCCTTCGCGGTAGGTGGCGAAACCATCACTCGGGCTGTACTCGATGACGGTCCGGTCCATGCCCTTGACGGCATCGAGGGCCACCTTCGGTGTGGCGATGTCGGGCTGGCCGATGTTGAGGTGGAGAACCTTGCGGCCCGCGGCCTTGGCGGCGACGGCGAAGGGAGCGAGTTTCCGAATCGGGCTGTCGGGCATGGCCTGCCCTTTGGACGAAATGCGCGGCATCGAATGGAGTTTATCCGCCAGAGCGGAGGGCGAAGATAACCGCCGCAAAAGCAGGAAGCCGCCCCCGGCTGGGAGCGGCTTCCGCATTCAGTTCACCTGACCAATCACTGCGTCACGAGCAGCTTCTTCACGGCCATGTAAGTGTTGGAGGCGATGCGGATCTGGTACATGCCTGCGTCGAGGCCATCGGCATCGATGGTCATGAGGTACTCCACATCGGTCATGGCATTGCCATCATACAGCTCCTGGACGAGCTGGCCGCTCATGGTGTAGAGGTCCACACGCAAGCGCATGTTGTTGGACACCACGAAGCCGAGCTGGCTGACATCGTTGGTGGGGTTCGGCATCAAGCCGGTCACGCGGATCGGCTCCTTGATGTCGCTGACCAAGCTGATATCGAACGGCTGGTGGCCGGTCTCTCCCGTCGCGGTCGGCGTGTTGCCCTGCTCGGCATCGCCCGTCACGGTGTAGCTGAAGCCCGTCTCATTGCCACAGGCATCCGAAACGGTGTAGCCGTACTCCACGCTCCATGGCAGGTTGCAATCGAGGTCGAGCATGATGTCTCCGCTGCTGCCGCGGTAGCCCTGCGGCACACCGTCGACCACAAGCTCACCGCTCCAGTAGAACCAAGCACTCGCACCGTAGTTGGCGTTCTGGTTGTTGGCGCCCTGTCCGACCTGAAGGCCGTAGTAGTAGTTCATCGGCTGGTGCGTCAAGCTGAGCTCGGTGCCGGCGTAAATGCCCGTACCGATCATGCCGCCCGTCTGCATCACAAAGAAGTCCCAACCCGTCCAAGGGCTGGAGCCCGGCAGAACGTCGGCACAGTCCTTTTTGTAGCCGCGGCCGAGGCCGCTCCATTCGACCCAGTTGAAGGCCTCGTTGTAGTCTGCGTTCCAGAGGAAGCCGCCCGTACCGTCGGCATTGGTCACCTCCACCTCAATGTGCAGGGTCTCGTCGTAATCGCTCTCCACGATGTTGAAGCCGCCTTCCACAATGGTGAAGGACTCGCCACCGAAGTAAGCGCCCTCCAGCACGATGGCTGCCGGATCATCGCCGTTGCAGGCCTCGCCGTCGAGGAAAGCCTCTGGCGTAATCGGTGCGCAGTAGTTGCCGATGTCATCGGTGGGCAAGAAGCCGCTGAACGCCTCCGTCTCCGCGATGGTCACCGCGCTGCCACAGGCATCCACAGCCTCCAAGTTAATCGGGGCCGGGACGTCAATGAAGCCGAAGATGTCGTTGGCACTGGCTTCCGTCACCGTTTCACCGTTGGCAATGTCCTCGCTGTCGGTAATCTGCGGAGCCGTCACATCGAGGAAGGTCACCGTTTGGGTGGCCGTGGCCATGCCGTGGTTGCCGCAGGCGTCCTCCGCCGTGGCCATGTAAGTCCGCACCACAGTGTAGCTGCCGGCGTCACCACAGAGGTAGGCCGGAGCACTGTCCGTGAAGGTCACGGCGCCCAGCGTCGGCGCGTCCGTGCAGTTGTCCGTGGCGGAGGTCGTCACGCTGGCCGCAGCTGGCATGTCGCCCGTGCAATCGGCCGCGAGGTCGATGCTCAGGTCGGCAGGCACTCCGTCGAGGAAGACCACCGGAGCGGTCGTGTCGATCACGGTGATGTGCTGCAGGGTCGTGTCGCGGCTCACGTTGCCGGCCGGATCGGTGGCCTCCAAGATCCAACGGCGATCGAACTCGCGGCAACCCGCAATGCCCGTCGCATTGATTTCGTCGTACAGGATCTCCACGTCCACATCGCAGTTGTCGTAGGCCTCGTACCACGGGTGGCCCGCGGCAAAGAGGTCGACATCATTGACGCAAGTCTCTCCGGCGTAAAGGGTGTAGTTCTCAAGGTCGTAGAGATTGATTGTCGGAGCCATGTCGTCCACCACAGCCATATAGGCCGTGTAGTCGGTCACATTCCCATTCACATCGGTGGCCACAAGCTGGACCTCTTCATACAAAGGCATGTCACACGGCGTCGGGTAGATGGCATCTGGGTTGTAGTCGAATGCGGTGGGGCTCATGCATCCTGCGCACGGGGCGAGGCTGGTCCGCGTGTAAGCGAATCCACCGCCGTTGCCACCCTGAGTCCAGCTGGTGAAGTCCATCACCCAGATTTCATTGACGCTCGGTACGAGCATTTCCAAGTCGGTCGTCAGAATCTGGTTGCCGATTCCACCTCCGAACGCATCGTAGAAGGAAGACCAAGCTACCCCGCTGCCGGCAACACGCCACAACGTACCGCTGGGTCCTTCATTGTCCCAGAAGCCTTCTCCCGTGAACGCATTGATCAGACCTTGGTTGTCTCCACGCGAAATCCAAATGCCCGGAGCAATGCTGTCGTAGACCAGCGTCGGATCGTCATAGTCCATCTTCTCGAAAGACACCGTCTCACTGACGAAGCCCTCACAGCCTTCTCCAGCCTCCATGTCCACGAAGTAACCGGACGCCATGGGCACCTCGGTGCGGGTGTAGGCGAAGCCGCCGCCGTTGCTTCCCGACGTCCAATCGGTGAAGGTCACCTCGAAGAAGCGTTGGCTTTGGACGGTCACCATGGTGAGGGTCTCTCCAGGCAAGTTGTTGCCCAATTGTCCCCCAACAGCATTGTACAAGCTTGTCCACTCGGCATCCGAATCGGCAGCCCCCAGCTTCCAGCGGGTGCCCGCAGGTCCGGACTCGTCGTAACCACTTTGGAGTACAGCGTTGTATAGCCCTCCATTGTTGCCGCGGGTGAGGGCCACGTCCCAGGAGATGTAGTCCGTAGCCGCTGCGCCGATGGCATCGTCTTCTTTGGTGAAGTCCACGGTACCCATGGCAGAAACCTCTGCGTCGCAATCCAAGGAATTGATGGCCTCGAAGGACTGGATTCCACAGGCGTCGGTCGCCGTGGCATTGGACAGGTCATAGGTGGCCACTCCATTCTCATCCAAAGGCTGGATGTACGGAGTCGAAGTCACCACAGGCGCCACGTCGTCCACCACGGTCACCTCGACCACGCCCGTCGTGGCATTGCCACTCGGGTCGGTCACCGTCACCGTCACATCCACCACACCGGCATCGGCGCAGGTCAAGTCGGAGCACACATCGTACTCCATGGCGTAGTTGTCTCCATCCGGAGTGAACTCGATGTACAGGTTGCCGCGCTCGGAACAATTCTCCACGAACTGCTGCGGCGCCATGCCCAGCGTACCGTCTTGGTTGGAAATTCCCGTCGTCATCGGGTCATCGCAATCGTCGGGCAGATATCCGTGGTATCCAGAGAAGATGTCCACCTGGCCCGTGGCCTCGTACAAGATGGCCTGGCCGTCATGGCGCATGTCGTTGTCCTCATAGTTGGACACCTGGCTCCAGCTCACCACGAATTCGCGGTTCGGAGCGGTGCCTACCGTCTGGTAATAGATGTTGGCATCATCCCGCTCATCCGGATCGAGGTCCGTGTGAATGACCGCAATGGCGGCCTCATAGTCGGAGTCGGGAATGGCCTCACCGTCACAGCACTCGGAGCTGCTGCTCTCGAATTGCAGGAGACCGTTAGAGGAGATGTACACCTGAGAATAGGTCTGCCCGTAGAACGCGAAGTCGAACCCGAGCGGAACCAGCGAGGTACAATCGTCGCAATTGCTGGTGTTCGCGTCCAACGTACCTGAGGTCAGGTCGTATTTCGGAGCAGCACCACAAGACTGATCACCCCAGGAGAGGTCCGTGCTATAGCCACAGTTGTCCGTGGTGGCATCTCCCAACACGTCGCTCGGGGAGATGTAGCCCTCTCCGCCGATGTTCAAGTACACCGTGTGGGGCTCCAGCTCGAGCGTCGGCGCCATGTCGTCGATGACGTTGGCGTAAGTCGTGTCGAACGCCACATTGCCCGCAATGTCCTCGGCGCGGAGCACCACTTCCACCGGGGCGTCCGTATCTCCGCAGTCGAGCATCACGCTGTTGGTGAAGATGCGGCCGAAGTAAGCGGCTTCGATGTCCCAGTTTCCATACGCCGGCACGATGTCATCGAGGTCGAGGTACTCATCGTCGTCAACGAACTTGCCAAACACGACATCCGGTGCCTCGACGTGGATGCGCTCGTATGCGAATCCACCGCCGTCTTGGCAACAGGTCCAATCGCTGAATTCCAGGTCAAAGAAGAGGTTGCCCTCCGGGATGTACAGCGACATCGTCTCTCCAGGAAGGCTACTGGCATTCCCATCGGTCGCGTCCTGCCAGTCGGAGGTGTATCCCCCGCCGCCAGCGGTCGGGCCCCACTTGAAGTAGATGCCGCCGCCGCCCAGCGCGTTGTACAGGCCGCCTGCTTCGCCGCGGTACAAGGCCACATTGTCCGTGATGTGATCCCAGAGAAGCTCGTCGTCCAATTCGGCGTCATCCGCCTTGGTGAACTGGACAGAGTCCGGAACCGCACAAGCCGCATCGGCACAGTCATACGACGTGGCATCCGGAAGGACTTCGAACTCGGGCAGTCCGATTTCGCCATTGTCCTGGCCCAACCAGAGCTGACCATCATCGAACCACAAGGCCTCCGTATCCTCATCGAGGTCACCCAACCAGACGAGGTCTCCGGAGGCGATGTTGAGCATCCACAGCTCCTCATTGGAACTGCCGTTGCCCGTGGCATCGGCGTCACCCACGAGGTAAGCGATTCCACTCTCGAGGTCGACCGCCATGCCGTCGAAGTCGTGATGCCCCCCATTGACATTGTCGCTGATGACGTGAAGTAGCTCTGCTTCAATCTCACCGAGTCCTTCGAAACGGAAGCGGAAGAACTGAAGGCTGTCCGAAATGGTGCAATCGTTGCGCTCGATGGCGTAGATCCACCCACCGGCTTGGTCGGCCGCCGTGACGCACTCGAGGCTCAAGGAGCCGTCGGCCAAATCACTGTCCTCAAAGTCTCCGCTGTAAATGATCTCGAACTCGTCGTTGGTCACAGCAAACCCTTCACCGGTCGAGAAGACGAAGCCACCGGCGGCGGCATCGTACATCATGATCTCAGCAGCATCGCCCAGCTCGTCCTCGACGTGGCTGATGTCCAACATCTCGGCTTCGCTGGTCTCCAGGTTGACCATCCACAAAGAGCCGTTCGACTCCTCCACGACATACACTTCAGGGTTGCCGGCGGCGCTGATGTCCACAATGCCGAAGTCGTCGCTCGAAGAGACCACGAAATCCTCCAACGGAACTGCCGCAAGGCCATTCTCATCCAAGGACACGGTCACCGGCTGGAGCACGATGCTCGGGTCGGTCGTGTTGATGATGACATTGAGGAAAGCGAAGATGCTCGCCTGACCACAGTCGTCGATGTGACGGGCACTGAAGGTGACTGCGCCGTCTGCAAACGGTCCAGTTGCGAACTCAACGTACCCATTGTCCAAGTCAGCCTGAGTCACATCGTGGCTCTCGGTCAATGCGCTGTTGATGTACAGCTCAACGACATCTCCCATCTCTGGGGACTCCACACCCTCACCCGTGAAGAATACGCGGATGGTGGGTGCATTGTCATTGGTGATGTTGTCCGTCAGGTCCAATCCATCGTCGTTGCCCATAACCAGGTCAATGGTCGGGCAGCTCGGGGCAAAGTCGTCAATCACCGTGAAGGTGGCTTCCGAGGTGCTCGTGTTGTTGCAGTCGTCCGTGGCGGTGAAGATCACCGTCTCCGAGCCCGTGCTGCCGCACCCATCGCTGAGGCCCGTGCTGTTGTGGCTCAACGTCGCATTGGAACAAGCGTCGGTTGCCACGGCACCTGCGTAAGTGGACAACCAGCTGGAGAAGGCGGCGGCCTCATTGCCATCGCGTTGGTACGTCTGATCGGACGCAGCCGTCGTGAAGGTCGGGCTCGTGGTGTCCTGAATGGTGAACGTGGCCGTCGTCGTCGAAGCGTTGTTGCAGGCATCCGTGGCAGTGAAGGTCACCGTCGTGGCACCCGTAGCACCGCAGTGGTCGCTGAGCGCAACATGGTTGTGGCTCCAGGTGACCCCGGCACAAGCATCGCTTGCCACGGCGTTTCCATTGGCAGTGAGCCACCCGCTCAGGTCGGAACTGTTCCCCGATCCGTCGCACTCCACCGTCAGGTTGGACGCCGCAGTGGTCACGCTCGGGTTGGTGGTGTCCTGAATGGTGAACGTGGCGCTCGTCGTGGCGGTGTTCCCGCTCGGGTCCGTGGCTGTGAAGGTCACCGTCGCGCTGCCCGTGTTACCGCAGTCGTCGGAAAGGGCGGTGTAGTCGTTGGACCACGTAATGCCACAGGCATCCGTTGCTGTGGCATTGCCGTTGGCCGTCAACCAACCGATGAGGTCGGTGGAATTGCCGCTGCCGTCGCACTCGACTGTCAAGTCGGATGCGGCGAGCGTGAGGACCGGGCTGATGGAGTCCACCACCGTCACCACGGATGTGGCCGTGCTGCTGTTGGTGCTGCCGTCGGCCACCGTCAAAACCACGTTGTTGGTGCCGGTCTCGGTGCAGCTGAAGCTCGTTACATCGATGGACAGGGCGTCCACGGCACAGTTGTCCGTCGAACCGTTGTCGATGTCCTCTGCGGTGATGCTCGCTGCGCCGGACACATCGAGGTACACGGTGAGGTCTTGCGCCACAGCCGCTGGACTGATCGTGTCGAGTACGGTCACCGTGGCCGTGGCCGTGGCGTTGTTCTCGCTGTTGTCCGTGGCTGTCAAGGTCACCGTGTTGACACCCGTGTCGTCACAGCCGAAGTCGCTGATATCGAGGGTCAAGGTGTCGATGCCGCAGATGTCGGACGATCCATTGTCTGCGTCGGTCGCCGCGATGCTGGCCGCACCGGAGGCGTCCAAGTAAACCGTCAGGTCCTGGGCCACCGCCACAGGGCTGATCGTGTCGAGCACCGTCACCGTAGCGGTGGCCGTGCTGCTGTTGCTGTTCACGTCATTGACGGTCAAGGTCACNGTATTGGCACCCGTGTCGTCACAGCCGAAGCTGGTCACGTCCAAGGACATGTTGTCGACGCCACAGGCGTCTGAGGACCCGTTGTCCATGTCCGCCGGCGTGATGCTGGCCGCCCCGGAAGCGTCGAGGTACACTGTCAAGTCTTGGGCCACAGCTGCAGGGCTGATCGTGTCAAGCACCGAGACAGTGAAATGCACACTGTCCATGTTGCCAGCGAGGTCTGTTGCGATCAGGGAGATCGTATTGTCCCCCAAGTCTGCACAGGCGAAGTTGGTTTGGCTCAAGGTCAAAGTGTCGAGCCCAACGTTGTCCGTGCTGACGTTGTCCACGTCTGCGGCGGCCAAGCTCGCTGAACCGGACACGTCCAGGTAAACCGTGGCGTCGTCTGCCATCGGAACCGGATTCTGATTGTCGATGGTGACCGTGATGCAGTTGGCCGCAGAAGCGTTGCCATAACTGTCGATGAGGCGGCTGCAGAAGGTGTACTCCCCGTCCTCGAAAGGCTCGGTGAAGTAGTTGATGTCCTGGTGCATGGACTCGATGTCGGGCTGCGCCAAGATGAAGATGCTGCTGTCTTGAATGTCCTCCGCGCCGGTGACCTCGAGCCACCAGATGAGGGCATCTCCTGCCACGGCGAGGCTCTGATCGGACATGGCCGCGATGAGGCTGCCCCCGTTGAAGAGGCTCTGGAAATCCGGCGTGTTGTGCTGGGTGATGTTGTCGCTGTCGCTGACCCCGGTGTCATCATCGGACAGGAGGTCCGGCATGGGGGCCGCAGGAGCGGTCAAATCACAGGAGAAGCCGAGGTCATCCGCCCCGAGGACGTAGACCGATCCGGCTTCTTCAAAAATGTTGTCGTCGCGCTCGGCGCCGATGGCGGCAAGGCCATCGCTGACGGCCACATCAAAGCCGAAGCGGTCGTTGGGCTCGGCATCACAAGCGCTGCCCTCGGCCACGCACTCCAGGTCCGCTGAACTGCAGTCAAACAAGAAATAACCGAGGCCGGCATTTTGTCCATTGTTGTCGTCGGTGGGTGCGCCTACTGCGAGCAAGTCGCCATCGAGGTCCAACGCCGTTCCGAAGCGGTCCCAGTTCTGCACCGCATCCGGGATGAAGTGGAAGGTCTCCGTCCAGAGGGACTCGTCTCCGCTGTACTCGAGGTATTCGTAAAGGGTGACCGCACCGCTCTGGCTCAGCCCGTCGAGGCCAGCCATGGGAGAACCGGCCACGGCGCGCAAACCGCTGATGCTCACATCCTTTCCCAACCGGTCTCCTGCTTCATGCCCGTAGAAGGAGATGTGGGGGTGCCAACATTGGTTTTGGAAGTGGTAGATGTGGGCTGCACCGGCGAGGTTGCCGTTGGTGTTGTCCCCATACTCACCCACAATCATCCATTCCCCGGAGATGTCCAAGCTCTTGGCAAATCGGGTCACCGATCCATTGGCGGTGCCTTCGCTGGGGATGTAGCCTGTCTCGAGCCACATGTCCAGAAATACACTGTATTCGAAATAGTGAATGGCGCCCTTTCCGCCTTCCCCATTCTCGGCAGAGGAACCGACCACCATGCGGTCGCCTTCCATGGACACAGCTTTACCGAAGGCGTCATAACCGATGTTGCCATTCGGAGCCATGTGGCTGAGCGCGCCTTGGTAATTCCAATCCAGTCCGTCGTGCTTGAAGAGGTGGACCGCG
Source organism: Crocinitomicaceae bacterium TMED114 (assembly GCA_002172485.2). GTDB lineage: Bacteria > Bacteroidota > Bacteroidia > Flavobacteriales_D > Sanyastnellaceae > UBA8752. Next base: position 192,897 of record NHFP02000003.1, read on the forward strand.
CCGGCGTTGGTGCCGAAGGTGTCATCCCCGGAGGCACCCACCGCAATCCATTCTCCGTTGGTGGAGATGGCATGGCGTCCACCGAAAGCAATTCCGGCTTCAGGAGCCATCAATTGGGCTTCAAAAGCCCAAGTGCCGTCAGCATTCCTACGGAGCACCTCCACGTTTTCGAGGTCATCGGCCGCGACCAACACATCGCCGTCCATGGCGACGGTGGAACCGAAGTGGTTCTCGACGCCCTGATTCTGGCTGACGTGTTTGTGATGGACGAAGAAATCGTCGGAAGGAGTCGACCCGGGAGCCTGGGCCGACATGGTAAAAGAAGAGAACGCGGCGAAGACCACGCAAAGGGTAGCGCGAAGGCTGAGCATGACAAGACAGTTTTAGTCAGGTAGAATGTCACACCATTCTCACAGCATCCACCATCGTTATATGTACCCTTCGTCGCGAATTCGTGAACGCAAGAACCCCAATAAAGTATCTGTAATAGAAGTGTTCACGGCATGAAAAAGGGGGCCGAAGCCCCCCCTCTCAACTTAATTTGGTCGAATTATAACCTCTCTCGAAAACCAGAAGCTTCCGCACTGCACTGTATGCAGCGCCTGAAATCCATAGCTGGTAGAGACCACTGGAGAGCCCTGCAACATCGATGGGCAAATGGTATTGGACCCCCGCTTCAGCCGTCGCATCGAAGAGGTCCATCAGGTGTTCTCCCAACATGGCATGCAACCGGACAGTCCACCGCTGTTGGACCTCCACCTCGAATTGAAGGTGGGCGAAATCGGAGGTCGGGTTGGGCATGAGGCCCACGATTCGGAAGGGCTCTTTGTCATCCAAAAGGCCGCCGACTACCACGGACCCTGCGGTGTATTGGGTGCCTCCGGACAGGCCCATACTGGTGGCCAAAAAAAAGCGGGCCACCCAAGGGCAGCCCGCTTCCGCATCTGACCGGCAGGTCAGAGAATCATTCTGCGACCAACAACTTCTTGACCGCGAGGTAAGCATTGCTGCTGATGCGCACCTGGTACATGCCCGCCGAGAGGGCCTCAGCATCGATCTCCATGGTGTACTGCACCCCGGTCACGGCATTGCCGTCGTACAGCTCCTGCATGAGCTGTCCTTCCATGGTGTAGAGGTCCACGCGCAAGCGCATGTTCTCGTTGACAAGGAAGCTCAGCTGGCTCTGGTCGTTGGTCGGGTTCGGAGCGAGTCCGGTGATGCGGATCGGCTCCTTGATGCCACCAATGGAACTGATGTCCACAGGGCCTTGAGTGTGGCCTCCAGACACCGTAGCGTCGTCCGCAGCGATGCCGCTGCCCATGGACTCGGTGTAGTGGAATCCGGTCGGGTTGCCACAATCGTCCAGTGCCGTGTAGAAGTACTCCACGTTCCATTCGAGGCAGCAGTCGAGGTCCATGTACACGTCGCCGGAGCTGGCCATCGTGCCCATGTCGTTGCCGTCCACCATCAGGTTGCCCTGCCACATGAACCAAGCACTTCCGCCGTAGTTCGTGTTCTTGTTGTTGGCGCCCGCACCCATCTGCATGCCGTAGTAACCGTTGGCAGGCTGGTGGGTCAAGGTAAAGTTCGACCCAGCGTAGAGTCCCGTTCCACTCATGGATCCAGAGCTCATCAGGCTGAACACCCAGTCTTGCCAGACGGCCTCATTCGGGTAGATCTCCGCACAGTCCTTCTTGTAGTTGCGACCGGCGGCCTGCCAAGCGTTCCAACCCATGAAGGCATCATAGTCGGCCGTGAAGGTGAATCCACCCGTTCCAGCGGCGTTGACCACCTCGAGCTCGATGTGCATGCTGCCGTCGGACATCACCTGGATCAGGTTCTCTGCATCGGCCATGACGAAGGTGCCTTCGTCCATCGGGAAGTTGTAGAGGCGAATGACCTCCGGAGCCCGCTCGTCACAGGTCTGAGCACCGCTCCAAGCTTCCGGCGTGGCCGGAGCACAGTAGTTGCGGATGGCGTCGGTCGGGATGTACCCTTCCGTCTCCGTGAAGACGTTGACGTTGACCTCGCTGTCGCAGTTGTCGACAGCCTGCACATCACAAGCCACCGGCACCGGATCAAAGTCGAGCACCGCTTCTCCCGGGCAATCGTAGGAGCCGGTCTCGTCATTCTCCAAACCGCACGTGTTGGTCAGTTGTGGCGCTTCTGTATCCAGCACCTGGATTTGCTGGTATGTCACAGCCGTGTCCTGGTTGTTGGCGTCGTCGGTGACAATGCTCTCCCAACGGCGGGTGAACATGTAGCTGCCCTCCGGGGTATCGTCGTCTTCCGCGCAATCGCCGAAGGTGAAGCTGATGCGCTGCTCGAGCGCGCCCACCCCATTCGGGAAAACCTGAACAAACATCTGTCCGCTCATCTGACCATCCGTCGTGAACTGCCCGAGGAGGACGCGGTGGTCAGGTCCAGCCACAGCCGCGGCATTCGGGTTCACAGTAAACCAGCTTCCTCCGAAGAAGTCGTTGATCAACACATCCCCTCCCGTTTCGAATCCAGGCGCCCAGGATCCAACCAGGGTGGTCTCCTGTTCACCGTCTGCACCGACCGCTTGGGCGTCGATGCCGATGGTGACAAAGCTGTCGTAGGCCACCAGCGGATCGGCCAGCGTCAGACCCTCGCTGTAGTTGTTGGCCGTGGGACCACCCAGCACATTCTGGTAGAAGGACGTCGTGGTGCGTATGGCCGTCGGATTGATCTCATCTCCGGCCACAGCGCTGACAAAGTCGTCCTCGTTCTCCGTCTGGATGTACATGCGGACCGTGGTCATGCCGATTACGCCCTCTTCCGGACCACTGATTGTGTCGATGATCAGGCTGTAGTCGCCCACCACCTCGTTGAAGACCAAGCCGTCCGTTGAGTAGGTCAAGTCCATGTCCACTTCACTGTCGCAAGCGTCCATCGCTTCCACCATCGGTGTGCCCGCAGCAGCAGGGCTCAGGTCCACTTCGCCGTAGCACCCCTCCACCGAGTAGGTGCTGAGCGTCTCCAAGGTTTGAATCGGCGCCATGACGTCGTTGGCCGTGATGGTCTGATCATGGGTGACCGATTCGCTGTTGCCACAATCGTCCGTGGCCGTGATCGTCCACGTGCGGGTGAAGGTGTACCCACCTTCGGCCACCGCGTCCACATTCACAGCCAAGTAGGTCGTGTCATGGTCGAGGTAGGTGATGGAGATGGCGTCTCCCGTCACATCCGTGTCGCAGGCGTCGGAGGCCATGGCCATCGGTTCACCCGCGGCTGCGGTGCTAAGGTCGGCTGCGCAGTCCTCGTCGAGGTCGGCGGTGTAGTCCTCAGGCCACGTTGGGGTGATGACCGGCGCGGTCTCATCCACGACATACACAGTTTGTGTGGTGGTCTGGCTACTCGGGTTGCCACAGTCATCGGTGGCCGTGATGGTCCAGGTCCGGGCAAAGCTGTAGGAGCCGTCGGCCTGACCATCATCCGCCGCACAGTTATACGAAATGTTGCCATCCGAGTACGTCGCGGTGGTGGCCACTTGCGTGTCGCAGGCGTCCGTCGCAGAACGGGTGGGCTCCACAGGCGCAGTGAGGTCCACCATACAGTCCGTTCCCAAGGTGTAGGTGATGGCGGCCATGTTCTCCACTGCTGTGATGACCGGTGACGTGACGTCGACGGCCGTGAGGTTCTGACTCACTTGCTGGACGGTGGTGTTGCCACAATCGTCTGTCGCGGTGACCGTGAACGTCCGGACGAACGTGTAAGATCCTTCCGGTGTGCCATCCTCAGCCATGCAGGTATGAACCGGCGTGCTATCCTCATGATCGATGTCGATGTCCACTGTGCTGTCACAGTTGTCCGCGGCATTGCTCACCGTTGGCATGCCACCGATGGTCGTGCTCGTATTGGCGCCGCAGAACGCGTCGATGTTCACCGTGAGGTCAGACGGAGCCACCACATCGAAGGTCGGCGAAATGGTATCCAGTACGGTGACGTTCTGGTAGCGGTAGACCGTGGTGTCATTGCCGCAGTTATCGGTGGCAGTGTAGACGTATGTCCGGAGCATGCTGAACGAACCCGTGGACGGGACACAGCTGTACGACTTGGTGCCATCGAAGTGCGAAGACGCGATGTCCACGTCGTTGTCACAGTTGTCGGTCGCGCTGGCCTCCGGATACGGAACACCCGTTACGTAGTCGGACATGCAATCCGCATCGGCATAGAGCGTCGTATCCTGCGGCACGGCCACCGTCAACACCGGAATCACGGTGTCAATCAGCATGATGCGCTGGGACACGGACAGGGCAGGGTTGCCACAGCTGTCCGTTGCGGTGTACACCACATCATAGGCGCCCTCGCACGGCGTGCCATCCAACGTGATGGTCGCCTCCATGGAGGCCAGCTCACAATTGTCGGCGAAGCTCACGTAACCATTGGACATCAACACCTCGAGAGAGGTGATGGTGCCCCCACAAGAACCGGTGAACTCGTGCGTGCCATAGCCTTCGTATCCATTGAGGATGGCATAGTCTTTCTCCAGCACGATCCACTCGCTGTTCGCGGCGTCGGTGCCGGCAGAGGTGGTCCAATCCCCTCCATTGCCTTGGGTCACGTTCGACTTCCGGCGCAAGGTCTGGTCTTTGGTGCCTGCGCTCTCGCCAGCCACATCCCAACCCGATCCAGGGTCGCCATTCCAATCGCCAATGGCATCAATTTGGACATAGTCCTCTTCGGTTCCCTCGACGAGCATGAAGCCATCATCGCCGTTGGACAGGAAGGTGAAGGTGTGGTCCGCTTCTGCCAGCAAGCCAGCATCGGAACTCGGGTGAGCAATGATGTAGATGCCCCCCGCTGCAATCGAAGCGCCGGCGGGGAACTCGTTCCAGTACTCGTATTCGCCCGGCGTGTTCGGTGCATTGGCCACATTCGGGAACGCATACCCGGTCAGGTCGATGTCCGAAGAGGTCGGGTTGTAGATCTCGAGGTACTTGTTGTTGCTGCTGCCTTCTGCGTATTCGCTGAAGAAGAGGCCGCAACCGAAGTCGACGTCACCGGATGCTCCGGAACCTTCGCTGAGGTCGAATCCGAAGAAGTCACAAGCCGCCGTGGTGTTGGCTTCTGCCGTGATCACCGGGGCGATCGTATCTGAAACCGTGATGGTCTGGACCGCGCTGGCCGTCGTGGCATTGCCATTGTTGTCGGTCACTGTGGCCGTCCAGGTGCGCTCCGTGGTGTAGCAGCTGCTCGCCGTGTACACCGTGACCTCATCGCTGTAGGTGATGGCCGTGCTGTTGACATCGGTCACAGTAGGGGCATCGCCACAGGTTCCCGTGAATTCGTGGGTGCCATAGCCTTCGTATCCATTGAGGATGGCATAGTCTTTCTCCAGCACGATCCACTCGCTGTTCGCGGCATCGGTACCGGCAGAAGTGGTCCAATCGCCGCCGTTTCCGGACGTCACATCGGACTTCCGGCGAAGGGTCTGGTCCTTGGTGCCGGCACTCTCGCCAGCCACATCCCAACCGGATCCGGGGTCGCCATTCCAGTCGCCAATGGCATCCACCATGGTGAAGCTGTCTTCCGTGCCCTCAACGAGGATGAAGCCATCGTCACCGTTGGACAAGAAGTAGAAGGTGTGGTCTGCTCCTGCCAACAGGCCGGCATCCGAACTTGGGTGCGCGATGATGTAGGTGCCGCCCGCTGGAATCGAAGCGCCGGCGGGGAACTCGTTCCAGTACTCGTATTCGCCCGGCGTGTTCGGTGCGTTGGACACACTCGGGAAAGCGTAACCCGTGAGGTCGATGTCCTCGTCCGTCGGGTTGTAGATCTCGAGGTACTTGTTGTTGCCGCTTCCCTCCGCGTACTCGCTGAAGAACAAGCTGCACGCCGCAGCGGCACCCTCGTCGGATGCCGGGCCGCTGCCACTGCACTCGTCGCTGTAGACGATGGACGCCATGCCCGTGCTGGCGGGCGTCTCGTCCCACATGCAACCTGCATCGGCGAAGAGGGCCGTGTCGTTCGGGATGGTCAAGGTCAGCACCGGGCTGATCGTGTCGCGTACCATGATGGTGTGGCTGATCGTCTCGGTGTGGCTGTTGTCGCAGTCGTCCGTGGCCGTCACGGAATAGGTGCGGAGGATGTCGAAGCTGCCGAAGCCGTCGGCCACACCCGTGTAGGTGGTGTCGTCTCCATAGGTCACCGTGTAGGCCACATCGGTGTCGCAAGCGTCGTCTGCATCCACGAGGAAGCCAGTGGCGTCACCAGAGACCGCCTGGACCACAGCGTCAGCAGCGCAGCTGGCGTCGAGGTAGACCGTGCTGTCGGCCGGGGCCGTGAGTGAGATGGTCGGGGCGGTGTTGTCGGTGATGACGAAGACCTGGTCGATCGTCTCGACCGTGGCGTTTCCAGCACAATCCGTAGCGGTCACCGTAAACGTCCGGGTCACCGTATGGCTGCCTTCGTTCAGGGCATCATCCCCGTTACAATCGAAGACGGCCACATCGTTGTAGGTGTACCCCACCGTGACCTCTCCACAGTCGTCGGACTGGGTCCACGACACGGAGCCGTAAGTGGCCTCATCCAGCATCAGGCCGGCGAGGCATCCGTTGATTGCCACGTTGGCATCGCCGGTCAGGGCAATGCTCAAGATCGGCGCGGCCGTGTCGGACACCGTGATGGTCTGAACCTGCTCCGCGATGTTGTATCCGCAGTCTTCCGCACGGAACGTGCGGCGGATGGTGTAACCCTCCGGGCACGCCGTCGGAATCACCTCATCGGTAAAGGTCATGTTGACACTCGGGTCACAGTTGTCGACGGAGGTGGCCAGCTCGAGGTAAGCCATCACGTTCTCCGTGCAGGCAATCATGGTGTCGGCCGGCACGTAGGTGAAGGTCGGATCGACGAGGTCGTCCACCTGCACCACCTGGTAGAGGCTGTCGCTCACGTTGCCGCAGATGTCGTAGGCGCGGTAGATGAGCACGTGGTCATAGAAGCAACCGCCGCTCATGACGCCGTACTCAATGGTCACGGTGTCGAGGGCACAATTGTCCCGAGCGTCAATGATGGCATTGCCCGCCGTGTCCAACACACCGGCCAATTCCGTGAAGGTCGGCTGGTACAGCGGATCCCAGACCCACTGGTCGCAGCTGATGTGGACGATTTCGTCACCCAGCATCATCGGACGGATGGTGTCGCGGAGCTCCACGTACTGGTAAGCCGTGTCGGCATGCATGTTGCCAGCGGTGTCCATCGCCGTGCTGATCCACATACGCTCGAAGTCGTAAACACCGCCAGCGCAAAGGGCGTCGACGTTGATGTCCTCGTAGCTGAGCTCGCAGCTGTGCAGGTGGTCGTCGGTGCAACCGAAGGCGGCCACGCCGAGGGCGGCCGTGGTCGTGTCGGCGAAGCACACGTCATCCACATAAAGGGTGGTGTCGTTGGGCGCGGTCACGCTCGCCACTGGATCGACCGTGTCGATGTCGATGTAAAGGGTGTCTTGCTCACCCACGTTGCCGAAGCGGTCGGTCACGTATGCGATGATCTCGTGCGTGCCATCGTCCTGACAAGGCAAGGTGAACTCCACATAGCCGTTGGCAATGTCGGCGGGGTACAAGATGGTGAAGGCGAATTCAGTGCCATCCAGCATCACGGTCACCCCGTCGAGGGCCACCGGAGCTCCAGTGCCTTCTCCGAGGAGTTGGACCTGGAACGTCGGATCGCACACATTGGTGGTGTCGTCTTCGAAGCTGATGCCGGAATCGTCCACCATGGCGAGGTCCACACCCGGGGCATCCGGGGCAATGAGGTCGCACGGAATGCTGTCGGGCTCGGTGAGCTCGAACCACGTCACACTTCCAGAGGTCGGCAACAGGTTGTCGTCATTCCAAGCGCCAACCATCGCGCGTCCACCTTCAATGGTGACGGACTTTCCAAAGCGGTCTCCGCCCTCGGTGTCGCAGCTCGTGGTGAGATAGGCCTCGTTCCAGGCACCGTTCTCACGGGCGAAGCCCATGTAGACGCCTCCAGTCTGCCAGGCCCCATTCTCGTCGGCGCCGTCGGCCCCCACAATGATCAGGTTGCCCTCGATGGCCGCAGCCACACCGAAGTTGTCATAGGCGGCGAGGTCGGCGGGGTGCAGGTCGCCATCCAGGCTCCACACGTCTCCGTTGTAGACATACACGTCTGCGCTTCCTGCGCCGGAACCGGCGTCGGCACTGCGCGGAATGCCCACTACGAGGGTGTTGCCATCCAAAGCCACGGAGCCACCGAAATTGTCGCCGGCATTCTCACCGTCGAGCTGGGTCTCCAGCACGAACTGGGTGCCGTCGTGGCGGTAGATGTAGGCCCGGCCCGTGCGCGCATCGGGACCCGAAGTGCTCGGGTAGATGGCGTTGGACGTGACGAGGACATCGCCGCTGAGGCTGATGCGCTCGCCGTACAGGCTGTAGTTCTCTCCGTCTTCGGACAGGACCTGCACCTCGGTCCAGGTACCGGCTTGATTCTCGAAGATGTGCAGGGCACTCTGCCCGCCGTTGGCGTTGTCCATGTTGGATCCCACCGCGAGGCGGTCTCCTTCGAGGGACAGGGCCAGACCGAACTTATCCCCACCGGACCAACCGTTGGTGTTGGTAGCGGTCAAGGTTTGAGCCAAAGTCCACTCCCCACCGTTCATGGTGTAGGCGTAGACGGCGCCTTCATCGTCATTGGCGGCATCGGCGGTCGGAGCGCTGACGAACATCCAGGTGCCGTCGGTGGCCACGGCCGTTCCGTAGGTGTCGCTCATCGGGTCGAGGTTGACCATGCCGAGGCCACCCGTCGGGGTCACGCCGGGGCTGTAGAGCGTCTGCTCCAGCTCCCAAGTGGTGGCACCGCGGCGGTAAATGACGGCTTGACCAGCATCGGCCACGCCGTTCACCGTATCGGATGGGGCACCCACGATGGCCAGATCACCAGCCATGTCGAGGCTGTAGCCATACAGGCCATCCTCGGTCATGTGGTTGGACACTTCCTTGCGGTTGGCATACAACACGGGCTCGGGGCTTTCCACGAAGGTGTACCCGTAGGCCATGCAGCCTCCGAGCATCTCGCTCACCACATCGTAACCGCCCGTTGCGAGGCCTTCAAAAATGGTGCTGTCGCCTCCCAAGAAGGCCACCGTGATGCCATCGCGGCTGAGGGTCAGGGCTTGACCATAGCCGAGGGTCGTCACTTCCAACTCACCGTCGGCCACATTGGTGGCGCTGGCGATGGCCGGCTCGAGGTCCATGCCGGTGAGGTTGGGCACCTCGGTCACATGGAAGGTGATGGCCGTGTCCGTGCAGCTCTCGCTGTCGCGGATGAAGAGGTGAATGTCGTCTTCTGCTCCACCCGCAGCGCTGAAGTCGATGGTGAGGGTCTCTCCCGAAACGCTCACATTCCACTCGGACGGGAGCAGCGTGTTGGTCAGGGTCACCTCGATGTCATCGGCTTCCATGTCGTAGAAGTGGTCGCGGATGTCAATGACGAGGTCTGCAGCGTCCTCACACACGATCACATCCTCGATGGGGGCGGTGAAGTCCATCACGTAGTCCTGGAATCCAACGAGGAAGGTGCTGTCTGCTGTGCAGCTTCCGGAAGCGATGTTCACGGTGTAGCTGTCGGGGAGGCATTCGGTGTCGAGGTTCTCGTTGCCACCGCAGCTCAAACTGGTCAGGCCGGAGATGTCTTCCGAAGTCTCACTGGTGCTCCAATCCCACGTGTATGTTCCATTTCCACCCGTGGTGGTCAGGTCGAGGTCTCCGTCGGCGGAGGTGCAGGTCACAGCATCGCCGATGACGGCGCTGATGGCAATCTGCGGGATCTCCGTCACGGTCACCGTTGTGGTACCGAGAGCGCAACCGCTGCTGTAGCTCACGCTCAACTCGTAATCGCCGGCCCACAGCATTTCCAAGGTGTCGGCTCCAGCCGTGGCATCCGACGTGTAGGCGTCCGGACCGGTCCAGCTGTAGTCCACGCAGCCGAGGCCAGTGGTGAGGGCCGTGATCGTACCGAGGGCCTCGCCTTCACAAGCGGGGTCCATGGTCGTGGTGACGAGGTCCATGGTGGGCTCGGTCGTGCTGAAGAAGTACACTGCGCCATCCTGACCGTTTGTGCTGGAACCACCTTCACCGTCAGACACGGCTGTCGATCCATCCACGCCGGGAGCACCGATGATGATGTTGCCTCCATCGTGATCGAGGCTGTACCCGAGATAATCAGAAGAAGCGCCTCCACAAGCCGCAATGGTCTGGGCATCGGTCCAAGCGTTGCCGTCGTAAAGGAAGCTGCTGTAGGCTGCACCCAGTGCGTTGCCTCCATCCTCCTGGCGCCAGGCTCCGACCAACGCGAAGTTGGCGTCGAGGTCGACATCCGCACCGAAGCTGTCATAGCCACCCATGTCGGCCGGAGTCAGCGTTTCAGAAACGGCCCAGTCCGAACCGTTCTCAGTGCGAAGGAGGTATGCGCGGCCCGTGTTGTTGTCGGTGGCCGGAGCTCCCGCCAAAACGGTGTACCCATCGACGTCCAAAGCGGCACCGAGTTGGCCCGCAGTATCGTCGACAATCAGGTCACCCTGCTGGACGTACTCACTGCCATCGTATTTCCAGATGGCGACTGCACCGGCATTGGAAGTCGTTCCACACTCGCTACAGGCGCCGGGCGCATCGTGATCCGGTGCACCGACGGCGAGGTACATGCCACTGGCGGCGACGGCGGCACCGTACTTGTCCTGATGGCCGAGACCGGTCGCACGGAGCTCCTGCTCCTGCACGAATTGGCCAGACTGCAGGGAGAACGCGTACACACTGCCCGTGAGGTCCGTCGAGGGCGAGCTGATTTCACTGCGGGTGGCACCGACGAACAAGTGGTCGTTCGCATAAGCGATGCTCCATCCGAAGTTGTCTCCGGCGTTGGAGGAAGCGCTCGTGTGCTTGAGGCTCTGGACCAACGTCCAGGAACCGGCTTGGTCCTCATAGATGTGGACGATGCCGTTGGAACCGCCTCCATCATTGGACGACGGGTCACCGACAAACAGGTATCCTCCGCCAAACGCGATGGCCGCACCAAAGGCGTTGGAGTACTGGGCACTCGGGGCCTCGAGGTACTGGGCGAAGACCCAGGAACCGTCCTGCTGCTGGTTGTAGATGTGGACTTCGCCTTGGCCGTTCAGGCCGGGGGCACCAGCTGCAGCCACGGTTCCGTTGAGAACAACGGACTCTCCCAAACGGGCGTTATCCGAAGTGGTCACCGTGCTGTGGCTCTGCTCATCCGGCAGGCTGCAGTCGTGGTCTTTGTGGAACACTTGACGCTCGTAAAAATCCATGCCCTCTGCACCGATGGTGAAAGGAAGAATGGTGGCACATCCTGACACTTTCTGCGCGCTCACCAGGTAGCTTCCTGGGGCCAAGTCAGACAGCACAGGCGAACTGGCCGCAGAGAAGGTGGTCACGACAACACCGCCTTGGGTGATGGTGAAGTCGGCCGTCCCCTCATCCAAGCTGAAGGTGGCGCTTCCATCGGCTGCAAGCGCACCCGAGGCATCCGTCGTGGCAATGGTGACCGCAGGGCTGATGCAGAAGAACAGGGTGTCCTGATCGGACGTGTTGCCGAACAGGTCGACGAACTCGGCGTGGGCCTCGTGCTCACCGTCCGCGAGGGACACCAGCGGGAAGCTGACAAAACCAGCCGTCACATCGTCAGACGTCACCTTATGGAAGCTGTCCTCCACACCGTCCAAGAAAAACCGGATCAGGTCGTGCTCGGCCACCGGGACGCCCGTCGCGGGGAAGTTGACATCAATGGTGATGTCGCTCAAACTCGTAATGTCATCCGTGGCAAAAGCCCCATCGTCGCTGGCCGTTTGAAGGTCAAGGTCGCCGGCATCGGACGCCGTCAAATCACATTCATATTCGACGATTTCAGGACACTCCTCACACCCTGTTTCCAGGGCAAAAGTGTAAGCCGATCCCGCATTTTCAAATTGGGCATCATCCGTATTGGCGCCAATGATGATGTGTCCAGCTTGAATGTCGATGGACGTTCCCAGGCGGTCATGTTCAGCACTGTCACAGACATCCGCCTCCAACACGCAATTCCAAGAACCACCAGAACAGCTGAAGAGGAAATAGCCGTTGCCAGAGTTGGGAATGCCCACTTCGTCGAATGACAAAGCCCCAACGGCCAAAAGACTTCCCTCAATGGCCACATCGCTGCCGAATGCATCTGCCGTAGGATCTCCTGCGTAACTCGTGTTGTTCAAGGTCAGCGTATCCATGGCCACCCACTCGGTGCCATTGTGCGTGAACAGCTCTACACGGCCGGCATTGTTTGCAATGTCATCTGCGTGTTGTGTGCCGATGGCCAGCAAATTTCCTTCCAGTGCCACGCGCTTCGCATACTGAAGCCCTGCTTCTTCTCCAACACGAGAGAACTCCTCATCCCAAACGCCGTCGCCCCCCATGCGGAAAACAGAAGCATAACCGTAATTGGCGTTGTTTGCCTCGCCGTCATCGAAGAGGTCATAACTCGCGACAATGGTGTTTCCGCTGAGCTCCATGTCCCGTGGCCAGCCATTTTGCGCGGTGGGATTGCGAATGCGTTCTGTTCGCTCCGTCCAAGTGTCGGAATCGAGATCGTAGTCAAAGAGCAGAATCGCACCAACGTTGCCCCCGTCTCCCCAATCATAGTTGCGGGCTGCAATGGCGGCTGTCGTCCCATCGACAGAAATCACACTGCCCAATTGGTCCCCTGCGGGTCCGTTGTTCAAAGCATGCGGATTGTCATGCAAAATGGGCTGCCAGCCCTCTCCATTGGAATACCACACAACACCTCGGTTGTTGATTCCGTCCAGAGCACCTTCATGGTCTGCGATGAGGGCGAACACCTCATCATCGTCTCCTTCGATATCAATCCGCATCAAATCCGCCCCGAATTGTCCCCAACGTTCTCCAATGGGCTCCTCCACTGCGGCGGAGATTGCATCCACTGCAACATGAATGCTTCCAGGTGCTTCGATTCCAACGCCGGTCAATAAGGCATCCACACCGTGGTCGAGGGCCGCATTGGACAAATTGGGCTGGACCAGACCCCGACCTGCTGCAATGTGAACTTGGGTTCCAAAGCGCAGGTTTTCTTTCTGTGACACGGAGACATATTTTCCGGTCAAGACAAACTCCTCATCCCCCGCGCTCTCGACAAAAGCCGTGGCCATGTCGGTGCACCCTTCAGAGTCGACCGAGCGCAAAACATACGCACCCGTTCCCACCGTGAAGCTGCCCGTATTGTTGACGGGGGCCACGGAGTCGAGGACCAATCCGCTTTGCTCGAGATACACCATCGTGGCGATGCCTTCCGTGGTGAAGTTGATGTCGGCCGTGGCCATATAAGAATCGGCTTCCGTCGTGCTCACCGCCAAAATGGGTGCTGCATTTCCAGGCGCGGGATCTCCGCTGGCGCAATACGTGAAGATTTGTCCAGCCTGCGACGTGCCATCTGGGTCGCCCTTGTACTCACTCACGAGAACGCGGTCTGCATCCACGTGAACAGCAAACCCGAAGTTGTCCAAGCTGTTGGTGAAGCCGCTCATGAGACGCTGAACGTTGACCCACTCATCTCCGTCGTGTCGGAAGATGTAAGCCTTACCACCGTTGGTGCTCTCCGTGTCGTCAACTTCAGCGAGGTAGGCACCGACAACGGCATAATTTCCATGGATGCTCACCCCCGTGCCGAACTTGTCGTCTTCGCGAAGGTCACATGCAGTCAACTCGCTCATGGTGGGAGCCGGTCCGCTCAAATCAAAAACGTAAGCCCGTCCCGTTTCGTCGTTCTGTGCACCTACGATGGCCAAATCATCGCCCAAGTCCACCGACAAACCGAAGTCTCCATCTCCAGCATCGGCTGCCGGGAGCAGAATGTGCTCCTCGGTCCAGCCCGTGCCATCGTATGTGAAGGTGTAAGCCGCCCCGACATTGCTTGTCGTTGGCGTGTCATAACCTGTAGCACCGATCAAAAGCCGGTCTCCGTAGACGCTCAAAGCACGCCCGAAGCTGGCTCCATCTCCCGCATCGCTGGCCATGAGCGTGTCTGCAATGCTGTAAATGCAGCTCTCGTCTTTCTCGAGCACCACCACAGCACCGTGGTTGGATCCTCCTGTGGGCGCATCGAAGCCCGGGACCCCAACAAATACGTAGTTGTCCTTGACCGCCACAGCCCGTCCAAAGTCGTCGTCGATGTTGTCGGTCTGGAACACCGTGAGGAAGTTCCACTGGGTGCCATCATGGTGATACAAATACACCGCCCCTTCAAAGTCGGTCAGTGAATTTTGGTTGACCTCCCATGTGGCCGGTCCAGGAGCACCCACCGCAATGATGTCACCGTCCTTGGACACGGACGTGCCGAACAAGGAAAACTCCTGACCATCAGGAGCCGTCAACAACTCAGGAGAGTAGAAACCGCACCCTTCCTCCTCTTCGAGAATGGTGACTGAACCCTCACTGGTGGCTCCCGGGGAATCATCCCCTGGCGCGCCGACGACCATTTGTCCGTCGGACGGGTCGACCTGGAAGGCCTGTCCGAACAAGGCCCCGTTGGTTGGTGACGAGGCATTCTCTGTCCCCGTTTCCTGAAAAGCATGGTCTAAGTAAATGCAATCGCTGTTGTCCGAGCTGGTGTCGGGAGCGTAATTGGATGCAAGGGGATCTTGGCACCCACCTTGTGCTAACAGGGAAGAAAGGGAAGCACCCATCAACAGGGCACCGGAAACAGCTACAAGCTTCAAACGAAACATGGCGAGATTTTTGGCCCTCGGAAGTTGAGGCAGGAAAAAGGCCCATTGAAATTATTACACAAGGATTTCCAAACGCTTTGCAGACGTTTAATCTGCTCATTTACATAGCATTTGGAATGTTCAAAGCCATGAGACCCAGCCGGATTATATCAGTATAATATCTCGAATCGCCTATTTCACAAGACGAAGGGTTTATATGGCCGTCAAATTGAAAGCCACGCCAAGCGATGAAGTCCACGTTTTGGCACAGCATAACTCGGGCCTGAAATTTCAAATCCAAGGCGGGCATAAAACCCCAATGCCACATGCCGAGCATCGCACCACAACACGTCCGCTTTGCGACGCTGTAATTCCGACACAGCCCTTTCAATGACCGCCGTCCCAGCACCCATTCCCCGTCCAGATTTCGCGGTCCCCATCGCCCTCAGCCTGTACGCCAAATCCGCATCCATCATGGGATGGGGTTGAATAGAAAAAGAGCCAACCGACAAGAGGTCTCCCTCTGAAAATGCGCCGACATGAAATGTTCCTGGCACGGAATCGGAAGGCAGCCTGCAGCCCGGGCCCACCACCTTTTCCGGCCACAAAACCGCGGCGCGCACGCCCCAAGTTTCCTCTGGAGAGATCAGGCGGGTCTCGATGGGAGTTGGGTCACCCACGGAACCGTTCCATTTTGCGCCGATCCCGCTTGGTTGGCCGGCCTACCCCTTTGGGTTGATCCTTCATGAATGCTCGGGTCATGGCTTGTTTTTGACGCTCCTCCTCAGGCGTTCTGTCGTCAATATAATCATCGACTAACTTGGCACCTACGCGGCCATTTGGGAAGTCGCGAACGGCATATTCGACATAATGCCCCCCGAAACGGATGCGAATCGTTTCACCGCCCTTCAACTCACGGCTGGGCTTGACCGCCTCCCCATCAAGCAACACCTTGCCCTCCTTGACCTTTGAAGTCGCGAGAGAACGGGTCTTGAAAAGGCGTACGGCCCAGATAAACTTGTCGATGCGCACCCCTCAAAGTTCGACAATCAGGCCAATGGCAGGAATGGCAGAACCAGAATTGACCCCGATGAACCGTGCCTGGTACCTCGACGGGTCCACCGGATCTGGGATGGGCTCACCCGTGGCCCGGTCGCGGACCACATCCAATGCGTTGGGGGCATCCGCGACCTGCCCAAAGAGATTCTGCACATCCATGAAGACATCCAGGCTCCAATTCTCGAAGAACCATTTCTTGTCGATGCGCAAGTCCAATTGACTGAAGGACGCATTGCGCCCTGCATTCAGCCGCGCGTAGTCCAACTGGGGCACATTGGCCACATCCCAATACACGCGATCCAAGGACACGTCCAAGTCATAAGGTGTGAAGGGCAAACCGCCGCTGTAGAGCCAGCGAACCCCAACCTCCCAGTCCCGCTTCAACTTGGCGCCTCCCGTCATGGACACAATGTGTCGGCTGTCCCATGCACTCGGCTTGAAATCGCCATTGAACTCGTATTCACTCCGGACATAGGTATAGGCCAGGAGCCCATACACGCCTTGATAGAGTCGGCGCTGCGCTAGGAATTCGAGGCCATACGCGCGTCCAACACCATCAAAGCGGACCGCCTCATTGCCCACCACCCCGAAATCAGCACCAAGGTTGGCCAGCGCGATTCCGTTGTTCAGGCTGACGGGGGCACCATCATAGCCTTTGGCAAAGCCCTCCAGTCCCAGCGTGGTGTTCTTCTCTACCCAATCGTATCGCACACCGAGCACCACCTGATCGCAGCGGAGATACCGTGCTTCTCCTTGGTTCACCCTCTGCCCCTCCTCCACATAACCGAGGATGAGGTAGTTCGGGAGCTGGTAATAGCGTCCCACGTTGGCATTGACGCTGAGCTTCGGCGCCAAGCTCCAGCGCATGGCCACCCGCGGACTGAGCTGCCGGAGCGGATTGGACATGGATGCATTGACTTCATTGCCATCCACGCGGAGCCCGCCACTCAGGGTCACCCGACCGTCTGCGAAGGGCTTCGACGCCTGGATGAACGCACCGTATTTGTGGAGGTCGAGCGCGCTGTTGAAATCGATGGTCACCAACGTGTCCTGTAAGAAGAGGTAGCGCTCGGTGTAGGTGTCGTTGGTGAATCGGGCGTACTCATATTGTGCCCCCCATGTCATTTTGAACCCGTCCGCCCCGTAGCGGCGACGCTCCAGCCTCAGCTTGTTCTCCATCTCCCGAGAGAGGTAATCCAGGGTTCGACGCTGGTTCACATCGTTGTCGACGTGCTTGAAAGCCCGGTTGCTCAGCATGTTTCGGCTGGCCACCCAAGTCCAACGGCCATTTTCGGCGAACCGGTCATACTTGACCCCCATGGCATAATTCCACTGGCGGTTCACCTGTAAGGCATCCAGAACGGCCACCTGGTCGATGTAATCCTCCGCGGTGGTGTCATCGGCCACCGAGAGGTTCAGCTGAAAGTCATCATAAGCTCCGATGCCGAGCACGGTCAGGCGCTCATTCGGTGACGGCTGGTGGACGTATTTGAACTGCAGGTCGTTGTAGATCGGCAGGAAGGGCAGGCCCAACACTTCGAACAGGAACTGCAGATAGCTGCGACGCGCACTGATAATCAGCGAGCTGTTCTCTCCTGTTGGCCCCTCAAACGTGAGGCCCAGATCGCTGGTCCCCACCACGGCATTGGAGGTCCACTCATCGGTGCGCGCGGTCTTGAACCCGAACTCCATGACGCTCGACAGGGCATTGCCCCGGGTGGCGGGAAACGCCCCGGAATAGAACTCCACCTCTTCGACGAGGTCCACATTGATCATTCCCACCGGACCACCACTGGCTCCTTGGGTCTGGAAATGGTTGATGTTGGGAATCTCAATGCCGTCGATGTAGAACCGGTTCTCGTTGGGAGCTCCGCCTCGGATCACGATGTCATTCCGGAAACTCGGGATGGCCGCCACGCCCGGCAAGCTGCGGATGGCCTTGCTGATGTCCCGCCCTCCGCCGGGATTGCGCTTGATCTCATTGGTGCCGATGCGGCGCAAGGACACGGGAGCCTCCTCTTCCCCCTTGGCGGTCTCTGCCACCACCTCGGCCGCCTCCACGGCCACCGTGAGTGGCGACAGGGTCACGTTGAGGAAGGCCGGACGCGCCGGCGTCAATTCCACCTCCAAGCGGTTGGCCGTTTGGTATCCCACAGAGCTGAAGCTGAGGTTGACCACCCCTGGCGGCAAGCCAGTCAGTTCAAACGCCCCTTCGAAATCGGTGGAGGTCCCCGTCGGTTCACCCTGAACCACGACCGAGACGAAAGGCAGGGGCTCTCCGGTGACCTCGTCGGTCACTTGACCCTTGACAGAGGCCGTTTGGGAAAACCCTGAGTATGCATTGGGGAGGAACAAGAACGCCGTGATGAGGCGCAGAACGTATGAATGCGGCATGGCTCGTCTCTGTGGACAAAGGAACAGCCGGGAGCCCGACAGGTTCCCACGCCCGATCAGCCGAGATCGAGGTCGAGGCGCTTCCGCAACACCTCCAAGGCCGGATTCTCCTCCGCCCACTTGACGTAGCGGTCCTTCGGGGACAAGAAGGCCGGCGCCGCCTCCCCTTCGGATACGAACACCTCCAGGCCGATTTTGCCACTCCCCACCGTGGTCCGAACGAAGTGCAGGAGCTCCGCAGCGCATTCCTTCAACTCCTCGGCTTGGACTTCATTGGCCACCGTGAAACGAATCAGGGGATCCTCGAACACCAGCTCTCCACCCGACAGCGTCGCGGCCATCCCGACCTTGTTCTGACCGCGAAGGTGTGCGCCCAGGGTTGCCCATGCTTCCCGCACGGATGACTCATCGTACGCCCCCTCCAATTGGGAGGTGTCGGACAATTCGATGGCACCCTTCTCCTTTTTTTCTTCCACCTCGACCAAAATGCTCTTCCCACCGAGCAGAGCAGCGAGGTTGCCGGTTGGCGTCGCAGCCTTCTTCGGCCGCCCCAGCGTGATGGCCAAGTCCGCATCCAATTCCTGTGCATCGTCCGTATCCTGCTTGGCCTGCGGCTCTGTTACCTCAGGAGCAGCGGCCTCGTCTGGCGCTTCTGCGGATGCCGCCGCAGCGGCTTGAGGCGCCGTACTGGCCACTTCGGCCTTGGGGGCCGGCTCCACCACAGGCGCCTTCTGCGGCTTCTGTGGCGCCGGAGCAGGCGAGGAGGACACAGCCTCTTCACGTGCCACCGGAATGGGTGCCTTCAAGGCGGCCTCAATCTCCCAACCGAGGATGGGAATCAGCTCATTTTTTTTTTGCTCCCTCGGCAGCGTTTGCTACCTGGGAGCCGATGCGCATCAGCATCAATTCGACCAGCAGCCGCGGATGCCGCGACATCCTGTATTGCTGGTCGCCCTCGTTGGCGTGGCCGATGGCCGCCACCAAGAAATGCAAGCTGCACCGACGGGCCTGCTCTGCGAAGCGGTCTGCCACCGTGGCGCCAGCCTCCATTAAAGAGAGGGTCGCCTCGTCTTTGCAGACCATGAGGTTGCGGAGGTGCTGCCCCAGGCCGGTCACGAAGTGGTGCGCATCAAAGCCCGCGGCCACCACCTCCTCCAACTGCAGGAGCATGTCGCCGATGCGTCCCTCGAGCGCAGCATCGACCACATTGAAGTAGACATCGTGCCCCAGCACATTGAGGTGGCGGGTCACGGCGGCATAGGTCACCCCTTCTGCGCTGGAGGCCACCATTTGGTCGAAGATGCTCAAGGCATCCCGCATGGCACCGTCTGCCCGCTGCGCGATGACGTTCAAGGCTTCCGGCTCGGTGTGCACGCCTTCCTTTTCTGCGACGAAGGCGAGGTGGTCGGCGATGTCCCGGGTGGTGATCCGGCGGAAATCGTAGATCTGACACCGAGAGAGGATGGTCGGCAGAATCTTGTGCTTCTCGGTCGTGGCAAGGATGAACACGGCGTGCTTCGGCGGCTCCTCCAAGGTTTTCAGGAACGCATTGAACGCATCCTTGGACAACATGTGCACCTCGTCGATGACATACACTTTGTATTGGCCATCCTGCGGAGGGATGCGGACTTGGTCAATGATGCTCCGGATGTGCTCCACCCCATTGTTGGAAGCGGCGTCCAGTTCGAAGACGTTGAAGCTCCGCTCGGCCTGCTCGGTGGTGAAACCGTTGATGGCGTTGGCAAAAATCCGAGCGCAGGTCGTCTTGCCGACCCCGCGGGGACCACAAAAAAGGTACGCTTGCGCGATCTGCCCGGACTCAATGCTGTGGCGAAGGGTGTCGGTGATGGACTTCTGTCCCACCACCGTTTCCCAAGTGGTCGGACGGTACTTCCGTGCAGAGACGAGAAAATTGCTCCCTTCAGCCATGGGTCAAAGGTGCGGCTTGGCCCGGAAAACCCGGTGGTCCAATTTTGCACAGGAGACCCACATTTCGCCGAAAGCATCCCCTTGTGAGCGAATCGTCGAGAGACCTCTTGCGAAGCGACATGCTTTGACGTAGATTTGCGCCCCCTTTTGCGTACTGCACATGTTCCGGAATCGATACGAAACGGTCTTCATTATCACTCCCGTCCTCTCTGACGAGCAGACGAAGGAAGTGGTCAAGAAGTTCAAGGACCTCCTCAAAGACACGGGAGCCAACATCACCCATGAGGAGAACTGGGGCATGCGAAAGCTGGCCTACCCCATCCAGAAGAAGTCCACGGGCTTTTACTACTTGGTGGAATTCGACGCTGAGCCGTCGGTGATCCTGCCCTTCGAGACAGAATTCCGCCGCGACGAGCGGATCATCCGCTTCTTGACCACCAAGATGGATAAGAACCACATCGAATTCGCTGAAAGCCGCCGCGACCGTGAGGCGGACCGCCGCGAGAAGCCGAAGCAATCCACTGCTGAGGCCCAAGCCTGAACGCCCTAAAGTCCACTGACATGGCTGACAACAAGAACGTGCGTTACTTGAATCCAATCGCAATTGACACGAAGAGCGAGCGCTACTGCCGTTTCCGCGAGAAGGGATTCAAGTACATCGATTACAAGGATGCAGACTTCCTCCTGATGCTCGTCAATGAGCAAGGCAAGATTTTGCCCCGCCGCTTGACCGGCACCAGCCTGAAGTACCAGCGCCGCGTCGGCAAGGCCATCAAGAAGGCCCGCCACCTCGCGTTGCTCCCCTACCTCGCTGACCAGTTGCGCTGAGCAACCCAATACACCGCGACATGGACGTGATTCTCAAGCAGGACGTCGAGCGCCTGGGCGCCAAGAACGACATCGTGACCGTCAAGACCGGTTACGCCCGCAACTACCTCATTCCCCAAGGCTTCGCCATTGTGGCCACGGAAAGCGCCCGCAAAGTGGTCGCCGAAACCATCCGCCAGCAGTCCCACAAAGCCGTCAAGGCGCTGGAGGACGCCAAGGCTTTGGCCGAGAAGATGTCGGGAGTGTCCGTGAAAATTGGCGCCAAGGCCGGCGAAAGCGGCAAGATTTTCGGTTCCGTCAACACCATTCAGGTGGCGGAAGCCCTCGCTGCCGCTGGTCACCCAGTGGAGCGCAAGGACATCGACCTCGGTACGGAGACCATCCGCGACCTGGGCAGCTACACCGCCAAGGTGAAGCTCCATAAGGAGGTGACCGCAGAGGTGACCTTCGAAGTGGTGGCTGAATAACATTCTCATCCCGCAAGGGACCAAAGGAAACAAAAGGGGGCGCTGCCCCCTTTTTTTGTGTCTGCAACTGCCGCCATGACGTCGTTCAAACTCCACAGTGAATTCAAGCCCACTGGCGATCAGCCCGAAGCCATCCGACAACTGGTCGAGGGGCTCGATGCAGGGCTGCCCTACCAGACGCTGCTCGGGGTCACCGGATCGGGCAAGACCTTCTCCATTGCGAACGTCATCGAGCAGACCCAACGCCCGACGCTGGTCCTGAGCCACAACAAGACCCTCGCATCGCAGCTGTACAGCGAGTTCAAGGAATTCTTCCCGGACAACCTTGTCGAGTATTTCGTCAGCTACTACGACTACTACCAACCGGAAGCCTACATCCCGTCGAGCGGCACATACATCGAGAAGGACCTCGCCATCAATGAGGAGATTGAGAAGCTCAGGCTGTCCGCCACATCCGCCTTGCTGAGTGGACGACGCGACGTCATCGTGGTGGCTTCCATCAGCTGCATCTACGGCATTGGCAACCCGGTGGAATTCCACAAGAGCGTCATCGAAGTGAAGGTGAGGCAGGTGATCAGCCGCAACGCCCTCTTGCACCGGCTGGTGGAGAGCCTCTACCACCGAACACGGGGCGAATTCAACCGCGGCTCCTTCCGGGTCAATGGCGATGTGGTGGACGTGTTCCTCGCCTATGCGGACCACGCCGTCCGCATCCACTTCTGGGGCAATGAAATCGAGCGCATCGAAACCATCGACCCCGAGCAGGGCACCACACTGCACACCTTTGAGTCGCTGCGCATCTATCCTGCCAACCTCTTCGTCACCGGCAAAGAGACCCTGCACCAATGCATCTGGGAGATCCAGCAGGACATGGCCAAGCAGGTCCAATGGTTCAACGAACAGGGCCGGTTCATCGAAGGCAAACGCCTGGAGGAGCGGACGACGCACGACCTGGAGATGATGCGGGAGCTGGGATTCTGCAGTGGCATCGAGAATTACAGCCGCTATTTCGACCGCCGTCAGCCCGGACAGCGCCCCTTCTGCCTGCTGGACTACTTCTCGGACGACTTCCTCCTTGTGGTGGACGAGAGCCACGTGACCGTACCGCAGGTCGGGGCCATGTACGGCGGAGACCGGTCGCGCAAAGTTTCGCTCGTGGAACACGGATTCCGCCTGCCTTCTGCCTTGGACAACCGGCCCTTGAAGGACGATGAATTCGAGGGCATGATCCACCAGACCATCTATGTCAGCGCCACGCCAGCCGACCATGAGTTGGAGAAGAGTGAGGGCTTGGTGGTGGAGCAATTGATTCGGCCCACTGGCCTGCTCGACCCTCCCATTGAGGTGCGCCCCTGTCAGAACCAGGTGGACGACCTGATTGGAGAGATCCGCAAGACCCTGGACATGGGCGACCGCGTGCTCGTCACCACACTCACCAAGCGCATGGCCGAGGAGTTGTCGCGCTACCTGGACCGCCTGCGCATCTCCTGCGCCTACATCCACAGCGATGTCAAGACGCTCGACCGCATCGAGATCATTCGGAACCTCCGGGAAGGGGTGATCGATGTGCTGGTGGGGGTCAACCTGCTCCGGGAAGGACTCGACCTACCAGAAGTGTCGCTGGTGGCCGTCATGGACGCCGACAAGGAAGGCTTCCTCCGTTCCAATCGCTCGCTGACCCAAACCGCGGGACGCGCGGCGCGAAACGTGAATGGCCGGGTGCTGATGTACGCCGACAAGTTGACCGACTCCATGGCACAGACCATCGAAGAGACCGCCCGCCGACGCGAAAAGCAAGAGGCCTATAACGCCGAGCACGGCTTGGTACCGGTGCAAGTCAAGCGCACCAAAAAGACGGTGTTCGAGCAGAGCGAGCTCATCGAAGACCGTCCGAGCCCCATCGCCTCCGAACCGGCCGCAACCGGAGCCGGGATTCTGTCCGACCCGGTGGTCGCAGGCTACATCGCAGCACAGGACACCAAGGCCATGGAGAAGCTCATCGCCCGTACCAAGCGCGAGATGGAGCGTGCCGCCAAGGAGCTCGCCTTCATGGATGCAGCCCGACTGCGCGACGAATTGTTTGCACTTCAAGACGCAGCCAAGGACTTGACCGCCTGAACCCACCCTTTGTGTGCCACCTTGCAACCTGAGGAGCGGGATTTGCGTCCTTCTCCAGCATATAGTGAAACCTGACCCATGACCTCCCAACGCCTCTGTGCTTCGGGCCTGTTGGCCCTGTTGCTCCTTCCGTTCTCCTTGATTGCCCAGGTCCCGCACGGCGGTGCGCCGTTCTGGAACACCCCCGGGACCAACATGGCCAATCCGGCATGGCCTGTGCACCGCATGCCCGGCATCGACCTCGACGCACTGCGCGCAGCAGATGCGATAACCGACGCCGTCAAAAGTGCCCCTTGGCGCTTCGGTGAGGAGTTCGACGTGGACATCCAACTCGCGGATGGCCAATGGCTGGACATCGAGGGCACCTCCGTTTGGCGGACGCAGATTGCCGCACCGGGCGCGCTGGCCATGAGCCTTCGCTTCTCGGAATTCGCCCTCCCCAAAGGCGCCAAGCTGTTTGTCTGGAGTGCCGACCACATCGAATTCATCGGCGGGTTCGACCACCGCAACATGAAGGATTGGGGCGGCCTCGCAACAGGCCTTGTCGCCGGTGACGCCGTGGTGGTGGAGGTCCAAGTCCCGGCTGGCCTTGAAGACGCCGTGGCCCTGCGTGTGGACCAGGTTGTCCACGCGTACCGTGACATCGCGGGCAAAGCCGCCCAAGTCGCCGAGGCGCTTGGCGAGCAGCGCGGCCCTTACGGCAACAGCGGCGACTGCAACATCAATGTCAACTGCCCGGAAGGTGCCACTTGGCAGTGCGAAAAGCGTTCCGTGGCCCTCATTCTCAGCGGTGGATTTTCTGTCTGTACGGGCGCCTTAGTCAACAACACCGCGCAAGACGGGACCCCGCTGTTCTTGACGGCCAACCACTGCCTCGGCGGCAATGTGGGCAACTGGACCTTTGTCTTCAACCACGAAACCGAAGGGTGCACCGGCAACACGGGACCGACAAACCAGTCGGTCAGCGGTGCTGAGTTGCTAGTGAGCAACAGCGCTTCCGACTTCGGCCTGTTGCTTCTCGACGAAACCCCGCCCGCCAGCTACGACGTCTTCTATGCGGGCTGGGATGGAACAGATGCGCAGACGGTCCAAAATGCAACCTGCATTCACCACCCGAATGGAGACCTCAAGAAGATCTGCTTCGAAGAGGATTCCCCCTACCACGACAATGCCGCGGGTGCGGCTGTTTGGTGGGTCGACGCTTGGGAAGACGGCGTGACGGAGCCCGGATCCTCGGGCGCCCCCCTGTTTGACCACAACCACCGCATCATCGGCCAACTCTATGGTGGGGTCGCGGCATGCAACGGCAACCAGAACAACGGCCAGTTCGACTACTACGGCCGCATGGGCGTCAGCTTCGACAACGGCATCACCGAACACCTCGACCCGCTCGGTCTTGGCCTCGACGTGCTGGACGGCTACCCCAGCGAAGGCTGTGTAACCTCCTTTGCCTTGGACCTTGGCCTCGGTGTGGCGAGCGCACCGGACGGCGTGTTGTGTGGCGGTGGCGATGCCGTCATTGAACTGACCCTCAACAACTTCGGAACAGACCCCCTCACCTCGGCCACCATCGGCTACGCGGTCAACGGTGGTCCGCAGCAGACCGTCAATTGGAACGGCACCCTCGACCAGTATGACAACACCACGCTTGCCTTACCGCCCATCCAAGCGGAGGACGGCACCACCGAAGTGGAAGTCACGGTGCTCTCCGTCAACGGTGCGCAGGACGAAAACGACTTCAACGACGTGTCAGTGGTGGAGTTCACCGCCTTCGTGGAAGACACGTTCAACTTCTCCTTCGAGTTGGTCCTCGACAACTACCCAAGCGAGACCACGTGGGAAATCCGGCGACTGGGCAACGTCGTTTACTCCGGCGGCCCCTACGAGGACGGTCAGGCGGGTGAGGTGATCACCGTGCCACTCTGTCTCGAGGGCGGATGCTACATCCTCCAGGTTGACGACAGCTACGGTGACGGCATGTGCTGTCAGTCCGGCGAGGGCGGCTTCACCGTGTACGACCCGCAGGGCGACGTCATCTACGAGGGTGGAGAGTTCACTGACTCCGACCTGGAGCAATTCTGCACGCAGGAGATGTCCGTGGAGGACCTCATCGGTGCGCAGGTTGAAGCCATGCCCAATCCGGCAACCGGCCGCCTCGTGGTGACCGGCGTGCCCGCGGGATCCACCGTGACCCCGGTCGACCTGCTCGGACGTCCGGTGTCCGAGGCTGTTCGGCTGAACGGCGACGGAAGCCTCGATGTCTCGGGCTGGCCCCGGGGCTGGACCCTCCTCCGCGTGGAAACCGAGACCGACGTGCACGTGGAACGCGTCCTGCTGCGCTGAGGACACAGATGCGTTCGGTTCTTCTCTTCCTCCTCCCCTTGTCGATCTTGGCCATGGGGGCCTGCTCTGGCCCCAAATGGGCCACGAAAGGGGATTGGAACCACCCTTTCTCTATCGCGGAAGCCGCGGTGGACGGGGATTCCCTGCGGGTCACCGTGCAGTATGGTGGCGGGTTCCGCGACCACACCTTCCGCCTTGTTGCCGACGGGGCCGCGACCAAATCCCTGCCCCGACAGCTGCGGTTGCGCATCGAACACGAAGGCCAGGGGGATCCGGGCCGTGCCCTGATCACCCG
The DNA here is from genome assembly GCA_002172485.2 of Crocinitomicaceae bacterium TMED114. GTDB lineage: Bacteria > Bacteroidota > Bacteroidia > Flavobacteriales_D > Sanyastnellaceae > UBA8752. The sequence continues at coordinate 219,085 of NHFP02000003.1, forward strand.
GGATGAGGCGTTTGACCTGACGCCCCACCGCGACCCTACGCAAAGCCGCATCGTGCTGCTCCTCGGCGGCTGGGACGCCCCGCTGGAGTACGTTTACCCCCAGTGACCCCCTTGACGGACTGGATTTTCGGACTGTTGGCCAGCGTGCCGGCCATCCTGCGCATGGCGTGGGACGTGAAGCTCAGTATCGAGTGGCGCCGCCGGTCAGTCACTGCTTCGGATGGTGGGCCCGCGGAAGACCGGTGCGCCACACTCGTCCTCTGCACCCACAACGACCTGGACGCCCTGCGGTCGATCTGGCCGCTGTGGCGGGGCCAGCGGTTTCCGGAGGGCTGGCAGGTCCAGTGGGTGGTTGTGAATGACGGCTCGACCGACGGCACCCGCGAATGGCTCGAAGGCCGCTGCATGGCCAACGGGAAGAGGCTGACGGTGGTGCACCACGACAAGCAGGTCGCCGGCAAGAAGGCCGCGTTGGCCGCCGGCATCCTCGCCGCCGAGCACGACCGGCTCATCTTCACCGACGCTGACTGCCTCCCCAGTCCGGATTGGGCCGCCAACATGGCGGCCGGCCTGGGCGCACCGGATGCCCCGCCGCTCGTCCTGCTCGGATTCAGCCTGCCTGCCGGAGGCCCGGCCATACTGGCTTTCGACGCCCTCCGGATCGCCTGGCAATACGGCAGTGAGGCGGCCGCCGGACGGCCGTACATGGGCGTCGGCCGCAACCTCGCCTACCGCAAATCGCACTGGCTCCGCACAGGCGGTTTCAACAGCCACGCCAATTTGGCCAGCGGCGATGATGACCTCTTTGTTCAAGACGCCATTCGGTCCGGAGCAACCTGCGTCCCGGTGTCCGCCCCCCTCGAAGCGACATGCCCCACCCGGCCTGCGGTCTCTCTCGCAGATGGATTGCAGCGGAAACGGCGCCACCTCAGCGTGGTATCTCACTATGGTGTTGGGCACCGGCGGCGGCTACTCGCCGATGCCGCGCTCGACCCGGCCGTCGCGGCAGCCGCGCTGGCCGGGGCAGCCGGCCTTTTGCACAGTGGGGGTTGGATACCGGCCGCGGCTGCGGGGCTGGCATTGACGCTGCGCGCCGCTACCTTGTCAACGTTCGCTAGGGACCTTCACCAACCCCGTTTCGCCGGTATCCGCGCCTTATGGCTCGGGTCAGTCCGTTGGGGGCTTCTCGGTGTGGCCACCTTGTCGAACTTCACCTCATCGCCAACATGGACGCAGCGGGCACCGACAAGACGGTCGTGATCGACCACCTCTCCGACAAGGCCAAGTACGACTATGGCTTGATTCGAAGCGCTCTGGACTCCCATGATCAGGGTGCTTTTGCGGAGCTGATGGAACGGTACCGGGAGCCCATCTTCTACATGCTCGTGAAGATGGTCCACAACCAAGACGACGCGGAGGACTTGATGATCGAGACCTTTGGCAAGGCCTTCCGCCGCCTGAAGCAATACAGCCCCAAATTCGCCTTCTCAACGTGGCTCTTCAAGATTGCTTCCAACGGCGCCATTGACTTCATCCGGAAGAAGCGCATCAAGGCCCTCAGCCTCGACAAGGGCTTCACGGACTCCGAAGGTGACACGATGGAAATCCAAGTGGCAGACGACGGATTGGATCCGGGCCAGACCTTAGAAAAGCAACAGCGCGTCAACAAGATGCGGGAAGTCGTGGCCCAGTTGAAGCCCCGTTACCGGCGCCTCGTGGAGCTGCGGTACTTCGAGGAATACAGCTACGATGAGATCAGCCAGGAACTCGACTTGCCGCTCGGCACCGTCAAAGCCCAGCTGTTCCGCGCGCGCGACATCCTGGCCGGCGTGCTCGAAATCGACCGCGAGCAGTTCTGAGCGTGGCCCCCACCGATCCAGATTTTCGCGCCGTCGACCACTTGCTCGCGGCCCTTCAACGCGAGTCTCCTGAATTCGGCGCGCCCATCCCCGACATCGCGGACACCCAGCGGCAGCAATTGGCCATGCTCGGCCCACTGTACCGCGAGTGGAACGCCAAGATCAACGTCATCTCCCGCAAAGATCTGGACGCCTTCTTCACCCGGCACGTCTTGCACAGCCTCGCCATGGCCCGGGTGCTGCGGCCGGAATCCGGAAGCCGCATCCTCGATGTCGGCACTGGCGGCGGATTCCCCGGCATCCCCCTCGCCATCCTCTTCCCCGATGCGGACTTCACCTTGTGCGACTCGATTGGCAAGAAAATCAAGGTGGTAGATGCCGTCTCCAACGCCATCGGACTCCAGAACGTCCAAGGAGTTTGGGGCAGGGCGGAAAGCTTGACCGACCGACCGCCGTTCGATTTCATCGTCAGCCGGGCTGTCACGCGCATGCCTGCTTTTCTCGACTGGGTGCGGCCTTTGGTGCACGACACGCACCGCCACGGGGTGGCCAATGGCGTCTTCTACCTCAAGGGGGGCGATCTGGCCGAGGAACTGGCACCCGTGCAGGAACCCATCACAGTCTGGTCACTCGCCAACGTGTTGGAAGATCCGTTCTTCGAGACCAAGCAGCTCCTGCATGTGGCGCTGGCCTGAAAAGAATGAAGGGGACATTTCTGCCCCCTCCGAAACCTGCAAGGATATTGAAACCGATACAGCATGTAGCTGCATCCACGTGTATGACGGACACGTTTCCAATCGTTGCCTCGGTCGAGAAAAAAAATTTCAGCGTGCCCTTTTCGAACAGATTCCAGCTTGGGACTTGTGGCCTTGCCCCGGCAGGAAGCGTGCGGCTCAGCTAAATTTGAATTGTTATGAAGGAGGAGGGAAAATCCCCGCGCCGAATGGATCCTGGAACCCTGAAATCATTGGGCCAAGGAACCATCGCCGAAGTCATTGGAATGGAGCTGCTCGAGGTCGAACACGGCCGGGCCGTCGGCCGCATTCCCGTCGATGAACGGACCCGTCAGCCCTATGGACTCCTTCACGGAGGAGCCAGTGTGGTGCTGGCCGAAACCCTCGGGTCTGTGGGCTCCCATTTCATTGCCGAACCGCTCGGAAAAGCCGCTGTGGGTTTAGAGATCAATGCCAACCACCTTCGCGGAGTCCGCAGCGGCTGGGTCACAGGAACGGCCACATTGCACCACGAGGGCGGACGCCTGCATGTGTGGCACATCGACATTCGGGATGAGCGGGACCGCGCCATCTGCACCAGCCGGCTGACCGTCATGCTGGTCGCCCAACCCGGTGGAAACCACCCCCCTGTTTGATGGTCGCAGCGCCCCTTGAACCCACGGTGCTCTTCCACCGCCCGGGCGCATCCCACTTGGAGCGGCTGCTCCCCGAGGTGGGCGGGACCGTCGGTTTCCGAATGCACCCTTGGGAAGGCTCCAAGGGCCATGGCGACCTGGTGCTGCGCGGCCGACTGGTGCAAGGGCCGGCGGTCATGGGCGACGAACGCCCATTTGAAAAACCATCCGCCCATGCCGTGGGAGGCACCCCCCGCGACACGCACCTCCAAGCCATTCGGTGCGCCTTGGAAGCCATTGAATCCGGCACCTTCGAGAAAGTGGTGCTCTCCAGTCACCTCACTGTAGAGGCTCCCGGCCTGGAAGCCGAAACCATCGTGCGGCGGCTGTCCCAGGCGCACCCCGATTCCTTCAGCTGGATGGTGCGTCACCCTGACATCGGCATCTGGTTTGGCTCTTCCCCTGAGCCCTTGGTCCAGGGCCAATGGCCCACATTGAATACGGCCTGTCTGGCCGGCACCCGCATGGCCCACACCGGCGCGCAGAGCGACCCGTGGACGGACAAGGAGCGGCATGAACAGCAGTTGGTCACCGACTCGGTGCTCGACGCACTGCGCGATAGCGGTTGCCGCAACATCACGGTCGGCGACCGGATGACGGTGCGCTACGGCCCCATTGAGCATTTGCGCACCATGGTGTCCTTCGATGCAGAAGGCGGCCTGGCCGACATCATGGGCGCCCTGCACCCCACACCGGCCGTTGGGGGGACTCCCCGAGCAGCGGCCCTGCACTACATCGCACAACTGGAACAACACGACCGAGCCTATTACACGGGCTGGGTCGGACTGGAAGATGGCCAGGACATCGCCTACTTCGTCAACCTCCGCTGCGGTTCATTGAATGGCGACCGTTTGACTGCCTATGCCGGCGGGGGCATCACCCGCGGATCGGACCCCGAGGCAGAGTGGCAGGAGACCCGCAACAAATTGCGGTCCGCCTTGGACCCCATTGTCCACTGGCCCGAATGACTTCGTCCCAGCACCCCGACGCCCGCACATCAGCTCGGCTCCTCGTCGAGGGGCTCATCGCCCGTGGCTTGGGGGGCGCCGTCGTCAGTCCCGGCTCCCGCAACGCGCCCTTGATGCAGGCCTTCGAATCGGCTGGTATCCCGTGTGTGATTGCCTTGGATGAACGGGCCGCTGCCCACCACGCCCTGGGCATGGCCCTCGCGCTGGGCCGTCCTGTGGCGGTCTCGTGCACCAGCGGCACAGCCGCCCTCAACCACGGCCCGGCCTTGGCAGAGGCCAACCGAATGGGATTGCCTCTCATCAGCCTGACAGCGGACCGACCTGCCGGTGCTGCAGACCAATGGGAAAGCCAAACGCTGGTCCAACAGGGGGTACACGATCCCCACGTTCGGACCTCCTTCCAATGGTCCCCCCATGGAGAACCGGAAGCCATCGCCGCATTGGATGACATGGCCTCGGTATGGGCTTCTGGGCCCATCCATGTCAACTGCCCCTTTGACGAGCCCCTGTACCCTGAGGCGCCCGAACCCGTCCATCGGAGCGCCCATTGGCACCTCCCCAACCTTCCATCACCTCCGAATTTCCCCCTTCAGTCTCCGAGTCTCGCAGACTGGATCGCCACCCTGACCGGTGCATTGGACGCGGGACGGCGCATCCTGTTTCTGGGGGGAACCCAGCCTCAGGAGCTGTCCTCGGATGCGCTCACCACACTGGCCCGCCACGCTTTGTTGATGGGCGACAGCACCAGTGGCTTGGGAGGCCACCCCGACACCATTGTCGCCCTGGACCGGTGGATGCGCGGCATGCGCTCCTCGGCCGGCTTGGAACACCTCCCCGATTTGGTGGTCACGTTTGGCGCCCCCATCCTGTCCAAGTCCTTGCGCCATTGGCTCAGGGAGCACAGCATTGACCAAGTCCACCTCGATCCCGGAGGCCGGTCCCCTCAGGCCTTTGGGGGCGTGGTCACTTCTGCACCATGGCCTGTCGGTGATGCGCTGGCGGCTTTGGGCGACGCCTGGTCTTCACGGACACCGCCCCCTTCACCTTGGTGGGCGGCGTGGTCGAATTTGGAACAGCGCTTGCGATCAGCGCATTCCGTCGCGCTTCAAGCCGCGCCGTGGTGCGACCTCACGGTGCATGCCGCCCTGCATGACGCACTTCCGGGCCACACCAAGCTCCACCTCGCCAACTCCACCCCGGTGCGTTACGCCCAGTTGTTCCACAACCCGAATCGCCCCGCACCGTGGTCGAACCGGGGGGTGGCCGGCATCGACGGCTGCAGTGCCACCGCCGTGGGCGCGGCCTTGGCTGGCCACCACGTCACCCTGATTTCAGGGGACCTCGGCTTCCTCTACGATGCCAATGCCTTCCACGTCCACCCTCTGCCCACCACCTTGCGGATCGCCGTGATCCACAACGGAGGCGGCGGCGTGTTTCGCTGGCTGCCTGGGCCTGTCCGAACTGGGCTGCTCGACTCCCACTTTGAGATGCGCCACGGCCTGGAATTGCGCGCGGTATGCGACCTGCATGGACTGGAGCACCAGCGTGTGGAAACCATGGACGACCTGCAGGAGGCGCTCCAAGACTGGTGGTCCACGAGCGAGGCTCCCCGCGTTTTAGAGATCGCCACACCCCCGGAGCGAAGTGCCGAGGCCCATTCTGTCTACATGGAGCGGGTGAGCGCGTAATTTCGCGTCATGAGCAACACGCGCGTCTGGCAAGAAATCAAACCTTTCGAGGACATCCATTTCGAATTCTTCGAAGGCATCGCCCGCATTACCATTGACCGTCAGAAGGTGTACAATGCCTTCCGCCCGGAGACCAACATGGAGATGCTCGAGGCCATGGACATCGCCCGGGAGCGCAACGACATCAGCGTTGTCGTCCTTACGGGTGCAGGGGACAAAGCCTTCTGCAGCGGAGGCGACCAGAATGTCAAGGGAACCGGAGGATACATCGGAGGAGATGGTGTCCCACGTCTGAACGTGTTGGACCTGCACAAGAAAATCCGCTCTCTCCCCAAGCCGGTGATTGCCGCCGTGAATGGATACGCCATCGGAGGTGGCCATGTCCTTCACGTGGTCTGCGACCTGTCCATCGCCTCGGAGAATGCCATTTTCGGACAGACCGGCCCCAAGGTTGGCAGCTTTGACGCAGGATTCGGGTCCAGCTACCTCGCCCGCCATGTGGGTCAGAAGAAAGCCCGGGAAATCTGGTTCCTCTGCGAGCAATACAGTGCAAGGGAAGCCGAATCCATGGGCCTCGTCAACACGGTGGTGCCACTGGAGAAGCTCGAGGACACCTACGTCCATTGGTGCAAGACCATCATGAAGCGCTCGCCGCTCGCCATTCGTATGATCAAGCGGGGCCTCAATGCAGAATTGGACGGACAGGCCGGGTTGATGGAATTTGCAGGCGACGCCACCCTGATGTACTACCTGATGGAGGAAGCGCAGGAAGGCAAGAATGCCTTCCTCGAAAAGCGCGACCCCAACTTCCAGCAGTACCCAAAGTTCCCCTGATTCCGGCATGTTGCGCGACTACATTCAGGCCGCACGTCTGCGCACCCTGCCCCTCGCGAGCGCATGCATCCTCACCGGGGGTGCCTTGGCTGCGGCCACAGGGGATGTCGCATCCAGCAGGTTCACTTCCCTCTTTCTCGGCTGTCTGCTGACCGTGGTTCTGCTGCAGGTCCTGTCCAACTTCGCCAACGACCTCGGCGACTTTGAGAACGGTGCCGACCGCGTGGAAGGCAGCGAACGAAGCGATCGAGCTGTGGCCTCGGGGCGCATCACCGCGGCCCAGATGAAGCGCGCCGTGCTCCTGACAGGTGCCCTGGCGTTCATCACCGGAACGGCCACGGTGGCTCTTGCTGTCGGAGATGCATGGCTGCAGCTGCTTCTATGGGTGGCGGCCGGTGCGGTGAGCATCATTGCCGCCTACACTTACACTGCAGGCCAGCGTCCGTATGGCTACAGTGGGCTGGGCGACATCAGCGTGCTGATCTTCTTCGGCTTTACCGGCGTCGCGGGGACCGCGGCCCTCATCACAGGCCAAATGAACCCCCTGTGGTGGCTGCCGGCGGCCACCATCGGTCTGCTGAGTGTCGCCGTCCTCAACCTCAACAACCTCCGGGACCACGTGTCCGATGCCGCCACAGGCAAACACACCTTGGTGGTCCGCATGGGCTTTCAGAAGGCGAAGCGGTACCACCTGCTGTTGGTCGTCGGCGCATGGACAGCGTTGCTCACCTTCTGGCAACTCGATCCCAGCGGACCCTGGCGCGGACAACTCTGGTACGGGCTGTTCGGCCTCGTTCACGCCCGGCATCTCGCCTTCGTGTTCCGAACGGAGGACCCGGCTGAGCTGGATGGAGAGCTGAAGAAAATCGCCCTGAGCACCTTCGCCATCGCCTTGTTTCTCTTCCTCAGTGCCACCGCATGACCGGCCTTGAAATCCGCATCGTGGAGCGTGCGCTCCAGTTCAAGAAACCCGCCGGAACCTCGCGCGGTACCCTGACCGAGAAGCCGAGCTTTTATGTCGTGGCCCGCGACTTGGAGGAAGACGGGCGAATCGGCATCGGGGAATGCAGCTTGATTCCAGGACTCTCTCCGGAAAGCGCGCCTCGCGCCCGAATGGAGCTCAAGAAGCTCGCCGCTTCGGGCACCTTGGATCCCAAGGCCATGAGCCTGCAGTACCCGGCCGTGAGGTTTGCCGCTGAAACGGCCCTCATCGACCTCCTGAACGAAGGAGACCAGACCCTGTTCCCCGGCCCCTTCACCGAAGGCCGGCCGGTGCCCATCAACGGCCTCATCTGGATGGGAGACCCGGAAGACATGGTGGCCCAAGCGGCTTCCTTGCTCGACCGCGGTTTTGACACCCTCAAATTGAAGGTCGGCGCCCTGCACTTCGAGCGTGAACTCGAATGCCTGGAGGCCATCCGCTACATTGCCCCTGCCGACCAAGTGACCTTGCGACTCGACGCCAATGGCGGCCTCGACGACGACGACCCAGCCGTAACGCTCAGCAAGCTGGAGCGGCTGGCTTCGTTTGACATCCACAGCATGGAGCAACCCATCCGCCCGGGACAGTGGAAGAAGATGCAGGCCGTGTGCGCCGATTCTGCCATCCCCATCGCGCTGGATGAAGAGCTCATTGGCGTCAACGACACCACCCTTCGGCGCAACCTGCTTCATGTCATCCAGCCCCAGTACATCATCCTCAAGCCCAGCCTGATCGGCGGCTTGGTCGAGGCCAACCACTGGATCGACCTCGCGTCAGAAGTGGGGGCCAGATGGTGGGCCACCAGCGCTCTGGAAAGCAACATCGGCCTCAATGCGATTGCCCAATGGGCCGCCGATGCCATCTCCGAAGAGGCGCACCCGATGCCGCAAGGCCTGGGAACCGGCAGCCTGTTCACCAACAACGTGCCCTCGCCCCTTGTGGTCGAACATGGCACCCTGCGCATGGACACGCCCCAAGCGCAGGCCAACGGAACCCTGCGCAGCTGGGACCTCAGCAGCCTCTTCGCATGACGGCATTCTGGCGGATTCCCAATACCGACCCCGGATTCCCTCCTCCGGATTGGGTCCAGCCCTTTCTCGAACTCGATGCCGAATGGAACGCTGGACGTGCGGTGGGCCGCACCTCCGGCAGCACCGGCACACCGAAATCCGTGGCCTTTGACCCCGCTGCTGTGCGCGCATCGGCCCATGCCACTGCTATCCACTTTGGCCTGAACACCAACTCCGACACCCCCATTCAAGCTTGGTCCGCCTTGCCGGCGCTCGGCGTGGGTGGACGAATGATGTGGTGGCGCACCCGCATTCTGGGCTGGACGTTGACCCAAAGCCGCCCGTCCACTTCGCCGATGGTTCCCGAGCCTGCAGCGGGCGAAAGGCACGACTTTGCCGTGGCCACCCCCCAGCAGGCCGCCGCGATGGCGCAAACCGGACAACTTCGGAAAATCCGCATCCTCCTTCTCGGGGGTGGTGCTGTGTCTCCCAGCCTCGAGACTGCCCTTCAGTCCGCAGGATTGCAGGCCCAATGTCAGGTCCACCTGGGGTTCGGCATGACGGAAACCCTCACGCACGTGGCCACCCGCCCCCTCGGGGAGCCCGTGTACACGCTCCTGCCTGGCGTCACCTGGAGTGCAGACGCCGATGGTGGCCTTCTGCTGGATGCGCCGGCGCGGGGCGTACACGCCCTGCACACCCGCGATGCTGCGGAAGCCGCCACCACCGCTTCAGGCTCCCCCGGTTTTCGCTGGCTGGGCCGATTGGACGATGTCATCAACACGGGCGGCCTGAAGGTGCACCCCACCGAACTGGAGGGCGCCCTGGATCCACTGGTGGAACCACACCTCGATGGCCGCCGCTGGTACGTGGCGGGACGCCCCCACCCCACCACCGGGGAACAAGTGACCCTGGTCGTGGAAGGCGAGGCCGATGCCCAGCAGGCAGACCGCCTGCTCGCCGCTGTGGCCCAGGGCCATCCGCATTCGGACCGCCCCCGCGCCGTGGTGTGGATGGCGCGCTTCGAAGAAACCGGAACCGGCAAGGTGGTCCGGCGCTGAATCGCCCGACATTCGCACCATGTCCAAGCCGCGCCTCGTTTTCGCCACCCGCAACCCCGGAAAAGTGCGGGAAATTGCACAGATGCTCTCTGACCGATATGAGATTGTCGGCCTGAACGCCATCGGTTGCCGAGAGGACATTCCCGAGACGGCACCGACCATTCCCGAAAACGCCATCCAGAAGGCAGAGTATGTGCTCGAACACTACGGAACCCACTGCTTCGCGGATGATACCGGACTCGAAGTCGCCGCTTTGGATGGTGCACCTGGCGTATACACGGCCCGGTATGCCGGAGAAGCCAAAGACGCCAGCGCCAACATGGCCAAGCTGCTCGGTGCATTGGAGGGCGCGGACGACCGCTCTGCCCGCTTCCGCACGGTCATCGCGTTGACCACCCCGGAGGGCACCCGCACCTTTGAAGGCATTTGCGAGGGCCACATCGCCACAGAGCGCAGTGGTGCCGAAGGGTTCGGATACGATCCCATATTCGTTCCAGCGGGTGGGGACGCCACGTTCGCCGAGATGGACGCCAACGCCAAGAATGCCATCAGCCACCGCGGCCGAGCCGTGCGGGCCATGGTGGCAGAACTCAAAGCCCAAGGTTGAGAATTGGCGAGGCATGACGGGTGAATTCCACCCCACCCGCAGTAGGTTTGCTCCATCATCCCCGAATTCCCTGAAGGAAGGATCATGAACTACCTCGATTTCGAAGAGCCCATTCGCTTGCTGCACGAGCAACTGGAAAAGGCCCAGGACCTGGACGGTCAAGGGCAAGTGGACATGCAAAGCACGGTGGAAGACCTCGAGAAGAAGATCACCGAAGTCCGCACCGAGATCTACGCCAACCTGACGCCTTGGCAACGGGTGCAAGTGTCCCGCCATCCCGACCGCCCCTACACGCTGGACCACATCGCCGCAATGACGGATGGCCGCTTCATGGAGCTCCACGGCGACCGGAATTGCAAGGACGACAAGGCCATGGTGGGAGGACTGGGCATGATCGACGATCTTCCTGTGATGTTCGTTGGCCAGCAGAAAGGTGCCAACACCAAACTTCGTCAGTACCGCAACTTCGGCATGGCCAACCCGGAAGGGTACCGCAAGGCGTTGCGCCTCATGAAGCTGGCCGAGAAGTTCAACCGGCCGGTCGTCTGCCTGATCGACACGCCAGGCGCTTACCCCGGACTCGAGGCCGAAGAGCGGGGCCAGGGCGAAGCCATTGCCCGGAACTTGATCGAAATGATGCAGCTGCGCGTGCCCGTCATCTGTGTGGTGATCGGCGAGGGGGCCTCGGGTGGCGCTTTGGGCATCGGCATCGGCGACCGCGTGCTGATGATGGAGCACACCTGGTATTCCGTCATTTCGCCGGAATCCTGCTCCAGCATCCTCTGGCGCTCCTGGGATCACAAGGTTGAAGCTGCAGAAGCACTCAAATTGACGGCCGACGACATGCTCGGCCACAAACTCATCGACGGCATCATTCCCGAGCCGCTCGGCGGCGCCCACAACGACCGGGAAGCCGCGTTCAGCGCGGTCAAGACGGAAATTGTCAAGCACCTTAAAAAGCTCCGGGTCCAAAATGCGGACAAGCGCATTGATGCCCGAATTCGAAAGTTCTCTTCCATGGGGGTCGTGTCCGCCTGATTGGCGCGCTCGGACTCCTTACTTTTGCCTGCGAATACGATTCATGAACATGCAGTACATCGTCCGCCAACCTCTGGCGCTCCTGCTCCCCGCCTTCGTCCTCCTTCTCGCCCTGCCCGGTTGTGGCGGCCTGGGAAAGATGGAAAAGGCCATCGAGGAGCTCAACCTCAAAATGAACCCCGAGCCGCTCACCCTGCGCGGCAGCGAGGTCGAATTGAACCTCAGCGGAACCTTCCCCGAGAAGTATTTCGCCAAGAAGGCCATCATCGAAGCCACCCCGGTCCTCGTCTGGGAGGGGGGTGAAGCCGCTTTCGAGACCCAAGGATTCCAAGGTGAAGATGCCGCCGGCAACTACACCATGGTGCCATTCAAGTCCGCCAAGTCCTTTGACTACACGGCCAAGGTGGCCTACCAAGAGGGTATGGAGGACGGCGCCCGCCTCGAGCTGCGCATCAGCGGCACGATGGGCAGTAAGTCCATGGATTTCGCCCCTGTCGTCCTCGGCGACGGTGTGATCACCACGCAAAACTGGATCATGTCCGACGACCGCTTTGTCATCGGAGCCGACGCCTTCCAGCGCGTGGTGTCCTACACGGAAGAAGCCGAGATTCACTACGCCTACAACCGCTCCAACGTGCGCTCCGCCGAGCTCCGCGACGACGACATTGCCGCCATGAAGGAGTTCTTCGCCTTTGCCGCTGACCACGACAGCGTCATGCTCAAGGGCACGCAGGTGAGCGCCTACGCTTCTCCGGAAGGGGAGATCACCCTCAACGAGGACCTCGCCATGGAGCGCTCCGAGAGCGCCAATGCTGCGGTGGCCAAACTGCTCAAGCGGGCCAAGATTGACGTCGAGGACGGCTTCTTCGGCAACAACCCGAAAGGAGAAGACTGGGCCGGCTTCCAAGACCTGATGCGCGCCTCCGAGATCGAGGACAAGGATCTCATCCTGCGTGTGCTGTCCATGTACAGCGACAAGAACCGCCGCGAGGAAGAAATCAAGAACATCGCAAAGACCTACAAGGAGATCGAGAAGGAAATCCTCCCCGCCTTGCGCCGCTCCATGATCACGGTCAACTACGACATCGAAGGGTACACCGATGAGGAGCTCATGGCCATCGCCATGGAGGCCCCCGCCGACCTAACCGTCGAGGAAGTGCTGTACGCCGCCACCCTGTTCGACAGCAACGACGACAAGCTCAAGGTGTACCAAGCTGCCAGCAGCACCCACACCGACGATTGGCGCGGTCCCAACAATGAGGGCGTTGTGCTGATGGCCATGGGCAAGCTCAACCAAGCAGCCGACCGCTTCATGGCGGCCGACGAGCGCGGAGACAGCCCGGTCATCAACAACAACCTCGGCGCCGTGGCCCGCATGAAGGGCAACCTCACCGACGCCAAGCGCTACCTGACCGGTGCTTCCGGCGCAGGTGACGCGGTCAAGTACAACAAGGCCATCCTCGCCATCCAGGAGGGCAACTACAGCCAAGCTGTCTCCAACTTCAGCGGAGAAAACACGGTCAACGCTGCATTGGCCAAGCTGCTCAACGGAGACGCCAATGGTGCCAAGACCATCCTGAACAACAGCGAAGACGACAGTGCCGTGGCCCACTACGTGATGGCCGTGGCCAACGCCCGCCTCGGCAACGCTGCCGCCGCCAAGGAGCACCGCGACATGGCCGTCCAAAAGGACGCCAGCCTGTCCGCCAAGGCCAGCGCCGACCTCGAGTTCCGCGACCTCGACTGATCGGTCCACGACTGCATTCAGAAAGCCCCGGCCGCTCTTGCGTACCGGGGCTTTTTCATGGCCGATGACGGCCCAACGAGGCGGAAAGCTGGAGGCGCTCAGCCTGCCTTTGGCGCGCCCATCGACCGGAAGGCCTGCCAGCACACCATGCCTGCCGCCACGGAGACGTTGAGGCTGTGCTTGACTCCGAACTGCGGAATCTCCAGCACGCCATCCACAGCGTTCAGGACGGCCTCGGAGCACCCGCGGACTTCATTGCCCAGCACCACCGCCCAACGCTCATCGGGGGACGGAGCCCAAGCCTCCAACGTGGTGGAGTCCGAAGCTTGCTCCAAGGCCCAAACGCGCACGCCTTTAGCTCGCAAATTCCGGATTGCCATGACCGAATCCTCATGGCCGTCCCAAGACACATGCTCCGTGGCCCCGAGTGCCGTTTTGAGGATGTCGCGGTGCGGCGGGCGGGCCGTGTACCCGCAGAGGTCGATGCCCTCCAACCGGAACGCGTCCGCCGTGCGGAAGACCGAGCCCACGTTGAGCCCGCTGCGCAGGTTGTCCAGGACAAAGCGAAGGGGCAGCTTCCCGGCGGACGCAAAGGCCTCCGGGGTCAGCCGCCCCAACGCGTCCATGGAAGTGGCGCGGTGCCCTTCTCCCATCAGTAGAGTCGGATGGTGTAGGGCATGCGCGCCTGGATGCGGTCCTGCGGCGCAGCGTGCACCAACGCCTCCACCTCCAGGAGCGGGGCCACCAGGTCGCCGTCGAGACCGGCGGCTTCCGCAATGGCCACGGCGGCCTGCACCCCGGCGAAATCCTCGATGAACTGCACAAAGGGGTCCACCGCTTCGGGCAGCTCCACCAGCTCGGGACCGCTGATGCCGGCGAGGTCCGCCGCGATGGCCACCGCGTCTTGCAGGTTGCCCATGCCGTCGACCAAGCCGATGTCCATGGCGTCCTGTCCGGTCCAGACCCGGCCGCGCGCCACTTCATTGACGCCTTCGACCGTCATGCCGCGGCCCTCTGCCACGCGGGCGATGAAGCTGTCGTAGACCTCCGTGACGCCCTCATTGATGGCCGCCAGCGCTTCTCCTTGAACCGGAGTATGTCCATTGAGTGCGTCTGCGTGTTCGTGGAGCTTCACGCCATCGAAATCCAGGCCGATGTGCTCCCGGGCCAGCTTTCCGAACGAAGGCAACACACCGAACACGCCAATGCTGCCGGTGATCGTGTTGGGCTGGGCGAGGATGTGGTCTGCGGCGCAGCTGATGTAATAACCTCCACTCGCCGCCAAGTCGCTCATGGACGCGACCATCGGCTTGCCTGCTTCCTTGAGCAGCACCGTCTCCCGCCAAATGACGTCGCTGGCCAGGGCGCTGCCTCCGGGCGAATTCACCCGAAGCACCACGGCGCCCACCTCGGGATTCAGGCGGGCTTCACGCAAGGCCCCGGCGATCCGTTCCGAACCGATGGTGGCATCGTCGCCTTGGCCGCTTTCGATGGCCCCCACGGCGAAGACCACGGCCACAGCGTTGGCCTCGGTGTCCTCTCCGTACTCGTCGGTCTCGTCTTCCTCGCCGTTGCCGCCTTCCATCTCGTCCTGAAGGGTCGTGATGAAGTCCTCGAAGAAGTCGGGGTTGTGGTATTGCTTCAGGCCCACGAACTGGGCGTGGCTCTCCTCGTCCTCGTCCTCCGCAGCGCCCTTGTCGAGGAGCATGGCGTGCAGCTCATCCTCGTACAGCAGGCCATCGACGTAGCCGAGGTCCAAAAAGTCCTGCGTGGTCCGCATGGCGAGTGCGTTGATCTCGCCGTCGAGCTCGGCAACGGACTTGTCGCGGGCCGTGGCGATGTCCCCGCCCATGCGGGCCCAGAAGTCCTCGAGAAGGGCCATGTTTTGCTCCCGGTTGGCCTCGGACAGGCTCTCCCGAAAGAAGGGCTCGACCGCGCTCTTGTACTTGTTGTCCGGTCCGCGGACAATGGTCATCTCGATGCCCACGTCCTCCAGCATGCGCTTGAAAAACATGGTCTCCATGCCCATTCCGCGCATGTCGATGCCGCCTTCCGGGTGCAGGTAGACCTCGTCGGCGACCGTGCTGATCCAGTAAGCGCTTTGGGTGTAGACCTCGCTCCACGCGACGACCCATTTGCCCGACTCCTTGAAGCTGACGAGGGCGTCGCGGACTTCGCCCAGCATGGACGGATAGCCTATAACCATGTCGGCCTGGATGAGGATGCCCTCGATGCGGTCGTCCTGCGCCGCGCGCTCCATGTCCGCGAGGAAGTGGTTGAGGCCGGTCTGGGATTCAGCGTCCACCCCGCCGATGCTGAAGGAAAAAGAAGGCACCTCCATGCCGCGCTCCACGAAGGGCGCGTCAAACGTGAGATGGAGGACAGAACCCTCTTCGATGTCCACGCCGAAGTCGAATTCGGACTCGATGTCCGTGCCTGACTCAGCGAACGCGGAGCTCAAGCCGCCCACGAGGGCGCCGACGAAGATGAAGATGAGGATCGTGCCGGCTGCGATGAGCGCGACGGTGGAGCCGAGCAGGCTCGCGAGAAATTGCTTTCCGAAGTTCATGGTGGTGTTGTGGGTCGCGAAATGCGGGTCAAAGGTGAGAAAAGGGCTGTGGAATCAGCCGGTGTTCAGAAGGAGAAATGTGTGCGCCCCGTCAGGACGATGATGAGCAAGGCAAATCCGAGGGCCACCAGAAGCAGAATGACCATGGACAAGATGATCCAGCCAAGGATGCCGGGAATCCGCTTGAGAAAAGACGGCAACCACACGTGGACAAATTGGCGCCATGCGCGGCCGAAACGGCCGGCGACATCGGATTCCTGAAGTCCTTCCTTGGCCCGTTGCATCTGCTCTTCGACGGTCTTCCGGATGGCGGACACGGTCACGGCATCGCCTTTCATGGCCAGCCGGTCACTGGCGGTCCGGGCCTTGGGCATGATGGCGGCCAGCACGATGTAGAACAGAGGCCCAGTGCCCGTAAGGAAGAACAGGGCGACGAAAATGCAGCGGATGATGACGGGGTCCACCGAGAACCGGTGGCCGATGCCGGAGGCCACACCGGCCAGAATGCGTTCGTCCGGATCCCGGAACAGGCGGCGCCCTGTTTTCGGACCGTCTCCAGCAGCACCTCCGGCGTCCTGATTGATGTGTTCCGCCTCCGGTGCACCGAATTCCTCGGGGTCACCGAGTTGGGCGCAAGCGGATTCCACCTCTGAAAGGGTCAAGGCACGGTCACGGCCCCCGAGACGGGCCTGGAGCAACTCAGCCAACCGGTGCTCCACCTCCTGCAAGATGTCCTCCTCCCCTTCCGTGCTGCGCAGAACGCGCCGGAGGGCATCGAGGTACGTTTGCAGTCGATCGAATGCCGGGACCTCGAGATTGAACAAGAGGCTCCCCATGCTGATGGAACGCGTTTCGGTCATGTCAGGATTGGGATTCGGGGTGAAGGGAGTTGACGGAGGAGACAAACTGATCCCATGCCGTCTCGAGTTCGGCAAGCAGGGACTGCCCCTGCTCGGTCATGTCGTAGTACTTGCGGGGCGGGCCAGAGGGACTCTCCGCCCAGCGGTAGGTCAAGGTGCCTGCATTCTTCATGCGGGTCAACAGGGGGTAAATCGTGCCTTCGACCACCAGCAGGTCGACCGCTTTCAGGGCATCCACAATGTCGGAGGTGTAGGCCTCGCCATCGCTAAGAATGCGGAGGATGCAGAGCTCGAGAACGCCCTTGCGCATCTGTGCCGCCGATTTTGACGTTTCCTGGGTCATGACGGCACAAACTTATCCCCATTGCCCTGTACTATGCAAAACAAAGTACCAAGATTTGCAAAGGACCGGACGATTCCCACAGGTCGGTGGCCCGGATTCCGCTCACGACCTTTGCCGCCGTGATTGTCCACATCGCCACCGGATCCAACCTCGGAACCCGCATCGACCACCTCGACCGGGCCGATGCCGAACTCAGCCGCCTCGGCCGCGTCCTTCGGGTCTCCCCCACCTATGAGACCGCCGCCGTGGGCATGGCGCCGGGTACACCCGACTTCCTGAACCGCGTGGTCGAGGTGGAACTGGACCCCGCTTGGGCGGACAACCCCGAAGGCACCATGCAGGCCCTGCTCGACATCGAACGCGACATGGGCCGCACACGCGTCGAGGGCAACGTGTCCTCCCGCCCCATCGACTTGGACATCGTGCTGTGGGGGGACCGGTCCCTCGACGTCGAAGCGCTGACCGTGCCCCACCCCCGGATGATGGGCCGCCGCTTCGTCCTGCAGCCCTTGGCGGACCTCGTGCCCGGCGTTTCCGTGCCCGGTTCAGGCCAAACCGTACTCGACCTTCTGCGCGGGCTTCCGGCCGACGTGCCCGACATTGCACCGTGGCCGACCGCATGAGCATTCCCTACCGACACATCGCCATCGAAGGCGGCATCGGCGCCGGCAAGAGCACCCTCGCCACGGCCCTCGCGGAGCGGCTGGGCACCGAGCCCCTGCTGGAGCCTTTTGCCGACAACCCCTTCCTCGAGCAGTTCTACCTCGACCCCGAGCGGTACGCCTTCCCGGTCGAGTTGAGCTTCCTGGCCCAACGCTACAAGCAAGTCAAGGCAGCCCTGTCGGCCCGCACCCTGTTCCGGGATGCGCTGGTGGCCGATTACGTGTTTGCCAAGAGCGACCTCTTCGCCAAGATCACGTTGCCCAAGACCGAATACGCGCTGTTCCGCAACCTCTACGAGGTCATGGCAGACGGCATGGCCAAGCCGGAACTCATTGTCTACCTGCGGCCGGGTGAAGCGCGCCAACGCGCGCAAATCGAAGCACGGGGCCGATCCTACGAGCAGGACATCGACGTCGACTACTTGCGGAACATCGAAAAAGCCTACGAGAAGCACTTCAAGGCCGCACGCGGCAGCCGGGTGCTGTGGGTGGACACCTCGGAATTGGACTTCGTGGCCAATGCGGACGACCTCGAGCGGCTCGTGGCCGTGCTGAGCCAACCGTGGAAGGTCGGCGTGCACAAGGTCACCCCCTAACCGATTCGGAAATCAGGCCTGGACGCCCAGGGCCTCGACCATCTTGGCGCCGATCTGCGCCGGGCTGTCCACCACGTGGATGCCGCACTCGCGCATGACCGCCTTCTTGGCCTCGGCGCTTTCTTCTTCGCCGCTCACGATGGCCCCGGCGTGGCCCATGGTGCGGCCTTTCGGCGCCGTCACGCCGGCGATGAAGCCGACCACCGGTTTGGTGCCGTTCTCCGCAATCCAGCGGGCGGCCTTGACCTCGAGGTCACCCCCGATCTCGCCGATCATGATGATGCCGTCGGTCTCGTCGTCGGCCATGAGCAGCTGAACGGCCTCGAGCGTGGTGGTGCCGATGATGGGGTCTCCGCCGATGCCGATGGCCGTGCTCTGACCGAGGCCCGCCTTGGTGATCTGGTCCACGGCTTCATAGGTCAGCGTGCCGCTCTTGGACACGATGCCGATCCGGCCGGGGTTGAAAATGAACCCGGGCATGATGCCCACCTTGGCCTCGCCCGCCGTCATGACGCCCGGGCAGTTCGGGCCGACCAACGTGCAGCCGGCAAGGGTGTCGAGGTGGGCCTTGACCTTGACCATGTCGGCCACCGGGATGCCTTCGGTGATGCAAATGATGACCTGGATTCCGGCGTCAGCCGCCTCGAGGATGGCGTCGGCGGCAAAGGCCGGCGGCACGAACAAGATGCTGGTGTCAGCACCCGCTTCCTTCACGGCGTCCTCCACCGTGTTGAAGACCGGGCGATCCAAGTGGCTCTGGCCGCCCTTGCCGGGGGTCACGCCACCCACGACGTTGGTGCCGTATTCGATCATCTGGCTGGCGTGGAAGGTGCCTTCAGAGCCGGTGAAACCTTGGACGATGATGCGGGAATCCTTGTTGACGAGAACGCTCATGGAATCAGGGTGGCGTGGGTTGTGGTGTCGTTGTACGCTGAGGCGCGGCGCAAAAGTAACGCCCGACAAGGGAGCTTCGGAAGGGGGGCGGGGCTAATTTGCCCCCATGCCTGCACACCCCCTTGACGGAACCACCATCTGCGCCCTCTCCACCCCGCCCGGCCGAGGCGGTGTTGCCGTCGTCCGCGTGAGTGGACCGGAGGCGTGGACCATGGTCAACGGCCTGTGCCAAGGCCGACTCGACGGGGCTTCCCCCGGAAAAGCGGCCCTGCGCCAGCTGTTCGATGGCGACCAAGCCCTGGACGAAGCCTTGCTCCTCCCCTTCCGCGGACCGCGCAGCTTCACAGGAGAAGATGTGGTGGAATGCCACATCCACGGCAGTCCGTACGTCGTGCAGCGGCTGATGGAATGCCTGGTCGATGCCGGGTGCCGACCAGCCCTGCCCGGCGAATTCACCCAGCGCGCTTTTCTGCATGGCAAACGGGACCTCGCCCAGGCCGAGGCCATCGGCGACCTCATCGATGCGGAACACGCCGGTGCCCACCGTCTCGCGTTGCAACAACTTGGCGGCGGTTTCAGCCGGGAAATCCAAGGATTTCGCGATGCCCTCATCGAATACGCCGCCTTGATGGAGCTCGAGCTGGACTTCGGTGAGGAGGACGTCGAATTCGCCGACCGCGACGGCTACCGGAAGCACGTGAACGAACTGCTCGGCCGCATCGACGAGTTGCTGCACGGATTCAGCACCGGACGGGCCATTGCCGAAGGCGTTCCCGTGGCGATCCTCGGCGCGCCAAACCGCGGGAAATCCACCTTGCTGAATGCCTTGCTCCGGGAGGACCGGGCCATCGTATCGGACACCCCCGGCACGACGCGGGACACCCTGGAGGAAGTGCTCACTCTCGAAGGCATCCGGTTCCGGTTCATCGACACGGCCGGACTCCGGGAGACCGAGGACAACATCGAGGCAGAGGGCATTCGACGGGCCTGGGCCAAAGCCGCTTCCGCCCGCTTTGTCCTGTATCTGCTCGACGCACGCGACCTGCAGGACGAAACCGGACTGCAGCAAGCCGAGCAAGAAGTGACCGCAGCGGCCGACCAACTCACGGCGGCGGCGCAGGAGGTCGGCGAGCCGGCAGGGACCCTGCTGGTCCTGGTCAACAAAACCGACCTCGCGCCTGCCCCCGCCAATTGGTGCCCGGAGGGTGCTGAAGAAGTGCTCCACATCAGTGCAGAGGAACGCCAGGGCCTAGAACACGTCGAACAGCGCCTGGGTCGGGACTACCGGAGCGCCCTCGCAGAAGACCGCATTCTCGTCACCAACCTCCGCCACCGGGAAGCCCTGCAACGCACCCGGGAGGCCCTGCAACGCGCATTGGACGGACTGGAAGCCGGACTGAGCGGCGACCTGCTCGCCGTAGACCACAAGGAGGCCCTCGATCAATTGGGCCGCATCACGGGTGCCATCACCCCAGACGACCTCTTGGGGCACATCTTCGGGAACTTCTGCATTGGGAAGTGAACCCCGCACCCTGCGGCTCGGTTCCAATCCCATGCCTTGGTTCCGTTCCCTCTTCGGCGCCGTCCTCCTGGCCGGCGCATGCAGCACTGCCTCCGACACGCCGGCCGATCCTCTGACCCTGAACTTCGGAAAAGGTGACAACGCGAGCTGGCGCGCCCTGAATGATGGCGTCATGGGCGGGCGGTCCATCGGCGTGGTGGACTACAGCCGCAAGACCATGACGTGGGCCGGCACCGTTTCCCTCGAAAACAATGGCGGCTTCAGTTCCGTGCGCTCCGAATGGGGCACACGAGACCTGTCCGCCTTCGAGTCGGTGACCCTGCGTTGCCGCACCACCACAGGGGAGGCCGACACCTTCACCCTGACCATGGAGACGGCCCGCCAATGGTGGTTGCCCTATTGGAAAGCGAACTTCGAGGCCGCAGCCGAGTGGCAGGAAGTCACCTTGCCCTTCTCCGAGCTCAAAAAGAGCAGCGCCATAACGGGCGACCTACCCAAATTGTGGGCGTGGGGCGCATTGGATGACATCGAACGGATTGGACTGATGAAATACGACGGCACTGCGGGTGACTTCGGACTTGAAGTCGACTGGATGCGCTTCAATCCTAGAAGCGACCTCAGAAACTGAGGTTGAACCCGCCCGTGATGATGCGGGGCATGCCGGGGCGCAAACCGGCAGGACGAGCAGAGGCCACATACACGGCATCCATCAGGTTGCGCACCCCGAGTTCAAGGGCGAGTCCATTGGCCAAACCGCGCCGCGCAGTGAAGTCCACCACCGTACTGCCTCCCACCGTCAACACGTCATCCAATGCGGCCTGCCCAGCCTCGGTGCGCATGCCTTCTTGGTGGCGTGCTGCAGCATCCACCGACCACCCGGCGCGGGACCATGCCATGCGGACCGCCCCTTGGTGCCGGGCGAGGTAAGGCAAAACGTCGCCCACCTCGACTTGGCCCCAAGCGTCGTAGTCGCTCTCGAAGGCCGACATGAAACGGCCATCCGTAAAGGTGTAAGTCAGGCCGCATTCCCAGCGGGCCACTTCCTCGGGGTTGGCCCCATTGGTCCAATTGACCTGCGCTTCCAAACCCGACACCCGGGTAGTACCTCCATTGTAGACCGTGCCGTCGCTGGACCCACCGCTTGAAGCGAAATCCGATCCTTGAAGGTTGCGGCCCAGGTGCGCGAACAGCACTGCCGTAGCGTCCATTCGGGGTCGAACCCAACGCATTCCCGCCTCGTGATTCCAGGCGAATTCAGGCTGCACCTCCTCCGAGCTTCCCGGGGGGAGGAAACCGCGGTGAACACCACCGAACACACTCCATTCCGCGCCCAAATCCTTCTGAATGCCCACACCGGGCAACCACGCGACTGTCACGTTGCGCCGCGTCTGCAGTGCCACGCCTGTCCGGTCCACATCCGCCGTGCCGTAGTCGTCCCGGCCAGCCAAGATGTATTCCGAGCGCACACCGGGAAGCACGCTCCATCCATTGCGGGCCCAGCGCCCACGGACATATCCTGCCACCGCGCGGCTCCATTCAATGCGGTTGGACTCCGTCCCCGGTGTTCCCCGGTCTGCATCCACGAGCTGACCTGCAGCCATGGTCCAGTCATCGACCCATTGGAACCGGTCCATGCCATCGCCATGCAGGCGAAGGGAGCCTTCGACACGACGCCAGCCATGCCAGCGGCCATCCCATGCCAGTTTCGTCTCCACCCCTCGGCTGTGGTAGATGCGGTTGTTGGCCTTGAGGCGCACTGAACCATCCGCGCCGTCGCGGAACACACTCAACGCCTCCAGCACCGTAGAGTCTGCTCCTTCAAGCCCGATTGGGTTGAGCAACGACCCCAGCTTGACCCACGAACCCGAGAGACCCGCTGCGCGGTCCGCCTTGTACCAATTGCGTTCAAACCGGGTGGCGTAGGCGCGTTGGGTCCAGCGCCAGCCCGAACCGAGATCCAGCACGTGGGTCAGCACAGCTTGACGCTGGGCGGCGTCCATTCGGTCCCGGTGGCTGCCAGCATACCGGCGATAGGGTGACTGCTCAAAATCGTCAGCAATGAGACCGGCATAGGTCTCATGGCTCAGCTCGCTCACGGCGCCCAGCTTCAATTCAAGGCGTTGGTCGTGTCGGGCATCCTCCGCTGAGCGCCAACGCAGCTTGCCCATCAGGTCCAGCTTGTCAAACCCTGTCGGCCCACCTCCATCGAGCACCTTGAATCCCTGGCTGCCAGCCTGCAGGGCTTCGACCATCCATCCGATGCGGCCGGAGCCGTCCCCGACGTGCACGTGTAGCCGACCGGTTCCGAACGACCCCATCCGGCCATCCACGCGCCCGGACAACGCCGCTGGGATGGGTGTGCTAATCAAGTTGATGGCCCCGCCCACCGTGTTGGGACCGTGGGCGATTTGGCTCGCGCCCTTCATCACCTCGATTCCGCTCATGCGCCCCACACTGGGGAAGTAGTAAGCACTCGGTGCGGTGTAAGGCGCAGGGGCAATGGGCACACCATCTTCCAGTATGGAAATTCGGCTGCTCCGCTCCGAGCCACTGCCCCGAAGCCCGATGTTGGGACGCAACCCGAAGCCGTCTTCCTCTTGGACGTAGACCCCTGGGACGGAGCGCAAGGCGCGGCTCACATCCACATCTCCGTGGCGCCGCAGCGCCTTCGCAGACAACACGGTCACCGCCCCGGGGACCCCCATGGGGCGCCCTGCCGTCAAACTCACCGCTTCCACCAGCGCTTGCGGCAAGTCCAAGACCGCTTCTTCCAACCGGATGGGGCTGCCCTGAAACAAGGCTGCACCATCCAAGTTGCGATCGACAAAGCCAAGGCAGCGCAAGACCCACTCGCCATGCCATGCCGTTCCGGTATCCAATTCGACCTCACCGGCCCCATCCGTCACGTGGCCCATGCCGTCGGGCGAGACCACTGCCACGCCGGGAATGCCCCGGCCGTTGGCATCCACCACCTGGACCACTTCCTGCGCGGCAAGCTGCGCCCAACCTCCGGCAAAGAGGAGCACCAAACAGGAAAGGAGGTTATCTGGACGCATTCTAAATAACGCCGCAAACCTCGCGGGGGAGATCAGATTGTGGCATCCCCCAAAGGGGGGATTTTCACCCGGAGAAGTTCACATGGAATGCGCTCAATCGAAGGACGGATTGCCCTGAAACTTCCGGACAAACGTCAGGCGCACCACAGAGTCTGGCAGGTATACCATTTCCAGGTCGAAGCTGTTGAGCAAACATTGACCGTAGGTCTCGTCTCCCTGGTCAAACTCGTCAAAGGTGGACTCGTGCACATACGCCTCGGAGTAGCCGGGGGTGTCGGGTTGAGTGAGGATCCAACCGTGACTCGCCACATTCACCACCTCCCAGGAACAGAGGATGTCCTCGAACTCCATGTATTGGTTGTACCCGGTCAACAAAGCGGTAAGGTCTCCTGAACCGACCACCAGATCCATGGGCCAATTGAGGTTCAAGGCATGCGCCCCGATATGGCCATAGGCGGTCAAAAACGTGATCAACGATTCGACATTGCCGAAATACTGGGTCGTCGTTGTGCCATTTTGGCCTTTGACCATCTTGAGGATGATGTACTCGTCTGCAGGCAGGCAATCGCACAAGGGCACTTCTGAAGCGGCCATGTCCACCACCTGTGCATGGGCATTGGAACTCCCTCCGAGCCAGAGGAATCCGAAAAGAAGAATGGACGTCAGCAAGCGCATGGCCGTCGTTAATTTAGCTCCGTTCCGTTGCTCCACCGTCCCGACTACAAACTCAGCGACAATAGAATCAAACCGATGGGTCATTTCAACAGATTTGCCTTCATTTTATCATCGACCCTTCTGTCCTTGCAAGTGCATGCCCAGCTCCCCGTCAAGGAGGTCGAACAGGCCGCCACCACCGTCGACGAGAACCCCAATGACACGGTTCGCGAATTCACAGGCACACTGGGCTTGAACCTCAGCCAAACCGCCTTGGCCAATTGGGCAGGAGGTGGTGAAAGTTCGGTGGCCTTCACCGGGCTGACCCAAATCGCCAAGACCATCGAGAAGGGCCCGAGGAGCGCATCCTGGGGGGTGGACGCTGCCTTGGGCCTACTGCGTCAGCAAGGGGGATGGCGCAAGACGGATGACCGAATCGCCATCACCGCACAGTGGAGCACGGCGCTCCAAGTACGCACCGACGGAGGAAAGCTGTCCCTGCTGATGGATGCCCGAAGCCAATTCCTCCCCGGTTATGCCCTGGTGGACGGCTTGCCAGACCGCAATCAGCGCATATCCAACCTGCTCGCTCCAGGGTACCTCGTGGCGGCTGCAGGATTCGCCCCCCAACCTGGACAGCGTCACCGCCTCTTTCTCGCCCCCTTCACCGGCAAGCTCACCGTCGTGATGGACGACAGCCTTTCCGCCGCGGGTGCATTTGGTGTCTCTCCCGGACGCAAGGAGCGTCTGGAGCTGGGGGGCTACATCCGCTGGAACCTCACGTGGCCGATCATGGAAAATGTCCATTGGACCCACCAGCTGGATCTCTTCTCGAATTTCATGTCCAACCCGGGCAATGTGGACATCAACTGGACCGGTCTGCTCGACATGAAAATCAACGAGAGCCTGCGCACCACGATCAGCGTCCAAGTCATCTATGACGACGACATCGTCCTCGAGAAAGACCCCGCCCGAACAGAGGTGAACGAGCAAGGAGTCGAGGTCACCATCCCGGCTCGATTGGGTCCGGGAACGCAATTCAAGGAGGTCCTGTCGGTGGGCTTTGCGTACTCCCTCTGACCCGGTTTCGCAGGGCGCGTATTTTCGCCGCCATGAATGCTATGGTATTCCCCGGACAAGGGGCGCAGTTCCCCGGTATGGGGAAGGATCTCTACGACGGCCACGCCTTTGCACGTGACCGTTTTGCCGAAGCCGCCAACGTGCTCGGATTCGACATCGCCGACGTCATGTTCAACGGGTCCGATGAGGACCTCAAGCAAACCAAGGTGACGCAACCGGCCATCTTCCTACATTCCGTTCTGATGGCGGAAGGCTTGGGCGACCGCTTCCGTCCCGACTTCGTGGCAGGCCACAGCCTGGGTGAATTCAGCGCGCTGGTCGCGGCCGGGGGCATGAAATTCGCCGACGGAGTGAAACTGGTGAGCGAACGTGCTCTGGCCATGCAGGCCGCCTGCGAAGCCACGCCATCCACCATGGCTGCCATCCTCGGCATGGAGGATGCCGATGTGGAAGCCGTTTGTGCCGGCATCGAAGGCATCGTCGTTGCGGCCAATTACAATTGCCCCGGGCAGCTCGTCATCAGCGGTGAGGTGCCTGCCGTCGAAGCAGCGTGCGAGACGCTCAAGGAGAAAGGAGCCCGCCGTGCACTGCTTCTCCCTGTTGGGGGCGCCTTTCACTCCCCCTTGATGGAGCCCGCCCGCGAACGGTTGGCCTCGGCGCTGGAGGAGGCGACGCTCGACACACCGCGTTGTCCCATTGTCCAGAACGTCACGGCCACGGCGGAGACCGACCCGGAAGTCATCCGTCAGAACCTCATCGCCCAACTCACCGCACCGGTGAAGTGGACACAAACCATGCAATGGTTGCTCGCCAATGGCGTGAACCAGGTGACAGAGGTGGGGCCCGGTAAGGTGTTGCAGGGCCTGTTCAAGAAAGTGGACCGCAGCTTGGCCACGGCATCTGCCGAGGTCAACTGACTGCGAGTGGGCGGTGATTCAGTGGAAGGGCCTCAGGCCTCGCCCTGTGTGCCCTCGACGTAGGAGAACAGGTTGGCGTAATCCGTCTCGATGGCGGACAAACGCATTTTGAGGTCGCGGTTCTCCACGGCCAACCGATCGCGCTCCGCGCGCAATTGGGAAATGGTGTGCTTGAGGGTCACGAAGTCCCGCGCGATCTCGCGTCGCTCTGCTTGAAGGCGATCCGCATCGAATTCCGGGGTTTGCAGCGCTGGCTTCGCCGGTGCTGCAGGGGCCTTGCTGATGGTATTGGCTTGGACGGCTTCTATGGCGGAAAGTTCCTTCGTGCTCATGGAATGAAAATGTACGGGCGGTTTCCCCCCTCCCCTCCCTGGGCTGCACGAGGTTTTCAAGGACCGATGTTTGATGCGTTCACATTCACACCTTGCGCCCCCGCAAAACAGGGGGAATCAAGGCGAGGGCGGTGACAGCCGTCCCCAAGGCTGCACTGTAGTAGAGGATGGGAATGTTCGCGACATCCCCGGCAAACGCGGAGCCGCTGTAAACCGCACCTCCGCCAATGCCAATCTCCAATGCCATGAGCATGGTGCCCAAAGCGAGGGCCACCTTGCCTGGCTGCGCGAGGTCTGCCGTCCACGCAAAGACCGTGGGCATGTTGATGCCGATGCTCGCTCCATAGATTAGGGCACCCAATGTGGCCACTCCCTTGGTACTGGCCGAACCCAACACCGTCATGCCCACCGCCATCAGCGCGGTGCCCACGAGCAGGACCGGCAACCTGCCCAACCGGTCGCTGGCCCGCCCTGCAAACAGCCGCATGGAGATGGAACTGGCCACGATGATGGTGTTGAACGAGCCCTTGTAGACGTATCCCAGATGATCCACAAAATCGGGCGTGATGGTCAAGTACACCCCAAAAGCGTAGGCCACCGGCAACAACACGATGGCCGCGGGCCAGGCCTGGGGATCAATCAGACCACCCTTGAACGGATTCAGATCGCTGGCTTGGACGGGGCGCGCGTCGGGGAGGGTTTCCTCCAGTGGCCAAGTCAACGCCACGCTCACCATGCCCAACAGGGCGGAGGCCACAAACATCCACTCGATGCCGATTTCCACGGTGAGCCAACTGCCGAATGCCGGTCCGAGGGCCATGCCCGCATTGCCGGCCACTCCAAGGTAACCCAGCGCCTCGCCGCGTCGGGAACGCGGGATGCGGTCCGTGAGCATGGCGCTTGTTCCCGGCGGCCGGAACCCCGTGGACATCCCGTGAAAGAAGCGGAGGGCCAGGAAGGCCGCAATGGAGGTGGCCACGAGGTATCCAAATCCAGCCACCGCCGTCACGGCGGACCCGACCAGCATGACCTTTCGCCGGCCCGCTCGATCGGCGATCCGGCCGCTCAGAAAGCGGGACAGAAAGGCCGCCAACGTGAACATGCCGACGACACCACCGAGGTAGGCTTCTCCCCCCATGGCTGCCAAGTGGGCGGGCAACTCCGGCAACAACATGCCGAAGCTGGCCATGAAGACCACCGTCCCCCCGCAGAGCAGGAAAAAGGCGCGGTCGTAAATGGAGGCATCTCCAACGGTCTCCATCTGGGCATGGGCGTATGCGGGGAGGTCGGGCGGAGTTGGGGAGCTGGACATGAAAGCGGAGGTCCACAGTAGCGGGTGCAAAGGAACCCCTTGAGGGCCACCAATTGTTTCCGTTTTACGAAAGACGGCGCATCTTTCTTCCCTAAACCATGAACGCCGCGCTCCCCCTCTACCCCAACAAAGTCCTGCTTGCATGGGCAGAGGCCATCTCCGGCCACGAGGAACTGCGGGATTGGCTCATGGGGTCGGACTACCCCGAACTGGGGGTGTTCTGCCATGCTTTACGCAACGAGGAGACCTCGCGCGCTTGGCTGAAGCACCATGGCCACCCGCACTTGATGGCCCTTCTGCTGGGTACCGAAGGCGAAAAGGAGGCGGTCGACTGGCTTCAACGACAAGGACACGCCACTTTGGCAGACATGGCCTTGGCGGCAGACAATGACGACGACGCCCTCCTTCGGCTGATGCGGTTGGCACGACAGGAGAACGGCGATGGCCTTTGGGCCCAGATTGCGATGCGCATCCGGGATGTGAAAAACGACATCGAGGACGCCAACAACGACGTGCACCGCATCGACCCGAACTGAGCGCGCCATGCCCGTCAACACTGTATTCAGCTGGTTCATCCGAAAGCGCCTTCACCAAATCGAGCTCTTTCGCCAGTATCCCCATGAAGTCCAAAAAGAGGTCCTCGCCCACCACTTGGCCGCCTTGGCTGGAACGGCGTTCGGGCGCGAGCATGGCATCACGGAATCGACGACCGGCAAGGACTACCGCAATCAAGTCCCCCTGCGGGACTACAACGGACTGAAGCCCTGGATTGAACGGGTTCGCGATGGTGAAGCGGCCGTCCTGTGGCCGGACGACGTCAAATGGCACGCAAAATCCTCCGGGACCACATCAGACCGCAGCAAGTTCATCCCGGTCACCGAAGACGCCCTCGAACGCTGTCACTACAAAGGCGGCAAGGACCTTCTGGCCATATATGTGAGCGCGGTACCCAAAGCGCGGCTGTATGGTGGACGGCACTTGATCGTGGGCGGCACTGGTCGCACCGAGGAAGCCGACAATGGGGTGCTCACCGGCGACCTGAGCGCCATCATCATCAACAACCTGCCTTGGTGGTGCGAATTCCGCAGGACCCCATCGCGTTCCGTCGCCCTGATGGAGAATTGGGAAGAAAAAATCGAAACGATGGCGCACACCACCATCGAGCAGGACGTCCGCATTGTCGCCGGGGTGCCCAGTTGGACACAGGTGCTGCTCGAGCGCATCCTCGACATCACCGGCAAAGACCACCTCGGAGAAGTCTGGCCCTCTCTTCAGCTGTACATGCACGGTGGGGTCTCCTTTGCGCCCTACCGCGAGGCATTTGACAGGATCATGCCCACCGGCATCCACACCATCGAAACCTACAATGCCAGCGAGGGGTTCTTCGGCATTCAAGACCGGCTTGGTGCGGAGGACATGTTGCTGATGCTCGATTACGGCATCCACTACGAATTCCTGCCGTTCTCGGCTGGATTCGACCCCGAGCACGCTCCGTTCGCCACGACCATCGGATTGGCCGACATCGAACTCGGCATGGACTATGCCATGGTCATCTCCACCAATGGTGGACTCCACCGCTACGTTCTGGGAGACCTGGTGCGGTTCACTTCCCGCTCCCCATACCGCATTCAGGTGACCGGCCGCACCCGGTCCTACCTCAACCTCGCAGGCGAAGAGCTCATGGTGGGAGACGCAGAACACGCGCTGGCGACCACCGCACAGCAGTTCGGCGTCGAGCTCCGAAACTGGACCGCGTGCGCCATCCGGGAAACCGGGGAGTCGGCCGCTGCCATTGGCCACCACGCATGGCGGGTCGAACCGGGGAAGGCATCTGGCGGACTGCCGCCGGCTGCGCTGTTCCAGTCCGCGCTCGACCGCAACCTGCGCAAGGTCAACTCGGACTACGATGCCAAGCGGGCCGCAGACCTGGTGTTGGGGGAGCCCAAGCTTCAGTGGGTTCCACGCGGCACGTTTGAAAACACGCTCAAAACGAAAGGAAAACTCGGCGGGCAGCACAAAGTACCCCGGCTGTCCATGTCCGACGACTGGGTGTCGCTTGTCACCTCCGTGGCCCATGCTCAAGGCCCGGCAGATTCGACCGTCACAGCGTTGTAAGAAGGTCACCTTCCCCCTACCTTGCCCCCCCCAACCGAAGAGACACATGCACCTCGCGATTGCAGGAAACATCGGCTCGGGCAAGACCACCCTCACCCGGCTTCTCGCCCAGCACTACAAGATCACGCCCCACTACGAAAGTGTGGATGAGAACCCCTACCTGAATGACTTCTACAAGGACATGCAGCGGTGGGCGTTCAACCTCCAAGTGCACTTTCTGTCCTCCAGGTTCTCCCAACTGCACGCCCTGAAATCCAGCGGACAGAAGATGGTGCAGGACCGGACCATCTATGAAGACGCCTACATCTTCGCTCCCAACCTTCAGGCGATGGGTCTGATGACCACCCGCGACCACGAGAATTTCCTGCGCTTGTTCGAGCTGATGGAACAGTTCGTAACCCCACCGGACCTGCTGATCTACCTGCGAAGCAGCGTCGGCAACCTGGTCGAGCAAATCCAGAAGCGGGGGCGCGATTACGAGGAGAGCATCCGCTTGGACTACCTCAACCGCCTCAATGAGCGCTACGAAGCTTGGATCTCCACCTACACCAAAGGCAAGGTGCTCGTGATCAATGTGGACCACATGGACTTCGAGCACAACCCGGAGGAACTGGGTGACATCATCACCAAAGTGGACGCCGAGCTCAACGGCCTGTTCTAATCAGGTTGTCGTGGAAGCCCAGATGCAAAAAAGGCCCCGCTTGGGGCCTTTTTTGATGCTGTGGGAAACGGATGCGCAGTGTCATGCGCTGCTCGGATCACTTTCTCAAGCTCACGTCTTCTACCAGTGCAAGGCGCATCTGCACCTTGTCTGAAATCAAGTCATCTCCAAGGTTGTCGAAAAAGGTGCCGCTTCCAAAGCGCACGTCGAAGTCCGCACGGTTGAAGCTGAAGCTCACACTGGCCACCACCGGATCAGAGGAGGAAAAGCTAACGAGGGCCTCCACTCCCTTCGAAATGCCCTTGATATTCAGCTTCCCATCCACGATGAGATTGCCACGCCAATCTGCCCGCGTGGACCCCAGCATGAACGCAGAGGTGGGGTGATTCGCCGTGTCGAAGAAATCGGCACTTCTGAGATGTTGTCCCAACTCTCGCGCCGCCGTGCCCGACTGGCTCGTGGGTTGGATCGCATTCATCTCCATCACCACTTCTGCGCCGGTCAGCACGCCGTTCTGAACTTGGAAGTAGCAGGAACGGAATGGCACCGTGCCCTTCTCTGCTATTCCCACCTTGGTCCCGCGCCATTGAATGACAGACTTATCGGGGTCCATGGTGAACTGGCCATCGGACGGCATGTTGTTGACTGCACTTACGCCGCCAACCTCCATGCCGCATTTCCGCAGTTGCTCGAGGAAGCGGGTGTCCCGCTTGCTCTCCCGGCAGTAGCGCTGCTGACCTTGGGTCAGGCTTCCACCCAGGCAGTCGCATGGATTGGCCACTTTCTCCACCTTGGCCTCTCCCGTGGATGGCGCAACGGGGGCGTCCCCTTCCCCGCCAACAGCGCAAGAGGCCAGGACGAGCGCAACGAAACAGGGGACGGAAAGAAAGCGTGTCATCAGGCGTCTGGGAATTCGGTGGCTTCAACAGCAGCCGCGGGCTCCACCTCGACCGGCGCCTCGATGGCGCCGTGGTCGTGACCGTCGTGGTCACCGCCGCCATGGCCACCGAGGATCGGGGCGATGACGAGGCCAACGAGGCACGTCAATTTGATGAGGATGTTCATGGATGGACCGGAGGTGTCCTTGAAAGGGTCACCCACCGTATCACCGGTCACAGCAGCCTTGTGGGCGTCGCTGCCCTTGAAGGTCATCTCGCCGTCGATCTCAACACCGGCCTCGAACGACTTCTTGGCGTTGTCCCAAGCACCGCCAGCGTTGTTCTGGAAGATGGCCCAGAGCACACCGCTCACGGTCACACCGGCCATGTAACCACCAAGGGTCTCAGCGGCCCAGGCGGGGTCGGCGCCGAGCAGCATCGGGACAAGGCCGATGATGAGCGGGAAGGCGATGGTCATGGCTCCCGGGAGCATCATCTCTTTGAGAGCGGCCTGCGTGCTGATGTCGACGCACTTGCCATAATCTGGCGTGCCGGTTCCCTCGAGGATGCCGGGGATTTCCTTGAACTGGCGGCGCACCTCCTGCACCATCTCCATGGCCGCCTTTCCGACGGAGTTCATGGCAAGGGCGGAGAAGACCACCGGGATCATGCCGCCGATGAAGAGGGCGGCGAGGACGTTGGCCTTGAAGATGTTGATGCCGTCGATGCCCGTAAACTCCACGTAGGCGGCGAACAAGGCGAGGGCAGTCAGCGCCGCGGAGGCGATGGCGAAACCCTTTCCAATGGCGGCCGTGGTGTTGCCCACGGAGTCGAGGATGTCCGTGCGCTCGCGCACCTCCTCGGGCAGTTCACTCATCTCGGCGATGCCGCCGGCGTTGTCGGCGATCGGGCCGAAGGCGTCGATGGCCAACTGCATGGCCGTAGTGGCCATCATGGAACAGGCGGCGATGGCCACACCGTAGAATCCAGCGAACTCATAGCTGATATAGATGGCCGCGGCGAAGAGCAGGATCGGACCGAAGGTGGAGATCATGCCCGTGGCGAGGCCGGCAATGATGTTGGTGGCGGCACCGGTGGAGGACTTCTGTACGATGCCGAGGACCGGCTTCTTGCCGAGACCGGTGTAGTACTCGGTCATGTAGGAGATGGCGCCTCCCACGATGAGTCCGACGATCACGCTGTAGAAGACGTTCATGCTGCCGAACGTGCGGGTGCCCTCTCCGAAGAAGTCCATCTGAAGCGTCTCCGGGAGCATCATGTCGATGAGGAAGAAACACGCGATGGCGGTCAGGATGATGGAGCCCCAGTTTCCCTTGTTGAGGGCGGACTGTACCTCGCTCTCCTTGGCGCCGTCCTTCACGCGGATCACGAGAGAACCGAGGATGGAGAAGATGATGCCGAGGGCGGAAATGATCAACGGCAGAAGGATGGTGGACATGCCCCCATAGTTGTCCGTGATGTTGCCGCCCATGTCGTTGATGACGTAGTTGCCGAGTACCATGGCGGCGAGTACCGTCGCCACGTAGGAGCCGAAGAGGTCGGCGCCCATGCCGGCCACGTCACCCACGTTGTCGCCCACATTGTCGGCGATGGTGGCGGGGTTGCGCGGGTCATCCTCCGGGATGCCGGCCTCCACCTTGCCGACGAGATCGGCGCCGACGTCAGCGGCCTTGGTGTAAATGCCGCCACCCACACGGGCGAACAGGGCGATGGATTCCGCACCCAGGGAGAATCCGGCGAGGGCCTCGAGGATCATGGTCATGTTCTCCACGCCTGCCCAGACGCCATCGGCGAAGAAGTTGAGGAGGAAGATGAACAGGACGCTCAGGCCGAAGACCGCAAGGCCGGCAACGCCGAGGCCCATGACCATGCCGCCGGTGAAGGAGACCTTCAGGGCGTGGGCGAGGCCCGTGCGGGCCGCCTGCGTGGTGCGGACGTTGGCTTCAGTGGCGATGCGCATGCCGATGTTGCCCGCGAGGGCCGAGAACACGGCACCGATGACGAAGGCGATGACGATGAACCAGTGGGTCGTCGGAACGAGCATGGACACCACGCCCAGCAGGGCGCCGGCGACCACCACGAAGACGGCGAGGATGCGGTACTCCGCGCTCAGGAAGGCGAGGGCACCCTCGTGGATGTGCTTGGCAATCGTGCTCATCTTCTCCTCACCGGTGTCCTGGGAACGGACCCAGCGGGATTGGACGAACATGTAAATGAGGCCGACGACGGCCAAGGCGGGCACGAGATAAAGGATCGTGTCTTGCATGGTTCAGATTTTTGCCGGCAGGTCCGGCAGGTCAGGTCTATTGGGGCGCGAAGATAATGCGCGAGAAATCAGGGCTCAGGCCACGTAATTCACCTCCTTCACGGTGTGGACGATGTCGGCCACCTGTGGGAGAGCCTCTTCGATGAGCGTCGTGGAGAAGGCGAACGGGGTGTCGCTCTGGCAAAGGCGGCGGATCGGCGCGTCGAGGTAGTCGAAGGCGTGGCGCTGGACGCGGTATCCGACTTCGGAGGCGATGCTGGCCACCGGGAAGCTCTCCTCGACAATGACGAGGCGACCGGTCTTCTTGACGCTTTCTAGGATGGTCTCGATGTCGAGCGGGCGGATGGTGCGCAGGTCGACGATTTCCGCGTCAATGCCGTCCTTGGCGAGCTCGTCGGCGGCCGCGTGGACCGTCTTCAGAATCTTTCCGAAGCTCACGATGGTGCAGTCTGTGCCCTGACGGCGGATGTTGGCCTGACCGATGGGCACGAGGTACTCGCCCTCGGGAATCTCGCCCTTGTCTCCGTACATCTTTTCGGACTCCATGATGAGGACGGGGTCCTCATCGCGGATGGCGCTCTTGAGCAGGCCTTTGGCATCGTAGGGTGTGAACGGCGTCACCACCTTCAATCCAGGCATACTGGCGTAGAGGCTTTCGTAGGCTTGGCT
Organism: Crocinitomicaceae bacterium TMED114; assembly: GCA_002172485.2. Lineage (GTDB taxonomy): Bacteria > Bacteroidota > Bacteroidia > Flavobacteriales_D > Sanyastnellaceae > UBA8752. The sequence goes on from NHFP02000003.1 coordinate 253,694, forward strand.
GTGCGTGGCAGCGAGCTGACCAGCCTGGCCATTGGGTCCGCGGAACACGATGGGACAACCGAACTGACCACCGCTCATCTGAAGCATTTTGCTCGCGTGGTTGATGATCTGGTCACTGGCCAAGACGGCGAAGTTCCAGGTCATGAATTCCACAATGGGGCGCAAGCCATTCATGGCAGCACCCACAGCGATGGCGCTGAAGCCGAGCTCGCTGATCGGGGTGTCGATGACCCGGTCCTCCCCGAACTCGTCGAGCATGCCCTTCGACGCCTTGTAGGCGCCATTGTATTCTGCCACTTCCTCACCCAGGAGGAACACCCGGTCATCCCGGCGCATTTCTTCGCTCATGGCCTCGCAGACGGCCTCGCGGAATTGAATCGTACGCATGCTATTGGCTGGTTTCCGGATTCAGGAGCGCGAAGATAGGGGCTGTAGATGGAGTTGTGAACCAAAGCGGGACGTGATGCCACCCGGCTTTACCTTCGCGTCCTCGAAGCCCGGGGCGCAGTGCCCCACCTTCAATGAAAAGGCATGGAATTTCTAGTGTGCATCAGCAAAGCCCCCGACACCACAACGCGCATCGCGTTCACCGAGGGCGACACCCGCTTCAATGAGGAGGGGGTTCAATTCATCGTCAACCCCTACGACGAATGGTACGCCCTCGTCCGGGCCCTCGAGCTCGTGGAAGCGGGCGGAGGCAAAGTCGTCATCGCCTCCGTGGGCGGTGCCGACGTTGATCCGATCCTGCGCAAGGCTTTGGCCATCGGCGCGCACGAGGCCGTTCGCATCGACGCCGACCCGCAAGACGCTGGACAGGTGGCCGCCGAGCTGGCCGCCTACGCCAAAGACAAAGACTTCAACGCCATCCTCTGCGGTAAGGAGACCATTGACCACAACGGCAGTGCCGTGCCGGCGATGATGGCCGAGCACCTCGACGTGCCGTGCATTGCCCTGTGCACCTCCCTCGATTACGAAGGCGACAAGGCCATCATGACCCGCGAAACCGCCAACGGCATCGAGAAGGTGGCCGTGAATGGCCCGTTCGTCCTGAGCGCCGCCAAGGGCATGGCCGAGCAACGCATCCCCAACATGCGCGGCATCATGGCTGCCCGCACCAAGCCACTCAACGTGGTGCCCGCTTCGGGCGCAGCCGTTGGTACGTCCATTGAACGCTTTGCCCTCCCGGCCGAAAAGGCCGGCGTGAAACTGGTGGATGCCGAAAACCCCGCTGAACTGGTCCGCCTGCTCCGCGAGGAGGCCAAGGTCATCTAATCCCGAATCCGACGCATCATGAACATCGCATTCATCCAGACGAAAGCAGGGCAGGCCAGCAAGGCCAGCCTCGAAGCAGCCGGCTTCGCCGCTGGCATTGGCGACACCGTGGCCGTGGTCTCCGGCGAGCTCAACGGAGACGGTGGCCTCGGCGCCGTGGGCGTGACCCGCGTGCTCCAAGGACCGGGCAACCTCGACGACGGACAGATCGCCAAATTGGTCGCCGCTGCCGCAGATAAGGAGGGGGCCTCCCTCGTGGTCTGCGCCCAGGACCACCTCGGAAAGGCCGTGGCCGGCCGCGTGGCCGTTCGCCTTGGCGCCGGACTGATCGCCGGTGTGACCTCTGCGCCCGACGGCGGCAGCTACACCCGCAACGTCTTCAGCGGCAAAGCCACTGCCCGCGTGCAGGGCACGACCGACAAGTTGGTCGTCACCACCACCCCGAACGCCATCGGCATGCCGGAAGCCCAAGGAGGCACCGCCGCCGTGGAAGCGTTCGACACCGACCTCGGCGCCTCCAAGGTGGAGGTCCTCGAAGCCGCCCAGCCCAGCGGCGGCGACCGCGCTCCCCTGCCCGAAGCCGAACTCGTGGTGTCCGCAGGCCGCGGCCTCAAAGGACCCGAAAACTGGGGCATCATTGAAGACCTCGCCGATTCCATCGGGGCCACCACCGCCTGCTCCCGTCCGGTCTCCGACATCGGGTGGCGCCCGCACCACGAGCACGTGGGGCAGACCGGCATTGCCATTCGCCCCAACCTCTACATCGCCGTGGGCATCTCCGGGGCCATCCAGCACCTCGCCGGTGTCAATGGATCCAAGGTGATCGTGGTGGTCAACAAGGACCCCGAGGCTCCCTTCTTCAAGGCAGCGGACTACGGCATCGTCGGCGACGCCTTCGAGGTGATCCCCAAACTCACGGAAGCCTTCAAGGCGCTCTGAGAACGCCGAACGAACCCCTACCTTTCCGCCCCGGCCGACCATGAAGAAGTCCCTGCTTGCGGTATCCAACATCAAGGACAGTGGCTCCACTTCAGGGGCTTACACCCTCGTGCTCGAAGAAGTGCAAGGGAAGCGGAAGCTTGGGATTGTCATTGGCATGAATGAAGCCCAGTCGATCGCCATCAAATTGGAGGGCATGACCCCGAGCCGACCGCTCACGCACGACCTCCTTCAAAGCGTCAGCAGCGCTTTCGGCATTGCACTGAAGGAAGTCCTGATTTATGACCTCGTAGAAGGCATCTTTTTTGCCCGCCTCTTGTGCGAGAGAGAGGGAAAAGAGGAGGCCATCGACGCCCGGAGTTCGGATGCCGTGGCCTTGGCCGTTCGGTTCGGTTGTCCGATTTACTGTGACGAGAAGGTCATGGAGGCCGCTGCCATTCTGCCGGAGGGAGAAGAGGCCCTGACCCCCATGCCGGAGGAAAACGAGGACGATCCATTTGGCCTGGAAGAAGGCCCGGTCGATCCAGGAGATGGCTTGTCTGACCTGACGGACGAGGAACTGCAAGAAGAATTGGACCTCTCCATCCAGAAAGAAGACTACGAGCGCGCCGGTCTCATCCGCGACGTGCTGGAACGCCGCCAATCCTGATGCAAGCCATTCTCGGCATTCTGGTCCTGACCGGACTCATGTGGCTGATGTCCACCTCCCGAAAGTCCGTCGCGTGGCGGACCATCCTCGGCGCGTTGGCACTACAATTCGTCATGGCCTTGCTCGTCTTGAAGGTGCCGTTCGTTCACGGCGCTTTCCGCGGTGTGGCAGAAGTTTTCGTGCAGGTCATCGGCTATACTTGGAATGGCACGGACTTCCTGCTCGGCCGGTTTGCTGACGGTCAAGTGGGCCCGGACCTCGAGAACTTTGCCTTCCGCATCCTGGCCACCATCGTGTTCTTCAGCGCCTTGAGCGCCCTGTTGCACCACCTGGGCATCCTGTCCGTCTTCATCCGGGGCTTCGCTTGGGTCATGCGCCACACCTTGCGCTTGACCGGCCGCGAAAGCCTGTCTGTTGCGGGCAATGTCTTTCTCGGACAAACAGAGAGCCCCCTGCTCATCCGCCCTTATCTCGACAAGATGTCCCGCTCGGAGCTCATGCTCGTCATGACCGGGGGAATGGCCACCATCGCCGGCTCCGTGTTCGCCGCTTACGTCGGTATCCTCGGCGGATCCGATCCGGAGGCCCAGGCTTACTTCGCCACCCACCTTCTCACGGCCTCCCTCATTTCTGCTCCTGCCTCGGTGGCCGCTGCCAAACTGCTGGTACCGGAAACGGAGCCCCAGTTGGCCGGTAATGCCCAGATCGTCAAGTCCAACGCGTCGAATTTCCTCGAAGCCATCACCAACGGCACCCGCGACGGCCTGTCCCTTGCCGCCAATGTGGGTGTGATGCTCCTCGTGTTCACCGCCTTTGTCTACATGGTCAACGACCTGCTGGGATGGGTCGGCGGTTGGACGGGAGCCAACGACGCCATCGCCGCCAGCACCGCCTTCGATTCCCTGAGCATGGAATGGATTCTGGGCTACATCGGCGCGCCCATCGCCTGGTTGGTGGGCGTGGCCTCCGAGGACATCGTCCTGGTGGGCCAATTGCTGGGTGAGAAAACCGTTATCAACGAGTTCTACGCTTACGAAACGCTGGGCAAGCTGAAAGAGAACATGAGCGACCGCAGCGTGCTCATCGCCACCTACATCCTCTGCGGCTTTGCCAATTTCGCCTCCATCGGCATCCAGGTGGGTGGCATTGGCGTCCTGGCTCCTTCGCGAAGGGGAGAGCTGGCCAAGCTGGGCTTCCGGGCCTTGCTTGCGGGAACTGTGGCCTGTTTGCTCACGGCCTGCGTGATTTCCATCATGCACCCCTGACGGGCCGCCCCGGAGGCCCCGTATCTTTGCCCCATGAAAGTGGGCATCATCATGGGCAGCAAGAGCGATCTGCCCGTCATGCGTCAAGCAGCTGAAATCCTCACCGAACTCGGCGTCGAGCACGAAATGACCGTCGTGAGCGCACATCGAACACCGGACCGCATGGTGGAGTATGCCAGATCGGCCCGCGACCGCGGACTCGGCGCCATCGTGGCCGGTGCCGGTGGAGCAGCCCACTTGCCCGGCATGGTGGCCAGCTTGACCAGCCTCCCCGTTGTGGGAGTTCCCGTCAAAAGCTCCAACAGCATCGACGGATGGGACAGCATTCTGAGCATCCTTCAGATGCCCTCCGGGATTCCCGTCGCGACCGTGGCTCTGGATGGAGGGCGCAATGCCGGTCTGCTCGCCGCCCGCATTCTGTCCACGGCGGACCGCGACCTGGCCGCCCGCCTCGACACCTACGCGGAAGGATTGCGCGACAAGGTGATGGGCACCGTGGGGGATGTGGAGGCTGAAGGCCAATCCATCGCGCGCCGATGAGCCGCATTCGCTCTACGCAGGCCCACGACCCCAAGGCCCTGACCATTCCCCAGCGCTACGGTTTCCTTGTCGGCACCGTCGCTCCCCGCCCCATTGCCCTCGCCAGCACCGTCGATGCAGAAGGTCGCCGCAACCTCGCGCCCTTCAGCTACTTCAATGTCTTTTCCATCGACCCGCCCGTCTTGGTGGTTGGCCCCACCCTCCGCGGCCGGGATGGAACCGTGAAGGACACGCTGGCCAATGCGCGGGCCACGAAAGAAATCGTGGTCAGCCTTGTTGACCACGCCATGGTGGAGGGCGCCTCCCTGTCCAGCAGCGATTACCCGGCCGATGTCGATGAGTTCGCCAAAGCCGGGTTCACCCCGGTCGATTCCGACTCCGTCGCTCCGGCGCGGGTGGGAGAGTCTCCCGTGTCCTTCGAATGCAAAGTGACGCAGATCGTCGAACTCGGAAACGGACCGGGCGCCGGCAAGATGCTCGTCTGTGAGGTCGAACGCGTCCACATTGCAGACGATGTGATCGGTGCGGATGGCAAGCCGGACCCCAGTGCCATCGACCTGGTCGGTCGGTGTGGCGGCAATGCCTATGTCCGCGCTTCCGGCGACGCCTTGTTCGAGATCCCGAAACCCGTACCCGGTGGTTTGGGTGTAGGAGTGGATGCACTCCCTGAGGAGTGGCGGCACCATCCTGTGCTGTCGGACAACGAACGCGCCCGCCTTGCCGCCATCCACGTCATTCCAGATGAAACGGACGTCAACGAGCACAAGCTGATTGAATTGTCCGAGCTGTTCATGGAACACGAGGACGACGCTGCCGCGTTGGAGCAAGCCTTGTATGCCGAGGCCAAAACGCGCCTTGAACAGGGCGATGTGGATGGGGCGTGGAAGACCTTGCTCGCGTACAACCCCGGTTGACGGCCGGACGGGCGATATTCGCTGTATGAGTTATGAGATGAAGGGAAAGGTCAAGCGCCTGTTCCCCGTTTGGAAGTCCGAGACGAGCGAATTCTACAAGCGCGAATTCGTGATCACCACTGCAGAGCAGTATCCCTCCGATGTCAAGTTTGCCGCCCTGAAGGAGAAGTCGGACCAGTTGAATGGCATTGCCGAAGGTGACCAGGTCAATGTCAAGTTCGACGTCAAGGGCCGTGAATACAACGACCGCTACTACGTCGATCTGAACGCCTGGCGCATCGAAAAGATGGGAGCAGAAGGTGCCCCTGCTGGCCAAGGTGGTCCTGCTGCACCGGCCGCCGCCGAGGTGCCGCCCGCGCCCTCTTTCAACCCGAGCGCACCCGCCGCTTCCGACGACGACCTGCCGTTCTGATTCGGCCCGCATGAACGCGGCCACAGACGATTCACAACGGGACCGGTTCGGCTGGGTCCCTTCTCCGCTCGCCATCGCCCTCGGCCTCACGGCCGTCACGGCGGTGGCGGCGTTGTTTGTGGGGGCCGATGTCGAGACGGTCGCCATGTCCTGGCGGGACGGGTTGTGGAACCGCCCCCTGCTCGTCTTCGCGTTCCAGGCGGCCTTCATGCTCGTGCTCGGCCATGCCCTCGCGTTGAGTCCGGCCGTCGACCGCGGCGTGCAGCGGGCCGTCAACCTCGCCGGCACCACCAATGCCCGGGCCGCCGCCGTGGTGGCCGTGGTGGCCTGCCTGGCGGGTTGGATCAACTGGGGGCTCGGCCTCATCGTCGGGGCCGTGCTGGCCCGGAAGGTCGGCGAACGGGCCACCAAGCGCGGCCTGCCCCTGCACTACGGCCTCATCGGCGCCGCCGGCTACAGCGGGCTGATGGTGTGGCACGGTGGACTGAGCGGCTCCGCCCCCATCAAGGTCGCCGAAGCCGGCCACCTCGCGGATCTGGCCGCCATCGCGGGCATCGACCCCGCCCTCTTTCCGGCCACCCTGCCGCTCGGCCTCACCGTCTTCTCCGCCCAGAACCTCCTGACCACCGCCTGCCTCGTTGCCGCGGTGGCCGGCACGGCGGCCTTTCTCGGCCGCCGCTTGGACCGGCAAACCACGACTGGCCCGGCACTGCCAGAGCCTGTGGCACCGGCCGCCCGAGAGCGCATTGCACCCTTCATGCGCATCCTGCCCGCCCTCTTCGGCACCCTCCTGCTGGTCCTAGCCGTGCGGTCGGCCGCCCTCCACCCCGATGCGGCCCGCCTCGGTTTCATCGACCCCGATTGGACCAACCAGACCCTGCTCGGCCTCGCCTTCCTCCTCCACGGCAGCCTGAAGCGGTTCCTCGCCTCCATCGACGCCGCCATCGGCGGCACCTCAGGCATCCTCATCCAATTCCCGCTCTACTTCGGCATCATGGGCATCATGAGCGGAACCGGCCTGGTCGAAGCCCTCTCCATGGCCATGGTCCGCCTCTCGACCCCTGCCACGTTCGAGCTGTGGACCCTGCTCTCAGCCGGCATCGTCAACGTCTTCGTGCCCTCTGGCGGCGGCCAATGGGCCGTCCAGGGACCGCTGCTGCTCCGCGCGGCGCTCGACCTGGACGTCCCCCTCGACCGCACCGTCCTCGCCATGGCCTATGGCGACGAACTGACCAACATGCTCCAGCCGTTCTGGGCCCTGCCGCTCCTCGGCATCACCGGCCTCGCCGCGAAGGACATCCTGCCGTACACCCTGCGGTTCATGGCCGCCGGCGCGGCCACCTGCGTCATCCTGACACTTCTCTTCTGATCCCGCTCACTGAGGGATGACATCCTGGAGCCTGACGATTGTCAGCGGCTTCGCCGGCCCATTCCTACACATTGGTGGTGTTTGCCTTTCACCTCCTCATCCGAATCGCCATGAACACTCCTTGCCTCCACTGCCCCGCCCCATGCGGCCTCAAAAAGACACCAAAAAACCTCATTATCAGTGGGTTAAACCACCTGCGCTCCACGATTATCCTCGCTCGACGAAAAAATTCACGGTCCGGTAGGGATGCGCCTACCTTAAAGGAGAGCCAAATCCTTAACACCATGATTTCCCGCTACTTGAATGCTCTTCCTGCGGTCATTTCCTTCGCTCTGACCCTGCTGATGGCCAGCCCGACCCAAGCTCAATTGCATGACGTGCTGGTCGAGCCCAACAACGTCGTGTACTCCTCCACCACGGAGATTCAAGATGGTACAGAGCACATGCTCGTGGCCTCCACCATCTCCAACGAAGCCACTGACAACAGCCTGCCCCAGGTGCGGATCTCCCGCGTCAAGACCGATGGCACCATCAGCTGGGAAAAGGACTACGCGCAGGAGACCGGATGGCGTGCCGCCCACGTGATGGACATCGGGGATGAAACCGGCGTCCTGATCGGCGTCAATCCCAGTCTGGTGAATACCGGCGCTGCACGGAGCATCGTGATGACCTTTGACCTCAACACCGGTGCGGTGTTGGCCACGGCGGAAATCAAAGAGAATGTGGCGGCCAATGCGTCCGAAAAGGGCCTCGTCCTGATCCACGGAGTCTACCGCAATGACAAATTGGCCCTGACCGGCTGGCTCGGTGGGACTTCAGGGCTCCAGCTCAACGAGCAGCGTGTGGCGGTGCTGGTGGAGATTGATGTGCCCGACGCGAGCCAAACGTCCATCACCCCGAACTGGACGCACGCCATCGACTCGTTCAACAACCCCGATGGAGCGGACTACGACATGGGGGCGCATGTGCTGGATGTCCCGGGCGTCGGCTACTTCATCTCCGGATCGGCCAATGCGTTCTACGACAACCCCGTGACGAGCGGCTACCACCAGGCCCCGCTGGCCGCCCTTGTCGAATACGATGGGACCCAGGCCTGGTCCAAAGTGACCCCCTACTGGTATCCCGGCGAAGGAGACAACGAGCCCATCGTGGCCCAGAATCAGCGACACGCCGTGGCCTCCTGTGCCGCGGTCCTCAGCGCTGCAGGACCCAACAACCCCAACCAGCTCTCTCTTGTCCAAACGGTCAACTGGGTCCGGAACCGGGGCCTCACTACCCTGCATTACCACATCGATGGCTCAGCGGTGGAGGCCCGTGGACTCCATCTGGACGGCGCCTACACCAACCCCGGCGCAGAAACGAGCCTCAAGGGGTACTCGATGTACCGGAGAATCAACGCCACGAGCGACACCGAAGTCATCATCGCCGGCTATGTCAATGACCCGGAATACCTGGACAGTGACCCGGACACTGAGGAGAAGGACCGGGTTCCCTTCCTGATGGCTGTGGAGCTCACCGGCACGGTGACCTCGGACTACCTCATCGACCACACCATCTACGCGGGCAGCCCCAGCACCAACTACGGCGACGACTTTGGAATCCATGCGGCCAACAGCCAACAAGGCCAGCAGCCCATCATCTTCCACCCCGAAATGATGGACCTGCGCGAGGCCGCCCTCGGCTACGGTCTGATTGGCCACCGCAGGACCCACGATATCCCCACCGTGTTCGACCCGTCGATGATCCACGTCAACTCGGCCGGAACGGACGTGTTCGGCGGGCTCCCGGGTTGCATTGAATTCACCCACCCGATGACCATCGAGTTTCCAGTCGTGGCGCCCTTCACGCCCTTCATCGAGGACATCAACCTTACCGGGGCCCCTATCCCCATGGACACGAGCACACCGAGCACCACGCCCACCCCGTGCGATGAATACTCCACCTGCGACGTCAACCTGACTTACAGCCTCGTGGCGGTCAATTGCTCGACCTACACCATCACGGTGGGCAATGCCGGCTCTACCCCCATGGCCGACCTGGACCTGACGTTTGACGTCGACGTCGATGGCGTCATCGAGCAGACCGGCGTAGCAGACGGCTCGGATGGCTCCGGCAACCCGTCCTTCACCAGGGCCTACCCCGAAGGCGTCCTCACCTTCGTCGAAGTCGCCCTGAACTGCCAGGGCCTCGACTACACCCAGATTGTGGCGATCAACCCCGACTGTGGAGGGGACTGCACCCCCAACAATGACCTCGCCGCAGCCCTCACCTCCGTCTCTACCGACCTCTGCTCCATCGAATACGGTCTGCTGGGCAATGTGACCCCTGTGACCGATGCCGACATCACGTGGACGCTGAGTGGCACGGCCGTGCCCGCCGCAGACGGCCAATGGAGCCCCTCCTTCACTGGATCGGTCGAGGATGTCGCCGCCGCCTATGCGGACGGGATCTACACCGTCGAACTGTGTGCCACGGTCATCTGTCCGGATGGAACGACCAACACCCAGTGCCTGACCATCACCTTGACCGTGGAGGCGCCCGACTTCGGGCTCGACATGTGGCTCTACTGTGGCGAAGGATGCTGGGGCGGCTGGACGGGCACGCGGGCGGCCATCACCTTCGACATGGCCCTGTTTGACCTCGACGAGGCGGACTACGATGCCGAAGTCTGCTTCAGCGATGGGACCACCCTGCCGATTGACCTCGACATGCCCAGGTCCTACATCAAGTGCTTCTCGGGCTTCACCTTCTTCAAGAAAGCCTGCCTGAAGATCTATGAAGAGGGAGAGCTGGCGGCGGGTGGCGATCCTTGCTATGAAGTCTGCGACAGTGAGACGTGCCTCACCCTTGAGCCCATTCCATTCGACCTCGCAGCAGCGCTGATTCCCGACCTTCACTTCAATGCGTCCACGTGCTCCATCGAGGCCGGCGCTTTGCCCGGTTCCGTCACATCGCGCACGCAAATCATGGCCTTCGACACCCCCTTCCCTGGAGGCAACGATGCCGTGGCCTTCATTTCGGCCTTCCTGGAAGGAGAGGACTTCGCGGACCAAGCGGCCTATCAAAACTTCGGCAATGCGCTGGGCAGCTACCAGGCGAGCGATTGTGAATACGTGCTGGACGCTGAATTGACCCATGCGGTCGTGGCTTGCCCGCCGGATACCAGCGGCCCCTTGTACTGGCAAGCTGCCGCACTTGCGGCAGGCCCCAACGCCATCATGATCGGCGCCCAACCCGAGGTACAACTGGTGTCCGCCTTCATCCCGGGTGACATGTACATCCCCGGTGATATGTACATCCCCGGTGACATGTACACGCCGAGCTCGCCCATCGACCCCGATGGACTGGACATCGACTTCAACGACCTCATCCCCATCGACCCGACCCTTCCGGGCATCGGGTACAACACCTGGGACTTCACCAATTCCCTTGGGGGCAGTACCAATCTAGGGGGAGATGACGTTTTGACGACCACGCCGACCTCGGCGGACGACTGCGACATCCTGCAGGACATTCCCGCGGGCAACCACTACGACAACGGTGTACTCGGCGCCGCCGCCTTTGCCCTGAATGGCAACACCTCCATTCCGATCACGGAGACGGGTCAGGTCTGTCCAGACCACTACAACTACCTGACCGAGGTCACCCTTGAGGTCTTCAACACCGCGGCGCTCTTTGCACAGGAAGAGGAGGAGTATCCCATGGGCGAATGGACGCCGAACGATGGCGGGGAGGACGAATTCCCCATGAGTGAGTGGACGCCGTTCACCTTTGAGGGCACCAACCTGCTGACCGACGCCACGCTGCAGCCGTTCGACGCCGGCACGACGGTGGAGGACCTCGTGATCGACTACTACGATGGGTACGGAGACGGCTCCGGCTCCTGGACCATCACGGATGTGCAGGGCACCGTTGTCGCCAGTGGAGCCATGCAAGGAAGCGGTACGGATGGAGGAGCGCCCACATCCAACAGTGGCATCGTGTCGTTGGCGCCTGGAAGCTACACGTTCCACTGGGATGTGGACTGTTTCGGAGCGTATGACAATTCCGGACTGCAGCTGAGTTTGAACGGCCTGAATCTGCTGAGCTTCACCCCAGGAACAGTGACGCCTGGCATCATCTCAGTGGACTTCACCGTTCCCGGCATTGTGATCGTGCCCCCTTCCGCCTCTGTGGACACCACGTGCGATGCCGTCTTCACCCATGACTTCATGGTGGCGGGTCCGCTGCCCCCGAGCACACCGGGTACCTACATCGCTACAGAAGACAACATCCAACTCGGGTTTGAGATGTTCTTTGACGGTTTTGGCACCACCTATGGTGCGGCTTCCGTCACACCTGCTCTGCCCGCGGTTGGGTCCGGACAGGTGTTGACCACCGGCAACATCTTGGCCGTGTATGACATTTCGGCCTTCCCGAATGTCAACGAGGTCAGCTTTGTCTTCTTTGACGGAGCCGGAATCGAGAACCTTCAGGTCAATGGACACGCCCTGCTCACCGGCGAGCTGGAGACCATGCCGACGGCCGTGGCTCCGGGCGTGACCATGTCGGTCACCACCTCGGCTTACCCCGGCTATCAGACCGGTACGGTGGTGCTGACCGGAAACGTACAGAAGCTCGAGGTTGGCGGACAGCAGTTCTTCGTGGACCACATCTGTGTGAAGCACGACGGCACGGTCATCCAAACACCCAATTCGGGTGGATGCACCGCCACATGCGACGTGTTTACAGGGTTTGACCTGCTCACGGCTGGAGACCGCTATGGCGACCTCGCAGAAGGAGCCACCATCAGCGTGGCGCCGGGGACACAAGCCACCACCAGCGACGGCGTGCCCATCTACCTCGAACCGCTCCACGACTTTGCTTTGACTTACTACAACTACATGGCGGTCGACGCCCACTACGGCGGCTGGGGTACCGGAATGTCTCTGTGGACCAACAACATCACTGCACAGTTCGACATCCAATCCATCGTGGATGTGACCGACACGGTTTGCATCGAATTCCGCGATGAAGGCGGATTCGAGAACCTGTGGATCAACGGGGCTGCACCCGCTACCAGCCCGAATGGCTACGGCGGACTGATGGTCTTCAATGGAGCCGTCATCGGCGGCGTGCAGGTGCAGGTCACAGGAGCCAATGTGGGGTATGCCTTTGAGGGCACCCTCACCCTGATCGGCGACGTGGACAAGCTCTCCATTGGCGGCCAGGAACTCTGGCTGGACAACCTCTGCATCAGCGAGGGTGATGGAACGGCGGTCCCGGACATCACAACCGTGGACGACACCACCTTCCTCGACGGGGTCGACATCCAGCTCACCAGTCTCGACGCCGACGGATGCCAGTCCCTGCTGTCCATCGACCTCGGCCTCTGGGAAGACCAGGTCGACTCCCTCGGCATCAGCCTCACCGACGAGGATGGCACCGTCGCGGGCAGCGTCCAGAATCTCGGTGGAGGACAATTCCTCCTCTCCGGGTCCAGCCTGACCCCGCTGTCGATCAACCTCAGTGTCTTCGTCCTGCAGACCATCCCTGTGCTGGTGATGGAAATCCCGGGAATCATCGACATTCCTGACTGTCCGATTGACATTCCCTGTTTCGCCCACGCCGCCTTCGCCGCGATGGACATCGGCAATTGCGTGACCGAATTCAACTACATCGGAACGGCGGGCAACCTCGACTGGACGTTCGATGGCGTTCCGGTGCCGGCAGGAAACGTCTTTACCCACCCCATCGCGCAACCGGGCCAACTCGTCTGCGTGACCGTCACAGACTTCAACGATCCGAACTGCACCGACACCTACTGCCAGTATGTGAGCGCAGACTGTGGTGGAGGAACGGACCAGATTGACAGCTGCGACGTGGAGTTCACCCATGAGCTGATGCCCTTCGGCCCCGTCACCATCCCGGGTCCGGGAGTGATCGTGGAGACAGAGGACGGCATCGACCTGTCCTTCCAAGACATCGTGTACATCGATGGGTCGACCAACTTCGGCACCGCCGACATCATGAATGCCCAACCTGAAGCCGGTGACGGACAGGTGCTGTGGTTGAACAACATCTCCGCCGTCTACGACCTGACCGGTGTCGGTGCCGTGGAGGAGGTCAAGTTCGAGTTCATCGACTATGGCGGCCTCGAGAACCTGCGCATCAACGGCCAGGCGCTCGTGGACGACATTGACAACATGGGTGGAGCTGCCCTCGGTGGCGCCAATGTGTTCGTGGCCTACAACACCTACATCGGCTTCATCGCCGGCGAGGTGATCATCACCGGCAACGTCCAGGAGTTGGCGGTGGCCGGACAGGAGTTCTACATCGACAATGTCTGTGTCATCACCGGAGACGAGACGGCCTGCGCCGACACTGACGCCGACGGCATCTGCGACGAGGACGAAGTGGCCGGATGCACCAACGCCGGTTCGATCAACTACGATCCGAACGCCACGGACGACGACGGCTCCTGTGACGATGGCAGCACCACGGCCAACGACACCACGGAGATCATCACGCCCAACGGCATCGTCTGCCCGGTCAACTGCGATTGGCTGGTCGACTTCGAGTCCGAGCCGCTCGGCGCAACCTGGGGTGCAACCAATGGCGTCCCGCAAGGCAGCTACATGTACACCGACAACGGCATCGACCTCTATGTCGACGAGCTGAACAGCGCCTTGTACGGCGTCACCTACGTCCACAACCTGGTGACGGGCTCACCGTGGGCCGCCTTCGGTGCCGGACAGGTGCTGCACACCAACAACGCCACGGTCACTTTCGACCTCGAAGCGGTCACGACGGACTCCGTGTGCTTGGACATCCTGGACTTCGGCGGGTTTGAATTTCTCGAGGTCAATGGCGTGAGCTACAGCTCCTTCAACGGATACGGCGAACTCGCCGCAGCCCCGATGATGATGGGCGGTGTCCTCGTCCAAGTCGTCGGCAACCCCATCATCCAGATGACCTCCAGTGGCTTGCAAACGGTCGGCTTCAATGGCCGCCTGGTGCTCCACGGCAACGTGGACAAGCTGGAGATCGGTGGACAGGAATTCTGGGTCGACAACCTCTGCATCGGCGAAGGTGCGGCGATCACCCCGGTCGTTCCTGGCTGCACATACGAAGGCGCAGGCAACTACGACGCCGAGGCCAACCTCGACGACGGAAGCTGCATCCTGCCCGAGGTGAACTCCTGCCCAACGGACATCAACGGCGATGGCGTGACCTCCGTGCCCGACCTTCTCGAATTGCTCGGCCAGTTCAGCGAAGTTTGCGACGAGTGACGTCAACATTGTCAACACATTCCGACACGAAAAGGGGAGCTTCGGCTCCCCTTTTTTGTTCTCATCGAAACGGGTGACGAATGTCAGTCTCGCTGGGAAAATCGGGGCGGAAACTTGGACCGAGCGTTCAACGAAAACGCCGGAATTCAACTCAGTCGAACCTGCAAAACCCACGCGCCATGAACAGCCGCAATGACCTGCTCTTCGTGTCCATCCACGGAGCCTTTCTCACCTTCGATCCCCTCTCCTGCACCTCCCGCATGGAAGGGACCAATTCCACCCCCAACACCGATGCAGGCGCCGACCGCACAGGTAATGCTGCCGCCGATCGGACAGCGGACAAGACCAGCAACTATAGATGGGGCGGACTGGTCTGGAACCGCCGCCGCAAGCGCCCGGTCGTCATTCGACCCACGTGACGCACTGAGCGTCCTGACCACCAACCTGTTCCAATCCAATGCGAAAGGGGAGGCCATCTCCGCCTCCCTTTTTCGTGCGCCCCTTGGGTGCGGCTTACTTTTGCGGGTCATGTCGCCCGATCCTTCGACTTTTCACACGTGGACGTTGCCGAATGGGATTCGATGCGTGCATCTTGAGGATGGGCGCAACGTCGGGCACTGTGGGCTGCTGATTGAGGCGGGGTCGCGGGATGAGCTGGACCGCGAGAATGGGCTCGCGCACTTCATTGAGCATTCGCTCTTCAAGGGAACGGGGAAGCGGCGCACCTTTCACATCCTGAACCGGCTCGACAGCGTCGGGGCCGAGCTCAACGCCTATACCTCCAAGGAGGAGACCTGGATCACGGCGTCTTACCTGTCCGAGCACCTCGGGCGGGCGGTGGAGTTGATTGCCGACATCGCCTTCCATTCGACCTTCCCCGAGCGGGAAATCGCCAAGGAGCGCGACGTCATCATCGACGAGATCCACGCGTGGCGGGACAACCCCGGCGACGCCATTTTCGACGAGTTCCAGTCCATTCTTTACCCCAATCATGCGCTGGGCCGCAACATCCTCGGGGACGAGAAATCGGTGGGCGGGTTCAAGCGCAACGACATCCTGCGGTTCATTGACCGCCAGTACCGAAACGACCGGTTGGTCTTCAGCTCGGTGGGCCCCATGCCGGCCAAGCAAGTGAAACGGCTCACCGAGAAGCACCTGTCAGCGCGACAGACGCAAGCCTCGCGGGGGGAGCGGTCCGTGCCGACCGGGTACAGCCCGGTGCGGCGCGAGGGAGACCATGCGGTCCACCAGGTGCACGCCGTGATTGGCAGCCCGGGGTACGGGATGGACGACCCGAAGCGGACGGCGCTCATGCTGCTGTCCAACCACCTCGGTGGGCCCGGCATGAATGCCCGGCTGGCGCTCAACATTCGCGAGCGCCACGGCATCTGCTACAACATCGAAAGCAGCTACTTCCCCTATGCCGACACCGGCGAGTTCACTGTCTACTTCGGGACCGACGTCAAGACGTTTGCTCGCGCGGAGCGGCTGGTGATGAAGGAGCTGCGCGACGCCCGCGAGAAGCGGCTCGGCGTGGTGACCCTGAAGCAGGCCAAGCAGCAAATCATTGGGCAAATCGCCCTCGGGGCCGAGAGCGGGTCTGGTTGGATGTCGACCATGGGCAAGAGCATCCTGATGTACGACCGGGTCCGGCCGTTGGAGGAGGCGTTCCACGCCATCGAGGCGGTGACCGCCGACGACGTCCTGGAGGTGGCCAACGAGGTCCTCGACCCCGATCGCCTCAGCGCCCTCGTGTACTTTCCGCCGCGGGGTTGAGTCCCGCAGCTCAGCCCTTGAAAGGGCGTGGCCTCAGGCGGTTGTCCTGCCACTTGTACAGGTGATACACCCCCAACCGTTAGGCGAAGCGGATGGCCTTCTCCTTCGGGAATGGGTTCACAGGATACCGCAACAATTCGGGCCATGCCCGCTCGATCAGCATGCGGTGGAATGGGGGGCACTATTCTAGGCCGCCCGGGTCATTCCCGCTCTCCTTCCGGTCCCAGTCTCCGGGTGCCCCACATGAGGCCGGCCTGGAGCAACAACAGGACCAGTGCCAAGACCGCAGCCAATACCTCATGCGCCACGGCACTCCAGCCTTCGAGGGCAAAGCTGAGCCTCAAAATGATGGTGGCGATGACGAACCCTGAATTCCGGAGAATCAAGCCATATTCGCTCAGATACCGGAGCGAGGTCACCAACAGGATGACATCCACGAAAATGAGGGCCGTGAAGAAGTCGCTGTAGAAGACGGAGTTGGGGTCGATGGGCTCGAGTCGGTTGCCGCCAGCATAGCTGACCAAGTCGGTGAGCCAGTGGCCGAACCCCCACAGGGCCATGACCCCCAGCACCAGACACAACAGGGAAGCCAGGTGGCGCTTGAACCGCACGAAGCGGGCGAGTTCCTGCTCCTCCATGCGGGCCTTTCTTCGCGGCAAGATGCGGTAGAATCCCACGAGGGCCGCCCCGAGTAAGACCGCCCCGACAATGTGCGGGAAAAACGGATCGTTCCACGGCATCACCGTGTCCTTGCCTGCCGTTTCCTGCAACACGGACAGGTCGCGGAACACCGATCGGATTTCGATGAGCGAGACAATTTCCAACTGCTTGCCCATGGAGCGGGCGAAAGAAGATGGGAGGTGGTACACGAGCAGGTATACCTCCGCCACGAGGATGGCAGAGAACGGTGTGTACAAGATGTGCAGGGGGTGGCCGAAGAGGGATTCGGGCATCTGAAAGGGCAACCACCCCAGCTCATGGACGGCATACACTGCCGCGTGAAGCAGGAAGAGCGTGAGGGAAACGCGGACGAGGCTGTGTTCGACCACCTTGCGTGCGGCAGGGCTCAGGAACAGGTCTGAAAGGCGATCGAGGCGCTGGAGGATGGAATTCAATCTCGGCCGGCTGCACCGGTCCAGATTTCCCAGGCGGCGTCCGCTTGCAATTGCAACATCGAAATGCCATTCAAAGTTCTGGCCCCCAACAAAGAAGCCCTTTTGAGAAAGGCCGTCTCTTCAGGGTTGTAAATCAGGTCAATGATCAAGTGGCCCTCGCCCAGGCCGTCCAACGCTCCCTCTGGAAACGGGGGCATGTCGCTGGTGTTGGGGTGCATTCCCACCGGCGTACAATTCACGAGAAGGGGCACGGCAGCCACTCCTTCACGCTTCAAGTCTGTGTAGGTCACGTCCCCCTTCCCATGAGGTGATCGGCTGACCCGCGTGACCGAAATGCCAATCTGGGTCAACACATGGACTACCGCTGCCGCAGAGCCTCCCGTCCCCAAAACCAGGGCGCGGTCATGCCGCCCCTCCAAGAAGGGCGCAATGGCGCGGCGGAACCCCACTGCATCGGTGTTGTGGCCGACGCGGCCTTGGGGACCAAAGGAAATGGTGTTGACTGCGCCAATGGCCTCCGCCTCCGGACTCAGCCCATCCAAAAGGGCCATCACGGATTGCTTGTGTGGCACAGTCACATTCATTCCGGCCCAATTCCGGCTGTCCCACAGCGCAGGCAGTGCCTGGATGTCGGACAGATCGTGCAAGGTGTAACGGCAATCATCCAAGCCCAGCGCGGCCCATTTACTCGCGAAATGCTGCGCCGACCAACTGTGTGCCACGGGATGACCAATCAGGCCGAAATGCCGAAGCTCACCCATTGGCTGCGCGTTGGCCCAGTCTGGACAGGAGTGTCACCGCGGCCACGCCCATTGCAGCGCACAACACCGCCGCCCACAACCGGGCATCCGGGTGGTCCAACGGGGACACATTCACCTGCAGGTACTCTGGCCGGCCGTCGGAATGGGTGAACAGCAGGGACACGTTTTCTTTCCACGGCCACAGCTTGCGCAAGGAGCCGATCAGAAACCCACTCAGCAGGGACAGGGCCCATGACCGGTGCCGGCGGAACACCCATCCCAGCCCCTTGCTGAAACCGAGTAAGCCCACAACGGCACCACTGGCGAAAGCCGCAATCCGAACGACGTCCAAGCCTTTCAATGCACCGACGACAGCGGAATAGGCCCCGAGCAGAACCAAGATGAAGGAGCCACTGATGCCGGGCAAAATCATCGCACAGATGGCCACAGCGCCCGACACGAAAAGGAACCACAGCGCGTCACCTTGGACGAGGGGAGGAAGCCCCGTGAGCCACCATGCCATGCCAGCACCCAGAACGAGCATGCCCATTGCACCGGGTGACTTTCTGGATGCGGGCTCCATCGACCCGATCATGATGGGCACGCTGGCTGCGACCAAACCAAAAAAGAAGGCCCACAGTAGCACGGGCTGCGCGGCCAGCAAATGGTGCAACACCCCCGCAAGCAGGAACACTGAGGTCCCAATACCGGCAACGAGGGCAGCCAGAAAACCGAGGTTGTACTGGCGCCAAGTGGCCACAGGGCCTTCTCGAAACAGACTCCGCAACGTGCCGACCCCGAGGTTTCCAATGGTGGTCAGCAATTCCTCATAGATGCCGGCAATGAAAGCCACCGTGCCACCACTGACCCCTGGCACAAGGTCCGCAGCGCCCATCGCCATGCCGCGAAGACCGAGGCCCATCCAGGCCTTTGCATCACGGCTTTGCATAGTCAAGCCACCTCCATCGACGCGTCCACCTGGTCTGCCCAGGCCTGGGCGCCTCCCGCGAGGTTGTAAAGGTTGTTCATGCCGAACTTCTCCTGCAGCGCCATGACGACGGCTGCAGAACGGCCGCCAGAACGGCAATGGATGACCACGGGAATGGCCTCCTCGATTTCTCCGTGTCGGGTCAGAATGTCGCCCATGGGGATGTGCTGGCCGCCGAAATGGCCTATCTCCCGCTCGTGGTCTTCCCGAATGTCAATCAGCTGGTGTTCCTTGCCCTGGTCCCGCCAGGACTTGAGTTCCATCACATCCAACTCCTTCATGACTCCGGGTCGACTTCTTGGGGAACCACGCCCTGCTTGAGCGCTTCCGGAAGAAAGTGGAAGAACGTATCGCCACGCAGACCTACGCTCAGGCATTCGAGCGGAATGAGGTCGTTGGGGGCAATGTTGCCGAGGTTGACGTTGCAGCCGAACTGCTTGATGAACCAGACCTGCTGTGGCTTCTTCGGCGCTTCCCACAGGATGTCCTCCAGTTTGACCTGGCTCAGAATCTTGCGAATCAGCTGAGTGTGGGCGGAGCCATTGGGCCGGTAAATGCCCACCGTGCCACTCTCACGCGCTTCCGCAATGACCTTGAACGACCCCGCATCGAGCTCGTCGCGCATCATCTTGATCCATTTGGCGGGCGAGATGAGAATGCCTTCCTCCTTGGAGCCCACCTCGGAGAGAACTTTGAACTCTTTGGACAGGCGGTGAATGAGCTCACACTTGTAATCGGAGTCGATGACCATCGATCCATCGCTGATCTCGAGACAGCTGATGCCCATGGCGTCAATGAACTTCAGGTAATCGTCCAACGCATCCCGGACGAGGAAGGCCTCGAAGAGGGTGCCACCGCAATACACGTCCATGCCCGCATCCCGGTACAGCTTGACCTTCTCTTTGAGGTTGGGAGTAAACAAGCTGGTTCCAAAACCGAGCTTCAGGAAGTCCACACGATCCTCCGCGATGCTGATCAGGTCTTCTGCTTGTCGCAGGCTCAAGCCTTTGTCCATGACCATGGTCAAACCATGGCTGCGCGGGGCGCGGGTGCGCTCCGGCAAATGGGGAAGGGGAAAGTTCATTGGGCAGTATTGGTGTTCAGCACAAGGTGCGCAAAGGTCGCGTCTTGCTGCACCTCTGGGAAGAGATCGACCACAGTGGTACACAAATCCGGGGCAGAACGCAAAGCGGTGTCCAGCAAGAGGAAGGCGCTTTGGTGACGGCCTGTGCTGTAGAGGCTAATGAAGGTCCGGGCCGTCACGAGGGGGTCGTGCTGGGATGTCTCCGGCACCTCCTGCAACAAAGCGAGGGCGTCTTCGTGGCACTCTGCGGCTTGCAGATTGGCTGCAGCCTCGAGGTGGACCTCCAGATTCTCAGGCTCCAACCTCAGCGCGTTGGCGTAGATCAAAGCGGCTTCATCGTGCATCCCGATCTTTTTGAGGATATTGCCGAGAAGCAGGTGGTACTCGATGTTGGTGGGCTCGAGTTCCATGGCGCGCTCGAAGCACTTCAAGCTCGCGGCCCATTCCTGCCGCATTTCCGCCACCACACCGAGGCCCACATGGGCATCTGCGAATTCCCCATCGAGCTCCAAGGCGCACTGGTAGTAATCCGTGGCCTCGGTCAGCTTTCCCATCCGCTCCATGCACTCCCCCATGAGGGTGTAGGTATTGGCTTGGGGAGCATCCATGAGAATGGATTCGCGGTAACACTCCAACGCTTGGGTGTAATCCTCCATCATCGTGAGGGCCGCGGCCTTCTGGAGCAATGCTGGGCTGAATTCCTCGTCAATGGCCAACGCATAGCCATAGGCGTCCACGGCTTTGGCGTGCTCCCCGATGCGCTGCAACGCATTGCCGAGGTTGTACCAACCGGGACAACTGTAAGGATGGGCATCCAGAAAGCTCTGGAAAGCCTTCACCGCCTGTTGGTGACGCCCTGTGGTCTCGAAGCAGAAGCCCAACTCGTGGAGGGCCGTCTCGTTTCCCGGGTCTTCGGTGAGCGCTTCTTCCAGCACGGATACTGCGCGGTCCCAATGACCGATGTTCTCGTATTCGAGGGCGATGTCGATGAACAAATCGCCTCGAAATG
The DNA here is from genome assembly GCA_002172485.2 of Crocinitomicaceae bacterium TMED114. Classification (GTDB taxonomy): domain Bacteria; phylum Bacteroidota; class Bacteroidia; order Flavobacteriales_D; family Sanyastnellaceae; genus UBA8752. Next base: position 275,037 of record NHFP02000003.1, read on the forward strand.
CCCGGTCACCCAATTCCAATGCTTGGCGGTAATGGTGGATGGCCTCCGTGTGTCGCTCTGTCTGCGCGAACAGCGTGGCCAGAGTCAGGTGGATTTCGTCGTTGGACGGCTCAAAGGCCAGCAGGTTCTGCAACCGCTGAACCGCCCCATCCACTTCACCGGCTCCGGCCATGAGTTGGGCCTCTCGGAGCTGGAGCGTCAGGCTTTCCGGGTAGACGCTGCCTCCGTAGTGGACCACTTGGCGCGCCTGTTTGTGTCGGCCGTGCTGGAGGTAATGCTCAATGAGAGCTTCGAGTTCCACCACATCAAAAAAAGTCGACGCATTGGACGCAATCATGGATTCAAAGCGATCCACAATGCCGGCAATCTCTTGCGCGTCACGGCCGTTCAATTCTTCGTCGTGCATCAGGTATTCGAAAGCTACTTCGCGTTCTCACCCAACCTCCAGCCCCCTCCGTCGGTTTTTGAACAGCGCGAGAGAAAACTTTCGATTTGGAGCAAAGATGCCCTTCAACCCCGGACGGAGGGTGAACATTCCCTTCGATTTCGTAATCGTTGGCGCTGGACCACGTGTAGCTTAGAAGCATGACGTTCATCCGCAGCATCTCCGGCTTTCGGGGCACCATCGGTGGGCCTGAAGGCGACAACCTGACGCCGCCCGACATCGTGCGTTCCACGCAAGGCTATGGACTGTGGGTCCTGCGCGAATTCCAACCGAACCCTGACCAGCCCCGACCAGCCATTGTGGTGGGGCGGGACGCCCGCCCTTCGGGTGACATGGTGCAGCGGCTGGTGACGGGCACCTTGATGGGACTGGGGATCGATGTGCTCGACCTCGGTCTGTCGACCACACCCACCGTCGAAATGGCTGTGGTCGGAGAAGGGGCACAAGGCGGCATCATCCTCACTGCGTCGCACAACCCGGTCCAATGGAATGCCCTGAAACTGCTCGATGCACAGGGACATTTCATCTCCGCCGAAGCCGGAGCCGAGGTCATCCGTTTGTCCGAAGTCCCCACGGAATTTGCCCCAGTGGAGTCCCTCGGAACGGTGGAAGAGCGCGGGGGGTGGATCGACGCCCACATCCAAGCGATTCTCGACCTCGACCTCGTCGACCGGGAGGCCGTGGCGCAGGCCGGATTCAAAGTCGCCGTCGATGCGGTACACAGCACGGGTGGCATTGCAGTGCCCGCCCTGCTGCGCGCCCTCGGAGTGGACGACGTGATCGAGCTTTATTGCGAACCACACGGTCGGTTTCCGCACAACCCCGAACCCCGTCCGGAGCACTTGACCACATTGTCCGGTGCCGTGGTCGAACATGAATGCCACCTCGGCATCACGGTGGACCCGGACGTGGATCGGCTGGCCTTCGTCTGCGAGGACGGGACCATGTTTGGTGAGGAATTCACCCTCGTGGCGGTGGCAGACCATGTTTTGACCCACACGCCTGGTCCAGTGGTCAGCAACCTCAGCAGCACCCGCGCCCTGCGGGATGTGGCCGAGCGGCATGGCCAGCAACACACAGCGAGCGCCGTAGGCGAAGTCAATGTGGTGGCCGCGATGAACGAGGTGGACGCCATCCTGGGCGGAGAAGGCAATGGCGGGGTCATCTACCCCACCCTCCATGCCGGCCGGGACGCCCTGGTGGGCATTGCCCTGTTCTTGACCCAACTGGCCCATGCCAAGACCACCGTTTCCGCCTTGCGTGCCACCTATCCCGACTACCAGATGGTCAAAGCCAAGATCGACCTCGACCCAGCCTGGGACCCGGACGCCCTCTTGGACGCGTTCGCCCGCCGTCACGCGGACCTCTCCCCCCTCACCGTGGACGGGGTCAAACTCGACCTTCCCAAAGGGTGGGTGCACCTCCGCAAGTCCAATACTGAGCCGATTGTCCGGGTCTACGCCGAAGCGAACACCGAACAAGACGCCCTCGCTCTGGTGGAGACCTATCGCAACGACCTGCTCGCGGGCGCTTGACCACTTTGTAAAGAAGACGGCACAGCAGACCGGCTTCATTATCTTGCAGGGCCAACTCTTGAGCGCCACCACGCTATGAACGTGTACCTCGACAATGCTGCGACGACCCCGATGCTTCCGGAAGTCGTCGATGCCATGCTCCCCTTCATGCGGGACCACTTTGGCAACCCCTCCTCCACCCACGCCTTCGGTCGCAAGACGAAGACCTCGATTGAACAGGCGCGTCGCCGCATCGCGACCCACATGGGGGTGGCGCCGAAAACCATCTGCTTCACCAGTGGCGGGACCGAAGCGGACAACATGGCCCTTCACGCCGCGGTCGAACAGTTGGGGTGCCAGCGCATCCTCACCTGTGCCACCGAGCACAAGGCAGTGCTCGCCACCGCGGAATTGATGGCCGCCAAGGAGGGCATCTCCATGGACCTTATTCCCCTGCTCGACAACGGCAAGGTCGACTTGAAGGTGCTGGAAGACTGGCTGTCAGACGGCGTTCCCACCCTCGTCTCCGTGATGCACGGCAACAATGAAGTCGGCGTGCTTCAAGACATCGAGGCCATTGGACAATGCTGCCGCCGGCACGGCGCCCTCTTCCACACGGACACGGTCCAGACCATGGGCCACTACCGGATGAACCTCGGAGACCTGCCCATCGACTTTGCAGCCTGCAGTGCCCACAAGTTGCACGGCCCCAAAGGCACAGGATTCCTGTACGTGCGGGATGGCCTGCGCATCGGCGCCCACATCACCGGTGGCAGTCAAGAGCGCGCCATGCGCGGCGGAACGGAAAACCTCATCGGCATCATGGGCCTGGCAAAGGCGTTGGACCTGGCATTCCACGACCTCAAAGACCACGAAGTGCACATCCGCGGACTCAAGGCCCAGCTCGTGTCTGGGATTCAAGCCAGTGTGCCCGGGGTGCGTTTCAATGTGGACTCTGACGAAGAGGACGCGCTCTACACGGTACTCAGCGTGAATTTCCCGGCCCATCCGAAGAACGGTATGCTCCTCTTCCTCCTCGACCTAGAGGGGGTGGCGTGCTCGGGGGGGTCCGCCTGCTCCAGCGGCAGCGCGCAACCTTCGCACGTCCTCTCAGGCTTGGGCCTGCACGATCCCGAACGGATGTCCATCCGCTTTTCGTTCAGCCGGTTGACGACGCCTGCTTGCATTGACCACGCCATCGAGGCTGTCCGTGCCATCCGAAAAGAGGAAGTCCAGGCCTGATTGGGCCATCATCATGGCGTCCAATGACGGTCGTCATTCTTGTCGGCAAGAAGCCGGTGCAGCTTGGTCTCATCCAATTGCACACATTCCCATCGAGGTCAAAGCTGGCATCGACCTCATCGTGCACATCGAATCCGAACAAACCATCGGTGCATACACACCTTTGGGCTGCGTGGCCATCTCCACCGCAAGAGAACGCGCAGGCACTGCGGCCATTCTCAATGAAATGGACATCCTCACTGGGGAATGACCGAACTTTGAGACCCGCACATGTCCGAGTTTCCGCTTTCCCCTACCGAACAGCCCGGCGCCTGGAATCAACTCGAGTCCATGGCGCCGGCTGACATTGCGGCGGCCATGGCCCAATGCGATGCCGAAGCCCAAGCGGCTGTGGCGGCGCTGGGGCCCCGCATCTCCGAGGCCATGACCTTGGCTGCGGAACGGGTCCGTGAAGGCGGTCGGGTGTTTTACTTGGGCGCCGGCACCAGTGGACGACTTGGCATTCTCGACGCCAGTGAAATCCCGCCCACCTTCGGCGTGGAGGGCCGCTTCATCGGACTCATTGCCGGAGGGGACGGGGCCATCCGCCAAGCCGTGGAAGGAGCGGAGGACAGCCACACCGGTGGGATCGCCGATCTCCAGGCCCATGGCGCCGGTGCTGGAGACGTGGTCGTGGGCATCGCCGCGAGTGGCCGCACGCCGTATGTTCTGGGGGCCATCGAATGGGCACGCAGCCAAGGCATGCTGACGATGGGCATCACGTCCAACCCGGACAGTGCACTGGCCAAGCTCGCCGCACACCCCCTGGTGGCCGAAACCGGTCCCGAGTTCGTCACGGGCAGCACCCGCCTCAAGGCGGGCACGGCGCAGAAGCTGATCCTCAACCAATTCTCGACGGGCATCATGATCCTCTGCGGCCACGTTCGTGGAAGCCGGATGGTGGACATGCAACTCGCCAACGAGAAGCTTGTGGACCGCGGCACCCGCATGGTGTCCGAGGCACTGGGGATTCCCATGGACCGCGCACGTCAGCTGCTGACCCGATACGGCTCCGTCCGCAAGGCCATCGATAATTTTGAGGGACCTGCCTAAGCAGCCCCATGCACGACATCGAACCCTTCTACAACTGGCGCAATTTCTACATCGCCACCGAAGACGAACGGTCCCCGTTCCACGAGCGCGTGTACAGTGAGACGCACTACACGGAGCGCATCTACAACCATTTCATCCACCCGCAGTGGGACAACATGGGCAGCACCACGCTGTTCGTCAAAATCCTCTTTGCCGATTACGAGGAACGGTTTGCCATCTTGGAGTTCATCGGAGAATGGAACGACACCCTTTTTAACGATGTCATGACGCTGAAACGCAACGTCATTGAGCCGCTGATGGCAGAGGGCATCGAACGGTTCATCCTCATCGGGGAGAATGTCTTGAACTTCCACTCGAGCGACGACTGCTACTACGAGGAGTGGTTCGACGAGGTGACCGACAGCGACGGTTGGATCGCGCTGCTCAACTTCCGGGAGCACGTGGTGGAAGAACTCTCCTCGGCCGACTTGGACCACTACTTCGTCCTGGGAGGAGAGCTGCAGGAAATGGGGTGGCGGACCTTCAGCCCGCCTCAGCTGTACCGGCGCGTTGAGGACTGCGTCCTGCACCGCATCGGACAGGTGGGCTGATCACGCCCCAGCGCGGGACATGGCATACAGCATCTCCCGGGCAATTTGAGCGCACCGCTCGTCGTAGGTATCCCGCTCCTCCGGAGTGCCATCGCTCACCTTGGGGTCCACGTAGGGCGTGCTGAATCGGGCGCTGGCCCCGTACACGAGCGGACAAGCCTTGTCCGCATGCGAGCACGTCATCACCGCCGCGAAGCCCGACGTGGGATTGACACTCGCGTCATCGTAGGTCTTCGAGAAACAGATCATGGGATCCCGGTCGGCAGCGTACCGAACGGAATACTGGGTGTTCTCGCTGATGGCCGCTGGGTGAATGTCCATGCCAGCGCGCCGCAAAGCCCCCACCGCTCGGTCGTTGAATGCGGTCGCCTCGGTGCCGCCACTGAAGGTGGTGACCGAGGAATCCAGCCCGAAGTGGTGTGCGGCCACTTGCGCCCAAACTTGGCCAAAGTGACTCCGGCGGCTGTTGTGGGTGCAAATGAAGGTGAGTTGGGCCTGGCCGGTGTCCGCAGCTGCACGAACGAACGCACCCACGGCCTCGAGTTCCACCTTGCGCTCCTCGGGAATTTGATCGAATTCAGCCACCCTTTCCGCGACATATTGGTCGAGGGGTGCCCACGGGTCCGTTGGCGTGTCCGCGGCGGTGTTCATCTCAGCGTTGTTTGAGGTTTCCGCAGGACCACACCCCGCGATGAGCGTGACCAAGGTTGCGGTCACGAGCAGATTCAATTTCATGCTCCGAAATTAATACAATGACCGTGGATTTGAAGGGCAGAAGCGTCTCCGATTTACCTTGCACCCATGCCGGAAAATGGGGCCGATCAGCGCCTTCCCCAACCGACCTCTGACGGGTCCATGACCCTCCACTCCGCGCGGTTTGGACAATGCTACCACAGCCGACATGGGGCCCGCACCGAATCCGACCATGTCTTTCTCGATGCCGGGTACCAGCGGGCAACAGAGGGGCGCGCAAAACGCCCATTGCGCCTCCTCGAACTCGGATTGGGAACGGGCCTGAACGCGCTCCTCACACTGGACCGCTGGCGGCGCTCCAATGCGGGGTTCAGCCTCGACTACGTGGCCCTCGAACCTTTTCCGCTCGCCGTTAACGAGCGGGCCGAACTCGCCCTCGACGGCATCGCGGGCGCGCTGGAAGCCGACCACCTTCACGCCCATCCGGATGCCGAATCCCACCGCGTGGAGTGGGCGGAGCAGGGGCAATTCACCCGCCTCAAGACCACCTGGCAGCATTTCGCGCGGAACCCAGACCACTGGGGCTCGTTTGACCTCATCTACTACGATGCCTTTGCGCCGGATAGCCAACCTGAATTATGGGAGCCCGAGCGCTTTCAGGAGGCCTTCAAGCTGCTTCGAGAGGAAGGCACCTTGGTGACCTACTGCGCCAAGGGTGCTGTGCGCCGGGCCATGAAATCTGCCGGCTTTCGAGTCGAGCGCCTCCCGGGCCCGCCCGGCAAGCGTGAAATGTTGCGCGCCACCCGGCCAGCCTGGAACGACTTGGACATCCAGCGGTTCAACGTGCGGGTGTACTTCTTCCTGTTGGACCGACCGATGGTCGGTGGTACGCTGTCGGCCAAGACCCGCATCCTGCTGAGCGACGAATGCCTGGCCGGCCGGGATTGCACCAAGCTGCCTGGTGGCGGACTGGAATTCGGGGAAGGGCCGATGGATTGCGCCCGCCGGGAAGCGAGAGAGGAACTCGGACAGGACATCGACCTGGGACCGCTGGTGCACGTCACCGGCGATTTCGTGCGCTCAGCTTGGCGGGGAGAGGAACAGGTCCTGTGCCATTACTACTTGGCCACCCTGCCCGACCCCGTTGACTTTCGGGTGGCAGATGAGCCCTTCGATTGCGATGGACAACAGCGCGAATCCTTCCGCTGGGTTCCCGCGCAGGCGCTAAATCCCGAGGACTTCACCTTCGCTGTAGACCGAGATGCACTCGGCAGCCTGAGGCAGCGGTTCACTTGATCTTCAAGGCCCTGGTCACGCCCATCCCAAAGAGGGCGAAATCATAGCGGACAGGGTCCTTCGGATCCAATTTCCGCAGGACATCCGTGACCTCTTCCACCGCCGGCCAATCGCTGGCTTTGCGCTGGAGCAATCCGAGCTCGCGGGCCACATTTCCCGTGTGCACATCCAGCGGAAGCCGCAATGCAGAACGCGGAATGTCCGTCCACAACCCCAGATCCACGCCCCGTTGGTCCGAGCGCACCATCCACCGCAGGTACATGCACAGCCGTTTGGCCGCGCTGCCCTTGACGGGGTCCGCCACATGCTTGGACGTCCTCCCCGCCGGGTGATCTCGAAAAAACCGGGTTTTGAAGGCATTCAATGCATGGCCCGCGTCCGGGACGCCTGGCCGCCCGGGCGTGTCTGGCGCTGTGCTGAATGCATGACGAAAGGCCCCATGCAGCCCACCATCCGCTTGCAAGGAGCGCAAACACAGGACAAATCGACGGGCATCTTCACCCTGAAACGTTCGGTGCACGAAATCGTCGAGGCGGGCGAGTTCCGCATCCCCTGCCGATGCCACGAAATCCGCGGGGGCATCGTCCATGCGGTCCAACAGGGCATGACAGGATTTGAGAATGGACTTCCGGTTGCCCCACGCCAAGGTGGCGGCAAAGAATCCGGCCACAGCCACATCCTGTGGATCGGAATAACGGTGCGGGATGCCCAGCGGATCGTCGTCCAGAAAATCCGGCCGCTCAAAGCGCTCGGCCGCCTCATCCAACCACTCGCGCCACTGGGCCAACCGTGCAGCGGAGGGACGGCGGTGAAATGGAGCGGAACGACCTGGCGAACGAAGTGCGGGCATGGGCGACAATCGGGGGCTAAATTCGCGCACTGATGCAGTTTGTCCACCCCGAGGTCCTTTGGGCGCTTTCCGCGCTGACCATTCCGGTGCTGGTCCACCTGTTCAGCCTCCGTCGCCACCGAAAGGTCCAATTCTCCCAAACTGCTTTTCTCCGGGAAGTCAAACAAGAGAGCCGGTCGCGGAGCCGCATCCGGCATTGGCTGGTCCTGTTGATGCGAATGCTGGCCATGGCGTGCATCGTGTTGGCCTTTGCCCAACCCGTCCTGGACGGCGCTGGAGGTGGCCAAGGAGACCACGCCCGCACACTGGCCTTGTACTTGGACAACAGCCCGTCCATGGAGCTCGAAGGCGCCAACGGTCCCCTGCTCGAGGCCGCCAAATCCGGCGCCTCTGCCCTGGTGGATGCCGCAGGTCCGACGGACCGATTCCACATCTTCACCTCCGAGTTCGACCCTGCGGATCGCCGCACATTGTCCAAAGCGGAAGCGCTCGATCGCATTGCGGCCATCCGCGGCGGGCACACAGCCCCTGCCATGGGTGAAGTGCTGCTTCAAGTGCAGGACCGCCTCGGTGACGAGCCAGGAGAGACGGCCGCCTACCTCTTCACCGACTTGCAATCCTCGAGCCACGCACTGGATGCCAAATTGGCGGGACAGGCCGACTCCAGTTTGGACGTGCGCTTCGTCACCCAGGCCATTGCGACCAAGGTGAATGTCCGCATCGACTCGGCTTGGTTTGAAGCCCCCATGCGGCTGGCAGAGCGCAGCGAAGTGTTGCATGTCCGATTGTCCCACGATGCCGAGCGCCCCGTCGACGATCTGCCGCTCAGCCTGGACATCAATGGAAACCGGGTGGCCATCGGATCCTATGGTCTCCGGCCGGGACTGGCCACCGACACGGTGCTGCGCTTTCGACACGAGGCCGCTGGGCACGTGCACGCCACAGTTCGCACGGTCGACGCTCCCGTCACTTTTGACGATGCGCTGCACCTCGGATATGAAGTGCAGGACCGGGTCTCCATCGCGCTCATTCAAGGGAGGGAATCCGGACCGGTAGAACAAGTCGCCCTGCAGCGCCTCTTTGCAGATGCCACGCTTCACGATGTGATCGACATGACCGAAGGCAGTTTGGATTACGACCTCCTCGCTGCTGCTGACTTGTTGGCCCTCCAAGGTGTCAATGACCCCAGCTCAGGATTGGTTCAAGCGTTGCTCGACGGGGTCGACCGCGGGCAAAGTGCCTGGTTCATTCCTCCGGCAGAGCGCTTGGGTTCGGGTTGGTCCGAACTGCTGACCGGCTTGGGCACCGGCGGCCCCGGAACGTGGATTGCCCTCGAGGAGCCGGCGCGGCTGGGGCAACTCCACCACGACCACCCCTTGTTCGCAGGGGTCTTCAGCCAAGCGCCCAAGCGGGTCGATTTGCCCTCGGTCCGAGGATGGTATGGCCGCCAACGCCCTGGCATGCGGGAGCGCCGCATCCTGTCTTTTGCCGATGGCAAGCCCTTCCTCACTGCTGGAACGCATGGTCAAGGCCGCTTCTATTGGATGGCCTCACCGTTGGATGTGGCGTGGAACAATGTGGCCCAGCACGCGTTGCTCGTGCCCACCGCCCTGCGCATGGCAGAAACCGCCAGGGCATCGGGCATCCGCCAGTTCGACGCCGGGCAGGATGAAGACCTGCTGGTGCGCGGCATGCGGGGCGTGGGGTCGGAAGGCTGGACCCTTCAGTCTGCATCGGACAGTGCATCGCGCACCTTGCTCAGCGCCCGTGCTGTCCCCGGAGGACATCGCGTCCGGCTCCCCCTCAGCCAACTGGAACCAGGTGCATACACGCTGAGCCTCACCGATGCCGCCACGGACGCCGGCCAAACCATCTTGACCCTTGGCGTCAATCCTCCGGCCGCCGAAAGCGACCTGTCCACCCTCGACCCTGACAGCTGGAAACAAGCCATGGTCACCGCAGGATGGCGACAAACCGAAGTGTTGTCCGCAGACATTCAGGAGCTGGTCTCTGCAGTGGCTGTATTGGAAGAAGGACAACCTGCATGGCTCGGCCTCATTGCCTTGTCCTTGCTTTTCTTGCTCCTTGAAATGGTCTTGCTCAAGCGCAAATCCGCTGCGCCACCCCCTGACCTTTCCACACCCTGAACCCCACCCGACCCCATGCCCAAATACCGCGTCGCACAATGGATTCAGCCTGGCCATGACCTTCATGGCCAGCCGGTTGATGTTCACCACCAAGTCGGACATCCGCTCGACATCCAAGCTTGTTCTGGAGAATTGAACCCCGATCAAGGCGACCGCGACCTGGGAACGGCGGTGGCATTTCCAGGGTGGATGGACCTGCAGTGCGACTTCCGCGATCCCGGAACCAACCGCGCCGAGGGCTTGGAGCACGGATTGCGTGTCGCAGCGGCGGGCGGATTCTGTGGTGCAGCACCGGTGGCGTCTACCCAACCCTGTCGGGATCAGCCAGCCGAAGTACGCATGCTCTCTGCAGTGAGCGCGAACTCGGTCACTGCCGCCCTTCCAGTGGCGGCTGTGAGCGAAGGCCGTGAAGGCATTCAACTCACGGAGGCCCGCGCCTTGGTGGAGGCCGGCGCGCTCGCCTTCAGCGACGATGCCCCCATTCAACGCCCCGAGCTCCTTCGCCGGGCACTCGAATACCATCAAGCCTTGGGGACGCGCATCTTCTCCGAGGCCCACGACCCCGGGTTCCAACCAGCAGGCCTCATGCACGAAGGGCCGACAAGCACACGCTTGGGATTGCCCGGCATCTCCGAAGAAGCGGAAACCTTGCGCATTCGAAGGGACTTGGATTTGCTCCGGTATTCCGGAGGCCGCCTGCACATTCCCGTGGTCACCAGTGCTGCGGGCATGGAGGCCATTCGCCAGGCCAAGGCGGACGGCTTGGACGTGACGTGTGGGACGACGGTCCACCACCTGCGTTGGACAGACGCTGACTTGGATGGCTTCAACCGCGCCCTCAAGCTCAAGGTCCCTTTGCGGTCGGAAGCTGACCGCGACGCCTTGCGCGATGCGGCGCTCGATGGCACGCTGGATGTCGTGGTGTCCGACCACCGTCCGCGCACGCCGGAGGAGCACGATGTGGATTTCATGGTCGTGGCCCCGGGCATCGCCGGCCTTCATGCAGTTGGCTCCCTGCTCTTCGGGGCGTTGGTCGACCATGGCGCCGGAGAGTCCCAAGCGCTGGAGGCTATGTCAAGTCTGCTGTCCGCTGGTCCTGCCAAAGTCCTGAACACCCCCCAAGAGGGCGTTTCTTTCTTTTCTGCTGAGGGCCCATTGACGCCCTCGGTGTCCAAGGCGCCCAACACGGTGTACACCTCTGAAACAACGGGCATCCGCGGAGCCGTCCTCGGCGCGGTCACCCCTCGGGGTGCGCACTGGAACTGAGCCTCAAGCCTCGCCTGTCGGCCCTCCGAAGTTCATCGGGAAGGACGGCTCTGGCTGTCCGGTCATGTCAATGGTCCCGTGCTGAGCCTCGAACTTGCCGACGTTGTCCACCAGCATCTTCATCACGCGCTTGGCGTGTTGGGGAGACAACACCACACGTGAGCGGACCTTCGCCTTTGGCGTGCCGGGCATCACTTGAATGAAATCGAGGATGAATTCCGTCTGGCTGTGGGTCACCACGGCGAGGTTGGAGTACACACCGGTCGCGACGTCCTCCGGCAGTTCGATGTTGAGTTTGGGCTTCTTGCCCCCGTTGTCCTGACTCATGAGGGTAAATTTAACCCCCACCCGTCGGCTTCTTTAGGGCAGAATGGCCAACAGTTCCTTCAAATGGGCCACAGACGCCACGGCGGGAGAGTCGGTCGGCGTATCACCTTCGGGAGCATAATGGATGGCTTTCCAGCCGCATGCGTGCGCTCCAACGACATCCGCCCGGTGATCATCGCCGATCATCCAAGCCTCCTCCACTTTGCCGTCTACCCCGCGCAATGCGCCCTCAAAGCAGCCCGGCGCCGGCTTGAGATGTCCCAGCTCATCGCTCGTCCACACCGCGTCCACGTACTCGCCGATCCCTGTGTTCTCCACTTTGATGTGCTGGACCTCCTTGAATCCATTGGTCAAAATGTGCACCTCATGACCTCTGGATTTGAGTGCCGCCAGCACTTCCAATGCCCCCTCCATCAGGTGCGTCTGGCGCGGTCCGCGCATCACGTATTCCTCCCCCATGAATTCTGCGGTCTTCACACAATCGACCCCAACCCCACTCAACGCCCGCTGAAAACGGGTCGTTCTGAGCACGGGCTTGGTCATCTGACCTGCGAGGTAGAGGTCCCAACACGCCTTGTTTTCCCGCTGGTACACTTCATTGAACGCTTCAAAACCCGCCACGCCCTTGGCATCGAGGTGGGTGTCGCGGTACAACTCCTTGAGGGTCTCCAGAGAATTGCGCTCAAAGTCCCACAGGGTGCGATCGAGATCGAAAAAAAGGAGGGTGCGGGCCATGGGTCAAAGGAAAGCCGTGGCAGCCAAGGTGGTCAACAGCGCACTCCACAAGGTGAACACCAAGATGAGGACGGGCAGGGTTTCGCCGCGGTGACCGAAATATTTGTAGGCGATCAACGCGGCCACAGGTACGCCCAATACGCCCCCCACGACGGCCACACCCCACAGACCAAACCGCATCTTCACCCCGAGGATGCGGCGGCGAGCCGGTGTGAAATTGGCCTTGCCCTTCTTCCGGCGACGTTCGCTGAACCATCGGAAGAGCCGCTTCGACAACGGCCGCATGGCCATCAATCCAATCGCCGCCCCCATGGAAGACCAGGCAAACGCCTGGATGGGCGGCACCCCCGCCGCGACTGCCGTGCCCGGGGTCACGACAAACTTGACAATGCTGAAGGCCATCCAGCCAACGGCTTCAATCCAAAATGCGGAGTCCATGCTGGGCGTGAAGTAATGGGGCAACAAAGGAACGGGATGTCCAGTGCTCCTCAGGCATCGGTCCCCAAGGCCGCATCGAGCACCGCGGGATACACCCCCTCCCACTGGGACCACTGTCCTTCCGGTGCCAAGCTCTCATTGTGCCACAACAACCGCAGGGTCCCCCCCACGGACCGAACGGCATCCGCCAACTGCCCCACGGCCTCGGGCACCTCGTTTGGAGGGGCATTCAAATGCCGCAGAAATGTGGCGTCCATGGCCGCGAAGGGACAAATTTTCAATGTCGTGAGCTTCTCGGCTTCGAGGTCGTACCAAAGACGGCTCCTTGAGAACCCACCCCGGAATCCCGTGCACACGGCGTGCCCCTCGGTGTGGTCTTCGGAGACCCCCAATGCCAGGAGCGCCCTGCGTGTGGCCGTCGGCATCAAACGGAGGTAATGCTGCCGCGCGGCGAGCGGGGGACGGCCCATGATGCGTGTGTATTCCGCCTGTTCGCGCGCCATCGCGGTGGCATCTGCGGCAGCGGCGTAACCTGGATGCCAGTGCACCTCCTGATCCGGATCCAAATCAAGGCGCTGCATCCGCTCTTCCAGGAGCGGACTGCGCGAAGGCAAACCCTTGTCGTGCGGACCAAACTTGGCCAACAAGAAGAACCACTTGGCACGCAGCCCGCGCTCGCGGTGCCATTCTTCCGCCATCTGGTAGGTATCGTAGGGGTCTTCTTCCCGGCCCTGGATCACTCGGAATCGCCGTGCCGCATGGGACCATTGGCCAGTGGCAAGGTCTCGCAACAAGGCGCCACCCGTGCGCCATCCCCCTTTGCCACGAAACGCATAGGCACTGTCTACGTCCAAGGTGGGCACCACTTCAAACTGGGCCTTCAGTGCCGCCTCGTGGTCGGGCCAAGCAGCTCCCAACAGTCGCGCTCCGATGGCAAAGGCCCAATGCTCACAGATGGGATGATCAAGCCATCCCTGCTGGGCCGGAATGCTGTGCGTCGCCATGAAGCGTCCGTACTCGTCTCGGGGAGCATCGGGGAGGAACTCTTCCATTCGGCTGGCCATCCAGAAGACGGCGGCGAACAAGTCGGCCTGCTCACCATCTGTCCGAGGCGGCTCTCGCCGCATTTGCCCCAACTCGGACAACATGCCGTCGGCAGGAAATCCAACCCCACCGAGGGTCGGGTCTGCCCCATAATGGCAGCGCCAACCTGTGGCTTGGACGTAGGCTTCTTCCGTGTCGGCCCATTGCCACTCCAGACCCAACACGCTGTCCAGCACCCAGGTGAACGCCGCTTCATGGCGGGCCGTCCGGGCGGGCGCATACACGGTCACCTTGGCTTGCATGGACATCAGGAATGGGGTCTCCAAGTCTCCAAAGCCGCGACCATTCGCTCTGCGGCGCGGCCTGCTCCGAACAGCCCCGCCTCCTCCACAGGCATGGCCTGAAAGGGCTTGGACAACGTGCGCACCAAGGCTGCCGGCCCCTCGTCTTCCAAAAGCTGCGCAGGGTCAAACAACACGGACGCTCCCAAATCAAGCAGTTCCGTCCACTCGGTCGTGTTGCGCAACACGACCGCACCCACGCCTTGATACCACGCCTCTTTCTGAAGCCCTCCGGAATCGGTCAAAACCGCAGTGGCGTGATACAAGGCCGCTTGCATGTCGATGTAGCCGAGCGGCCCGGGATTCACCACCTCGTCTGGCAAGGCCAGTCCAAACTTCCTCAGATTGGCTTCCGTCCGAGGGTGCACTGGCATGTAGACGAATCCGTTCTGTTGATCTGCCCATTGGGCAAGGGCGCTTATCGCGCCCTGCAGACGTTCTGGATCGTCCACCAAACCCGGCCGATGGAGGGTTGCGGTCAAGACCGGACCCGACCCGGGCCAAGAAGGGGGGCGGCGACGCACCAAGACGGGTTTCACCGCCAGTGCGACATCCAACATCACATCTCCAGCCTCGACAATGCCAGCAGGCGACATGCCCTCTGCCTGAAGTTGCGCACCCGGCCCTGGCCCGGTCGTGACCCACTGATTGGCGAGCTGGTCTGTCAAAATGCGGTTCAACTCCTCAGGCATACTCCGGTCTCCGCTGCGCAACCCCGCTTCCACATGGACCAGCGGCACCCCGGCGTGGTGGGCTGCCATGGCACCAGCCAACGTAGCATCCGTATCCCCATAGACGAGCACAACGGCTGGACAGAGCCGCTCGATGTGATCCGCAATGCCCGACATCATATCTGCCATGCGTGCGGTTCGACTGTCCTGACAAGGATGGAGCCGCAAAGCTGGCGGAGGCACCCCCAATTCCACCAGAAAATCCGAGCCCATGTGGTCGTCAGCGTGCTGACCCGCGTGGACGAGGCACTCCGTCCATTCCGTGTGCACCAGCGCCCGGGTCAATGCGGCCGATTTGATGAACTGCGGGCGGGCACCGACCACCGTCAGAAGAATGGGAGAAGTCGCCAAGACTCAGATAAGTTGATGATCCGCAAAGCTAAAGTGCCGCATACCGGCAATGATGACATGGTCCAACACCGGCATGTCCAACGCCCTGCCCACCGTCGATATTTCGCGGGTCAACGCCTTGTCCGCCTCACTGGGCCGGGGGTTTCCAGAAGGATGATTGTGAACGAGTACCACCGCCGCTGCCCTCACCGTCAGCGCCTTGGAGAACAAGACTTTGGGATCGACCACGGTGCCGGATTGTCCTCCAATGGACACCCGCAAGTCTGCAATAGCCGCATTGGATCGACTCAAGGCCAAGGCCCAAAACTCTTCCTCACTGCGGTCAATCAACCTGGGGCGGAATCTGGCCACGATGTCAGAAGACCGGGTCATGGGCGCACCCAACGGCGGGTCTTGCTTCATCCGCCGCCTGCCCAACTCCATGGCCGCCGCGATGCGCACCGCCCGAGCGTCACCAATTCCCCGACAAACGCGGATTCGTGCCAAACTACAGCGTCCCAAGGCGTGCAAGTCTTGCCCCACGTCCTCCAGCAAGTGCATCGCCGCACTTTCCGCATCGGCACCTGGCGCCCCACTGCCAATCAGCACAGCCAACAGCTCCGCCGACGTCAAGACATGGATGCCCTCAATGAGCGCTTTTTCCCGGGGTCTCATCCCGGACACCATGCGCTCAGCAAATCACCCTTAAAGACAAAAAAAGGGGTGCCGCAGCACCCCTTCGAGATTCGTTTTTGGACCGCCATGCGGCCAAGGTCATCAACCTTTGACAGATGCCAAATGGCGCTCGAGTCCGCTTTTGAGGTTGCTCGCTTTGTTTTTGTGGATGACGTTCTTCTTGGCCAACCGGTCGATCATCGAGGCCACCTTCGGCAGGTCCTCGGTGAGCTGCTTCTCATCGTTGGAGGCGCGGAATTTGCGCAATGCGTTCCGCATCGTTTTGTGGTAGTAACGGTTGCTGAGACGCTTGGTCTCGTTGGAACGGATCCGCTTGAGGGCTGATTTGTGGTTCGCCATACTGACTCGTTAGAGGGGGGCAAATATAGTCAAGGCTTTTATGCCTTCGACGTTCAATACCAAATCAAGTGCACACGGATGGTGGTTGACCCATCTGTGAGGTCCACTTCAGCCCGTTCTGCGTCCACGTGATCCTCAACCTTGAAGGGCAAACCGAGGGCAATGAAATCCTGGGTTGTGAATTCATCTTCATCGAAAACGGTGAATTCATAGTCCGTTTGAAAATCGGCCAGCTCAATGTTGACCGCCACGAAATCCAGCGTCACGGGCACGGCGGCTTCCTGAGCCACGCCGGTCGTGTAGAGAACGGCCTGCGTTGCTGCATTTCGCAATTCAACAAACAAATCAGGCAAACCCTCGTCCAGCGTGTCGTCGAAGTAATCTGGGTCGACCGACAGCACCTCAACACGGTCCAAAACACATCGTGACACGGGCTCGGGCTCGTTGCAGGAGGTCCAAATCAGAGCCGGCAGAAGAAACAAAAAGGAACGCTTCATCATGTCCACAAGATACGCCGTTCCCGATCTCAAAAGGCCGCAAAAGAGAGAAGGGCGCCTTCGCGCCCTTCCTTCCTAACAATCTACTTGCCAATCGCCATTACTAGCGATAGCTGTGGCAAAGATATGCTCCGGACATAATGTGTGAAAACGTGTTTCACACATTTTTTTGTCCGTCTTACTTCTTGAAAATCAGTCGAGTAATGTACAGTCCATTGCCGTCGTCCTTGCCGGAGTCGGCCTCGACACCGCTCACGACGAACTCGAGGCTCCAACCTTGAGACACGAGGTTGTTGATCTTGTCGGTGATGAGGGCATCGTTGGATGCGATGTTCTGGAAATTGATGCCAGCTGCGCTGAAGAAGTTGACGAGCTTGGTCTCCCGGAAGTTGTCGACTTTGAGGTCACCTCGCTTCACGTTGCCCTGACCGCTCTTCTTGCCATCCACGCGGTCTGTGGTTGCGGCTTCACTGTCTGCATCAGAAGTGGTCTCGATGATGCGGGAACGGCCAACGCCACCTGGCACGATGCTCTCGACCACGGTGACAACTTTGTACTCTTGGGCGGCGGCGTCAAAGCAAGCAGCCAGGGCGAGGGCCCCGAGAAGGAAAAACTTCTTCATGTTTCGGATGGGTGTAAATGGTTATCGCCCCTAAGATGGGACCGAATTTTCATGCAACCATTCTGATTCCGGTCAGATGGATCGGAGCATGGCCAAGGCCTCCTGCTCAAATTCTTTTCCCCGGTTGCGGGCGTACCACAACTGCACCTGGGCAGCGTATTCCGCATGCGCTGGTTTCGGTTTCGGTTGGGCGCGGTATTCCTCCACCATGGTCCGCGCCGTCGTCGGTCTGGGGCCCCATGTCGCCAACCCCTCCCCCTCGGCGTTGGCCACAATCCACATGGGAATGGACCTGCCACTTCGGGTCAGGAAATCGTCGATGATGGGATGCTCCCCATCGCGCAGCACCCACTCCACATGGACTCCAGACACTTCGGCCAGTCGGGCAATCAAGGGAGCGGATTGGGCGGCATCGCCGCACCAGCTCTCCGTGATGACCACCCAACGCTGGTCCTTGCATGTGCCCGACTCCAAGAACGCCTGCATGTCGTCCCCCATGCGGTAGGTCTTGCCCACCCGTTTCATCCGGACGGCATTCAACGCCGTGTACTGGGCCAATCTCTCTGAAGCCTCAGGACCGCTGTGCGTCCCGGCCTCTACCCAATGGACCATGGCTTCCGTGTAAGCCTCTGTGGTCATGGCGCCGGGCCGGCCTTTGGCCCACCACTGGTTCCAAACCATTCGTTCGGTCATGGGGTGGTGGACCTCTTCGATTGGATCAAGGCTTCGGCCGCCACCCTTCCCGAGCGCAAGGCTGCGTCCAGTGAAGGTGCTGCCGTGGCGTCTCCTGCGATGTACAGCCCCTCTGAGATTTTCGGCTGGGCCATGGCAGGGCGCACTTCCCGCATGGCCGGGAGGGCTTCTGGGATGTGGGCCTTCCAAAGCACCTCCCCGACCGCCAAGCCAGCTGCGCGCAAATCGGACTGCATGGCGAGGACCGCTCCGTCGACATTCTGGCCATATTCGAGAACGGCGGTCGCATTCAACTTGCCCTGGCCTTCTGCCCCCTGAACGTCTTCCATGAAATGGAAATTGGTCACGGAATGGGCTTCCGGGAGCAATCCGATGATGGGCTTGCCGAACGACCGTTCCGACGTGGCAAAAACGACATTGAGGCATCCGTGCCATCGAACGGGTGGCCGGCCATCGAGCAAGGACGGCACCGTGCAGATGATCTGGGGCGCCACCCAATCCGCACCGTGTTCCGTCAGGATGTGCCCCGACTCGAAAGACACCACCCGCTGTTGGAGCCGCACTTCGGTTCGCTCGAGCTTCCCTTGAAGTTGGTGCACCAGCGCCTCGACCCCGCCCGCAGGCCGGACCACATCCCCGCTGGCGAACATGCGGAGGGTGTAGAGGAACTGAGCGGGAGGCGGCGTGAGGGCCTTGTCCAGGAAAATGCCAGAAAAAAAGGATTGGAGGAAATCGCGGATGAAGCCCTCTGAAAACCCGCGCGCCTTCAGGTCGTCCAAGGCCGTTCCAGACGTCGCGCGCGACTGGACATCCTCTGCCGAACCGCGCATCACCTCGAGGACGAGCCGCAACATCCGGAACCGATCGGCCCAAGTCCCGATTCCGCTCGTCAGGGTGGCGGGCAAGGTCCCCGGTCGGCGGCGTGGATCCGCCAAGGTGCGCCACCGGCCGCCCTTGTGAATCCGGGCCCCGGGAACAAAACGCACCGGCTCAAGGGCGCTCATGTCCACCCAACGCTTCAACTCGGGATAGGCCGTCAACAGTACCTGAAAGCCAACATCGACGCGTGTCCCATCGGCCATTTGCTCCGTCCGGAGTCGCCCACCGAGGCGGTCCGATGCCTCCAGCAACAGCGGCGACATCCCAGCCGCCTGCAAGGTGAGGCAAGCTGCAAGGCCTGCCGCCCCTCCCCCGATGACCACGGGCCTGTCAATGTGCTCCATCGTGGGTTTTCGTCGAATCGTCTACGAGACGCTGCAGCTCCGTCAATTCCTTGGCGGTGAAATCTCGCCACTCCCCGCGGGGAAGGTCGAGGTGCATGTGCATGATGCGCACCCGCTTCAGGCGGGTCACATTATAACCAAGGTGTTCGCACATCCGGCGGATTTGGCGATTCAAGCCTTGGGTCAGAACAATGCGAAACTGCTTCGGGCCGGTCTGCTCGACTTCGCAACGCCGGGTCACGGTCCCGAGGATGGGGATGCCGCCAGCCATGTCCTCGATGAAACTGCCGCGGATCGGTTTGTCGACCGTCACGTGGTATTCCTTTTCGTGGCGGTTCCGGGCGCGCAGGACCTTGTTGACGATGTCGCCATCGGAAGTCAGGAAAATGAGGCCTTCGCTGGGCTTGTCCAGCCGGCCAACAGGGAAGATGCGGCGCTCGTGCCCAATCGCATCGACGATGTTGTCCTTTTCCCGTTTCTGGTCCGTCGTACAGACGATGCCGACGGGCTTGTGGTACACGATGTAGACGTGGTCCTCCTGTTTGGTCGGCTGCCCCACGGGCTGGCCATCCACCGCGACCTCGTCGCCTGGCATCACCTTGGTTCCCAACTCAGGCACCACGCCATTGAGGGTGATCCTGCCCTGCTCAAGGAGTTTATCAGCTGCCCGCCGGGAGCAGTGTCCTGCCTCACTGAGGTATTTGTTGATGCGAATGCCTGCGGGTGACCGGTCCATGACACAAAGGTGGTACGAAAGGGTGCATCTTTGGCCGACGCGATCCCCAAAACACCCCACGACATGACCCGCTGTCTCTCCATTCTCTTCTGCCTGACCATGTTGACCTCCGTCGCCTTTGGACAACGGATGAAATCAGAGAAAGAGCGGTTCACCTACACCCAACTCCCCTCCGAGCCGCTGCCGGATGGCATCGCCACCTTCCGCGTCCACCTCGAGCAAACCGCCAAGGAATCCTATGGCATCGAGTTCCGCGGTTGGCAGTCCGAGGTGAAGGCCGAATGGAAGGCCTTTCAGCAGCAATGGCAACAAATCGTCGACGAAGTGGACAGTGCTGCGCCCGAATCTTTCGCCCAATGGCAATCCAGCCGCACGGACACCTTGGTCCTTCCCGCTGCACCCCAGCCCAGCGAGTACTTCTTTGACCCGGCAGAGGTCCAATATGCACTGCAGCTCACGGGATTTGACGTGGGCGATGATGGACTTGACGTGGACGTGGTCGTCGACCCGCTCAACATCACCGAGGAGGTGGTGGCCACCAAAAAGGAGAAGGTCAAGCGCGGTGAAGAGACCGTGGAAGTCACCAAATTCTACCTCAAGCTGACCTACGTGCAGCCTGTGCACATCACGGTCTCGGCGCGCGGCGTCACACTGAAGAGCACCGATGCCAATGCGCGTCCCCGGACGTGGTCGTCCAAGACCTTTGACCGCGACCAACAGGTGCGCGACTGGTGGGCGGTCCAGAAGCCGACCATCCTGGCCCAGCAGACCAAGATGCCCGTCCTCCATGCGGTGAGCTCCCTCCAAGCCGACCTGGAGGACAAGCACTGCACCCTCGAAAAGAGCCGGGAATGCGAATGGCATTTCCCCAAGACGACCGGCAAAGTGAACTACGCCGACCTGCGTGGTGCCGCATTTGATGCCAAGTTCGGCGCCAGTAAACTCGGTTCGGACCGGACAGCTGGTGAGGAGAGCCTGCGCAAGGCCACGGTCGTGTGGGCCGCAGCCTTGTCCGAAGCCGACTTCGAGGACAAGAAGGCCCGCATTGACCGCAAGGTCGCCGGCTTTCTCTATCTGAACCTCATCGAAGCGGCCATCCTCATGGACAACCTGTCGCAGGCGGAGGGCTACTTGCTCGAAATGAACAAGGTGGACGCCAAGAATGGGGCCATCAAGGATGGCGAGCGTTGGATCGAATTCGGACGTGACTTGGAACGGCGCAAAGCCGCCAACGGCCTCTGAACAATCAGTCCTGCTTCAGGATGCGCTGGCGGGTGCCATCGTCCAACTGCAGCACATACACGCCGCCGGGCTGACCCACGAGCGACAACCCACGGCTGGCGGGAAAGCACAGCACCTCGCGGCCTGCCGCATCCAAGAGTCGGCCGGAGACCCGGTCACCTGTCCACCGAATCCAGTCCGCCGTAGGGTTCGGCGCGATTTGACGCTGCCCGGGCGACGGTACATCGTCCCCGCCCAAGATGATCGCATAGTTGTTGGTGGCGTCCGCTGTGGGGGTGGCAAACCACACCCAATAGTCCGCTCCATCCGGAACCCGACCCAACGATGCGTCCTGCTCGGACGCGCCAAAGGCGAAGAAGTCCAGGATGACCCAGAACCCTCCGGCTTCGTTCCATTCCAACAGGGCAATCTCCTCACCTGAGGCAGACAGGGTGAACGGCGCGTGAAACGGACCTTGCTCGGGGTCGTTGTCGAGCCAGTAGAACGCCCAATCCCCGGCGGCGAGCGAGCCTTCCGGCAATGCGTATTTGTTGGGATTATTGAGGTTGTCCGTCAGGTACTTTCCACCGAGGCCCACCGGCGCGGAACCGGCATTGAAGAGCTCCACCCAATCGTCGAATTCGCCGAAAGCATCGGAGACATTGTTGGCGTTGGAACTCATCAACTCATTGATGACCAATTCAGATGGCGACATTCCGACCGTCACGAGCTCGGGCGTGCAGGGAATCCACCGCTCCAATCCCCCGGAGCTTGTGACTTGAACGTGGTACGTCACGGTGGTCCAATTCCACTGAACGGGCACCTTCACGCCCCATGTTCCATCCCCGGGCTGCCGGTCGCCGTGCTCCCCATCGTCGAACATGTCGAAGGGCACTGCTCCACTGCCGGGATCCACCCAACAGACCACCTCCACTTCGTCAGCGCCGGCGTCCACAATCGTGCGAACGCGAAGCGAATCCAAGACCGGCGCATTGTCCTCCACTTCGTGAACGACGAGAACCGGAACCTCCTGTTCCAACTGCCATTCCAGAGCGGCCAAGCGGGTGTCGAGCCAAGGCAGGATGCCGAATTCCACATGCCCACCGGATGCTTGACCCAACGACTGCTGGAAATTCTCGTAAGTGAACCCGAAAGACAGCGGGTAGTACCCATCGCTTTGGATGGCGGGATCGAGCAAGGCATGCCGGGGGGCCAGGTAGGCCTCCACGCTGTCCGGGTGCGCCCACTCGGTCATCATCCTGCGGAGGTAATGCGTGTACCAGTCCCGGTATTCAGGCACCGCCATCAGCCGATCGTAGAGCGGCCGGTACTCCGTCGACCACGTGTAAGGATCGCGGGTCTCCCATTCCTGGTCGAGCCAATCGATGCCCCACGTGTTGTCGAGGTCGTAGGGGATGTACTCGAACAGGCCCGTCTGCGGATTGTGATAGAGGTAGAAATTGTTCTTGTTGCCAGCGTAGCCATCCCAGTTGCCACTGACCACATCCAAGGCTTGGACCTTGAGGAAATCGGCCACATTGAATACCTCCTCCAGCGCGCACTGAAAATCGGCGTCCGGCGTGTTGTTGAGCACGTCGATGAACTCGGCGATGTCGGTGTAGTCGTCGGCGACCTTGTTGGTCTTGAGCTCATAGGCGCGGCGCCCATTCACCTCGAACTTGTAGTCATCCGGTGTCTGGCTCATGTACTCCAGTGAGGCGGGCCAGAGGCACTTGTAGAAGTTGCCGGCATCCTTGTCGTAGTACTCCTCCACGAATTCCTCATCGAAGTGCTCGGTGTTGAGGTAGGCCCCCAGGTATTCGCCGTTGAGCTCCACTTTCACGTGGCTCGTTCGGGAGCCTGCCAGGCCCATTCTGCGCAAGATGTTCCAACTCAAACCCGCGCGGAGCAAAGACGGGTCATTCTGGTTGGCGTTGACGTTCAGTTTCTCAAGGTCCACGTACTTCTGGCCGGGGACAAAGGCATTGAAATCCACCTTGAAGCTCTTCTTGGGAGAAAACAACGAGGTGTTGCCCCGGAGCCGCACCCCCACGTTGGGAATGATGGTGTCCACGGTCGAGCTCTGGTAATGCACAGTCGCCGGGAACGGGTTGGTCGCGGCGTAGTCCACATCGCCAAAGAGCATCGCATCGACACTGTCTGGGTCCATCGTGATGGACAGGGTGGCCAATTCGTCCTGCACGTAGGCCGGCCCGAACGGCGGAATGTCAGTCTGGGCCCAAGTCGGGCCTGCGAAAAAGACGGCCAAGGCGCCCCATAGGGTTGCTCTACCCAAGATCTCGTTCAGGTTCTCCACGGCGTGAAAATACGCCCTGCCCGACCGTCATTCCCGAAGCAAAGGCCGCACCGACCGCCGGTCTCCCCACAGGGCCTCCAGCGCATACCAACCTGGGGCGATCCCATCGAGCGAGAGCTGCTCGCCAGGGGCCACGGAGGGCCACTCCGCAATGAGGCGGCCATCCATGTGATGGAGACGCAGTGCAATGCCGGCCCCAGTGGGCAGTCCTTCCACCCGAATCCAACCACTGGCGGGATTGGGCACGGGCGTCCAGGTCAGCCAGGCTTGTTCCTCCACGGAAATGACGGGGGACACCGTGACCTCCAGCTCCAGCGAATCACCATCGCACACGGGGTTGGTCTCCACCACCTGCACGGCGTGGACGCCCTCGGTCGTCCAATAGACGGTCACGATGGGTGTGCCCTGGCCGCTGACAATGCTGCCACCGCTCACCGCCCACGTACAGGTATTGGCGGGGTCTGACGGTGAAGCGGTGTACAATGGGCTGTCCCCTACCGTCACCGACACGTTGCCCGTGATGGTTTCCGCGAACAGAAAGGCGCAGCTCGCATCGTCTTCGGTGGCAGCCTCGTCGTAGTTGCACGCGGCGGGGTCGGTGCACCCAAGGACTTCAGCTTCGTCGCACACCCCATCCCCATCGGCATCCTGCAGACAGTCCCCTGCGCAATCGACGTAATCCACGCCGTAGAGGTCCAGCGGGTACTCACAGGATGCATCGGCTTCCGTGGCGGCGGGGTTGTAATTGCACGCCAAGTCGTCCACGCACCCCGGCACTTCCGCTTCATCGCAGACGCCGTCGCCATCCATGTCGTTCAGACAATCCCCGCTGCAATCCACGTGATCCAAGCCGTGGAGGTCCAGCGGGTACTCACAGGACGCGTCAGCTTCCGTGGCGGCGGGGTTGTAATTGCAGGCCAAGTCGTCCAAGCACCCCGGCACTTCCGCTTCATCGCAAACGCCGTCGCCATCCATGTCGTTCAGACAATCCCCGTTGCAATCCACGTGATCCACGCCGTAGAGGTCCAACGGGTACTCACATCCGCCATTGTCGAAAGCCGCATCAGGGTCGAAGTTGCAGGCGACTTCATCGGTGCAACCCGGAATGACAGCGCCAGTGAAGGGCAGTGAATCGGGGTTGAAAAATGTGCTGAGGTCGCCTCCGGCCTCCGAGACGGAAATGCCCAAGTCGTCGTCATACACGGTGCAGGTCACCTCATCGAACAGGAAGAATTCCACCTCATCTCCGGAGAGCACATACAGGGACATGCTGACCCAGCTGCCCCCCTCGAATTCAAAGGCCTCATCCACCCCCACCGTCACGCCATCCACGACGGCGAGCACGGTCATGCCGACCACAGGCGCTCCATCGAGGGTGACCTCCGCGATGTAGGAGGACGGCAAGATGGGCAACACTTCCGGGAGCAGGTCCGGACCGATGCACTCGTCCGTGTCGTCGCATACCCCGTCCTCGTCGACATCGGCCGCACAAGTGCCTCCGCACTCTCCGAGGGCATCGAGCTGGTTGCCTTCACAATCGCCCCAGCCGTAATCCGCGGGCGTCCAACACGACCCGTCGTCCACCACCGCTTCGGGGTCAAAATTGCAGGCCATCTCATCGGTGCACCCTGTTGTTTCTGCGCTGATCTCACCGACCATCACATCGTCAAGCAAAACAGCGCCGATGCCACCGCCAAAGCAGATCGGACACAAATTCACCCCACCGAGATTCCCGGGATGGTCGAGCGGCCCTGTGGCAATCAGAAAGCAGAGGGACAGAAGAGCAAGGCGCATGGCAGTGGGTCGAAGGCCAAGCTACGCAGTCGCTACTTTGAAAACATGCTGCGCTGCGGTTCAATGATGTGGCCCGCCACCTTGGCTTTCCTCTTCTTGTTGGGTTGTGAAAAGGAGATCATGTAGCCTGAACCCAACATCACCACGGTCGCTCTCCCTGACTTGCAGGATCCACTGACCCGCCCATCTGAACCCGGAAGCTCAGGGGCGCTCTCCGCCTGTCACCACGACGACTTCCGCCCCGTCCTCGCGCTTCGTGACGTGGGCACCAAAACGGCAAACCCGTCGTATTTTATGAGGCGCCCCATGAATCGGTCTTTGCCCCTGTCCACCACATTCGATACCCTGCTCCTCGAGGGAGGCAGTTTGCGGTGCGCCTTCACGGCGGGGGTCCTGGACGCCCTCGCAGCAGTGAACGATCGAGGTTTCAAGCGGGTTTACGCAGTGTCCGCCGGGGCCATGGCGGTCACCAGCTTCCTGTCCGGGCAACGCAAGCACTTCATCGATGTGGCCACTTCGGTCATCGCCAACGGTCAATTCATTCGGTTTTCCTCGGCCCTCTCCGAGGAGGGGATCATGAATTTGGCGCACCTGTTCGACCATGTCCGCCACCACCACCCGCTGGACCTCGATGCGGCCCGGGACTTCGCCGCCAACAAGGAGGTCCGGTTCGTCACCACGGATGCGGAAACCGGCGCGGCCTGCTTCATGGACCCCACCCAAGGCGACTGGTTGCGCATCCTTTGGGCTTCGGCCACCTTGCCGATGGTGACCCGCGGGCGAATCAAAGTTGCCGGCCGCTGGATGTTCGACGGCGGCATGTCGGACGCCCTCCCGTTGGATGCGGCGTTGGATGCCGGCGCGCAAAGCCTGCTCGTTGTTCGAACACGGCCGACCGGGATGCACATCCAGCAGAGTTGGATGGACTACTTTGCTTCGGTCTGGCACCGCGAAAATCCTGCGATTGCCGCCTTGTATGAACATGGTCACGATCACTACAATGCCACGGTGGACCGGCTGGCCACCGGTGGTGAATCTGGACGGCGCTACCTCGAGATCGCACCGGATGCACCGCTGAAATCCGACGGGTATCGGATTCAGGCGGACAGCCTGTGGGCCGATTACCACCATGGACTCAGCAAAGCGCTCGACTTGGTGGCCGCCCACTCGGAATTCTCCAAATCGGACAACAAGCACAATCCAACCCCCTGATTTCCCCGCCTTCAGGGTGTGTTGTGAAATCGTGAAGCCCAAGCCTACCGGTGGGCGCAACTGTTTGTATCGCACTACATTCGCGTTCGATTCACAACCCAGCCATGCGCAAGCTTTTCTTCCTGGCGATCGTCGCCCTGTCCACCCAGATGCTCACTGCCCAATGCAACGAGCTGTTCATCTCCGAATACATCGAGGGATGGTCCAACAACAAAGCCCTTGAAATCTACAATCCGACGGGCAACGCCATTGACATGACGGACTACCGCCTGGAGCGTTATGCCAACGGTGCCACGGCGGCACAGGACAATCAAAAGACCGACCTGACCGGCACCATCGAGCCCGGTGGCGTCCTCGTCTACGTCATTGACAAGCAAGACCCCGATGGAGTGGACTTCGAGGCTCCGGTCTGGGACGAACTCGCTGAACAAGCTGACATCTGGCTGAACCCCGACTATCAGGAGAACAACACCATGTACTTCAACGGCAACGACGCCATGGTGCTCCGCAAAATCTCCACCAATTCACCGGTCGACATCTTCGGTGTGATTGGGGAAGATCCCGGTTCCGCAGGCTGGGATGAGATCACGCAAAACCACACCCTCGTGCGCCGCCCGGAAGTGACGGGTGGGGACACGCAAGCCGTGGACGAATTCGACGTGCTCGCCGTGTGGGATTCTCTGGAGGTCAACACCTTCGACCAATTGGGCTTCCACGTGTGCGACTGCGTGACGTCCGTCGAGGAGACGCGCACCAGCCAAGTGAAGGCCTTCCCAAACCCCTTCCACGACCGCTTGGACCTACTCGCTGCCCAGCCCATCGCGGGTGTCGTGGTGCGCACCCTCGCCGGTGCTGAGGTCCTGCGTCCTGTCACCAACGGCCGCCGACAGTTGCGTCTGGACCTGGCCGACCTGCCAACCGGGGCTTACCTCGTGGAGGTTCGCCTGACCGACGGCAGTGTCACGCGCCACCAGGCTGTCAAGCACTGATTCTGCGCTTCCAATGAAGTCGATTCTCGCTTTGTTCCTGGCCCTCGGGCTGGGCACCTTGACCCTGCATGCCCAGAATTGCACCGTCAGCGGAATGGTCAGAGACGGGCTCTCCGGCGACCCCTTGGTTGGGGCATATGTCCAAGCCGGCGGCCTGATGACCGCCACCGACATCGATGGACGCTACACCCTTTCCGTACCGACGGGCAAGCGGGAATTGACCTTCAGCTACATCGGATACGCCGCCCGGACAGTGGACGTCGACTTGACCGGGGCCTCGCGCACCCTCGATGTCAAGCTCGAGTCCCTCATCCTCGAGGAGGCCATCGTGGCCGCCGACATCGCCATCGACCGCAAGACGCCGGTGGCCTTCACCAACGTCCTGCCCGCCCAGATTCAGGAAGAGCTGGCCGGCCGGGATTTGCCTCTGGTGCTCAACACGACGCCTGGCGTCTACGCCACCCAGCAGGGTGGTGGTGATGGCGATGCGCGGGTGACGATCCGTGGATTCGACCAGACCAACCTCGCCGTCATGGTCGATGGTGTCCCCATGAACGACATGGAGAACGGCTGGGTCTACTGGAGCAACTGGGCCGGTTTGGACCTCGTGGTGCGGACCACCCAAGTCCAGCGTGGACTCGGTGCCAGCAAGCTGGCCATCCCTTCCGTGGGCGGCACGATCAACATCCTGACCGGTGGGGACGAATCCGGCAATGGCAGCCTCACCCTGCTGAGTGAAGTCGGCAACTACGGGTACCACCGAAACAGCTTGTCCGGTGTCTTCGGCTCGCAAGAGAAAGGCTTCCTCCACTTTGTCGGCTCCTACCGGACCAACCAAGGATTTGCCGCCGGCCTCGAATCGGAGACTTACTCCTACTACCTCAAGGGCCGCAAGACCTTCGGCAACCACAACTTGAGTTTCACCACGTTCGGTGCACCACAGCGCCATGGCCAGCGGTCCTATCAGATGCAGGTGCATGAATTCGATGCCGACCTCGCTCGCGAGCTGACCGACGACGAGGGCCGGGTGGAACTAGAAGGCATCCTCGCCGACGCCGATGAAGACGACCTGGTTTCCCGCGGTCGGGACTTCAATGAGTTCATCGTCAACTACCAGGAGGTTGACTACGACTACAACGAGGAAACGGGCATGGTGGACACCACCTACGGCCGCACGCGCCGCTACAATGCCCGTCAGAACTATTACTTCAAGCCCATCTTCACCGTCCGCGATGTATGGGCCCTGAGCGACAAGAGCTCACTGACGACCACAGCCTATGCCAGTTTCGGAACAGGTGGAGGAGAAGCGCTCGCCAGCACCCCAGGCACGCGACTCAGCGACGGCACCCTCGACCTGCAGCCAACTTGGGACAGCCACCAGCTCTTCGAATTCGGCCCCAACGGCCTCAATGTGGATGCCAACGGAGAGCGCAAGGGCTCCAACTTCATTCGGACCGCCCACAATGACCACCGCTGGTACGGTGCCCTGTCCAACTTCAACACCGCCCTCAACGACGACCTCAGCCTGAGTGCCGGGGTCGATGTCCGCCACTACACGGGCAGCCATTACCGGACCATCGGGGACCTGTTCGGCGCGGATTACTACGATGCGCCGGATGACCGCCGCGATCAGAATGCCGACTTTGATGCGCCGCTGCGCGAAGGCGACAAGTATTTCTACCACGAC
Organism: Crocinitomicaceae bacterium TMED114; assembly: GCA_002172485.2. Taxonomy (GTDB): domain Bacteria; phylum Bacteroidota; class Bacteroidia; order Flavobacteriales_D; family Sanyastnellaceae; genus UBA8752. Next base: position 304,144 of record NHFP02000003.1, read on the forward strand.
GACGGCCAGGTCGCATGGGGCGGCACCTACGCCCAACTGGAGTGGGACAAGACGAACTACAGCGCGTTTGTCAACCTCTCCGGAGCGCAGAGCTGGTACCGCGGCATCGACTACTTCCGCCCGAAGGTGGTCACCCTGGAAGGCACCACGTACGAGGTCCGCTCTACCGACGAATGGCGCGTGCTGGGCGACAACGATTGGTCCATCGGTGAACTCGCGGACGGCACCCTCTTGACGGCAGACCATCCCGGACTGGAGACGTACACCACGGATTGGGAGCGCCTCAACAGCTTCACGGTGAAGGCCGGCGGCAACTACAACTTCAACGAGTGGACCAGCGCCTACACCAACCTCGGTTACTTGAGCCGGGCGCCCCTCTTCAACTCCGTTTTTGACCTCAACAACGACGTGATTGAGGGATACGAGAACCAGTACGTGAAGGCCGTGGAACTCGGAGTGAAGTATGCCCAAGGCCGCTTTGCCTCCAACCTCAATGCCTATCGCACAGGGTGGGAGAACAAGGCCATCAACCGGTTCTACAGCGTGTCCGGACTGTGGCAGGATCCAAACCTGAGCGTGTACTCGGACACCACGACGACCGCAGGCCGGGAAAACCTTCTGCTTTTGGCCCAGGATGACCGGGCGTTGGAAGACGTTGACTGGGGCACAGAGGCCGCCACACTGGTGGAGCAGGCCGACCGCAACCTCGGCTACAACCTGCTCAACGCGGACGCTGTCCACAGCGGGGTCGAGTGGGACTTTGCCTATGACGTCACCAACAAGCTCGATGTCCAAGGCGTCCTTTCCTGGGGCAATTGGCGGTGGACCAGCAACGAGCGGGTGGACCTCATCAACAGCTCGGACAACGGGTTCATCACGCGCACGGACAATGGCACCGTGGCCGACACCCTCGTCAACCTCAACGGGGTCAAAGTCGGGGACGCCGCCCAGCGGCAGATCAGTGCAGCCGTGAGCTACCGCCCCAAGCGCGGAACCTACTTCTCCCTGCGGAGTACGTGGTTCTGGCAGCATTACTCCGACTTCTCCCCCGGAGACGTCATCACCGAGGGCGAGCCCCGCGATGTATGGGTGACGCCGGGCTACAACCTCATCCACTTCAATGCGGGCACCGTCTTCGATGTGAGCGACAATGCCCTGCTTCGGTTGCGCCTGAGCGTGACCAATCTGCTCGACGAACTGTACATCGCCGACGCACGGAACAATTCGCAGTACGCCCCCAACCCTTACGGACCTGATGGCGGCAGCGGCCGCGCCGAGGTCTTCGTCGGTCCGCCGCGCATGATCCGCGTGAGCGCCACCCTCGAACTCAAGGGACTCCAAAACTGACCATGACCCGTTTTCTCCTCTCGGCTTCGGCCCTCTTTTGCGCCTTCTCTCTCTCCGCGCAGGACAACATCCTCGACGTCCGCAACAACTACAACATCGGTGATGTGGTGACCGTAACCGGCGTGGTCACCAGCGACGACAACCTTGGTTCCGTGCGCTACATCCAGGACGCCACGGCCGGCATCGCCCTCTACCCAGGCGGTGACTGGTCGGATTGGGACGCCGAACCGGCCATCGGGGACTCCCTGACTGTGACCGGCGAAATCACCGAGTACAACGGTTTGCTCGAAATCGGTCCGAACCTGAGCGCTGTGGTCTTTGAGGGCACCGGTACCCTGCCAGAGCCGCTGGTCATCGGCGGCGCCGACATGGATGAGTCGCTGGAAGGCCAATTGGTCCGTGTCAATGGCGTAACCTTTCCGTTGGCCGGCCAGGAAATCACGGGCAACAACACCTACGATTTCACCGCCGATGGCCAGACGGGCGTCATTTACGTCCGTACCAGCAACAGCCTCGTCGGCGAGACCCTCACTGGCTGTGCCGTCGACCTGCTCGGCATCGTCTCCCAGTTTTCCTTTAACGGGACGGGGGGATACCAGCTGCTCCCGCGGGGTCCGGTCGACCTGATTCCCGCTGCGGGCATTTGCTACACCTCCCCGGTGGTGCAATCCGACATGACCACGAGCAGCTTCACCTTGAGCTGGACGACGGACCTGGCCTCAGAAGGCATGGTCGAATACGGCCTGACCGAAGCGCTCGGCACCGTGGCCATGGGCGACGCAGGCACGACAGACCACAGTGTGGCCCTCACGGGCCTCGAAGCCGGTCAGATCTACTACGCCCGGGCCATCTCGACCCTGCCCGATGGGGAAAGTGCCACCTCCCCCATCCGTCCTTACGCCACGGTCTCCGGTTCGTCGGGGGACATCCACGTCTACTTCAACGGCTCGGTGGATGCCTCCGCCGCCACGGAAGAAGTCGCCCAATCGCTTGGCGCCGACCTCAACGACACAGTGGCCGCCTGGATCCTGTCCGCACAGCACACCCTCGATGTGGCCGCCTACAACCTCAACGACCAAACGTTGATCGGCGCGTTCAACGACGCCGCGGCCAATGGTGTGGAGATCCGCTGGATCTACGAGGGGCAGAACGCCAACACCGGCCTTGGGGCCCTCGAAGGTTCCATTCCCACCCACCCCCGCACCGACGGACAGGGCAGCGGCATGCACAACAAGTTCATCATCGGCGACGCGGACTACACCGAATCGGCCTTCGTGCTCACGGGATCGACGAACCTTACCACAGGCAACTTGGTGCAGGACTTGAACAACGTCATCGTCTTCGAGGACCAGAGCCTCGCCCGCGCCTACACCATCGAGTTCCATGAAATGTGGGGATCGGATGGTCCGACGCCCGACGAGAGCAACGCCAAGTTCGGACCGGACAAGACCTGGAACACCCCGGTGGACTTCCTGATAGGTGGAAGCCCGGTGGAGCTGTACTTTTCCCCGTCCGACGGCACGACCAACGCCATCCGTCAGGAGATCGAGTCAGCAGACAGCGAATTTGAATTCGCCCTTCTCGCCCTGACTCGGGATGACTTGGGCGAGGCCATCGCCGAACTGGGCGCCAGTTTCTTCGTGAATCCCATCGGGGCCATCGAACAGGTCAACACGACTGGAAGCGAATATGACAACCTGCAGTCCGCAGGCGTTCAGGTCTACGCCCACAATGTCAGCCCCGACCTGCACCACAAATACGCCATCGTCGACCACGCCAGCCCGGCCTTCGACCCTGTGGTCATCACCGGCTCGCACAACTGGTCTTCCTCCGCGGAAAACGTGAACGACGAAAACACAGTGCTTGTGCACGACGCCCGCATCGCCAACCTGTACCACCAAGAGTTCCGGGGCATGCTCATCGACCTCGGTGTGATTTCCTCCGTGAAGGACGAGGTCCGCGGGGCCCGCGTGTTGCTCTACCCGAACCCTGTCGAAGGCACCTTAAATGTGCAGTGGTTGGAGGGCGAGCCGAACGGTCCCCTGGTGCTGCGCGACATGGCCGGCCGCGCCGTGTTGAGTGCCCACATGACGTCGGGAACAGCCCGAGTGTCCACGGCCCACCTGGCGCCTGGAGTCTACACCGTCAGTTTCGGGGACGGCACCACCTCCCGCGTGGTCCTCCGCTGATCGATTCTCGTCTCCATTGAAAAGCCCGGATGCAACCCTGCACCCGGGCTTTTTGTTTGAACTCATTTCCCCTTCAAAACGCGCGAAATGGTGGCTCATACCTCATTTCAATCCTTTCGAACATTCTATATCTGAGTCTGTTACCTGTTCTGAATCACCCTAATTCCAACTCATGCTCAAGCATACCCTTCTGATGCCCTTGCTTTTCCTCGGGCTCATTTTTAACGCACAGACGACCGTCGTCGATGTGGTGGTCAACAGCGAAGACCACACCACCCTCGAAGCTGCTGTTGTGGCCGCTGACCTGGCTGGCACCCTGAGCGGCGATGGCCCGTTCACCGTGTTCGCCCCGACCGATGCTGCATTCGACGCCCTGCCCGCCGGAACGGTGGACGCCCTGCTCATGGACCCGGCTGGTGACCTGACCGACATCTTGCTCTACCACGTCCTCGGTGCCGAGGTGATGAGCGGCGATCTCGCGCCCACCCAAACCGTGGCCACGCTCAACGGCGATTCCATCACCGTCACCGTCGACATGGACATGGTCTCCATCAACGGTGTCGCTATGGTCATTGCCGCCGATGTCGCTGCAGACAATGGCGTGGTGCACGTCATCGACGCCGTGCTGCTTCCGCCGGCCGATCCGACTGTGGCCGACATCATCACGGACAGCCAGGACCACACCGTCCTTGCCGCTTTGTTGGACAGCACCGGCCTCGACGAGACCCTCGCTGGTGAGGGCCCGTTCACGGTTTTTGCTCCGACTGATGCTGCCTTTGACCTCATCGACCCGCTCGAGCTCATCGACATCCTGCAGGACAACGACCTTCTGACGTCCATCCTGACCTACCACGTGGCCGGCAGTGCCGTTATGAGCGGTGACCTGTCCGACGGCCAGATCATCACCACCGTCAATGGTGCGGACGTGACCATCTCCATCATGGACGGAACCGTCATGGTCAATGAGGCCACTGTCATCATTGCCGACCATGAAGGTTCCAACGGCGTGGTGCACGTCATCGACGTGGTGCTCTTCCCGCCGGCTCCCAACCCGGCTACCGTGGTGGACATCATTGTCGACAGCCCGGACCACAACCTGCTCGAGCTCGCCGTTGGGGCAGCCGGCCTCGTAGACGCCCTCTCTGGTGAAGGCCCCTTCACTGTCTTCGCTCCAACCGATGCCGCCTTCACCGCCCTTGTGGCTTCTCTCGACATCACGGCGGACGAGCTGCTCGCCCTCGAGAGCCTGAGCGACATCCTGAAGTACCACGTGGTGGGTGCGGCAGCCCTCAGCACAGACTTGAGCGATGGTCAATTGCTCACGACCCTTGAGGGAAGCGATGTAGAAATCAGCATCGACATGGGCGTGATGGTCAACGACGCCAATGTTGTGGAGGCCGACCTCGTGGCCGACAACGGTGTCGTGCACGTCATCGACATGGTTCTCAGCCTCCCGAGCGGTGTAGATCAGGTGGCCCTCGCCGACCTGTTCAACGTGTTCCCGAACCCGACCACGGACGTCCTCCGCTGGAACGGTGTGGCCGTGGACCGCATCCGCGTCATCGACACGCAAGGCCGCGTTCGCCTCGAAACCACCAACGCCGTGGGCAGCCTCGACCTGTCCAGCCTCGAGAACGGGGTCTTCATGGTGGTCATCGAAGCTGAGGGCCAACGTGCCGTGAAGTCCGTGCTCAAGCGCTGACCTCCGTTTTTCTCAATGCAATCGGCAAGGCCGTCCTCAGGGGCGGCCTTGTTGCTTCTCAATATTTCGGGTTCCCGAGTGGCGGAGTTTACTTCACGAGGAACCAAGCATTCAGCAGGTTTTCTCGATTGTATTGCATGGTCGATCCGGTGTCCTGGTCGATGACGTCCAATCCGGCGGCCATGCAAATGGCTTGTCCAGCTGCCGTGTCCCATTCCATCGTGGGGGCAAAGCGGGGATAGCAATCCGCCAGTCCCTCGGCCACCATGCACAGCTTGAGGGAAGAGCCCCGAGACATCGTGGCCACTTCGCCGTGGGCCGTCCGGAGCTCCTCGATGAAGGCCTCCGTCTCGGGGGACAAGTGCGATCGGCTGGCGACCACAGTGTACGGGCGATCTCCCGTGGGCAGGGGCAATTCCAGAGCATGCTCGATGGCACTCTCAGGGATACGGTCAGCGCCCATGTCCACCTCCACTTTGAAGCCCCCCCGATCCGACGAGAAATACAGTGCTCCAGTCACCGGAACGAGAATCACACCAATGAGGGGCAATCCGTCGCGGACCAGGGCGATGTTGACCGTGAATTCTCCATTGCGCTTGATGAATTCCTTGGTCCCATCGATGGGGTCCACCACCCACAGCTCGGACCATGATGCGCGCTCGCTGAACGGCATGTCCCGCCCCTCCTCGGACAGCACGGGAATGCCCGTGTCTTGAAGGTGGCGCTCAATGATGTCGTGGGAAGCGAGGTCCGCCCGGGTCAAGGGAGAATCGTCGCCTTTGACGGTCACGTCGAAGTCGCCGCTGTGGTAGATGTCCAGAATCGCGCGCCCGGCTTCATGGGCAGCGCGGATGGCCGTGTGGAGCAAGGCTTGCATGCCTGCGAAGCTAGGCCTCCCAAGTCCGCCCATCCATTCGATAACCTCAAGGTCATCTGTGCTTTGCACTGTACAGCGATTATCGCGCCGTGCTCCCATCAAAGAACAGCGGCCAAAGACGGCTCACCCAAGGAGTCAAAGCCTTCGGTGGTTTCATATTGTGCCTGTCCGTAATGAGCATGGTGCACATGGCGGTCTACAGTCCGGCCTACACCTTCCCCGAGACCGACCCTTTTTCCGGAACGGTTTGGTACAACCCCTACCAAAAGCTGGATGGATCGGATTGGCAATTGGGCAACTTTCAGGTCCAATCCGAAGTCTGGGGGGGCATCACCAACGGCCGAAACAACACGCCCCAGCGCATATTCGATGTCTACTCCGAATTGGGATACGACATCATCACCATTTCGGACTACATGTCCATCAACCGGTTCACCACACCGGACCGACCGCTGATCCGCGTGTATGAGCACGGCTATGGCGCCTTCAAGACGCACCAAGTCTGTCTGGGCTCCGAATCGGTGGTCGCCTTGGACTATCCGTTGCTTCAGTCCCGCCACAACAAACAGCACATCCTCCGCAGACTGTCCAATGCCTCTGGAGCGGTGGCCATTGCCCATCCCAGTTTGCGCAAGGCGTATTCACTGGAGGACATGGCCCTGTTGACGGACTATCAATTGGTCGAGGCAAGCTCCAAATTTCGAATGAGCATGCCCCACTGGGATGCGGCCCTCTCAGCCGGCAAGCCTGTTTTCATCCTCTCCAATGACGACGCCCACGACTTGGACAAACCCTGGGAATACGGACGCAACGCGACCATGGTTCACACGACGTCGCTTCAGGAAGAGGACGTCATTCATGCCCTGGTCACGGGAAAGGCGTACGCTTTTCTTCCCGGAACCGGAGAAAATGCGACCCATCAGGAGAAGGTGGCGCACCTGTCCGAGCGTTCAGAATTGCGCAGTTGCAAAATTCATGGCGATTCCCTGTGGATTGAGGCCAGCCTGCCCATTCTCGAGGCGCGCTTCATTGGACAAAACGGCGACACCCTGATGACACAAGCGTGGCAACAGGGCGCCCGGCGCGCAGGTTTTGCCCTGAAACCTGAGCACACTTATGTTCGGGCAGAGATGGAACTCACCAATGGCGACGTGTACATGTTGAACCCCGTCTTCAGAACGGAACATGGCGTGCCCCCTGTTCCTGCTGTGGCTGCGGTCAACCTGCCACTGACCCGGACGATTCGAATCGGTTTTGGTCTGTGCCTGCTCTTTGCTGTGCTTCTCTTCGGGAGGAAGCGCCGAATTCGCCTGGGCCTTGGCCGCAGCAAAACAGTCCTTCGCGCCAGCGCATGAGCAGGACTGCCCTCCGATGGCTGCTGCTTGGCTTGATCGCCCGTTTGGCCCTGGCTTTGGGTCTCGACCTCGGAAACGACGAGGTGTACTACCGGCTCTACGCCCTGTATCCTAATTGGAGTCATTTCGACCACCCTGCCATGCTGGGTTGGCTGACGGCGCTGATGACCGGCTTCTCGAGCGCACCGTCCGACTTGGCACTGAGGGGACTTCCGCTCCTCTGCGGGACGCTCGGCGCTTGGCTCACCTACGAAATTGGGGAATCCCTTGGGGGCGAAAAAGCCGGTGGAATTGCGGTCGCCCTGCACACAGCCAGCCTCTACAGCAGTGTCATCACGGGGACATTTCTGATGCCAGACGCGCCCCAATCTGTGTTTTGGCTGGCCACCTTGAATCTGGCTGTCCAGCAATTGCCCAAGGGCACTCCCCATTGGGGTGCATGGACGACCATGGGCTTGCTCATTGCCGGGGCCCTGCTGTCCAAATACCACAGTGCCTTTCTGGTGGTGGGCATTTGGGGGTTCTGTGCAGCCCACGCCAGAAGGCATTTCAAAACGGTCGGCTTCTGGTGGATGAATACAGTGGGGGCCTTGGGGCTGTTGCCCACCTTGTGGTGGAATCAATCCAATGATTGGATCTCCTTTGCCTTTCACGGTGAACGGGTTCAGCCCACGCACGGTCTCCGTTTTGACTTCGCAGCCCAGGAAATCGCAGGCGAAATCGCCTACCAAAATCCTGTGGTGTGGTGGATGGTTTGGGCCGCCATCATCGCTGCATGTCGCGGGCGCTGGCGGAGACAGCCAGAAGCCAGCTTGCTGCTCTTCACCGCCATCCCCCTTCTCGCGGTATTCATCGGGTTTTCTTTGTTTCGAAGAACGCTGCCCCACTGGACAGGCCCTGCTTACCTCACCCTGCTTCCCTTGGCTGGCACCTTGGCCTCCAGTTGGGGAAAACAAGGGCGACGACTTGTGCGGGCGGCCATTGGCCTGTTTGCTGCCATCGTTGTCGTTGGGTTGGCCCACATTCGAACTGGATGTATCACCCCGTCCGCAGGCTTGGACAACGCTGCAGAGGACGTGACCCTGGACCTGTTTGGATGGGAGCAAGCCGGATCCCTCTGGATGGAATTCATGACAGCGGAAGGCCTGGACCCCGACCGTACCGCATTGATTTCACCGGGTTGGTTTCCCGCTGCCCACTTGGACCACTACCTCTCTGCACCTTCTGGGTGTAGGACATACGCGTTGGGCAGCCTGGCAGCGGTCCACAAATTCGCTTGGGTACACGGAGAATGGGGCACGCCCAGCGATTCAGACCGATACTTCCTGGTGACGGACAGCCGCAATTTCCCGCGCGCCGACGCTTGGCGCGAGGATCATTTTCCGGAGATCCCGTGGCGGACTGCTGGAACCATTGACCGTGGAGGAAAGCCGGTCAAAGCGTTGTTTGTCATCGAGGTTCCTTCCTGTCCCAAGACCGACATCACATCGGTACACTAGCCCTTGGCCATACGGGTATACAGACTGCACAGGACATTGGATTCCGCCTGCCAACTCAGGGATTGCGCCGCGCGGGTCAACCCCGGCCCGAACTGGGCTCCATTTTCCTGTCTCATGTTGCGTAAGGCCTTGCGCCACCCTTCTGCCGTGTCGGCCTCTACCACTTTGCCGACATGGAATTCCTCGATCAATGCCCGACAATCCGGCAAGTCATTGGCCAACACCGGCACCCCGGCGAGGAGGTACTCAAAGAGCTTGTTGGGCAGGCAGTAGAGGTAACTGAGGCAGGTGGGCTTGACCGATACCAGGCCCACGTCTGCGCTCCGGGTGTGCTCCAGGACGTCCTCGTACGCCACGGCGGGGTGGACATGCACGTGGGGCAGCGCCTCCGCAGTGGCATCCACGAGGGACTGGAGCGGACCGTACCCCATGAGGACCAAGTGAATGCCTGTGCCTTCCAGACCCCGCATCGCGTCGAGTGCGGTCTCCAAGCCCCGGTTGTGGGTGAATGCGCCTTGATAGAGGGCGATGAAGTCGTTCTCCGAGATGCCGAACCGGCTGCGGAAATGATCGGGAGCCTGGCCGTCCTGAGTCGGCTGGGGCTCCGGAATGTTGCGCACCAAATGGACTTCGGGAATGCCGTGTGCGGCATAGCGCTCCCGGTAGGCCTCCGCAATGGAGGGGCTGACGGTGATTACGGCAGTGGCCTTGCGGATCATCCGACGCTCCAGCCAGGCCACCATTTTGCGCTCAGCAGCGGGCTTGGCGTTGCGCTCCGCCTCGAACTCATGGCAGTCGTAAACCAGCTTGAGCCGAGGGTTCAGCCTCTGGGCGCACCAGCCGAGGACGAAGGCTTCGATGTCGTTGCAATGCCAAGCATCCACCTTGCGCCACCGCCAGACCACCCGCAGGGCGAGCTCAGCCATTTTCAGGACGCCGAACACCGTGCCCCGGGGCAAGGCTGCCGTTCGAATGCGGGTGCGGACGACGCGCCAACCGTCACGCTGCTCCTCCAACTCCAAGTCCGCCTTGTGCAGGGCCACCACCGTCACATCGTGCCCGTCGGCTGCCAAGCTCTGGGAAACCTTCAACACGCGGTTGTCCCGCGTAAAGTCGTTGAGGACCACATTGGCGATTCTCATTTCCCGTGGCGCATGACGGCGGTGACGAGCACCGCGAGGTTCAACAGATAATAGCCGCATTTGGCCCAGACAATGCCGATGAGGGCGCCCCATTCTCCCCCGCCAAACCACTCCGGCCGAACGGTCCCGAGGTACCACCCCACCGCCACGGCCAGGAGGTGGAGCCCATCGAGCCACGTGATCCAGCGCAGTTTGCGCACCCGGTGGAACAGCGCGCCCAAACCGGCCGTCATGAAATTCAGGACAAACCACGGCGTCAGGATGCGCACCACGTCCATGGCGCCGCGCCAAGCCTCTCCAAAAAGCCACGCCGTCGTATGGTCGGGCGCCGAGAACACGGCAGCGCCCACCAGCAATGAAACTGTACCGAAAGCCGCCAAGGCTTGCAAGAAGAGCCGACGGAGGGGTGCCCCATCCTCCACCTCGGTCGACCCTTGAAACAGCACGGGCGCCGCTGAGGTCGCCAACAGCGACAAGGGCTGCATCACCATGCGCCGCGCAAGGCCCATCATGCCGAGCAGAATGGGGCCCAACGTCGCTCCGATCAGCAGCACATGGAGCCATTGGGCCAAGCGGTTCATCGCACTGCCGGCCAGCACCCAGGTGGGGTAATCCCGGTATGCAGCCAGCACGCCGTCGTCCTTTACCTGGTGCCAGGCTCTCGTCTCGTGAATGAGCCCATTGAGGCCACGCCGCATCACGCCCCAGCGAACTGCGATGCCCGTGGCTGTGCCCCAAACCAGACCGGTGGTGGACATGGGACCGGCCAAGGCCAACTTCACCCCTTCCGAAGCCAGTGGACCCGCCGCTTGTGCGGTGGCCACACGGCCGGCCGATGTCGCGCGGTGATGCCAATACTCCAGCAGGCGCGTGTGGGCAGCCAGGGCACAAAAGAGCGGCAGACCGCACGCAATGGACCACCAATGCTCCAGTTCATATTGCTCGGACACCCAGGAAGCGGTGGCGATGGTCAACCCGAGGACGACCAGGACCAACGCGCCCACGGCACGCTGGCCAGCGGCAAACAGGACGCGCGCCTCAGAATCAACCTTCGGCAGCATGAGCGCCTGCTCATATTTCCCAGTCCCCAGCACCGCAGCCAGGCCGGTGGCCAGAGCGAACATCTCGAGATGGGCAAACGCTTCGGGCGTGTACAGGCGGGTCAGCGCGAACGCCGCGGCAATCGTGACCAATTGGCCCGAAAGCGAGCCCCCGAGAAGGGTCGCCATTCGCCTCAACATGGGCCGTTCGATTTGCCTGCACGCTGCACAGCCTCGAAGGTACTGCGCCTCGACCGCGGCGATGCAGTCCTACCTTCCCGCCATGCACGCCATCTCCATCCAAGACAAGTTCGGCCTGTTTGACGAGCAGTGGAGCCCCAAAATCATCGCCCAGCTCAACGGTCAAGATGTCAAGCTCGCCAAGATTCAAGGGGAATTCCTCTGGCATGCCCACGATGAGCAGGACGAGCTGTTCCACGTCATACGAGGGCGAATGACCATGGAATTCCGCGACCGCAAAGTGGAAGTGGGGCCTGGTGAAATCATCGTCGTACCGAAAGGTGTCGAGCACCGGCCCGTGACGAAAGAAGAAGTGTGGATCCTGCTGTTCGAACCGCAGGACACCCACCATACAGGCGGCATCTCATCCGAACGAACCGTGGAGCGGCAAGGCCACATCTGAGCCCGTCATAATGGACACGTTGAAAGCCTTCGGGCTGGCCGGCTTCCTCTTCTTCCTCATCAAGGGATTGATGTGGGTCGTCCTGTTCGCCCTCGTGGCGAAGGGCGTGGTATCCAAGGACCAGGTGAATCGGTTCAAAGACCTACTGAAGTTCCGGCGGCACAGCGGCGGCGACAACGACTGAACGCGGGGTCAGTTGCGCTTGCGGCGCGGCACCACGCGAATGCTGCCCCCGTCCGGCAGCGTCATGGCCGTGGCGCCACCATCGAAGTGGGACAGCACCGCTTCGCCGTTCAGCGTCGGGCGCACATCCAGGATGCACTGCACATCGTCACACGTCACCTCCGGGAGCCCTTGCGCATCGAGTACGAGGTAGCTCCGTCCTTCCAAGCGTTGCTTCAAACATTGCTCGTGAGAGGTCGGTGGAGTGTAGACGGCGTCACGGGTCTGACGCAATTCGTTGAGGGAGCGGGTCTTCATATGTGATGCGTTTGGCTCGCCCAAGTTAATTCCCAATCCTCACGTTTTGAATCAGTTACGAGTGTACAATGGACACGGTTTTGACGCAACCCACTCATTTTCAATTCCCGCGACGGGCCTCGAACCGCTGATTCAATTTCAGCGTCCCTTGGGACCGAGCAGCCCCAATACCGCAAACGGAATGGTGCCGTCTGTAAGGTGCGCCCAGATGTCGGGCTTCTTGTACCAGATGAAGTTGCTGTAGGGGTAAAACATGAAGCCCGCCCAGCCAACGAATACCGCGAGCATCAGGCGACGGGCCAAGGTGGGGTCGGCCAGGTTCTTCATCATCCAGAACAGGAGAAACGCGGTCAGCAGGTTCATCACGAGGCTCCGGAGGAGGTTGCCTGTCATGTCGTTGGTCCAGGCCGCCTGGTAATTCAATTGCGCCCAAGGTTGGCCCTCCATCCGCTCGAGATAAGCTTCCTGCAACGCTGGGTCGGTGCGCTCCGCATCGGAGGGTGCCCCGAGGGCATACATACCGGGTTCAAGCTCGATGGAGTCGAGGAATTCGAGGATCTGCTGGTCCTTTTCCGTGTAGGTCTGGGCCTCACCGTGGAGGTTGATGGCGGCAAAGGAGAGGAACTGCCAGACGAAGAGGACGAGGCCTCCGACCAGCGTGTAGACGATGGGGTTCTTCATGGGTCCAATAAGGTGTGGACCCAAATTAGGAGAATCCCCTCAGGACTCCGACATCCCCAACTTCTCCATGAGCCGGACAATGCGCTTTGCAATCGTCTCCTCGGACTTCGCGGAAGCGATGTGGTGAATGACCCCGCGGCGGCGGCCCGGCTTCATCTCGAAGCGCTCGATCTCCGCCGAAAAGTCAAGGGGCTCACCCATTCGCCTCTCCAGACGGGCGCCGCAGGAGTTTAACCGCCCAGAGCAACAGGCCGACCACAAGGGTGGCCACACCGAGGTTGAACAGGGTGTGCGCCCCTGCATAATGGTTCAACTTGAATGTGAAACCGGCCGCAGCGAGGGCCAGGCCAATGAGACAGAGGGATTGGGGCAGTCGGCGCATGGTTCAGACTTGGGCGTGGACGTGAATGAGGGCGGCGACGGCCTTGGCGCGCTCGACGAGCTCTGCGACATCGTCTCCAGGGATGCCATGGGTCATGGCCACGGCCATTCTGCGGTAGGGCCGCACAGTGGGCTTTCCGAAGACGCGCAAGTCGCTGTTGGGTGTGGCGGTAGCTTCGGCCAGGCCGGTGATGATGGGGGCAGCGCCAGCATGGGGCGCCAGGGTTTCCGGGGCGAGGACCACCGCACTCGCGCCGGGGCGCTGCTGGACGATGGCGGGCACGGGGAGGCCGAGGACGGCCCGGGCGTGCAATTCGAATTCGGAGAAATTCTGCGTTCCTGCCAGGGTCACCATGCCCGTGTCGTGCGGGCGCGGTGACAACTCCGAGAAGTACACCGTGCCGGGCTGGCCGTCGCGGGGATTCTGGATGAAGAATTCCACGCCCCAGATGCCATTACCACCGAGGGCAGCCGTGACTTCGGCAGCCATGTCTTGGGCCTCCTTCAAGAGCTCCGGCTGCATCACGGCGGGCTGCCAGCTTTCCTGGTAGTCGCCGCGCTCCTGGCGGTGCCCGATGGGCGCGCAGAACAGCGTCTCGCCGCTCGCCTGCGTCAAGGTCAGAAGCGTGATCTCGTCATCGAAGTCGATGAAGGCCTCCACGATGATCTCCGCGAGGTCGCCACGGGACCCTTCGAGGGCGTAGTTCCACGCCGTCTCGATGTCGGCCTCGTTGCGAATCACGCTTTGGCCTTTGCCCGAGCTGGACATGAGCGGCTTCACCACACAGGGCATGCCCACGGCGGCCACACCGGCCTGCAGCTCTTCGAGGGACGTCGCGTATCGGTAGGGGGCGGTCTTCAAGCCGAGATCCTGTGCGGCGAGGTCCCGAATGGCCCGTCGGTTCATGGTGAAATGGGCGGCCTTGGCCGAGGGCACCACCTGGATGTCCTGCTTCTCGTAGTCGTAAAAGCGCTCTGTGCGGATGGACTCCACCTCGGGCACGATGATGTCGGGCTGGTGCTGGGCCACGATGGCGTCCAGCGCATCGCCATCGAGCATGGAGATGACTTCGGATTCATCCGCCACCTGCATCGCCGGGGCGCCCGGGTAGGCGTCCACCGCGATGACGTGCTGGCCGAGCCGCTGCAAGGCGATGACCACCTCTTTGCCGAGCTCACCCGAACCCAGCAACATGACCTTCTTGTTCATGATGGAAAGCTAGTCCCTTTTCCGCGGGCTGGGTGACAATCAAACCACGTTGCACACCTCTTTCTCGGCGGGCAGACGGAGTGCGTTTTCAGCCTTCAAGCATGCGAGGCAAACTCCTCCACTGCGGGTTGGACATGGAGCGCGTCGGGATCGTTCACTGCCCCAATGGTGCGTCGCTGGTTTTCCAGCCAGTGCTTTCTCTCCTCGGCTTTGAGGCGGGAAGCATTGCCCGCATGCACCCTGCACCTCTGGCTGACCTGCAGCGCCCGCCCCTCTTTCAGGTCGAGCAAGACGCCCAACCGACTCGTGCGGAAGAGCAACTGGGTGTCGCCCGCGACCCGGACGTCGAGAAACCCACCAAGACGGTCCCAAAGCCCACGCGAAAACAACGTCGGACAATGGCCGTGGTACAGCCGCTTGACGCCCTTCAACTGTTCGTCGGTCCGCTGCAGGAGTGGACGCACCCATCCATCGTCCCGGCCAGCCATGGCCAGCACATGGTCCAACCATCCGGGTTCGGCCACGTCGTCCGGATCGATGAAGGCCACGTGCGTCCAGGGCGCATTCGATGATTGGATGGCGGTGTTGCGCGCCACATACGCACCGCGATTGTGGGCCAACTGGATGACCTCCACCCTCTCGTCTGAGGCCGCGCAATGGGAGAGGACCTCATCGACGGGGTCCGTCGACGCATCATCGGCGATGACCATCGTCCAGTTCGGAAACGACTGATCGATGAGGCTGTTCACGCAACCGGGCAACCAATCCGCGTGATTGAAATGCGCGCAGACGACCAAGACGTGGTGGTCCTTGGACGCCGGCGCCTGAGGAGCCGCTTGCTTCCGCCGCCAAGCCAAAACCGCCCACCGGTCCAAGGCCCATGTCAATCCATACGGCCGGAGGAACAGGACGATCCGGACCCGAAATGCACGCCATGCCGTTTGCATCGGCCCTAAGATACGCGCCTGGCAACGGGGAAGACCCCGGTGTGGAAGCCCATCGTCTCGTACCTTGTTCCCAGTCTTTTTTCGCGCACCATGCCCGTTCACAGAGCCTCGAAGACCTTCTTCTATCACATTCCCAAATGTGCCGGGTCCTCTATCGAGGAGCAGTTCGGTATGCGGACGATCGAGAACCTCTTTCTGCCTGAATTCGACACGGTGCGGCACGACGAAGTCCGGTTCTCGCTGCAACACCTCACGCCTGCGGCTGTTGACGCGCTCTATCCGGAGTTCTCGGACTTCGAATCCTTCACCCTCACGCGCCACCCGTATGCGAAGTGCGTGTCGGCATACTTCTGGCTTCGGACCAAACTCGATCGCAAGCGCTTCCTGTTTGGATTCTCTGAGAAGGACTTTCAGCATTGGTGTCGCAATGTGGCCGTCCTGCACGACATCGACCACACGCTTCACCAGCACCACTGGTGCCAGGGAACGGACCACGTGCTGGACATCTCCCAATACGACGAGCTGATCCGCATGTTCGAGGCGCGGATGCCCAGAAAGGAAGGGCCCACGGTCCATGGAAAGCGCAACCCGTTTGACACAAAGAAGGTGCTTGCGAGCCTGTCACAAGCGAGTCTCGACCTCATCTACAGCTTGTACGAGGCGGACTTCGATCTGCTGAAGTATCCGCGTCGCCATGGCTAACCCTTCGAGCCGCAAAGCCCTCTGCATCCTCGTGACCTACAACGGCATGCGCTGGCTGGACACGGTGCTGGAGCCTTTTGTGGACCACCCGGATTTTGACCTTTGGGTTCGGGACAATGGATCCTCCGACGGTTCTGCCGCATTCCTCAAGGGCCACCCGGCTGTGGATGTATTCGAAGAAGGAGACAACGTGGGATTTGGCATCGCCAACAACCAAGGGATGTGCCACGCGATTCGGGAAGGGTACAGCCATGTCTACCTGTTGAACCAGGATGCAGCCATGACCCGGGAGGGCCTCGGCCACCTGATGGCCGCTGCCCGACAAGGGGAACCTAGTCGAGTCTGGTGTCCGGTCCAGCTGAATTGGGAAGGGCCGGAAGCCAATGTGGGCTTTGACCGCTATTACGCACCACAATGGAAGACGGCCAAGGCGCCCTTTGATGTGGACTTCGTCAATGCGGCAGCTTGGCTCATTCCCCTGGACGTTCTGACCCGGGTTGGCGGCTTCAACCCCATTTTCTTCCTGTACGGAGAGGACCGCGATTGGGCCAAGCGGTTCGTTACCAGTGGCGGACAATTCCGGGTGCTTCCCGACATCGTCTGCCGGCATGACAGCTCCATGCAGAAAAAGAAGCGCCCGATGGCCCGCATCCTCGAAGCCAAGAACTACGCCCTCGAAATCACGGAGTACTTCTCGGCGGACGGCTTCAGTGAATGGCGCCGTGGGTTCCTCGGTCGGGCCTTGGCCCGCAGCCTGCACCGGAAGCAATGGTTCAACACGATCCTGCTGCGGACCCTGCGCGCCGAATACCGCGTGGGGCGGCGCATCCGGTCCATGCGGTCCGAGCTCGAAGCCGTCCGGCCTTCTTCTCGGTGGCCCTCCCCTTTTCTCGACGCCTGATCGTCAGATGATCGGCTCGGCCTCTCCCGCCATGTGCAGCGTGCGCTGAGGGAAGGGAATCTCGATGCCATGCTCGCGAAACCGTGCATCGATGGAAGCGCGGGTGCGGCTCTGGATGGCCATGCGGTTCCAGGGGTCGCGGTGCCAGCCCATCACACTGAATTCGAGCGAAGAAGAACACGGCCATCACCTTGACGATGTCGAGGACGGTGAAGGCATGGTGACCGAAATGAAAGGTGGTGTTGAGCCGTTCGTTCACGGTCCAAAGGAAGCCACACAAATGCGGTTCAACAACCGGCTCGACCGCCACTCAAATTGCGAATCGCCAACCCTTTGTTCGTAAAAATGTCAGACCATTCTGACACGCTGGGCTTTGCTGGACATTTTGAAGCGTCAAAACACAAAACCATGAGCAGAACACTTCTCTTCGCTACCGCCCTCTTCACGGGCCTCGCCTTCACCCTTGGCGCCAACGCCCAAGAAGACGGCGCCAAAGAAACCGCCACCTATGGCGTGAGCGTGGGCATCAGCCCGTTTGGCCCTTCTCTGGGATTCGCCCACAACTTGTCCGAGAAGACCACCGTCCAAGTCAGCCTCGGCGCCTTTTCCGGTGACAACCCCGTCGATCAAGACATCGCAGGCGCCACCTTCGCCGGAACCGGTGAGACCAACTGGATGGGCATTTTCCTGAACCACCGCCCTTTCGAAGACTACGACTGGATTCGATTCAACGTGGGCATCGGCATCGGCGGAATCGAGGCAACGCTCACCGATGTGAACGACGCCAATCACACCTATGACATTCGCTACGGCGACAACCCGGTGGGATATGTCGGCATCGGATTCGGATCCCGTCCTGTCGAAGGAGTGACCGTGGGCTTTGACATCGGTGGCTTGCACACCTCAGGCGCGACCATCGCGTCGACGGGCACCACTGTGAACGCCGACGTTCTGGATGAGATCCCGAACACCTTTGGATACGGCCGTGTGCTGCCCAACTTCCAACTGTCCGTCGGGTACGGATTCTGAATCCCGCCCCATTCATTCAATGCCAGTGCGCCTCGGATTTCCGGGGCGCACTTTTTTGTTGGGGCCGGGCCACACGCATTTCTTGGGTCAATACCCAAATCCTGGCTATTTTGCTGGTCTTGGGTGTTTACCCAAAACCTCAACGGCTTGATTTTGAAAGACCTCAAATACCTTTTTGCCTACACCATGCCCCTGTCAGTGGCGATGTCCTTCGCGTCCCGCGACGTGTGGACCTACACCACGGTGTTCTACGCCTTCTTGGTCATCCCCCTCCTCGACGTGATCACGGGAGAAACCACAGACAACCTGGGCAGTGATGATGCCGAGTACAAGAAGACCAAGTGGATTTTCGATGCGATGCTGTACCTCAATGTGCCCATCGTCTTTGGCATCTTGGCATTCGGTCTGTACCAAGTTCAGACGGGGAATTACGCCACCTACGAGATGGTCGGACTGGCCTTGTCCGGTGGAATTCTCCTCGCAACCAATGGCATCAATGTGGCGCATGAACTGGGGCACCGAAAGCCGCTGGCCGAGCGGTTAATGAGCAAGCTGCTCTACATGCCGTGCCTCTACATGCACTTCTTCATCGAGCACAATTACGGGCACCACCTGCGGGTCGCCACCCCGGACGACGGCGCCACGGCCCGCTACAACCAGACGGTCTACGGGTTCTGGTTCACCTCCGTGACCCGACAGTACGCCAGCGCCTGGCGGATCCAGATGGACTTGCTTCGGCGCCAGGGCCTCTCCTTCTTCTCCGTGAAAAACGACATGCTGTGGTACCACCTCATCCAGCCGGCCTACCTCTTCGGGGTGTACCTGTTGTTCGGCCTGGCTGGGTTGCAGTTCGCCGTGACGGTGGGGGTGATCGCCTTCCTCTTCCTGGAGTGCATAAACTACATCGAGCACTACGGCCTTCGCCGCTTCAAGACGGAATCTGGCCGCTATGAAATTGTACGGCCTCACCATTCTTGGAACTCCAACTTCAACATTGGCCGCATCACCCTCTATGAGCTAACCCGGCACAGCGACCACCACTACCGGTCCACGAAAAAGTATCAGGTGCTCGACAGCCATGCGGAGAGCCCGACGCTGCCGCTCGGCTATCCGGCCTCCATCCTGCTCAGCTTGGCGCCCCCCTTGTGGTTTCGGGTGATGAATCCGCGGGTTCCAGAAGACATGAAGGCCCGCCTCGCCCATGACTGACGCCGCCTCCGGCCTGTTGACGGCCGCCACGCTGGACCGCTTCACCGCCAAGACGCGAGACCGGATTTTGGAAGCGAGTCTCGTCCTGTTCAATGAGCGGGGATTCGGCGCGGTCACCACCGCTTCCATTGCCGAACAGGCAGGCGTACTCGAGGGCTCCCTTTGGTATCACTTCCGCACCAAGAAAGACCTCCTGACCGCCCACATCGCGCTCCTCCAGCAGGTGTTCGAGGGCGCCAACCTGGATGCGGATTCCACCGACGCGGAGACCATCATCGCCGGCATTTTTTCGTCGTACGATGTGATCTGGGACTTCCGCTACATCCTGCGCGACGACTTCAGCGCCGTCCTCGACGCCGATGAGCCCGCCATCCAAACCGCCCGGCTCATCAACGACTTTTTGGACTCCTGGACCGAAGGCCGCATCTGCCACGCCAGTGAGAATGGGCTGCTGGAGATGGATACCGAAGAGATGGAGAACCTCTCGGAAATCATCCTCGTCATCGGCCGGTATTGGCTCGATTTCTCGGGAAAGAAATACCCTGAGACCGACAACCTGGCATTGCGCCACAGGGGCCTGCGACACATTTTCACGGTCCTCGACCCTTACCTGCTTCCTGAGGCCAAGCCGTTGATCGCCACACGGCTCGTCGAATCATGAGTCGAGAACCGGGGCGTCCGAGGCCGGTTTGAACATGGGATTGAATCCTCTCCGCTTGAATCAGAAACTCATTTCCAAGAAGAAGCAGCCGTTTCCGGTCACACCCCGTCTGCAGGCTTACCTCGACACCCACAACCGGTCGGTCGACATTCCTGTCGCGTATGAGGACCTCCTCCGCTTCGAAGGCAGCGTCGCCATTCTCGATGGCGAGGGCCGCGATACGCTGTGGGTCGATTGCCTCTATTCCAATGCGGACCGGAAAGAACTCGTCTTGAACCTCAAGCGCGTCTACTCCATCCTTCACGCCGACGGCAGCGACACCATCCTGCCCTTCATCACCGTCGACAGCATCGCGTTCTGCACGTTCGGCAACACCAAGCCCTTCCGAGTCAAGGTGCGGAATGTGATCAACGACAACTACATCTTCCTCTACATCAAGCGCTGTGACGCCTCCCGCATTTACGGCTTGGAGCTCGAGCAACTTCTCTCCCCGAACCGCATTCAATTCCTGGTGCACGAGGGCACCCTCATCGAGGAGCACATCGTGGGCATCCCGGGCGACGTGTTCATCGAGGAGCGCCTGGCTGGCCTCTCCATGCAGGACAAGCGGGCGCTTGCCAAGGAATATGTGAAGTTCAATGAGCGCTGCTTCATGCGCCTGCTCGGCGACATGCGTTCATACAACTACGTGGTTGTGATCACGCAGGACTTCGACCGGATCCAGTACCGTCTCCGGTCCATTGACTTCGACCAGCAGAGCTATGAGGGCAAGGCCAAGGTCTACCAACCTGAGCACCTGCCGGAAAACGACGCCCTCTCCACGATGACCCGCGAGGTCCTGCCCGAGCAGTCGGTTCAGCAGTACATCCAGGAAGAGCGCGCCCTGCTCGCCAAGCGGGCCACCAGCGAGGCCGGGCGACTGGAAGAAATGTTGGCGTGCATGCAGGATCAACCGCTGTCCGCTGAGGAGAAGATTGCCGAACTCAAAAAGGACCTCTACGACCTGACGCGGGACGTCCAATTCAAGCGGGCGGAGAACATGGGCGACATCCTGCAGGCCGCCCTGGACTTCGTTCGCCGGAATTACCAGAACCACAGCCCCTTCGCCCGCTGACTGACCCCAACATCCAGTCATCAAAAAAGGCACCTCGATGAGGTGCCTTTTAGATGTAGCCCGTAGGGGATTCGAACCCCTGCTACCAGGATGAAAACCTGGCGTCCTAACCCCTAGACGAACGGGCCAAAAGGGTGCGCAAAGATAGTGTCCGGAATGAATCCAACAAACGCCCTGCGCAGGATGGTTCAGCCGAGGTAGGCGCGGTACATCCAGACCAGCTTTTCCTGCTCGCGGATGTAGTCGCTCATGAGGGCGTTGGTGCCTTCGTCACCGGCCTCACCGCTCAGGTGCAACAAGGTCCGTTCGCGCAGCAGAATCACGCTGAATGCCGCCACGCAGTGCTTCAACGCCTCCACCCCATTGGTCACATCGCGGACCACAGGCACTTTGCTGGTGGCGAGGTATTCCTCGTGGGTGTGGACGGGAGAGCCGCCGAGGGTGAGGACGCGCTCGGCGACCTCGTCAATCTTGAGCTGCAGGTCCGTGTAGAGCTCCTCGAACTTGGCGTGGAGCTCGAAGAACTCCTTTCCGCGGATGTTCCAGTGAAACCCCCGGGCGTTCATGTAGAACACCGTGAGGTCGGCGAGAAGGTCGTTGAGGCCGGCAGCGAGTTGGCTGGCAGCTTGGCCGTCGAGGCCGATGGGCGTGGTCGTGTCCATGTCAGAAGAACAGCGGTCAGAGACAGGGGTTCAGACGCGCTGTCAGTAAGCGCGGGCGAAGAGAACGCGGCGGACGCTCGGGTTGCCGGTGCGGATGCAGGTGCCCGGCGTGGTGTCGCCGTCGAGGGGCAGACAACGAATGGTCGCCTTGGTCTCCTTCTTGATCAGCTCCTCGGTCTCGGCGGTGCCGTCCCAGTGGGCGCTCAGGAAGCCGCCTTCCTCGAGGCCGGCAGTGAACTCCTCCCAGGTGTTGACCTCGCGGGTGCTCGTGGTCATGCGGTCCTTCGCCGTGTTGAACAGGGCGCCCTGCATCTCGGCGAGCAGGTTTTGGACGTGGGCCACAATCTGGTCGGCCGGGACGAAGGCCTTCTCGCCGGTGTCGCGACGGGCCACCTCCACGGTGCCGTTTTCGGCATCGCGCGGGCCAATGGCGAGGCGCACGGGCACGCCCTTGAGCTCGTACTCAGCGAACTTCCATCCGGAGCGCTTGGTGTCATCGTCGTCGAGCTTGACGCGCAAACCGACGGCCTTGAGGTCGTCGTGCAGCTTCTGGCAGGCGCCATTGACCACCGCATTGGCCTCCCCACCCTTCTGGATGGGGACGATGACCGCCTCGATCGGCGCCAGCTTGGGCGGCAGGACCAGGCCCTTGTCGTCGGAGTGGGTCATGATGAGCGCGCCCATCAGTCGGGTGGATACGCCCCAGCTGGTTGCCCAGACGTGCTCCTGCGTGCCTTCCTTGGTGGCGTAGGTCACGTCGAAGGCCTTGGCGAAGTTCTGTCCGAGGAAGTGGCTCGTGCCCGCCTGCAAGGCCTTGCCGTCCTGCATGAGGGCCTCGATGCAGAAGGTGTCGTCGGCCCCGGCGAAGCGCTCGCTTTCCGACTTGATCCCGCGGACCACCGGCATGGCCATCCAGCCCTCGGCGAAGTCGGCGTAGACGTGGAGCATCTTCTCGGCTTCTGCGATCGCCTCCTCGCGGGTGGCGTGGGCGGTGTGGCCCTCTTGCCAGAGGAATTCAGCCGTGCGGAGGAACAGGCGTGTCCGCATCTCCCAGCGCACCACATTGGCCCACTGGTTCACCAGCAGGGGCAGGTCGCGGTAGCTCTGGATCCAGGTCTTGTACGTCTTCCAAATGATGGTCTCGGACGTCGGGCGAACGATGAGCTCCTCCTCGAGTTTGGCGTCCGGGTCCACCACCACGCCCTGGCCGTCGGGGTCGTTCTTCAGGCGGTAGTGGGTCACCACTGCGCACTCTTTGGCGAAGCCTTCCACGTGGGCTGCCTCCTTGCTCAGGTAGCTCTTCGGGATGAAGAGCGGGAAGTAGGCGTTGACGTGGCCGGTCTCCTTGAACATGCCGTCGAGCACGTCCTTCATGCGCTCCCAGATCGCGAAACCATAGGGCTTGATGACCATACAGCCCTTCACGTCACTGTGCTGGGCAAGGTCGGCTTCGACCACGATTTCGTTGTACCACTTGGAGTAATCCTGATCGCGGGGGGTCAATTTGGCCATGGGAAATTGGTACGGCGTTTGCTGTCTGAAAGTGGTCGAGGCGCAAAAGTACACCACCGCCAATGGGCGGGTCATGGCCCCAACGTCTTGTCTCTCCGTCTGTTCGATGTAATTTCCCAATGCCCATGAAGTTGAATTCCTACCTCCTCCTCCTCGCCCTGCCCCTCTGGCTGGCGTCCTGCACGTCCTCGATGGACCTCATCGGAGACCGGACTTTGGAATCGGATGAATTCTACCTGAGTGGTGGCGAGCCCCACACCGGGGATGGCGCCTTGGAGGCCGCACGACAGGAGCAGCTCCTCGACCGGTACGACCAGTACATCCAGTCCGATGACGACAATCCATATGGAGGGCCTGTCTCCAGCGGTCCGAACGGCCAGTTGTGGAACCGGTACTCCGGCGGGTTCAACAGCCCCTTCAGTCCCTACGGCAACTTCGGTTCGGGATTCGGGTACAGCCCTTACAACCAGTACGGATTCGGTACGCCCTACGGCTTTGGTGGAAGCCCCTACAGCCCGTTCAATGCTGGATTCAGCAGCACATATGGCCACAACAACTTCGCCTTCAACACCGGTTATGACGCCTGGGGCAATCCCATCGGCGGCTTTGGAAACCCTTACGGCTTCGGCAATCCCTACGGATTCAACGGCGGCTGGAGCGGCGTTGGTCCCGGATGGGGCTATGATCCTTGGGGCGGCGGCTTCTGGGGCGCGCCCAGTTATGGGTATTGGGGAGGTGGATACCACCCCTACTATGGCAACCTCGGTGCTTACGGCAATGGCGGATGGGGTGGCTTCTGCGGAACCGGCGACATCGTGAATGGCAGCGGCGGCATTGCGCCACGTCCGAGGCCCAGCTTCGGTCAGTTCACCGGCCTCACCAGTGGATCGGGAGTGGATGCCAACGATGATGCCGGTTCGGCAGCGCCGAATGCGTCACCCAAGCCCAATGCGACCCGGAACAGCGTCTCCAACGGCAACCGTGGCCGTCGCGGTACGACGGTCATTCCACCGGCTCCGACGCCCAACCGAGATTACGACTACGGGCGACAAAGTCCGGATCGCTCCGGCGAGCCGGCCACCCAGCCGAGCCGGAACCGCAACAACCGCAACTCTGGCCGTTCCAACAGTGGATGGAGCGACCCCGCACCGCGGCAGAACTACAGCAGCCCCAGTACCCCGCGCGGTGGTGGCAACCGAGGCGGCGGCAACATCAGCCGTCCCTCCTCGCCCCGCCCGAGTGCACCGCGTTCCTCTGGCGGCCGTTCCGGCCGCGGAGGCTAATCTGTCATTTTCGTGCCCATGACTTTGCGTTTCCTCCTCGGCAGCGCAGGACTCGTCCTGCTCGCCTTCGCCACCCCGACCAGCCTCTTTGGACAAGGCCTTTCGGATGTCATGCTGTACAGCAGGATGGACCCGCTCGGTTCTGCGCGCTCCACGGGCTTGGGGGGCGCCATGACCAGCCTCGGTGCGGACCTCGGTGCCGTGTGGTCCAATCCAGCCGGCCTCGGCTTGTACCGGAGCAGCGACGTCGGCATCAGCCTCGCTGTGGGCGCCGGCGGAGGGCGCACCACGTTCGCTGAACAGACCGGTACCACAGCGGCCCCCCACGTGATTGTGGGCCAGCTCGGGGCCGCGCTCACCATGCCCCTCAACCACCCCCACTTCCGCCGGGGCACATTCGGCATTGGGTACACCCCGTTGCGGGACTTTCACCAGCGTGTCGAGTGGGAAGGCCCACAGTCCGGCGAGAGTCTGACCCAACAGCTCGCTTTGCAGGCCCAAGGCACGCCGTTCGACAGCTTGTGGTATTCACAGCCCTTTGACGCCGACCTGGCCTGGTATACCTACCTCATCGACACCGTGGCCGGCAGCACCGACCAATATCAGGGCGCCTTCGATGGAGACGACGTCCAGCAGAGCCTGCGCCGCGATCGCGAGGGGCGGATGGGCGAGACTTCCCTGGCCTTTGGCACCAGCTACGACGATGTCCTGTACATGGGGCTCTCCGTCGGGTTGACGTCCATCGACATGAAGCGGGTGGATGTCTACAGCGAGCGGAAGCTCATCGGCCCTTCCCCTTTGGACCGGTTCACCTTCAACGACCGGCTCGAAGTCAGTGGCTCCGGCGCCTTCTGGTCGTTCGGCCTCATGTTCCTTCCCGAGGGAACGCCGCTCCGGTTTGGATGGAGCTATCGCAGTGGGTCTGTGTTGACCATCGACGACTTCTACCAAGTCGATGCCACATCGGACTTCTCGGATGGCAGTGGGTTTGAATGGAACAGCCCGAACAGCTATGTCCAATACCGCATTCGCACGCCCCGCCAGCACCGCCTTGGATTCAGTTGGACCATGGGCAAGTCGGCTTTGTTGACCCTGGACTACGGTTACGCGGACTTTGCCCAAGCCACCTTTACCTCCAACGACTTCCGGGAAGAGGATGTGGCCGCCATCCAACGCGACATCGACTCCACGCTTATCGCTGAGCAGAACGTTCGAGGCGGCCTCGAATTCCGCATCCAAGACACGTGGCGCTTCCGCCTCGGCGGAGGCTGGCGGTCAGAAGCCGCCCAACCCCTGCGCGGCTTTGACGGACTCGAAGACGGCACACTTCTCGAAGACGGCGCTGCCCAAATCCAATGGGCCATCGGCGGCGAGTACAGGGCGGAGACATGGTATGCGGGGGCGACCTATCGACACACCTCGACAGAAGATGCCCGGCGCCTTTACGCACTCAGCCCGGTCATCGCACAAGGGCGGACCGGGCTGGGTCTGTTGATGCTGTCCATTGGCGCCCGATACTGAAGGGCAGAACAGAAAATGAAAATCAGGCTTTGGCTGCGACCTTCAACTCCTTGGCCACGAGCTTCTCGACCTTTTCCTGCTCCTCCTCGGCCAATTCCTGGTCCACGAGGATGCGGCCACTGTGCTCATCCACGATGATGCGCTTGCGGGCACCGACGTCAAGAATGCGCTGCGGCGGAATCTTGATGTAGCTACCGGCACTGGCCTCGCGCTCAATGGGCACCACGGCCATGCCGTTCTTGGCGCCACCGCGGATGCGGAGGTAAGCTTGGAGCAGGCGATCGTCGATTTTGCCCGACATCTTGCCGCTGAGGTCGCTGAGGATTTCCTCCTCTGCGCGCGTCTCGGCGATGATTTCGTCCAGCTCCGTCTGCTTGGCCTTCAGATCCTCAGCGCGGTTGTCGTGCTTGGTCTTGACCTCCGTGATGGACTCGGACTTCTGCTCGAGCTGGGCCTCGGCCTCTTTGATGCGCTTCTCGCTGAGCTGGATTTCCAAGCTCTGGTATTCGATTTCCTTGTTGAGGGACTCGAATTCTCGGTTGTTGCGCACGCTGTTTTGCTGCTCCTCGAAGCGCTTGATCATGGCGCCTGAATCGATGATGGACTCCTTGCGCTCTTGGATTTTCTGCTTGATGCTGGCGGCCTCTTCGTTGAGGCGCTCGAGACGAGCGGCCAAGCCGGCCAATTCGTCCTCAAGGTCTTCGACTTCCAGTGGCAATTCTCCGCGTACAACGCGCAAGCGATCGATGCGGCTGTCAATCAACTGGAGGTCATAGAGCGCCCGGAGTTTCTCCTCTGCGCTTGTGGCTTTGGTCTTCTTGGCCATCAGGATACGTGAATGGGGTTGGTGCGGACTTCCGACAAAAGGACTGCGAAATTAGGGAATCCAACTTTGAGGACAGACAATTGATCCACAAGCCATTGCGAGATGCCCCCTTCGGCCTCCGCGTGACCGATGTCCGCAATGGTGATTTGTCCTTCCGTGCCGAAAAATTCATGGTATTTGAAGTCCGAAGACAGGAAGACATCCGCACCCGAACGAATCGCGTCGGGAAGCAGGAAACTGCCCGTCCCGCCGCAGAGCGCTACGTTGGCAATGGGGCCTTCCGGCGGCGCCGTGTGGCGCACCATGGGCGCGCCAAACACGGTCTTCAGCCGATCCACAAACGCCGCCCAGTCCAGTGGGACATCATAGGATCCAATGCCGCCGCTGCCAGCTGTGGGATGGTCATTTTCGAGGTGGACCACATCGTGGGCGACGAGGTCATAGGGGTGGGCATCCAACATGGCGGCCACCACGCGGCCGACATTCCAGCGTTCTACCACCACTTCCAATCGCGCTTCTTCCACACCTTCGCGTTGGCCTACGCTCCCGACATGGGGATCCGAACCCGGCTGCGCCCGGAAGGTTCCCTGGCCTTGCGTCACGAATCCGCATTCATCGTAATCCCCCAAGCTACCAGCACCTGCGGCGAACATGGCCTCCCGGACCGCATCCAGATGGTCGTGCGGCACGAACGTCAACACCTTGGACAAGGTGGACTTCGCTGGACGCAACGTGGCAAAATCATCGAGCCCCAACTTCTCTGCCATCATCGCGTTGACGCCGTGGGCCACATTGTCCAGATTGGTGTGGATGGCATACAGGCCAATTCCAGCCCGAAGCGCCGCCATCACGGTGCGCTCCACCTCATTCCGACCGGTCAACCGCTTCATCGGGCGGAAAATCAACGGGTGGTGGGAGACGATCAGGTTGCATCCTTTGTCAAGGGCTTCAGCAACCACTGCCTCGGTCACGTCGAGTGAAACCAGGACGCCGGAGACCTCCGTTTCGGGCTCTCCCACGAGGAGACCACTGTTGTCATAATCCTCTTGGAGGGCCGGCGGAGCGATGGCCTCGAGCAGGGTTGCGATGTCAGAAATGCGGGGCATGAACCAAAATTGGGCATTGCGAAGGACGGATTCCGCGGGCATTGTGGCAATTTCGCCGCCCATGGCTTTGCACACCACTTCTTCCACAGGCCGGCGCCCCTTGCAAACGGCGCCAGAAAATGTCCTGCGGGACCGGTGGTGGTGGGCTCCTGCTGCCGCCCTGTTTCGACGTGCAGTCCGCATTCGCCACTGGGCCTTTGACCGCGGATTTCGCGCGTCTCAGGAGGGCGCCCTACCCACTGTAGTGCTGGGCAATGTCACCGTGGGCGGGACCGGCAAAACCCCACACCTCAAAGCGCTGCTGCAAAAGCTGATGGACAGCAGCAAGGACACCCGATGGGCCATCCTGTCCAGAGGGTACGGACGCAAAACGCAGGGATTTCTTCGGGTGGACCGGGAAGGCAAGCCGGAAGAATACGGGGACGAACCTTTGGAAGTCGCCCGCAAATTTCCCGGTGTCGCGGTCTACGTCTGTGAAGACCGCCTTCAGGGATTGGAGCGTATTCGGGAAGCCGGGCTGGCCGATGCCGTCCTGATGGACGATGGCCTCCAGCACCGCAAGCTGATCCCTTCCATCGGCATCGCATTGGTCGACACCACCCAACCGGTGGACCGGGACCACTTCCTCCCCCGTGGACGCCTGCGGGATCTGCCCGAACGCATTACCAAGGCCGACGCCGTCATCCTGACCCGCTGCCCCACAGCGCTGACCAAAGGGGATCTTCGCCTGTGGCGCCACCGGTTGAAGCTCGCTGCCGACACCCCCCTGCTCCACTCGGGCTCGCGGCCTGAAGGACTCCGGGCCATGGCCACCAAACGCTATGCCAGTTGGCCCATGCGCTGCGTGGCCGTGTCCGGCATTGCCCAGCCTGCCCAATTCGAAGCCCACCTCAGCCGCCACTGCAGCGTGGTTCGCCACTTCGCATACCCGGATCACCAAGAATTCGCCCCCAAACATTTGGAGGAATGGCGGCAAGCGTTGGCCACACCCGATGAGCGGGACCAGCTCCCGGAGGCCTTGATTACGACCGAAAAGGACGCAGAACGCATTCGGCCACTGGCAGGAGCAGCTGACCTGCCCATTCTGATCCTGAACCTGCACATCCAATGGTGGGACACCGTCGCCCTCGACGGACTGTTGAGTACCATCCGGGAGCGGGTTGAAGCGTTCCAGTCCAACTCGGATATTTGACCCATGCGCCATTCGTTCTCCTTCAGCCTCTCGCTCGCATTGGCCTGGATCTGGGCCGGCTGTTCCTCCTCTCCCACCGATGCCCTGAGCGGCCAAATCGGAGGCGCAGAGAATGCCACTGTGACGGTGTCCAACCTCGGACCCAACGGCTATGTGGCTTTCGACACCGTCCAAGCTGACCCCCGAGGACGGTTTGCATTCCATGCATCGGCGTTCGCAGACAAAGCCTTGGACATCTACCAGGTCAACGTGGGCGACAACTTGTTCTACATCATCGCCGACAGCTTGTCCCGGATCCAAGTCAGCGGTGATCTGCCGGAGGACAAAGGGCTGGCGACAGACATCCAGATGACAGGCGACAAGTGGTCCAAGGACTTTGCCGAATTCGTCTCCGCTTCTGCAGTGCTGAATGACAGCCTACTTCAGTGGAAGCGAACCGTGACCAATTCAAGCCTGCCGGCCGAAGTGCGCAATGCAGCCAAAGCGGAGTACGATGCGGGCCGGGACCAGGTGGTGGAATTGGCGCGTGCCACCGTTCGCGCACACCGCTCCAGTCCGGTGGGCCTGATGGCGGTGGAGTACCTCGACCTCTCAGCAGACCGCGCCCTCGCCAAGCAGGTGTTGGACAGCACCAAAGCCCTCTTGGGCCACAGCGCTGCGCACCGCAACCTGTCCCGCCGGGTCAACCAACAGCCCAAGCCTCGGGTACAGCAACGCCGCAATGGACTCATCCAGCCGGGCATGGCCATGCCGGACATCGCCTTGGCGGACCCCGATGGACAAGCCCGCTCGCTCTCCGACCTCCGGGGAAAGGTGGTATTGGTGGATTTCTGGGCGAGCTGGTGCGGACCTTGCCGTCGGGAAAACCCGAACGTGGTGCGAGCCTATGAAGAATACAAGGACCGCGGCTTCGAAGTCATGAGCATTTCGCTGGACCGCGACGCGACCAAGTGGAAGCGGGCGATCGAACAGGATGGCCTGGCATGGCCGAACCACATCAGCGATCTCAAGGGTTGGGGCAGCGTGGTCACCGAACTCTACGGCATCAGCAGCATTCCCCACGCCATCCTCATCGACGGCAATGGCACGGTGGTCGCCACCCACCTCCGCGGTGCCCGCCTCGAGCAAGAACTCGACAAGCTCCTCTGACCTCCTCGCCGTGGCCCTCCATTTTGCTTCAGACCTTCATCTCGGAACGCCCAATCCCGGCGATTCCCGGGACAGGGAGCGCGTCTTCCTGAAGTGGGTCGATGAAGTGGGGTCGACGGGCGATGGCCTGCACCTCGTCGGCGACCTCCTCGACTTCTGGTTCGAATGGAAGCACGTGGTGCCCAAAGGTGCCGTCCGCCTGCTGGGCCGCGTGGCGGAACTCGTGGACGGAGGACTGGACGTCCACTGGCACCTCGGCAACCACGACATGTGGACGCGCGGGTACCTCGCCGATGAGCTCGGTGTCACCGTCCACTCAGATCCGATGGTCGTCGAACACGCCGGACACCGCTGTCTGGTCGGTCATGGAGATGGCCTCGGACCCGGAGACCGCAAATACAAGGCGTTGAAGCGTCTGTTTCGCAATCCAGCAGCCCAGTGGGCCTTTGCGCGGCTCCACCCCAACCTCGCCTACGGCATCGGCTCAAGGCTGAGCCGGGACAGCCGCGCGGCCGGTGCAGAAGAAGAAGCGCAGTTCCGGGGAGCGGAGGGCGAATGGCTCCACCAATACTGCGAGGACGTATTGTCCAAAGAGGCCTTCGACTTCTTCATCTTCGGCCACCGCCACCTTCCCCTGGACTTGGCTGTCCAATCCGCAGGGCGCAAGGCGCGCTATCTCAACTGCGGAGATTGGATTGAGCACAAGACCTACGTCACTCTCGACGAGGACGGCGCCCACCTCCACCACTGGTCCTGAAACGAAAACCGCCGCCTCCCATTCGGAAAGCGGCGGTCTCCCACCGGGCTCGCGCCCAATGAACGGACAAATCAGCGGACGATCAGTCGCGCCGTCTCGCTGTGGCCGTTTTCAACGGCGGTAATCAGGTAGACACCTGAGGCGAGATTGCCCACAGCCAAGCGAACTTGGCCATTGGCTGTCGCCTGGCGATTCAGGGTCCGCACAGGGCGGCCATTCATGTCGTACAGGGTCAGGTCAGGCTGGCTCCAACCTTCTCCCAGCTTCACCGTCACGTCCTCTCCCATGGCAGGATTCGGGAAGACGAGCAGGTTGCGCTGGTCCACGGATTCGTCGAAGGTGAGCTCTTCCGAGCCGAGGTAGACGTCGCTGCGGAAAATGCCGCGGCCGTGCGTACCGGCATAGATGGCACCGTTGTTGGTCACTTCAGACCACTCCATCGGCATGTGCCACTGCTGCTCCATGCTGAAGACTGGAGCGGCGATGTCGTCTGCATTGGCCACCATGCCAAGGTTCTCCACAGTCCAAGTGGACCCGCCATCGACAGTCTGCCAGATGCCATGCTCCGTGCCGATGAGGATGGTGTTGCCCGTGGCATCGCTCTGGTCAATGACGGCATCGTACACCGGCATTTTGCTCAGATTGTTGTTGCTCGCGAACCAGATGTTGCTCCAGCTCGGGTCGTCATCGAGGGCGTTGAAGGTCTCCTGGACCTTGCCGCCGCTGACTGTGCCATAACCACCCACGGTCGCAATGACGTGATTGGGATCGTTGGGATCCACGGCGACTCCCGTCACCACAGCGCCAGTGGCCATGATTTGCGTGCGGGTCACACCTTCCGGTACGTCACACTCACCGTCGTGCTCCCACACGGAGTTGAGGCCGCTGAAACGGTAGAGCTTGGCGTCCCAACCGGCCACGAAGATGTGGTTGCCGGCTTCCGGGTGATCGCCCTTGGCAAACTCGATGGCCTTCGCACCGGAACCGCCAGGGGCGTTGCCAAGGAAGAACCAGCGCGGCTGGGTGTTGAAGTTGAGGCCATTGCGGGTCATCCACACACCGTTGCCTCCATTGAAACCAATGACGGTCATGCTGGTGTAGGGGTCGGTGACGTCCACCACTTCGTGAACGTCGTACAGGGTGTCGGCCGCGTAGGTCCACGTGGTGTCGCACACCGTGACGAGGGAAGTGTCTCCATCCTCGATGACCTCGACGTCATCACAATCGTACAAGATGGACAGGTCCTGGTCGTCCAACCAGGGGTACTCGGTGTTCTCCACCGGACCGTCCTCAGACACGATTTCCGGGCGAATGAGCACGTCCCAATAGCGAAGGGGCGCCTCCAAGGTGTATTCGAACGGGCGGTTCAAGTTGGCCGTCTCCAAGGTGAAGGTGCTGTCTTCCACGGTCTGGTCGAACGGATTGACCAACGGCACGGTCATGCCACTGTTTTCGTCGTTGAAGTCCTCGTAGAGGTTCATGCAGGTGTAGAACCCGCCGATCTCTCCCTCGTCATTGAGAATGTCCACGATGCACTCGTCGTAGAAGGAACCGCCTTGGGTGAAGGGGGCACCTGTCACATAGAATCCGCGGCCGAGAACTCCATTTTGAGACGTCGCCATGAATGGAATGCCCTCTTGCAAGCCGGTGGCTTGGGACAGGGCGCAGTCGAACCCGTCACACCCGAACACGTCTGCGGCATCCATGTCGTTGAAAAAGGTGCCGTTCCCGGGAATCAGAGACGTTCCGTTGTCCTGCGCGCCTCCAATGGCCTCACTGGTCGGACCGTAAGCAATGCCGTAAAATTGGGTGATCTGCAGACCACGGTTGCACGGAGTGTAGGTCGTGCCGCCGTCCTCGCTGCGGAAGATGCCACCGTCCGTAGCGACATACATCGTGCCACCCGGGGTGAAGAGCACCTCGTGCACGTCAGCGTGAACGTAGAACGGGTTGCCGGCACCACCCCCCATGGAGGCGGCTTGTTCTGCTTGGTAGGATGGACCACAGCGCCAGAAGGCCTGGCCACCCACGTAAGCCATGCCCGGGTCGCCCTTCTTTACGCCCAGTGCGAGGTCGTAACGGGCTTGGTTGTTGGTCGGGCAAATGTCATATCCTTCCACACCAGCCGGCCAAATCTCATCCCAGGTCTGGCCAGCGTCAGCACTGTGGAACACACCGCCGAATTGGCTGCCGGACGTGGCGAGCAAAGCGTAAGCACTGTTGGGATTGTCCGGGCTGATGGCCACACGACAGCGGCCGAAACCTTGCGTGATGGCGGGGTCGTTCGGGGAACCGGACACCGTCTCGGACGTAGCGAAGTCGGTCGAACGGTACACCCGGCCATTGGTGGTGCTGATCAGCATGTAGCTTCCGTCCACCGCGATTTCGATGTCTTGAACACCGGTGGTGCCGGCAATGCCACTGATGACGTTCTCCGTGATTTCCCCGTTCTCGATGTAGCCGATGCCCTGGATGCCACCGTACCACACACGGGAGGGGACGTTGGGGTCGGCCACGAGCGCGTCTGTGGCGCTCCAATCTCCGCCCTGGAAGGCGCCCGGGTCAGTGCCTTCAAGGCGCGTCCAGGTCTCGCCCATGTCGGTGGACCGGTAGATGCCGTCGCCGCGGAAGCCGGAACCGCCGACACCGCTCACACCGTCGAACTGCGTACCAGTTCCGACGTAGAGGTCTCCGTTGCCGGCCATCGCGATGCTGGCCACCATGGCAGACGGGAAGCTCGACACCCGTTCCCAGTTGTCTCCCTTGTTCCAGGAACGCCAAAGGCCGCCGCTCACACCGCCTGTCCAGATCTGGAACTCGTTAACGGCGAGGATGCACCGCGTACGTCCACCCACGTTGTCCGGCCCCATGGGATTCCAGTACTGGGCAGAGGAGCGGTTGCCGGATTGGGCCTGAGCCACCTGACGGGTGCGCTCGCCCAAGGCCAACAGGCCTTCGTGGTTCATCTCACCGGTCTCGACGTCGCCGCGCAGGGCGAGGAGGATATCCTCCATGCCGGAGGCGTCCGCCACCTGGGTGGCAACATCAGCGGAACGCGGGGCGTAGGCCGCCTCGTTCTGAACGTCAAGCTGAAGGAAGGCCAGGACGCCGGCACAGGCGATCGCGACCAAAAGGAAGACAGTCTTCTTCATTGTGTGTGGTTCTCCAATCCGTAGGGAGGCGGAATTTAATCAATGAACCTCAGCCGGACGGCATGGGTTCGCTCGCTTGCATCACCTGTGCGCCCGAGGGGCATGAAATACGCTTGTCCGCCCTTAGACGACGTGCTTCTCGGCGTGATAACTGGACCGCACCAAAGGACCGCTCTCCACGAACATGAAGCCCATGGCCAGTCCCTCCTCGCGGAGCATCTCAAACGTATCGGGGTGAACGAACTCGGCCACCGGCAGGTGCTTGGGTGTCGGCTGGAGGTATTGGCCCAAGGTCAGCACCTGGCAATCCACCGAGCGCAAATCCTCCATGGTTTCGCGGACTTCCTGCACGGTTTCTCCCAAGCCCAGCATCACACCGCTCTTGGTCCGGATGCCCGCCCGACGCAGGCGCATCAAAACCTCAAGGCTGCGGTCATACTTCGCTTGGATGCGCACTTGCTTGGTCAAACGCCGCACAGTTTCGAGGTTGTGGCTCACCACTTCTGGTGCCACGCTGATGACCTTCTGGAGGTTCTCCCATTTGCCCGCGAAGTCCGGAATCAAGGTTTCCAGCGTGGTGCCCGGGCTTTGGTGGCGAATGGCCCGCACCGTCTGCGCCCAGATTTCGGCGCCGCCATCGGGCAGGTCATCGCGGTCGACCGACGTGATCACGGCGTGTTTGACCTCCATCAGCTTGACGCTGTTGGCCACCCGACCCGGCTCGAAGGGATCGACCTCTTCCGGCCGGCCGGTGGACACGTTGCAGAAGCCACAGGACCGCGTGCAGACGTTGCCGAGGATCATGAAGGTCGCGGTGCCTTCTCCCCAGCACTCGCCCATGTTGGGACAGTTTCCACTCTCGCAGATGGTGTGAAGCTTGTGCTCGCTCACGAGGCCGCGAACCTTTCGGTAGGCTTCGCCGGTGGGCAACTTGACCTTGAGCCACGGCGGCTTGGTGCGCTTGCGGGGCGCTTCTCCTTGGGGACCTTGGGGGGTGGCGTGCGTCATGTCTTGAATTGCTGGCGTCCAAAACTCCAATGGACGAACAAGGTCAGGAACAACCGGTCGTTCTGGTCGAACTCCGGCGCCATGATCTCGATGGGGGTCACGAAGGCATCGAACTGCAGGCCGACGGAGGCCGTGCGGAGCACTTCGCGCTCTCCGCTGTATTCGAAATCGGCAACGACCCGCAAGAATGCACCCGGCGTGGGCCGAAGTTCGAGAATGCCGTTCAGGGCGCCTGCCCGCCCGTAGATGTCGTCCGTTCCGTGAATGCTGGGGTCATACCGCTCGGTCAAGACGTAGCGATATGGGATGTCCGGGTAGCCGATTTCAAGGTAGACCGGCTTGGTGAATGCCACTGCAGGACCGAAAGCGTACTTCCAGCCGATGGCGACGGCCCCGTTTCGGAGCTTGGGCGTGCTCACGGTCCGTTTGCCCCACCCGAGCCGGGCGATGTAGGCCGAATTGACCTTTCCGAAGACATAGCTCTTGCCCTGATCGTAGACGGGATTGAAGCTGCGCACCTCCTTGGGGTGCTTCATGCTGACCACCTCGAGCGACCAGGTGTTGACTTTTCCGACCCCCCGGTAGGCACCGAGCTCAAGATGCGCGCCCATGCCGCGGGTGTGCAAAGACAGCCCGCCTTCGACCCGGTGGGTGAAAATGGTTTCGGGCGCATCGTCCTCCACCTGCGCCTGGATCGGAGCTTCAGCGAGCATGCCGATGCACAGGCATCCGAGACATCGGACTGCGGCGGAAAAAAAGCGACGGAGTGAGACCATGAACTCTTGCGAAATTAGCGCACGATGAAGTACGCCTTGACCTATCCTGAACCCCTGAGGACCCAAGCGGTTCACCAGGGCAACCGCCAAACTTTGCTGACCGATGCCCCGACGGACAATGGCGGCCTTGGCGAAGCCTTCTCTCCAACCGACCTCGTAGCTGTCGGCCTGGCCAGCTGCATCATGACCATCCTCGGGCTGCGGGCCGCTTCCCGCAACTTGACCATCCAGAGCATGGAGGCCTCGACGGAAAAGAAAATGAGCCCGAATCCCCGGCGCATTGCACGCGTGGAAGTCGAGCTCACTGTATCGTTGGAAGGGGGAACCGATGCGGACCGCGATTGGCTTCGGGAAGAAGCGCTCAGCTGTCCGGTGGCCCTGTCCCTTCACCCGGACCTCCGTCAGGAAATTCGGATTGGGTTCGTGTGAATCAAGGGCAGACGTCGGCCTCGACCGCGTCCACAGACTGCTCGGTCGTTTCGAAATCGACCCCGCTGTATGCGTCACAGTAGGGGTAAGACAATGCACAGCTGCTGAGGCCGATGCTGATGAGGAGGGCGGTGGCCCAGAGGTTGAAGTGCTTCATGGAGATGTGATGTGGGATGAAAGACACAGGTCGCATTACGGCACGGAACTCAAATAGGTTACGTTCACCCTTCCCAACTTGCGTCTTCCATGGACATTCTGATTCTCGTCTTCTTCGCCCTTTTCTGTGTGCTGACCGTCTTCCTCCTCCTTCGTTTGCTGAGGAAACAGGGAAATTCACCCGGACTGGACGGCACCGATTCCGCCCCGCTCAAAGCGGAGATAGAACGGTGGGAATCCCGCTGGAAAGAAGACCGTACTGACGCCGAAAGGCGTGAAACGGACCTGCGCACTGCCCTCGACGAGGAGAAGGAACGCAGCGGCTCCTTGCGGGCAGATGTGGCCCGACTCGAAACAGAGTTGGCGTCCGCGCAACAACAAATGCAGGCACTGGAGGAAGGCCGGGAAGACGAGGAAAAGGCCCTCTTGGACCGCTTCAAGGTCCTTTCCTCCGAATTGCTCGACGCAGGAACGGACCGGCTGAAGAAGGCCAACAAGGCTGAACTCGACGCCCTCCTGAAGCCGTTCAAAGACCGATTGGACCAATTCGGGAAACAGGTTCAGGACGCCTACGGCGAAGAGCGCAAGCAGCAAGGCGAACTGTCGGAGAAGCTCAAGCAGCTGTTCGAATTGAACCAGCGGATGACCGAAGAGGCCCACAACCTGACCGAAGCGTTGACCGGCAACTCGAAAGTACAGGGCGACTGGGGTGAATTGCAGCTGGAGACCCTCCTCCAGAATGCCGGCCTTGAAAAGGACGTCCATTATGAAGTCCAGGACACTGGCCGCAATGACGACGGCCAATTGCTGCGCCCGGACTTCCTCGTTCGCCTGCCCGACGATCGGTTGGTGGTCATCGACTCCAAAGTGTCCCTGACCGCCTATGCCAACTGGACGGCAGCGGAAGACAAGGACGACCGGACCACCGCAATGAAAGCCCACTATGGCAGCATGGAACGCCACGTGCGCGAACTCGGCGACAAGGGATACCAGAACCTCTACGGGACCTCCCCCGATTTTGTCCTGATGTACATCCCGGTGGAACCGGCACTGAGCATCGACTTCGACCGGCAGAATGCGTTGTACCAAATGGCAGCGGGCAAGAAAGTGGTTCCCGTGACCACCTCCACCCTCCTCGCCACCCTGCGGCTGATCAGTTTCTTGTGGAAACAGGAAAGCCAGCGCCGCAATGCCGAGGCCATCGCCGACCGCGGCCAAAAGCTGCTCAAGAAGTTCAACGGATTCCTCAGCGATATCCAGAAAGTGGGCGACCGGCTCGACCAAGCCCAATCCTCGCACGAATCGGCCATGCAGAAGCTGTTCAGGGGCCCCGGAAATCTGGTCAGCCAAGCAGAGAAACTTCGGAAACTGGGGAGCATGGAGACCCCGCTGTCTGCCGATCTCAGCGCCGTGGAAGCGGCTGTGGAATCCGACGCGTCTCCCCTCCCACTGCCGGAACCCGAGGCAGACAGCACGGGCGAGGACATCCCGGATTCCTCCCCGAACTTGCCCCAATCTTGAGGCAGCGATTCTCCTTCACGTTCTCCGGCATTCTGTGGCTGACCTTGTGCCTCTGTGGCGCCGTGTGGAGCGGGTGTTCCGGACCGGAGCAACTGGGATCGAAGGCATCCAAGCCTTACCTCTGGGAATCCCTTCCCCACCACCCCCAACTGACCTGGCACCGACACCGTGCGGATTCAGCCGCCTTGTACGTTCGGATGCCCGCTTTCGAGCCCCTGCACCTGCGCTCCGGGGGCAACACGCCATTTGGCTTCTCCTTGGACATCGAACTGGTCGTTGAACCGGTGGAGTGGCCAAACCAGGGAGAGGTCGAGCGCCCGCCTACCGTACTGCACAGCTTTCAATGGAAGGAAGACGCCGACCCGGAGCGTACCGACCTAATTGAGCGGATCACTTTCCCCATGTCCGTTGGCCGGTACCGCATCGTCCACACCATTCGGGACCGCCACAGGGAGTCCAATGTCACCGGGGTGACCCTCTTCGACGGATGGTCGCAGGACGCACCTGTTCGCCAACTCGCCGTCAACCTCGACACGGGGGACCCCGCCTGGGAACACACCCTGCCCGCCGGCGCCCGAGGGGGATGGCTGGTCCCCGCAGACCGGCTCAACCTCCAGCTCGAGCGCGCCCACCTGTACCCGGTGGATTCCTTCCCTTCCGCTCCATTCCTCGACCGCAACCGCGCACCACTCACCTTTCCCGAATTCACCCAACGACAGGCCCCACGCCGGCTGACCGAACAGGATGCCGCGATGCTCCCTGAAGGCGACTGGTCGGGATGGGGACTGGTAGAATGGTCCGCCGAAACTGGCACCCACCGCTGGGTAGTAGAAGGCGAAAGCCGGCCATGGATTGCAGCCGTCCGTCGCGCGCACTTCCCCGTCATGCGGGATGTCGACGAGCTGATTCGGGCCACCCGCTTCATTGCCACCCGCTCTGAATACAAGGCCATGCGCGACGCGCGGGACCCGAAACTCGCCCTCGATGAATTCTGGCTGGGCCTCACCGAGGGCCCGCAGTCTGCCAGACGCTTGATCGCCACGTATTACGGTCGGGTCCGAGACGCCAATGTCCATTTCAGCAGCCTGAAAGAGGGTTGGTCCACAGACCGAGGCATGGTCTACGTCGTGTTTGGCCATGCGGACCGGGTGCGCCGGGACCGGGCTGGTGAAACGTGGATCTACGGCGAAGAAGGAGATGTCAATGCGTTGGTTTTCCGGTTCACTGCCGTGGATCGGGGGGATGACTTCAATGCGTTTGAGTTGGAACGTTATCCCGGATTCAGAAGCCCCTGGGAGGCCATGGTGTCCAGCTGGCGTCGCGGCAAAGTGAGAAAACGATGAGGCACAAGACCAAAAAGACAGACGACCGGATTATCGGTTGGCACCCCGTGATCGAGGCCCTCCATGAGGGACTGGATTTGGCCCGCGTTTTGATTCAACGAGACAGCAAGGATGACCGGACCCGTCGCCTGCTCAGCATGTTGCGCGCACGTCGGATCCCGGTGCAACGTGTGCCCAAGGACCGGCTGGACCGCATCACCAAGAAGAACCACCAGGGCATTGTCGCCTTTGCCTCCCCCATCACGTTCACGCCCATCGAAGAATTGGTCCAGCAGGGCTTCGAATCCGGCGAACGCCTCTTCCTCGTCGTGTTGGATGGGGTGACCGACGTGGGCAACCTTGGCGCCATTGCGCGCTCTGCGGAATGCTTCGGCGCCACAGGGCTCGTCCTGCAAGACCACCATGCTGCCCCAGTCAATGAGGATGCTGTCAAAACCAGCAGTGGCGCGCTGCTTCGGCTCCCTGTGGCTCGGGTCCCCGACATCCCCAAGGCGTTGCACTACCTCGGACAATGCGGCCTCGAACGCATTGGACTCAGCGAAAAGGGGAAGCGCCCCTTGGTCGAATGCACCCCATCAGATGCCGCCTGTTTGGTGCTCGGTGATGAAGAACACGGCATCTCCACCCAAAGCTGGGCCATGTGCGACGTGCACGCCCGAATCGACATGCGGGGAAAGACCGGCTCATTGAACGTGAGTGTGGCCGGTGGAATCGGCTTGCACCACCTGCTTGGATGATCGGGTGACGGCCGGACGAATGGGGTGATAGGAGGGGCCGATTGTCCAATCTCCTCGACGAATGAAAAAAATGCTTGTCGATTTATTTCATTTGTTTGTATATTTGTTCTCGCCGCCAGTCGTCTGTTTTCAGTGTTTGACCGAAATCATGCTGAAAACGTTATATGGTACACTTTCGCTACGTTCGCACTCTGGTTGTTGACACCTTTCTGGTGTCAACCCCTGGTACCCATTTGTCACGTGTCATGCCTGCACGACTCCTTTTCATCGGCGTGCTCCTGATTTGGAGCTGTATTGCCCAGTCTCAGACGTATTTGCGACCAGCATGTGATTCCACGTGCCTCCCCGCTTTCACGTCGATCCAAGACAACGTGGACCTGGACTGCACATCGGATTTCCCTCCTTTCGAAGTGGGAGAAGCCACCGGATGTGCGTCCAGCCCTGTCAGTCAGATGCCCACCGTGGAATTGGACTACACGTCCAGCACCCTCTACACCGTGGAAACGGCTGAAGGCATTGGCGCCGACTGGGCGCTCTGGCTCGGCGGTTTCGAAGACATGGGGTTGGGCGCGAGTGAGTATTTCCATCCCACCGACGCCGGGGTCAGCATGGAAGTGTTTGCCAATGGAACTGCCCGATTCAGCGGGGTAGTGGCCAATGACGAAGATCCAACCCAGCAATTCCTCCTCGACGTGTTCTTGCAATACGGTCAGGATTATGACAGCTGGACATCCCAAGGACGCCTCGCTAAAGACGAGTTGGGAACTGGCGCTTTCCCGGACTGGACCTACTACGAAGTGGTGGACACGTTGAGCCGCCTCGAGGGCCTTGGGGCTTACGAGGGAGACATGCTCTACCTCGATCACATGCCATTCTCCCGCCTGTTCGGTTTCCAATTGGGCGACAATGGTGCCAACAACCGCAACACCAACTTCGGTGTCAGCGGATGGTTCTGGTACCGCGGCACCATGTCCGGTGCCGACATCGTGGGAACCGGCGACATCAACGCCGACCTCACCAACGCACAAGATCAAAGCGCAAGCTGCCCGGTGGTCGAAGGCCGCGAACGGATTGCCATGGCATGGTCCGATTGTGGACATGACATCCAAATCCACACCGTGGAGCGCCACGATCTGGAGGCCCCGACGTTTGTCGAATTGCCCCCGCTTGAAGCTGCGGACTGCACGTCGCTTCCGGATACGGCAGACCTCTCTGCCTTTGTGGTCTCGGACGATTGCGACTCCCCCCTCAGCTTGGAGGTCCTGTCCGACGTGGTGGAGGGCGAGCCTTGCAACCAGGTGCTGACACGCACGTGGCGCCTGACCGACGCTTGTGGCAACGCCACGGACACCTTCCAAGTGGTGACGCTCATCGACACCACAGGGCCTGTGTTCAGTGTGATGGACGAGACCCTGGCGTGCGAAGATTTTGACGACTACGTCCCTACGACCCCCAGCTTTACCGACAATTGCACGCCATCTGAAGACATTGTCTGGACTGCGGAAGAAGGAGAGCCCGTGGGCGCATTCCCCTCCGAATTCTCCCTCACTGTGACCTACATCGCGACCGATTTGTGCGGCAACAGCACCGTGCAGACCGCCACCTTGACGGTGGTGGACGACACGGCGCCGGAGTGGGTTGAGCTGCCCGCCGACACGACACTGGATTGCGCGGCTTGGCCGACGTACGACATTCCAGTGCCGGTGGCCATCGACAACTGTACGGATGACCTCGGGAACCCAACTGTGGACACCGTGATCACGGAAGGGGCTTGTGAAGGCCAATTCAGTATGGCCATCACGACCACGGTTGTGGACCTCGCCGGCAATGCTGCGAGCCACACGCAAACCATTGAAGTCACCGACACGACGGCGCCGGAATTCATTTACTTCCCGGGGCCGGTCACCATCGACTGTGGTACAGACTGGCCTGCTGTGGAGGGCAACAACCTCCCCGTCGGAAGCGACGACTGCAGCAACTCGGAACTCACTTGGACCGAGTCTGAATCCGAAGGCGAATGCCCCGGATCCACGGTTCTGACGCGCACCTTCACCCTCACGGAT
This sequence comes from Crocinitomicaceae bacterium TMED114, assembly GCA_002172485.2. Lineage (GTDB taxonomy): Bacteria > Bacteroidota > Bacteroidia > Flavobacteriales_D > Sanyastnellaceae > UBA8752. Next base: position 346,446 of record NHFP02000003.1, read on the forward strand.
GGTTGCGGCAATGCCACAACGGCCACGCAGGAACTCCAGCGAGAAGACAACTCCGGCCCGACCTGGACGTTTGTTCCTGCGGACATGGAGATTCCCTGTGGCATTGGACTCCCGACCGACCTCGCCACAGCCCAAGACGATTGTGCTGGAGTGGACAGCGTCTGGGTCACCCTGACTGAAGTGGACCCTACAGAAGGAGGAACGGTCGATGCCTGCCCGGTGATCGAGCGGTTCGAGCGGACCTTCCAAGCGGTGGACTTTTGCGGCAACATCAGCTCCACCACCCAGACCATCGATGTGATCGATACGGTCGCACCTGTTCTGAGCAATGTGCCTGCTGACCTCACCCTGTCCTGTGGTGAAGCCCTGCCTTTGGATGTCCCCACCATCGAGGATGCCTGTTCGATGGTGGTTTTGGCCTCGGCCGTGGATACCACTCAAGTGGATTGCCCGGGAACGTTGACTGTCGTTCGCACGTTCACGGCGACCGATGCTTGCGGCAACAGCGCGACCGCCCAACAGACCATCCAGGTGATCGACGAGGTCGCCCCTGAATTCACGATGGTGCCGGCCAACTTGACCATCCTGTGTGACGAAACACTCCCTTCCGACATGGCAGAAGCCACCGATGCTTGCAGCCTTCCTGTCACGGTGGAATTGTTGAGCGTGGACAGCGTGGCGGGCGACTGCCCCCAAGCCTGGTCGGTAACCCGCACCTTTCTCGCCACCGACGCTTGTGGCAACACGGCTGAAGCTGAGCAAATCGTCACCGTGGTCGACACCGTCGCCCCGGAGCTCGAACTGGGACTGGACAGCCTCCAGCTGGAATGCGGCGATGCCCTGCCGACCAACCTGCCTGTCTTTGGAGACAACTGCGACAGCATGGTCATGGTCGCGGAACTGGACTCCGTGGTGACCCAAGGTGCCTGCACTGGTGCGTACACCGTGGTGCGACAATTCATGGCCACGGATGCCTGCGGCAACAGCACGCCTTACGAGCAAGTGGTCGACTTCGAAGACACCACGGCGCCCGTGGTCGATGCGGCGAGCATTCCGGCCGACACGGTGCTTCAGTGCGGCGACGCGTTGCCGGAAGAAGTGCCCACCGCCACGGAGGGCTGCAGTGAGGTGAGCCTCACGGTCAGCACAGATTCCCTGTCGACGGACTCCTTGTGCACGGCGGCTCAGTTGGTGACCCGTACGTTCACCTTCAGCGACGACTGCGGCAACCTGACGTCCGTGTCCCAAGCGATCACCATCGTGGACACCATCGCCCCCACGTTCGATGAGTCCACCCTTCCCGAGGACGCGACGTACGACTGTCTCGATGTCCACCCCGTGTGTGCGGACTTCGATGTGCTTGTCTTCGACGATTGCGGGTCCACGTCGCTGGATTGCGTGGTGGACACCGTTCCCACGGCCTGCCCTGGAACGTACACGCTCATCATGACCTTCACCGGTTCGGATGGGTGCGGCAACACGGTCAGTGCGAACAGCACCTTCAACGTAGAAGACACCACCGGACCGGTCATTGAGGCCGCTTCCCTTCCGGCGGACACCACCATTCAGTGCGGCAACAATCCCGACTTGCTGCTTTCGGAAGACTTCGACGTCTCCGACGACTGCAACGGCTGGGAAATGACCGCCGAGCGGGTAACGGAGGGACTCGAAGAGAGCCCGTGCGAGTACACGCTCATCGACACCTACACGTTCACGGATTGCGATGGCAATGAGACCGTCTTCGTACACACCATCACCGTGGTGGATACGGAAGGCCCGACCATTTCCTTCGCCATTTTCCAGGACGAGCCCTATTACTGCGCCTTTGAAGTCCCCGAATACGCGGTGCCGGCTTCCCTCACTGCAGACAACGACCTTCCGTTCGGCGCATCCGACAATTGCGCGACCGACGACGAAATCGTGGTCACCTACTCGGATTCCGTGCTCGCAACGAATGGAGACAATGACTTCACAGTCCTCCGCACCTGGGTGCTGACCGACCACTGCGACAACAAGACAGAACTCGAGCAAGTCATTGTGGTCGAAGAGCCTGCGTTGGTGCTGCCCAACGCCTTCAGCCCGGGCGGCAATGGATACAACGACCGCTATGTCATTGGCAACCTTGGCCTTGAAAACAACGGCGCCCCCTATCCCCCCTGCGATTGGAACACCGATGAGGACTTTGTCAGCTTCATGGTCTTCAACCGATGGGGCACCAAGGTCTTCGAAAGTGAACCCGGCGGCCTGTACCTCAACGATTGGGATGGCCGGGACAGCGGAGGCGAACTGCTCGTAGACGGCACTTACTTCATTCTCTTCCGCGTCAATGCGACGCGTGAAGAAGGCAGTTACGTCGACATCCGGAAAGACCAATGATGACGTTCTCCTTCAACCCCAAACGGATGCGTGCGCTCCATTCCATCTGGCTCGCCCTCGCCCTGGCGACGGGTGGCACCCTGCAAGCTCAGCAGGATGTGATGATCAGCCAGTACCTGTTCAATGGTCTCCTGATCAATCCAGGCTACGCGGGTTCTCACCCGTACACCTCCTCTTCCCTGCTGCACCGCAGCCAGTGGAATCAGTTTGATGGCGCCCCCACCACCAGTGTCCTTGCTGTGGACGGTGCGCTGCGAAACAACAGCATGGGCATGGGCGTCCTCATGATCCACGATCAAATCGGGCTCACGACGCAAACCGACGTCTCGGTCAACTTCGCCTACCGCATGCGGCTGGGTGCTGGCCGACTGGCCTTCGGACTGCGCGGTGGACTTGGCAACACCCGTGCCGATTTGTTTGCTGCTGAATTGTCCGATCCGGGTGATCCCAACTACAGCGAGAACCAGCAAATCACGCAAGCGGCCAAATTTGGTTTCGGAGCCTACTATCATTTGCAGCGTTTCTACCTGGGTGTGGCCATTCCGACACTCACCGCACTGGGCCCGACCGCACAAACGGCCGTTCCCCACCTCCTTACCACAGCTGGTGTGGTGATGAAAGTGTCCGATGGCGTGATGCTCAAACCAAGCTTCCTCGTCAAGATGGTGGAGACGGAACACCCGCAAGTGGACCTCAACCTTCACGCCTTGTTCGCTGAGAAAATCTGGCTCGGCGCCGGATGGAGAACAGGGGATGCCATCGTGAGCATGATGGAAATTCAGGTGACTCCGGAGCTCCGCATCGGTTTTGCCCGAGACTTCACGCTGAGCGAAATCCGCGACTTCTCGGCGGGTTCCAACGAGGTCTTGATCGGCTTTGACTTCGGTCAAGGCATCACCGCCAAGCGTTCACCCCGTTACTTCTAAGTCGGCATGTTGAACCGTATCTCCATCCTCCCCATGGTCGGCACAGTGCTGGCCATCGGCATGCTGTCTGGTTGTGCCCGACTGCACCTCGAAGAGGGACAAGCCGCATTTGATGAGCTCCGCTACCAGGACGCCATCCACCACTTTGGCAAGGCCGTCCAGCGCATTCCGGAACCGGAAGCCTACCGCATGCTCGCCGGAGCCCATGCCACTGTCAACGAACACGCCGAGGCCGCCATGGCTTATTCGGTCCTGGTCGCCCTGCCCGACGCCACCGATGAAGACCGCATCGCCTATGCGGCGGTCCTCTTCAAGCAAGGCGAATACGCCCAGGCGGAGCGCATCTTGAATGCGGTCAGTCAACGGGACCCGAGCAATGAGCGCGCAGCAGCCCTCCGCCAAAGCGCGGTCCTCGCCCAGGACGAGCGGCGCGACTCCACGGCTTTCGTGCTGAATCCGATTGAAACGCCCGGTATTCGCTCTGCCTTCGCTCCCCTGCGCGACGGCAACACCATCTACTTCACCGGAGCGGTGGAACGACCTGGCACCCGGGATCCCTACACCGATTTGAGCTTCACTGACGTGTATCAAATGCCCGTCAAAGGCGGCACGCCTCAATTGGTTCCAGGCATCAATGGCCCTTACCACGATGGCATGGCCGCTCCCTCTCCGGACGGCAGCATCGTTGTCTTCACGCGAAGCAGCCACAAAGGCGACAAGGCCAACCGTTTGCTGACCGATGACAGCGATGTCAACAACACGACGCTGTACTACGCGAGAAAGGGTCTCGAATCCTGGGAGCGCGTGGTGGAAATCGGTCTGAGTGAGGGCTCCAACATGTTCGCGCACCCAGCCTGGAGCCCGGATGGAACCCGCCTGTATTTCTCGAGCGACATGCCGGGGGGACAAGGCGGTATGGACATTTGGTACATCCGACGAAACGGCACGACCTGGGAATTCCCGCCGGTCAATATGGGCCCCATGGTCAATAGCGTTGGCGATGATGTCTTCCCGTCACTCAAGGGCAACGACACCTTGTTCTTCGCCTCCGATGCACACATCACCTATGGTGGACTCGACGTGCTGTTCACGGTGCGGGACTCCACAGGCGCTTGGGGTATCCCCATCCACCTGGACTACCCATTGAACAGCCAAAGCGACGACTTCTCCCTGACCTTCAACGCCGATGGCAAGAGTGGCCTCGTGTCCTCAGACCGCTACGGCTACGACCGCCTGTTCAAGTTCAACATCGTCGATCGCCCGCTGCTCGTGGAAGGATTGGTTGTAGACAGCATCACGGGTGCACCCATCCCGAATGCCACCATCAACCTGTTGGACGCTCAAGACGGCAGTGCTGTCGCCTTGAACTCGGATGTGAACGGCGAATTCTCCTTGAATCTCACCCATGGCCGGACCTTCCGAGCAGAGGCTTTGATGGACACCTATTTCGCACGGAACCTCGAAATCAAGACCCCTACGGATCCGCTGGTGCGGCAGGTGCAAGTCGACATTGTCTTGGTTCCCACCAGCGAATTGGACAACGACGAATTTGCCAGCTCCATTCGGGCAGGCGACCGGTTCGAGCTGCCCGAAATCCGGTGGGACTACGACAGCTACCGCCTTCGGGATGAAGCCAAGCCAGCCTTGTCGCTTGTGGCCGAGTTCCTTCAGAACCGTCCTGGCATCGAAGTCGAGCTGCGTTCGCACTGTGATGCCCGGGGCACAGACAGCTACAATCAAAAACTCAGCGAGCGACGCGCAAACAGCGCTGCCCGCTACCTCCTCAACCTCGGCGTGGATGCCAACCAAGTCCACCCTGTCGGCGTCGGAGAAGAGGAGCTGCGCAACGAGTGCAGCAATGGTGTTCCCTGCTCAGAAGCCAAACACCAGGAGAACCGCCGGACGGAATTCCTCATCGTCCGCACCCCCAGCTCGGAGAACTGACCCTCTTCGTTTCACCTCAAAACCAACCAAAAAAGGGAGCTCTTGCGGGCTCCCTTTTTTGTTCCCTTCGCGGGATGGATTAAGCAAAGTGCGGACCAGGGTAGTACGCTGTATCGCCCAACTCCTCCTCGATGCGGAGCAGCTGATTGTACTTGGCAATCCGATCGCTGCGGGAAGCGCTTCCCGTCTTGATTTGGCCGGTGCTGAGGGCGACGGCGAGATCCGCAATGGTGGTGTCTTCGGTCTCACCGCTGCGGTGGCTCATGACGCTGGTGTAACCACAACGGTTGGCCAGCTGAACGGCTTCGATGGTCTCCGTCAATGTCCCAATTTGGTTCACCTTGATGAGGATGGAGTTGGCCACACCCTCTTCAATGCCGCGGCTCAGGCGCTCCACGTTGGTCACAAAGAGGTCATCACCGACCAGCTGGGTGTTGTCACCGAGTGCATCCGTCATGAGCTTCCATGAGGCCCAGTCGTCCTCGTCACAACCGTCCTCAATGCTGATGATCGGGTACTTGCCGCGCAGCTCTTTCCAGTAGTCGACCCAGGCCGCACCGTCCATCTGCTTGCCCACACCGGACAAGATGTACAGGCCCTTCTCCTTGTCGTAGAACTCGCTGCTGGCCGCATCGAGGGCGAGCTGGAAGTCCTCGTCCGGCTTGTAGCCGGCCTTCTCGATGGCCATCAGGATGGTATCGAGCGCCTCTTCGTTGGAGTTGAGGTTGGGGGCAAATCCGCCCTCGTCCCCTACGTTGGTGCTCAGCCCCTTGCTGGACAGCACCTTCTTGAGGTGATGGAACACCTCAGCGCCCATTCGCAGTCCCTCGGCGAACGTGTCCGCGCCGACCGGCATGATCATGAACTCCTGGATGTCGATGGCATTGTCCGCGTGGGAGCCGCCATTGATGATGTTCATCATCGGAACCGGCATCAGGTTGGCGTTGACCCCCCCGATGTAACGATACAGCGGCTGACCGAGGGAGCCTGCGGCGGCTTTGGCCACGGCGAGGCTCACGCCCAGAAGGGCATTGGCCCCCAGGTTGCCTTTGTTGTCACTTCCGTCGAGGTCGATCAGGTAGTGGTCAATGCCCACTTGATCGAAAATGTCCATGCCGACGAGCTCTTCGGCGATCGTGGTGTTCACGTTCTCGACGGCGCGCAGCACTCCTTTTCCGAGGTAGCGGTCGTTCTGACCATCGCGGAGCTCCACAGCCTCGTGAACTCCAGTGCTCGCTCCGGAAGGGACCGCGGCGCGGCCCAAGACACCTTCTCCGGTGACGACTTCGACCTCGACGGTCGGATTGCCCCGGGAATCNAGGATTTCACGGGCGTAAATGTGATCGATGTATTGCATGATCAGGCAGGTTGGTGCTGTTGGATTTGCTGAATGAATTGATCGAAGAGGTACCGGCTGTCGTGCGGGCCAGCACTGGCCTCAGGGTGGTATTGCACGGAGAAGACCGGTTGGTTCTCCAGCCGGATTCCCGCCACGGTGTTGTCGTTGAGGTGCTCGTGGGTCACGGAGACATGCTCCACGCCCTCTAGGGATTCGCGGCTCACCACGAAACCGTGGTTCTGCGAGGTGATCTCGCACTTGCCTGTGGCCAGGTTTTTGACGGGGTGGTTCACTCCGCGGTGGCCTTGGAACATCTTCTTCGTCGAGAGACCTTGGCTCAGAGCGATGACCTGGTGCCCGAGGCAGATGCCGAAAACAGGCTGTCCCAGCGCGATGATGCCCTTGACCAGCGCAATGGTGTCCGTCATGGCCGAAGGGTCCCCAGGGCCATTGGAAATCATCCATCCGTCGGGGTTCCATGCCTTCATTTCCTCCAGACCGGTGCCCATAGGAAACTGACGAACGAATGCACCGCGCTCGGTGAGACAGCGGGTGATGTTCTGCTTGTTGCCCAAGTCGAGGAGGGCGATGCGGATGTCGGACTCCGGGTCTCCGGCATCCTCAGCTTCCGAACGTGTGACCTGGCTGGACAGCTCCAGNCCCTCCATGGACGGCGTGGCCTTGAGGCGGGCCAACAATTCCGACTCCTCGGTGCCGTCGCTGCTGATCAGCGCATTCATGGCGCCACAGTCCCGGATGTGTTGGATGAGACCGCGGGTGTCGATGTCGGCAATGCCCACAATGCCGTCCCGCTCTAAGCGATCCGCCAGCGGTTCCACCTCCCCGATGCGGCTCGCGACTTCACTGAAATTGCGAACAACGAGGCCTGCGATCTGGGTCTGGACGCTCTCGTTCTCTTCGGCGTGAACGCCGTAGTTCCCGATGTGCGCTGTCGCCATCACGAGCACCTGCCCCTTGTAACTGGGGTCGGTGAAAATCTCCTGATAGCCGTACATCCCTGTGTTGAATGCCACCTCTCCGGTGGTCGTACCGACGGCTCCGATGGCTTGGCCTTCGAAACGGGTGCCGTCTTCGAGCAGAAGGACCGCTTTGCGGGCCTCGGGTGAATCGTGCTGCGTCATGGCGCCGCGAAGATAGAGCCCGCTATCCCGCCACACACACCTTGCAAAGTGCGTCTTGTCACGGACTTTGAACAGGGGCACAAACGGCTGTTGAGCCGAACGAGCATGAAAAAGGGAGGCACTGTGGCCTCCCTTTTCAAATCGATGTTGGGCGCTGTATTACTCAGCGGGCTTCTCTTCCTCGGAAGCGTCGTCAGCAGGCTTGGAATCTTCTGCCGGAGCCTCCTCAGCAGCAGCCTCAGCGGCCGGAGCCTCCTCAGCAGCAGCCTCAGCGGCCGGAGCTTCCTCAGCGGCAGGAGCCTCTTCAGCAGCAGCCTCAGCGGCCGGAGCCTCCTCAGCAGCAGCCTCAGCGGCCGGAGCCTCCTCAGCGGCCGGAGCCTCCTCAGCAGCCGGAGCTTCCTCAGCGGCAGGAGCCTCTTCAGCAGCAGCCTCAGCGGCCGGAGCCTCGACCACTTCCTCCACGACTTCCGCCGCGGCCTCAGCGGCCGGAGCGGCGGCGGCGGCACCACCTCCACGGCGGGAACGGCGGCTGCGCTTGCGCTTGGACTTGGACTCGTTTCCGTAGAGCTCGTTGAAGTCCACAAGCTCGATCATGCACATGTCCGCGTTGTCGCCCAGGCGATTGCCCACACGAATGATGCGGGTGTACCCTCCCTCACGGGAAGACACCTTCGGCCCGACCTCGGTGAAGAGCTCGGATACGGCGTTCTTGTCCCGCAAGTAGCGGAAACAAACGCGGCGGCTGTGGGTGCTGTCCTCCTTGGAGCGGTTCACAATCGGCTCGACATATCCGCGGAGGGCCTTGGCCTTGGCCACGGTGGTCGTGATGCGCTTGTGCTCAATCAGGCTGCAAGCCATGTTCGCCAGCATCGCTTTGCGATGAGCGGTCTTGCGGCCGAGATGGTTGAATTTCTTTCCGTGTCTCATGATGACGGACGTTTATCACCCGGATTACTCCGAGTCCAACTTGTACTTGCTGACGTTCATGCCGAATTGCAGGCCCTTGCTTTCCACGAGGTCCTCGAGCTCGGTCAGGCTCTTCTTGCCGAAGTTGCGGAACTTCAACAAGTCGTTCTTATTGTAGGCGACCAGATCACCGAGCGAATCGATGTCGGCGGCCTTCAGGCAGTTGAGGGCACGCACACTAAGGTCCATATCGACCAACTTGGTCTTGAGGAGGTGGCGCATGTGCAACGAGCTCTCGTCGAGTTCCTCGGCCTCATTCTTCTCCACAAAGTCGAGCGTGATGCGCTCCTCGCTGAAGAGCATGAAGTGCTCAATCAAGATGCGGGCAGCCTCTTGGAGCGCGTCCTTCGGAGCAATCGACCCGTCACACTGAAGCTCGAGGTTGAGCTTCTCGTAGTCGGTCTTTTGCTCCACACGGTAGTTCTCGATGTCGTACTTCACATTCCGGATCGGCGTGAAGATGGAGTCGATGAAAATCGTGTCCACCGGCGCGTCTTCGTGCTTGTTCTCGCCGGCCGGAACGTATCCACGGCCTTTCTGAATGCGCAGCTCGATGTTGAGCTGCACACCGTTGTCGAGGTTGCAGATCACGTGGTCCGGGTTCATCACTTGGAAAGCGCTCGTGAACTTGCCGATGTCACCCGCGGTGAAGGTGTCCTGGCCGCCGATGACCACGTTGACCACCTCGTGGTCCACGTCTTCAATCTGACGCTTGAATCGCACTTGCTTGAGGTTGAGGACCATTTCGGTCACATCTTCCACCACACCCTTGATGGTGCTGAACTCGTGCTCCACGCCTTCAATGCGAAGGTTGGTGATGGCATAGCCCTCCAAGCTGGAGAGCAGGATGCGCCGCAGCGCGTTGCCGATGGTCACACCGAAGCCAGGCTCCAGCGGACGGAATTCGAACCGACCGTTGAAGTCATCGCTGTCGAGCATGATGACCTTGTCAGGCTGCTGAAAATCGAGAATCGCCATATCGTTGGTTTCGGTTATGAATTACTTACTGTAGAGCTCGACAATGAGAGACTCCTTGATGTTTTCTGGGATTTGCTCCCGTGAAGGAACGGCGATCACCGTACCTGCCAGTGCATTGCCATCCCAATCGAGCCACTCGTGACGCTGTCCGCCAGACGCAATGGCGCCGGTAACAACCTCGAGGGACTTGGACTTCTCGCGAACACCCACGACATCCCCAGGACGCACTCGGTAGGACGGAATGTTCACCACCTTGCCGTTGACCGTAATGTGACGGTGGCTCACCAACTGGCGAGCACCGCGGCGGGTCGGGCTGAGGTTCAGGCGGAAGACGATGTTGTCGAGGCGAAGCTCACAGAACTGGAGCAGCACCTCACCCGTGATGCCGGGCTTGGCTTGAGCGCGCTCAAACATGTTCCGGAACTGACGCTCGAGGATGCCATAGGTGTACTTGGCCTTCTGCTTTTCAGCGAGCTGGACAGAGTACTCGGACTCCTTCTTACGGCGGCGGTTGGGGCCGTGCTGGCCGGGGCCGTAGGGACGGCGCTCGAGTGCCTTGTCCGGGCCGAAGATGGCTTCCTTGAAGCGACGGGTAATCTTGGACTTGGGTCCGCGGTAACGTGCCATGTGGTCTTGCTTGTTTCGTTGGGTTCCGGGATCAGACGCGACGGTGCTTCGGAGGACGGCAACCGTTGTGTGGCATCGGGGTGATGTCCACGATCTCGGTCACTTCGATGCCCAAATTGTGCAGGGTGCGGATGGCGCTCTCGCGACCGCTTCCGGGACCTTTCACAAATACCTTCACCTTCTTCAGGCCAAATTCCATGGCCTCTTTTCCGCAATCCTCAGCGGCGCACTGGGCGGCATAAGGCGTGTTCTTCTTGGAACCGCGGAAGCCCATCTTGCCAGAGCTCGACCAGGAAATAACCTGACCGGTGGCATTGGTGAGCGAGATGATGATGTTGTTGAAGGAGGCGTGAATGTGGGCTTGGCCCATGGCATCCACTTTGACCTTCTTCTTGTTCTTTTTGGTGGCTTTGGCCATCGTAGTAGGGAGTTAATCGATTCAGCGTCCCGGGTCAGGGACAGGGAATTACTTTTTCTTGTTGGCCACCGTCTTCCGCTTGCCCTTCCGGGTGCGGGAGTTATTCTTGGTGCGCTGACCGCGGAGCGGCAGGCCAAGACGGTGACGGATGCCGCGTTGGCAACC
>NHFP02000004.1 GCA_002172485.2 Crocinitomicaceae bacterium TMED114
GGGTACTCGCAAGAACCGTCGTCCTCGGAGGCCGTGTCGTCATAGTTACAAGCCGTGTCGTCCGTACATCCCGGGGTCGGAGCACCGTCACCGAAGTAGAAGGTGTCGCGGAATTCGTTCGAACCATCACCATTAATGAAGACCTGGATGTACAGTTGGCCGCCGAGATCACCGTCCGTGGTGAACTGACCAGCCAACACGCGGAGGTCGTCTCCAGCTACACCGTTGGCGTCACCATTCAAGGCATACCAAGCACCGCCGACACCGTCGTCGATGGCGATGTTGCCACCCGGCAAACCGCCTCCCGGTTCGAATACCGTGGTCCAGGGGTTCTCGGTGGACTGCACCGTGGCCACATCGGCCTCACCGGCCAAGGCATTCGGGACGCCCTCCAAACCAATCGTTACCCAGCTGTCATACACCAGATCCGGGTAGACCCCGAACAACAGGCTGTTGATGCCATTCGGCGTGGCACCGCCCAACACCGCATGGTAGAAGGAAGTGGACGTGTTTAAAAACGTGGGGTTCGTAGCATCACCTGAAACGGACGACAAGAAGTCGCCACTGTTCACCATGGTGACATAAACACGCTTGCAGCTGTAGCCAGTGAGGTCCGTCACACCGAGGGCACCGGCGAGAATACCGATGTTTTCGGAGACGACTTCGACTTCCACGCCGTAGCCTTCAGGGGCAGGAGCGGAATTGACAGCGACTTGTTGCTGTGAAAAAACAGTTCCGAAGCAGCAAAACAGTGCAACGATCAAGTTGATGGACTTGGACATCATGTCAAGCGATTTGGTTAACGCGGTTTAAGTTCTCCTTGAGAAGAGACTTGAAATTATAATAAGCTGATAGAATTCCCTGCAACGCTGACAAACTGGGAAGTCAATTATTATATGAATTGCATGATTTTGTCTACTCAAATAACCTTTCATTACTTATTTACATGATTCGGTCAAAACCAGCGTACCCCAACAATGTCCCGTTTCTCAAGTAGGGACCCTTCGAGATTTGTGAGCGCCATTCGCAGCGATTGTCAAGTTTGAAGTATCTTCACCGCCCAACTTTTTGGTGCTATAGCTCAGTTGGTAGAGCAATGGATTGAAAATCCATGTGTCCCCGGTTCGAATCCTGGTAGCACCACCTCGCAAGCGGATTTCGGTCCGCTTGTTTGTTTTTGGAGATTTGCACCTCATGCACAGCCTTTCCCTCGACGCCCAATTGCATCGGTTTCTTCAATGGATTGATCAGACCCGTCCCACCCGACTTGCAGTGGTCATGGACCGCAACACCGAGCGGGATTGCCTCCCCCTGATTCAACCTCTCCTGCCACCCCACACCGACTTCCTGTGCTTATCGGATACTGGCGAGGCCATCAAGACCTTGGAACACGCACATGCCCTCTGGAGTCATCTGGACTCGGTGGGCTTTGACCGAACAAGTGCCCTGGTCGGTCTGGGCGGAGGGACGGTCACCGACCTCACGGGATTTGTTGCGAGCACCTATCTACGGGGCATCGATTTCTGGCTGATCCCGACGTCTTTGTTGGCCATGGTGGACGCCGCCATCGGTGGCAAAACCGGCATCAACCTTCAAGGGGCCAAGAACCGCGTGGGCACCTTTCAGACGCCCTCCGGTGTCAGTCTTCACCCCCCTTTCCTTCGCACGCTTCCGAAACGAGAGACCCGCTCTGGATTGGCAGAACACGTGAAACACCTGCTTCTGACGTCCTCCACCCCACTGGATGGTGCGCAGTTGACACATTGGATGACCGACGGAGATGGACTCGACCTGGACAAGGTGGGGGAGACCATATTGCAATCGGTCACCATCAAGTCGCGCATCGTGGCGCAGGATGTCACTGAGAAAAATGGGTTGCGCAAACAGCTGAATTTCGGACACACGGCTGGTCATGCTGTGGAATCCTGGGCCATGCAAGAAGAGCGAGACCTGCTCCATGGGGAAGCCGTCGCTTGGGGCATGCGGGTGGCCTTGGCGGCGAGCACATTGAAGTTCGGCGACCCGAACGGGACGATGGCACAAGCTGCGCGCTGGATAGCGAAGCACCTGCCGTGCCCGGTCATTCCACCCGATGCGGAAACCCTTTGGCCATGGGCACTCCAGGACAAGAAAAACGAGGAGCAGACCGTTCAGATGGTGTTGCTCCAAGACCTTGGCCAACCCGTGACGGACCAACCAATGCCCTTCGAAGCATTCGACGAGGCCGTTCGCTTGGCAGAGAAGATGGTCTGAGCCCCGGTGCATGGACTAAATTCGCTGCATGGAGGTGCACATCCGTGAGGTAGCGGCATTGTTAGAAGGCCGGATTGAAGGTCCCGATGAAGGGTGTCTGGATGGATTTGCAGGCATTGAGGAGGCCGGCCAAGGACAGCTGACTTTCCTCGCCAATCCGGCCTATGAGCCCCACCTATACACGACGTCCGCATCTGCTGTGCTCGTGTCGGAAGACCTTACCCTGGCTAGGGCCATCCCTGAGACCACCGCCCTCATTCGGGTCAAGAATCCGTATGCCGCCATGGCAAAACTGATGCAGACGTTTGCCGCCGATGTGCACGCCGAGCCTGAAGGCGCTCCCACCCGCATTCATCCATCTGCCGTGGTGCACGAAGACGCGGAAATTGGAGAACAGGTCCAAATCGGCCCCCTCTGCGTTGTGGAGGCCAAGGCGATCATTGAATCCGGCTGCACCCTGCAAGCCGGCGTTCTCGTTGGACCGGAGGCGAGAATCGGAGCATCCTCCACCTTGGGCATGCGCAGCATCGTGGCCAGCCAATGCGTACTTGGCAAAAGATGCATCCTTCAACCCAGCGCGGTCATTGGAGCGGATGGGTTTGGCTTTGCCCCCACCACCTCCGGGTATGAAAAAGTGCCCCAGCTGGGCAATGTCGTCCTGGGTGACGCCTGTGAAATTGGATCTGGAACCACCATCGACCGGGCCACATTGGGCTCCACCGTACTTGGCGAAGGCGTGAAATTGGACAACCTCATCCAGATCGCCCACAATGTGCGCATCGGAGACCACACCGTCATCGCCGCTCAAACCGGCGTGGCCGGCTCGACCACCATTGGCGCCAATTGCATGATTGGAGGCCAGGTGGGCATCAATGGACACATCCACATCGCGGACGGAACGAAAGTGGCTGCCAAAAGCGGCATCACAGCGAGCATCAAGCGGTCGGGACTGACCCTTCAGGGCAATCCGGCCAAGCCCATCGAAGACCACCGAAAAACCCAATTGGCCTTGCGCCGCCTGGTCCGCGAATTCCAACAGCGCCCTCCACGCGGCGCCTCCGCAACGAACTCCTGAGACATGTCAACGTCGAACACTGCCTTTCCCCTGGCCTCCATCCGGAGCGACAAACAGCACACCCTTGGATCGAGCTTCACCCTGGACGGCATTGGCCTGCACACAGGTGAGGCCTGCACCCTGACGGTGCACCCCGCCGATCCAGGCCATGGGTACGTTTTTCAGAGAACCGATCTCACCGACGCCCCCAAGGTGCCGGCGGACTGCGATCTGGTCGTGGAAACACGTCGCGGGACGACCCTGGAGAAAGGGGGGGTGCGGATCTACACCACCGAACATTTGCTGGCTGCACTCTACGGATGTGGCATCGACAATGCCTTGATCGAACTGAGCGGTCCGGAGGTGCCCATCCTAGATGGAAGCAGCTGGCCCTTCGTGGCCCACATCGAACAGGTGGGCGTCGTCGAGCTGGAGGCAGACCGGAAATTCCTGGAACTCACCGAGACCCTCACCCACCACGACGGAGAAGGCGTGGAAATGCTGGCGGTTCCCCCTGTGGACCAAGAGTTCCGCATCACGGTCATGGTGGATTACCACAGCCCCATTCTCGGAACGCAGCACGCCAGCATGTACCACCTTGGACAATTCGTCCCGGACATCAGCCGCTGCCGGACGTTTGTCTTCCTCAAAGAAGTGAAATCCCTGCTGGAGCAAGGACTGATCAAGGGAGGAGACCTCGACAACGCCATTGTCCTCGCCGAGCGGACTTACGATGCGGCCGAACTCCAATCCATCGCCGACCTCGCCGGCAAGGAGGAGCTGCGGGTAGAGCCGGGCAAAATCGGTGTACTGAACAACACCGCGCTTCAGTTTGAGAACGAGCCCGCACGCCACAAGCTCCTCGACATCGTGGGAGACCTGGCCCTCACGGGCTGCTTCATCAAAGGCCACATTCTGGCGGCCCGTCCAGGTCACGCCGGCAATGTGGCCTTCGCCCGCCAACTCAAGCGCCTGCGTGAAGCCCAGAACGACATCCCCCAATACGACCCCACGGAAGCGCCGCTGTTCGACATCCTCGACATCGAGCGGCTGCTCCCCCACCGCTACCCGTTCCTGCTGGTCGACAAAATCATCCGCCGCTGGGACACAGGCATCCTTGGATTGAAGAACGTCACCATGAACGAGCCATTCTTCCAGGGCCACTTCCCCAACAACCCGGTCATGCCGGGCGTACTGCAGATTGAGGCCATGGCACAAGTCGGGGGCATTTTCGCCTTGAGTGGCGTGGAGAATCCGGAACAATGGTCCACCTACTTCATGAAGATCGACAATGTGCGCTTCAAGCAGAAGGTGATTCCCGGTGACACCGTTCTCTTCCAGCTGCAATTGGCCAGCCCGATTCGCCGTGGCCTCGTGCACATGACGGGAAAGGCGTTCGTGGGAAGCAAGCTGGTCTCCCAAGCTGAAATGCTCGCGCAAATCATCCAGGACCGCATCCCATCCACCGAATCCGCATGAGCACGCCCTTTCCTTCCGAAGGCATCTCGCCCATGGCCGTCGTCCACCCTGACGCCAAGGTGGGCGAAGGGGTGACCATCAGTCCGTTTTCCACCATCCAAGCGGATGTCGAGATTGGTCCCGGCACCTGGATTGGGCCCAATGTGACGGTCTTGGATGGCGCCCGAATCGGCGCCCACTGCCGCATCTTTCCCGGAGCCGTCATCGCGGGCATGCCGCAGGACTTGAAGTACGCGGGGGAGAACACCACCGCCGTCATCGGGGACCACACGACCATCCGGGAGTGCTGTACAATCAACCGCGGCACCACAGATCGCATGACCACCCGCGTCGGGTCCCATTGTCTCCTGATGGCCTACACCCACATTGCACACGATGCAGTGGTGGGGGACCACTGCGTTCTGGCCAATTGTGCCAGCATTGCCGGTCACGTGACGATCGAAGACTGGGTCATCATCGAGGGGGTGGTTGCCGTCCAACAGTTCGTGCGCATCGGACAGCACGCCTTCGTGGCGGGAGGCTCTCTCGTCCGAAAAAACGTCCCCCCCTTTGTCAAGGTGGCCCGAGAGCCCCTCAGTTACATCGGCGTCAATGCCATCGGGTTGCGGCGCCGGGGGTTCCCGGATGAATTCGTGCGGGCGGTCGAAGACATCTACCGGACCCTTTACGTCACAGGGGGCAACATGTCGAAAGCCCTGAAAGTGGCCGAAATCGAGCTTCCGATCAGCGATGCGAAGGGCACCATCCTCGACTTCATCCGCGCCTCGGACAAAGGCATTGTGCGCGGCCCCTTTTGAATGTCGAAAGCCACCCTCTCCATCAGCGCCCACGCCTTGGGCAAACGCCACGGCCGAGCCTGGATCTGGAGGGGGATGAGCTGTTCCGTCGCCGGCGGCGGCACATTGGCCCTGCTCGGAGCGAACGGCAGTGGGAAAAGCAGCCTGTTGCGCATCCTGTGTGGTTTCGACGGAGCAAGTGAGGGAGAGCTCAGCTGGTCCATGGGGGACGAGGGGCTGTCCCGGGAACTTCTGCCCGGCCACATCAGCTACTGCGCACCGGACCAGTCCCTGATCCACGACTTCACCGTTGAAGAACACCTCGCCTTTCACCGGACCTGTCGCCTCCCCTCCGAGGACTTGACCTTGCAGGACATGGTGTCCATCGCCATGCTGGAAGGCAATGAGCACCGGCGTGTGGGCCAACTGAGCTCGGGCATGCGCCAGCGACTTGCGCTGACCTTGGCATTTGCCACGCCTTCAGCGGCCCTCTTCCTGGACGAACCCACGTCCCACCTCGATGCCAAGGGACGGGATTGGTACCGCAGCCTCATCGCGGACCACCGCCACGACCGGACTTTGGTGGTGGCCTCCAACCACGATGCAGAGGAGGTCCCAAGCGGGGCGAAATCCGTGGTCCTCGGGCTCAACGCCTGATTTTTCACCTTTCCAAAACACCCGATTTCACTGGCCCCCCAGTGCCATCGCCACATTTTTTTCTCCCAAATCGAAACCACACGGGACAGGGCGGCGTAAAGGGGGCGAACCCACAATCAACCTCATCATGATTCGCACCTCTTTTCTCTCTCTCGCCGTTCTCAGCCTCCTCTTTTCCAATGTGTCCTTCGCTGCTGCACCCCAGGATGACATCCAGTGCAAAGTAGAACAGGACCAGATCAACACGGCCGTCTTCATGCAAGGCATTCTGACCCAAAGCTACCGCGCTTGCTCCAAGGGCACCATTGCCGCACTTGAGGTGGTCGCTGCGGTAGAATTCAACGGCGGAAGCGTCGACGTCCACATCAAGGACGAGCAATTCAACACCCGCGCCATGAAGACCTTCACGGCCGACAATTTCAACGGGAGGAGCTTCTATCTCGACAACCTCGCGATTCCTTCTCTCAAAGGCGATGATTTCACGATCATGATCAAGACCTTAGGCAACGCCGAGTGCATCCTGCCGGGAACCGATGATGCCGCCCAATTTATCGGTGACGTTCATGTGAATGGCACGCCCGAAGGCAAGAACATCAAGTTCGCCGCTCACTTCCGCGGTGCCTCCAGCGATATGGGCGAAGCCAACACGGGCCGAACGGTCAACAACCTCGGTACCGATGGTTCGGCCTCCAATGCACACGCCCGGGTGGCTGCTGGCCTCGACCTGAGCGTGCAGGGCGACTGTGAGTCTGCCCAGCGCATGAGCACCGGTGTGCTCAACTTTGAAGGCGAGACCGTCATCCAAACGTTCCAGAGTTGTGAACGCGGTCGCGTGACGGAGATCAAGGTGGCCACCCCCTTCGTGGAACCTGGTTTTGAATACGAGTACGCCCTTGGCTACACCCACGGCGACGTGATCTGCGGTGGCACGTTCACGAGCGAAAATGTCAGCGACGGTGAATTGCTCCTCGAGCTCGACAAGGGTGCCGTGCGCAAGGGACAAAGCGTGATGCTGAAGATGGTCATTCCGACCGGCGCCCGCATCGCTGTTCTCGCCGCTGGTTCCAATGACTTCGGTCGCCTGTTCATCGACGGTCAAGCTTCAGCGTACAACATCGCCATGGCTGCAGGCCTCGACGCCGCGACCGCAAGCGATGTGCAAAGCAGCGATGACGATGGCCGCAATCGCATTGAGCTCGGCGCCTACCCGGTGCCTTTCGATGAACGCCTCAGCATCACGGTCCGCGGCACGGTCGCCGACGGTGCCCTGCTCCAGCTCCTCGACCACCAAGGCATGCCCGTGGAGGCCATCAGCCTCACTGGCGGCAAGCAGAACGCTCCAATTCGGTTCAACAACTTGTCCAACCTGCGCCCCGGCCTCTACACGGTTCGCCTCTTGAGCGGACGTACGGTCGCCTCCAAGCGCATCCTGAAGGGCTGATGCACCCCTTCAAGACAACATCTGGGCCGTCCCTCTCGAGGGGCGGCCCTTTTTTGTGCTGGGGCCTCAGGTGGCGCGGTGCGCCGGACGGAGCAAGTCGAACACCGTTTTGACCGGTGCAAATGTGGCGGAATCCACCTCAACAAATACGGTATTCCAACGGCCCATGCCACCGTTCCAAAGCCCAGGATGCTCGAGACCCCGCAAAGGGCGGCCCTGGTGACTCCTGGACACCAGAAAGTCGCGGCTGCCGTCCACATACTGTGTCAAATCGTAAGTCCGACCGGATGCATCGCACAGGCCACAAACCAGGTCCACCGGGTTGAAGTGGGTGGCGTTGGCCAATGCCCTTCGGACATCGGCATCGCGGCCGTCCATTTCGGACGACTCCACAATCTGGGCGCGCAGCACGCCTTCGTCATCGCGGACCCAGAACGGACCGCCTCCAGGTTCTCCCTCGTTCCGCACCATGCCCGCCACGACCAGGGGCCGATCCAGTGCGGTGCGCAACTCGTTCAGACCCTCAGGCAGCGCGTCCCGCTGTCGACCAGGCCACCGCTCCAACCACTGCCTGGCTGGTGTGGCATCCCCTGCCTCGAGTGCCTCCAAAGCGCCATTCCGCGCCTCGACGACGGTCTTCGTGAGCCCGAGCAGGGCCCGCCGCCAAGGCAATACGGACGGCCATGCGGCACGTGGCCTCACGTTGTCGATGTTTTTGATCGAGATGAGCCGGCCGGGGTGGGCCTCCGCCAAAGCTTGTAGGTTGTGCAACAGCGCTCCGTGGCCTCCGGGGCGAAACAATGGGCCTTTCGCCATCATGAAGGGCCTTCCGCGCTCGTCCAAGGCCAGCGTGTCCGTCATGGGATTTTGCACCGAGGCCGTGCAGTCCACCCCACGCAGCGCGGCTGCCGCCGACGTGGTGGCCCAGACCTCATCAAACCCGAGCGCAGGAAGGGTGAAATGCAGGGGCGCCACACCCGTTCCAAGGGTTTCAGCCCATTCTCCGAGCTGCGCCTCAAAAGCCGTCTCCACCCCGTGGGCCTCCCGATGAAACGGGATGGCTCCCTTGGGCTGATGCTGGAGCGCCAAACGCTCCATGAGGGCCGACCACTTCTGCGCGACGGTCTCGCAAGGGCCACTCGCCTCTGCATCGTCCTGAAAGGGGAACTCAGCCCAGCGCGCTTCCATTTGGGCCATGGAGTCGGGATCCTTGGCCAAGAGCGCCTCGAACATGCGGGTGGCAGCGCCACTGGCAGGAATGAAGCGCATCACGTCGTCCGGAGACAATCCTGCACCTCGCTGAGCCCAGTGGTCCAATTCCGACGCTTGAAGCCTCAAGATACCAGAGCCCAAGGTGCACGGCGCGTCGGGCCGACAGTGATTCGGGGTTCCTTGCAACCGCAACCATTGGCGTTCCACCTCCCGGGCAGTAAGACCATGGGCCATGGCGGCATTCAACAAGTTTGGTGGCACCTTGGCGGACACGCCGCACAAGATAGAGGCCAGCGCCGGCCTCTAATCCGATGCGCAATGGGGCCATCACGCCCGGCGAAGCCGCCTCCGGATTCGGCGCGACTCGGATGTCAGCGGAGACAGACCTTCCATTCCAGCGCCGCCACCTGCTTGGCCCGCCCGATCTCGGCGCATGGCATCGAGAGCGAGGTCCAACAGGGTTCGAGCCTGGTCCAATCGATCGCGCATGTCGTCCGGATCGGCTGCAGTTCGGGAGACCCTCTCGATGTGCACAACGTGCTCCAAAAGCACCGTCATGCCCAGCATGCCGATGCTGCTTTTCGCTTTGTGAGCGAGAGGATGAATGTCCTGCCATCGGCCTTCATGCCACCGCTTGTCCATTTCTGCGAAATACGCAGGCACTTGCTCCTCAAACGAATCCAGAATACGGTGGACCATGGCATCATTGCCTTGGAACACCTGCTGGAGGTAGTCGAGGTTGTAGTGCGCGGAGGGCATGTTGAACGGCTGGAATCGTTTTCCGATGGGGTACATACGCGCCGTTGCGGGAAAAGGTTACCGATATTTGGGCATGGCCCAGAACTCCCCAAGACCGCGCATTCTCGTCACGGGAGGAGCGGGCTTCATCGGATCGCACACTGCAGTTGCCCTGCACGAATCCGGCTATACCCCGGTCCTGGTGGACGACCTCCGGAACAGCCGAGAATCGGTGCGCACCGGTGTGGAGAAGATCACGGGAATCGAGGTGGAACTCTGGACGGTAGATTGCGGCAATGCCGAAGCCATGGCTCCAGTGTTTCATGCCCCGTTTGCGGGCGCCATCCATTTCGCCGCCGACAAATCCGTGGGGGACAGCACCCGCGACCCCGAGCGGTACTTCGACAACAACATCGGCGGAACCGCACGGCTGCTCGCCCAATTGCGCGCCCAAGGCGTATCCAACGTGGTGTTCAGCAGCTCCTGCACGGTGTACGGTGAGGCCGAGCCCTCGCCGGTGGACGAAACGGCCCCTACCCTACCGGCAGCCTCTCCCTATGGCTACACCAAGCAGGCTTGCGAGCGCCTTCTCCACGACAGCCATGCGGCTGCGGAAGGCAACTTAGGCGTGGCCGTGCTGCGCTACTTCAATCCGATCGGGGCCCATCCGTCCGCCCACATTGGCGAATTGCCCCTCGGCACCCCGACCAACCTCGTTCCCTACCTGACGCAATCGGTCGCGGGATTGCGGCCACCGTTGACCGTCTTCGGAGACGATTACCCCACGCCCGATGGCACGTGCATACGCGATTACCTCCACGTCTGCGACCTGGCCGAAGCGCACGTGGCCGCCCTTCAGTGGTTGGAAGCGCACCCCGGCGCCATCGACACATTCAACCTCGGGACCGGGCAGGGGTCGAGCGTATTGGACGTGATTCACGCATTTGAGGAGGCCACCGGACTGCGCGTTCCGCACAAGATGGGGGCCCGTCGTCCAGGCGATATCACCGCCATCCATGCTGACCCCTCCAAAGCCAAACGCATGCTGGGTTGGTCCACCCGCCGCGACCTGAAAACGAGCCTGGCCGACGCTTGGCGCTGGCAACAGCAGATTCAGTCCAAGGAGGGCTGAATCACAGGGGCCACCCCGATTCGACCACCGCGCGCATCAGCGTGAACCCCACCAGGAACCCCACGGCCAGCTCGGCCGGTGTGTGCACGCCGAGTTTCATTCGGGACCAACCCACCAGGCCTGCACTAAGAAATCCCAGGGGAAGCCAAGCCTCCAACCCGAGGCCGTGCAACCGATTGAAGGCCCAGATGGCGCCAAATGCCCCACCGTTGGCCAGCAAGTGCATGCTCATTTTGAACCGGCGGTTGACCAGCAATGCCAGTACGAGGGACGCCATCATGGCCACCACCAATCCAAGGACCTCTGACGGGAGGTACACCCCCTGTCGGGTCAAGGCAAACAGACCGAGTGTCTGGTAGAAGAGGACGATCAGGAAAGGCCACTGCCGTTCTGTCCGCTCACTGACCTCCAAGTCGCCCAAGACACCCCGCTTGTGCAGCATGTAGATGGACACCGCCGGCGCCAGCGCATTGATCAGAAATACGGAGCCGACGTAGAGCATGACCGCCGGTTGCAGGCGGAGCCAAGGGTCCAACCACCACAGCCATCCAAGGACGAGCAGCGGGGTCCACAGGGGGTGCAGAACGTACGAAACGAGGAGGGCCAGGACGCGCATCACAGCTCCTTTCTCAGGCGGGCCACAGAAATGCCGAGCTGCTCGCGGTATTTCGCGACAGTCCGTCGGGCGATTTTGTAGCCTTTCTCCTGAAGCACCTTCATCAGCTTCTCGTCACTCAGCGGCTTGCGCTTGTCCTCCTCGCCGACGGCTTCCTCCAAAATCTTCTTGACCTCACGGGTGGACACCTCTTCCCCACTTTCCGTGGTGAGGGATTCGCTGAACAACGTCTTCAGCAGGAAGGTGCCGTATGGGGTTTGGACATACTTGGAATTGGCCACCCGCGACACGGTGCTGATGTCCATCCCGATGATGTCCGCGATGTCCTTGAGGATCATGGGCTTCAGCTGGGTCTCGTCGCCCGTCAGGAAGTACGCCTGCTGGTGCTGGAGAATGGCCTCCATGGTGAGCCGCAAGGTGTTGCGCCGCTGTTTGATGGCGTCGATGAACCACTTGGCCGCATCGACTTTCCGCTTGACGAACGTGATCGCTTCCTTTTGCGCCTTGTCGTGCTTCTTCGCCGCAGCATAGCCGGCCATCATCTCCCGATATTCGTTGGAAACTCGGAGCTCCGGGGCGTTTCTGCCGTTGATCTGAAGGCGGAGTTCATCGTCTTCCACGGTCACCTGGAAATCCGGCACGACCGCTTGGATGACGCGGGATGCGTCCGACCCGCTGTTGCCCGGTTTCGGGTTGAGTCGCGTCACCTCTTCAACGGCCTCTTTCAGTGCCTCCTCCTCGACTTCCAGCCGGGAGATCAACTTGTCATAGTGTTTCTTGGTGAAGGCATCGAACTGCTCGGCCAACATCCGGCGCGCCAGCCGAAGCGGCACATCCTCCGGGGCTGACTCGAGCTTGCGGTCCACCTGCAAGAGCAGACATTCCTGAAGGTCTCGGGCCCCCACCCCGGCCGGGTCCAAATCGTGTACGATGTGCAATACGGACTCCAGCTCTTCCTCCTCCACCTCGATGCCCTGCCCGAAAGCGAGGTCCGAGCTGATGGAATAGAGGTCCCGCCGGAGGTACCCCGCTTCGTCCAGATTGCCAATCAGAAACGAGGCCAGCAAGCGCTGACGGTCGGTCACGGGCCGCAACCCAATCTGGGCAGTCAACCGCTCGGCGAACGTTTCTCCTGCGCCGAAGGGCAGGTCACGGTCTTCCTCCTCACGGTGGTTGTTGACCGAATACCGGTAGCTCGGTGTGGGGTCGTCGAGGTAGGCGTCAAAGTCGAAATCGTCCCGGACCTCCCCGCGGTCGTCATCGAGCCCGTCAGCCTGATCGAATTCATCCCGCTCCTCACGCCCTTCTTCCAACGCGGGGTTGGCCTCCAGCTCCTCCTTGATGCGCGCCTCCAATTCCAGCGTCGGAACCTGCAACAGCTTCATCAGCTGAATCTGCTGGGGACTCAGCTTCTGCTGGAGCTTGTGTTGGAGGCTTTGCTTGAGCATACTGGAGTTTCACGCGGTGACGCCGCTGCGAACCATTCAGAACTCCGCGTTCTGGGGTGTCCTTGGGAAGGGGATCACGTCGCGGATGTTCGTCATGCCGGTGGCGAACATGACCAACCTTTCAAAACCCATGCCAAAGCCGGCATGCGGCGCAGTTCCGAAGCGGCGGGTGTCGAGGTACCACCACACGTGGTCTTCCGGGATGTCGAAATCGGCGCACTTCTTCTGCAACATGTCCAAACGCTCCTCCCGCTGGCTTCCACCAATCAACTCGCCAATGCCCGGAACGAGCACGTCCATGGCGGCCACGGTCTTGCCGTCGTCGTTGGCCCGCATGTAGAAGGCCTTGATCTCTGCCGGGTAATCCGTCAGGATGACAGGCTGCTTGAATTTCTTCTCGACCAACCAACGCTCATGCTCGCTCTGGAGGTCGATGCCCCACTCGACAGGGTATTTGAACTTCTTCTTCTTGAACGGCTTCGAGTTGCGGAGCAAATCAATGGCCTCAGTGTAGGTGATGCGCACGAAGGGGTTTTCCGTGACGAACCGAAGGCGCTCAATCAGCCCCATCTCGTTGCGCTGGTCGGCCGGGAGCTGCTTCTCGATGTCCGCCTCGCGCTTGGCCAGGAATTCCAACTCCGCGGGGAAGCGCTCCAGAACCTTGGACAGGACGAACCGAAGGCAGTCTTCGGCGAGGTCCATGTTGTCGGTCAAATCGTTGAAGGCCACCTCGGGCTCGATCATCCAAAACTCAGCGAGGTGACGGGACGTGTTGCTGTTTTCCGCACGGAACGTCGGTCCAAAGGTGTACACCTTGCCCAACGCCATCGCGCCAAGCTCCGCCTCCAACTGACCGCTCACGGTAAGGTTGGATGGCTTACCGAAGAAATCTTCGCTGTGGTCCACTGTGCCCTCTTCTGTCTTGGGCACCTCATCGAGGTTGAGCGTGGTGACCTGGAACATCTCGCCCGCCCCCTCGGCATCGCTGCCGGTGATGATTGGCGTGTGGAGCATGTAGAATCCAGCCTGATCAAAGTATTCGTGGATGGCGTACTGCAGGCCGTGGCGCAGGCGGAAGACGGCATTGAAGGTGCTCGTTCGGAAACGCAGATGGGCCTTTTCACGAAGGAATTCCATCGTGTGCCGCTTCATCTGGATGGGGTACACCTCGGGGTCGGCGTCGCCAAGCACCTCGATGCGGGTCACGTCCACCTCGGTGGCTTGGCCCGAGCCTTGGCTCTCGACCAGCGTGCCTTCTGCCCGGACAGCTGCACCCGTAGCCAGGCGCTTCAGCAAAGCTTCATCCGTGTTTTCCCGGTCGATGACCAACTGCAGATTCTGCAAGCTGGACCCATCGTTCACAGACAGGAATTGGTTGTTCCGGAAGGTGCGAACCCAACCGCAAACCGTGACATTCTGCCCGACCAAAGCCGTGTCGAGCAATTCGGAAATGGCGTGTCTCTTCACACCGCAAAGATGCAGTGATTCAGGCCGGATTCGGAGCCTGCTGTTCGTCGGCGGCCACCACGCCATCCCGAAGGCGCACAACCCGTCGGGCATAGGCCGCAATGTCCTCCTCGTGGGTGACCAGAACCACGGTGTTTCCAGCCGCATGGATCTCGTCGAACAAAGCCATGATTTCGACCGAGGTCTTGGTGTCGAGGTTGCCTGTTGGCTCGTCGGCCAACAACAGGTCTGGCCGGTTGACAAGGGCCCGCGCCACCGCCACACGCTGCCGCTGACCGCCGGACAATTCATTGGGCCGGTGGTCCATCCGATCCCCGAGCCCCACTTGCTCGAGGACCTCCCGCGCCCGGGCTTCTCGGTCCGCCTTGGAGGCGCTGGCATACACCAAGGGCAACGCCACATTCTCGAGTGCGGTGTACCGCGGCATGAGATTGAACGTCTGAAACACAAAACCGATGCGGCGGTTCCGGATGTCGGCCAAGGCGTTGTCATCCAAGGTGCCCACGTCCTCCCCTGCGAGATGATAGCGGCCGGATGTCGGGGTATCCAAGCAACCCAACATGTTCATCAGCGTTGACTTTCCGGAGCCCGAAGGTCCCATGAGCGCTGTGTATTCGCCCTGCCCGATCTCCATCGAGAGACCCCGCAAAGCATGCACCTGCTGTTCCCCCACCTGATAGGTTTTCCAGACATCCCGCACCTGAATCAACGCCGCCATAGGCGCAATTTACCCCAAGTGGTGGCCCTCAATGCAGTATTTTTCACCCGATGAAGCCCATGAACCTGAACCGCTTTAGCCTGTCTCTGCTCGGGATTCTTTTGACACTTGACCTTGCAATGCAGGCCCAGCTCGTGACCGACAACACCGTCACTCCAGAGCAAGCCCTGGTCGATTTCCTGCTGGGAGAAGGCGTGGAAGTGAGCAACATCAACTTCAGCGGCGACCTGAACCAGATTGGCAGCTTTGACGCCACGAACACCAACATCGCTATCCCAGACGGCATCATGCTGGCGACCGGGGACATCGATGTGGCCATCGGCCCGAATGATGCCGGTGGCGCAGGTCTCGGTGGCGGCAACTCTGGCGCTGGAGACGAGGATCTGACGGCGCTCAGCACCTTCAACACCAACGATGCGGCCATTCTCGAATTCGACTTCGTCCCCTCTGGTGATTCCCTCATTTTCAACTACATCTTTGGCTCTGAGGAGTACAACGAGTACGTCTGCGGCTCCGTGAACGACGCCTTTGGATTCTTCCTCTCCGGCCCGGGCATCACCGGTCCATTCAGCGACAACGCAGTCAACCTCGCCGTCATTCCCAACCCCGTGATCGACGGCGAGGTCATTCCGGTCACCATCAACTCGGTCAACCTCGGCATTCCCGGAGGTTCGGGTACCGCGAGCAACTGCAACCAAGTGTCGGAGCAGTGGAACCTCAATACGGACTACTACGTCGACAACGAGAACAACAGCGACCCCACCTCCGTCCAGCTCGATGGTTTCACGGTGGTCCTGACTGCGGCAGCACAGGTCCAATGCGGCCAGACCTACCACATCAAGATCGCCATCGCCGATGCAGGCGACACCGCTTGGGACAGTGCGGTGTTCCTCGAAGGGGGCAGCTTTGCGTCCAACAGCGCCGACATTGAAGCGTCAGCGAGCATTGGAGGAGCGCCCGTCTTCCTCGGAGACACCGTGGTGGTGGAAGGGTGCAACGAAGCGGCCTTCACCGTGATTCGGCCTGTCGCCGATCAGACGGACACCTTGGAGCTCACCATCCTCGGAACGGCCGAGTCCGGACTGGACTTTCTTCCCATCGACACGGCGATTGTCATGGAGGCCGGTGTGAATGAGCAGGAGGTGCTGCTGGAGGTCATCGACGACAACCTCGAAGAGGGACCAGAAACGGTCACATTGGAGTACCTCTATGTCAACCTCTGCGGTGATTCCACCCTCGCCTCGGCCACCCTGGTCATCCAGGACCCGGACCCCCTTCTGGTGCAGGTTCCAGATGAAGTGGCCCTGTGCCCCCCGGTGGAGATCTCCGCCCTGGTCACCCAAGGTTATGCGCCTTTCGAATTTGACTGGTCAACCGGCGACAGCACCGCGACCATCGACTACACGGACCTCGAACCGACCACCATCGACTTGACGGTCACCGATGTCTGCGGGGACTCCATTGTCCTGCCCATTGACCTCGTCGATCCCACCCCGCTCGAGGTGCAAATCGTACAACAGAGCGACCCTTATTGTCCAGGAGATCCAGTCGCGCTCGGCACGGAAGTCCTGTCGGGCAGCGGTACAGTGACCTGGAGCTGGTCGGGCAACGTGGACAATTCCAATGGTGGAAATGCCAATGTGAGCCCAAGCACGAACGAGACGTTCACCGTCAATGCGGAAGACGCCTGCGGCCAAGAGGACGAGGCCAACTGGACGGTCATCATGCCCACCTACGAGCCCATCATCAGTGACGACGTGACGTTCTGCTTGAACCAAGCTGGTGTGCTGGGCGTGGAAGGCGGAACCTTCCTCTACACCTTTGCCGGACTCGATGGTACCTCCTTCATGCAGGACGCCGGGGCGGACAGCAGTGTGACGTTCACCAATGGCACGGGCAGCATGTTGGTGTGGGGGGCGAATTCTACCACCACCGTCGTCATCACCGATGAATGCGGCACCTCCATCAATGTGGATGTCACGTCCGAGGCGTGTGAGACCATCATTCCGAACATCTTCACCCCCAACAATGACGGGGAGAATGACCGCTTCGAAATCGACGGCATTCTGGGCTATCCGGGCAGCAGCCTCCAGATCTTCAACCGGTGGGGCAACGAGGTCTTCTTCGACCCCAGCTACGACTCCACCTGGGAGGCCGATGGCCTTCCCGACGGCACGTATTACTACATCTTCAACCGCAGCGACGGCGTACAATTCGCCGGCCACGTGCAGCTCGTGCGCCAGCGGTTCTGACCCTCGCTTGAGCGCCTTGGCCGCGCTGAATCAGCGTTCGATCAAGGAGCGTCCGGTCATCTCCTCCGGGGCTGTGATGCCCATCAGGTCGAGGACCGTGGGCGCCACATCCGCGAGGATGCCGGATTGAATGCCCGTCACCCCATCCGCCACTGCGATCACCGGCACCAGATTGGTGGTGTGCGCCGTGTGGGGCGATCCGTCCCCGTTGCGCGCCAATTCCGCGTTGCCATGGTCCGCGATGATCACAAATCGGTATCCGTTGGCCAATCCTTCGGTGAGCACACGTTCCAACTGGCGGTCCGTCTCCTCACAGGCGGCCACGACGGCTTCGAAAACCCCGGTGTGGCCGACCATGTCCGGGTTGGCAAAATTCAAACAGATGAAGTCGGGCGGGCTGTCCGACCCCATGGCGGCCATGGCCGCATCCGCCACGCCGGATGCGCTCATCGTGGGCTGCAGGTCATAGGTCGCCACCTTGGGCGACGGTGCCACCGCCCGCTGCTCGCCTTCAAACTCCGCCTCTCGCCCTCCGCTAAAGAAGAACGTGACGTGCGGGTACTTCTCGGTTTCCGCGAGCCGCAGTTGCGTACCGCCCGCCTGGCTGACCACTTCTCCCAATGTCATGGGCAAGTTGGGCTTGTCGTACAGGACCTCAACGCCCTTGAACCGGTCGTCATAGTTGGTCATCGTGACGTAATGTAAATCCAGGGTGGCCATGCCGTGGTCCGGAAAGTCCTGCTGCGTCAAGGCCGTGGTGATTTGCCGGCATCGGTCCGTCCTGAAGTTGAAACAGAAGACCACGTCACCAGGGCGGATGCGGCCCTCCACGCCGTCGATGACCGCGGGCTCGATAAATTCGTCGGTGACCTCCGCCTGGTAAGCCGAAGCCATGGCGTCGGCCGCGCTGTCAAATCGGTTCCCTTCACCTTCCACGAGCATGGCGTAGGCCTTTGCAATGCGATCCCACCGATGGTCGCGATCCATGGCCCAGTAACGGCCACAAACCGTCGCGATGGCCGACCCGGTCTCTGCGCACACCTTGTCCAACTCGGCGAGGTATCCCGCCCCGAGCTTCGGCGCGGTGTCCCGGCCGTCGGTGAACGCGTGCACCACCACATCCGGAACCCCGGCATCCGCGG
Source organism: Crocinitomicaceae bacterium TMED114 (assembly GCA_002172485.2). Taxonomy (GTDB): domain Bacteria; phylum Bacteroidota; class Bacteroidia; order Flavobacteriales_D; family Sanyastnellaceae; genus UBA8752. The sequence goes on from NHFP02000004.1 coordinate 18,386, forward strand.
CGATGCGCAACAACGCATGCAGGTGGTCCTGCTGGCTGTGGACCCCGCCTCGACTGACCAACCCCATGAAGTGCAACCGCCGCCCTTCTTCCTTGGCTGCCGACAATGCCGCCTGTAGGGTGGGTTCACTTCCGATGGAACCGTCCGCAACAGCACGGTCTATGCGCAAGAGGTCCTGATAGACAATGCGGCCTGCACCGATGTTGAGGTGGCCCACTTCACTGTTGCCCATCTGCCCTTCCGGCAAGCCCACATCCTCGCCGTGGGTAACCAGGGTCGCCTGCGGATGATCCGACATGAGGCCGTCGAAGCAGGGGGTCTTGGCCATGTGGACGGCATTGTTCTCGTCGGGGGTACCGAGGCCCCAGCCGTCGAGGATAATGAGGGCAGTCTGATTGTGCATTGCGGGGTAAAATTAGCGCGCGCCTCCCCCCGTCAACCCCACGGGGGACACCTATGCCAACAGGGCGGTGGGAACCCGCAGTAGCGGGGCTTTCGGACCGTGGTCCATGATGAGGACGCCCATGCGGAACAGGTCCAGGGAGCGCACCCCAGGTCCACCGGCCAACGCGCACCAGGCGTGGTGCATGTCCACGGACCAACGGATGTCATCCACCACCACACAGCTTCCCGCGGTCATGAGCGGCTGCAGCATTGTCCATTGGTCGAGCAGCACCTCCCCTTCGTGGTGGCCATCGAGAAACACCACATCGTAGGGCTGTGAGCGGGCCACTTCCTCTGGCAGGGTACGGTCAAATGGACCCGTGACCAAACGGGGCGACCAAGGCCCCAAATGTTGACTGGCCCATGCCACCATGGCCGGGCTGCCCTCCATGCCGGTGTAGTCCAATTCGCCTTGGCTGCCGTGCAACAAGGACACCCCACCAAGGCCCAAGCTCGTGCCCACTTCAAGGATCCGAAGCCGGTCCCTGGTCCGGTCGCCCTGCGTTGAAAGGGCCACAGCACGAAGCCAGCGGGCCTTTCTCTTGTCGGTCCCAGCCTCTCTGGCAATGCGTCCGATGGTGGTCGAGACGGCGTCTCCCCCTTGGGGATGACCTGCTCCAAAGTCCAAGAGCTCGACTTTGGCATCGGACCGGCCGAGTTGCGCCCTGAGCGCAGACACTGCCACAGCCGCCGCCTTGGCTTCTCTGGATTGCCGCGCCCTTAGCAGGGACGTCCACGAATCCCCCCGCCCAGAGGCCACGGGGGTCCGCCTCCATTGGAGCCACCACCGCCCCCAATCCATCAGTCCCTCCGTCCGACCCATGACTGCAAGGTCGGGCTTCCCTAATTTTGTCGCGTCTTGGGCGGTTAGCTCAGTTGGTTCAGAGCATCTCGTTTACACCGAGAGGGCCGGGGGTTCGAGTCCCTCACCGCCCACCAAGTCATCCGAAGGCTCCGGGATTTGCCCGGCAACCTCGGGCACATGCAGAACCGAATAAATCCCATATATTTATATACTGGTCGGATTTTTTTAATCATTCGTCGGAAAATCATGCGCATCAACACTTGCATTCTCCTTTCGCTGATTCTCATCGGCAGTGCGATCCCCACTTCGGGTCTGGCTCAAGAGAACGATCACGGGGTGGCGTATGAGTGGATCGAGGCCCAACTCAAGGGCATTCGCGTGGATTTTGCCCGTCCGCCCATTCACGCCCGCAACCTGCACCATGTGTCCTTGGCGATGTACGATGCTTGGGCAGCGTATGACGAGGTGGCCGAGCCCATATTGCTGGGGCACACCTTAGGCGGCTACACGGCCGAGTTCGACGGAATCCCAGAGAACATACTGCCCCTGCTGGACATTCCCGAAGCCCGCAAAACCGCGGTTTCTTATGCCGCCTACCGGGTGCTCACCCACCGCTACTCGAATTCGCCAGGTGTGGTGACATCCCAAGCCCGCTTCGACTCCTTGCTGACCGCGTTGGGTTACGAGCCTTCTTTCACGTCCAACAACTACCTCTTCGGTTCGCCTGCGGCCTTGGGCAACTACATCGCAGAGCAGGTGATCGCCTATGGATTGCAGGACGGGTCCAACGAAGCGTTCGACTACACCAACACCTACTACGAGCCGCTCAACGACCAGCTCGTAGTCGACGACCCCGGGAACCCGACCGTCACCGATCCGAACCGTTGGCAGCCCCTGGCCATCAATGGCTTTGTGGACCAATCCGGCCAGGTTTTGGAAAGCGCCCCGCCCTTCCAAAGTCCGGAATGGGGATGGGTGCAGCCCTTCGCCCTCGACGACGACCAAATGGCCCTTTATGAGCGGGATGGTGAACTTTGGCCCACGTGGCTGGATCCCGGTGAGCCGGTGTACATCGGCGGCGATCAACCCGCTGCCGTGGACAGCATGTACAAGCACCACTTCGCCATGGTCAGCGTTTGGCAATCTCACCACGACCCCTTCAATGGCGTGATGATCGATGCCAGTCCAGCCTCCATCGGAAACGCGCCCGAGCTGCCGACCGACTACCTCGATTACGGCGACTTCTACAACTACTTTGAAGGAGGGGACGCCGGTGTGGGCCATTCGGTCAACCCGGTCACGGGCATGCCCTACGAGGAGCAGGTGGTACCGCTCGGTGACTACGCCCGCATCCTCTCTGAATTCTGGGCGGATGGACCCGACAGCGAGACGCCTCCAGGCCACTGGTTCAGCATCCTCAACGAAGTCATGGAACACCCTGCATTCACCCGCGATTGGATGGGCGAAGGCGATGAACTGGACCCCCTCGAATACGAAGTCAAAGCCTACGCCACACTGGGCGGTGCCGTGCACGATGCGGCCATTGCGGCGTGGAGCGTGAAAGGGTATTACGACTGCACCCGCCCGATTTCCGCCATCCGCTACATGGCTGACCAAGGACAGTCAAGCGACCCCAACCTTCCGAGCTACAGCCCCAATGGCATCCCTCTGTTCCCCGGCTACATCGAACTCGTCGACGACACCGACGAACTGGCTGGCGACCTCGGCGAGAACATCGGCAAGATCAAGCTCTTCACCTGGCAAGGTCCCAACTACATCGACACGTATGAGGATGAAGATGGATTGGCCATTCCAATCGACACCGCGGGCAACATTGCCGGCGTGGATTGGGTCTTGGCCGAAAATTGGTGGCCTTACCAGCGCCCCTCCTTCGTCACCCCACCCTTTGCCGGTTTCGTCTCCGGCCATTCCACCTTCAGCCGGGCAGCGGCCGAGGTATTGACCGCCATCACCGGCGACCCCTATTTCCCAGGCGGAATGGGAGAGTTCCATTGCCCACAGGACGACTTCCTCGTCTTTGAGGTGGGTCCAAGTGTGGACGTCACCCTGCAGTGGGCGACCTACCGGGACGCCTCCGACCAATGCAGCCTGTCCCGCATCTTCGGTGGCATCCACCCTGTCCAGGACGACATCCCCGGCCGGCTCATGGGGGTGACGTGCGGAGTGCAAGCCATGGAATTCGCCAACAGCTACTTCGACGGCACCATCAACAGCACCTGCGGCATTGGTCCATATGGCGGCTGTTTGGGTGACCTCAATGGAGATGACATCCAAACCGTGGACGACATCCTGTTCATGTTGGCCAACTTCGGGCATGTCGGTCCGCATCCCGCTGATTTGGACCTCGACGACCTCGTGGGCACCACGGACCTGTTGATCCTACTCGGCGTCTTCGGGTGCACCTGCCCGTGATCAGGCGTTCAACGCAGTGAGGGCTTCCCCCACGGTGAACACGCTGCCCAACACGACCACCAGTTCGTCGCCCTGACGGGCTTCCAAAGCGGACAACACCGCCTCCGGCACACTGCTGTGGGCGTGCCCTTTGCGGCCAGCTGCAACAGCCAGGTCCGACAGCGTTTGGACCGCCATGGCCCGCGGCACATCCGCCGCACACCAATGGTGCTCGACTGCGGGAGGGAGGCATTGCAGGGCTTCTGCGACATCCTTGTCGGCCACCGTCCCAAACACGAGGCGCAGGGGTCGCCCCATTCGAGCCAGGGCCTCACCCGTGGCATTCAACCCTTCCACGTTGTGCGCGCAATCGAGCAGGACGTGCTCTCCTTCGCGGTGCCATCGGCCGCGCAAGCCCCACGCTGCCGGCCCCGCTTGGAGAACGGCCTCATCGGAGGCCGGATCCCCATCGGCAATCAGGGACAGAATGCACCGGGCCACGGCCCGGTTGCGGGCCAGCCAATTCGGTCCTTCCACTTCTGTCGGGTCGGGCATCCCATCGTAGACCTCCACCCCAAGACGCATGGACTGTTCGAGCACGACGGAGCGGGCCTCCGGCGGAAGAATGCCGACCACACAAGGAATGCCCTCTTTGAGAATGCCTGCCTTTTCGCGGGCGATCGATCGCAAATCAGGTCCGAGAAATTGCTGGTGATCCAGCCCAATGGAGGTGATCGCCGTGACCCGAGGCGCCGGAAAGATGTTGGTCGAATCGAGCCGTCCGCCCATGCCGGTCTCCAAGACCACGATGTCGACTTCGGCGTCGCGGAATGCCGTCAGTGCCATGGTGAACATCAATTCGAAGAAGCTGGGCTGCAACTCCTCCCAGATGGCCATGTGGTCCACCACGAAAGACACGAATGCCGCTTGTGGAATCCACTCGCCTTGGATTCGAATCCGTTCGCGGGGATCCACGAGGTGGGGCGAAGTGTACAAGCCCACTTGGAGTCCCCTCGATTGGAGCGCCTTCGCCACGGCATGGCTCACCGACCCTTTTCCATTGGTGCCGGCAATGTGGACCACCTTCAATCCGGCTTCCGGGTGGCCCAGGGCTGCACACAACGCGCGGGTCTTCTCCAGGTCGATGCGGTACCGGACAGGCCCTGTCCTCTGGAACATTGGAAGCTGGGCGTAAAGCCAGTCGAGAACCTCCGCGTAGTTCATTCAGCCGAGTTCAAAGGAGGTCACACCAGTCCATCAAGAGGTCGAAGTCCGAGCGGTCGAACGGTCGAAATTCCAAGGACCGCAATCGCACGTCCGTCCACCCCAGCTCCGGGGGCAATTCCGGCCATTCGCTCATTGGAGCTCGAAGTTGAACTGGATCCAGCCGATGCGGGTCGGCTTGGTGGGGTGGCTGCTGAATCGAGCCGTCAAAGCAGCTTCTCTGGCCAAGGCCACCAAACGGCTGCTCGACGTTGTGCTGTTGTTGGGGTCGAATCGGGCATCGGTCACCTGTCCCGACTTGTCGACGTAAATCTTCATCCGCACCACACCTTCCTCATCCGGCTTCCGATCAAGACTGGGCTCCCCGGTCATAGTGCCGCCCTCCAGAAAGCTGTCCCCGAAGTCACCAGACACCACACCTGCCCCTTCGATTTTGCCGTCTTCTGCGCCACTGTTGCCCACGCCTTCCTGCTGGCCTTCCGACCCGCCTCCGCCGCTGTTGCTGAACATCTGACTCAGCGCATTGGATAGGTCCTGTGAAATCTCGGGCTCCGGATCCGGGTCCTCCACTTCCGTCACTTCTTCCACCACCTCTTCCTGGGTGGGCACATCCACTTCACTGGTCTCCTCGGTCACCACGGCCTCGACCGGGGCGACCTCCTCCACCGTGCTCTCACTCACTTCTTGTTCGATGACCTCCTCGACCCGTTCAGAGGGCACCTCGGTCTCGCGCTCACCGCCGGCCTCCTCGACATTGCCAAAGTCCGCCACGCCCACAGCGACAAACTGCTCTCCGGGCGGCGGAGTGACTTCCTGGAACGCCACGAGAATCAGGCACGCCACCACGATCACCGCGTAGGTCACCGTCGAAAAGACGGCGGCTCGGCGGCGCTCACGGCGCTCCTGCTCGGCTTGGTGGGCATTCCAATCGAAGTGCGGCATGGGCGGTCAGCGGGTGGGTTGGGCGCCGAGCATGACTTTCCAGTCGTTGGCCTTGGCGAGCCCGATCACCTCCACGGTCTGCCCGGTGGGCACCGCTTGGTCCACTTGGAGGTAGAGCACGGGATCGCTCTGGTCGGCAAACTTGACGCGGAGCGCCGGCTCGATTTCGGACCGCGCGATGGCGGTGCCGTTGAGGTAATAGGTGCCGTCGGGCTTGATCGAGACGGTCAGCCGCGAACTGGCGCTGCTCGTCCCCTTGCTCTGCGGCAGATCCACATTGACCCCGTTCGACACCAACGTCGACAGGATGACAAAGAAGATGAGCAGCAGGAACACGAGGTCCGTCATCGAAGACATGTTGCCCCCGGCCTGTACCTGGTTGCGTTGTCCGAGGTTCATCAGCGGGCGGGTTCCTCGAGGATGTCGATGAATTCAAGGCTGCTGGCCTCCATCTTGTGGATGACCTTGCTCACTCGGCTCACGAGGTGGTTGTACGCCATGTAGGCGATGATGCCCACGATGAGGCCCACGATGGTCGTGATCATGGCCTGCTTGGTGCCGGAGGAGATGTCGTCGACGCGGACCATGCCCGCATTCTCCATGTCCAGGAAGACATTGACCATGCCGATCACCGTACCGAGGAAGCCGATCATGGGCGCCGCACCTGCGATGGTCGCGAGGGTGCTCAGGTTCCTCTCCATGCTGTAGATCTCCAGCTTGCCCACGTTCTCGATGCTGGCCGAGATGTCCTTGAGTGGTTTGCCGATGCGGGCAATCCCTTTGTGGAGCATCCGGGCGATCGGCGTTCCGCTCTGCTCGCAGAGGTTGCGCGCACTGTCGAGGTTGCCGGCCGACAGGTAATCCTTCAGCTTGGCCATGAAGTCCTTGTCCTCCTTCGTGGCCTTCCGGATGGCCATGGACCGTTCGAAGAAGATGAAAATGGCGATGAAGCTCATGATGGCGAGGGGCAACATGATGTACCAACCGCCGGAGAGCAGGAGTTCGAAAATGGACACGTCACGGGTCACCGCCTCTCCGGTGGCGGCCATGGCGTCGTTGGCGCCTTCGGCATCGGTGACGGTGGTCCCGCCTAGGGTCAGGTCCTGGATACGGGCGAGGACGAGAAGGGGAAATTGCATGGCGTTCTCTCTGCGTTGTAGCTCAACGTCGAAGGTCGCCGATTGCGTATGCCCCCCACCGGTGGGCCGTCGGGGGTTTCCCCCCGCGCATTGTTCACACCGGGCGTCAGGCGCCCATGCCGAACATCAGCCAATAGACCCCGCACCCGGCGAGGTAGCCCGCGATGGCGAGCAAGCTCATCTTCTTGAGGTACCAGACGAAGTCAATCTTCTCGAGGCCCATCACCGCCACACCTGCTGCGGAGCCAATGATGAGCGCACTGCCGCCCGTTCCCGCGCAATAAGCGAGGAACTGCCAGAAGATGCCGTCTTGGACGAAGTTGGCCATCCACGCGTCCATGGTCCCGGGTGCAGCCACCTCGTACATGCCCATGGAGGCCGCCACCAACGGCACATTGTCGACGATGGCCGACAAGAGGCCAATGGCGATGTTGATCAGGTAGACATCACCGAGGGCGGTGCGCAACCAGTCTGCGGAGGCGATCAAATGGCCCGCTTCCTGCAACGCGCCCACCGCGAGGAGGATGCCCAGGAAGAACATGACCGAGGCGGTGTCGATTTTGCGGAGCACCCCCACCACGCTGAGCTGCTTGCGCTCTTGGTCGTTTTTGGACCGGTGAAGCACCTCGGTCGTGAGCCACAACACGCCCAGCGACATCATCATGCCCATGAAGGGAGGCAAGTGGGTGACCGTCTTGAAAATCGGCACGAACAGCAGGCCGCTGACGCCCATGGCGAAGATCAAATTGCGCTCCCCGGGGGTCGTGGGGTCGGCCTCTTCATCGGGGTCTTTGGCTTCGGGCCGCTCGACCTCGCCCTTCATCCGGATGCTCATGATGCCGATGGGCACCACCATGCAGACGATGCTGGGCAAAATCAAGTTCGCAATGATGACGGGGGTGGTCAGCTGACCGCCGATCCACAACATGGTCGTCGTGACGTCCCCGATGGGCGACCACGCGCCACCTGCGTTGGCCGAGATGATCACCGCGCCGGCGAACAACCAACGGGTGGGCTTGTCGGCAATCAACTTCCGCAACAGGGAAATCATCACAATGGACGTCGTCAGGTTGTCCAATGCCGCCGAGAAGAAAAAGGTCAGGACGGCGATGATCCACAAGAGACGGCCTTTCTTCCGCGTTTTGATTCGGTCGGTGATGACCGCAAATCCATTGTGCGCGTCCACCAACTCCACGATGGTCATGGCGCCGAGGAGGAAGAACAGGATGCTCGAGATTTCCTCCATGTGGTGAAGCAGGCGGTGCTCGAAGAACACCTTCAGGGCGCCGCCATGGTCTCCATGGCCGTGGCCATGCAGGAAGTCGTTGAAACTGTCGACCAAATGGGCCGGCGCCTCATGGTAGCCCAGCACCAACACCGCCCAGCACAGCGTACCGGTGATGAGTGCACTCGCCGCCTTGTCAATGTGCAGGTTGTGCTCGAGTGCAATGAAAAAGTACCCGAGAACGAAAATGAGAATGAGCAAAGTGGCCATGTAGAATCAGAGAAGTTGTTCCAACGCAATAGACAACGCCGTGGAGCTGAGATTGGTTCGCTCCGGGTTGCGGGCCTGGCAACGTTCCATGGCCGCTCGGATACAATCGGAAGTGTCGTTGAAAATGGCGGCGTCCTCCAGGCGGACATCGCCGTCCCCCATCAGAAAGCCGAAAACACGCGCCATGCCGCAGTTGGCAATGAAGTCGGGAATCACGGCGCAGGCCCCGTCTGCTTTTTCGGAAATGGGGCCATAGAAAATCTCCTGGTCGGCAAAGGGCACATTGGCGCCGCTTGAAATGACCTCAAGTCCGGCCGCCAACATGCGGTCGAGCTGCTCCTCGGTCACAAGTCGGGAAGCTGCGCAGGGCAAGAAGATGTCCGCCCCCGAATCCCAAATCGAGGCGTTGACATCCTCGAAGGACAGCATGCCCGCTTCCGTAAGCGAGTTGCCCTCCTTGGCCAAGAATAGGCGGCGAATCTCATCGAGACCCAGCCCATTCGAGCTGAGAATGCCACCGACTCGGTCAATGATGCCCGTGACGACGGCACCCTGCTTGGCGAGGTACAGGGCCGCTGCTGCACCCACATTGCCCCAGCCTTGGACGAGCACGCGCTTGCCGGTGACACTTCCCCCATAGAGGTCGTAGAAGTGCCGAACGGACTCGGCCACACCATATCCGGTGATCAAATCGGCCACCCGGTATCGGACGCCACCACCATCCGGCAGAAATTCCGAATCCTCCACCACTTTGCTGACCCCTTGTCGGAGTCGACCGATGCGACGGACTTTTTGTGCCTCATCGGGCTTGAAATGGCCATTGAACACGCCTTCCTGAGGGTGCCAGACACCGCACGCTTCGGTCATCGGAATGACCTCCAATCCAGCGTCCACATTCAAGTCACCTCCGGTGCCGTAGTAGTATTTGAGAAGGGGGGTGACAGCCTGATACCAGCGACGCAGCACCCCTTCCTTGCGCGGGTCGGACGGATCGAAATCGATGCCGCTCTTCGCCCCGCCGATCTGCGGACCGCTGACGGTGAATTTAATTTCCATCGTCTTGGCGAGGGAGACCACTTCCTGTCGGTCCAAGCCTTTCCGCATGCGCGTACCGCCACCGGCTGCACCACCGCGAAGGCTGTTGATCACCACCCAACCTCGCGCGTTGGTTTCAGAGTCCGTCCATTCGAATACGATCTCAGGAGCACGTCCGCTGTAGGTGTTGAGCAAGTCTTTCATCCCAATCAGGGCCCGTTCATACCGGGCGGCGTGAAGGTACCGAACAGGACGCCTCCGCACACATCTTCCGTCGCCCCTGTTACAGTCGACAGCGAAGTGGTTCGGCCGAAGGCCGTGCGCCAAGCCAGCCAAGCAAAGGCGGCTGCCTCCTTGCCATCCACCCAGTGCACTGCCGGAATTTCCGCGCGAAGGCCCCGTTCTCCCAGCGCATCGACCAAGGCGGACCGCAGGCCCGGATGGTGGGCCCCACCGCCGGTGACCAGTGCACGCCCCTCCCCTTTCGGAATGCCATCTGCAATGGCCTCGGCCATCCACTGGACCGCCGTGGCGAGTGCGTCTTGAGGTCTGGCCACCTCGTCCAGCACGAGGTGCAGATAGGTCAAATCCTCTGCAGCCAGCGATTTCGGCCAGGGTCGACGGAGGTATCGCCAATCGCGCAATCGGGCCAAGGACATCGCATCCACCTCGCCCGCCGCAGCCCCGGCACCATCACGGTCATACGTCCAACCCAAACGCTCCGCCTGGCGGTTGAGTAGCAAGTTGCAGCCACAGAGGTCGGAGGCCCGCACCGGTGAGCCAGGGGGTTGCCAGGTCACGTTGGCAATGCCACCGAGGTTGAGACAGGCGATGTGCGTCTGGAAGACGTGCGCATCGAACAGGGGAACGAGCGGGGCGCCCTGCCCACCTCGGGCCACATCGGCGGAACGGTAATCGGCCACCACTGGCAACCCCAGCCGCCGATGCAACACGGAGGCTTCACCAATAGCGCGGGTGCCACGGCCACCGGGCTCGTGGTACCACGTGTGCCCGGACAGGCCGAGCAAGTGGACCGGACCGAACTCCGAAGTCCACCGGGCCAAGAGCGGCTCCAGCCGGTCGGCCACCCATCCTGTCCAGTCTTGCTCCATGTCGAGGACGGCCGCGTCGGGGAGGGTTCCCATGCCCTTCAGACGGGCGGCCCATGGCTCCGAATACGGAAACTCCTTCAGGGCCAACCAGCTGACCTCCAATCCGTTCGCTTCGATCTCGATCAGGGCCACATCCAAGCCATCACAGGACGTCCCCGACATGGTGCCAACCACCCGCAAAACCGCGTCCTCGGGACAGGGTTTGGGCCGATCGTGGGCTATCTTTGTATTCCACACCTTACGAGACTCCTGCAATGATTCTGGAACTCAACGAAGAACAACGCGCCGTGCGGGATGCCGCGCGCGATTTTGCCCAGAACGTCCTCAAGCCCGGCGTCATCGACCGGGACAACGAGCAGCGGTTCCCAGCAGAGGAAATGCGCCAGCTCGGGGAATTGGGATTCATGGGCATGATGGTCGTCCCCAAATATGGCGGAAGCGGCATGGACACTGTCAGCTACGTCCTCGCCATGGAGGAATTGTCCAAGATCGATGCCTCGGCCTCGGTCTGTGTGTCCGTGAACAACAGCTTGGTGTGCTGGGGGCTCGAGGCCTACGGCACAGAAGCGCAAAAGGAGAAGTTCCTCAAGCCACTCGCCATGGGCGAAAAAATTGGGGCCTTCTGTCTGAGCGAACCCGAAGCCGGCAGTGACGCGACCAGCCAGCGCACGACGGCCATCGACATGGGGAACCATTACCTCCTGAACGGCACCAAGAACTGGATCACCAACGGAGGCTCCGCCAGCACCTACCTCGTGATGGCGCAGACGGACGCCGACAAGGGACACCGCGGCATCAACTGCCTGGTTGTCGAGCGTGGAATGGAAGGCTTCATCGTCGGGGCCAAGGAGGACAAGATGGGCATCCGTGGAAGCGACACGCACACCCTGATGTTCCAGGATGTGAAGGTGCCCAAGGAGAACCGCATTGGAGAAGACGGCTTCGGGTTCAAGTTCGCCATGAAGACCCTCTCCGGTGGCCGGATCGGCATTGCTGCACAAGCCCTCGGCATCGCCTCAGGAGCCTTGGAATTCGCCCTCGCTTACTCCAAGGAGCGCAAGGCCTTCGGCAAGGAAATTCACAAGCACCAAGCGATTGCGTTCAAGCTGGCCGACATGGCCACGGAAGTGGAAGCGGCGCGGATGCTGTGTCTCAAAGCCGCCTGGCTCAAGGACCAAGGGCAGGATTATGACCTGGCCAGCTCCATGGCCAAACTCTACGCCTCTGAAGTGGCCGGCCGCGTGACCGACCAAGCCGTGCAGATCCACGGTGGGTACGGATACGTCAAGGAGTACCATGTGGAACGCCTGATGCGCGATTCCAAGATCACCCAGATCTACGAAGGCACGAGCGAAGTCCAGCGCATCGTCATTTCCAGGGCCGTCCTCCAGGACTGACCGTCACTCCACGTCAACGCGGGCCCAACGGGCCTCCACCGCCTCCAGCAGCTGGACCGCTGCATCGCCGGCTGGCAGTGGGATGCCATCGTCGAACCTGCGGGTCTCCACGGCGCCCTCCGCGTTGCGGGCGACCAGCAAGGACGACCCGATGTCCGACTTGACTTGGAATGCTACAGGCCGCTTGCCCGACGTCGCATGCAATTGGGCTGGCGTTCTCACCCGCCGTTGCCCGCTGCGCTTGAGCAGCATGACGACCCCCTTCTCATCCACGCTGCAGATGTAGTCCTTTCGACCTGCCCGCAGGTGAGCCAGGGCTTGGATGGCCTTGTCCTTGGAGACGTGACGCCAACCTGGCGTGGCTTCTCCCAGCCGGCGGTAATTCAAGATGCGCCCGTCCGCCAAACCAAACAGGTAGCGCTCCCTTCCGTCGCCGTCATAGTCCACCACCGCATGGGCGGTGATGTCCGAAGAGGGCCGCACCGAAAACCCGGGAATGGGCCGTCCACCGGCATCCAACCCCACGGCATGGGCCCGGTCCACCAGCAAAATCTCGATGGTGCCGTCATCATTGGCATCCAGTTGATGCGCCCCCAGCAGGGTGTCTTCCATGCCGATCTCCCAACGGATAGCACCATCCACTCCTCGGCAGGTCACCCGGTGCAGGTCATCCTGTTCCAAGCGGGTGCCGTCCTCGAACCGGGCCACCTCCACGGCAAAGCTGAAGGTCACATCGGCCGCTGCGGGCGCTTCATCCGCGGCCGGATCCGCTGTCGGTTCCGCGTCAGGAGCGGCGTCCTCCTCCGGCGAGACCGGCATGGTGTTGGCCATTGGCTCGGGCGCTGTTTCCACCTGACCTGAATCGAGGAAGGACCATGTGGCCACACCCGCCAGCAGGAGGGACACGGCCAACGCCAACCAAAAGGGGGTGCCACCGGCATTCATGTCATCAAACTTACTCGGCACCCCTTCGATTTTTCAGGACACCGCGCAGGACTTGCCACCCGCGCGCGGTTCACTTCAAGAGATGCGGCTCCAATCAGGTCGTTCTGCCCGAAGCCGCTCCACGCCGGCCTTCAACAGCGCATGGCCCGCTCCGTCCAGTCCGGGGTCCTCATTCAAAATGCGCCGGGCGATGTCACGTGCATCCTCGAGCAGGACACGGTCCTTGATCAAGTCGGCCACCTTCAAATCGAGCACCCCACTTTGCTGTGTGCCCATGAGATCGCCAGGACCGCGCAATTCCAAGTCCACCTCAGCGATTTCAAATCCATCCTGGGTACGCACCATGGTCTCCAGGCGGCGGCGGGCCTCCTTGCCCAGCTCTTTGTCGCTCATGAGGATGCAGAAACTCTGATTCGCCCCCCGGCCAACGCGACCGCGCAATTGGTGCAATTGGCTCAGCCCGAACCGCGTGGCGCTTTCGATGACCATGACGGAGGCGTTGGGCACGTTCACCCCCACCTCGATCACGGTGGTGGCCACCATGATCTGGGTGACGCCTTGGGCGAACCGCTGCATCTCCATGTCCTTGTCTTCCGGCTTCATGCGCCCGTGAACCACACTGATTCGGTACTCCGTAGGTGGGAAATGGCGCGTCAAGCTTTCGTAGCCGTCCATCAAATCCTTGTGATCGAGCTGGGCAGACTCTTCAATCAAGGGATACACCACATAGACCTGCCGGCCTTCCGCGATCTGGTCGCGCATGAACCCAAACACTCCGAGCCGCTGCGCGTCGGTGCGGTGGACGGTTCTAATCGGCTTTCGGCCGGGTGGCAATTCGTCGATCACGCTCAAATCCAGGTCGCCGTAAACCGTCATGCTCAAGGTCCGCGGGATGGGCGTTGCCGTCATCACCAGCACATGCGGCGGGATGTCCGCCTTGGCCCACAATCTGGCCCGCTGGGCTACCCCGAACCGATGCTGTTCGTCGATGACGACCAATCCCAACCGGTGAAAGACCACCTTGGGCTCGAGGACGGCGTGCGTGCCGACCAACAGGTGGACGGTGCCGTCTGCCAAGCCTTCGAGGATGGGTTTGCGGTCCGCCGTCTTGACCGACCCCGTGAGGAGCTCGACTCGAATCGGCAGGTCGCCCAGCATGTCGCGGAAGCTCGCCAAGTGCTGTTGTGCCAAAATCTCCGTTGGCGCCATGATGCAAGCCTGGCAACCGTTGTCCACGGCGAGCAAGGCCGTCAGCAGCGCCACCATGGTCTTGCCGCTTCCCACGTCGCCCTGAAGGAGGCGGTTCATGTGGCGCCCGTGACGCGTGTCTTCGCGGATCTCACGGATCACGCGCTTTTGGGCACCGGTCAACTCAAACGGAATCCGCTCCCCATAGAACCGGTTGAACGCATCGCCCACTTGGGTGAACGCCACCCCGGGCAGGTCTTGGGTTTGCGCATTGCGGTGCTGGACCAAGAGCAGCTGGAGAAAGAGGAACTCCTCGAATTTCAAGCGAAAACGTCCGAGCCGTTCCGCCTGGACGTCGGCGGGTTGATGCACATGGTCCAATGCGACCGCCAGTGCCGGCATGCCGCGCATGGCCAGAATGCCCGGCGGCAAGGTTTCGGGAATCCAGTCCTCTCCGTGGACTTTGCGCAAATGGCCGATCAAACGCTGGACCGCCTTGGCCAGCCCGTTGCTGTTGAGGCCAAATCGGCCGAGGCGCTCGGTGGAACTGTACACGGGATGCAGCGCACTGGCCGACCGGGCTTCCTGCATGGTCAACACCTCGGGATGGGCCATGTTGACCCCACCCTTGTATTCGCTCACCCGGCCCCACAGCACGCAAGGCTGGCCCACGGGCAGGTTGCGTGCCACCCACTGGACCCCCTTGAACCAGACGAGGGACAGCGTGTCCCCGTGTTCATCCACGAATTCAGCTTCGAGCCTGCGCCCGCGTTTCTGTTGGACTTCCTTGATGTTGCGGATGGTCCCCCGGAACTGCAGCTGGACCGGTCCCGGCACCGCTTGTGAAACCCGATGGAATCCGGTGCGGTCCTCGTACCGAAAAGGCAGATGGAACAACAGATCTCCGCAGGTGCGGATTCCCAAGTCTTCAGCCAACGCCTCTGCCCGCTTGGGACCGATTCCCTTGAGGAATTCGATCGGGGTAGAAGCGTTCAGCGGTTCCGGCATCTTGGCCGGAAGATCAGGCCAACATCCGAACCGGGTGCTCGAGGAGGGACTTGACCTCCTGGAGGAAGGCGGCACCTGTGGCACCGTCCACAACGCGGTGGTCGCAGCTCAGGGTGAGCTTCATCACCTTGCCGGGCACCACTACACCGTCCTTGACGACCGGCACGTCGCTGATGCCACCCACTGCGAGGATGCAGGCATCCGGTGGGTTGATGATGGCCGTGAAGTCTTCAATGCCAAACATGCCAAGGTTGGAGATGGTGAAGGTGTTGCCTGCCCAATCACTCGGTTCGAGCTTCTTCTCCCGGGCCTTGCCCGCGTAGTCCTTGACCTCCGCACCGATTTCGGTGAGGGATTTGCGGTCAGCGTGACGCACAACGGGTACGAGCAATCCATCTTCAACGGCCACCGCCACACCGATGTGGACGTGGTCGTTCTGGCGGATGAAATTGTCCATCCAAGCGCTGTTGACGGCTGGGTGCTTTTTCAGGGCCAGCGAGACGGCCTTGACGACCATGTCGTTGAAGCTCACCTTGACGCCTTCTTGTGCGTTGATGGCCTTGCGGGCCTCCACCGCAGCGCCCATGTCGACGGACAGCTTGAGGTAGAAATGCGGTGCCGTGAACTTGGATTCGGCCAAACGGCGCGCAATCGTCTTGCGCATCTGGGTGACCGGAATGTCCGTGGAAGATTCTACGGCTCCAAGACCGCTCGCCGGCGACGGAACGTAGGCTTCGATGTCGCGCTTGATGATGCGGCCGCCATCGCCGGAGCCCGGCACCAAAGCCAAGTCGATGCCGCGCTCAGCAGCCAAACGGGCTGCGAGGGGAGACGCCTTGATTTTGCCATTGGCCGACGGCTTCACCGGGGCTGGAGCCGGCGCAGGAGCGGCGGTGGCAACAGGGGCCGGAGCGGGAGCCGGGGCGGGAGCCGGGGCGGGGGCGGGGGCAGGTGCCGGTGCAGGCGCCGCCTCCGCAGGTGCAGCAGCGGGTGCCGCAGCTTCTGCAGCCAACAAGCCACTCACATCTTCACCTGCCTCACCGAGAATGGCGAGAATGCTGTCCACAGCAGCGGTGGCGCCTTTTTCCACGCCGATGTGCAAGAGCACACCGTCCTGGAAGGACTCGAATTCCATGGTGGCCTTGTCGGTCTCGATCTCGGCGAGCACCTCGCCGGATTCCACCTGGTCACCCACATTCTTGTGCCATTCTGCAACAACACCTTCAGTCATGGTGTCACTCAGTTTCGGCATGCGTACGATTTCTGCCATCTCCTCTTAAATCGGGGGTTCAGTCGTTGACGAAGGGGTAATTGGGCGTCATGTAGACGTCCTCATAAAGTTCGTGGGCTTCGGGAAGCGGGCTTTCTTCGGCGAATTGGATGGCCTCTTCGACCTGCGCCTTGACCTCCTTATCAACCTCCTTGAGCTTGGCCTCGCTCATCCACTTGTTCTCCAAGATGACCTTGGCACAACGGGCGATCGGGTCGCGCTCCTGGTATTCTTCGACTTCGCTCTTGGTGCGGTACTTCTGGGGGTCGCTCATGGAGTGCCCTTTGTAACGGTAGGTCTGAATGTCGAGGAGGTACGGCCCCTCTCCCTTCCGGCAGTGCGCAGCGGCGCGGGCCATGGCCTCGGCCACGGCCTCCGGGGACATGCCGTCCACGGACTCGGCTGGCATCTCATAGGAGGCGCCGAGCTTGGAGAGGTCGTGCACATTGGTGGTGCGCTCGACGGAGGTGCCCATAGCGTACTTGTTGTTCTCGACCACATAGATGACCGGAAGCTTCCACGTCATGGCCATGTTGAAGGTCTCGTGGAGCATGCCTTGGCGCGCTGCACCGTCGCCGAAGAAGCAGACGGTCACGTGGTCCTCCTTGCGGTACTTATCGGCGAAGGCGATGCCGGCCCCGAGGCCGATCTGTCCGCCCACGATGCCGTGGCCGCCAAACAGGTTGCGCTCCTTGTCGAACATGTGCATGGAACCACCCTTGCCCTTGCTCGACCCGGTCTTGCGTCCATACAGTTCCGCCATGACCACCTTGGGGTCGGTGCCCAGCGCTAGCGGGTGAGCGTGGTCGCGGTAGGCCGTGATGACCCGATCCGTCGGGCGAATGGCCTCCACCATGCCGGCGAGGATGGCCTCCTGTCCGATGTAAAGATGGCAGAATCCGCCGAATTTTTGCTGGATGTATAGGTGACCGCAACGCTCTTCGAAGCGGCGCATCAGCAGCATGTCACGGTGCCATTTCAGGTACGTGGCCTTCGGGAACGGCGCTTTGGCCGTCTTCTTGGCCGCCGGCTTGCGGCGGGTCGAGGTCTTCTTTGCAGGCGTAGAGGTGGTCATTTTGCCCAATTTGAGAACGGCAAATATAGGCCGCAAGGCCTGCTTCACAGGCACCTTATCGGCCCAACAGGACCACGGCGTGGGCACTGATGCCTTCCCCTGTTCCCACGAAGCCCAAACGCTCGGTTGTGGTGGCCTTCACCCCCACCCGATCCACGGGGATGCCAAGCAGGTCTGCAATGCACGCCCGCATCTTGTCGATGTGGGGCCTGAGCTTGGGCGCTTGAAGGCAAATGGTGGCGTCCACGTTGACCACTTCCCAGCCCTCGGTGCACACCTTGGCGACCGTCTCTCGCAACAGAATTTTGCTGTCGATTCCTTTATAATCCGGGTCGGTATCCGGGAAATGGGCACCGATGTCCCCCATCGCCCGGGCTCCGAACAAGGCGTCGCAAATCACATGCAGCAGGACGTCCGCATCGCTGTGCCCCACTGCCCCCACTTCCGCGGGGATGCGAATGCCGCCCAGCCAGAACTCCTCCCCGGAGGCCAGCTGATGGACGTCATAACCATGGCCGATGCGTAAGTCCGGAACGGGCATGCGCGATCAGAAATTTGCGGGATCGTCGTCGTCTCCGCCTCCAATCACATCGTCAAATGCGAGGCGCAACGAGAAGCGGAGCGTATTGGCCAGCGGGTTCTGCTGGGTGGTGGCGATCAGATAACTGAGGTCAATGTCGAGCACGGTGTACTTGATGCCGGCACCGAGGGTGATGAACTGGCGATTGCCCTTCGTGTAATGCTCAAAGAAGTAGCCGCCCCGAACTGCAAAGACGCCGTTGTAATCGTATTCGATGCCACCGCCGAGGTTGATCTCGCGCAATTCCTCGCGCAACACGCTGCCGGGCTCCACCAAGTAGGTTCCGTCCCCTTGACGCTCCACGATGCCCGGGGCATCATAGAAGCTCTGGATGATGCCGGAAGCCACACCAACGTTGGGGTCGAATCCGCTGACAATGATGTCGTCGTCGTCCCCTTCGCCATACGCCGGCGCCGTGGGCACCAGCAGCTTGTTGGCGTCCATGGTAAAGGTGAGGTGGTTGTAATCGTCCAGGAAAACGGTCGCGGCAACGCCTGTCTTGAGGTTGGTTGGGATGAAATCCCGCTCAGCCGTCTCCGTGTAGCTCATCTTGGCGCCCACATTGGACACGCACACACCCCAGTTCATGCGGCCATCGCGGTCGCCGAACTTGACGTCGTCATTGGTGTGGAACACGCCCACATCCACTGCCACTGAACGGCCTGGGCGGCTGTCTGCTCCCAGGATGTTGGTGCCCCCCGTCAAGTTGGAGTGGATGTACCGCGCGGTGAATCCGCCGCTGAATTTGTCGCCGAACTTCTGAGAAAAACCGAAGTCAAGGGAGAACTCATTGGGGCTGAAATCCCGGATGGCGGTGCCGTTGACATCCGTGAACGTGATGTTGCCCAAGGAAAAGTAACGCAGGGCCATGCCGACGGCTTGGCGCTTGTTGAGTTTCCGGGTGCCGCTCAGGTAGGCAAGGGACATGTCGTCCACCAGCGCACGCAACCAAGGGGCGTACCCCAAGTGGGCCTCGAAGGTCTGGTCCGTGAAGGCCATGCGCGCCGGATTCCACGCCATCGCAGCCCCATCTGGCGTGAGGGCGACACCGGCATCTCCGAGAGCGCCACTCCGTGAATCCGGGGCGATCATCAAAAACGGAACGGCCGTGGTGATCGTGTTCAGCTGCAGTTGTTGGGCCGTTTCGACCTGGGTCAGCTGGGCCTGCGTCTTCGGCGCCCAAAAGAGGCCGAGGCCAAAGAGGCAGAAAGAGAGGCGAAGGGAAATGCGGGTAGCCATGAGGTGCGGCGAAAATAAGCGGACGTGCAGTATTCTGGTTCAATGAAGCAAAACGAGTCGCCCTGTTTGGGAAGCTTGTCTTCCTTCCGGGGTCCGAACATCGAGGCGGTAGAGGTAGGTGCCCTGTCCCAAAGCCGCGCCTTGGTTGGATTCGCCTGACCAGTTCCACCCGTCGACCCGATACCCGGCAGGTGTCTCGTTGCGTTCACCGTGCCAAACGACGGTTCCGCGAGAATCGTATATGTGCAGCTCCAATCCGAGGTCGACACAAGCTTGGTTGTGGTCAAAACGGAAGGTGGTGCCTTGAGAACCCACGGGATTGGGATAGTTGATCACATTGTCCAAAAAGACATTGAGGTCCGAGACCACCACAAAGTCCAAACTGGCTTTTGCGCTGTTGTTGTGGACGTCCCAGGCTTTCAGCTCCAGGGTATGCGGTCCCTCCTCCAAGTCGCGGAAGGGGTACACCACCCGGCCGCTCTGATAGGTGTCGAGGTCGCTCGCATAGAATTCATTGAGGACCACCGACGTGCCCCCGTCGAGGGTTGCCTTGAGGTCGTGACCAATGCCATTGCCGACCGTGTTCAACCCTTGGTCGTCCCGGAGTCGGGCGAAGAGGACCGGATTCGGATCCGTGGTTCCCCCGTTCACAAAACTGGTGTCGTTGAGGTAGAGCTCGATGTCGGGCCCCACATTGTCGAGGACAGCATCTTCGGACACGCCGCCGATGAAGAGGTCTTCGGTGTAGCCGTGTGCATCCCGCTCACCGTCCACGGCGTAATAGCTGATGCGGCCACGTGCGGGGGCATAAGCGATGTCCCGCGGCACGATGAAGTCAAAAGAGAAGACGCCCTCTTCGGCCCGGACCGCTCCGGTATAAATGCGGTTCCGCCACTCCGAGTAGGGCACACCGCCATTGCCCCCGTCGTTGTTCAAGGTGGTGACCTCCGAGCGCTGGTCGTAGACCGTCGGATAGACAAAACCATTGAAATCGGTCATCGGATTGCCGGCCGCATCCGCCACGTAGCCCTTGACTTCGACGTATTCCAAGGCGCTCAGGGTGTCGGCGACCGCGTCAATGGGCAGGGCATTCACCTCACTGGTGCGCACCTCCGCTTGGGGGGTGGCAAACTCGAGCGCCACATCACCCAGCAGCGTAAAGTTGCGCTTGTTGGACGACGCCCCGGCGGCCGGGTGATTCTTCGTCCGGCGCAAAATGTCGCCGAGCCGCTGCCGCTCACCCGCGGGTGCATCGAAGACGACGGCGAAGAAGGCGGAATTCAACTGCTCATTGGCATAGCTGTACACCACGCGGGTGGTCGTCATCATGGCGATGGCGCCCCCTTTGGGATTCATCACCATCATCTCCCCTGCCGTCTCCAGATCCGGGTCGTCAAACCGGGCGAGCTCGCAGGTCGCTGTGAAGAAGAGCGGCATGCGGTCGAGGTTGTCCCAGGCTCCGATGGTGGAGGTATTCAGCACCCGCTCGTGGGCCCATCCCCGCTCACCACCGTGCCCGATGTAGTTGATGAGCAACGCCCCATCGCGCACCTGGCGGTCGATGGCCTCTTCCACTTCCGGATAGCGCTCACCCCCGGGCGTGGCCACCTGGGGATAGGCGTCCATGAAAATGCGCTGGATATCGAAGGCACCGTGGTCTTCCTCTACCCCGTTGGCGTGGCCAATGCTGTAGAGGGTGTGTCCGGTCTCGGTGGCTCCTCCGTTGCCGTCGAAATCGTCGGCGACGAAGCAGATTCGGTTGCGCCAGGGGCCGAATGGATTGCCCTCCCCTTCGCCTGGCAGCCCGCCCTGAAGACAGGCGGCCCCATCCGGGTCTGGATTTCCGCTGGAATAGGCGACCACTTTGGCCACGGCATCCCAGGCTTCATCCAAGGTCGATGCCGGGATTCGACCGATGCCGATGTGGAGGGTGTCGGTCAGCCTTTCCGAGGCGCCATCGGACAGGAACCCGAAGTAGTCGTCCGTCACATAACTCTGCGTGGGCGTGTGGCTTTGGGCGCTCTGGAAAGTGATCAGGGCGTTTTCAAACCGTGGCAGGTTCCGATTTTCGAACGTGCCATCCCCAAACAGCTGCAAGTATTTCGGTGCCGCCGTCGGGTTGCCCTCGGCCCGGTCGTACAGCATCTTCATCAGCATCTTGATGGCCGTGGGATCGACCCGGCCGGCGCTGAAACAATCGTAGATGAAACTGGGCTCCAGTACGGCGGTGGACAGTCCCTCGGCGGCATGGATGGCGGCGAGGCTGTCGGCTGCCGGACGCAGGCCGGGCGGGGTCACGATGACCAACTCCACCTGCGGCAAACCGTGGATGTCGGTGTTCTGCACCGGCCCGACCGGGGTGGGCGTATAGAATCCGGAACCATTGCCCGCTCGGAATGTCCGGATGTCGCTGTATTCTACCCGAAAGCGCAGCGTGCCGTTCACGATGTCGAATGGAATGGCCGTCGGATTCTGCGCATCGGTCACATCCCAAACACGTTGCACAGACGACGCGGAGGACACCGCCCATTCCACCATCCTTCCGGGTGCCGCTTCGGTCGCCCGAACGAATTCTTGTTGGGAGCCACCCGACATGTTGGCCTCCCGCGTCCCGCTGATGCGCACGTAGTCCAACCACCCCTTGGCATCGGCGACCTGGGCATTGAGTGTCAGGCCGACCTGAACCAAGTCGGAGGAGGGTGTCCATTCCCAATCTCCAGCTCCGACCCGCGCCTGACTCACGTAAGTCTGGGACCCGGTGACGGGCGGAAGGATGGTCCAACTGCTGTCTCCGAGCACCACATTGTACGGGCTCGCAGCGCCGACCGACCGGCCCATGAGGCGGATTTCGAGCCGCGCCGGCTCAGGCAGCACATCGGGAACCTGAAACGGAATGGTGTGTGTGGGATTCTGATCGAAGACCTCCCCGTAAAAATTTCGGCCGCTCCGGATGATGGTCGACTGCTCCAGCTCGTGGAATTGGTGGAAATCGGTCACCCCCAAAACGGTGTCCACGTCTCCTCCGAGGGCGGGTTCTTGAGCGATGCGGATGGGATCCGGGTCATCCACGCGCAAGAAGTACCATGCCGTGTCGGACCAAGGATTCAAGCGGTGCTGCCAACGCTGGACGGCCGCATCGTAATGCCATTCCTCCGGTCCGTCGCCCATGAACACGAAATGGTCGCTGCCGTCGAATTGGCCATCGCCGTCGTCGACCATGTCGATGGGAACCGGCACGAGGTCCAAGGGACGGGGGGCCGCATTGTCTACGGGAAGCGCATCACCGCCGTGCCCGTAGAGGTTGACCCGAGCGGGGTCCACCGTGTTGGGATCCAACCCCAATGCGGACAACAATGCCACGTCGACCTTGTGGAATCCCGTTTTGGTGGTGGCAATCCTGTACCACTCGCCCTCGGCCAGTGCACTGTGATCTGGCCACACGTAGTCGAATTGGGCCACCAGCCCCGCGGACATCCCCACCATGAAACTGGCCAGCCCCCATTGCCGTAGAACACGTCCAACCCTCAGAATACAGGGTTGGGGCAACGAAAAAGGTCGATGGTTCGTTCGGTACATGGAAGAGTCGAAATCGCGTGCAGCGCCAACGCCGACAGGGCATTGGTTATTGCTTTGACACAAAGATGCCGGTCAATTCCCACAAGTTTGTAATTTTCACGACCTTATACACGAGACTCCGGTCTCGCGAAACCGCATGGCCATGAAGCTCCCCAAGCCCACAAAATTCGGCGCATTACGTGCGTCGAGCCTGCCAGTGCTCGCCCTGATGCTCGCTTGCATCGGTGCGCTTGCACCGCAGTCTGCGTCGGCGCAAGACCCGGAATTCACCCAATTCTACTCGAATCCGGTGTATCTCAACCCGGCTTTTGCAGGCACGGCCCGTTGTCCCCGGTTCGTCATGAACTACCGGAACCAGTGGCCGGCCATGAGTGGCAACTACGTTACCTCGGCCGCGGCTTACGACCAGCACATTCCGAGCATTTCTGGCGGTCTGGGTATCATCGTGATGAACGATCGCGCTGGCCGCGGCACGCTCAGCACGTCCCGCATCAGCGGCATCTACAGCTACCAGCAAGCCATCAGCCGGAAGTTTTCCATCAAGGCGGGCTTCGAAGCGACCTATTTCCAGAAAGCCCTCGATTGGAGCCAGCTCACGTTTGGCGACATGATCGACCCGCGGAAAGGCTTCATCTATGAAACGCAAGACCAACCGCGTGGCGGTAAGGTGAGCCAGGTCGACTTCAGCGCCGGCATCATCGGCTTCAGCAAGAAGGTGTACTTCGGATTTGCTGCACACCACCTGAATGAACCCAACGAAAGCCTCGTGGTGGGCGTCAGCCGCCTGCCCATGAAGCTGACCGCACACTTTGGTGCCCTGCTTCCGCTCGACGGCGACTCCAAGTACGCCAGCGCCTTCATCTCCCCCAACATCCTGTACCGCCGCCAAGGCGAATTCCAGCAGATGAACTTCGGCGCCTACGTTAGCAAGGGCCCGATTGTCGGTGGAATTTGGTACCGCGGTATCCTCGGCACCCAATATCGCGATGCGTTCATCGTTACGTTGGGGATCCAGAGCGATGTCATCAAATTTGGTTACAGCTACGATGTGACGGTTTCCGACCTGACTCCGGCCACCGGTGGATCCCACGAGGTGAGCATGGCGCTCAATTTCGATTGCCGCGCCAAGCGCATCAAATTCCGCAGCCCGCCCTGCCCCGGATTCTGAACCCATTCCCTGCAAGGAACCCCAATAGAAAGCGATGCAAAAGCTTCATTCCCTCCTCCTCCTCTTCTCCGTGGCCATCACGTCTGCGGTCCTGCTCTCCTCCTGCAGCGGCGGAGCCTCCGGTGCCACCGGTTGGTCCTACAACGACTCCGAGAACGGCGGATTCCAGAAACTCCCCTACATCGGACAGGAGACCGGCCCCGGCCTCGTGTTCGTGGAAGGCGGCACGTTCACCATGGGCCAAGTCGAAGACGATTTGACCGGCGCATGGGACAACATCCCGCGCCGCGTAACCGTGAGCTCCTTCTACATGGACGAGGTCGAGGTGACGAACTTCTCCTGGCTTGAATACCTCTTCTGGCTGAACCGCGTTTACGGGGATGGTTACCCGGAAATCGTGCAGCGGGCCAAGCCCGACACCCTCGTCTGGCGCGACCCCCGGGCCTACAACGAGCCTTACGTCAACTACTACCTGCGCCACCCGGCCTACCGCGATTACCCCGTTGTCGGCGTGTCCTGGTTGCAGGCCAACGATTTCTGCAAGTGGCGGACGGACCGCGTCAACGAGCAAATCATGGTTCGCGAGGGCTTCCTCGTGCACAACCCGACGGGACAGGTGGACGACAGCTACTTCAGCACCGAAGCCTACCTCGATGGACAATATGAAGAAGCTGCGAAGGCTGCGGATGGCATCAAGGACCTCCGTCCGAACGGGGTCGGCTACCGCAACGTGGCCATGACCGATGGCATCCTGCTGCCGGATTACCGCTTGCCGACCGAGGCCGAGTGGGAATACGCCGCGCTCAGCTTGATTGGAAACAGTGGTGAAGAGCTCATCACGAGCCGCCGGACCTACCCCTGGGATGGACACTACGTCCGGAACGACGACAGCCGTGGCAAGTTCTACGGTGAGATCAACGCCAACTTCGTTCGCGCCCGCGGTGACTACATGGGTGTGGCCGGTGCATTGAATGACAACGCCGACGTAACGGCGCCGGTCTACAGCTATGCACCCAACGATTACGGCCTCTACAACATGGCGGGCAACGTCAGCGAGTGGGTCATGGACGTCTATCGCCCTGGAACGATGCAGGATGCGCAAGAGTTCCGTCCTTTCCGAGGCAATGTCTTCTCCACCAAGCTGCTCGACAGCGAAGGGAATGTGACCGACAAGCTGGATTACGTCGAATATGACATTGCCAGCATCGAGGTGTACATCGCGAATTACGAGGAAGAGACCGAAGGCCGCCTGACCAACGAAGGGCAGAACCTCATCGACAACCTCAAGTCCAAAATGGAAAGCGCCAACGAAGACATGGACGTCAAGCGCGTGGAAGAGGCCATGACCAAAATGGACGAGGCCCTCGACCTCATCGAGGAAAGCGAGGCGCCCTGTGCACCGGACCTGCGCCGTGGCTGGGTGACCAACATCGTCAATACGCCCGGACAGATGCGCTACCGCGAGGTCACGGTCGAGGAGAACCTCGAGCGCCGCAACTACAAAATGGCCGACAACATCGATTACCTCGACGGCGATTTGGAGAGCTCCATCTTCTTCGACCAGAGTGAGGATGCAGACGACCTCGTCTACGACTACGGTGCAACCTCCCTGGTCAATGACCACGTTCGCGTCTACAAGGGGGGAAGCTGGAATGACCGGGTGTACTGGATCATTCCCGGAACACGCCGATTCCTGGCAGAGGACCAGAGTTCCTCGACCATTGGATTCCGCTGCGCCATGACGCGTGTTGGCTCCCCCCGCGGCAACGCGATGGGCAACAACTGAGTCCCACGCTCCCCTGTTCATTCCGAACCCCGTGATGGCTCCGAGCCTCACGGGGTTCGCCCGTTCTTGGCCCCATGAAGGCGACGCCCACTTCCGCACTCCTCCAATGGTTTGACCGGTCCAACGGCGTGACCACCGACAGCCGTCAATGCGGCCCCGGCATGTTGTTCTTCGCCTTGCGCGGGAATCAGTTCGACGGGCACGCCTTTGCTACACAAGCGCTCGAAGCGGGCTGCATCGGAGCCGTGGTCAGTGACGCATCCTTGTCCGGAGACGGGTTTCTCCAGGTCGAGGACACGTTGACCGCCCTGCAGGACCTCGCCCACATGCACCGTCAGCGGTTTTCGGGCCCCGTTTTTGGACTGACGGGCAGCAATGGCAAAACGACCACCAAGGAACTGCTTCGCGCCGTCCTCTCGAAGCGATTTGACGTGCACGCCACGCAGGGCAATCTCAACAACCACATCGGCGTGCCATTGACGCTCCTGTCCATGCCGGCCGACGTGCCCTTCGCCATCGTCGAAATGGGTGCCAACCACCAAGGTGAAATCGCCTTGCTCTCGCGCATTGCGAATCCGACCCACGGCCTCATCACCAACGTGGGGCTCGCCCACCTCGAAGGATTCGGCGGTGTGGAAGGAGTCAAGAAGGGAAAGCAAGAACTCTACGTCCACCTCGCCCAGACCGGTGGGACCGCGTTGGTTCCCGCCGACGACCCGGAGTTGATGGCCCTCAGTGCACTCGACGGGTTGCAGGTACAGCAGTACCGCACGGCCGACCATCCGCCCTTGCTGTGGCGCGACGGTGAAGCACCCGACGCCCCGCTGTTCTGGTCAAGCGATGGGACGCGAATCCCTGGCCCGTGGCACGACAACGGCACGCCGATCCCGGTTCAGTTGGAAGGACCCCACCAGTTGGCCAACATGGCGGCCGCCGTGGCTACCGGCCTCCACTTCGGTGTGACTGCGTCCGACATCTGTTCGGCCTTGGCGGACTTCGAGCCGATCAAACAGCGCGGCGAAACCGTGTGCACGGACCGCAACACCGTCATCGTGGATTGCTACAATGCGAACCCAAGCTCTGTGGAATCCACACTGCGCGCTTTCTCGGCCGCGCGGCACACGGCGCCCCTCGCCATCCTCGGCGACATGATGGAGCTGGGCGAACATGCCGCGGAAGGGCACGCTTTGACCCGGGACGTGGCCCGGGAGTGCGGCATCGAGTGCTGGGTCGTCGGGGCAGAGTTTGCCACCCATGCCCCTGCCGACCGGACCTTCTCCGACCTGCCCGCCCTGGTGGCTGCGCTGGAAGCCGATGCGCTCCAAGGACGGACCATTCTCCTCAAGGGATCGCGGTCCATGCAACTGGAGACCTTGGTTCCCCTCCTTTGAGGGCGCTCCACCGCGGCCCGAACTGTACCTTCGTACCCATGGATTTCATCGCGGAATTAAAGTGGCGCGGCATGCTGCATGACGCCATGCCCGGACTCGAGGAACAACTGGCCAAGGAGCCAACCACGGGCTATGTGGGCTTCGACCCCACGGCCGACTCCCTTCACATCGGCAACCTCGTTCCTGTGATGCTCCTCGTCCACCTGCAGCGTGCCGGACATCGCCCGATTGCCCTTGTCGGTGGTGCCACCGGCATGGTGGGTGACCCCAGCGGAAAAACGGCAGAGCGACAGTTCCTCGACCTCGACATCCTGCAGCACAACCTCGATTGCCAGAAGGCCCAGCTCGAGCGCTTCCTCGATTTCGACGGTCCCGCAGCAGCACGTGTGGTGAACAACCACGATTGGTTCAAGGACTTCAGCTTCCTCGACTTCATCCGCGATGTTGGCAAGCACATCACCGTCAACTACATGACAGCCAAGGATTCGGTGAAGAACCGCCTCGAGGGCGGCATGAGCTTCACGGAATTCAGCTATCAGCTCGTTCAGGGATACGACTTCTACCACCTCTGGAAGGAGCATGGCTGCATGCTACAGATGGGCGGCAGCGACCAGTGGGGCAACATGACCACCGGTACCGAACTCATCCGCCGCAAAGGCCAAGGCCACGCCTTCGCCCTCACCGCACCGCTCATCACGAAAGCCGACGGCTCGAAGTTCGGCAAGAGCGAGGGCGGCAATGTATGGATTGACAAAGCCCGCACCAGCGCCTACAAATTCTACCAATACTGGATCAATGCGGCCGACGAGGACGCCGCCCGCTACATCCGAATTTTCACCCTGCTGGACCAAGCCCGCATCGCGGAGATCGAGGCCGCACACGCCGAGAACCCGGGCGCACGCCTGCTGCAGAAAGAGCTCGCCGCCGACGTCACCCGCCGCATCCACGGTGAAGGCGACCTCCAGACGGCCATTGCCGCTACGGCCCTGCTTTTCGGCAAGTCCACCGAGGACGACCTGCGCGCCTTGCCAGAAGGCGAATTGCTGAGCGTCTTTGAAGGCGTCCCGCAACGCGAGGTGTCCCGTGACGCCCTCTCAGCCGGAATCGGCATCATCGACCTGCTCGCCGGTGGCAACGCCCCCTTCATGGCCAGTGGCGGAGAAGCCCGGCGCGCATTGAAGGAGAACTCAGTGAGCGTCAACCGCAACAAGGTCACCGCTGACAAAGTGGTCACCGACGACGATTGCATTGGCAGCGGCTTGGTGCTCCTCCAGCGCGGAAAGAAGAACTACTACTTGGTTCGGGTCACCGGCTGAACGCCGCACCCCGCCCTCAGCCAAACAGGGCGGTCAACTCGCGTCCCTCCACTAGATACAGAAATACCACCAGCAACACGCTGATGACCAAACCGAGGGTCGCTTTGCCCAAGTCGCTGAAGACCATGGGCCACAGACGCGAGCGGTCGAGCTCATTCAGCCGCAAGCGCAAGGCCACCTCACGGCCGGCCAACATGCCCAGGAACACCCACGTCGTACTCATGGGGACCTTGGCACCAATGCCGAAGGTGTCGAACTTGAAAATGAGCAGGACCATGCCGTAGAACAGGTCGATGAAGGTCGCCGAGCGAATGTCCGCGGTGTTGGTCTTCACCCGAACAATCTTTTGAATCTCGCCACCGCGCTGGTAGAAAATGTAGCCCAGCATGCCGACCAGCACCACCAGGGCAAACAGGAACTTCCACAGCTCGACCTCTGCAGGATCTCCGAGGTAGACCAAGATGTTAACGAGGTCCTGCGTGAGCCACTGGCTCCAGAGGAAACCGGTAGCGGTCCACTGCGTGACGGTCCAGAACCGCTTGTCGCGCAAAAGTCCCTTGTTCTTCTCCATGGGGTGCTGGAGGAAGAACCGCTCGGTCACGCGGCTCAGAGCGATGAACGCCACAATGGCGAAGAGGAAGGCCACACCATAGCCACCCAAGCTCTTCACGAGCATTTTGGGCAGGGCCTTGGGTGCAAAGAAGGTCAGAACCAAAAAGGTCGTACTCACCGGAATGCCCAGGCGTGTGATGGCCAGCAGAGCCAAGGGAGGCAGGACATACCAGATGGTGATGTTCGGAAAGGAAATCGGCTTGTCCGGATCCTGGAACAGTCCCGCATACTTGCCAAAGGTGAGGTCGCCTCCTTTCCCGCCGAGGTATTCACCAAGACCGAGATATCCCATGGTCACCACGATGGCCATGATGCCACCGGCAAACAGCCACAGAACCCACCAGGGTTTGTCCTCATTCGAGGTCAGGAAGGTACCCAGCGTCTGGATGCTGTCGTTTCCAACCACGGAATAGGCGGCCAGCGTAAAACCAAGCAGGGCAATGGCGGAATCCATTGCCGGCGAAACTAAGACTCGACCTCAAAGCTGCCAAAGAATCCCAAGACTCAATCCACCATCAGATTGCAACCCCGAACCTCGGCGTGGTCGAATCGGCCGAGCACCTCGAATTCCCTGTGGACATGGTCCGTTGCGGGCCTCGCCAAGTCCTGCGTTGCGAGGAAACAGCAGCTCCCCAGATTGGCCAGGTCGACCACATCCAAGCCGCCGGTGGCGCCGCTCGATGTCAGGGTCAGCGGATCGTCTGTTCGCCGCATGCGAACCCGCATCCATGGCGGGGTCCGGTAACGTCCGCCTCCAGTCGACCAAGCCTGACTCAACAGTTCCGTCATGCCGTATTCGCCCCCCACGTCACGCGCTCCGAAATGGGCGCAGAGGTGGGCGTGGACCTCCTCTCGGACCCACTCTTTTCGGCGGCCTTTCATGCCGCCAGTCTCGATCAGAACCGCCGCATCCTCCAGTGGAGTGCGTCCTGCCTTCCGCCACACCTCAGCGGCATCCACCAAAGCCCACGTCACCCCGATGAGCACCGGTTGACGACCGGCTTCGCGGGCGCGGTCCACAGCGGCAAAAAGCGCCTCGACGTCGTGGAGGAAAAAACCGTCTTCCACGTCCGTCTCCGGATCCCGCCAACCTGCGGCGCGCAACTCCCGGACCATGTGGACCAAGCTGCTGTCCGGACGCTCGAGGTAGCCCGGAAGCAAGGCCAGGAGATCCGTCCCTTGGGTCCCAGGCTCTCCGAATACCTTGCGAAAAGAACGGATGCTCGACGCCCGATACAACGTGGGCGTGTGGACGTGGTGTTCGCCCTGAACCTGACCGGTGGTTCCACTGGTCCGAAATACGGCGACGGGTCCGGCATCTTCGACGCCCTCCGTGCGCACTGTATCCCACTTGAAAGCTTCCACCGGGAGGGTCGGGATTTGGGTCCAATCGGACAAGCCTTCGACTTCCTCGGCCGACCAGCCCAAAGCGTCGCACCACCGCCGGTAAGTCGGGTTCGCTGACCATTGGAACCGAAACACGTCCAAGGCCAGGGGCGCAAACGCGGTGTCGTCCGCGTCGTCCGGCCACTGGGAAATGGCGTGGAGGACCCGGTCGTAGAGCTCCTGGGCATGCGCTGCCCTGCTCCGGCTTCCGCCAACAATTCCTGCCTCCGACATGGCACCCAAATTGCGGCTTAATTTGCCGGTATGTCGACGAGGGTCTGGAGAATTTTCGGAGGGTGCGTGGGGATGTTGGCCTTGCTGCTGATCGCGGGTTGTGAGCCTCCCGTGTCTTTGCCCCCTGAGCCGCACTTGACCTCCATCGACCTGAGTACCGCTGGCGACATCGGCACGTTGGTTATCGGCTTTGAAGACGGCGACGGCAACTTCGGACTGTCCCCGGCCGACACCGTGGATGCCTTTTGCCCCACTTGTCCCTTTCACCACAACATCTTCTGCGAATACGAGGAACTGCGGGATGGCATCTGGACGCCAGTCTCCCTCGATCCGGCACTGGGGCAAGTCCCCTTCTACTATCGGGCGCCCCGCATTGAGCCTTCGGGCCAGAACAAAGCCCTGCGCGGCACCATCACCGTCGAACTCGCACCGCGGTATTACCTCACCTCCGCCTGGGACAGCCTGCGCTTTGCCGTGCACATCGTCGACCGCGACCTTCAGTCGAGCGACACCTTGCGAACGCCGACGGTCCTCAAGCCCTGAAGGTCTCGTTGAATTTGGTGGACAACAGGCCGATGCGCAGCCCGACTTCCTCGAGAAGGTCGCCCATCTCGCTGAAGGCCATCCCACTCTCAACGGTGAACCGTCCCTTCCGGATGTTCTCACGGTGCTTGGACCGCATCTGCTCGCGGATGCCGTCCACCTCAATCAAGTTGGACTCCAAGCGGCCCATGTGAAGGTCGGCGGTTTGCAGCACTTCCTGCTCTGATCCGTTCAATTCTCCCAACTCGGACATGGCGTCGATCAACCCATCGAGCATCTGCAAGAGGCGCTTCCGCTGCTTGGGAACGAAATACACCTCGCCTTCCTCACGCTCGATCTGGAGCTCTCTGAATCGATTGGCCAACTCCACCACCTGGCCCATGTAGGCCGTCCATTCGAGCAGGAATTGGACTTGGCGGTAGGTCGCTCCGGACAGCTTGTTCCGGGCCAACCGTTCGAGGAAAGACTTCAATTCTGTCTCGTACCGCGCGCCCAAGTTGCGGTACTCTTTGATGCGGTCTGCGATGCCTTCCCGCTTGTCGGCATCCATTTCTCCTAGCATGCCACGAATTTCGCGCCACATCTTCAGCGCGACATCATGTTGGCGCTGCGCCTCCCGCTGCGCCTCGAGTACTTGAAGCTCGGGCACGTCCATGCCACTGGCCGTGACCATGGGGGACCGATATCCATGTAGACTGTCCCCGGGCAACAGGGTACGGGCCATCCACAGAATGGGCTTGGGGAAAAAGCCAAAGCCGAGACCGATGAAGCCGTTGAAACCGGTGTGCAGTGTGGCGAGAACAAGGGCTACTGCCAACCCGCCATCCGTGACCGGATCAAAGAACCAATGGATGCCGTCCAGGACGAAATGTAGAACAGGCAGGAACAGCAGCACACCCAACAAGTTCACGAGGGTATGGCTCAACGCGGCACGGCGCGCCTCCCGGCCCGCCACGATGGAAGCCAAGATGGCGGTGGACGTCGTGCCCACATTGGCTCCGAGCACCACCGCTGCGCCCACCCATTCCGTGACCACCCCCCCGGCAGCCAACGTGAAGACGAGCGCCAGCATGGCCGATGAACTTTGCAAAGCCAACGTACCCAACATGCCAATGGCGACAATGCCCAATGCCCCCATCATGCTGCCATCGTCGAAACGCCCGAGGAATCCGGCAAGTCCCGCTTCGGTAATGGGGGGCACGCCTTCTCGGAGCAGACCGAGGCCGATGAACATGAGGCAGAAGCCAATGACCGCCTCGGCGAAGGACTTGTAGCGCCGCCGCCGGGCAAATAGAAAAGGCAAAGCAGCCGCCAGCATGGGCGAAGCCAAGCCACCAATGGAGGGTTTGTCCACCGTGAGTGCCACCAGCCATCCGGTCACGGTGGTGCCGAGGTTGGCACCCAACAGCACGAAATAGGCTTCCGTCAGGCGAAGCAGCCCCACCTGCGTTAGGCTCACGCACATCACCGAGGTCACGCTGCTCGACTGGATCAAACCTGTCAGGCCCAATCCTGAGAAGTACGCGCGGCTCGGGTTGCGCGTCACCGCAGCGACAGCGCGGCGCAACCTGCTGCCCGTCAGACGCTGGATGGCCTCGCTCATGACCACCATCCCGTAGATGAACAGGGCCAAGGCGCCAATCAAGGAGAATACCTGCAACAAGGAAATCATGGTCTCGGGCAGCAAGGTCGCTGAATTCAGCGGGGCCTCAAAACGAGAAGGGGCCGCCAGATCGGCCGCCCCTTCACAATTCAATTGACTGCGTGGATCACTCGCAATCGGAGCCGAACGCGCCGAGGAAAATCAGCAGGTCAGACGTCGTGGTCTGGCCATCCGCATTGAAGTCCGTCGGACAATCGTTGGCAGGTGCCACTTCGCAGCTTCCGTCGTCAATCGTGGCCGTGTCGTCGTAGTTGGACGCCTCGAGATAGGTGCAGCCGTAGCAATCATACGTGCAATTGTCGTCGTCGAACAGGGCGATGGCGGAGTAGTTGCAAGCCGCACCATCCGTGCATCCGAAGGCGGAGCTGTTCGGTGCGCCTGGGGTTCCGTTGTCCACCCAGCTGGCCTGCCAGTTGTCAGGATCGCTGTTGTTGAGGTCGGTGGCGATCAGTTCCAATGAGGCGCATCCATCGTCGGGACTGGCGGCGAGCACGTTGCCCAAGATGCTGACCTCTTGAGCTGGCCATGGCGCTGCATCGTCGTAGTAGATGCTGTCCACCGTGTTGCTGAAGGCGTCCCTCAACACCACGTGTCCACCACTGTTGCCATAGTTTCCATTGTCCATCAAGAACACTGGGACACCGAGGTCAGCGTAGTTCGCTTCAGCAACCAAGCCAGGAACGGCGAGGAAGAAAGAGCCCTCTTCGATGACGGTGCCCTCTGGGAAGATGTAGGCCAAAGCAAAGTTGGAGTTGCCTGCCCAAAGCTCATACCCGCTGATGTCCACGCTCGTGCTGTCCGCGTTGTAGAATTCTCCAAACTCCCAATCGAAGTCGTCGCCTTGGTTGCTGCAGGGGTTGTAGTGGACCTCATTCACCAAGATGTTGGGCAATGTGAAGTAGCAAAGGGTGTTGTCAGCATTGTTGACCGCGGCATCGTAGTTCAACGCTGTCACATCGTCACATCCAGTCACCACGCATGAGCCGTCGTCAACATTGGCTTCCGCATTGAAATTGTCGGCATCCGGGTTGGTGCACCCTTCCACCACTTGGAATTCGCAAGAACCGTCATCCTCTTGTGCGGCAGCATTGTAATTCAATGCCGTCTCATCCGTGCAACCGANGCGAACGATGTCCGTGCTGTCCCGTGGCTCAAACTTCCAGNTGCCGTATGTATATGAAATGGGACATGTCACCCGGTAGGTCCCGCCCTCTTCAACGACACCTGCATCCAACGCGTCGTAAGCGCGGTCATTGATGCGCGCTGCTCCTGACCCATCGGTCACACCCCATTCGCCAAAGCCAAAGCTCGCTGTGGCTGCAGTAACTTCACCGGTCGTGGTGCACAGCACGCTCTCCCAATCTTCACTGTTGGCTTCATTCGTCGTCAACACTTGAGGAGCTGGCAGGGGGTTGCCACTGCTGAGGATGGTGATGCTGGGGTTGGGAATGAAATCAAGGCCAAAGAAGGAGTCCGGAGTGCCGGTCAATTCGACCTCATCGCCCAATTGCACGTTGCCAATGGCGTCAGCTCCGGGGCCTGGGCCGCGGACCCAAATGCCCGACAGTGCGCCGGAACCATTTTGGATGCTGAAGCTGCTTTCTCCGTAAAACGAACCATCGTCGATGAGGTAGACACCCGTCACCACACCCGTGGTGGTCACCAATCCGGACACTTCACCAGACCGGATTTCTTGAATCGTGACGGTTGGGATAAACAGGCAGCTGCCGTCGTCCACGGTCGCGTTCGGGTCGTAGTTGAGGGCCAACGGATCCGTGCAGCCCTCGGTGTTGTCCGCACAGAGCCCTGTGAAGTCGTGGCTGTTGTAGCCTTCGAGGCCGTTGTTGATGGCGTAGTCGTTGTCGAGCACGATCCACTCGCTGTCTTCGGCCGTCGTGCCGGCAGAGCCGATCCAGTCGCCTCCATTT
Organism: Crocinitomicaceae bacterium TMED114; assembly: GCA_002172485.2. Classification (GTDB taxonomy): domain Bacteria; phylum Bacteroidota; class Bacteroidia; order Flavobacteriales_D; family Sanyastnellaceae; genus UBA8752. The sequence goes on from NHFP02000004.1 coordinate 53,299, forward strand.
CCGAAGGAAATTTGCGACTTGCGGCGCAAGGTGTGGTTCTGGGTACCGTTCGTCACGCCCGCGACGTCCCAGCCGGAACCGGGATCACTCCCGTAGGCCTCTCCGATCACGTCAATGAGCTCCCAATCGCCTCCATTTCCGAAGGAAGCGTCAGCGCTGTAGATGAGGCCCCAAGCGTCGTCTCCGTTGGAGAGGAAGTTCCACGTGGCGTCTGCACTGTCGAGCAGGGCGGNATTGGCGCTCGGATGGACGACCAAGTAAGTCTCGCCTGCACCGATGGAAGCGTCCGTTGAGAAGATGTCATTCCAATAATCCCAGTCCTCCGCAGTCGCGTCACTGTTGTCGGCCCCGTTGGACTGGTTGGCCAATCTGTAGAGTGCCAAGCTGACCGAAGCTGAGGTCGGGTTGTAGATCTCCAGGTACTTGTTGTTGGAGGACCCTTCTGCGAACTCGCTGAAGAACAGGTCACACGGCTCGCTGCCCGTGCAGGATCCGTCGTCAATGTCGGCACCGGCGACGTAGTTGTCGGCGTTGGGNAGGGTGCAACCGTACAGCAGGACATCCTCTTCTGCCCGCGGGATGAGCTTGTAGTTGCCGAAGCTGTAGTGCAACGGGGCCGTCACCTGGAATTGGGCGTTGATCACCACTTCACCGGTGGCCTGGTGGTCCCAGCCGCGGTCGTCGACACGCAATTCGCCGGAACCGTCGTCGATGCCCCATTCGCCGTTGCCGAGGTCTGGAGAAGACACAGAACCGGTGGATTGCACCAGAACGCCTTCCCATTCCTCCATGTCTGCGGCAGCGGTGCCGAGCACTTCGGCTGCGGGCAGGTCGTTGCCTTGGCTCACGATGGTCGTGGCGATGGGGTTGCCGTCCACACCCACAATCTGGGTGAGCCCGAAGTATTCATTGATGGAACCGGTCAGGGACACGAAGTCGCCCACCGTGACGGCCACTTCCGGATTGAATCCGAACATGCCGCTGTATGCACCCGTGCCTTCCTGGAAGCTGAACAAGCTGCCGTACACACCAGTCACAATGCCGCTGACAGTCACAAGGGAATCGGTGAACACCGGCGAATCGAGGGCTTGGCCTTGTTGGATGGTCGCAATGGAGATGGCGCCGTCCACGACTTCACAGCTGTCGTCGTCGATGATGGCGTCGGCGTCGTAGTTGTTGGCCGCCGAGTTGGTGCAACCGAGCTTCTGGAAGTCGCCTGCGTCGCGGGGCTCGATGCTGTTTCCGAAGCTACCGTTGATGGCGCCGGTCACGCGGTAAGCATCGCCCAACATGGCGCCCTGCTCGGTGTAGCCATCGTATCCGAGATCGTCCACCTTGTGGTTGCCGGATCCGTCGTCGATCGTGAACTCGCCGAAATTGTTGGGTTCGCCCGTGATGGCGCCCGTGACCTGGCAGAGCACGCCTTCGTACTCCTCGAGATTGGCGTCTGCCGTGGACAGCACGAGCGGGGCCGGAAGGGTGTTGCCGCTGTTCAGAATGGTCGCAGAGGCTCCGGTCAACTGGGTTCCCCCGCCGAAGTTGCCGACGGTGCCTTGCACGAGCACGCTGTCACCCATGGCGACTTGCGTGGTGCCGTCGAGCAGGCCGCCACTGACANAAACAAAGATGCCGCTCCAAGCGCCCTCTCCATCTTGGATGGACGTGTTGCTGCCGTACACGCCGGTCACGATGCCCCGCACGAGGACGGTCTGACCGTCAAAGGTGCCGTTGTCGTCCGCGCCCATGTCCTGCTGGATGGCGCTGATGGTCGCTTCTTGGGCAAACTCACACGAGCCATCGTCAAAATCAGCACTCGCGCTGTAGTTCACCGCAGTGTTGTCGGTGCAGCCTCCCGTTCCGACAGTGACTGTGGCCACCATGCCTTGGGCCGCGTGGCTCCCAATGGAGCAATCGTAGGTATAAACACCTGGCACCGTGAAGNTGTAGCTGCCAATGCAGGTAGGCGTCTCTGACGTGCCTCCGCTGACGGCGCCCAACGAGAACGCTTCTGGGTTCCCGTAAGGCTGGCCATCCAATGAGTTGATGTCCCCGTTGACGTTGTGAAACCCGCCGACATTGACCCACACCACTGTGCCTCCCACAGGGACGGTCACGTCGCTTGGCGAATAGAAATAGCTTCCTGACTCAACGACCGTGCCCTCGACACCACAAGCATTCGCATCGTTGGTTCCGCCGCCGTCTGCGGGGCACGCAGAAACGAGCAAGGCGATGTCCGCGGCCGTCTGCTCTTGCCCAGCATTGTGGTCAACACATCCGGTCGCGCTCGAGCCATCGCTGTAGATGGTCCAATTCGCACCGTTCCACGTGTCCCCATCTGGAGCGGTGGTGGTACGGATGGCGTAGCCGTCCTCGAATTCGTGGCAAGTGTTGGATCCGTCTTCACCGATCACACCAAAGAAATCCACGATCTCGCCCGCAGCGTTGTACAGGGCAATCTGGTCGTCACCATTGCTGTCGGCCGTTCCGCCGTTGCCAGCAACAAGGTCCGGAGCGAACCCATAAGCACCCTCAAAATCAGAGGCGGATTTGGCGACGTAGAGGCAGCCCGTATCGTAGAGGGTACCGTAATCACCGAGGTCGAATTGGGAAGAGCTGGTGGGAGTGGCATTGTCGTTGGTCCAGCGAAGCAGGTACCAGCCCGTCAAATCCAGATCAGCGCCCGAATTATTGGAGATTTTGACAAACCGTGCGCCGGAGTTGTCGGTGGGATCNGCCAACATGGAGAGATATGCCGTCTGGGCGGAAGAGGTGAGTGTGAAGAGGGTGGCCAAGGCCAATAGGAAGCAACGCATCGTATTCGGTTCTGATTCACCTACCAATTTCGCACTCAATACGGCTCTCACGACATGATTAACAGGGAACTAACCAATCCATAACATACTAGCCGATAGACGTTCGACGAGTGGCGCTCACATCTCCTCGGAGAGAGATAACACCCTTNACTTCAGGCAAACAGCGTGCCTTGCACCCCGCGAAATGTGGTGCGGTGATGGTGTGTGTGCCCATGTTCGAGGATGGCTGCCTTGTGCGCCGGGGTCGGGTATCCCTTGTTCCCATCCCACCCATAGTGCGGATGCTGCTCCGACAGGTCCTGCATCAGAGCATCCCGGTGGGTCTTGGCAAGGATGCTCGCAGCTGCGATGGACAAAAACCGCCCATCGCCTTTGATTTCGCAGGTGTGCGGAATGGCATGCGGCTTGAACCGGTTGCCATCGATCAACACATGCTCGGGCTGGACTTGAAGACCGTCGATGGCCCGGTGCATCGCCAAGTAAGTGGCCTGCAGGATGTTCAGCTCTTCAATCTCTTCCACCGAAGCCCATCCCACACACCAAGCCTCCGCCTCCGCTTCAATGCGTTGGCGCAATGCCGAACGCGCGTCGGGCCCCAATTTCTTGCTGTCGTCCAGCCCCAACTTCAACCACCCTTTTCCTCTTTCTCCAGGAATCACAGCCGCCGCCGTGACTGGACCCGCAAGACACCCTCGCCCGGCTTCGTCCACACCAGCCTCAAGCCGGCCATCCATGCGGAACAACCGCAAACCAACGTGCCTGCTCATGCAGATGGCCGCTTCCTTGGGTCGTCCTCGAGTTCCACACCGACATCGCGCCCCGCCTTCACCAGGCATTGCCACAACAGCCGGGCGGTGCGGTCCCAGCTGAAATCATCGGCCCGCTCTCGGCCGCGCTCAATGAGCGACGCCCGCAATGCGGGTTCCTGCTCCATCCGGTGCATGGCGGCCACCACATCCTCTGGACGCGCGGGATCCACTTCAAGACCGGCACCGGCGGCGACCTCCGGAAGGGAGGTCCGGTTGCTGTGAATGGCCGGCGTACCAGCCGAGAATGCCTCCAACAAGGGGATGCCAAAGCCTTCGAACCAGGGGATGAAGACCATGGCCCCTGCGGCGGCCAACACCGATGCGAGCTCATCCTGTGGCATCCACCCTGTGCGGTGCACTGCAGCTTGAACGGATTCCGGAACGGCATCCATGGCATCTCGGGCATCAAATCCGCGGCGTTTCCAGATGGGTGTGCCCACCAGGATCAGGTGCCATGTCCCGCCTTGCTCGCGATACCGGGTGAACGCCTCCAANAGGCCGTCGACATTCTTCCTCGGGTGCTGGGTGCCCACAAAAACGAAATAGGGGTGCCCCCCCGCCATCTTCTGGCGCACCGCATGGGCCTCCTGCTCCGGCTTCACTCCGAGTGGCTGATGGTACGCCGCGCCCGCGCCGTTGTAGACCACATCGATGCGATCGNGCGGAACCCCGTAGCGCTCAGAAATGTCCCGCGCACTGAATGCGCTGACCGTTGCCAACCGAACCGCCGTCTTGGCCGCCCGAGGGAANCGCTTGCGATAATGGCGCGCCACCGACTCCGGCAACCATTCCGGGTGGTGCTCGAAATTCAAATCGTGCTGCACCGCCACCTGAGGAACACGGGTCCGCGTGCTCAAGAAGCCATCCGGGGACAGGAACAGGTCGGCGCCGATGCTCCGCAACTTCCTCGGGATGCTCCGCTGCATCCACCAATCCACCAGGAAGGGCCGCCGCGCCGGGGGCCAGACCCAATGGCAATGCACATTGCTCCCAGGGAACAGAGCGGTGGGTGGATTCCGGTCAAAAAAGAGATGGAATTCGTGCTCCGGATGGGCAGACACCATGCGCTGCNCGGTCTCCAGCGTGAACCATCCGATGCCGTCGAGGCGTCCGGGAATGACCAATCGTGTGTTGACGGCGATGACGGCCATGTCCGGCGAAATTACACTTCACCGTTCCATGGTGGAAAGAACGCGCATACTGCAACAGGGTCCACTGACGTTTCGCCCGCGTCCCGGTGCATCTTGCATCCGTCAGCAGACTCCGGCACGACCCGACCATGACCGATTCAAACACCCCCACTCCAGTCCAAGAAGAAGCCCTGTTGCGCCGCATCTGGGCCTGGCGCAATCCACTCGCCATCGCCGGATTCATCGGCGCCGTGGTCAGCGCCGCCGCCACGTTTCTGATCGAGCCGGAATTCCAATCCTCGGTGGTGCTCTTCGCCCTGCCCCAACAGTCCATTGGTGCCCAGTTCTACGAGGCGGAAAAGCGGGAGGACATCCTGGCCTACGGTGAAACCGAGGATGCAGAGCGCCTGCTGCAGATTCTGAATTCCGACCGGGTTCGCCGCCGCATCATCGAGAAGTATGACCTCTGGTCCCACTACAACATTGCCCAAGGTGAGGCCGGTGCCATGGCCGCCATGGCCAAGGTGTATTCGAGCAAAGTCGACGCCGCGCTGACGCGGTATGGGTCCATCCGCATCGACGTCTTCGACAAGGCGCCCACCATGGCCCGGGACATCGCCAATGACATTGCCAACCTGACGGACTCGGTCGCCAACCAACTCCGCAATGACCGCGCCATGGAGGCCTTCCGATACGCCAAGCAGAGCTTGGAACAACACCAACGGGGCATCGAGCGCATGGAGAACCGCCTGGCTGAACTCCGACGCGAAGGCGTGTACGACTACCCTGTTCAGATTGAAGGCCTGAACGAGCAATACGCCACGGCCCTCGCCGAAGGGCAACCTTCACGCGCCGCCAACATCCTCAGCAAAATGGAGAAACTCGCGCCCTATGCGACCGAGTTCAACCAACTGACCACCAAGCTCGAGGACGCCTTTGAACAGGAGGCCGTCCTGAAGAAGCGTTTCGACCTCAACAAGCTCGACGCGGAATCCCAAATTCCCGCCGCATTCGTGGTGGACCGCGCCGCCGTAGCCGACAAGAAGGCCCGGCCCGTCCGCTGGTTGATCACCGTCATGGGCGCCATTTCGGTGGCCCTCGGCGCCTTGGTCTTCCTCCTGTTCCGCGACGCCGTCCGCTGATGCCCTCCGGCCCCGGCCTCCGACCCGCATGGTCCGACCACCGCACCGCCATCGTGGTGTCGGCCGGTTATGCCTTTCTGCTGGGTGCCGCGATCGCCATGCAAGCTTATCCTCTGGCCGCCCTGCCCCTCGTCGTGGGCGTGGTGGCCTTGGCACTGTCGCGACGGGACTGGCTGCTGCTCGGTCTCGTGGCCACCGTGCCGCTCAGCTTGAACCTCGAGCAACTCGAGATCGGCGGTGTTGGACTCTACCTGCCCACGGAGCCGCTGCTGTTCGGCCTGTTGCTGTTGTTCCTTCTCGACCGGCTGCGGGGCGTCCGGCTGGATGCCGGTTTGGAATCGCATCCCATCACCCGGTGCATCCAAGTGATGTTCGTGTGGCTCGCGATCACCACCTTGACGTCCTCTGACCCCTTGGTGTCCTTCAAATTCCTCGTCGCCCGAGGTTGGTTTGTCGTCGGGTTCTTTTTCCTGCTGGCACCCTTGCTGACCGACGGCAGGAAACAGGAACGGTTCGTCCTGCTGTACCTCGTTCCACTGCTCGCCGTCATCGTCTACACCGTGGTGCGCCATGCCGGCTACGGGTTCGAGAAGCAGGCTGGACACTGGGTTATGGACCCGTTCTTCAAAGACCACACGAGCTACGGTGCGGTCCTCGCGATGTTCTGGTTCCCGGCCCTCGCCATGCTGTTGAAACCGGGGCGGTCGGCGCTCGGCAAACTCGGGCTGGCCGTCACCTTCTCCATCCTGACCGCGGGACTCATCCTGTCGTTCACGAGGGCCGCCTGGGTCTCCGTTGCTGCTGCAGGGGCTGTGGGCGCCCTCATGATGTTGGGTATCCGGCTGCGCACCCTGGTCGGGGTGGGCATCTCGGGTCTGGTCGTGCTCCTCCTTGTGTGGGACCAATTGCTCATTTCACTCGAGCGCAATGACCAGGACAGTTCGGATGACTTGACCGAACACGTGGAGTCCATCTCGAATGTCTCGAGTGACGCCTCCAATTTGGAGCGCATCAACCGCTGGAGTTGCGCCATCGCTCTCTGGCAGGAGCGTCCCTTGGTGGGCTGGGGGGCCGGCACGTACCAATTCGTCTACGCGCCCTTCCAGCGCTCCGAACACCGGACCATCATCTCCACGAACAATGCCGACCGAGGCAATGCCCACAGCGAATATCTCGGACCTCTGGCGGAGCAGGGCGTTCCGGGTGCTCTGATCATCCTCGCCCTGCTGTGGTGGACGACCGTGATTGGATTTCGAGTCTACCGCGCCTTGAGGCACGAGGACACGTGGAATTCATGGTGGGCCCTGTCCGTGTATCTGGGCGTGCTGACCTACTTCATCCACGGGGTCCTCAACAACTACCTCGACACGGACAAAGCCAGCGCCCCTTTCTGGGGGTTCCTCGCCATGCTCGTCATGTTGGATCTCAAGAAAAACGGGTGGTCAGCAGGGCGGTATCGTCAGCGGGGTCTGCCGTCTGACGATGCTGCTCCCAATCCACGATGATGGCGGCATTGAGCGCTTCGGCGCCCGATTGGCGCTCCGCTTCCACAAGCTGCTGGAGGCGGTNCTCCCCGTAAGCTTGGCCTTCTGGATTTTCCTGCTCCACCAAACCATCGGTGAAGCACACCAGGGTCGAGCCCGCTGAGGCGTCGAGCGACCCCACACCCACCGCGGGCAACTGGTCCAGCATGCCCAGGCCAGGGCAGCCCTCTGCGAGGAACATGCCGGGGCCGGAAGCCGGAACGAACAGCGGCGGGTTGTGCCCGCAATTGATGTAATCCAGCGTGCCTTTCTGTCCGTCGTGAACCGCAAAGAAGAAGGTGATGAAACGCTCTCCTCCGGCACTGTGGAAGACCCGCTGGTTGAGGGTGTGGACCAACATCTCGAGGTCGAGATTCGGCCGTTCGAGGTGGGCATGCAAGTGGGCCTGGAAGTTGGACATCAGAAAGGCAGCGGGCATCCCCTTGCCACTGACGTCAGCCATGGCGATGGCCATGCGACCATCCGACAGGCCGATGGCGTCGTAATAATCGCCGCCTACGTAGTGATGGGGACGGTAATTGGCTGCGAAGTTTCGGTGGGCGTCGTCTGGCAATACGCGCGGCAGCAGCATGGCCTGCATTTCTCCTGCCAGCTCCAATTCTCGCTCCAATCCAGCTGTGCGGATGCGCTCGAGCGTCAGTGCCCGGTTGCGCATGGCCACGACCAAAACATTGGTGAAGGTGGTGATGAAGCGCACATGGCGAATGGAGGGACTCATGCCCCGCCCTTCCTCCTGGTCGCCCATCACGACGTAAGCGATCACATCGCCATCCTGCTCCACCGGAATGGCGAGGTCAAATTCCACTTCTGTGTCCCCCGCCACGATGGCATGGGACTTGCCTCCCAATGCATCGCCCGCGTCCTCCAGCCGAGGCAAGCGCGCTGGGTATCCCCATTCGACCGCACAATCCCACGCCCCGTCCTGCTCATCGCGACAAAACAGGGCAAGCTTGCCCACGCCGATGGACTCTAGCACCCGGCGGTAGTGGCCGAACAGCTCGTCGTCTGCGACGTTCTGATTGATGGCCTGCGTGAGGTCCAACAGGGCATCCGCCTGTTGGCGGAGCCGCTCAAGCCGTTTCCGGTTCCGGAGTTCGGCCGACATGCGGTTTACTTCTTGACCCGCTCGGAGTACTCGCCCGTCCGCGTGTCCACTTTGACGCGGTCCCCGATGTTGATGAACAACGGGACGCGCACCTCAGCTCCAGTATCGATGGTGGCTGGCTTGAGGGTGTTGGTAGCGGTGTCGCCTTTGACACCGGGCTCCGTATAGGTGATCTCGGCCTCGATATGGCTCGGCAAGCTGGCGCTCAATGGACGCTCCTCCTCAGCGTGGAAGACGATGAGGCACTTCATCTCATCCTGCAGGAAGTGGGAGTTTTCGATCAGGTGCTTCTCCAAGCTGATCTGCTCGAACGTCTCCGAGTTCATGAAGTTGTAGCCCATGTCATCCTCGTAGAGATACGTATGCTCCCGGGTTTCAACGCGGATCACGTCGATCTTGGATCCGGTGTTGAAGCTGTGCTCGATGATCTTTCCGTTCTCGAGGTTCTTCATCTTGGTCCAGACGTTGCCGGAACCCCGTGCCGTTTTCTTGTGAAGGAATTCGAGAACCTGATAGAGGCCATTCTGGTGACGAATACAGAGGCCGTTCTTGATGTCGGAAGTCGTTGCCATGGTCGTGTCTTTGGTCGGAGAGGGCATTGTGCCCTTCGGCCGCGGTCCCGCAATATAACCCGGTCAGGACCGGCCTCGCCGGCGCCGATGCGGTCGGAATTCCACGTCCAGCCATGAATGCGCCATGACGACACCATGCTCCCCATCCGCTGCGGCCATCGTCCAAGAGAGGCGAAGCCGCCCTTGCCAGCGGCCATCGGCCGATGCCCAACGCACAAAAGCATGGGCATCTCGACCCCTGAAGGCTTGCGCTGGCCGGTCATCCCACCCCGTCACATACCGCGCCGGTGCNGTGCGATTCCCCCATGCCTGGCCCACACCGCTTGTCCAACGCGTGGCGTCCGAACGCTGCCAACGGGCGGTCATGGCCCACGCTCCGCCCGCCCCACCGTCACCTGTGGCCCATTGGAGGTGCATCCGGATCCGACACGTCTCCATGTCGTCCGCCGACTGGAATTCCCGGCGCCAACGGANGCCCCATGCGCTTCCTTGGCTCGAGCCTGGCGTTGTCTCCACCTGAACCCGCACCCGGTGTCGCCCACAATCCAGCTGACACACCACGCGCTCCAAGGCCTCATCTTGGGGACCGAAGCCTTGGCGCCGTCGCCACCTCAAGGTGCCTCTTCCCGCTCCCATCCATGCCAACCCGGCATCTAGCTGCCAGCGGGGAATTCCATCCGGATGGGGAACACTCGCCCGGCGCTCACCGCTCCACTCCGCTGGGTGTGCTGGATGCCCGCGGGTCATCGCAGCATGGGCCTCCCACTTCGCGGACCACGAGCGCAATAGCGAAGCCCGTCCGCTCCACCCTCCATCAAACCCCCCGACCTCCCACCGCGCACTCCAGCCTTGCCATTCGCCGCCGCCATGCATCCCGACGGCCGCCTGGGGACGGCCTGTCGCATCCCACCCCAGGCGCGCCAAGTAGCGCAGTCCCGGTGTTCGGCCCCACAGGGCCGCAATGCCTTCTCCTTGCCACCACTTGCCCAGAATCGCTCCATCCACGGACCACGTCGATGCGGCCCATCCCGACGTGCGCCGCCAACCCAAGCCGTCGACTACCCCGCGCCAACGCCCTCCAGCCTCCACCCAACCTTGGGGGATGCGGTGGGTCCCCTCCATGCCCCCCAATCCGTCAAACGCCCCGGAAGACCACAACACACTCCCCTGTCCGACTTTGGGAACCAGCGACCCTGTGGCCCACCGGCCTTTGGGACCTTGCCAACCGATGCTTCCCAACCACGTTGGGCCCACTCCTGAAGAAGCGCGGAATGTTCCCCGCACCCCCAGCTTGCGCCCCATGTGGCGAAAGCGGCCTTCCATTCTGACCCGCGGACCGCGGCTGTTCATCCCCCACACGCCCCCGCGCAGAGTGGCTTGAGAAGCGGGCGACGTGCGGGAATGTCGATTCAGCGCAAACAGGCGCTCCTGCCAGGTTTCATGGACCAACAAACACCGCAAGACGCGCTGTCCCTGGTCTGCCCCGAGCGTGCGAACCACGGATTGCTGCGGTGCAGGGCCGGGCCACTGGGCAGCGGCCAACACTTCGGCCCCATCCCGCGTGAGACAGCCAGCATCGAGGGCCTCCACAATCCAAGGGTGCCAATCTTCATCCTCGGTTTGCGCGGACATTGCCCACGGCCAGAAGCCGAGCATCAGGACCCGCAACAGCCTCATGGCAGGGACGTGCGCATTCCGTGCGTCACCAGTGGGTCATCTCCACCCCACCAGGGATCTAGCCTGCCCGCGGACACCCCTCCCCACGGGATTTGACGCCGCATCCATCCGATGGCCAACTGCAGGACACCGCGATGTCCTGACCAAGAATGTATGGCCAACACCCCGCCACTTCCGACACCAAGGCCCATTCGGGACTGTCGCACTTGAAGGCTCAAATGAAGTCGACTGCTCTGCTTCCAGGCCAAAGCCGCCTGAAACCACGTGTCCGACGCCGCCTTTTTTTGCAAACCGATTTGCCATGCTGTGACCAAGGGGACTCCGGATGGCTGCAGCAGCGGCACCTCCACGCGGAACCACCCCCGCTCGGGGAAGAGGGCGTCCAACCTCCAAGTGACCACGTGTTTTGGGCCCCAGCGCACGCCGGAATGCGCCGTCCAATCCTTGCCGGTCGCCACCCCCATCATGGCATTCACCTGCCACGTCCCTTCAGACCCGATGGCAGCCCGCAACCCAACGGTTCCAACCGATTTCGCAGCTCTCTGGCGCCCCAGGACGCAGGCGGCATCCCAAGTCCAGACCCCCGCCGGTCCCCAGCGCCATCGATTCCACCCGATGGTACCCCTCTGCTGCGCCTCCGCTCGAAGGCCACACAACACACTCAAAACCAACAACAAGTAAGCTGACCGTTTCCTCGGATTCTTCCGGAACATGGCCCGAACATCCACCGTCCGCAAGCGCCCTGCACCTCGGATTCACTTGCGTTGCCCTCGGCTTCGCCACCGTGGAGATGCGGCCTATCTTCGCGCCCCCTGCGGGCGTGGTGGAATTGGTAGACACGCCAGATTTAGGATCTGGTGCCGCAAGGCGTGGGGGTTCGAGTCCCTTCGCCCGCACACTGCACTGTTTACGAGAGCAACGACATGGAAATCACCCAGGAAAAAGTGGACGACCTGAATGGCGTCCTGACCGTGAAGATTCAGCCGGAGGACTACCGGGAAAAGGTGGACGGCATCCTCGAGGAATACCGCAAGCAAGTGAAGATGCCGGGCTTCCGGCAGGGCAAGGTGCCGATTCAATTGGTCCGCAAGCAATACGGCAAAGCCGTGTTGGCGGATGAGCTCAACAAATTGATGGGCGAGAAGATGGACGGCTACATCCGCGAAGAGAAGCTGCGCATCTTGGGCCAACCCATTCCCGCCCTCGAGAACGACAGCGAAGGAGACTGGGACAAGCCCGAGACGTTCACCTTCCGTTACGACATCGGCTACAGCCCGAAAGTGGACATCAAATTCGGCTGGTTCACCAAGTTCGTCCACCACAAGGTGCGCATCGATGACGCGCTCATCGAAGAGCAAATCGGCGACCTCCGCCGCCGCTACGGCAAGATGTCGGAGCGCACGGAGATTGGCGAGGGTTGCCTCATCGTGGGCGATTTTGTCGAGCTCGATGGCAATGGCGGCGACATTCTCGCCGGCGGTGTCATGAACGAGGGCACCATCAGCTTGGATTCCATCGAAGACAAGAAGACCAAGGAGGCCCTGATGGGCAAGAGCCAAGGTGCAGAAGTGGAGGTGGAAGCCGGCAAGGTGAGCCGCGACGCGGAAGACCTGGCCCGCATGCTGGGCATCGATCCGAAGGCCGCGGCCGACTTCAAGAACCCACTGCGCTTCACGGTGAAGGAGGTGCGCCACATTGAGCCGGCCGAGCTCGGCGAGGAGCTGTACGACAAGCTCTTCGGGGAGGACGTCGTCACCGATGGAGAAGGCTTCCGCACCAAGGTGAAGGAGGACCTCGAGCGCATTTTTGAGCGCGACGGCGACCGCGTCTTCCGCCGGAAGTTTGTGGAAGAGGTGGTGGGCAAGCTCAACCCATCCCTCCCTGAGGCCTTCCTCAAGCGCTGGATCCAGGTGGCCAATGAAAAGCCCATCACGGCCGAGGAGATCGAAGCCGAATTCGAGGAGTACGCCAAGGGCATCAAGTGGCAAATCATCCAGAACCACATCATCGACGAGCACGACATCGATGTCTCCGGGGAGGAAATCCAGGCCGAGGCGGGCAATGCCATCAAGGCGCAGTACGCCCAATATGGCATTCCGATCGAGGCCGAACAGCTGGAGCCCATGGTCGCCCAGATGCTGACCGACCAGAAAGAGGTCCGCCGCGTGGCCGAGTCCATCTACGAGCGCAAGGCCATTGACAAGCTGCGCGAACTCGCCAAAATCAAGGACAAAGAGGTTTCCCACGAAGAGTGGATGGAAATCGTGCGTTCCCTCTGAAAACTCCCCTCGGCGCAGTGACCCTGTCAGCCTAACTTTCCAATCTCATGATGAGCACCCGCAAGGAATTCCTGAAGTACGCCGTCAAGGACCGCGGCTTCACCAGCCACCACGTTGAAGATTACATCTCCGCCGTCCATGGACCGGAGAACATGACGCGCACCGTCATCGAAGAGCGCCAGATGCCCTTCCGAGAGGTGGACGTCTTCTCCCGCCTGATGGCCGACCGCATCATCTTCCTCGGCACCGGGGTGGATGACTACATCGCCAACATCATTCAGGCCCAGATGCTCTTCCTCGAGTCCACGGATCCGACGAAGGACATCCAGGTCTACATCAACAGCCCCGGCGGCAGCGTCTATGCCGGTCTGGGCATCTACGACACGATGCAATACATCCGCCCAGATGTGGCCACCATCTGCACCGGCATGGCCGCCTCCATGGGCGCCGTGCTCCTCTGCGCCGGAGCCGCAGGTAAGCGGACGGGTCTGAAACACAGCCGGACCATGATCCACCAGCCCCTCGGCGGCGCCCGCGGACAGGCCAGCGATATCGAGATCACCGCCCGCGAGATCATGAAGCTCAAGGAGGAGCTCTACAAGATCATCGCCCACCACAGTGGTCAAGACTACCAGAAAGTTTGGGAGGACAGCGACCGCGACTACTGGATGATCGCCGATGAGGCCAAGGCCTACGGCATGATCGACGAGGTCCTCGAGCGCAAGCAGGACTGATCCGCCATGTCGGACCGCGAAATCAACTGTTCGTTCTGCGGACGCAAGAAGTCCGAAGTCGACATCCTCATTGCAGGGGTGACGGGCCACATTTGTGACCACTGCATTGAACAGGCGGATGCCATCGTTCAGGAGGAGCGAGGACAGGAGCTGGAAGCCGGATTCGACCCGGGCATCCAACTCGAGCGGCCGGCCGACATCAAGCGCTTCCTCGACGAGTACGTCATCGGACAGGAAGGTGCCAAGCGGGCCCTGAGCGTGGCCGTCTACAACCACTACAAGCGCTTGGCCCACCCGGCCGCGGAGGGCGAAGTGGAAATCGAGAAGTCCAACATCGTCCTGGTCGGGGAAACGGGCACGGGCAAGACCTTGCTCGCCCGCAGCATCGCCCGGATGCTCAAGGTGCCGTTCTGCATTGCGGACGCCACCATCCTCACAGAGGCCGGCTACGTCGGAGAAGATGTGGAAAGCGTGTTGTCGCGCCTGCTACAATCGGCCGATTACGACGTCACCAAGGCCCAGCGTGGCATTGTCTTCATCGACGAGATCGACAAGATTGCGCGCAAGAGCGACAACCCCTCCATCACCCGCGATGTCAGCGGCGAAGGGGTCCAGCAAGCCTTGCTCAAGCTCCTCGAAGGCGCGCAGGTGAACGTCCCGCCACAAGGCGGCCGGAAGCACCCGGAGCAGAAGCTGATCACCATCAACACCCAGAACATCTTGTTCATCTGTGGGGGGGCGTTCAGCGGCATCGAGCAGCACATCGAGCGCCGGATCGCCACGTCCAGTATCGGCTTCAATACGGGCGGCGACGACCGTCCCGAGACCCTCCTCTCCGCCATTGCCCCGGCCGACCTGCGCAGCTTTGGCCTCATTCCTGAGCTGATCGGTCGCTTCCCGGTCCTGACCCACCTCGACCCGCTCGATCCACACGCCTTGCGCCGGATCCTGACCGAGCCGAAAAACGCCCTCATCAAGCAGTACGAGCGCCTCTTCGAGATCGACAACATCCAACTTCGCTTCGATGCGGACGCCTTGGACTTCATCGTCGAAAAAGCTGTGGAGTACAAGCTGGGAGCACGCGGACTGCGCAGCATTTGCGAGGCCGTCCTCAGCGACGCCATGTTTGAGTTGCCCGGAAAGGAAGGTGTGGAACAACTGCGGGTCACTGCCGATTATGCACGCAAGCGTTTCGACGCCAGCGACAAAGGCCAACTGAAGGTCGCCTCCTGAGCCCATGGCCGGCGCCAAGGGCAAACGATCATCCGCAAAGGGGGTCAAGGAGACTCCCTTGATGGCCCAGTACAACAAGGTCAAGGCACAACATCCCGACGCCCTTCTGCTCTTCCGTGTGGGCGATTTCTATGAGACGTTCGGACAGGACGCCGTGAAGGCGGCCAAAGTGTTGAACATCGTCTTGACGGCGCGGAAAAACGGCGCTGCCGCCGAAGTGGAACTCGCCGGATTCCCGCACCACGCCCTGGAGAACTACCTGCCCAAACTGGTCCGGGCCGGGCACCGTGTCGCGGTGTGCGACCAGCTCGAGGACCCCAAGACGACCAAGACCATCGTCAAGCGTGGAGTGACTGAAATGGTGACCCCGGGCGTTGCCCTCAACGACCAGGTGCTCGATGCACGGGAAAACAACTGGCTCGCCGCAGTCCACGTTGTGGAGGAGGGACGTGGGAAAGCCAAGCGGAAACGCGCCGGGGTCGCCTTCCTCGACGTCTCCACCGGAGAATTTCTCGCCGCGGAAGGGGCACCGGGGGACATCGCCCCTTTGCTGCGCACCTTCCGCCCCAAGGAAACCCTACACCTGCGCCATGGCGAGCCGGAGTCCCTGGATCTCACGGGATACCGCTTCCCGCTGGACGACTGGGTGTGGCAGTCGGACTTCGCCCGAGAGACTTTGGAACGGCATTTCGGGACCAAAGGGGTCAAGGGATTCGGCCTGGAGGGCCAGCCTCTCGCGGTCATCGCCGCCGGCGCAGCGCTGCACTATGTCGGCACCACCAAACACGACCGACTCGGCCACATCGCATCTTTGGGCCGCATCGAATGGGGCCGGAACGTGGCGATGGACGGATTCACCATCCGCAACCTCGAGCTGCTGGTGCCCACCCACCCGGAAGGCACCGCCCTCGTCGACATCCTCGACCGTTCCGCTACCCCCATGGGCGCCCGGATGCTCCGCCGCTGGATCGCCCAGCCGCTCAACGACGAAGCCGCCGTCACGAAGCGCCACGAGGCGGTGTCCGCCTTCCTCGCCCAACCCGAGATGCGCGCCGACCTCATCGCGGAACTGGAGCGCATCGGCGACCTCGAACGGTTGCTGGCCAAGGCTGCTGCCGTCAAGATTTCCCCAGCCGAACTCGACCGGCTTCGCAGGGCCCTCACCGCAGTGGAAGCCTTGCGCCTCATGGTCGACAGCTCGAACGACCCGGTCATTGGCCGGTGGGCCGGCCGGCTGGACCCCTCCGATGCGGCCCTGGCCCAGCTGAGGACCGAACTCACCGAAGACCCGCCCGGCGTCTTGGGCAAGGGTGCGACCATCGCATCCGGTGTGGTGAAGGAGCTCGACGAATTGCGCGACCTGCGGGACAACGGAAAAGCCAAGCTCGACGGCATTCGGGAACGCGAGGCCGAGGCCACAGGCATCACCTCGCTGAAGATTGCCTTCAACAACGTCTTCGGGTACTACCTCGAGGTGCGGCATGCCCACAAGGACAAGGTGCCGGAGGAGTGGATTCGGAAGCAGACCCTGACGCAGGCCGAACGCTACATTACCCCGGAGCTCAAAGAACTCGAGCACCGCATCCTCGATGCAGAGGAACGCCTAGAGATCGTTGAACGCGAGGCCTATCACAAGCTGGTCACGGCCCTCCATCCCCACTTGCCTTTGTTGCAGGCCACGGCGCGGGCGGTCTCTGGCTTGGATCTGTTGCTCGGTTTTGCCGAGGTCGCGGAAGACCACGGGTATACCCGCCCCGTCCTGGTGGAAGGCCACGAATTGGAAATCGTCGGTGGCCGGCACCCGGTCATCGAGCGTTGCCTCCCTGAGGGAGAGTCCTACGTCGCCAACGATGTGGCACTCGATCGCGACCACCGGCAAATCCTGATGATCACCGGTCCGAACATGTCCGGAAAGAGCGCCCTGCTCAGACAGACCGCCCTCATCGCCCTGATGGCGCAAATGGGCAGCTACGTCCCTGCCCGCTCCGTGCGGATGGGGCTCATCGACAAGGTCTTCACCCGCGTCGGCGCGTCCGACAACCTCAGTGCCGGCGAATCCACCTTCATGGTGGAGATGAATGAGACGGCGTCCATTCTCCACAACCTGTCCGACCGCTCCCTGGNCCTGCTCGACGAGATTGGCCGAGGCACGAGCACCTACGACGGCATCAGCATCGCCTGGGCCATCGCCGAGTTCCTGCATGAGCACAAGGCGTGCCGGGCCAAGACCCTGTTCGCCACGCACTACCACGAACTCAACCGCATGGCGGAGCGCTTCCCGCGCATCCACAATGCCAACGTGAGCGTGCGCCAGCAGGACGGCAAGGTGGTCTTCCTCCGCAAGCTCGTACCCGGTGGCAGCGAGCACAGTTTCGGCATCCATGTGGCCAAGCTGGCGGGCATGCCCGGCAGCCTCGTCCGGCGCGCGGAAGAAGTGTTGGAAGGACTCGAATCCGAAGGGGGTGGCCGCGGCGACAGCGCGCCCGACCAGGGGTCAACGGTTCAGGAAAATGGGCTCCAGATGAGCTTTTTTCAGCTCGATGATCCCGTGCTGCAGGACATCAAGGAAGACTTGCTCGGCCTGAATATTGACCAGTTGACACCTGTGGAGGCCCTCCTCAAATTGCACGAAATCCGAAAGCGCGTCGGGGGCTGACCCTCACTCGTACGCCGCAAGCAGCAACCGCAAGTCCTTGTAGGGCCAGTCGAACGCTTCGGCCAGGTCCTGGTTGACCACGTTGCCCCGGAAGAGATACAAGCCGCTTCGGATCATCGGGCTGTGCTCCAGACCGGCTGTGATGCCGCCGTATTGGCCCACCTTCTGGAGCAAGGGACCAAGCTGGTTGGACAATGCCATGGTGGCAGTCCGGGGAACGCGGCTCGGAATGTTGGCCACACCGTAATGGGTCACACCGTGCTCAACAAAGACAGGGTCTTGATGGTTGGTGAGGCGCGATGTCTCAAAACATCCTCCGCTGTCGATGCTGACATCCACCACGATGGACCCTTCCCTCATGCCTTGTACCATGGCTTCCGTCACGATCATGGGGGTGCGGCCATGCTGGGGACGTACAGCACCGATGGCCACGTTGGCGTTGGCCAAGGACTCGCGCAAGATCTTGGGGTGGAAGGTACTGGTCCACAATTGCCCTCCGATTTCACCCCGCAAGCGGCGGAGGCGATACGGACTGGCGTCAAAAACGCGCACGGAGGCCCCGAGGCCGATGGCGGCCCGGGTGGCGAATTCACCCACCGTTCCCGCCCCGATGATGACCACCTCGGTCGGGGCCACTCCGGTCATGCCGCCCATCATGGAGCCGTTGCCATACTCGGGATGAGCCAAGTACTCGCCCGCAACCAAAATGCTCGTGGTGCCGGCAATTTCTCCCATCGCGCGGACCAGCGGGAAAATGCCCGTCCGATCCTGCATGAAATCCCATGCCACCGCCGTCATCTTGCGCTCCATCATCTTTTCGATGGTCCGCTCGGGGTGGGTGGCGAGTTGCAGTCCGCTGAAAATCGTCTGGCGGTCCCGCATGTGCTCCAGCTCCGCCTCTTGCGGCGGGGCCACCTTCAGAATGATGTCGTTGGCGTAGACGGACGCCGCATCCGGTGCAATCCGCGCCCCAGCTTCGCTGTAATCGGCGTCCGAGAATTGCGCGTGGATGCCGGCACCGGTCTCGACCACCACTTCATGGCCGTGGGCCACGAGGACACCCACTGCATCGGGATCCAATGCCACGCGGCGCTCCTGCAACACGACTTCCTTCGGAATGCCGACGCGCAGGCTCTGGTCACTGGTGGGCAACTTGAGGGCTTTCTCCTGAGGAGAAAGGGCAGCTTGGAAGGCCAGCTGGCGGATGCGTTCCTTGGTTTCCACGATGGGGGCGGTTGAAGGTGGAATTTAATCGGATTCCCGTTGCCAGAGCGAGGCGAGGCGAAGGTCATCCGGGAGTTGCTCGATGCGCAAGAGCAAGGCGTCCACCGGAAAATGATCTGCTGCCCGTTCCGGCCATTCGACAAACGTCAAGGCATCGGCGTCGTCTATGAGTTCTTCCCAACCGAGTCCATGCAGCTCCGTAGGGTGCTCAATGCGGTACAAATCGAGGTGGCGAATGACCCGTTTGGGCCCTTCTGTTTCCAACGGCAGGGGGTAACTCTGGCACAAGGCAAACGTTGGACTGGACGCCGCATCGAGGGCGTTGAAATGCCGGGCCATGGCCGACACCAACGTCGTCTTTCCCGTCCCCATGGGTGCCTGCAGGGCCACGATATCGCCCCACTCCAAACAGGCCTCGAGGTCGGACACCACGTTGGTCAACCCTTTCAGGTCATACGGCGCAGAACGCCAGATGCAACGGAGGCTGACATCGCTCATCGGGGGACGAGGTGGACGAGGGGAACCAGCATTTCGTCCATGGAAATCCCACCGTGCTGGAAGGTGCCATCGAGGTAACGAACAAACCGGTTGAAGTTGTTGGGATAGACCATGAAGTCCCGCTCGGTCGCAAAGATGTACCGGCTNGACAGGTGTGACTTCGGCAACCCGAAAGCTTCTGGACGGTCCACCGCGAAGACATCGTCGCCGTGGCGCAGGTTCCGTCCGGTCTTGTAGCGGGGGTTGTCCGTGACCTCCTTTTCGCCTTGGACCTTGACCGGGTCGGCCACCTGGACCGTGCCATGGTCGGTGGTGAGGACCAATTCAAACCCTGCATCGGAGGCCCGATCGAGCAACTCGCGAAGGGGACTGTGCTCAAACCAGCTCTGGGTGAGGGACCGGTAGGCCGCCTCGTCTTCAGCGAGCTCCTTGATGATTTCGCTTTCCGTGCGGGCATGGCTCAGCATGTCGACGAAGTTGAACACCACGGCCGTGAAGTCCCGGTCCTTCCATTGGTGGAAGTCCTCCAACAATTTCTTGCCCGCCTGGAGGTCCGTGATTTTGTGGTAGCCCCAATCGCCGGTGAACCCCCAACGGTCCAATTGCGCCCCGAGAAGGTCGGCTTCGTGGGCATTCTTCGAGCCACGGGCCTGCTCGTCTTTCCACCACTGGGGATGCACCTCCGCGATGCGCGCCGGGGTCATGCCGGCAAACATGGCGTTCCGGGCATATTGGGTCGCCGTCGGTAGGAAGCTCCAGTGCATCCGTTCGGAATTCACCTGCCAGCGCTCGTTCAGCAACGGGGCCAGCACCCTCCATTGGTCATAGCGAAAATTGTCGATGACGACCAGCAAGGTCTTCCGCCCCGCGTCCAAGAGGGGCTTGACCGAATCTGCCAGAACCTTGGGTGCCAACAGGGGTTCCTCGGGGTCGTCACAGCGATTCAGGCCTGCGAGCCAGCCGCCGTATTGGTCGGTCACGAACCGCGCGAATTGCCGGCCGGCATCCTGCTTCTGCATGCGCAGCNCCTCCGCCATGCCGGCGTCTCCCGACGCGGTCAGTTCCAGATCCCAGTGCACCAGCCGTTTGTGGATGTCTTCCCAATCCTCGCGGCCGAGCCGGTCCATCAGCCGCATGCTCAGCTCCCGGAATTCCCGCTGGTAGTCGCTCATCGCCTTCTCCCCGACGAGGCGCTTCTCGTCCAGGATCTTTTTGAGGGACAAGAGAATCTGACTCGGATTCAACGGCTTGATGAGATAGTCCGCCATCTTGGACCCGATGGCCTCCTCCATGATGTGCTCTTCCTCACTCTTGGTGATCATCACACAAGGCAGGTGGGGCCGGCGTTCCTTGATGCGTTGCAAGGTTTCCAAGCCAGTCAAGCCCGGCATGTTTTCATCCAGAAAGACCACATCTACGATGCGGTCCTCCTCCAGCGCATCCAGCAGGGAACCCCCATCGGTGAAACCCGTCACCTCGTAGCCCTTCCGTTCGAGAAAGAGAATGTGCGGCTTGAGCAGGTCGATCTCATCGTCGGCCCAAAGGATGTGGGAGGTGCGCGTCATGTTTCCTTCAAGGGCAATTCGTCGCAATTATTTTACGACGGTGGCGCCCGTGCAAAGAAACGCGCCAATTTTCGCCCCATGGCCGCACGACCCAAGCTGCTGAACGACCCGGTCTACGGGTTCATCCAACTCCGCCACGCGGACTTCACCGAGATCCTGGACCACCCATGGGTGCAACGCCTGCGGCGCATCAGCCAATTGGGCCTCAGCCACCTCGTCTACCCCGGCGCCGTCCACAACCGGTTTCACCACGCCCTGGGCGCCATGCACCTGATGCAGGAGGCCCTCGACTCGCTGCGGGAAAAGGGCGTCGCGATCACCGAAGACGAATACCGCGGGGCCTGCCTCGCCATCCTCCTTCACGACGTCGGCCACGGCCCCTTCAGCCATGCCCTGGAGCACACCCTGGTTCGCGGAGTCCACCACGAGGAGATCAGCACGTTGATCATGACGCGCCTCAACGAGGCGTTCCACGGCAAATTGGATACGGCCATCGAGATCTTCAATGACCACCATCCCAAGGGGTTTCTGCACGACCTCGTCTCGAGCCAACTCGACATGGACCGCATGGACTACCTGCGGCGCGACAGTTTCTTCACTGGGGTGAGTGAAGGCCGCATCAGTTCAGAGCGCATCATCCGCATGCTCAACGTCCACGAAGGCCGCTTGGTGGTTGAGGAGAAAGGGATTTACAGCATCGAAAAATTCATCATCTCCCGGCGGCTGATGTACTGGCAGGTCTACCTGCACAAAACGGTATTGGCGGCAGAATGGATGATGATGGGCGTCCTCGAGCGGGCCCGCGACCTCGTGCGCGACGGGGTCGAGGTGTGGACCACCCCTGCGGTCCGGCCATTCCTCGAACAGGACCTCGACCGGGCCAGGTTCATGGCCGACCCGGATGTGCTGGCCGCCTTCTGCGCCATGGACGATAACGACATCATGTGTTGCATCAAAGCCTGGCAGGAGCACTCCGACTTTGTGCTGTCTGACTTGAGCCGCCGCATCTCCCAGCGGCGTCTGTTCAAGATCGAACTCCGCGATGCCCCATTCAACCAGGACGACATTGCTGAACGCATCTCTGCCGTCCAATCCCTCTACGACTTGAGTGCAGAAGAAGCCGCGCATTTTGTACTCCANGACCGCATTGACAACCGGGCTTACAGCACGGCCGCCCACGGCATTCAGATGCAATTCAAGGATGGGTCCATCCTGGATGTGGCCTCGGCATCCGACCACTTGAACCTCAGTGCCTTGAGCGTTCCGGTGGAGCGGCATTTCCTGGCCTATCCCAAGGAATTGCCGCCCCGATCGGACGTCGCAGTTACAGCGTGATCTCCTCGCCGGAGGGATCGTAGAGGTTGTACTGGAGCAGTTCCATGGAGGAGTTGCTCTCCACGGTGATTTTCATGCCGAACGCCTTCTTCCACCGCTTGACCTGGTTGTTCCAGAATCCGCGGGTGACATAGGCTTCCACCATGGGGTGAATCAACAGGGTAACCCCTCCCAACCCGCGGTCCGCAGCGGCCTTGAGGGCGTCTTCAATGCGGTCCGTCACCAAGATGCTGGCCTCCACCTTGCCCGTTCCATTGCAGGAAGGACACTGCTCCGCCGTTTTGATGTCGGTCACCTCCCGCACGCGTTGGCGGGTGATTTCCACCACGCCGAAGCGACTCGGCGCGAGCACATTGTGCTTGGCCTTGTCCGCCTTCATCGCCTTGCGTATCGTCTCGGTGAGCTTCCGGCGGTTCTCCACCTGGCCCATGTCGATGAAGTCGATGGCGATGATGCCTCCCATGTCGCGGAGGCGCAGCAGCCGTGCGATTTCAGTCGCGCACTCGAGGTTGGTGGCGGTGGCGTTCTCCTCTTGCGAGGTCGCACCCGCTTTCCGTCCGCCCGAGTTCACGTCGATGACGTGCATGGCTTCGGTGTGCTCGATGATGAGGTACGCGCCGCTGCGAAGGTTGACCTGACGGCCGAAGCTCGCCTTGATCATCCGGTGGACACCGCGGTCGTCAAAGACGTCTTTCGCCTTGGATTCCTTGACGATGTCCAGCTTATCCGGCGCATTGGCCGAGAGGTACTCCCGCACTTCATCCGCCACTTCCGGGTCGTTGACCAGGATCTGGGAGAAGTTGGGGTTGAGGAGGTCCCGCAAGAGGGAACTCGTCTTGTTCATCTCGCTCAACACGCGTTGACGCGGCTTGGCGTTGCGTAGGTTGGCATGGAGTTCCTTCCAACGGTTGGTCAGGTCCTCCAGATCGGCGTGCAAGTCAGCCGCTCCCTTTTCCTGGGCCACCGTTCGCACGATGATGCCGCAGTTCTCTGGGCGGATGCTTTGCAGGAGGACGCGAAGGCGTTTGCGCTCGCTCTCCTTTCCGATGCGTTGGGAAATGCTGATTTTGCTGGAAAAGGGGACCAGCACGAGATAGCGGCCCGCCAAAGTGACTTCCGTCGTGAGACGGGGACCCTTGGTGGAGATGGCCTCCTTGGCCACCTGGACGAGGACGGTCTGACTCGCAGACACCACGTCTTTCATGTTGCCCTTCTTCTCGATGTCCGACTCCAACTTGAAGTTGGCGAGGTCGGCAGATGCCTGCGTTCCCTTGATGGAACGCTGGGTATACTTTTTGAAGCTCTTGTACTGCGGTCCAAGGTCGAAATAGTGGAGAAAGGCATCCTTGGGATGACCGATGTCCACGAATCCGGCGTTTAGACTGGGCAGCACCTTCTTGACCCGGCCGAGGTAGACGTCCCCGACCGCGTAGTCCTGTTGACCATTGTCTTCATGGAGTTCGACCAATTGGCCGTCCTCCAGCATGGCAATGCGCAACCCGGACTTGGTCTTGTTGATGACCAGTTCGACGTTCACGCGCTTTGAAAAAGAGGCTGTACCGATCGACGGACACTACGCCCGTCCGGCAAAGCCAGTCAACGTCACTTCTTCTTCTTATGACGGTTCTTGCGGAGACGCTTCTTCTTCTTGTGCACCGCCATCTTGTGACGCTTGCGCTTTTTTCCACTCGGCATGATTGGAATGGTTTAGGGGTTCGTTTGGGACAGGAGGTCGATGCGTTGGCGGACCGCCTGCTCGATGATGGTATCCGGGGACAGGGGGAGAAACTTCTGGTAGCCGGCGAGTGCCAAGCCCGGATTGCCGAGGCGCTCGTGGCATTGTGCTTGGAAGAACCAAGCGTTGTGGGCGGTGCTGTCGACCATCACAGCCCGTTCAAAATGGATGAGGGCCTCAGCGGGGTTCCCCCCGTCCAACTCGAGCATGCCGAGTTGCACCAGAGGTTCCCCGCGTTCAGGCGCCAAATCGATGGCCTGGACGAAGCGCTCCTTCGCTTTGTCCAATTGACCGGATTGGATGCTGAATCGACCGAGTTCGATGACGGCATCGACGTTGGGCGATTCAGCTTCGGCAAGGGCCTTGAGCTCGAGGATGCCCTCCATGGGGTTGGCTCCGCGCACCTTTTCCACGGCAGCCTGAACCGGGTCGACCGGCTCCGCTTCCGCGAGGGTGGTGGGAATGTCCTCTTGCGCCAGGCCGGCAGGTTGCCGGGGGATGACCTGCCAGACGAGCGCGGCCAGCACGACGCACAACCCCCCGATGATCCAGGGAAGTGTTGAACGGCGTGTGTCCTGTGTGCTCATGGCAGGGTCGAAATCAGTTGGCGGAGACCTTGGCCTTCACATTTTCCATGAAGCTCTTGGCGGGCTTGAAGGAGGGAATGTTGTGGGCCGGAATCTCAATGGTTTTGTTCTTCAGGATGTCACGACCGGTCTTCTTGGCGCGGCGCTTGATCACAAAGCTGCCGAACCCCCGGAGGTAAACATTGTTGCCCTGCTCGAGGGAATCCCGGACGGACTCCATGAACGCCTCCACCGTGGCTTGCACGTCCGGGCGCTCGATGCCCGTCTTCTCTGAAATGCGGCTCACGAGGTCCGCCTTCGTCATCTTCTTGTCCATTTGTTTGCTGATGCTTTGAAACTCAATCGATTGAATTCCATACTCAATGGGCCGGCAAAAGTAAGTCAAGGAAGGCACATCGCCGAGTCTTCGGTCCGCATTCGCAAATTCGCCACATGACCACGGCCCACCCCATCACGGACCGCCTTCTTTCCTGGTACGCCGACCATGCGCGCAATTTGCCCTGGCGGGCTGCACCGGAGGCCTATTCCACCTGGCTGTCGGAGGTCATCCTCCAACAAACGCGTGTCGACACCGGCACCGCCTATTGGCACCGTTTCCTTGCGGAATTTCCCACGGTGCAAGACCTCGCAGCCGCATCGCCGGAGCAAGTCATGGCCCTGTGGAAAGGACTCGGCTACTACAGTCGTGCCCGCAACCTGCATGCCGCAGCCCAGCATGTGGTGAACGAACTCCACGGCGAGCTGCCGCACAGCAGTGAGGGATGGCGCCAACTGCCCGGCATCGGCCCCTACACGGCCGCCGCCATTGCCAGCATTTGCTTTTCGGAGCCGGTACCCGTCGTCGACGGCAATGTCCAGCGCGTCCTCAGCCGGCTGTTCGACATTGCGAATCCCGTGGATCGGAAAGCGGGCAAGGCCGCCATCGATGCGGCGGCTGCGGAGCTGGTCCACCCAAAACGCCCAGGGGATTCGAACCAAGCCTGGATGGAACTCGGCGCTTTGGTGTGCACCCCCAAGAATCCAAAATGCGGGGATTGCCCGTTGGTCCAAGACTGTCAGGCTCGGGCGACAGGCACTGTATCCGAACGTCCAGTCAAGTCTGCCAAGAAAGCCGCTGTCGAGATGCAGGTCACGTTTCACGTCACCATGCGGCACAGCGCAAATGGGGAGCTGCAGTGGTGGGTGGAGCGGCGTCCAGACAGCGGAATCTGGGGCGGACTCGAGTCATTTCCGGTCCACATGGAGGAAGGCAGAAGGGCTCCGAACCGCCTCGATCTGTGGGGACCGGTGCGCCACATCCTGACCCATCGAAAAATGACGGCCTGGTTTTCTTTCGAGATGACCGATGGCCCCAACCCATCGGGGACAGGTGCTTGGCTCCCCGTGTCAGATGACAGCCGCACTTGGCCCCGTCTCATCGCCAAGGTCATCGCAGAATTGCAGGCGGAGGCCGGCTTACGGGCTGTGAAGAATTGACCACTTTTCACCCTTTTCGAGGGCCTGCCCTTCGGTACTTTGCACTTCATGCCCGGCCTCAACAAAGTCATGCTCATCGGCCGCCTCGGACGCGACCCGGAAACGCGGTGGTTCGAAGCGGGCAAGGCCGTGTGTACGTTGTCTATCGCCACCTCTGAGATGCTGCGGAACGGAGATGGCGCTCCGCAAGAGCGGACCGAGTGGCACAAGGTGGTCTTGTGGCGTGATCTCGCACGGATCGCCGACGACCACCTCAAAAAAGGGGACCGCGTCTACATCGAAGGCCGGTTGCGGACCCGTTCCTGGCAGGATACCGAAGGGGTTCAGCACCGATCGACGGAAGTGGTGGCCGACCGAATGGAGATGCTCGGGTCCCCGCGCGGCCAAGCGGACTCCGGGAATACACCACCGGGAGAGGCACCTGAATCGCCCTCGGCACCGGCCTCCATGGACGGCGCCTCCCTGCCCTTCTGATCATGGCGTGGATGCAAGACGGTTGGATTTGGCTCGCAGCCTTGGCTTCCCTCGCTTTGTTGCTGGTCAGCGCCTTTGTGTCGGGCAGTGAAATCGCCTTTTTCTCCCTGGATCCCGGTTCACGTGAAGTGCTGGAGGAATCTGAGGATGACCGCTCGCGCACGGCACTTGCCCTCTTATCCAAACCAGATGAAGCCAAAGGGCCTCGGCAACTCCTGGCCACCATTCTGGTGCTGAACAACGCCGTCAACATCCTCATCATCCTGCTGTCCACGGTGCTCATGCAGCATTGGCTGCCGAGCCTTCCCGGCTGGATGGCCACCCTGTTGCAGGTGTTTGGCGTCACCTTCCTCATCGTGCTGTTCGGCGAAGTCCTCCCCAAGGTCTACGCCAATCGCCACCCGCTCGAGCTCGCCCGCCGCATGGCGCGTCCACTCAAGTTGGCCCAGCAGATTCTGCGCCCCATCTGGCAACCCATGAATGCGCTGGGCACCGCCCTGTCTAAACGGGTCGAAGCCGCTCCGCCGGAGGTGTCCATCGAAGACCTTGAACACGCGGTCAACATCACCGACTCCGAGGAACGAACGGATGAAGAAAACCGCATTCTGAGCGGCATCGTCAACTTTGGCTCGAAAGACGTCAAGCAGATCATGACGCCGCGAACTGACGTCACCTCGTTTGCCATGGACACGGTGTGGAGCGACCTCCGTCCTGCTCTGGCGGAATGCGGGTTCAGTCGGGTTCCAGTTCACCACGAGGGCCTCGACCAAATCAAAGGCATCCTCTATGCCAAGGACATTCTCCCTCACCGGCATGAGGACGACGTCAACTGGACAACCTTGCTCCGCGAACCCTATTTCGTGCCGGAGAACCGGATGATCGACGACCTGTTGCGCGACTTCCAGCGACTCAAGGTCCACCTCGCCATCGTGGTGGATGAATACGGTGGAACGAGCGGCATCGTGACCTTGGAGGATGTCATCGAGGAAATCGTGGGGGACA
The DNA here is from genome assembly GCA_002172485.2 of Crocinitomicaceae bacterium TMED114. GTDB lineage: Bacteria > Bacteroidota > Bacteroidia > Flavobacteriales_D > Sanyastnellaceae > UBA8752. Next base: position 80,889 of record NHFP02000004.1, read on the forward strand.
TCTCGGACGAATTCGACGACGACGACATTCTCTATTCCCGCCTCGATGAGCGGACCGTTGTGTTCCAAGGCAAAACAGCCTTGGTCGACGCCTATCGCATCCTTGGACTGGATGGAAGCGAATTCGAAGCGGCGAAAGGCGAAAGCGACACCCTCGCCGGATTCATGGTCGAACAAATGGCGCGCTTGCCGAAGCGGGGCGAATCCCTCGCTTTCAACGGGGTGGAATTTGTCGCCGAAGCGGTGGATCGGCGGCGGATTTTGCAGATCAAAGTCACCCTGCCTTCTTCCTCCAATGCCTCCTGACCCGATGCTGGCCCAACCGAATACCCCTGCCGACGTCATCGCTGTCCGGCGCCATTGGAGAGCCACCTACGTCATGTTCTTGCTGGCCTTGGTGCTGTTCGGATGGACCGGTTGTGACTCCGCCCCTCCTGTGCCCCGTCCAAAAGGCCATTTCCGAATCGCCCTCCACGACACCCTGTTTCGGACCCGCTCCCTGGATTGCCCGCTGGACATTCCACTGTCCGGAGCATCCTTGCTAGAGCCAGTGCGGGATTTCGCACCAGACAGCTGCTGGTTCAACCTGGTTTACCCCACCTACACTGCGCGCATCCACTGCACATATGCAGGTGGCGTCGACCTCGTTCCTGTCGTGGAAGATGCCTTCCGGTTGGCTTACGAACACGAAGTAAAAGCCGACGCCATCGAAGTCCGGCAACGCCAATACGACGAAGGTGGCATGGCCATGACCTGGCGCATCGCTGGCAATGCGGCCAGCCCGCTTCAATTCTTGCGGACCGATGGGCAAGACCGCTTTTTGCGCGGCGCACTCTACTTCGAATTGCGGCCCAATGCGGACTCATTGGCCCCTGTGGTCGCGCGGATCGGGCACGATGTGGACTACCTCCTGAATGCCATGACATGGCGTTGACGCTCCTCCTTGACGTCGGGGGAACCCGATTGAAATGGGCCTGGTGTCAAGGCCCAGCACTGATGGCAACCGGGGGCGCTGCCTGGTGGGATGCAGCCGACCACCTCGCTGACGAACAGCAGGAGATGGAGGCCAAGGCCGGGGGCCCACTTCAACACATCCAAAGGCTGTCCAGGGCATGGCCGCCTGCGGCAGGCCACTTGACGGAAGCCGATTTGTCCGAGCGCTTGGGCGTTGCCGTGGATGTGATGGACATCCCTCAAGAGCTGCCCTTTTCGGTTGGATACACCTCAGGTGCGCCCGGAACGGACCGGTTGGCCGCGGCCATGGCCTGTCATCACCGCGACCCTGGCGGCAGTTTCGTGATCGTGGATGCGGGGACCTGCGTCACCGTCGACCTGCTTTCTCCCGGCGCTTGGCGGGGAGGAGCCATCCTGCCGGGACTTCGACTGCAATCCGAGGCCATGGCCCGGGCTGGACTGCCCGTAATGCAGGCCGATGCCGACGGAAAATGGCCTTGGCGACCCGAGCCGGAAGGCGCACTTGGAACGAGTACCTCATCCGCGCTGGAGGCCGGAATTCCCCGGGCATTGCGCCTGGCCGTCGAACGCACCGCCCAAGACCTCAAGCAAGTCGACCCTTGCGCCCAAGTCATCCTGACGGGTGGAGACGCTGCCCATTTTGATGGCTTGGGTGGATGGCAGACTTTCGCGGACCCATACCTTGTGCTGACGGGAGCTGCCCTGTTGTCGAACGATTTCACCGAATGACCCCCCGATTCCCATTCACCCTGCTCCTCACCCTTGGCCTGTTTTCGACGGGTCTCGCGCAGACCACCTATTCCCCGCACTCCCGATTCGGACTGGGCGACCTACAATCCGGCGCGGCATCCGCTCAGATGGGCATGGGCCAAATGGGGGCCGCTTGGATGGACCGCCATCACCTCAACACGCGGAACCCCGCGGCGGCGGCATTTCTGACCCGCACCACGTTCGGTGGCGGATTCCAATTGCGCTCGGAGACCATTTCCGAAGGCGACAGCATCACCCGTGGCGAAGTGGGTGGATTGACACAGGTGGCCTTTGCACTCAAGCGCGCTGGCGGCAAAGGGGCCTTCTCCTTTGGTGCGCAGCCCTGGTCCAATGCCGGATACGATGTCAGCCAAATCCGCACAGATGACATCGCTGACGAATACCGTATCTCCTATTCGGGAAGCGGCGGTTTGGCCCAAGCTTACGCTGGGTATGCTCGAAAATGGGAAGGCACACGCTGGCAGACGTTTGACGACATGGATGGGATGCCGGAAGACAGCGTCCGCATCATCGCCCACAGCACCGCCATCGGCACCCGTTTCGAACAGCGCTTCGGGACCTTGGGGCGCGCTCGGACCATCGACATCGCCAACCTCATTTTTCTGGACACCCGGGTCGAAACAGAAGAAGCGCACCGGTCCGCAGGCTTCACGATCGGCTTCGGCCATGAACGCTTGCTCGGATCCCGATTTGACCGAGACCACAAACTCGTCGCCAGCACACTCCTGCGGCTTGGAGGCATGGCCCAATTGGGTCGTTCGCATTCCATCGTCCGCAACACCCGATGGGCCTCCTGGCAGACCCTGTCCACAGGGCCGCTCGAGGTGGATTCCGTGCACAACGAGTCCACCGACTTCGACTTGGACATTCCGCTGATTTGGACCGTGGGACTGGAAATCGAACGCAATACGGAAGATGGTCTGCGCGTGCGGGTGGGGGCTGAATTCGAACGGGCTACTTGGTCCACCGTCAGCCCCGACCTGCTGGATCTCGGTGTGGGGTTTGCCGATGCCACCACAGCGGCAGCGGGCGTCATGCTCACCCCGCGTGGCATGGACGACGCCGAGAATGGCTGGCAACGGGCGACCTACCAGCTGGGATGGCGTCGCACAGAAGGGTACATCGCCCTCGATGCCGGACTGCTCACCGCCACCACGTGGAGTGCAGGTTGGTCGCTTCCCATGCTCGGGTCTCGGTCGGGATCCAGCCTGAACCTCGCCGTGCATTGGCGTCAACTGCAAGCAGGCGCCGCAGAATCCGGTCTCAGCGAGCGCGGCTTGGGCGCCACGGTGGGCTTCACGCTCCATCCGTTCTTCAAGAACCAGTGGCTCGTTCCACGCCGTTACGACTGAGTCCGAACACGGCTCCATTCATTCTTCTAATTTTGCGCCCCGCACAGGCCCGAACCTTTTGGCCCGGTCCTTGCTTTGAAAGACGCACACGCCCACAACCATGATCCGTTTTCTTTCCTCTTTCCTCCTGCTCCTCGTCTGTTCCGTGGCCGGCTCCGCCCACGCCCAGGACGACAGCAAATACGGCGACACACCTGAGCAACAGGCGGCCTGCAAGGAGAACCTGAGCTTATACGAGACGTACTACAAGCAGAAAAACTACAACGACGCCTATCCCTTNTGGCAGAAGGCCTGTGAGGTGTGCCCGCCCAAGGTGTCGCAGAACATGTACATCAAGGGGATCAATCTCCTCAAGCGTNAGATGAAGGCGGCCCTCAAGGCCAAGGACAATGCGCGCGCCATCGGATTGCGCGACAGCATTTTCGTNTACTACGACCTGCGCATCGAGCATTTTCCATCCACCAACAAAAAACCGGACAACGGATGCGAAGTCCTCGGCCGGAAAGCCATGGATTGGACCAGCCTCAACAAAAAGAAAGCGCTGGAAGCCCGGCCCTACTTTGAGGAGAGCATTGCCTGTCTTGAGGAGCGCAGCTCTGCCGCCGTGATGAATGGGTACTACGGCCTGCTCGCCAAGGTGCTGAACGACGCAGAGGAAGCGGATGCCAAGCAAGCCGCCATCGGTGACCTCCTCAACGAATACTTGCGCCTGAGCGACTACATCGAAGCTGGCCGCCAGAACGAGCTCGCCGCAGGAGACAGTGCCGGTGCCGACAAGTTTGCCACGACGCAGAAGAACTTGGACGAAGTCTTCGTTCAAGTCGCCAATTGCGACGACATGGTACCGGTCCTCGAAAGCAAGTTGGAGGCCAACCCGGACGACCTCGATACCCAGAAGAAGGCCTTGCGACTGCTCAACGAGAAAAACTGCACGGACAACGACATCTTCCTCCCGGTGGCGGAAGCCGTGTATGCCGTGGAGAAGAATGCAGATGCGGCTTACTCCATCGGCATCCAGCTGGCCAAGAAGGGGGACTACAATGCCGCCCTTCCCTATTTCGAGGAAGCGGTCGAGCTCTGTGGCGATTGCCCCAAGGCAGCCCGCAACCTCATGAAGGCCGGCCAGGTGGCCAAGAACGCAGGGCAAGTCTCCAAGTGCATTCGCTACGCGCGGAAGGCGACCAAAGCCGATCCCGGCAATGGTGAGCCCTACCTCCTGATCGGTGACGCTGTGGCCTCCATGGTCAGCGCCTGTTCCGAAAGCCCGTTGGGTGGCCGCGAGGTGTACTGGCTCGCCACCGACTACTACCAGCGCGCCAAGTCCATCGACGGCAATGTGGCCAGCAAGGCCAACACCAAGATTTCCCAGATCAAGAAGTCCTACCCGACGGTGGACGACCTGTTCACCTACGGCATCGATGAAGGCAAGTCCATCACGATTCAATGCCTGGGTGAGACGACCACCGCACGGAAACCTTGAACCACCGCTGGGCCAATTTCATCGGCATCCTCTGGGTGACAGCGGTGGCCTGGACAGGGTGCCGAAATGACCTCGGTGACGTGGCCGACTTCGAAATGCTGGACCAGGATGCGGCCCAGCGCATGACAGGCGCCATCCTCGAATACAGTGAAATGGGGGTGCCGTCTCATCGGCTCCGTGCAGGCACCATGGAACGGTCTTCCGAAGAAGAAGCCGTCTGGACAGTGGGCGAAGGCTTTGTGCTGGATGTTCTCGCAAAGGATGGAGCCGGGAGCGCTGCCCTCTCCGCGGACCGTGGGACGTTCGAAGAGACGTCGCGGTTTCTGAAAGCCGAGGGCAACGTCCAGCTGGTGGGAGAAGGAGGGGACACCTTGCTGACGGAATTGCTGTATTGGAGTGCAGACAGCGACAGGGTCCACACCCCGGCCGCGGTCGAAGTGCTCACCCCTACTGGTGTTCTCCGCGGGACAGGGCTGGAATCCGACGCCCGGTTCGAACGGTACACCATTCTCCAGCCAACCGGCACCTTCCTGATTGACACCACACGCAGTTCAGCGCCATGACCGACCGCATCCACATCCTCGCAGAACGGCTCTGGGCCCTCGTGGCCCTGGCTGCCGCTGGGGTGGCCATTTACGACATCGCCACGCTGGGCTGGGCGGGNGGGCGCATGAGCTTGCTTTTCCCGGCCATCGCTGGAACCTGGTACCTCACACGTCGGGCCTTGCGTCGCAAAGTCGAGGTCTCTGCTTCGCGCGAGACGGAACGATCTGAGACCGCCGACTGAACGGCCTTCCCTTACCTTGGTTCTCCTGCCGTCCCCCGACATGGACCCTGACCCCTCCAGTCTGACATTGCTCCTTCTGTCCCTGTTGGCCTCCGCCTTCTTTTCAGGGATGGAAATCGCCTATGTCTCCGCCAACCGGTTGCAAGCCGAGCTCGACCGCAACTCCGGCGGCATCACCGGGCGCATCGTCGACCATTTGTTGCGCCGCCCTGAGCGCTTCATCGCTTCCATGCTCGTGGGCAACAACCTAGCCGTGGTCATCTTCGGTTTGGAATCCGGTAGGCTGCTTGGCACCCTCTTGTTCGGTGTTCCCGAGTGGGAGTCTGCCGCTTCTCCCCTCGCCGCATTGGCCGTGCAAACCGCCATCGCCACATTGGTGGTCCTGGTGACCGCGGAGTTTCTGCCCAAGAGCTTTTTCCACGGTGCACCGAACCGGTGGTTGCGGGTCTTCTCCTTGCCTCTGTTTCTGCTGCACTACATGCTCCTTGCACCAGCTTCTGTGGTGCTGGCACTCAGCCGCATTTTCCTCGGACGGAAGCCCGACGCGGAAAGGGAAGAACAACTGGGTGCCGTGGACCTCGACCATTATGTGCGGGGGCTCAATGAGCGCCTCGATCCGGAAGACGAGGCCGAACTCGACAACGAACTTCAGATTCTCCAAAACGCGCTGGACTTCTCCAATCTGAAGGCCCGCGACTGTCTCGTTCCGCGCAACGAAATCATCGCGGTGGAGGTTGATTCGAGCCTGACCGAATTGGAACGGTGCTTCTCGGATACCGGCCTGAGCAAGGTGGTGGTCTTCCGCGGCGACATCGACCACATTGTCGGCTACGTCCACTCCAAGGATGTCCTGCGCCGCGCCTTCCTTCCCTCCCAGGATGGACAGGGCTCCAGCGGCGCCGACATCGCCAGCTTTCTCCATCCAACCATTATTGTTCCTGAACCCATGGGGGTGCAAGACATCCTCGCCGAGTTCATCCGCCGCCGCCGACACCTCGCCGTGGTGGTCGACGAGTATGGCGGCACTTCGGGCATCCTCACCATGGAGGACATCGTGGAGGAGCTGATCGGGGACATCGAAGACGAGCACGATCAGGACGCCCTGGTCGAGATGGAATTGGGACCGGGGCACTACCGGTTCAGTGCCCGATGTGAAGTGGATGACCTCAACGCCCGTTTCGGTTTGACCCTTCCGGAAAGCGATGCCTATGAGACCCTNGGTGGACTCGTTCTCTCCCTGACGGAAGAGATTCCGTCGGCCGGCCATCGCCTCGAATTGGAGGGCATGGTGCTGACGGTCAATCGTGTCGACGGAGCGCGCATCGTACTCGTGGAAGTGCTCCATTCCGACCACGAATCGGCGTAATGCCGTCCGGGCCTCCCTTCGTATCTTCGCCGACCACTGAAAAATCACGCCACCATGGGCATGATCGAAAGCATCCGCAACCGCCAAACGCTCCTCCTGACCCTCATCGGGTTGGGCATGTTGAGCTTCCTCATTCCGTATGACGCTGTCATTGCCCTCTTCGGCAATACCGCAGGCAGTCAGAATGCCGGTGTCGTCAATGGCGACGACATCAGTTTCCTGGAGTACCGCACCAAGGTGCAGCAGCGCAGCAGCCTGTTCAACTACACCGACAACCGCGCTGCCCAGAATGAGGTCTGGAACGACATCGTCACCGAGCGCCTCTATGGCGACGAGTTCAACGACCTTGGACTCGCCCTAACCAAGGAGGAGTTCGACGACATCCGCTACGGAGACTATGTGTCTCCTTGGGTGTCTCGCACCTTCTACGGTGGACAGGTGACCGAAGAGCAGAAGGACAACTGGCGCCAGACGTTCAGCGCCATGTACAGCGACCCCAACGGCCGCGCCCAATACAATGGCTATGCGGACATCATCACGCTGAAGCGCATGCGCGAAAAGCTGGATGCCTTGGTGAAGGCTGGCCTCGCCGCCAACACCCTCGAGGGCAAGCGGGAATTCCTCCGCAGCGAAGCCAAGGTGGACTTCCAGTATGTGCTCAAGCAGTACTCTGCCATCCCCGACTCCGAGGTGGAGGTCAGCGACAGCGATGTCCGCGCCTACTATCGTGACCACAAGGAGGAGCCCCAGTACGCCCAGCGTGCCGGACGTGACCTCGAGTACATCCGCATTCCAATCGCGGCCAATTTCGACGACCGCAAGCGGGCCGAAACCCAATTCGAGCAGTGGAGCGAAGACTGGGAAGAAGCCAAAAGCGATGAGGGCTTCTTGTCCCTGAATGGCTTGACGGCCGAGGCCAGCGAGCTGGAGATCAAAGCCGACGCCCTCAATGCAGAGTCCAAAGCAGCCGAGCTGGAAGCCGCATCTGTCGGCACCGTCATCGGACCCTACTTCGAAGGGGAGACCATCCGCATGGACAAGGTGTTGTCCAAGGAAGCCGTGGCCGACAGCACTGTGAAATGCCGCCACATCCTCCTCAAGACCGACGACATCAACGACGACACCCAATTGGCTGAATTGGAAGCCCGCGCCGACTCCCTGAAGCGCCGGTTGCGCGCAGGAGACGACTTCGCCGACCTCGTCAACAAGCACAGCGAGGACCCAGGCTCGAAGGCCACTGGAGGAGAGTATGAATTCAAGCGTGGCCGCATGGTCAAGCCGTTCGAGGATTTCTGCTTCGACAACCGCGTGGGCACCATTGGCACCGCCAAGACGAACTACGGCCTCCACTTGATTGAGGTGCTCGACCAGCAGTGGACGGCAGACGCCATCACCATCACCCGCGTCGAGCGCGCTGTGGAGATTTCCACCACCACCGCCTCCGAAGCGGAGCAAATCGCAATGGACTTCGCGATCGATTACGGTTCGACAGGGGACTTCCGCAATGCAGCCGACACGATGGGGTACGCCATTGTTGAGGCCCGAGACCTGCAGTCCGGCTCATCGGCCATCACTGGCCTCGCCAATGCGGGCGAAGTGGTGGGATGGGCCTATGGTGCCGAGGCTGGAGATGTGTCCAACCCCTTCCGNATCGATGGCAACTACGTGATCGCAACCTTGGTTCGCATCAAGGAAGCCGGGGTTCCGCCACTGGAGAATGTGGAGGCCCAGATGCGCGCTGGTGCCATCCAAGACAAGAAAGCCGAGATGTACATCGCCAAGATGGAAGGTGCGTCCCTCGCCGAGATTGCCGATAACGTCGGATCCAATGTTTCTGATGCATCCGGTGTCAGCTTGAAGTTCCCCAGCATTCAAGGCGCTGGAGGCAGCCCTGAGCCCGAAGTGCTCGGTGCCGCTTTCACCATGGACCTCAATACGCTGAGTGGCCCCATCCAAGGTGCCAATGGCATCTGGGTCATCTCCCCGACCACGCGCAACGATGTGGACGCTTCAGGCAACTTCGTCAGCGAGGTGAATTCCTTGAACGACCGCACCTACTTCCGGAACCTCCCGCTGACCAGCGGAGCTCCGGTCCGCCTCGCCAACGCCATCCGAGAGAAGGCCGACGTAGAGGACCTCCGTCAAGGCAGCTGATTCAGCCCCCCGAAGGAACAGGCGCCTGCCTCGCGGGAACGGTCAATCCCTCCGTTCCAGCAGGCAGGCGTCTCCGTAACTGAGAAAACGGTATTGGGCGGAGACTGCGTGGCGGTAGACGTCCCGCCAATTCGGTCCGAGCATGGCCTCCACAATGCACAGCAGGGTGCTGTTGGGCATGTGGAAATTGGTCAGCAAGCGCCGCGCAGAACGCACCGTGTAGCCGGGAACCACCATGAGGTGGGTGACGAATTCCAGCCCTTCCTCGCCAACCTTTTCTGCCAGCCAAGCCGCAGCTGAGGCGAAGTCCGAGAAGGCGGCATCGACCTCTCGGTGGATCCATTGCTGAACGGGNACATCTGGACCCGCCCCGCCCTGCTTCCATCGACTAGCGAGCCAGAAAGCACTCTCCAGCGTGCGCAACGTGGTCGTGCCCACCACCGTCAAGTCCGTGATGCCGGCCAACGTCTGCAACGCCTCGGTGGACACCAGGCACCGCTCGCCGTGCATTTCGTGGTCTTCCACGCCACTGCTTAACGGCTTGAACGTGCCCACGCCAACATGCAAGGTNANTTTGCCGAACTGCACACCTCCCTCCACCGTTTTCGCCAAGAGGGATTCCGTGAGGTGCAAGCCCGCTGTGGGCGCCGCCACACTGCCGGGCAAACGGGCAAAGATGGTCTGGTAGCGGTCTTCATCGGATGCATCGGCCTCTCGGCGCATGTAGGGCGGCAAGGGAATCTGTCCCAGCCGGTCCAAGACGGCTCCAAAGCGCTCTCCGCCTTCCCAAGTGAATTTCAAAGATGTCCTGTCGCGCTCCACCTTCAATCCGCAGCCACTGTCGGGCACATCCAAGGCACCCTCCTTCCACTTCTTGGCGCCGCCCACCATGGCGTTCCAATACACCGGGCTCATCGCGTTCAAGGCCCATTCCACAGGCTGGCCGCGCGGGTCGAGCAATAGCAATTCCAACCGCCCCCCCGTGGGCTTCTTGGCGATCAATCGGGCGTGGAGCACCTTGGTCTCATTGACCCAAAGGCCGCTCCTATCCGGAAGGAGATCGGGTAAATCCGTCACCATGCGGTCGTGGACCACACCTGCGGCATCCACATGGAGCAACCGCGCATCTTCCCGACGGTCGGCAGGCCGCTTGGCAATCAGCGCATCGGGGAGATCGTAATGGAAATCCAATTTGTCCTTCATGACCGGATGCAAGCTAAGTCCTCCCGATATTCGCTTCATGCCCAAGGACGTCCACTTCATCATCGGAGCCTCCGGCCAACTCGGCACGGAGTTCGCCCTTGCCCTGCACCGGGCCGGGGAACAGGTGGTGCTGTCTGACATCAAGCCTCCCGCATTGGAATCGCTGCGCGATTTGCCCTTCGAAATCATGGATGTCCGGGACCGGGACGTGGTGGCCACGGTCCTCGAACGACATCACGCGACCCACGTCCACCACTTGGCTGCCGCGCTGAGTGCCCGCGGTGAAAAAGAGCCCCAATGGGCATGGGACCTGAACATGCGGGGGCTCCTAAACGTCCTTGAAATCGCCGCGGAACGCAACCGCATCGCGCAGATTTTCTGGCCGAGTTCCATCGCGGTCTTCGGTCCCGAGAACAGTCCGGTGGCGCCACAGAATGGACACCGCCTCCCCGAGACGGTGTATGGCATCAGCAAACAAGCTGGGGAGCAATGGTGCGCCTGGTTCAAGAAGCACCATGGTGTCGACGTGCGCTCCGTGCGCTACCCTGGACTGATCGGTGAGCTTTGCCCACCTGGAGGCGGCACGACCGACTATGCTGTCGAGGTCTTTGATCACTTGGAAGGACCTGAAGCTTACTCCTGCTTCCTCAAGGCGGACACCGTCCTGCCCATGATGCACATGGAAGACGCCATCGGCGCCATGCTCCAAGTCATGTCGGCGCCGGCATCCGCCATCCGCAACGCGGAAGCCTATAACATCCAAGGGATGTCCTTCGATCCGCAGACCCTTTTCGCGGAGATCCGCCGGCATGTCCCGGAATTCCGAGCGGAGTTCATCCCGGACTTCCGCCAAGTCATCGCGGATGGCTGGCCAGACGAACTGGACGATGCTGCAGCCCGCGCGGACTGGGGCTGGACCCCTAAGGTGGGGCTGTCTGATCTGGTCACCCGGATGGTGGCTGCCAAGGGCAAGATCTCCGAGACCGCAGACTGATCTCCACATTTTTTCTCGGCCGCGTAACCCCGGGGGGGAGCGCGCCGTAATGAGGGGCAACATGTNCGCTCCACTCCTCCTCCAAGGTTGGTCCCTTTTGATGGGTTGGTCCCTGATCCTGGCGCCACATTCTGATCCCGCTGCTGTTGTCTCCGGCGAGAAGCATGTCGTTGTGCTCGGAAAGGAATCCGGCCGCACGGATTATCCGGCAGAAGCGGTCTATGAAGAGGGTCCCGTCATCGATGGCGAACGCAATGGACTCTGGAAACGCTTTCACAACAACGGCCTGCTGCGGTCTGAGATCCATTACTCAGGTGGCGTGCCCTTTGGCGATTACCGGTTGTATGACATCCAGGGCCGCCTCTATGAAGAAGGACGTTGGGAGTACGGCATGAACGTCGGCAAGCTGCTTCGGTATTGGCCGAATGGAGCGCTCCAGCAACAACTCGCTTTTGACAGCCAAGGTGTGGCGCAAGGCCAACAGCGCCACTACCACGACAACGGCCAACTCGAGATGGTCGTCGAGTTGGAGGACGGCGAAGAATCCGGCGACCTCATCCGACTCGACCGCGAAGGCCGGGTCAGCCAGCGCACCACCTTCCGAAACGGACAGCTGGTCCAGCGTGACTCCTGAACCCATTCACGACATCCCTGCTTGATGCCGATTGGGCTGGCTCGAATGCCGGCCCCACTTGACCAAGGAGACCGGTCCGCCTCATTGTGCGGGCCGGTCTTTGCTTTCCGATATTCGCGACTGAACACCGGTCCGCACCCAAACGCCCAGCCATGGACGCCCCCCATTCCTCCGAAGCCCTGTCGCCTTTTGCAGGTGACCTGCACATCGGCAATTCCCTCAGCCGGAAAAAGGAACGTTTCGAACCCCTGAATGCCCCTTACGTCGGCATGTANGTCTGTGGCCCGACGGTGTACAGCAACGTGCACCTCGGCAACGTCCGGACCTTCTTGACCTTCGACGTCATCTTTAGGTACCTGCTGCACCTGGGATACAAGGTGCGCTATGTCCGCAACATCACCGATGTCGGCCACCTCACAGGCGACTCCGATGACGGCGAGGACAAAATCGGCAAGAAGGCCCGCCTGGAGAACATCGAGCCGATGGAAGTCGTGCAGCGGTACACCAATGACTTCCACGACGTCATGCGGGTGTTCAACATCCTGCCCCCCTCCATCGAACCCACGGCCACCGGTCACATTGTGGAGCAAATCGAGATGATCTCAGCCATCATCGACAACGGATTTGCATACAAATCCAATGGAAGCGTCTATTTCAACGTCCGGAAATTCGCCGAGGCCCACGATTACGGCGCCCTCAGTGGACGGAGGATCGACGAGCTTCAAAACCAGACCCGTGTCCTTGACGGTCAGGACGAGAAGCAAGATCCGCTCGACTTCGCCCTCTGGAAGAAGGCGGACGACAGTCACCTCATGCGTTGGCCTTCCCCCTGGAGCGTCGGCTTCCCGGGATGGCACCTCGAGTGTTCCGTGATGAGCACCAAATACCTCGGCCAATCCTTTGACATCCACGGTGGCGGCATGGATCTCAAGTTCCCCCACCACGAGTGCGAGATCGCCCAGAACGTCGGGGCCCACGGAGGGGAGAGCCGCGTCCAATACTGGATCCACGGCAATATGCTGACGGTCAACGGACGCAAGATGTCCAAATCCGAAGGCAATGGCTTCACCCCAGACGAACTCATCACTGGCAACCACAAACTCCTGGAGAAGGGGTACTCGCCGATGACCGTGCGCTTCTTCATGCTGCAGGGCCATTACGCCGGCACTCTGGACTTCTCCAACCCGGCCTTGCAAGCGGCCGAGAAGGGGCTCGACCGGCTCATGAGCGCCTGGAAACTGGCCGAGGAGCTCCAGCCTGTGGCAGCGGCGGGGGACGGCGTCGAAAGCGCGCCAGACCTCGACCGTCTTCGCGCCCGCGCCTACGCGGCCATGAACGACGACTTCAATACGCCCATTTTGATTGCCGTGTTGTACGATGCGGTCAAGGTGGTCAACTCGGTGGCGGCCGGTCGAATGGCCCTGGACGCCGTCGGGATTCAAGCCCTGCAAGCCCTGTTCGCAGACTTCGCTCAGGACATTCTCGGACTGGAGCACGAAGGCAATGACGCTGGGGGCAACGACCGCACCGACGGTCTGATGGAAGTGCTGTGTGCACTGCGTGCGGAAGCCAAATCCAACAAGGACTGGGCAACCGCCGACCTCATTCGAGACCAACTGGCGAAGCTCGGTGTGACAATCAAAGACGGCAAGGATGGGACAACCTGGACCATGGACTGATCTCCGGATGGGACCTGCCAGCGTGCTGGCCATGGTCTTGATCCTGGCCGGTTGCGGCGATTCCCCGGAACAGCCACGCAACCCGCCCGTTGCTGCACCGGTGGAACAGCCTTTGGTGCAAACCCCCTCGTTTTCTGGAGACAGCGCCTATGCGCACATCGCCGCTCAGGTGGGCTTCGGGCCCCGGGTGCCCAACACCGAAGGCCACAGGGATTGCGCCGATTGGCTGGAGGGCAAGCTGGAAGCGTACGGCGCCGATGTGACGGTCCAGACCGGGCGTGTCATGGCGTATGATGGGACGCCACTGGACATCCGCAACATCTTTGGGGCATTCCGTCCGGAATCCCGACGTCGCATTCTGCTCTTCGCCCATTGGGACACCCGTCCCTTTGCAGACAAGGATTCCGTTCGAACCAAAGACCCCATCGACGGGGCCAACGACGGAGGTTCAGGTGTGGGTGTGCTGCTCGAACTCGCGCGCCTGCTCGGCGACAGTCTGCCGAAGGTGGGTGTCGACATCGCCTTCTTCGATGCGGAAGATTATGGAGAGCCTGAGTGGCTCCCCAACCGGGATGCAGACTACACCGATTGGTGCCTCGGCTCCCAGTACTGGGCGCGGAAACCGCATGTTCCCGGTTATCGGGCGCGTTATGGCATTCTGCTCGATATGGTGGGAGCCAAGGGAGCCGTCTTCCACAAGGAAGGCACCTCCATGGCGATGGCGCCCAGTGTAGTGGACAAGGTGTGGAGCACCGCTCGGCGCATGGGCCACGGAGACCTGTTTCGCAGCCGCATTACGCCACAGACCATTGATGACAATCTGTTCGTCAGCCAAATGGCCGGCATTCCCTCAGCCAACATCGTGCATTACCATTTGGACACGCGGATGATGGGGTATTTCCAGCACCACCACACCCACGGAGACAACTTGGGCGCCATCGACCCGGATGTCCTCCAGGTCGTTGGAGAAGTGCTCACCCAAGTCGTTTACGCCGAATAAACCGGCAAGGATACCTGCAGCCGCTCTGCTCCGACCGCGCTGCAATCCAAGTGGAGGGTGCCCCCCAAACGGTCACACCGCAGGCGGACCAAAGCCCAATGCTCGTCCTGTCCATCTCCGGCGAACAGGTGCATGGCTTCGCGCCACCACCCCCGCTCCTCGAAACTGTCGAGTTCCACCTGAAGGCCCTCGGGACGGCTGTTCAAATCCAACCGGCATCCTCCCCGGCCGACGCCATCGAGCAGCACTTTCAAAAAATCCCGCACTTGATCGGCGTCGCCCCGAAAGGGCACGTCCTCGCGCAGTGTCCAGTCCAGCCGACCTGCCGCCGCATCATGGCCCGCCAGTTCCGAGCAAATGGCTTCCAAGTCCACATCCGTATGTCGGGTCTCAGCCGAACACAACGCGGCCAGACGTCCGAAGGCCGACATTTCCCGTTGCAATTCATGGGGCAGTGCGTGTCCTCCGGCCAGCTCCACCATGCGGGTTCCGCTGCGGGCCAAGGCCTCCATCTGCTGCTGCTTGCCCGGGAGCCACTGCTGCTGTAACCGACGGAGACGGCGGTGANCGCGCCGAGACAACCGATGGCCACGCCAGAACATGGCCATCATCAGCAAGGCCAGCGCACCTGCAGCCACGGCTGCTTGTTGCCACCAATCGGCCCGCTGGGTCTCCATGGCCGTCCGGGCATCTCCGATGGCCGCGAGCCACGGCTCACTCTCAAACAGCCCAGTCCGAGCCCGGGCTGCGCGCTGTGCCGAGAGCAGCAAACTGTCGGCTTCAAGCAAAGCGCGATACGCAGGGCGGTGCGCCCCTGTCTTGGCGAGAAGGTCGGCCCGCAACCGCAAGGCATCCTGCAATACCGGCTCCCGCGTGGCCTTGTCATCGATCCGCCGGGCCGCCAATTCCGCGCGCAACGACGCAGCCAATGCTTGAGAAGGTCGAGACCGCCAGCGCTGTGCTTGGAGCAAGGCCCACTCAGCCTCCCAGATTGGATCCACGGAATCTGCGGGACCCGCCCCGTTCCAATTCACCAAATCATCAAAGGCGGGAAATGCCCCCCCAGCCGTCAGGGTTTTCCCCCAAGCCAAGGCGTGCTGCATGCGCGCTTCCTTCGACATGGCCGTCCAGGCCGCATCTCCGGGAAGGGAGGCCCACACCACCGGGATCGAATCCGGACGCGACAACGCCCCGCAGACCCCGGACCACCCCATGGCCACCGCAGCCTCATCGCGCCGACCGGCCGACAGCCAGCCTGCAGCCCACTGCAAATGCTCGGATTCCGCACGCTCGTAATCGCCCTCCTCGAGGGACATTCGAGCGAGCAACCCGAGTGCCTCCACTGCGGCCAATCTGCGCCCCAGCGACGCCGAATCCGTCACCCCCATCGGCACTTGTACCAACCACGTTCTCGCGGGTGCGCGCTGTCCAAGATTCAACTTCAATTCCCCCAAGGCCAGGCTCCACAGGGTTCGCGCAGCGAGCAAGGAAGGACAGGAGATGCCGGCCTCCATCGCGCGGGTCAAAGCAGCATCCGCATGGTTGGGGTTCTCCCATTCAATGTGAATGCGGCTGATCCGCTCGGCGCATCGGGCCACCGCGCAATCGTCTCCGAGATC
Organism: Crocinitomicaceae bacterium TMED114; assembly: GCA_002172485.2. Lineage (GTDB taxonomy): Bacteria > Bacteroidota > Bacteroidia > Flavobacteriales_D > Sanyastnellaceae > UBA8752. The sequence continues at coordinate 96,902 of NHFP02000004.1, forward strand.
CAGAAAGGCCTGCTCGGCACTGGCATACGCCTCCAGGGCGGCTGCGTCCTGACCCATGGCGCGCAAGGAGTCACCATGCGTCAACCATTGGTCCAACGTCCACACTTCGGCGCGCACAGCGCCTTGGGCGAGGAGCCAACAAGCGAGGAGGACCAGGGTACGCATTCACGTCCAAGCTAGCCCGAGACGTCCCCCTTTGGCAGGCCGACCCGCTCGGGCAATGCGCGCGCAATGGTGGAAAACCCCTGCTGGGGTCAGAATGCCGGCGTGAACTGGTCGAGGAAACGAACGTCGTTTTCGAAGAAGGCTCGGAGATCGCCGATCTGCCACTTGAGCATGGCGATGCGTTCGATGCCCATGCCGAAAGCGAATCCGGAGTAGACCTCGGGGTCGATGCCAGAGGCCTCCAGCACCGCAGGGTCCACCATGCCGCAGCCCATGATCTCGAGCCAGCCCGTGCCCTTGGTGATGCGCTTGTCGACCTCGGTTTCAAGGCCCCAGTACACATCCATCTCGGCACTCGGCTCGGTGAACGGGAAGTAGCTCGGACGCAGGCGGATCCGAGTTCCCGCACCAAAGAATTGCTCAGCGAACATGAGCAAGGTCCGCTTCAAATCGGCGAAGCTGACATCCTTGTCGATGTACAGGCCTTCGATTTGGTGGAAGATGCAATGCGCCCGAGCACTGATGGCCTCATTGCGGAACACACGGCCCGGCATGACCATGCGCAACGGCGGCTGGCGGCGCTCCATCTCACGCACTTGCACCGAACTCGTGTGGGTGCGGAGCAACAAATCCGGGTTGCGCTGGATGAAGAAGGTGTCCTGCATGTCCCGGGCGGGGTGCTCCTCCGGGAAATTCAGACCAGAAAACACGTGCCAATCGTCCTCAATCTCCGGTCCATCGGCCACCGTGAAGCCCATCCGATCGAAGATGGACAGGATCTCGCGCCGCACCACGTTGATGGGATGGTGGGAACCCAATGGGGTCTCCCCACTCGGGCGGGTATGGTCGGCCCCGCTGGCAGAGGCATCTTCTTGCGCCGTCAACGCCGCCTTGGCCGCATCGAAGTGGGCCTGGAGGGCTTGCTTGAAGGCGTTCAATGCCTGACCCATCTCGCGCTTTTCGGGGCCAGGAACGGCACGGAAGCGCTCGTTGAGTTCCTTGAGCAATCCCTGTCGCCCGAAATGGGCGATGCGGAACGCTTCGAGCTTGTCGGCGTCGTCGAGGACCTGGGCTTTTGCCTCGACCAGCAGGCTGTCGAGTTCAGCTGTGTTCAGCGTGGACATGCTCACTTCAGGATTTCCATGGTCACCTCCACGTCCTCATTGGGACGGTTGGAGCGATTGGTCTGCACGGCGCAAATGGCGTCCACCACCTCCAAGCCTTCGATGACCCGACCGAACACCGTGTACTGCATGTCGAGGTGGGGCGTGCCGCCCAGTTCCTGATACGCCGCGATTTGAGCTGGCGTGTAGCTGAAAGGCTGATCCGAACTGTTGCGCTTACTGTTGACGAGGTTTTGCAGCATCTGTGGGCTGACATCCCGGCCCTGGACGATGTAGAACTGGCTGCCACTGCTGCGGCGGTTGGGATTGACCTGGTCTCCTTGACGGGCTGCAGCGAGGGCACCTTTGACGTGGATGAATGCTGGATCAATCTCGGCCTCGACGGTGTACCCGGGACCACCCGTTCCCAGGCGCATGCCGGGCGCCGCGTCCTTGGATTGGGGGTCTCCGCCTTGGGCCATGAAGCCGGAAATGACGCGGTGGAACAGGGTCCCATCGTAGAATCCTTCGCCAGCCAGCTTCAGGAAATTGTCGCGGTGCTGGGGGGTCTCGTTGTACAATTCCACCACAATGTCACCGAGGGAGGTGGACATCTTCACGCGGGGACGGGATGCATCATCTTGGGCATGAACAGCGGACAAGGACAGCCCCAGTGTAAACAGGATCAGGAGAGCGGGGCGGAATGAGGAAACAACCATCGGTTGGAATTTGCGTTATTTGTACGCCTGTTGACCGGGGTTGAACCCGGCAGCGAAGCGACCTCGAAATTATGAAATCGACGACCCCCCTCCGCGCCCTCCTTTCCACGGCCGTTTTGGTGCTCTGTGCCATTGGCTTCAACGGCTGCAATGAAATCGAGGACACGGTCGCCGTGGTCTACGTCCAGAACAGCTTGGGTGCGCCCGTTCAAGGGGCCGAAGTCCGCCTGTTCGCAGTCGGTTCCGTCGATCAGGACTTCATCGGGGAGCTCCGATTCGACACCACGCAGGTGACCAACGCTGCCGGCAGCGTCAGCTTCAACTTCAGCGAATACTANAAGCAAGGCCAGGCCGGCTTTGCCGTTCTCGACATCGAGGCCATCAAGGGTTCATTGACCGGAATCGGCATCATCAAGATTGAAGAGGAGATGACCAACGAGCAGACGGTCATCATGGAGTGAACCCCATCCGATGCTCGGAGCGGAAAGTTGCCTATTTTCGCGCTCCGCTCTAGCGGAATCGGGATGTAGCTCAGTTGGTAGAGTACGCGTCTGGGGGACGTGTGGTCGCTGGTTCGAGTCCAGTCATCCCGACCTTTGAAAGGAGAGCCCCGTGCTCTCCTTTCGCATTTTCAACGCTGCATGGACGTCCTTTTCGAAAAACAATGGCGCCGCCTACTGGAGTCCCTCGAATCCCGCTTTGGGGGAGGCATGGACCTGCAGGACATTCTGTATCTCGTGGGGGTTCAGGAACTCGGACAGGGGTTCCGTCCCTTCAAAAAGCAGGAAAAGATGGACCTGATGCACGTGGCCATCTGCACGCTGCTCGTGCCGCAGGGATTCTACGCCTTCATGGGACGGGATGAAGAAGGATGGCCCCATTTTGAGGAGCGCATGCCGCTTCCGGAATTGGCCCCGACAGAACAGGATACCCTGATTCGCCGGGCCCTCGTGGACTATTTCGGAGACGATCCCGCGGAGGTCATCGCCCCGCAAAGCGCTTGAGCGCCACCTCGTCCTGAATGATGACGTTTCTGCCTTCGAGCGTCACCCAACCGTCGGATTTGAAGTCACTCAATGCGCGGATCAGGCTCTCTTTTGCAGTGCCCACCATGCCCGCCAGATCCTCCCGGCTGAGCTGGGGTTTGGAATCGGCTTCCTCGAACCGCGCTTGCAAATCGAGCAGAGCCTGCGCTGTCCGCTCCCTCACCGAAGCGTAAGCCAAGGCCAACAGCCGCTCCTGATTCTGGGTCACCTCGCCCGCCAGCAACCGGATGAACCGCATGGCCACATCGCGGTTGCGGTGCATGAGATCGAGGAACGACTTCCGCGGAATGAGGTGCACCTCAGCGTCTTCCAACACCTCCGCTGCACTGCCGTATTCGAGGCCTTTCAGGACATCCATGTGACCGCAGAAGTCGCCGGCCTTGCAGAGCTCGATGATGAGTTCCTTGCCATAGGTATCCGTGCGGAGAATTTTGACCACCCCGCTGGCCACGTAATAGACATGGTTGGTCGGATCGCCTTCTCCGTAAAGGACCTGACCGGAATTGTAGCGGCGGGGGCGGTCACCGAGGTCCAGACCCGGGATGCCCTGTTGCTCCGAAGCATCGGAGATGAATTCGTTGAGGCGCTGGGGGGCGCGGCCGTATTCGCGCTGAAGGATTGCACTCTTCTTCAGACGGACGTTGATGGTCGCCAACAGGTCGGCCTCGCTGAAAGGCTTGACCAAGTAATCGTCTGCCCCGCTGGTCATGCCCCGGCGCATCTCCTCCGCCCCATCTCGGGAGGTGAGGAAGATGAATGGAATCATGGCGGTTTGGGGATCATTGGATAGGTAATGGAGCACGCCGTAGCCATCGAGCTCGGGCATCTCCACATCGCTAATGATCATGTCCGGACGCTCCAACTGGGCGCGGTCGACCCCCTGGCGGCCGTTCTCGGCCTGAATGACTTCATAGCCGGCCAACTGCAGGATATCGGCGGTGGTGGTCCGGAGGAATTGGTTGTCCTCGATGATCAGAATCTTCTTCACGTCGTTGGCGCGCTTCAGCCGGAGAATGTTCCGGCCGTTTCCGACCAAGTTAAGTCGCCTCTGTGGCTCTCCGAACCCCCACTGGTTTCCGTGACGACAACGAGGGTGAACGCTCAGTGGGTGTGGGTTAAATTCGCGCCCGACCTGTCGCAAACCGCCCATCATGAAAGTATCGCTGGATTGGATCACCACATGGTTGCCCCTCACTGAGGCGCAGGCCTCCGACCCGCAACGGGTGTCCGACATCCTCACCGCCAGCGGCCTCGAAGTCGAGGGCCTGGAGGAAATGCCAGCCGTACCAGGTGGCCTCAAAGGCATGGTCGTTGGTGAAGTGCTCACCTGCACACCACACCCCAATGCGGACCGACTGCGCATAACGACCGTCGATGTGGGCGCAGGCGACCCATTGTCCATCGTGTGCGGTGCGCCCAACGTGGCCGCCGGCCAGAAGGTGGTGGTGGCCACCGTGGGTTCAACCTGCCACCCGCTGGAAGGAGAGCCCTTCAAAATCAAGAAAGGCAAGATTCGTGGAGAGGTCTCCATGGGAATGATCTGTGCGGAGGATGAACTCGGCATCGGGTCCGACCACGACGGCATTCTGGTGCTCGACGGCAGCATCGAAAAAGGCACGCCTGCCGCCAGCGCACTCGNACTGCAATCCGACCACTGCATTGAAATCGGATTGACCCCGAACCGAACGGACGCCATGGGGCACCGCGGTGTCGCCCGCGACCTTCGCGCCGCCTGGAAGTGGAATGGCGGAGACGGAGAAGGGGCCACTTTGGCCGACCTCGACGCCATGCCAAACCTGAACCTCTCCGGAGGGTCCGGCCCGATTTCCCTGGTTGTAGAGGACGACCAAGGCGCACCGCTTTACCTCGGAGTGACCCTCTCCGGTGTGAAAGTCGGCCCGTCGCCGGAATGGATGCAGCAGCGTCTCCGCACCATCGGCATCGAGCCCAAAAACAACGTGGTGGACATCACCAACTATGTTCTCCATGACCTCGGTCAACCGCTCCACGCATTTGATGCAGACAAGGTAGCCGGCGCCACGGTCAAGGTGCGCCGCGCCAAGCCGGGTGAAACCTTCACCACCTTGGACGGCAAAGCCTTGGAACTCGATGCGGCCGACCTCGTCATCGCCGACGCCGACAAACCCATGTGCCTCGCCGGCATCTTTGGCGGCGACCACTCCGGGGNCACCGACACCACCACCCGCGTCTTTCTCGAGAGCGCCTGGTTCGAACCGGTGACCGTCCGCAAGAGCGCGAAGCGACACACCCTGTCCACCGATGCATCCTTCCGATTCGAACGCGGCATCGACCCCTTGACGGCCGGCCCCGGTCTCCAGCGGGCGGTCTCGCTGTTGCAAGAATTCGCAGGCGCGTCCATTGAGGGCGGCCTTCAACGTGCAGAAGGCGACCTGCCTGCACCGGCCGAGGTACATCTGAACTGGAGCTCCCTCGACCAATGGGTGGGTGTGGCCCTGGACCGCGACCGCGTTCGCGGCATCCTCGCCGACCTCGACATCCACGTCAGAGCAGAAGATGCCGATGGTTTGGACCTCACTGTGCCCGCCTACCGCCGGGACGTGACGCGTCCTGCCGACGTGGTCGAAGAGATTCTGCGCATCCATGGTTACGACCACATTCCCCTTCCGGGACGCATGAAGGTCAGCCTCTCGGACCGACCCCACCCCGATCCGGAGCGCATGCGCACGGAATGGGCGGGCATCTTGGTGGGACGGGGATTCCACGAGACCATGCACAACTCGCTGGTTCCTTCCTCGCACCTGAGCCTGGTGGAGGACGAGGCCCTTCACCCGGACCGCGCAGTCTTGCTATTGAACCCCCTCAGCTCCGAACTGGACACCATGCGTCAGACCTTGATTTTCCAAGGCCTGGACACCATTGCTCGGAACCGGAATTACCAGAGCCCCGACCTCAGCCTGTTTGAATTTGGCAAAGTGTACCGGGAGAACGTAGAAGGCGGACACGAAGAGGAGGAGCGCCTGTGCCTCTGGGTCACCGGACGCACCGCTCCGGAAAGCTGGCGCGGCCTGCCACAGGACGGCCTGTCCTTCCTGAAGGGCGCCGTGGACGCCATCCTCACGCGCAGCCACCTCAGCCACGCCAAGGCCGCCGATCTGCCGCCATCGGACTTGTTCCGCGAGGGAATGGCTCTCAAGGCCAAGGGTGGTTTTGCCGCCCGAATCGGCCAGATTCACCCTGCGCTTGCCCGCCAATTCGGGGTCGATGACGCTGTGTACTGCGCCGACCTGCCCGTGGCGGGTCTCCTGAACGGGGTATCGCGTGGGCGAATCCAGGCCGAGGAGTTGGCGCGCTTTCCCTGGGTGCGCCGCGACTTGAGCCTGATCGTGCCCGCTGGAACGACCTATGCCGCCCTCGAGAGCGTCGTGAAACAGGCCGCTGGCAAACTGCTGCGCGATGTCAACCTCTTCGACGTGTACACCGACGATGCCAGCGTGACCTCCTACGCCCTGTCCATGACGTTGCAGGATCCAGAGAAGACCCTGCAGGACAAGGCCATTGACAAAACGGTCCAGCGCGTGAAGGACCAGCTCGCGCAGTCGCTGGGCGTGACCCTCCGCTGATTGGCCCGCCGACCTCTCCCCCATTTCGAGCTGCCCACGGCGGCATCCAACGGGGCCTACGCGCTGTTGCGACCTCTGGCGCGGTGGGTCTTCCGGTTTTGGCACCGCGTGGAAGTTGAGGGGTTGGAGCACCTCCGCGTCGAGGGGGGATCCCGTCCGGCCCGGCTGTTCTTTTCCGGTCACCAGAACGGCATGGCCGATCCGGTCTTCGCCTGTGTCTCACTGCCTGCCCAGATGCACTATTTCACGCGGGCAGATGTCTTCACCCAGCCTGTCGCCCGGTGGTTCATCCTGCGGATGAACATGCTGCCCATCTACCGGCCCAAGGACCGCATTCCAGATTTACCAGAGCGCAACCAACGGACCTTTGCGGCGGCCCACCAGCGCCTCGACCGGGGAGCGTGGTGCGGCATTTTTCCCGAGGCCGGTCACCAGCCGGAACGCCGAACCCGCCGCTTCAAGCATGGTTCTTCGCGGTTTGTCCTCGGTGCCCTGTCGCGCCCAGCGGTGAAGGAGCGTGGGCTCCAAGTCCTGCCCATGACCTTCGACTTCGTCCGTTATGATGGATACCGATCGACCGCGCGGCTCCGGGTGGGCGCCCCCATCGAACTGGATGACCTCGGCGCCGAACCCCAAGACTCCGGCCCCCACCGCGTCCTGGTCAGCGACCGGATGAAAGTCGCTTTGAACGCCCTTTCCGTGGAACTCCTTGAAGGCCCCCTTTACGACGCCCACCTCGCCATCTGCCGCTGCATCGAAGGCGCCGGGGGGACCCGACCAGAGCCGGCTGTCCTCGCGGATGTGGCCGACAGACTGCAGGCCGAAGAATCCGAGGTCATCGAGGGCTTCACTGCGCTGTTGGACGCGGGCATGCCCCACCCCAGACAGCACGACGCCTTTGAAGGATTGGGGCGATTGATCGCCAAGCGTCCCACCCAACTGGCCCACCACGCTTGGCGTTGGCCGTTTTGGCTCCTGTTCCGAGTGACCACGGGCTGGTGGCCCCGCCTCGTCGAAAAGCGCATGGCCAACCATATTCGCTCCGTCGGCTTCCGAACCACGTTTGGAATTCCAGCCACCCTCCTCGGTGTCGGGGCTACTTGGCTCCTCCTTGGCCTGGCCATCTCCATGTGGTTCCGGGGATTCGCGTTCGGTCTGATGCTGTTGGTTGCGTTGAGGCTCTGCCAATCCATGGCCATGCCGCTGGAAGACGCCTTGGCCGATCGAAAGAGCGAGCGGGCCGCCTCCCCTTTCCTCGACCACAAATGGGTGAAGCAGTGGTGCTCGCCGGATTGAACGCCGCAATTTTCTCTGCAGGAGCGGAAGATGTGGGTTAATTTCAACCCGCGACTGATAACCTTCTCTCATGGAAAAGCAGACCATCCTCGTTGTTGACGATGAACCGGACATCCTTGAATTGGTCGAATACAACCTTCAAAAGGAGGGGTACGACGTCCATACCGCAGAAAATGGCCATGCCGCACTCAAAAAGGCGGCCAAGGTGCGGCCCGACCTCGTCCTGCTCGATGTGATGATGCCGGAGATGGATGGCATGGAAACCTGCATCCAACTGCGTGAAAGCAGCGCGCTCGAACATACCATCATCGCCTTTTTGACAGCACGGGGAGAGGACTACAGTCAAATTGCCGGATTCGATGCGGGTGCGGACGATTATATCGCCAAGCCGATCAAACCCCGGGTGCTGGTGAGCCGCATCAAGGCGCTCCTGAGGCGGGCTGGCCGCGCCCCCGCGTCCAACCAAGTGTTTGGGAGCAAGACCATCACCATCGACCGAGGCCGGTATGTGGTCGTGGTCCATGGAGAAGAGCGGAGCTTGCCGAAGAAGGAATTCGAGTTGCTGTCCCTTCTCGTTTCTGAGCCCGGCAAAGTCTTCACCCGCGGGACCATCCTCAGCCGCGTGTGGGGCAACGATGTGGTCGTGGGCGACCGCACCATCGACGTGCACATCCGGAAACTCCGCGAGAAGCTGGGCGACCATTACTTCAAGACCATCAAAGGCGTCGGCTACAAATTCGAGGAGGAATGAACGTCCACACCCCTCGGGGATTGGCCGTTTTGGCGTCCATCGTCGTGACCCTCCTCGGCATGGGGCTTTCTTTCGGCGTACTGCGGATGTACGGGGTCGCCACCCCGCTTCAGGCCTATGCACTGGGCGCATTGGGACTCTTCGCATTGTCCCTGCTCGTCATCTATAGCGTCATCGAACGGTTCATCTACCAGAAGGTGCGCATCATCTACAAAAACATCCACCGGTTCAAGAGCACCAAAGGCCGGGCCCAGGATGTGCGAATGGATGAGGACGTCATGCAAAAGGTCCAGAACGATGTGATGGACTGGGCCACCGAACAGATTGAGGAAATCTCTTTGTTGAAGGAGCAAGACAGCTTTCGAAAGGACTTCATTGGCAACCTCGCCCACGAGTTGAAGACGCCCATCTTCAACATCCAAGGCTACATCCTCACCCTGTTGGAAGGGGCCCTGGAGGATCCCGACCACAACCGGAAATTCTTGATGAAAGCGGCCAAGAATGTCGACCGCATGGCGACGCTCGTGGAAGACCTCGACATCGTGACCAAAATCGAGGGCGGTTCGCTGGAGGTCGACCTGGTGGAATTCAATTTGTCCGACCTCATCCAAGACATCTTAGAAGAGCTGGAACCTCGCGCCAAGCGGCATGACATTTCGATGGCGTTTCTCGACGAGAACCTCAACGAGGTCATGGTGATGGGAGATGCCCCAAAAATCGGCCAGGTGTTGACCAATTTGATGTCCAACAGCCTGCGCTATGGAAAGACGGAGGGCAGCACGCAAGTCCGCCTCTACGACATGGAAGAGCAGTTCCTGGTCGAGGTGGCCGACGACGGAATCGGCATGTCCGAAGAACATCTGCCGCGCATCTTCGAACGATTCTACCGGGTGGACAAGAGCCGCTCCCGCAATGCCGGAGGCACCGGACTCGGCCTGTCCATCGTGAAGCACATCATCGAGGCCCACGGGCAAAGCATCTCCGTCCGCTCCACCCCGGGGAAAGGATCCACTTTTTCCTTCACCCTCGCCAAGGCCTGAGCCTCAGCGCTGCATCATGCCGGTGCCCGCTGCGTTGACGAACGGGTTCCCGGCCTTCTCTTCGCCGATGGAGGTTTCCGGCCCGTGGCCTGGCCACACCGTGTAGTCTTCGGGCAAGGCGAACAGCACCTCTTCAATGCTCCGGGCCAATGTGGCCGCATCGCCACCCGGCAAATCCGTCCGGCCCACACTTCCTCGGAACAGCACATCCCCGCCCACGACATTGCGCGTGGCATGGTCGATGAACACGACGTGACCCGGCGCATGACCCGGCGCGTGTCGGACCTCGAGTTCGAGGGCACCGAAGCGCAGCGTGTCGCCATCCCGGAGTGGCTCGGGATCCAAGTCGGGCAAGGGGTCCATGGGCACGCCGTACAACTCGGCCGCCTTGGGCGCCATCGAGTAGGTCGGACCGTCCTCCGCCAGCAGCCGCGGGTACAANCCGTACCGCTCCACCATGCCCGCGCAACCGAGGACGTGGTCGAGGTGGGCGTGGGTCAACAGGACGGCCCGTGGCGTCCAGTTCCGCTGCGCCAATTCAGACTCGAAGCGCGCCCATTCCGCGGACGAGGACATGCCCGGGTCGCACACGATGGCGCCCCCCTCTCCATCGTGGAGGATGACGGCATTTTCAGAAAAAGCGTTGCAAGTCAGGACGAACATGCCGGCAAGTTCCCCCATCCCGGCCAAACCCCATGGCCGAGTTGTACTTTGCCTTGCACATGCTGCGGTGGCGATTCGACATCCAATGTGGGGCCATGCTCGCCCTCCTGGCCTGGCTCCTGCCCGGCCCGGTGTGCGGCCAATTCCACAACGGGCTGGACATGGCCTTCGGACAGCAGCGCGTCCAGTACCGGACATTCGATTGGCAGACCGTCGAATCCGACCCTTTCACCCTTCATTTCTACCAAGGCGGGCGCTCGCTTTCCGAGCACGGCCTGTACAGCCTGCTCACCGACCTGCCCAACGTGGAGTCCGACATGCAACTCCGGCTGGATGGGCGCATCGATGTCCTCGTCTTCAACAAGCACGCGGACTTCCGGCAAAGCAACATCGGCATCGATGGCACGGATGCCGGCAACATTGGGGGCACCACGACCATCCACGGAAAAAAGCTCTTTGCGTGGTTTGACGGAGACCGGGCCGCCTTCCGACTTCAGTTGCGCCGCGGACTGTATCGCGTGCTTCTTCGCCAGTCCCTCTATGGGAGCGACTGGAAGGATGTGGTGAAGAACACCCAACTGTACGCCTTGCCGCAATGGATGGAAGACGGCATGGTCCACGCCCTCGCCGGCGACNTGGACCCCGCCGACCGGCCGGCTTTGGACGACCTCTTGGCCCGGGGACAACTCGCCGCCCTGCAGGTGCTCGACCAAGAGGATGCCCGCGTGGCTGGAGAGGCCCTGTGGCGCTTCATCCTGGAGACCTTCGGCCGACAGGCAGCCATGGATGTGATGTCCGGTTTCAAGGCCGGCCGCACGCTGGACGCTGGATTCCGGCGCATTGGATTCGACCTAGAAGGTGTGCTGGCAGCGGCACAGGCCTACTATCTCATCGGAGGTGCCACCCCGGAATCCGGCGGTTGGAAAGGCCATCCGGTAGCGGCCAAGCCAGCGTCGTTCCAACGGAACCGCCTCGGCGACCTGCCCCACCGTGCCAAGCGCAAGTACATCCACCGCCGTTTCGCCACCTCGGCCGATGGCGCCTGGACGGCCTGGACAACGGACGAACGTGGACAGGTTTCGGTCTGGGTATCCGATGGAGAACGCGCCCGTCGCATTGCCCGGTACGACCACAAACTCGACCGCATCGTCGACCCCACCTACCCCGTCCTGGCCTGGCACCCTTCTGCACCCATTCTGGCCCACATCCACGAGGAACAAGGCCGCGCCTTCCTCAACACCACCGATGTCTCCACCCGCGAGCAAGCTGAACGCGAGCTGTTCCGCATCGAGAAGGTGATCCACCTCGACTGGTCGCCCGATGGCCGCAGCCTGGTGTTCAGCGGTGTGCGCGCCGGCCGGTCGGACCTCTACCTGTACAACACGCTGGCCGGCTCCCAAGTCCCACTGTGGGAGGACNATTGGGACGACCTGCACCCCGATTGGCTGCCCGATGGAAGCGGCATCGTCTTCAGCAGCAACCGCCCCGACCCCGACGAGGAGGCGGCCGTCTGGCCGGTCTCCCCCCAACGCGACCTCTGGGCCTGGTCGGTGGAGGACCGAACCGTAGAACGGCTGACGGACACCCCCGAGGACGAAATACAGCCCCAGGCGCTCAGCGCCTCCCGGTTCACGTACCTCGAAGCGGACGACCTCAGCGCGATGCACCTCGCCGTTCGGGACAGCGCCATTCTCCGGATCGACACCTCCATCCATTACCGCTACTTCACCCGCACCACGCCGTGGTTGGCACTGGATGCACCTGCTGTCGCCTTCTCCGTGATGGAAGACAAGGCCCATTGGGGTGCCCTCACGATGGCCAAAGGACGGCCGGTCTGGCACGTGGCCCCACTGCCGCCCATGCCGGAGGCCGATGCCATGCGGGAATCCGGCAGCACAGTCCCTGTTGCACAGGAAAACGACCTCGACTTTCTTCCGGATCCCCTGCCCAAACTGTTGCCGGGCCAAGTCGACTACCAGCGGTACACGTTTGAAGCGGAGCGGGTCCAGCCGATTCCGCAATCCCCGACCTCCTCACCGTCGGCGCCCTCCGCCATCGACCTGCCGAAGTTGCCCGCGCCCCTTCCCTACCGAACCAACTACGCGGTGGACCAGGTGCTGAGCCAGGTGGACAACACCTTTGCCACTTCCTTTTACCAGCCATTTTCGGGGCCGGCGTCCAGTTTTCCGGGGTTGAGCGGTCTCATCAAGGTGGCCGCCTCCGACCTCCACGAAAACCGCAAATGGGTGGGGGGCATGCGGCTGGCTGGGAGCCTCCAGAATTCAACGTTTGTCCTGAGCCACCAAGACCTCGAACGCAAGGTCGACCGGCAGTGGATCATCGAGCGGCAGGGCAACGAAGGGCTCGACAATGAGCAGGGCGCCCTGACCCGGACGCACACCCATGCGGTCCACTATCGGCGCACCATCCCGTTCAGCGAGACCATGAGCATCCGGGCGCAGCTGACCTACCGTCTGGACCGCACAGCCCTGCTCGCCACCGACCCGTTCAATGCCAGCCGGGACGACCTCTATCGCCAAGGCATCGGTGGCACAGTCAGCTGGGTGTTTGACGACAGCCGGACCCGGACCCTCAACATCCGCAGTGGCACCCGGGCCAAAGCGTGGTTTGAAATGCTCACCCCGCCCGACGGAGAAGGCGACATGCTGCTCGTAGCCGGATTCGATGCGCGCCGCTACATCCCGCTCTATCGGCGGGTGACCCTCTGTCTCCGAGCCGCCGGCAACAGCTCGTTCGGGGAGCGCGGTCTCTTGCACTACCTCGGTGGCGTTCACGAATCCCTCATTCCCACCATCGACGGCGCCATGCCGCTCCCGCCGGGCAGTTTTGCCTACCAGACCGTGGCCACCCCCATGCGCGGCTTCGTGCGCAACGCCCGCAATGGCACCAGCTTTGCGGTGGCCAACGCCGAAATCCGGCTGCCCGTCTTCGCCACCCTGATGCCCAAAAAGAGCCTGACGCCCCTGATGGAACACTTCCAAGCGGTCGGTTTCTTCGACATCGGATCCGCTTGGACCGGCTCAGACCCTTACAGCGACGAGAACGCCTTCAACAGCACCACCCTCGAGCAGTATCCCGTCAGCATCACCGTCGACAACAACCGCGAGCCCATCATCTGGGACTTCGGCTTCGGCCTGCGCACCCAACTGCTCGGCTACTTCGTCCGGGCCGACTGGNGCTGGGGCGTGGATGACGGCCTCATCCTGCCGCGCGTCTTCCAATTGTCCTTGTCCACCGACTTCTGATGCCCCGCCACGCCATGGACCCGCAAACCCTCGTCACCCTTCTGCTCATCGGCGCCGCCGCCGGCATCCTCAGCGGCTTCATTGGCATCGGCGGTGGCCTGCTCATCGTGCCAGCCCTGATGTATTTCATGGGCATGTCCCAAATGGCCGCCCAAGGCACCAGCCTCGCGCTGATGTTGCCTCCCATTGGCGCCTTGGCCGTCATGAATTACTGGAAGGCCGGTGAAGTCGATGTCCGCGCCGCTGCCGTCATGGTTCTGGCCTTCGTGGCCGGCGGGTACTTCGGGAGCCGCATCGCCTTGTCCCTCGATCCGCTGAAGGTGCGCCTGGCTTTCGGCCTCGTCATGTTGTTGGTGGCGGTGCGCATGATCGTTCAAACCACCCGAGCCCTCTGGATTTCCTGACATGCTGAAGAACGCCATCCTCGCGGCCACTGCGGACGCGGCCGACCGCATCCTTGCCCACCGCCGTCACCTGCACCTCCACCCNGAGCCCTCGTATGCCGAGATCGAAACCGGCCGGTACATCTCTCAGGCCCTGACAGGAATGGGCATTGCGCACACCACAGGCTGGTGCGCCGAGCGGGGGGCTGCGGGCATTGTCGCCGAGATTCCTGGCGGCGAACCGGGGACGCGGCGGGTCGCCCTCCGTGCCGATATGGATGCGTTGCCGATTCAGGAAGTGGGCCGGCCGCACGCGAGCACCGTACCAGGCTGGATGCACGCCTGTGGCCATGATGCCCACACGGCCTGCCTCCTTGGAGCTGCCGAAGTGCTCTCCGCCACCCGGGCGCATTGGAAGGGAACCATCCAACTGGTCTTCCAGCCCGGCGAAGAGTGTCTGCCGGGAGGTGCCTCGTTGATGGTGAAGGAAGGCGCCTTGTCATCGGATGCCCCGCAGGCCGGACCCGGTGCTGGGGCCGCCCCCGTGGATGCCATTGTGGGCCAACATGTCTACCCCCAACTCGACGCGGGCACCGTCGGCTTTCGAAGCGGCCCTTACATGGCTGCGGCAGATGAACTGCTCATCCGCATCCATGGCCGTGGCGGGCATGCCGCATTGCCCCACCGGACCGCGGACCCTGTCATTGCTGCTGCCCACGTGCTCACCGCGCTACAAACTGTGGTCAGCCGGTCTTGCGACCCCACACAGCCTGCCGTCCTGACGTTTGGCAAGATCGCCGGCGGCCATGTCCGCAACGTCATCCCCGACGAAGTCATCCTCGACGGCACCCTTCGGACCTACGATGAAGTCACAGCCGACACCTTGCGCGCCACCATCCACCGCGTGGCCGAATCCACCGCTGCGGCCTTCGGCTGTCGCGCAGAGGTGGACCTCGCCATCGGATACCCGCCCGTCGTGAACGCCCCCCCGCTGACCGAGCGCTGTCGCAAACAAGCCGAAGAGCTCCTCGGTCGGGACAAGGTCGTGGACCTCCCCCTGCGCATGACGGGAGAGGACTTCAGCTTCTACCAGAAGGTCGTGCCCGGTTGCTTCTACCGGCTCGGCACCGGCGGAGAAGGGCGTGGATGTCGATCCGGTCTACACACGGCCGAATTCGACATCGACGAAGCCGCATTGCACACGGGGACGTCGATGATGGCGTGGCTCGCCGCCACGGAACACGAAGGATGAAGAGGGGCGCTGGGGTGGCTCAGTTGGCCACCTCGCTCATGAATTTGATGCGGACGAGCCGGACTTCCTCTTCATTGTAGGCGTCCTCCATCTCTTCCATCACCTCAGCGACGGTGCCCTCTTCGCTTTCCATGAGGCACTCCCACAACTCTTCGATGCAGTCCTCGTCGAGGTAGTCTTCGATGATGTAGTCGAGTGCCACCTTGGTCCCGGAAGCCACGATGGTTTCGATGGTGTCGAGCAACTCGTCCACGGAGCACTTCTGAGAACCGGCGATGTCCTCCAACGTCATGCGGCGGTCGAGCTTTTGGATGATGCTCACCTTGCCCGCATTGCGCGCGGCGACACTGCGTACGACGAGGTCGCCCATGCGCTCGATGCCTTCGTTGTCCACGTGCTCGCGAATCAAGGACAGGAATGGGGCACCGAACTTCCGGACCTTCGACGCACCCACTCCGTTGATCATGAGGAGCTCGTCCTCATTGCAAGGGTAATGGGTGGCCATCTCCTCCAAGCTCGGATCGGAGAAAATCACGAATGGCGGTAACTCCAACCGGCTGCTCTCCTCTTTGCGGAGGGCGTGGAGCATGTCAAGCAGCGGCTGATCCAAAGCGCCACCTTGGGAAGTGGGCTCCACACTGCGCACCCGCATGCCTTTGTCCTTGTACAAGGTGAATTCGTGGGGCGATTCCAAGAAGGCCCGGCCTGCATCGGTCATNTGAAGGACCCCGAATTCTTCAGTTTTCTTCTTCAAGAGGCCGGCGAGGGTCACTTGTCGGATGATGCCATCCCAAGCTTCGGCAGGTGCCAAGGCTTCTCCCGAGTTTCGGAAGTCACCCAGCTTGCCTGCATAGGTTGTCGTTTCCTGGGTCTCATGGCCGAGCAGCACATCCCGCAGGAAGGCGCCGCGGTGACGTCCACCGGTCGCTTCAACCAAACGAAGCAGGTGTGTAACAATCTCCTGACCGGCATAGGGTTCAGGTGGGTTCTTGGCGTTGTCGTCCATGTCCCAGCCGGGACCATTGTGCTCGTCAAATTCCTCTCCGAAGTAGTGGAGGATGTACTTCCGTCGAGACGTCGGTGTCTCGGCATACCCGGCCACCTCCTGCAACAGTTGCATGCCGATTTCCCGCTCGGCAATGGGCTTGCCGGACAGGAACTTCTCGAGTTTCTCCATATCGGCAAGGCCGTAGAAGGCGATGCAATGCCCTTCGCCCCCATCGCGACCGGCCCGGCCGGTTTCCTGGTAGTACGCTTCCAAGGACTTCGGCATGTCATAGTGGATGACGAACCGAACATCCGGCTTGTCAATGCCCATGCCGAAGGCGATNGTCGCCACGATGACGTCCACATCTTGCATGAGGAACTCGTCTTGAATGCGGGACCGCTGGGCCGAATCCATGCCAGCGTGGTAGGCGGCAGCGCGGACCCCGTTGACTTTGAGGGTGTCGGCAATCTCCTCCACTTTTTTGCGGCTGAGGCAATACACGATGCCACTGCGACCCTTGTTTTCCAGCGCATGCTGGACCACCTGTTTCAACGCATCCACTTTGGGGCGGACCTCGTAAAACAGGTTGGGGCGGTTGAAGCTCGCTTTGTACACGTCGGCGTCGAGGATACCTAGGTTTTTCTGGATGTCGTGCTGCACCTTTGGCGTCGCCGTTGCGGTCAACGCGATGATCGGAAACGTGCCGATGCTGTTGATGATGTCGCGCAGGCGGCGGTACTCCGGACGGAAATCATGGCCCCACTCCGAAATGCAGTGGGCCTCGTCGATGGCGAAGAAACTCAACCTTACCGAGCGGAGGAAATCCGCGTTGTCCACCTTGTTCAAGGATTCCGGTGCGACGTACAGAAGTTTGGTTTTGCCGGTGGCCACGGCCTCCTTGACCCGCAATATCTCCGCCTTGCTCAGTGAACTGTTGAGGTAATGGGCGATGTCGGGATCGTCAGAATGGCTTCGGATGACGTCCACCTGGTTCTTCATCAAGGCAATGAGGGGGCTCACCACAATGGCGCAGCCCTCTTGGACCAACGCCGGCAATTGATAGCAGAGGGACTTGCCTCCACCGGTCGGCATGATGACGAACACATGGCGGCCTTCCATGAGGCTGTTGACCACCTCCTGCTGCTCCCCTTTGAACTGGTCAAAACCGAAGAATTTGTCCAATCCCTCCTGCACGGACGAGCCGACAAGAGAACTGGCATTAACAAGGGGGCGAACAGGTGTCTCCATTTAACTTTGGCACAACAATATAAAGTGCCCGGACCGTTCGGGCATTGAGAATCTCCCCGCGTTTTGCCCACATCGCCCGCGAATTCGTCAGCGTCGATTCCGAAGGACTCCATTCGGGATTCCGCCCTTCGCACACTCCGCATGGAGGCCGAGGCCATCGGGGCTTTGACCGACCGGATCGGACCGGACTTCCAAAGCGTGGTGGATGCCGTTCTAGAACGGGGGAAAGTCGGTGGACGCCTCGTGTTCACGGGCATCGGAAAGAGTGCGGACGTCGCGCGAAAGACGGTGGCCACGCTCAACAGCACCGGAACGCCTTCCGCCTTCCTTCATGCTGCAGACGCCTTGCATGGCGACCTCGGACTGGTCAGCGACAGCGACATCGTGGTGGCCGTTTCCAAAAGTGGTGCCACGGCCGAACTCGTCCAGCTCATGCCGCTGCTGCAAGCACGCGGGGTCTTCCTTGTGGCCATGGTGGGGCAGGTCGACAGCCCTGTTGCCCGGGGAGCCCAATGCGTGCTCGACGTCTCGGTCGGGCAAGAGGCATGTCCCCACAACCTCGCCCCCACAACATCTTCTGCCACCCAACTCGCCATGGGCGACGCGTTGGCCATGGCCCTCATGACAGCCCGTGGGTTCGGACCGGAGGACTTCGCCCGCTTTCATCCAGGCGGAAGCTTGGGCCGTCGCCTCCTGTTGCGGCTTGGCGACCTCCTCAATGAACATCAATACGCCTACCTCGGACCAGACACCGCGCTCCAAGATGTGCTGCCCGCATTGTCCGCCGGACGGGTCGGTGCCGTGGCCGTCCTCCAAGGTGGCCAACCGGATGGCGCCTTGCTCGGCATCATCACCGACGGCGACCTCCGCCGCGCCTTGGACCGGCCTGCCGCAGAATGGGCGGATTTGACGGCTGCGGCCCTGCTCAATGAAACTCCCCAGTATCTCCCCCCGGACGCCTCGGCAGCCACCGCACTCGACCTTCTCGAGTCGAAACGGATGTCCCAGATCGTCATCCGTCATGAAGACGGCCGTTTCATGGGGTTCGTTCACCTGCATCAATTGATGGACGCAGGTCTGCGTTGAACCACAGAGCATGGCGGATCCTGGCGCACAGACAGAGGAGATGGGGTTCATGGACCACCTCGAAGAATTGCGGCGGAGGTTGTTCTTCGCCCTGATCGGCATCCTATCTGCCGCCATCGTGCTNTTTGTCCTGAAGGATTGGGTATTCAACCGGCTCATTTTTGCGCCGCGCAATCCCGATTTCATCACCTTTCGGGCCTGGTGTGCGCTGGGACATTGGACAGGTGCTGGAGACCGACTCTGTGTGACCGACATCAGCTACGAGCTGATCAACACGACCATGCTGGGCAATTTCTCCGCCCACATTCTCGTGTCGGCCATCGGCGGTTTCATCGTCGCATTTCCCTTGACCTTCGGGCAAGTCTGGCGCTTCATTCGACCGGGCTTGCATGGCAATGAGGCCCAAGCCGTGCGCGGGGTGACATGGGCCGCCAGCTTCCTGTTCTTTCTGGGCGTCTGTTTCGGCTACTTCGTCATTGCACCACTGAGCCTGCAATTCCTCGGGCACTACGAGATCGGCGATGTCCAAGCGAGAATCGCCCTGATGAGCTACCTGAAAACGGTCGCGAGCATCACCTTGGCCGCCGGCCTGATTTTCCAGGTACCCGTCGTCATCCACTTCCTGGCCAAAATGGGCCTGGTGACGCCGGCTGGACTCCGGAAATTCCGCAAGCACACCCTCGTGGTGACCCTCATCGTGGCCGCCATCATCACCCCGCCCGACCTGACGTCGCAAGTGCTTGTGGCCATGCCCGTCTTGGGTCTGTATGAAATCGGGATCCTGCAAGCGCGCCGGATCCACCGCCGTCAGGAAACCGAATTCCCACGCGACGCCAACCCCGATTCCACCGAATGAAACTCACCGCCCACGACATCGTGAAACAGTACGGCCGCCGAAAGGTGGTCGACCAAGTGGGATTTGAAGTCCAGACAGGTGAGGTCGTCGGACTGCTGGGGCCGAACGGCGCCGGCAAAACGACCTCCTTCTACATGGTGACCGGCCTCGTTCAACCGGACGGAGGCCGGGTGACGCTGGAGGACGAGGCGGGAACGGAGCACGACATCACCCGCGAGCCGATGTACCGCCGCGCCCAACGCGNCATCGGTTATCTGCCTCAAGAACCCTCTGTTTTCCGGAAACTCAGTGTCGAGGACAACATCCTCGCGGTCTTGGAAATGCACGTCAAGGATGCCACTGCGCGCAAAGCTCGGTTGGAAGAGCTGCTGGGAGAATTCGGCCTCACCCATGTGCGCCAGAACCGGGGAGACGTGCTCAGTGGTGGAGAGAAGCGCCGGACGGAAATCGCCCGGGCCCTCGCTGCCAACCCTCGCTTCATCCTGCTCGACGAGCCGTTCGCAGGTGTGGACCCCATTGCTGTGGAAGACATCCAGACCATCGTCTCCCAGCTGCGGACGAAGGGCATCGGCATCCTCATCACCGACCACAACGTGCAAGAGACCTTGCACATCACCGACCGCGCCTACTTGCTGTTTGAAGGTCACATCCTCAAAGCCGGAACGGCCGAGGAACTCGCTGCCGATCCGCAGGTGCGCAAGGTGTACCTCGGCCAAAATTTCGTGCTCCGTAGCCAACAGGAAGGGGCGGACGGCTGATTCAGGCGTTTCAGCCCCGGCGTGCCATCATTTCGGCCACGTACTTCCCGACGACATCGAATTCGAGGTTGACCCGGTCTCCGACGGCCATCTTGTGGAATCCGGTGTGTGTCCAGGTGTAGGGAATGANCGTCACGGAAAAGCCTTCGGGNTTGGACTCCACGACCGTGAGGGACACGCCATTGACGGTGATGGAACCCTTGCTGACCGTGAGGTGGTGGTCGGCCACCGGATGGGCGAAGTGGACATTCCACGACCCGTCGCGGGCCTCGATGGCGGTCACGGTGGCGGTGGTGTCGACGTGGCCTTGGACGATGTGCCCGTCCAGCCGGTCGCCCACCTTGGTGCACCGCTCGAGGTTCAGGACATCGCCGACCACCCGGTCGCCGAGCTGCGTGCGCTGCAGCGACTCCTCCACCGCGGTCACGGTGTATTGGTCCCCATCGATCGCCACCACGGTCAAACACACCCCGTCGTGGGCCACACTCTGGTCGACCTTGAGTTCCGATGCGATGTCGGAGGACAAGGTGAAATGGCGGTTGGTGCCTTCATCCCGCAAGGCGGTCAGGGTCCCGAGGGTTTCGATGATTCCGGTAAACATGGGGGTCATTCTTGGCCTTCATCCAAACCGCCGAGCAACTGGAAGGTTCCCGAGAACCGCTCCGGGACGATGCCGACCAGGCGACGGGTGTAGACCGTGCAGGTGTAATGGTAGGTACCGTCGGCGCAGATGGCCCCGGTCGTGGCGTGGGTGCCGTTCCAGTCGAGCTCGGGGTCGGTGGATTGCCAGACCTGTTCGCCCCACCGGTTGAAGACCCTGAAGTCCACGCTGTCCACGAATTTCCANGGGAACGGCTGATAGCGGTCGTTCAGACCGTCCAGATTCGGGGTGAAAATGTTGGGCAGGAANTAGAAGGGACAATTGTCCGTGCACACGGTGTCGCCCAAGGCGCTCTCGTTGCGGCGCAAGGCCCCATCAGGTCCGGGCAGTAGGCTGTCCAATGCCGTCATGCTCCAGCACCCGGCAATGGATCCGCCCAATTCCGCCGAGGTCCACACCCTGACCGTGTCGGCACTGGACGTCCATTCGTCCAACAAGGTCAAGGCCGCGTCCAAGCTGTCGCTTCGATACAGGCGGAAGCCCGTGACATCGTCCGCGCAGTCCGGATCCGACCAGCGCAAGGTGACCGTCTCCACCGCGCAATCCGCTTCCACCGTGAAAGGCGGTGGACAAGGCGGTTCCGTGTCGTACGGCGTCGTGCAGCGAATGGCACTCCAATTCTCGATGGGGTCGAGGATGCCGGGTGACCCGTACGTGCCCAACGTCCGGACGCGGTAGCAAACGGGCACACCATTGACCAACCCGGTGTCGACAAAGGCTGGCTCCGCCACGGTGTCCAACAGGGACAGCCCGCCACCGGCCAGCACGCGGTGAAAGACATACGCGGTGTCGAACCAAGGCCGACCTGGCGGCACATTCATCAGGACGCTGTTGTCCGCGGGGGTCAGGCTCAATTCCGGAACAGGTGCCGGGGTGGACGTGCCAATGGCATCCTCACCGCTCCAGCACGTGACCCGATAGCGCCAGAGCGGGGTCTCGGTGTCGATGCCCGCGTGCAAGTGGGCTGTGTCGAGCGCACCCACGAATGCGGCCGTCGGGCCTTCCCAAACTGTGCTCCACGCCTGTCCCGTCGCCGGCTGTCCTTCCANGACATAGCGATAGGGTCCGGGGAACGCCACGGCCGTGTCCGCATCGGTCGGGGGGGACCAACGCACCCACACTTCGCCGGCTTCGGGGTCGGACACTTCCACCGACGCTGTGGTCATGACCGGCACACCTTTGTCAATGCGGGCGCACGCTTCGGGTCCCACCTTGCTGCGCGCCCCATCCGGCATCACGGCCACGATGCGATAACAATAAGTCGCCCCGTAGCTCAGGGTGGCCACATCGAGGTGGGCATTGTTGCCCAACCCCGCCACCGTCGTGAGAAGCTGGTAGCCGGCGCCCGCGGGCATGCCGACTTCACAATCGCCGGAGGCCACATCCTCGGTCCCGATTCGGCGGTACACGTCGTACCCCCCCAAATCCTGAAGGGCTTCGGAATATTGGCTGGCGCATGGATGGACAGGCCAGTCAACTTCCACGGCATTGCCGATGGGATTGGCCGCGGTCGCCGTCACAGGGCGGGCCAACACGGTCACATTGACGGTCTCCACGTCACTCAGCGGAACCGCATCCTGGTCGGTCGCCTTGAACACCACTTGGTAGGGTGCCTGGCGGACGGCGTCACACCCGGGCGTCCAGCTGAACGTTCCCACATCCTGCGCCGGATTCCACGCAAAATCCGCCTCGGGATCCAGCGCTTCAAACGGTCCGCCGATGGCGGTCACCGTCACGTTGTCGCCATTGGGGTCGGAGGCCGACACTGTGAATGTCAGGGTCTCTCCTTGGACAATGCACGTGTCGGGGGGCACCTGCACGACAGGCGGTTCGTTGGGACAGGTCTCCACATTGATNTGCATGTCCCGAATGACCTCACCGACCATCCGCCATTGACCGGCCACCCATCGCCATTCGCGAATCCGCAAGGCCATGTTGTATTCGCCGGCTTGCTGCGGTGCGTTCCACACCACCGTGCCGGTCAGGGGTTCCACGTCAAACTCTCCGCCGGCCCCGTCCACTTCATTGGGCTGGACAAACCCTTCGATGGGGAGGCAATCAAAGCCAGCGCAGGCGACCAGGTCGTAACTCAGCGAATCGCCGTCGGGGTCATAGGCGGCGGGGTTGTGCTCCCACCTTTGGTTGATGCAGGCGTTCTCAATGGCCGGTGCCAACAGCAGGGGGCTGTCGTTTTGCCCAGCTTCCGGATCGATGATGAGCTGGGAGGTGATGCAGAATGGGACGTCCACCGAACCGGGGATGTTGAGGACACCGCCATTCCGGTTGGGGTCCTCGACCACCAAAGTGTAGATGCCCGGCCCGGAATAGGTGTGCAAACCCTGGTAGAGGTTCAACCGCACATCCCCATCCAACAGTTCTCCGGTGGGATTTCCCGCCCCGTCAAGCGGACCGTTGATGCGCGGCAAGCTGTCCTGCCCCGCCGTGTTGCCCTCATCGCCCCACAACAGGGCAAGCCAAGGCCGGTCGGCCACCACGGACGCCTTGGTGTACGTGGTGATGGTCACCTCGTACGTCGTGCCCTCCACATGCCGATAGGTNATCTCCCCGGCACGGTTGTGTGTGGCACTCGCATGCAGGCTGGCCAGCATGGCGAAGAGGAGGAAAAGGGGCGCGAACCGCATGGGCATCGAAAGGTAAACGCCCGCTCGCCGAGGAAGTTGACCTCCGGTGCAAAAATTCCCCCTGCAGGTGGGCGTGACAGCCAGCGCTCGGCGCCCGCCTCCGAACTACCTTCGCGACATGGCGAAACGCAAGCCCGTGCGCATTGGACTGACCTGGGGCGACCCTCACGGGGTCGGCTCGGAATGCATCCTGAAGGCCTTTGAGGACGAGCGGATGTTGGAAGACCTCACGCCGGTGGTCTATGGACATGCCGAGTCCCTCCGACAGCAAGCGGCCCATTTCGGAATCCGAATGGACATCCGCGATGTCGAAGATGCCGCCGATGCCAAGCCGGGCATCCTCTCCTGTGTGGACATTGCACCGGGGCTGTTGGAACCGGATTGGGGCCAACCGCATCCCGATGCAGGCGAATTCGCCCGACTCAGCCTCGAGTCGGCCGTCAAGGACCTGGCCTCGACGAAGGTGGACGTGCTGGTCACGGCTCCCATCAACAAGGACACCATCCAAAGCGGCCAATTCAAGTTTCCGGGCCACACCGAATACCTCGCGGACAAAGCGGGGGTCAAGGATGTGCTGATGATCCTGGCTTCCGACGCCCTTCGCGTGGGCGTGGTGACGGGACACCTTCCCTTGAAAGACGTCTCCGCCAACCTCACCAAGGACAACATTGTCCACCGTGGCACCATGCTGTACGACAGCCTGTGCAAGGACTTCGGCATTGCCACCCCCCGCATCGCCATGTTGGGCCTCAACCCACACGCCGGGGACAACGGGCTGATTGGAGACGAAGAAAAAACCACCATCCTTCCCGCCGTCCGCGCACTGCAAGAAGCTGGCATTCAAGCCCAGGGTCCGTTTGGCGCCGACGGCTTCTTCGGAAGCGGAGATCACCGGCACTTCGATGGTGTCCTCGCGATGTACCATGACCAAGGGCTGATTCCCTTCAAGAGCCTCAGCTTTGGTCAAGGTGTCAACTTCACTGCCGGACTGCCCATCGTGCGCACCAGTCCCGATCACGGCACGGCCTTCGACATCGCCGGCAAAGGACAAGCGGACGGCAGCAGCCTCCGGGCCGCATGCTGGATGGCCGCAGACATTCGCCATCGGCGCATGGAGTACCGAGAAATGACAGCCAACCCCCTTCCAGTGTCCCGCAAAAAGGACCACGATCGGGAGCGCTTCTGAGGCGCCCGCTGAGAGCGTCGAAGTTTTCAACGAAAACCGTACCTTTGCCCCCCTCTCAAACCGGGGGGAGCCATGCGTCCGAAAGCAGAGTTCGAAATTCCCTACACGGGATTGGGTCTCGGCCAGCACGCATTCGATTTCCGGTTGGATGAGGCGTTCTTTCAAACGTTCGACCCCCAAGGCCTCGTCGATGCTGACATTCAAGCAGAGACGGTGCTCGACAGGTTCGACGAGATGATGCACTTCGACGTCCGGGTCACCGGAACCGTCCAAGCTGCCTGCGACCGGTGCAACGCACCGATGACCGTGGACATCGAATGTCGGACACGCTATGTGATCCAATTCGGCAGCGACACCCACAAAACCGATGACGACATCCTCGTTCTCGGTCCGCAGGAGCACCTGTTGGATGTGCGCGAATTCCTCTACGAAAGCACCATGCTGGGCATGCCCCTGCGCCGCGCTCACGAGGACATGGCGGACTGCGACCCTCAGGTCGTCCAGTGGTTGGCCGGGTCGACGGACCACGCTCCAGATGAAGAAGTGCAAGAGGAGAAGACAAAGAACGACATCGACCCGAGATGGGCAGCCTTGAAAGGGCTCCAATCGGACGAGGAGAAGGACNGAGGAGAATCCAAATAAGCAACCCCACCAACGCGCTTCGGCGCGGCGGAAACACAATACGACATGGCACATCCCAAGAGACGCCAAAGCAAGACGCGCTCCCGCAAGCGCCGGACACACTACAAGGCCGAGACGCCCAACGTGTCCACGTGCAGCAGCACGGGCCAAGCCCACATGTTCCACCGCGCCCACTGGTACGAGGGCAAGCTCTACTACAAGGGCCGCGTGGTGATGGAGAAGGAGTCGGCCGAGGCCTGATTCCCACCCCCACACTCTTTTCGGTGAAGACCCGCTTCGGACCTGTCCGTTGCGGGTTTTTCCACATCCAATGGTGACGGCTTCGCTCACAACGGCGAACTCAGCGCCTTGGCCGGACCTAATTTCGGCGATTCACCTTCCGGAAAGCACCGAACCCGAACCTGATGAGTTCTCCTCAAACTGCCGCCATCACTGCTGCTCATGGCTGGCTACCCCCTGACATCCTCAGCAATGCCGACCTCGAAAAGATGGTCGACACCAACGACGAGTGGATCCGCACCCGAACGGGCATCAGCGAGCGCCGCATCCTCAAAGACCCTGAAAAGGCCACGTCCGACATGGTCGCCAAGGTCATCGAGGGCCTGTGCGAACAGCGCGGCATGTCCGCCGAGGAAATCGACCTCGTGATCGTGGCCACGGTCACCCCCGACATGTTCTTCCCCTCCACGGCACAGCTCGCTTGCCACAAGGCCGGCGCATCCAACGCGTGGGGCTTCGATTTGAGTGCGGCGTGCAGCGGATTCCTCTTTGCCTTGCGCACCGGAGGACAATTCATTTCCAACGGCACCCACAAGAAGGTGGTGGTCGTCGGCTCGGACAAGATGAGCAGCATCGTGGACTACACGGACCGCACCACCTGCGTCCTCTTTGGTGACGCCGCCGCCGGGGTGCTCCTCGAGGCCGACCCCACTGGGGAGACCGGCATCCAAGATGCCATCTTGCGCAGCGACGGTGCCGGAGGCGAATACCTCCGCATGCAAGGCGGTGGCTCGCTGAACCCCGCCAGTGCGGCTTCCATCGAGGCCAAGATGCACTACATCGAACAGGATGGCCGCCCGGTGTTCAAGGCGGCGGTCACGTCCATGGCCGACGTGAGCTACGAAATCATGGAGCGCAATGGCCTCACCGGCGATGACATCTCCTGGCTCGTTCCCCACCAAGCCAACCTGCGCATCATCGATGCCACGGCCAACCGGATGGGCGTCACCCGAGACAAGGTGATGATCAACATTGAGAAGTANGGAAACACGACGGCAGCGACCATTCCTCTTTGTTTGTGGGAGTGGCAAAACCGCCTCACGCCAGGCGAAAACCTCATTCTGAGCGCCTTCGGTGGTGGCTTCACCTGGGGCAGCATCTGGCTGAAGTGGGCCATGTCACCCAAAGCCTAAGGCTTAGAAAACCGACCAACTGAACCGAAGGGCCTACCTTGGCCCGCTGGAAACCTCGGATCTAAACCAATCCATTGACCATGACCCAGGACGAAATCCAAGACCTGATCAAGTTTGTCGCCAAATCCGGCGTCAACGAAGTCGAGATTGAAAACAAAGACTTCAAGATCACCATCAAGAGCTCCGGTGTGGTGCCCAAGCGCGGCAAAGCCGCTGCAGCTGCTGCCGCTGCCCTCGAGCAACAAGCGGTTCACGTGGCCATGCCGAGCATGCCCATGCCAATGCAGATGCAACCTGCCATGGCTGCACCCGCTCCGGCACCTGCTCCAGCAGCGCCCGCCCCGGCGCCCGCTGCGCCCGCCGCTGAACCCGCGCCCGCCGCAGACGCCAACCTCATCGAGATCAAGAGCCCGATGATCGGNACCTTCTACCGCAAGCCGTCCCCCGACAAGGACACCTTCGTGGAAGTGGGCTCCACCGTCAAGCCTGGCNACACGGTGTGCGTCATCGAGGCGATGAAACTGTTCAACGAAATCGAGAGCGAAGTCTCCGGCCGCATCGTGAAGATCCTGGTGGACGACAACAGCCCGGTCGAATACGACCAGCCGCTCTTCCTCGTGGAACCGGCCTGAGCCCGAGGGCCCAGCCAAACCTTTTCACGACATGTTCAAGAAAATCCTGATCGCCAACCGCGGTGAGATTGCCCTCCGGGTCATCCGCACCTGCAAGGAGATGGGCATCAAGACGGTCGCGGTGTATTCCACAGCGGACGCGGAGAGCCTTCATGTGCGCTTCGCCGATGAGGCGGTGTGCATTGGACCCGCTCAAAGTGCCAAGAGCTACCTCAACATCCCGAACATCATCGCTGCGGCGGAGATCACCAACGCCGACGCGATTCACCCGGGATATGGCTTCCTGTCCGAGAACGCCCAGTTCTCCCGTGTCTGCGGTGAGAACGACATCAAGTTCATCGGTGCCTCCCCGGAGATGATTGAAGCCATGGGTGACAAGGCGTCCGCCAAGGCCACGATGGCCGCTGCGGGCGTGCCGACCATCCCGGGCAGCGAAGGCGTACTCGACAGCCTCGAGGATGCACTGGCCTGCGCCAAGGAAATCGGTTACCCGGTCATGCTCAAGGCCACTGCCGGCGGTGGCGGCCGCGGCATGCGCGTCTGTCACAACGANGAAGACACCACCGATGCCTGGGACACCACCCGCCGCGAGGCAGGTGCCGCCTTTGGCAACGACGGCATGTACATGGAGAAGTTCGTGACGGAGCCCCGCCACATCGAAATCCAGATTGCCGGCGACCAGAACGGCAAGTGCTGCCACCTGTCCGAGCGGGACTGCTCGATCCAGCGCCGCCACCAGAAGCTGGTGGAGGAGACCCCGTCACCGTTCATGACCGATGACCTTCGGGAAAAGATGGGTCAAGCCGCCATCGCCGCGGGGGAGGCCGTGAAGTACGAAGGTGTGGGCACGGTGGAATTCCTCGTCGATGCCGACCGGAACTTCTACTTCATGGAGATGAACACCCGGATTCAGGTGGAGCACACCATCACCGAGGAAGTGGTGGACTACGACCTGATCAAGGAACAGATCAAGCTCGCCCACGGCGACCCGATTTCCGGCCGGAACTACTACCCGAAGATGCACGCCATCCAATGCCGCATCAACGCGGAGGATCCCGACCGCAACTTCGCCCCGAGCCCTGGAACCGTCACCGATTACCACGGACCCGGTGGACACGGCATCCGCATCGACACCCACGTCTACTCCGGATACCGCATTCCCCCGCACTACGACAGCATGGTCGCCAAACTGATCGTGGTCGCGCAGACCCGGGAGGAGGCCATCACCAAGATGCAACGTGCCCTCGACGAATACATCATCGAAGGGGTGAAGACCACCATCCCTTTCCACCAGAAGTTGATGCGCCACGCGCGCTTCCGCAGCGGTGATTTCACGACGAAATTCCTCGAGGAGGAAACCGTCTGAGCACGACTTCCATCCCATTGAAAAGGGCCCTTTCGAGGGCCCTTTTTAATGTGTGCTGAACGGAAGTGAGGTCAGCCCTTGAGCCGGTTGGCCATGGCCGTTGTGCTGCGTCCGGGAACGAGGTCAATGGTCGCCACACGGCCACCCGAGGCGCGAACCTCTGCGCTGCCGACGATGTAGCGGGCATCGGTCGGGTCGATACAATCGGCATCGTAATCGCCGCCTTTGACCAAGACATCCGGCTGCAATGCCAAGATGAGATCCAAGGGCGTATCCTCACCAAACAAGACCACGCCCCCCACCGAACGCAGGCCCGCCACCACAAAAGCCCGGTCCTGCTCGGGGACGATGGGGCGGTCCGGGCCCTTGCCAAGCCGGCGCACGCTGTCGTCATCGTTGACCCCCACCACGAGCACGTCACCCAATGCGGCAGCGGCGGCGAGATAGGTGACATGGCCCCGGTGCAACAAATCGAAGACCCCGTTGGTGAACACCACTTTGCGTCCCGCTGCGCGCCATTCGGCGCAGCGGGCGGCCATGGTACTCCGGTCGAGCATGTCGGCACCGCTGTCCATGGTCATTCGGCAGTCTCAGGTTTGGCCTGTTGGCCCTTTCGCAAACCCGCCGCCATCAGGAAAAGGTAGCCGATGCCACCCGTGGTAATGATCATGCCCGTCTGGGTGGCCCAGATCACATTGGCGGTGGCCAGACCCAGCACCTCATTGAAGCCCATGGCGACCAACGCGTACTGAACCGCCAACTGGTAGCTCCCGATGCCCCCCGGTGACGGAATGACCATCCCGAAGCCGCCCGCCATCATCACGAAGAGGGCTTTGGCGGGCGTCAATTCCTGAAGCGCGTCGATGCCGAGAAAAATCACGTAGGTCATCAGGAAATACATGGCCCAGATGAAGGCAGTATGCCCCAAGAATGCCCACTTCTGCTTCATGTGCCGGACGCTGGCCAATCCCCGGCCGATGCCTTCAATGAAGCCAAAAGCCTTGGCGAACAATGGAATCTTGGAGAATACCTCCCTCTTGCGCCAAGTCCAGACCGCTCCTGCCGTGAACAGCACTGCGGCGCCCACCAACCAGGGCAGTGGACCGCCACCTGGGAGGTCGAATGATGCGCTGAATGCCAGGAACGTGTCCATGTTGGACAAGAGCGCGACCCCCGTCAACAGGAACAACAAAGCAAAGTCGACCACCCGTTCAGAAATGACCGTACCGAAGAGCTCGTCCACTGGAATGTCATCCGTCTGATTGAGCGCCCCACACCGGGCCAATTCTCCGCTTCTGGGAACAAAGGCGTTGGAGAAGTAGCTGAAGGCCACCGCATGGATGCTGTTGCCCATCTTGGGCTGGTGGCCGAGCGGCTCCAACAGAATGAGCCAGCGCATTCCGCGGCTCACGATGGCGAGATATCCCATCACGAAGCTGGCGCCAATGCTCCAACCGCTTGCACTCCGCATGTCATCCCACAGTGCTTGCGGATCGTCCACGCCGCGCATGGCCAAGGTGAACAGCAGGACGCCGATGCCCAGCATCCCCGCATACTTCAACACCTTGACGAGGGATGCGTTCATGCCGTCAATCGGTTGGTCGCTGTATCGGGAAAGACCACGGTGGGCTTGAAGTTCTTCGCTTCCTCGAGCTCCATGCTGCCGTACGCGATGACAATCACGATGTCGCCGGGCTGGCAACGCCGGGCCGCTGGACCATTCAGACACACCATTCCAGATTCCCTCTCTCCCTCGATGACATAGGTTTCGATGCGCTCCCCGTTGTTGCAGTTCACGATCTGCACCTTTTCGCCCACGACCAATCCAGCCGCGTCAATCAAATCGGCATCCAACGTGATGCTCCCGATGTAGTTGAGGTCCGCCTCGGTGACGGTGATGCGGTGNAGCTTCGCCCGCATGATGTCGATGCGCATGGCCGCAAAATTAGGTCATCCAATNCCCTCAGGGACGCAAGTCTGAAATGGGGTACAATTCCGTGCGCCGGCTGCGGGCCATGGCCTCTNCGGGACACTCTACCCCGTCCGGACATTGCACGAGGGGCTCGTCCGAGCCACGGCCCTCGATGCGAATGTGGTCCGGTGGAATGCCGGCGAATTCAAGGTGAACCGCCACCTGCCGCGCCCGTTCTTCGGCCAGCCTTCGATTCGCCACGGGGTCGCCATCGCTGCTGGCGTGGCCCAAAACCACCAGCATGCCTTCCGACTCCTGCTTCCATTGCTGGGCCCAAGCCTTGACCCGCAGGGCGTCATCCCCGCGCAGATCGGCGCTGCCAATGGTGTGGAAGACGACCCAGCCCGCCTTCGTTTCCGCCAGCGCTTCATCGAGGTCGGGAAACCGGACGTTCGGGAGAAGGGAGCGGTCCATGGCGCGCACCCGCCANACTCCGATGTCCAAGGCCGCCAGCATGTTCAAGACCCAATCCCCTTCAAACAAGGAAAACCGCTGAAGCACCTGCCCATCGGCATCTCGCCACGTGGCCATCGCCTTGGGACAATCCAGGTTGGGCGGGGGACTTGCTGTCCACTGGTATCGTGCGCCTTCAGCAAGCCGGTCCAATCGGGCCACCCCCTCCTGGTCAGTCAGGACTTGATCCACCACCACTCCGCCCTCCAATTCCTTGACCTGCCAGGTCACCCAGGCCACGGGTTGGCCTCCGCACTCCACGGTCAAAGTGTGTCCAAGCAAGGCATTCGCGGGTGCAGGGGCCTCCTCATCCAGCGGCAAGGCCGGACACCACCAGACATCCACCCCGCCCCGTCCGGCCATGCGTTCCGTGCTCAGCCACCCGCCTTGAACGGGGTGGGGAGTCAGCGCCCATTCATCGGCAGTGGTGTTCAGGTCGTCCATGAACCAGACCTCGGAGTAATTGCCCCGGCGGGGAATCCGGGCGACATCCCATCCACCTTGCCACTGTCCCCGGCGGTTCTCGAGGGCTTCTTCCGCGCTTCGGGAGGGCGGACGCAATGCGAGCAACAGGTCCCCTTCGCGGTCGGGATCCGGATCGAACATGGCAAACGTGGCCTCGACCATGCCATCCTGCAATCCGTTCAACGGCCAAGGACGGGACCACTTCCCGTCGGGCTGTCGGCCACTGAACCACACGGAGTGGCGCCCCGATTGTCTCGTGCTGATGACCGCCATGTCCGTCTCGGGGTCAATGTCCACGTGGATCAACTCGCCCAAGGCCGCCCAAGCCGGCTCCGGACTTGGCACCCGACCCCACGGCTTGGCTGGCCCGGTGACCCAAGGCGCCTCGGTGATGGACGCGATGCGGGTCTGGCCTTCCAGCCAATCTTCAGAGTCCGTTGGACGGGACAACACGATGAGCTGTTCCCCGTCCGACCCGAGGACCACTTCGTCCGCCACGGTGGAAATGGTGGCCACCTGTTGAAGCTCTGCGGGCCATTGGGCATGCACCGCAGGCGCGGCACACAGGACCATGGCTCCCACCCAGAGGCAGGTGATCCAGACGGGCGACACCCCNGAAATTCGCCAAGGACGGGTGGTCATTCGGCCCCGCTGTTTCCGTCCCCTGCAGACCGACGGGCCTGGACTTCCCGCCATTGCATCTCCGCTTCGCAGGCTGCATCGTACCAGGGTTGTCCAAACTTGCGGACGAGGGCATCCTTACAAAATCGGAGGACGCTCAAATCCAATCCTGCGCCGCATTTCAATGCGCCGTCACATATCGGCCATCGGTGATAATTCACCGCCGTCAAATCCTTCAAAGCCGTAAGGCGAATCGGATACAGGTGGCAACTGATGGGCTTGCGCCAGCTCGATTTTCCTTCCAAGTAAGCCTGCTCGAATCCGCATTTGGCTGTGCCATCCTCATCGAAAGTAGCATACACGCATTCCTTGCCCTTCACAATCGGGGTCACGTGGTCGCCGTCCCCGTCCACCACGTACAGGCCTTCCCGCTCGATGACGGCAAGACTGTCCGGCTTCAACCGGTCCTTGATCACCTCAAATCCGGCCTCGATTTCCTGAAGTTCCTCGGGCTCCAAGGGGGCACCGCTCTCGCCTTCCACGCAGCACGCGCCTTTGCATGCCTTGAGATCGCAGCAAAATTTCCGGTCGAAGACCTCAGTAGAGAGGAGGGTGTTGTCAATCAGGATCACGCCTCGAATTTACACGGCAACGGGGTGCAAGTTGCCCTGTCAAACGGGGTCCCGAGGGTAAATTGCACACGGTGATTTCCCCGGTTTCCATCTCGCCCCCGCTCCGACCGCCTCGCGGCCCATGGTCCCGTTTACGCGCGCTCACAGGCGATCGCTTCAACAGGCTACGGGTGCTGAACGGGACCCGTGCAAGAAATGCACTTCGCCTTCAGCTGGCCTTTCGCCAGGCGATCCGTCAGCGAAACGCAGGGAAGCCTATATCCGCCAGGCCAGCCTGGCCGATGAGCCTCAGCGTGGAACCTACGACGGCCTGCAACCTGCGCTGCCCCGAATGCCCCAGTGGCCTCCGGAGCTTCACCCGTCCGACCGGCATGCTCGACCCCGACCGGCTTGCCCGGCTCCTCGATGGTCCCAACGGCCTCGCACGGGAATTGGTCTACCTCAACCTCTATTTCCAAGGTGAGCCCTACCTGCACACCGGCATGGATGACCTCGTGGCGGTGGGCAAACGCAACGGACTGTACGTCAGCACCTCCACCAATGCACACCACCTCACCCCCGAACGGGCCGAATCGCTCGTCCGCAGCGGCATTGACCGGTTGATCATCTCCATCGACGGCGCCACGCAGGAGGCGTATTCGAGCTACCGGGTNGGCGGCCAATTGGACAAGGTCCTCTCCGGCACCCGGGCCGTGCTGGACGCCAAGCGCCAGTTGGGCAGCGGCACGCCCCATGTGGTGTGGCAATTCCTTGTCGTCGGCCACAACGAGCACCAGCTCGCTGATCTCAAGCACATGGCCGGAGAATTCGGAGTGGATGAATTCGCCGTGAAAACCGCCCAGATCGACCAGCCCGAGGACGGACACCCTTTGCTGACCCGGGACCCCAAGCTGCGCCGCTACGACCGCAGTCCGGACGGCCGGTGGACGCTGCGCAATCCCATGCTCGACCAATGTTGGCGAATGTGGCAGGGCGCCGTCATCACGTGGGACGGCCGCGTGGTCCCGTGTTGTTTCGACAAGGATGCGGCGCATGCCATGGGCACTGCGGAAGATGCGACGTCCTTCCGACAGATCTGGACATCAGCGCGGTATGCGGCTTTCCGGGCCTCGGTGTTTTCCAACCGCGGTGGCATCGACATCTGCCGCAACTGCAGCGAAGGAACACAGGTGTGGGCATGACGAAGGACAACATGCCCAAGCTGGGCCCGTGGAAGGCGGTGTTGCCCATCGGCATCGGGTTGGCCTTTGTGGGATGGACGCTGCAAGGTGCCTTGGCCGAAAACGGGGGTTGGTCTGCTTTGAAATTGGCCATGACCGCACCGGGTTGGCCCCTGGCGCTGGCCGCCGTCATCAGCTTGGTTTTTCTCCGAGATTTGGGGTATGTCTTGCGTTTGCGCTGGCTTTCGGGTGGCGAATTGGCCTGGCGGCAGGCCATCGAGACCACGGTGGTCTGGGAGTTTGCGTCGGCCGTCACGCCCGGCATCGTCGGGGGCGGCGGGGTCGCCATCTGGGCCCTGCATTGCCAAGGCATGACCGCGGGGCGCAGCACAGCTGTGGTGTTTTCGACCACGTTGCTCGACCAGTTGTTTTATGCGCTGGCGGTGCCTGCGTTTCTGGTCGTCTACGGGACGGTGATCCGACCGGAGGCATTGGGGAATGCCTTCGGCTGGGGGGTGTTTTGGGCGAGTTGGGGGCTGATGCTGTTTCTCGCGGCCATCATTGCGTTTGGCCTCCTGCTGGCACCGGCGGCCACACACCGGCTCTTGTGCGGAATGGCCTCGGTTCGATGGCTTCGCCGCTGGCAACCGAACATCCTCGGCTATGCCGAAGATCTGAAGGAGAGTGCGGTGCAAATGCAGCGGCTGCCTTGGACGCAGTGGACCGGTGCCGTGCTCGCCACCCTGATGAGCTGGAGCGCGCGGTTCTTGACCCTCGTCGCCGTGATGGGCATGGTCGTGGCGCCCCTGCAGTCCTTGGATGCTCTCTTGATTGTGGCCAGGCAACTGGTGATGTGGGTGTTCCTCCTCGTCAGTCCGACCCCGGGCTCCAGCGGGGTAGCGGAATGGCTGCTCGACGTGTTTTTTGCGCCTTGGCTGGACGCCTCGCCTTCGCCCCTNGCCCCCGCCATGACCATGTTGATTTGGCGTCTGGCCACGCACTTCGTCTACCTCTTGGTGGGGGTGTTGGTGATTCCCGGATGGTTGCGCCGAAACCGAGGTCGGAAAGCCGCGGGGAGTTCCGAACTTTGAGGCATGTCGCAGCACAACTCCAAAACTGGGTTCAATACGCTCGCCGTGCACGCCGGTGTGAAGCCCGACCCCTCCACAGGGGCCATCATGACCCCGGTGTTCATGTCCTCCACCTACGTGCAGGAGGGCATTGGCCAACACAAGGGCTACGAGTACAGCCGGTCCTCCAATCCGACCCGCGACGCACTGGAGGCGGCTTTTGCCGCATTGGAAGGCGGCACGCATGGGTTGGCCTTCTCCAGCGGACTCGCCGCCGTGGATGCGGTCATGATGACACTGAAGCCCGGCGATGAAGTCATCGCGGGTGACGACCTCTACGGCGGAACGCGCCGCCTGTTCGCCACGCATTACGCTCCCCTCGGCATTCAATTCAACTTTGTCGACACCCAGGACCCGGCCAATGTGGCTGCCCACCTCAACGACAAGACCCGCCTCGTTTGGCTGGAGACGCCCACCAACCCTTTGATGCGCATCACCGACACCGCTGCGGTGGCGGAGCTGCTCCAAGGCCACCCCGCACGGCTTGCGGTGGACAACACCTTTGCGACCCCAGCTTTGCAAAACCCGCTCACCTTGGGTGCAGACATCGTGATGCACAGCGTCACGAAGTACCTCGGCGGCCACTCCGACGTCGTGATGGGCGCCCTGATGACCAAGGACGCCGAGGTGGACGCGCCCCTCAGGACCATCCAGAACAACGTCGGCGCCGTCCCCGGCCCCATGGACTGCTTCCTCGTGCTACGCGGCATCAAAACCCTCGGCATCCGGGTTCGCCAACACTGCGCGAATGGCCGCGCTGTAGCGGAATGGCTGGAGGCCAACCCCCGCGTCGACAAGGTCTACTGGCCAGGGTTGGCCGACTTCCGGAACCACGATGTGGCCACCCGGCAGATGAACGACTACGGCGGCATGATCAGCTTCACTCTCGTGGACGACAGCCTCGAGACCTCCCGCAAAGTGTGCGAATCCACCCAGGTCTTCGCCTTGGCGGAATCCCTCGGCGGTGTGGAGAGCCTGATTGAGCACCCGGCCCTGATGACCCACGCCTCGGTCCCTGCCGACCAGCGGGCCATACTGGGCATCAACGACAGCCTGATCCGACTAAGCTGTGGCATTGAAGATGCCGAGGACCTCATCGCGGACCTGAATCAAGCCATCGGCGGATGAGCGAGCCGAAGGGAATTGCGGTTGTTGGTGCCGGCCTTGTTGGCAGCCTGACCGCCCTTCTTCTGGCCAACCGCGGCCACCGTGTCGATGTCTACGAACGCCGCGCCGACCCTCGCAAGGTGGGCGATGCGAGCGGGCGGTCCATCAACCTCGCTCTCAGCGACCGGGGGTGGCGGGCACTGGAAGCTGCGGACGCCGCGGAGGCTGTGGAAGCCATCGCGTTGCCCGTCAAGGCCCGTTGCATGCACGACCGCCAAGGCCAATTGACCTACCAACCCTACGGGCTTCCGGGACAAGGACGTCACGGACACGATCAGTGCATCTACTCTGTCGCCCGCGGACCATTGAACCGCATTTTGCTGGAACAGGCCGAAGCCACGGGCCGGGTCCACGTCCATTTCGAGCACCGCTTGGCCGACTTCGCCGTGCAAGAGAATGGGGTCGCCCTCCACTTCGATGGCGGCCATGAAGTCACCCACGACCGCGTCCTGGGCACCGACGGCGCGTTCAGTGCTGTCCGGCAGCGGATGATGAAGACGGACCGGTTCGACTTCAGCCAATCCTACCTCCCCCACGGTTA
Source organism: Crocinitomicaceae bacterium TMED114 (assembly GCA_002172485.2). Lineage (GTDB taxonomy): Bacteria > Bacteroidota > Bacteroidia > Flavobacteriales_D > Sanyastnellaceae > UBA8752. Next base: position 133,806 of record NHFP02000004.1, read on the forward strand.
CAAGGAACTCGCCATGCCCCCGTCGGCGTCAGGCGATTTCGCCATCGACCCTGAGGCCCTGCACATCTGGCCCCGCGGGCACTTCATGCTGATGGCCTTGCCCAACCCGGACCGGACCTTCACCTGCACCCTATTCGCCCCCTTTGAGGGACAGGACGGCTTCGCGGACCTGTCTACCCCGGAGGAAGCCCGGGCCTATTTCGAAGCGCATTTCCCCGACATCCTGCCTCTCTTGCCGGACTTCGACACGGACTGGGAACACAACCCCACTAGCTCGCTGGTCACCACCCGCTGCGAACCGTGGAACCACGGCGACCGTGTGGTCTTGCTCGGCGATGCCGCCCACGCCATTGTCCCATTCTACGGGCAGGGCATGAACAGTGGCTTTGAAGACGCGCGTGTGCTCGCGGACTTGCTGGACCGCCACGACGGTGTCCCTGCCGATGACCAATGGGGGGGTTTGATGGCCGAGTTCTCCGCGCTTCGAAAGCCGAACGGCGACGCCATCGGTGACCTCGCCCTGCGCAACTTCATCGAAATGCGCGACCGCACGGGGGACCCTCGATTCCTGCTGCAAAAGCGCATCGAGCGCCGCTTGACGGACCGCCATCCGAACCGATGGATTCCGTTGTATTCCATGGTCACATTCAGCCACCTGCCCTACGCGGAGGCCTTGTCGCTCGGAGGCATCCAAGATGGCATCATGGCGGAAGTGATGGACCGGCCGGACATCGACGCCATGTGGGACAGCGAAGAAGTGGAGGCCCATGCGCTGGCACTGGCGGCCGATCGGCTGCCACAATCGCCCACCGCATGAAGAAGCTGGAGCACATCGGCATCGCCGTGGCCAACCTCGACGAAGCAGAGCGCATCTTCGGCGACCTGTTGGGCAGTCCCGCCTACAAACGCGAGGAGGTCGCCGGCGAAGCGGTGCTGACCGCCTTCTTTGCCGCTGGAGACAGCAAAGTCGAATTGTTGGTGCCGACGTCTCCCGAATCGGCCATCGCCAAGCACCTCGAAAAGCGGGGACCAGGCCTGCACCACTTGGCTTTCCATGTGGACGATCTGGAATCGGAGCTCAGCCGGCTCAAGGACCAGGGCTACCGCGTGGTGGTGGGGCCCAAGCCGGGCGCCGATGGCAAGCGCATTGCCTTTCTCCACCCAGGAGATACGGCCAAGGTGCTCGTGGAGCTCTGTGAGGACATCTGAAGTCGCTCCCAAACCCCACCAATGAAAAGCGCCCCAGACGTTTCCAGGGCGCTTCTACTTCACCAAATTGCTTGCCTGCCACGCTTGCCTCGTGGCATCCACTGCTTGAATGCGTGCCGTGGACAGTACAAATGTGGGAAAGGGACATCCCTGGAGGTGTAGGATGCCCGCACAGTTCACGCGTCAGCATCCGCCGACAGCGTCCACCATGGGAATTGGATGGGGTTTGAATCAGACGACGCCCTGGTCGATCATGGCGTCCGCGACCTTGACGAAGCCCGCGATGTTGGCCCCCTGCACGTAGTCGACACTGCCATCGGGCTGTGTGCCGTACTTGACGCACTGGGCGTGAATGTCCTTCATGATGCGGTTCAGGTGGCCATCCACCTCCTTGGAAGTCCATGACATGCGCAGGCTGTTCTGCGACATTTCCAAGCCCGACGTGGCCACCCCACCGGCGTTGGACGCCTTGCCCGGAGCGAACATCACGCCCGCCTTCTGGAAGGCTTCGACGGCTTCCGGCGTACAGGGCATGTTGGCTCCTTCTGCCACGGCCATGCAGCCATTGGCCACGAGCGCAGCCGCTTCCGACCCATCGAGTTCGTTCTGCGTCGCACAAGGGAATGCCAAGTCGCAGGCGAGGTCCCACGGATCCTGCCCTTCGCGGAACGTGACACCATCAAAGGCCTCCGCGTACTCGCGGATGCGGCCGCGGCGCACCTCCTTGAGGTCCTTGATCCACGCCAGCTTCTCCTCGGTGAGGCCCGAGGGATCGTGGATGCTGCCCTTGCTGTCGCTCAGGGCCACCACCTTGCCGCCCAGGCGGAGGCACTTCTCTGCGGCATGCAGGGCCACGTTGCCCGATCCGCTGATCACCACGGTCTTGCCGTCAATGCTTTGGCCCTTCGCAGCCAGCATTTCCACCATGAAGTAGGTGGCGCCGTAGCCTGTGGCTTCCGGACGGATCAAAGAGCCGCCCCACGCCGGTTTCTTGCCGGTCAGGACTCCGGTGAATTCGTTGCGAAGGCGCTTGTACTGGCCNAACATGTAGCCGATTTCACGCCCGCCGACGCCGATGTCGCCTGCCGGCACATCCGTGTCCGGTCCAATGTGGCGGGACAACTCGGTCATGAAGCTCTGGCAGAAGCGCATCACCTCCGCGTCAGACTTCCCCTTCGGATCGAAGTCGGACCCGCCCTTTCCACCACCCATGGGCAGGGTGGTCAGGCTGTTCTTGAAGACCTGCTCGAACCCGAGGAACTTGAGGATGCTGAGGTTGACACTCGGATGGAAACGCAAGCCGCCTTTGTAGGGCCCGATAGCGGAGTTGAACTCCACCCGGTAACCCCGGTTGACCTGGATGTTGCCGTCGTCATCCGTCCACGGGACGCGGAATTGAATGACCCGCTCCGGTTCGATCATGCGCTCGAGCAAGGCATGGCCTTGGTAACGGGGATTCGCTTCAATGAAAGGGATGATGGTCTCCGCGACCTCTTCCACGGCCTGAATGAACTCGGCCTCGTGGGGATTCCGGCGCTGGGCTTCTGCCATGAACGCCTGGACACTGGGGTGTTCCATGATGGTGTGACGTATCGATTGACGTACGTCGCGAAAGTAGCGTGATGACGTATCAAATGGACACGGCTGGCTGCGAATGTTTTTCGCCGATGCGATTGTTCACATCGAGCATCACAGACAACGGGTTCGCCCGCCGTCCACCGGAAGGTTGATTCCGCTGATGTACGCGGCAGCTGGACTGCACAAAAAAGCGATGGCTGCGCCGATCTCATGGGACTCTCCGAGGCGCCGCAGGGGGACGGCCTGCGCCATCCCTTCGAGAACCGCTTCAGCGGACATACCAGTCTTGGCCGACTTGGCTTCCGCGATCTGGCTGAGTCGCGATGTGCGGGTTGCGCCGGGCAAGACGTTGTTGACCGTGATGCCGTCCGGGCCGAGCTCATTGGCGAGCGTCTTGGCCCAGTTGGCCACAGCACCGCGCACAGTGTTGGACACCCCGAGCCCATCGAGCGGCTGCTTGACCGAGGTGGAGATCACGTTGACGATGCGGCCCTCACCGGCTGATCGCATGCCGGGGAGCGCGGCTTGCACGATGCGCTGGTTGCAGATCAGGTGCTGGCTGAATGCTGCCAGATAGGCCGCTGGATCGGCCGCATGGGCGGGACCACCCGCCGGGCCACCCGTGTTGTTGACAAGCAGGGTGATGGGGGCCAGTTTTGCCGCTTCTGACGCTTTGGCGGCCACGGCGTCCCCGTCGGTGAAGTCCGCCACGAGGTAGCGGTGGCCCTCACCGGGCAGGGTGGCCACGGCGGCTTCCAGCCGCTCCGCATTGCGGGCCATCAGGATGCAGGTTGCGCCCAGCGATGCCAGCTCTTGGGCAGCGGCCAGGCCGATGCCCTGGGACGCCCCACAGACCAGGGCGTGTTTTCCATGTAAATCCAAGTGCATGGGCGCAATGTACCCCCGTATCTTCGCCCCATGCTGACGGGAATTCAACACTTGCACGGGACCCTGAGATGGGTGGTCCTGATTCTGCTCATCCTCTCCATCGTCAAGGCGTTTTCGGGCATGTCTGCCGGGCGCTCCTTCACCGACGGGGACCGCAAGCGTGGGCTGTTCACCATGATCTCCTTGCACCTCCAGCTCGTGCTGGGGTTCATCCTGTATTTCGGCAAAGGCTGGAGCAGCATGCTCGGCAATGCCGACGCCATGGCCAGCACCGTGATGCGCTTCTTCTCCCTGGAGCACATGGCCACGATGACGCTGGCCATCCTCCTCGGCACCTTGGGCTACAGCCTGTCCAAGCGGGCTGCAGACGACAGGAGCAAATTCCGCCGCCAGGCCATCTGGTTCACGGTGGCCCTGCTCCTCATCCTTTCGAGCATTCCCTGGCCTTTCCGCGAAGGGTTCGAAGCGTACGGATGGGTGTGACCCCCTGGCGCTGGATGGTCGCGGGGACGGTGGTACTCGCTTTGTCCGCCTGTGGAAGCGAGCCGGCCCCAACTCCTGCGGCCGACGGCACTGCTCCTCAGGTATCGGAAGTGCAGGCCCGGTCGCTCTACACGCGCAAATGCTCCCTGTGCCATGGCGATGACGGCAAGTTGATGGCCTCCAAATCACCCGACCTCAGCCTCTCGACCATGACCTTGGCCGAGCGGGTGGCCCTGATCACCTACGGCAAAGGCACCATGCCCGCCCAGAAAGGCGCGCTGAACAAGGCGGAAATCACCGCTGTGGCGAAGTACATCGAACGCTTCCGAGACTGAATGCTGGAAAAACCGCTCGCCCGCAAAGACGGCAAGCCTGAACGGGCCGTGCTGGTGGGACTGGCCACCCGGGAGCAGCCGCGGGACTTGCTGGCGGAGTACCTCGACGAATTGGAATTCCTCGCCCGAACCGCCAATGCCGAGACGATCCGCTCTTTCACCCAGTCGCTGAACCACCCCGATGTCCGGACGTTCGTCGGCAAGGGCAAGCTGCAGGAAATCACCACCTACATCGAGGAGAACGACATTGACCTGCTCATTTTCGACGACGAATTGAGCCCCTCCCAACTCCGCAACCTCGGAGAAGCCCTGCCCGAGACCAAGGTGCTCGACCGGGCCAACCTCATCCTCGACATTTTCGCCCAGCGGGCCCGGACGGCGCATGCCAAGACGCAAGTCGAGCTCGCCCAATACCAGTATCTGCTCCCCCGTTTGACCCGCATGTGGACCCACCTGCAAAAACAGAAGGGCGGAATCGGCATGAAGGGACCGGGTGAGAAGGAAATCGAGACGGACCGCCGGATCATCCGCGACCGGATTTCCGCGCTCAAAAAGGACCTCACCGCCATCGACCGCCANATGGCCACCCAGCGCGGCAACCGCGGTGCCCTCGTCCGCGTGGCCCTGGTCGGCTACACCAATGCCGGCAAGTCCACCCTGATGAACCGCCTCTCGAAATCCGAGGTGTTCGCCGAAAACAAGCTCTTCGCCACCCTCGACACCACGGTGCGCAAGGTGGTGGTCCACAACCTGCCCTTCCTGTTGAGCGACACGGTGGGGTTCATTCGGAAGCTGCCCCACCAGCTCGTCGAGAGTTTCAAGAGCACGCTGGACGAGACACGCGAAAGCGACCTTCTCGTGCACGTCATCGATGTGTCCCACCCCCAATTCGAAGACCACCTGCGTGTGGTGGAGGAGACCTTGGGGGAAATCGGTGCCGGCACGCAGCGCACCATGCTCGTCTTCAACAAGATCGACCAGCTCCGAGACCCGCAGGGCGAAGTTGAACGCGCGCACCTCATCGAAGGACTGCGCCACCGTTTAGCAGACCACGAAGGCCCGGTGCTCTTTCTCTCAGCCAAGACCAAGGAGGGCATGGACAGCCTCCGCGAAGTGCTGTACGCCGAGGTCCGCGAGCTGCACGTGCAGCGATTCCCCCACAACCACTTCCTTTACTGACATGGCAGGCATTCGACAGGAGCGCATCGGCGCATTGCTTCAACGGGAATTGGGCACCTTCCTCCAAAGGGAGTCCTCCATCCGCTACGGTGGTCACTTCATCACCGTCACCACCGTGCGCTTGACGCCGGACCTGTCCCTGGCCAGGGTNTACCTGAGCTTCTTGCCTGTGGCCGCTGCCGGAAAGCCGGAAGACGGTTTGGCGCTTGTCCAACAGGAGGCCTTCTATATCAGAAAGACGATGGCTGGAAAGGTGGGGAAGCACCTGAGAAAGATGCCCGAACTGCGCTTCTTCCTAGACGACAGCCTGGATCGGTATGAAGAAATCGACCGCCTGCTCACCGACGATTGACTTGGTCCGAATCAAGAGGAGCAAGGCACCCCAAAACCAGACAGCATCACGAGCACATCACTCACGTCTGTGGCCCCATCTCCATTCAAATCCACTGGACAGGAATCTGGAGTTAGACACGGAAGGGCACCGAGGAGCAAGAGCAAATCAGCCGCCGTTCGCTGCCCATCACCATCCAAATCACCCGCACAAGAGCAGGCCGAAGGAACACCCAAAGGGAGGTCCATTTCAGCGAGTTGGCTCCAAAGCATTTCGTCAAAGCTGGACGCAGCGAGCGATGTCGTTCCCGCATCGTCACCCATCCGGATGATCACCCTGTCCATGGAAGGAATCACGTAGAGTTTTTGGTCGTTCTTGCCCAACCCCGCCACCAGATCCGACGGCGCCGAAGGAATGAGGGGGCCAGGGAGCACCAGCTGGGTNCCCACCAACTGATATGCAGACTGTCCGTTGAGCCACCACAACTCGCCGTATGCGGGGTTCAAACTCTGGCTCTGGACCATGGCATTTGCCAGATAGGCCGGGGGGATAACGGTGTCACCTCCCTGCCAAACTCCGCCCCGAAGCGCCAGCAGTCCAAACCGAGCCATGTCCCGGGGTGTACTGATCACCATGCGATTTGGACCTTGTGGCACATAGAACAGGCTCGATCCAATGTGCTGGTTGATTCGCACGTTGAGGTAACTGTTCAAGAACATACCAGACGCGCTGGTGATGACCTCGGTCAACAAGGTATAAACCGCATTGTGATAGGCCCATCGCGAACCTGGCTCGGCAAGGCACTGCAGACATTCGGGGTCTGTGCAATCCAAGTCCAAGATGGGGTCGTCCAAACCGGTCGTCATGGTGAGGTGGTTCCGAACGGTCATGTTGGGCTCTTCCGCAGGACAACTTGACCAACCAGCACCGAGGTGGTCTGAAGAGGGCGCATCCAAATCCAGCAACCCTTCTGATGCAGCCTGCCCCACAAGGGCCCCTGTGACCACCTTGCCCGCTGAAGCCCAATACCAGAGGCTNTCAGGCGTAAACGACCCGAAATACCACTCGAGGGCAATTCGTCCACCTTGCAACACAATGAAAGAGCGCGTGCCCGATTCGCCCAAAAAAGCGTGCAGAGAATCCAGCTCATCTGTGCACCAACCCAACGATTCTTGGGGGTCTAAGGTCTCCCAAGGGCCTTCAATTGGCGGAAAGTAATCCGCGTCTTGCGCATGAACTGCTCCAAAGAAGAGCGCCATGTGCACGAGGAAAACGCAGGACCGAATCATCACCATAGAAACGCAGCACGCAAAGAAAGGTTTCTTTGGTCTCATTGAGTTGACAGTACGTGGGCTTACCGGGTATACATTAACCTCGTGAACGTAAGCTTTCGCATCGCACGACGCTACCTCTGGGCCCGCAAATCCCAGCGGCTCATNCACCTTGTGAGCGGCATCTCCGTGGTGGTGGTCGCTGCGGTTTGCGCGGCCATGATCGCGATCCTGAGTGCATTCAATGGCATCGAAGAGCTCGTGGAAGAGCTGTTTTCCAGCCTCGATACGGAGCTCGCCATCCTGCCTGCCGAAGGCCGCGTCTTGAATGACGCTTGGATCGACAGCCTCTCGGCCCACCCCGGTGTCGACTGGGCGGGCGGTGTGCTGCAACAGGACGTGGTCGTCAGGCGACAGGGCGAGCCTGTGGTCGTCTCGTTGCTCGGCTTTGACATCGACCACGCCCGCCGAACCGGACTGCAGGGTCGGCTGCGCCGCGGGGATGTCCTGCGCCAGGATACGTTGGGATCACCTTGTGGCTATGCCGGCCTGGGTGTGGCCAGTCAATTGCGACTGCCTTTCCAAGCCGATGCCCCGGCTACCCTCACAGTGAGCGCACCGAAGCGGGGGCGTCAACTCGGGCGTTCCCGGGGACTCAACCTGCTCGACGNCGGTTTCGAATCCCTGCTCGTCTCCCGNACCCTTTCGGTGTGCGGCACGTTCAGTGTCAATGCCGACATCGACGCGCGGCACATCCTGTCTTCCCTCAGCTTCGCACAAGAGGTCCTCCAGCGGCCCGGACTGGTTTCCAGGGTGGAAGTCGTGCCGGCCGCGAGCTGGAGTGCGGAAGAACTGCGGGCCTCCATTGACGAGCGCTGGTCCGACACGCTGCTGACCCGCACCCGGCGCGAAAAGAATGCCCTCATTCACTCGACGAGCCGGGCGGAGAAGTGGGCCACATTCGCCATCCTGAGCTTCATTCTGATCGTCGCAGCATTCAACATCCTCGCCGCCCTCACCATGCTCCTGCTNGACAAGCGCCGGGACATCGACACNCTCGCCGCCATCGGCATGACACCGCGTGACATTCGGCGCGTCTTCAGCTGGCAGGGCTTTCTCATCAATGCCGTCGGCGCGGTCGCCGGCTTGGTCATCGGGCTCACGCTCGTGTGGCTGCAGGACCGGTTCGGCCTTGTGCGCCTCGAAGGTGCCATGGTGCCCGCCTACCCCGTTGCGCTGCGTTTCGGGGATGTGGCCGGGGTCCTGCTTGTGGTCCTCGGGGTGGGGGGCACGTTCAGCGCAGCGATGGTGGCGTACCTCGTCCGCGGGATGGCGCCCGACGTGGCGTAATTTTGCACCATGGTCCGCATTGGCCCCGTTGAATTGGGAGACTTCCCACTGTTGCTCGCCCCCATGGAGGACGTGAGCGACCCGCCGTTCCGCACATTGTGCAAGCAGCACGGGGCCGACATGATGTACACGGAGTTCATCAGCTCGGAGGGCCTGATTCGAGATGCGGCCAAAAGCCGCCAGAAACTCGACATCTACGAGAAGGAGCGCCCCATCGGCATCCAGATTTTTGGCTCTGAGATCGACTCCATGCGCCGGGCGGCAGAAATCTCCGCCGCCTCCGGACCCGACGTCCTCGACATCAATTACGGCTGCCCGGTCAAGAAAGTCGCCTGCAAGGGAGCGGGTGCCGGCATTCTCCAGGACATTCCCAAGATGGTCTCGATGACCAAAGAAATCGTCGATGCCGTCGACTTGCCGGTCACCGTGAAAACGCGCCTCGGCTGGGACGACAAGACCAAGTACATCGTCGAGGTCGCCGAGCGCTTGCAGGANGTNGGCATCCAAGCCATTTCCATCCACGGCCGGACCCGGTCCCAGATGTACAAGGGCGAGGCCGACTGGACCCTGATCCGGGAGGTTCGGGAAAATCCAAGGATGAACATCCCCGTCTTTGGCAATGGCGACATCGACAGCCCCGAGAAAGCCTTGGCCTACCGCAAAGAATTTGGGGTCGACGGCATCATGATCGGTCGCAGCAGCATTGGAAACCCTTGGATTTTCAACCAGATCAAGCACTACTTCGCCACAGGCGAACACCTGCCTCCGCCCACCGTGGCAGACCGTGTCGAAGCCGCCCGACAACACCTCGACCACAGCCTCGTGTGGAAGGGCCTGCGCCTCGGTGTCGTGGAGATGCGCCGCCACTACGCCAACTACTTCCGCGGCCTGCCGCATTTCAAGGAGCACCGCTTGACCCTCGTGACCGAGGACGACCCTGCTGTCCTGCACGCCACACTTGACAACGTCAAGCGGACCTACGGTGACGCCGTCCTACCAGCGTAGATTGGGCACATGAAGTCCGAGCCCGCCGACCGCATGCAGGCCTTGAGCCGCACCCTGATCTTTTTGGGCATCCTCCTCGTCGCTTCTGTACTGGCCTCCATTGCGGCTTCTGTGGTGGCGGCCACCGTATTCGGGGAAGCGTTCTCCATGTCGCCGGGACAGGCCCTCCCCACCGAGGACAGTGTGTGGTGGCAATTGCACCTGCAGAATTTCATCAGCCAAGCTGTGGGCTTCGGAGGCGCAGCTTGGGTGGCGGGCAAAATCTGGTCTGGCGCATTCCCAGTGGGCTTGCCGGGAAAAGCTGCCGGGCGCATCCCTGCCGTCTTGCTCCTGGCTGTACTGGCCACCGTGGTGTGCAGTCCCCTTCTGGCTGCCAGCTACGAATGGAACGGCACCCTCATCCCGGAGGGCGGTGCGCTCGAAGCGCTCTTTCTTCCACTCGAGGAGATGATTGAAGCCTTGACGACCTACCTGGCCATGGCCGATGGGGGACGTCGCATCATCGTGATTTTGAGTGTGGCGGCCTTGCCGGCGGTGTTTGAAGAACTCGCCTTCCGAGGGGTGCTTCAACCCCTTCTGATTCGCGCCACGGGCAAGGCTTGGCTGGGCATTGCATTGACCTCCATCATCTTCAGCGCCATCCACTTCCAATTTTATGGCTTCCTTCCGAGGGTCCTGCTCGGCGCCCTCTTCGGCTGGTTGGTCTACCGCAGTGGCAGTCTGATCCCCGGGATGCTCGCCCACTTCGTTAACAACAGCCTCGCAGCCGCCACCCTTTGGGTCACGGGCAGCATGGCGGACGACTTGATGGACCTCACGCCCATGCTGATCGGTGGAAGCCTGTTGTTGACGGCCCTGGCGACGGTGGCCTGCGACCGCGTCATTCGCCGGTCGACCCCTGCCTGAGCTGGAGAAAGGCCTCTGCACTGAGCAAGTCTTCCGGAGTGGTCAATTTGAGGTTGTGCAAATCGCCCTCCACCAGCGCCACCTCCCTTCCAGCAGCTTCCCACACCGAGGCGTCGTCAGTGAAGTGCGTTTGGTATTTGACCCCGTAAGCCTGGCGCAAGGGTGCGAGGGCAAACACTTGCGGGGTCTGGACGGCACGCAAGGATGCGCGGTCCAACGGGGCGCTGCCCCCGCCGTCGAGCCTGCGAATCGTGTCCTTGACCGCCACCACTGGAATGGCGCCGCCAGTCGGCGCCGCAGCGTCATAGCATGCCCGGATGGTGTCCACTTCCACAAACGGCCGGACTGCGTCGTGGATGCCGACCCAGCCTTCCGTGTGGGGCAGCGCATCCAAACCATTGCGCACCGAATGAAACCGTTCGGCTCCGCCTTCCACCACCCGGTCGACGGCGGCCTCCGGGTGCTCGCGCACCACAGCTTCCCAAGCCCCGTGAAGGCTCTCGTGGAGCACGAGGGTCACGAACAAATCCGGGTAGGCTTTCCGGAACCGCGCCAGCGNGTGAACGATGACCGGCCGACCCCCAAGCGGCAAAAACTGCTTGGCGACCGGCCGGTTCATGCGGGTGCCCGTGCCGCCCGCGACGAGGATGAGAGATCGCATGCGGCGAAAGGGCAGAATCAGCCGCGGGCGGCTGCGAAACGCTCGGAGATGGCGTTCCAGTCGATGACGTTAAAGAACGCCGCGATGTAGTCGGGGCGGCGGTTCTGGTAGTTGAGATAATAGGCGTGCTCCCAGACGTCAAGGCCGAGGATGGGCGTGCCTCCACAGCCGGATTCCGGCATCAGCGGGTTGTCCTGGTTCGCAGTGGAGCAGACCTCCAGTGCACCGTCTTTGACGCAGAGCCAAGCCCAACCGCTGCCGAAGCGCGTGGCGGCCGCCGCGGAGAAGGCGTCCTTGAAGCCGTCATAGCTGCCGAACGCAGCATCGATAGCCGCAGCGAGGTCGCCGCTCGGCGCCCCTCCACCGTTGGGAGACATGCTCGTCCAGAAAAGGTTGTGGTTGAAGTAGCCACCGCCATTGTTGCGGACTGCGCCGTTTCCGGAGTCCTGGGCGCACAGGTCCTCAATGGACTTGCCGACCATGTCGGTACCGTCGACCGCGGCATTCAGCTTGGCCGTGTATCCGGCGTGGTGCTTGCCGTGGTGGATCTCCATCGTCCGCGCGTCGATGTGCGGCTCAAGGGCGTCGTAAGCGTAAGGGAGTTGGGGAAGTTCGAAAGCCATATTCAAGGGGTTCAGTGGGATTGTGCACCTGCCGGTGCGGGTCAAAATTAATCTTCTTCAGCGGGTTTGAGCAGGGCGTCCAATCGACCAAAGGTGGCCGCGGCTTCCACCCATTCCGCATCGCCACGCAACGCGGCGCGGTGACCGGCGGATTCGCCCCACACATTGTGGGCAATGCGCTCTGCAAGCCTGCGGCGACTGAGCACCATGGACCGGGCGCGGTCTTCATCGGGCAGATAGGTCTCGTCAATCAAGGCCCCGACCCCAAGGTCCAGCCCCTCGTCCACGGCGTCGAGGAAAGCGGCCACGTCGGGGTACGCCAACCACTCGGCCCGGCGTTCGGACGCCAAACGGAAAGCCTGTTCTCGCAAACGACCCGCATAAACCAACTCGCGGAAGGAAGCCGGGAACCCAGTGGTATCAAGGGGAACAAAGACGTCCGGTGCGATGCCGCCGCCGCCGTAGACCGTCCGCCCTGCCATGGTCGGATAGGCGAGGGAATCCACACGAAGGACGCTAGCCGCCTCCACGTATTCTCCCCGCTCTTGCCGTTGGAGCCACTCCTCCTCGTAGTCCACTTCCCCACCATAGGGACGCTGAATGCTGCGGCCGCTGGGGGTGTAGTACCGGGCCACCGTCAGCCGCAAGGCACCGCGGTCGGCCACAGGGAATTCCTCTTGAACAAGGCCCTTGCCGAAGGTGCGCCGGCCGACGATGGCCGCGCGATCGTGGTCTTGCAAGGCGCCCGCAAAAATTTCGCTGGCGCTGGCACTGCCTTCNTCCACCAGGACCACCAGCGGTTGCTTGCGAAACCGGCCCGGCCGCTCCGTCACATACTCCCGGCGGGGCTGGGCGGTACCTTCTGTATAGACGACCAGCTTCCCCTCATTGAGGAAGCGTTCCACCATGGGTACAGCCGCATGCAAGTACCCACCGCCGTTGCCGCGCAGATCGAGGACGAAGCGCTCGGCGCCGGCTTCCTCGAGCGCCGCCAAGGCGGCTTCGAATTCTTCGTGGGTGTTGCGGGCGAAGCGCACCACCTTGAGGTAGCCGATGCGGTTGGGCATCAATTCGGCCGCCACCACACTGTGGATGGGGATTCGGCCGCGGCGGATGGCCACCTCGACCCTTNCGCTGTCCGCGGCGCCAGGCCGGAACAAGCCGAGCTTGACCTCCGTGCCGGACGGCCCCTTCAGCAGCTTCATGACCTTGGTGTTGGACAACCCGGTCCCGGCGATGACACTGTCGTCCACCGACACGATGCGGTCCCCGGACAGCACACCCGCTTCAGAGCTCGGCCCTCCCGGAATGGGGGTGACCACCATGATGGTGTCGTCCTGCAGCATGAATTCGACACCAATGCCTTCGAAGTTGCCCTCCATGGGCTCGGCCATGGCAGCCAACTCCTCTGCGCTGAACCAATCGCTGTGGGGGTCGAGCTCGTCCAGGATGGCATCAATGGCCACATCCCTCAAGCGGTTCCGGTCCACCGGATCGACATACATGCGATCGATGCGGTCCAACACGGAGCTCAACACCTGTCCGGAAGGAACGAATCGGGGCTCGGAAAATTCCCAAGCTCCCCGCCCTTCGCCCAAACCGCGGCCGAGATAAGCCCCCAGACAGAGGGCGGTTCCCAAGGCGAGGGGCAACCAGGCACGTGGCATGGGGGGGCGATCAGTCGACATCCGGGTAACGTACAATCTCCACCCCTGCTTGGTTCAGGAAATTCAAGCCGGAGTCGTCCTTGTAGGCGTCGATGTAGACCACGCGTCGGATGCCCACCTGGTGAATGAGCTTGGCGCAGTCCCGACAGGGTGACAAGGTGATGTACAGCGTGGCGCCTTGAGCCGTGTGGGTGGACCGGGCCAATTTGGTGATGGCATTGGCTTCGGCGTGAAGCACATACCAATGGGTCTCGCCCTCGGCATTCTCGCACGCATTGGGGAATCCGCTCGGCGTTCCGTTGTACCCATCGGACACGATCATTCCATCGCGCACAATGAGGGCCCCCACCTGCTTTCGGGTGCAATGCGACAGCTGCGCCCATTGACGCGCCATCCGGAGGTAAGCCCGGTCGTATCGCTCTTGCTTGTCCATGTGTGCAGTGCGTTCCACTGCACGAAGGTAGGTCGGCGACACCGGCAGAAGAGGCCCGGTGACGGACCCGGGGCGACGGATTGCCTCGGACTTGTTCACCTTTGCCCCATGCGCATCTACACCCGCACAGGCGATGGTGGGGAAACTTCCCTGTTCAATGGCACCCGTGTCCAGAAGGACGACGCCCGCATCGAAGCCTATGGCACACTTGACGAGCTCAATGCCGTGGTGGGGGGACTGCTCGATCACGAGCTCCTCGCCAACCAGACCGAGCCCATCCGAGACATTCAGGACCACTTGTTCCGCATCGGCAGTGTCTTCGCCGATCCCGAAGGACCCCGGCCCGGCGCCCTGACCACCAATGACGGGGACATCGCCTCCCTCGAACATTGGATCGACACACTTGAAGAGGGCTTGCCTGAACTGCGCCATTTCGTGTTGCCCGGAGGACATCCTGCGCTGAGCCAATGCCACCTGGCCCGCACCGTCTGCCGCCGCGCCGAGCGGCGTGCGGTGGCCCTCGACCAATTGGTGGCACAGCCGGAAGTGGCCCTGCGCTACCTCAATCGACTGAGCGACGCCTTCTTCATGCTCGGTCGCCGCGTGGCCTTCGACGGCGGGGTGAAAGAGGAAAAATGGCCGCGCCCCGCAAAACCCTTCCGATAACGGAACTTTTTGTGCCCGGGGCGGATAGGGGTTGCACAGAATTGCGACTCGGCTACTTTTGCCGCCCCGAACAACAGGAAAGATGTATTGGACTTTGGAACTGGCCTCCTACTTGGAAGACGCCCCCTGGCCCGCCACGAAGGATGAACTCATTGACTTCGCGATGCGCACGGGTGCCCCGCTTGAAGTGGTGGAGAACCTGCAGCAAATTGAAGACGACCAAGAGTCCTTTGACACGATTGAAGACATCTGGCCCGACTATCCGTCGAAAGAAGATTTCTTCTTCAACGAGGACGAATACTGACGCACCGCCGTCCCCAACTGTTCACGCCGGCCTCACCGCCGGCGTTTTTTTTTGCCTCATCCAGCCACCTCAACGAGGAGGCGCACACATCGGGGCAACGCGCTGTCTGGAGCGGCCTCGACAATCGTGGTCTCCGGAAATTGGGCCGACCACAATGCACAGGCCTCCTCGCGGTCTCGCCCGATGCAACGCACCGTCCGCCGGCCTTCCTCCACGCTGGACAGTGTCCACAATGCCGGCAACGGCGCGTCCGGCGCTGCACCCCGAATGCAGGTTCCGGGAGCGGTAGGGTCCATGAAACTCCGCACATGCAGCGGGATGTCCGCACGCCTCAGGGGCGCCATGGTGTGGGGATGAAGGACACCGGCACCTGCTCGCCCAAGCAACTCCGCGGTGCTGTGGTCAAGGTGGGACAGCACCTCCGCAACCGGCCAAAGCCGGGGATCGCCGGTCATGACACCCGGCACATCCTTCCACACGCAAAATCTGTGGGCGGCCACGGCTTCGGCCAGCAAGGCGCCACTGAAATCCGACCCTTCCCGGCCCAATGTGGTGGGGGTTCCGGACTCCGAGGAGCCCACGAATCCTTGCATCACCGGAATGACGCCCTCCCAATCCAATGCCGCCGATCGGATGGCGTTGGCCGTTTGGTCGAGGTCCACCTCCGCGGCACGGTGGGTGCAATTGGTCTTCACCAGCGACCAGGCCGAGGCCCATTGGGCAGCAATGCCTTCCCGCTNGAGGTGGGCGGCCACCAGGCGTGTGGACCAGCGCTCTCCGAATCCAACCACCGCGTCATAGCCCGCGTCGGTGCGCGGCTGTCCAAGAAACGAGCCACACAACGTGCGGAACGCGGCCAGATCGCCCTCAAGCAGGTCTGGAGGCAACTCCAAGGCCCCCACCACCTCCAAATGGGACGACACGACCGTGGCGATGACCGGTTCGACATCGGTTGCATGCGGCAAAGCCTGCCACACCGCCTCAAGCGCATTGGTCGTCTTGCCCATCGCACTGACCACAACGGCCAGGTTAAAGCCGGCATCCTCAACATGTTGCAAGTGACGGACGATTCGGGCCAGGTTGCGCACGCCATCCGCATCCCGGACAGAGGCCCCTCCAAACTTGTGGACGACCCAATTCCGCTTCATCCTGCGGCCAAGTCTGTCAGCACCTGGCCTTGCAGCCGACCATTGAGCCACTCACTTTCCACATCGGCACCCAGCGACCGGTAAAATCCGATGGCGGGAGCGTTCCAATCCAGGACTTGCCATTGCATGTACGCCATGCCCCGACGCTGGGTCTCTCGGGCCACGGCTGTAAACAGCTGCCGGCCGTATCCCTTGCCCCGCTCTGAGGCGGTGACCACCAGGTCTTCGAGGAACAGGCAGCGCCCATTCCACGTGCTGTATTTCTCATAGAACAAGGCCATGCCGACCACCTCATCTCGGTCCGCCGGCTCGAGGACCAGCAGACCATACCCTGGCTCAGCCCCAAAACCGTCCGCCTCGAGTTGTGCTGCGTCGATGTTGACCTGGTCACGCGCTTTCTCGTATTCAGCCAGCTCCAGAATCAATGCCCAGACTGCTGGCACATCGGCTTTGTCGGCCCACCGGATTCTTCCCTTCCCATGCATGCACTGCAAACGTAGATTGCGGGTCGCATCATGCCTGAANGAATTTCTCCACTGGACATCGCATTGGCCCTCCCGTTTCTCTGGGCGGCCATCCGCGGCATGCGGAAAGGCCTCATCATGGAAGTCACCGGCCTCGCGGCCTTGTTTCTCGGAGCCTACGCCGCGCTGTTCCTCTCGGACTTCGCAGCCCAATGGCTGGATTCAGAATTCGCCATTGGCGAGGCTTACCTCGGCATCACCGCCTTCGCGATCACCTTTCTGGCGGTCGCCATNGGGGTCAACCTGCTGGGCCGTGTCATCGAAAAACTCGTGGACATCACGGCTCTAAAACCACTCGATCGACTNGGAGGGCTCGTCTTTGCCACAGGCCGGGCTTGGCTGTTCTGGTCGATCGTGGTCATGCTCGTTCAAGGCACACTNGGTGGCGAGGTGATCCCCTTGGAATGGCGGGAGGGCAGCCACCTCTGGCCTGCCCTCGACACCAGTGCGCGCTGGCTGTTGCCCATCCTCGATCCTTGGATTCCCACCCTCTGAATGGCCGACACTGCCTCCTTCATTGCGGGCCTGCCTGAAGACCGCCAAGCCCCGGTCAGCGCCCTGATTGACGCCCTTCGCACACACCTGCCGGAAGGCTTCGCCGAGCACTGTGACGGCCGAATGGTGCACTTCGCCGTGCCGCACGGCCTCTATCCCGACGGATATCACTGCAACCCGAAGCAACCGCTTCCATTCATTTCAGTGGCGTCCACCAAAGGACACATCGGCTTGCACCACATGGGCATCTATGCCGACCCGGCGCTGTTGCAGTTCGTGGAATCCCATTGGGATGCGGCGTCCTGCGGAAAGCTCGACATGGGAAAAGGGTGTGTGCGGTTCAAGAAACCCGAGCGCTTGACAGCTGCGGTCCCCTTGCTGCAGCAGGTCTTCGAGCAGATGTCTCCCGCGCAATGGATCGCGCGCTACGAAGGGGCTTTCAAACGTTGACCTCCACACCAACGTCGCGGCCCAACCGGGCCATGCGCTCCCCGAGGGCAGCCCACACCTCACCATAGGCTTCGGTTTCCGACCACGTCGACTTCACGGAGAAATAGAACTTGATCTTCGACTCCGTCCCCGAAGGACGGGCGGTCACCAAGGCTCCGTCCTCGGTCAGGAACTGGATCACATTGGATGGNGGCAAGCCGTTCCACCCGTCGAGGTGGTCCCGGACTTCTGCCACGGTCTCCCCGCCCAAGGTGGCGGGTGGCGCGCTGCGGAACCCCTTCATCATGGCGCGGATCTCTTCCGCACCGGAAATGCCCTCCCGCTTGAGTGAAACCAAGGCCTCGCGGTAGACGCCGTGGTGGCGGTGCAAGTCCCGCAGCCGATCGAGCAGGGTGCGCCCCCGCCGCCATTCCACATCCGCCACTTCGGCGATCATGCAGGCTGCCGCGATGGCGTCCTTGTCCCGCACCTCATCACCAATCAAGTAGCCATAGCTCTCTTCGCCGCCCACCAGAAAGCGGCCGCGTCCTTCGCGCTCCCGGATCTCAGATGCAATCCACTTGAATCCGGTCAACGTTTCGGCCACGGGGATGTCAAATTCAGCGGAGATGTCGGAGATCAGACGGGTGGTCACCACGGTCCGGGCGACGAAATCCCCTTCCTCCAACTCCCCGCGTTCGGCCTTGGCTTTGAGCACGTAATGGACCAGAAGGGCGGCCATCTCATTGCCGTTCAGCAGTCGGAATGTGCCGTCCTCCTGGCGCACTGCCGCCCCCACCCGATCGCTGTCGGGGTCAGTGGCCAGAACGAGTTGAGCACCGGAGTCCGCGGCGCGATCGAGCGCCAGCTTCAAGGCGCTGGCCTCCTCGGGATTGGGGCTGTCCACNGTGGGGAAGTCCCCGTCCGGCTCCGCTTGAGAAGCCAAGATCTCCACATTCCGGAACCCGCAGGCAGCGAGCGCCGGCGCCATGCTGACCGCACCGGTGCCGTGCAATGGCGAGTAAACGATGCCCAAGTCGCTCCCTTCCCCGGTGAGGTGCTCGCTGATGCGGTGGGCGGCGATGGCGTCATGGTAATCGGTGTCGAGCTGGGCGTCAATCGTGCAGATGAGCGGGTCGTTGGCGGCTGCGCGCTTCACTGCTGACAAGCCGTCGACTGCACGCACGCATTCGATGATGCCCTGGTCATGGGGGGGAACAATCTGCCCACCATCGCTCCAATAGACCTTGTATCCGTTGTACTCCTTCGGATTGTGGCTGGCCGTGATGACGATGCCCGCCTGACAACCGAGCCGGCGAATGGCGAAGCTGAGCTCGGGCGTGGGACGAAGGGAGGGAAAGAGGTGGACCGCCAAGCCATTTCCGGCCAATACCTCCGCCGCCACCTGCGTAAACGCATCACTTTGGTGTCGACTGTCATGGGCAATGGCCACAGCTGGCGTGCCTTCCCCTTCGTGGGAGGAGAGGATGTAGTCCGCAAGCCCTTGTGTTGCCATGGCCACGACCGCGTGGTTCATGCGGTTGGTTCCCGGGGCCATGAGGCCCCGCATGCCACCGGTCCCAAAGGCCAAGTCCCGGTGGAAGGCTTCTTGCAACGCCGTGGTGTCAGCGTCGTTCAACATCGCCTGCACCGCTTGTCGGGTATCTGCATCGTGCGGCGCCTGCGTCCACATCTGGGCGCGTTCTCGGATGGCGTCGAGGTTCATGGGGTCTCGTTTCTGGAGGTCGAAGTGGTGTTGGGGAATTTCGCCCGCAAACAAGAAATCAACGCCGCTTTCCAACCCACCGATTTGCGGCCGAGGACCCTGAAAAACGCACGCTCGTCCAACTTGCTGTAGGCTGGCCGTCTGGCTTTGGTGGGGTACGCTGAGCTGGGCACCGGCGCCACCTCCACTTCAGGAGCGCGCTCCGCCAAGATCGCGGTGGCAAAGCCATGCCATGTGGTGGCTCCTTCATGGCCGTAATGGTGGACCCCTGCAGTCTGACCGGCATCGCGGGCCTGCAAGTCCAGCCAGTCCAAAAGGTCTTCAGCCAGATGTCCGGCGTGAGTGGGACACCCTACCTGGTCGTCCACCACCGTCAGTCGAGGATGGGATTCGGCCAGCCGCAGCATGGTGTTGAGGAAATTGTGGCCCTCCCGGTCGTAGAGCCAACTGACTCGAACGATGGAAGCCTTGGGACAAGCCCGAAGAACCGCCTGCTCGCCGGCGAGCTTGGATGCACCATACACGCCAATGGGCGCAGTGGGGGCTGAGGCAGGAATGGGGGTGGTTGCCGTCCCGTCAAACACGTAGTCGGTGCTGATGTGAATGAGTCGAATGTCCAGCTGCGCGCANGCTTCTGCCAGCCGAGCCGGCGCCTCCGCATTCAATCGGTGGGCGAGATCCGCGTGGTCTTCGGCATCGTCCACTGCGGTGTAGGCGGCGCAATGAATCACCGCGTCGGGTTGGAAACGGTCCACAACGGATGCGGCCTCCTCTGGTTGGGCCAAGTCCCAATCGGAGCGGCTGCAGCCCAACAGGGTCCATCCCCGCTGTGCTGCTTCACCCTGTAAGGACATCAGGCGACCGCCCAATTGCCCTGTTGTTCCGGTGATCATCACGCGCATGGCACAAAGGAAAACGGAACGCCCGTCCAATCTGGCACGCTTTCTGCCGTTTCAAGAACAAACCCACGTTCACCATGCGCTTTCCCACCCTCTTCCGGTTGTCCGGACTTCTTGCACTCCTTCTGATCTTGACGGACGCCCAGGCCCAGCGCCGCAGCGGCAGAGGCGGCTTCTTTCAGCCCCAACGCCCCGGCGCCATTGAACTCAGCGGTGCAGCCCTGCTGTCGAACGATGCGGCCACCGCGGACCTCCTCGTCCACCCCGGCGTGGAACTCACCTGGATCGGCCGCGCACCCGGCCCCATCCACACCGGCATCCGACTCGGGTTGGGCCAATTGGACCACACCCAAAGTGCAGCCAGCTCCGACGCAGAAAGCGCCGATACAGAGACGCGCACCCGGTTGCTGCTCCCCGAAGTCTCCTCGGTCTTGAGGCTGGATCCCTTCCGAGGCGGCATTCGCCCTTTCGTGGAGGGGGAAATCGGATTGGCGGCGTCGCTCCTCGACGAACGCACCTTCGATGACCAGGGCCAGCGCACNGCTTACGGCATACCCGCTTACGATGCCACCGCACACTGTGGATGGGCTGCTGGGGCGCGGCTGCGTCTGGGGGAAGGGGTCTTCCTCGCGTTGCGCTACGGCAAGCGGTTCGGTGGTGCACTCGACCTGCCCGAACCCGCACAGGAGCCCACCGTCATGCCCGCGCAACTCGATGGCCAGCGCAGTCGGGCCTCTGCGGGATTCAGTTTCGCNTTCTGACCCTTTGGAGGGACATCAGGCCGCCCGCATCGCTTCCACCGGATCCATGCGGGCGGCTTGCATGGCGGGCGCCAAACCCGCTACCACCCCGCTGGCGACGGCGATGCCCAAACCGAGCAGGAACCGGTCCAGTCCAAACACGAGGGACAGGCCATCCGAGGTCGCATTCACCCCTGCCACCAGCAAGCCCACGGCCAACAGCGCAAGCAGGGCTCCGATGACACACAGGGCTACCGCCTCGGTCAGAAACTGGGCCAGCACGAAGCTGCGCTTCGCCCCGAGTGCCTTCTGCACTCCGATGAGGGGGGTCCGCTCCTTGACGGAGACAAACATGATGTTGGCGACGGAAAAACATCCGATCAGGATGGCAAAGGCGCCAATGAACCACACCCCGTATTCCACGCGGCCGAAGAGGACATCGATGAAGGCCGTGAGCATCTCCACCTCGTTGACAGCGAAATCCGAATCGTCCCGCGGGTGCAGCCGACGGAGTGGACGGTAGGCCGCAATGACCTCGCCTTTCAAATCCTCGAGGTCCACCCCTTCCCTGGCCCGGACCAGGATGCTGGTTTTGACACTTCGAAAGTTGACGAGCTGGCGACCGAACGTCACCGGGATGAAGGCCACCTTGTCAAAGCCATCGCCGACCAAGGAGGACCCTTCCTGGGCCAGCACCCCAATCACTTCGACATGGCGGCCATCCAAGGTGCAGGATTGGCCAATGGCGCTGCCACCAGGGAAGAGCCGGTCCACGAGTTCCCTTCCCAGCACCACCACGGGGACCGCCGCCTGAATCTCCCGCGCGGTGAAGAACCGGCCCGCTTCGATGTCCAGTTCGATGGCGTCCGGATAGCCCATCGTCACAGCGGCCAACTGGGCGCCCTCGAAGCTGTTGTTGCCCNGTTCGAGGGTCACGCTGCTGCCCGTCTGGAAGGCCACACTGCGGGCGGAGGGGAGACGCTCCCGAAGCAATTCCGCATCCTCCAGGGTCGGATCCCGTCGCAACGCGTATTTCCACCAGGGGTAATCCGAGGAGAACGTCCACGGCATTTTTTCCACGAAAAGCACATCGCTCCGGACCGAACTGAAGATGCCCTTGAGGTTTTCCTCGAGCGAGTCAGACACTGCGAAAACCGCCGTGATCATGAAGATGCCGATCATCACGCCAAGCAGGGACAGCAGGGTGCGCAACCGATTGGTGACCAACGATTGCCAGGCTTGGACGAAGCTTTCCACAAACAACCTGCGCGACATGGGACCAAAGCTACTGCAGGGGTGGCAGGGGCTGAGGTTGTGGGCTAATTTCGCGCCCTTCGATTCCCCTGTCCGCCATGCAACGCACCATCCAACGCGCCCTCATCTCGGTCTTCCACAAGGAAGGCCTCGCCCCCATCGTCGAAAAACTGCACGCCCACGGCGTCGAAATCCTCTCCACTGGGGGGACGCAGAAAGCCATTGAGGCGCTGGGCGCAAAAGTGACCCCGGTCGAATCGGTGACGCAGACCGCCGAGATGCTCGGTGGCCGGGTCAAGACCCTGCACCCGATGGTGTTTGGTGGCATCCTCTCCCGCCGCGGATTTGGGCCGGACGACGCCGATGTCGCACAGCACGGCATTGGTCCAATCGACTTGGTCATCGTCGACCTGTACCCTTTCGAGGAAACCTTGGCCTCTGGTGCAGATGAAGGTGACATCATCGAGAAAATCGACATCGGCGGCATCGCTTTGATCCGCGCGGCAGCCAAGAATTTCACAGACGTGGTCTGCATCCCTTCCCGGGGCCAATACGGCGACTTGGTCGACGCCCTCGGGGACGGCATGANCACCGACCTCGACTTCCGTCGCCGCATGGCGGGTGCGGCCTTCGGGGTGTCCTCCGGCTATGATGCGGCCATCGGCGCTTGGGTCCGAGAAGGCGATCAGCCGGAAGTGCTNTCCTTGCTCGAGACGGACAGCACGCCCCTGCGTTACGGAGAGAATCCCCACCAGGCCGGTGCCTACTACGGCGACTTGGACGGCCTCTTCACCCAGCACAACGGAAAGGCGCTCAGCTACAACAACCTGCTGGACGTCGATGCCGCCGTGCAGCTGATGGCTGAATTCAAGGACGACGCTCCCTCCATTGCCATTCTCAAGCACAACAACGCTTGCGGACTCGCCACGCGGGACACGCTGGCCGAGGCCTACTCCGATGCGCTCGCGGGCGATCCGGTCTCGGCATTCGGCGGCGTAGTCATTTCGAACCGCACCCTCGATTTGGCCNCGGCGGAGGCCCTGCACACCCTCTTCTGCGAGGTGGTGATTGCCCCGGACTTCGAACCGGCGGCCCTCGAGCTTCTGAGCGGCAAGAAGAACCGCATCCTCCTCACGCAGCACCATTGGCCAGCAGCCTCGAAACTCGTGCGCTCCGCCCTCGGTGGATACCTGGTCCAGCAACCTGACGACCGCGTGGAAGGCCCGGCGGATTTCAACTGTGTGACCCAGACCGCAGTCACCGATGCGCAGGCCACGGACCTGGCTTTTGCCCTCAAACTCGTGAAGCACACGCGCTCCAACACCATTGTGCTCGCCCGCGATGGCCAGCTCTTGGCCAGCGGCACCGGGCAGACATCCAGGGTCGACGCGTTGAATCAGGCCATCGACAAGGCCGGGCGCATGGGCTTCTCATTGGAAGGTGCTGTGATGGCCAGCGACGCGTTCTTCCCCTTCCCGGACTGCGTGGAGATTGCCCACAAGGCGGGCATCACCGCCGTCGTGCAGCCCGGCGGATCCATCAAGGACAACCTGAGCGTGGCGTACTGCGACACCCACGGTGTGGCCATGGCCATGACCGGTGTGCGCCACTTCCGCCACTGAGTCCATTCACCGCATTTCGCGGATTTTCAACATCGGAGGATTCCTTCGGCAACAAGCCGTGGAAATCCGGCGTTGCATCTCCACCTTTATACGCAAATGGGGCTGTTCAATTTCTTCATGCAGGAGATCGCCATCGATCTCGGCACCGCCAACACGGTGATTTACTACGAAGATCAAGTCGTGGTGGATGAACCCTCCATCGTGGCCAAGGATCGGGCGTCCAACAAGACGGTCGCCATCGGGCGTCAGGCGCAGCAGATGCATGGCAAGACGCACGAGAACATCAAGACCGTGCGGCCCCTGAAGGACGGCGTGATTGCCGACTTCCAGAGTGCAGAGGACATGATCAAGGGGATGATCCGTATGATCAACCAGCGCAAAAGCCTGTTCACACCCTCGTTGCGCATGGTCATTTGCATCCCCTCCGGCATCACGGAAGTGGAGAAGCGGGCCGTCAAGGACAGTGCGGAACACGCCGGTGCCAAAGAGGTCTTCCTGATCCACGAGCCCATGGCCGCCGCCATTGGTATTGGCATCGACGTCCAGGAACCCATGGGCAACATGATCATCGACATCGGCGGGGGCACCTCGGAGATTGCCGTGATCGCCCTCGGCGGTATCGTGACCGACAAGAACATCCGGGTCGCCGGAGATGAATTCACCCACGACATCGAGGAGTATATGCGCCGCCAGCACAACATCCTCGTTGGCGAACGCACCGCGGAACAGATCAAAATCGAGGTGGGCAGTGCGCTCACCGAACTCGATGAGCCGCCAGAGGACTACGCCGTGCGTGGCCGCGACTTGATGACGGGCATCCCCAAGGAAATCCTGGTCAGCTACGCGGAGATCGCCATGGCCCTCGACAAGTCCATCTCCAAGATTGAAGAGGCCATCCTGAGCTGCCTTGAGAACACCCCACCGGAGCTCTCTGCCGACATTTACAAGACCGGCATTTACCTCGCCGGTGGTGGAGCATTGTTGCGCGGCCTCGACAAGCGCATCAGCTCAAAGACCCGCCTGCCAGTGCACGTGGCCGAAGAGCCGCTTCGCGCCGTCGCCCGGGGAACAGCGATTGCCCTGAAGAACGTCGAGAACTTCTCCTTCCTGATGCGCGAGTGAGACCGGACCGCCGATGCGCAACCTCTGGCTCCTCCTCCAACGTCACGCCTTCTTCCTCGCCTTCATCGCGTTGCTGGGCTTGTCCCTGTCGGTCCTGGTGCGCCATGATGGCAGCGCCCGCTCCAGTTGGTTTGCCTTGACCGGCGGAGCTTCGGCGTCCCTTGAAGCGCAACGCCGACAGTGGTCCGACTATCTCCAGCTCGCCGAACGCAATGCGGTCCTGTCGGAGGAAAATGCCGCGCTGCGGTCCCGCCTGCTTTCCCTCAAGATGTCCGGGGTGTGGAAGGCGGACTCCAGCCTGGGGTGGCGGTCGCGGGCGGGCGTGCTCATCAAGGCGCCTGACGGATTGCCCTCCACCATGGCTTTGGCACGGCTCGGAGCCGCGGACAGCATCCACATTGGAGATGGCGTGTTGGCTTCCGGTGTCGCCTTCGGCACGGTCGTCGACGTCGGGGAGCGTTACAGCCGCATCTTGCCACTGCTCAACACGGCGGGCACGTGGAGCTGTCGCATCGGCCGCAATGGTGCGGTGGCACCCCTCCGCTGGGATGGTCGCGATCCGGAGCGATTTCAATTGTATGACGTGCCCCGTTATGCGACCGCCCATCCGGGCGACACCGTGTACACCTCTGGTTTTGACCTGCGGTTCCCGGATGGCATTCCCGTGGGGACGGTTCAGACGACCTCCCAAGCGGGCTCGGACTTCCAGCAAGTGCAGGTCGCTCCCCTCCTCGATTTCACCTCCGCCCGACACCTCGAATTCCTCGCCCCCTTGGGCAGCGTGGAACGCGATGTCCTGGCCCAACCGTTGCGCACGCCATGATGGTCCTGAGGATGGTCTTATTGGTGGTCCTACACGCCATGCTGCTGGCGGACGTGGCGCCTTTCGGACAATGGACCCGCCCCCAATGGGCGCTGTGGGCACTCTTCATGGTGCCCCCACAAATCGGGCCTTTCACCAAACTTCTGGCCGGGTTTGGATTGGGCCTTGCCCTGGACATTGCGATGGGCACCTATGGACACCACATGGTGGCTGGTACCGTTCTGGGTGGCTTTTTGCCCACCCTGCACCAACTGTTGTCCCCGCGTGAAGGCTACGAAGTCACGCAACGGCCCAATTTCCGGGACCTTGGAGCGAACTGGGTGATCGTCACCACCTTCATCGGCGCGCTGGTCTTCCATTTGACCCTGGCCGTGGTCGACACGTGGCACGCCCACTTGATGATCGGGGCCCTCGCCCCCGCTGTGACCAGTGCGGCCTGGACCACGGCCTGCTGCCTCCTTNTTCACCTGCTCGCTGCGCCGAGCCGCACTAGAACCAGCTGATGGACGCGCGGTACAGAACGGTCATCCTGTTGGTGATTTTCTTCGTCAGCGCCTTCGCGGTCCGACTGGCGACCCTGCAATTGGGGTCCTCTGAATGGAAGGAGAAAGCAGAAGCCCTGACCAGTGACCGGTACACCATTCCTCCGAGTCGCGGCCAACTGTTTGACCGCCACGGCGAACTCATGGTAGGCTCCAAAGCCACCCACGATTTGATGGTACTCCCCAAGGCCTTGCCCAAGGAAGAAGGGTGGGAAGCCGACGCCGCACGTTGGGCCGGGATGCCCCTCGACGATTTCGAGGCTGCCGTCCAAAAGGCGCGTCGCTACAGCATCCACAAAGCCTCCACCGTCCGCAAGGGCTTGACCATCCGGGAGCACGCCCTGATGGCAGCCGAACTCCACCGGTACCCGGGTTTCAGCTTTCGGACCCGCCCCGTCCGCAACCACCTGCACAACGCAGCGGGCCATCTCATCGGGGAGTATGCCGAGACCTCCGCGGAAGATTTGTCATCCGATCCCTTCTACAAGCTGGGAGACCGCATTGGACGCAGCGGATTGGAAAAAGTCTATGAACTGGAATTGCGCGGCGTGAAGGGCCGGGAGTCCGTCTTCGTCGATGCGCGAAACCGGATCCGGGACACCAGTGCGGTGCAAGACGGAGACCGGCCCGCGGAACCGGGATTGGACCTCCAATTGACCCTCGACCTCGACCTACAACTCCTGGCCGAAACCCTGATGAAAGGCAAGAAGGGCAGCGTCGTGGCCATCGAACCTGCAACCGGTGAAGTCCTCGCCTTGGTGTCGGCCCCGAGCTTCGAACCCAGCCGACTGGTCGGAGCGGAGCGCGGGCGGTACTACCGTGAACTGCTCAAAGATGCCGACAAGCCCCTCTTCAACCGCGCAATCAAAGCCACATATCGGCCCGGCTCCATCTGGAAAATGGTGCAGGGATTGGTCGCCTTGGACGAAGGCCGCATCCGCCCTTCCACCCGCTTCGACTGTGACCGGAACCTGATCGGATGCCATGGCCCGCACACGTTTGATAACCTCAGTGATGCCGTGGTCCACAGCTGCAACCCCTACTTCTACCGCACCATGCAACGCGTCGTCACCGCAGGCCAAGGTGCGGGACGCTTCGAGCGGGCCGCCAATGGGCTGGACCATTGGCGCGAGCGCGTCACGGCCTTTGGTTTCGGCACCCAACTCAGCGCGAGGTTGCCCGGAACCTCGAAGGGCAACGTCCCGGGCAGCGCGTATTACGATGGCATCTACGGCCACCGCAGATGGGACTTTGGCACCATCTATTCCATTTCCATCGGGGAGGGTGAATTGCTCAGTACTCCATTGCAAATGGCCAACCTGGCCGCCATCCTCGCCAACCGTGGCTGGTACCATCAACCCCACTACGTTCGCGACATGGGCGGAAAGGGCAAACCTTCGGGACTGGGCGTCCGCATGGAAACCGGCGTGGAGGCGCGACACTTCACCCCCATCGTACAGGCCATGCGCAACGTGGTGGACGAACCGACCGGGACCGGACGCCGGGCGCGCATCGATGGGGTCAGCGTCTGCGGCAAAACGGGAACCGTGCAGGACGAACCCCGCAAGGACCACTCGGTATTCATGGCGTTCGCCCCCATGGAAGCCCCCCAGATTGCCTTGAGTGTCTACGTCGAGAACAGCGGATTCGGAGGGGAGTGGGCCGCGCCCATCTCCGCCATCCTCATCGAGCAACACGTCCTCGGAGGGGTGCGGGACAGCACCCGCCTTGCCCGCATCCTGGAGGCGGACCTCAGCGATCCTTACCCCGAGCCGGAGTCCGACGATCCGGTGGAGTGACCCCCCCTCAACGGAGCACGGTGAACCGCTCCGCGTCCAATCGGAGCAGGACCGCCACCATGATGGAGAAGGCCATGAAGCTCGACCCGCCATAACTCATGAACGGCAGCGGAATGCCGATGACGGGAACCAGCCCCAGCACCATGCCGACATTGATGAGGAGGTGCATGAAAAGAATGCCCCCCAACGCATAGGCATACACCCTGGTGAACCGACTTCGTTGCCGTTCGCCAAGGAAGAAAATGCGCATCAAGAAGGCCGCATAGAGCAGAAGGAACAAGATGGCGCCCACGAAGCCCCGCTCCTCGGACCATTTGCAGAAGATGAAGTCGGTCTCCTGCTCTGGAACGAACCCATATCCTGTCATCGGCCCTTCACGCCACCCCTTGCCTGTCAGTCCGCCAGATCCAATGGNCGTCTTGGCGTGCCGGATGTTGTAATCAGCATCGGGATTGCTCACGTCCAAGCCGAACAACACGTGGATGCGCTCTTTCTGGTGGGGCTTCAGCACGTCTTCCAGGGCAACGTGCAGCGCAAACGAATACATCAAGGCAGCTAGTCCGATCACGCCCGCCGTGCGGACTGTGCGGGTCCGGTAACGCGGCAAGGTGGCACTCCGCACAATGGCAGTCACCGCAACGCACACCAGGAAAAAAACGACAGCGAACGCTCCGTATCCCGAACGCACGCCCAAACCGGGAATGTCGATCTCCGACGCCCCGGTCAAAATGGTCAGTACCGCCATGACGATGGCCGCAAACCCAGCAATCAGAACCGCACCCGTCATGCCCTCCCGGTACAAGGCGAACACGAAACCGACGAAGACCAAAACCGTGCCCGCATCCGGTTGCAACAAGATCAAACCGGCTGGAACCCCGATGATGGCCAACGACCGAAGTCGGTTCGACCACCCCTTCCAACCATCCCGCGTCCCGAGAAACCACGCCAATGCCATGGCGGTTCCGAGCTTGGCGAACTCTGAAGGCTGTATGCCGAAGCCGCCCACGCCAAACCACGAGCGCGCGCCACCCACTTTCTTTCCGATGACGAGGACAGCTGCACAGAGGCCCAGCTGAATGGCGTAATTCAACCACGCCGTGCGGATGAAGAATTCGCCCTCCACCTGCAAAATNAAAGCGCCCAACAGCAAACTCACGACGAGCCACAGGGCCTGTTTGCCGTGCAGGGTGCCCAGCGACCATTCCACCGCGCCCTCCAGGCCTGTGGACGCGGACACGAGGTTCCACCAGCCAAGCCCGGCGAGCAGAAGAAACAGGACGACCGTCAGGCCGTCCAGATTGGAGGCGATGCGTTGGGTCCTCGCCGGCACGAATCAGAGCCCCAAGAGGACTTCCATCGGGTCCTTGGAGCCAAACAGCATCCGCTCGGGATTCTCGAGCATCTCTTTCACCGCGACGAGGAAGCTCACGCTCTCCTTGCCGTCGATGATGCGGTGGTCGTAGCTCAATGCCACGTACATGATGGGGCGAATCTCCACCTGGCCGTGGATGGCCACCGGACGCTCCACAATGTTGTGCATGCCGAGGATGGCGCTCTGCGGCGGATTGATGATGGGGGTCGACAGCATCGAACCGAAGACGCCGCCGTTGGTGATGGTGAACGTACCACCGGTCATCTCATCCACCGTGATTTCTCCATCGCGGGCGCGGATGGCAAGCCGCTTGATCTCGGCCTCGATCTGGTCGAGGCTCATGGACTCGGCGTTCCGCACGACGGGGACCATGAGGCCCTTGGGCGAGCTCACAGCGATGCCAATGTCCGCGTAATCGTGCAGGACCATTTCCTTGCCGTCGATCATCGCGTTGACCGCCGGGTAGAGCTCGAGGGCCGCCGTCACGGCCTTGGTGAAAAAGCCCATGAACCCCAAGCCCACACCGTGCTGCTCCTTGAAGGCCTGCTTGTACTTCTTGCGGAGGTCCATGATGGGCTTCATGTCCACCTCGTTGAAAGTGGTCAACATGGCCGTCTCGTTTTTAACGCCGACCAGGCGCTCCGCCACCTTGCGGCGCAGCATACTCATCTTTTCGCGGCGCTGTTCGCGGCTGCCGGACCAGCCTGCACCCGGCAGCTCAGGCTGCGGAATGCCCTTGGCCATGGCTGTCAGAACGTCCTGCTTCAGGATGCGGCCTCCGGGGCCCGTTCCCGCCACTTGACCTGCCTGCAGTCCACTCTCGTCCATCAGCTTGCGGGCGGCCGGAGACGGGTGACCGGCTGCATGGCCTTCCAGAGCTGGAGTCGCCGCGGGGGCCGGAGCGGGTGCGGGGGCGGGTGCGGGGGCAGCAGTGGGGGCTGGAGCGGCAGCGGGGGCCGGAGGCGCATCAGCGGGGGCCTCGGCATCCGTGTCGATGAGGCACACCACAGCGCCCACGGCAACGGCGTCGCCTTCTTCGGCCTTCAGGGTAATGGTGCCGGACATTTCAGCCGGCAGTTCCAAGGTGGCCTTGTCGCTGTCGACTTCAGCGATCGCCTGGTCCTTGAAGACATAGTCCCCGTCGGAGACGAGCCAAGCGGCGATTTCCACTTCCGAGATGGACTCCCCGGGACTGGGGACCTTCATTTCGAGGATGGGCATGGGGTGTGGGTCAGTGGGATGAATCGAAGGGAAAGGTCGTCAACCAAGCTGGAAAATGGAATCAATGACGGCCTGATGGCGCTCGGCGTGCACCATTGGGCTTCCAGCAGCCGGGCTGGCGGATTCTGGCCGGGCGAAAAAGCGGGTCACGCCCGGTCCGAAGCGNTGCAAGTGCGCNAAGGCGCCCATGTTGGACGGCTCTTCCTGCGCCCAGCACAGGGTGGCGCCCTCGTAGCGATCGAGGACGGCGCCTAGCTCGGCGGTGGGGAACGGGTACAGCTGCTCGAGTCGGACCAACGCGATGTGGTCCATCTCGCCGGCTTGCACCCGCTTCTTCCGCTCCTCGAGCAGGTCGTAGTAGAATTTGCCCGAGCACAGCACCACGTGCTTCACACTGTCCGCGGAGCTGCCGGCGCGCTGCGGGTCGTCGATCACCGCCTGGAACTTGCCTTCAGCGAGGTCGGCCATGGTGCTCACGGCATCCGGGTAACGGAGCAGTTTCTTAGGGGTGAACACCACCAANGGCTTCCGGAAGGGGCGCAACACCTGACGGCGCAGCAAATGGAAATGGTTGGCCGGCGTGGTGGGGTTGGCCACCTGCATGTTGTCCTGCGCACAGAGCTGCAGGTAGCGCTCCATGCGGCCGCTGGAGTGCTCGCTGCCCATGCCTTCATAGCCGTGCGGCAGAAAGAGGGTCAGGCCATTCGGAGCATTCCACTTGTCCTCCCCGGCGGAAAGGAATTGATCGATGATGATCTGCGCTCCATTGTTGAAGTCGCCGAACTGCGCCTCCCAGATGGTCAGGCCTTCGGGGGTACCGTATGCATAGCCGAAATCGAAACCCATCACCCCGTATTCACTGAGGTTGGAGTTGTAGATGGAGAGGCTCTCCTGGCCTTCTTCGAGGTGGTTCAATGGAACCCGCTCTTCCTCGGTGTCCTCGGTCTTCACCACGGCATGGCGGTGGCTGAAGGTGCCGCGCTCCACGTCCTGGCCGCTGACCCGGACGGGATGTCCCTCCACCAGCAAGGTGCCGTATGCGAGCAATTCGCCGAGGCCCCAGTCCAGGCGGTCTTCCCCAATCATGGTCCGGCGATCCTTGAACAGCTTCATGACCTTCCGGAAGTACTTCTTGTCCTCAGGCAGGCTGCACAGGGCATCTGCGAGGCGGCCCAGCCGCTCCCGGTCGAATCCGGTCCACACCTCCATGGCGTCGTCACCGGGCTGCTTCATCCGGTAGTCCTGCCACAGTCCGTCGAGGAAATTGGTCACGTGGATCTTCTCCGCCGACTTGGCCTGTTCCATGGCGGCGTCCAGCTTGTTCTCGACCTCGGCGCGCATCGCATCGGCGGCGTTGCGGTCCATCAGGCCCTCTGACTCGAGCTGCTGCAGGTAAATCTCACGGGCGTTGTAGTGCTGCTGGATCGCCTTGTACAGCTTGGGCTGGGTGAACTTGGGCTCATCGCCCTCGTTGTGTCCGTATTTCCGGTAGCCGAGCAGGTCGATGAAGACGTCCCGGTGCCAGCGCTGGCGGTATTCCAAGGCGATGCGCACCGCGGTCACCACCGCTTCGGCATCGTCCGCATTGACGTGGAACACCGGGCAGTGTGTGGCCTTGGCCACGTCCGTGCAATAGGTGCTGGATCGCGCGTCGAGGTAGTTCGTGGTGAAGCCGACCTGGTTGTTGACCACGAGGTGAATCGTGCCCCCCGTGCGGTAGCCATCGAGCTGGGCCATCTGGACCACCTCGTACACCACGCCCTGTCCCGCCACGGCAGCGTCGCCGTGCACCAGGATGGGCACCACCGCATCCTCGGCGTGGTGTTCACGGTCAATCCGGGCACGGGCGATGCCCTCCACCACCGGGTCCACAGCCTCCAAATGGGAGGGGTTGGGCGCCAGCGTGATGTGGACCGGCTTGCCGGTGTCGGCCATGAGGTCCGTGCTGTAGCCCATGTGGTACTTCACGTCGCCGTCAAAGTCCTCCCCGTGATCGTAGGCCTTGCCCGCGAACTCCTCGAAAATGTCGGTGTACGGCTTGTTGAGGATGTGGGCCAAGGTGTTCAGGCGGCCGCGGTGGGCCATGCCGATGATGAACTCCTTGGCGCCCAACTCGGTGCCGCGCTCCACGATGGCGTCCANCGCCGGGAGCATGCTTTCTCCCCCCTCCACGCTGAAGCGCTTCTGGCCCACGAATTTCTTCTGGAGAAACTCCTCGAACACCGTGGCCTGATTGAGCTTCTTGAAGATCTGCTTCTTCTCCTCCGCGCTCAGCACGGGACGGTTGGCGAGCTCAATGTGCTCCTTGAACCAGGTCCAACGCTCCGGCTCGCGGATGTACATGTACTCGATGCCAATGCTGTGGCAGTAGGTCTCCTCCAGGTGGGCGATGATGTCGCGCAGGGACGC
Source organism: Crocinitomicaceae bacterium TMED114 (assembly GCA_002172485.2). Lineage (GTDB taxonomy): Bacteria > Bacteroidota > Bacteroidia > Flavobacteriales_D > Sanyastnellaceae > UBA8752. The sequence continues at coordinate 166,820 of NHFP02000004.1, forward strand.
CGGGCCGATGCCGACCTCACTGCCCGCTTCAAACACCGTGTCGAGGTCCGATTCCTCCAGCCCGAAGTGGGCGATGCTGAGGTCAGGGCGGTAATCACGGCGTTCCCGGACCGGATTGGTCTTGGTGAAGAGATGACCGCGGGTGCGGTAAGCATGAATCAAGTTGATTACCCGGAATTCCTTGGGACCCATTGCGGCCCCAGACGACCCGGTGGAACCGCCCTCAAGGGCGTCCTCGCCATAGACGCGCTGGGCAAAGTCGAAACCGAGGAAAAAGTGCCGCCACGTCGGGTCTACCGAATTCGGNTCGGAGAGAAACTTCCGATACAGGGCCTCGATGGCGGCCGGCTCGGCGTTGCTCAGGTGTGAATGGAGGTCCATTGATTCGCTGTGCGACCCACAAAGGTACACCGGGCATCCGGGCGGAACACCCGGTTGGGCCTCAGGTTGCCCACCATTGGAGCCGGTCTTTCAACTGAGGCGGGCAGTGACCATTTCGGCCACCCCGTGAAGCAGGGCCATGGCGGCGCCTGAGCCGGCCAGGGATTCGGGGCGCGCTGCCTTCATTCGGGCGAGCGCCCCTTCAGCCAGGGCCACCTGGCCGTCCATGGCATCGCGCAGTTCCACGTCGACCCCCAGTTGGCGGTAGAGGTCGAGGACCCGATCCACCTTGCCCTCACGCTTCTGGCCGAGCTCGGACTGGAGTGCCTCGCGGTCGGCGCCCTGGGCCTTCTCTAAAGCGCGGATCAGCAAGAAGGTCTTCTTGTCGGCAAGGATGTCGCCACCGACCTGCTTTCCAAAATTCTCCGGGTTGCCNAAGGCGTCGAGGTAGTCGTCCTGAAGCTGGAAGGCCAAGCCGACGTGAAGGCCGAACTCATACAGCGCCTTGCGGGTGGCATTGTCCGCGCCAGCCGATCCGCCGCCCATGTCCAGAGCCGCGGCAAGCAGCACGGACGTCTTGAGCCGGATCATCTCCATGTATTCCTCGAGGGCCACGGAATTCCGGGTTTCGAAGGCCATGTCCTGTTCCTGGCCTTCGCAGACTTCGAGGGCGGTGCGGTGGTACACCCGCAGCAAGGAGGGAAGGGGGGCGGCAGGGGCTTCAAGCAGGGCCTCACAGGCCATGACATGCAAGGCATCGCCCGACAAGATGGCCAAGTTGTCGTCCCACTTCTCGTGCACGGTGGCGTGGCCTCGGCGCAATGGCGCATCGTCCATGATGTCATCGTGCATCAGGGTGAAATTGTGGAAGAGCTCCACCGCCAAGGCCGCCGGCAGGGCCTGCTCCTTGCAGCCACCACACGCTTCGCAGGCCGCCATGACCAGCACGGGACGGAGCCGCTTGCCCCCAAGTGCCATCAGGTACCGGGCTGGAGCGTACAGCTCGGAGTCGGGATAGCGGGACAGAAATTCGGAACAACCCGATTCAAAGGCCTCCCGGTATTCGGCCATGGCCGTCTTGGCATCCAACGTATCCATCATCAGAGTCCGCGGTCGAGTTGCTCGTGGATGTATTGACCGTACCCGCTCTTGACGAGTTCATCGGCCAAGGCGCGCGCCTGCTCGGTGTCGATGAAGCCCATGCGCCAGGCGATCTCCTCGATGCACGCGATTTTGAGTCCTTGCCGCTCTTCGATGACCTGGACGTATTGGCTGGCTTGGGTGAGCGAGGTGAACGTCCCCGTATCCAGCCAGGCGGTGCCGCGGTCCAGCTTGGACACAAACAGCTCGCCCATCTCCAAGTAAGCACGGTTGACGTCGGTGATCTCGTATTCGCCACGGGCACTGGGCTCGAGCTTCTTGGCAATCTCCACCACCCGGTTGTCATAGAAGTACAGGCCGGGAACCGCGAAATTCGACTTGGGCTGGGCCGGCTTCTCTTCAATGCTGAGCACGCGGTCTTCCTCGTCGAATTCGACCACCCCATAGCGTTCTGGATCGCTCACGTGGTAGGCATAGACCATGGCCCCCTCGACGTCCGTGTTGTCGCGGAGGATGCGGCCGAAGCCGCGGCCGTAGAAAATGTTGTCGCCCAGCACCAGAGCCACCTTGTCGTCGCCGATGAACTCCTCACCCAGGACGAAGGCCTGGGCCAACCCATTGGGCACCTTCTGCTCCACATAGGTGAAAGAACATCCCCATTGGCTGCCGTCGCCCAGCAAGCGCTGGAAGCCAGGTAGGTCGTGCGGGGTCGAGATGATCAGGATGTCCCGGATCCCGCTGATCATCAACGTGGACAAGGGATAGTAGATCATCGGCTTGTCGTAGATGGGCATCAACTGCTTGCTGATGGCCTTCGTGATGGGATAGAGGCGGGTACCACTTCCGCCNGCGAGGACAATGCCTTTCATGACGGAAAGGTCCGGCTTTGTGCCGGGGAAGGCAAACCCGAAGGCCTCAACCTCGGCTTCCGGGGTTGCCCACGTCGACGGAGAGCTCGTCGATGTCCACGTCGTCCTCTTCGTCGATGATCTCGAGCAAGGGCTCCCTGAAGGTCTGCGCGGTGATGTACCGCTCGAAGCCGAGCAGCATGGAGGGCAGCAGGACGAGGTTGGTCAGCATGGCCACCAGCAGCGTCGTGGAGACCAGAATGCCGAGCGCCCGCGTGCCTTCAAAGTCGGAGGCGAAGAACATCAGGAAGCCGAAGAACAGCACGATGCTCGTGTACATCATGGACACGCCGGTCTCCCGGACGGCGAGCAGGACGGCCTCGCGCATGTTCCAGCCATGGAGGTCGAGTTCCTGCCGGTATTTGGCGAGCAGGTGGATGGTGTCGTCGACGGAAATGCCGAAGGCGATGCTGAAGACGAGCAGGGTGCTGGGTTTGAGCGCGATGCCGAAATATCCCATCACGGCCGCCGTGAAAATGAGCGGCACGAGGTTGGGCAACAGGCTGATGGCCACCATCCGCGCACTGCGGAAGAGAATGGACATCACCGTGGCGATGACGAGCACGGCGAGGGCCAGCGACACGAAGAGGTTCTTGACCAGATACGTTGTGCCCTCCACGAAAACGACGCTGGTGCCGGTCAAGATGACCTCGTGTTCTTCGGGCGGGAAGATGGAATCGATGCGCAGGCGGAGCCGCTCGGTCAGCGCCCCCATTTCCCGGGTGCCGATGTCCGCCACCTGGGCGGTGACCCGGACGGTGGTCTTGGCCGAGTCGACGAACCGGCCTCCCCCATCGATTCCGGATGTGGTGCCGGTGAGGTATGGCCCCATGAAGCTTTGCTCCCGGCGGGTGGGCAAGGAATACCGGGCGGGATTGCCGCGGAAGAAGCCCTGCTTGGCGAGCTTGAGTCCGTCGACGATGGACACCGAACGGGACAACTGGGGCTCTTCAGCCAGCACATTCTGCAGCCGCTCCACTTTTTTCAGGAAGGCCAATTGCGTCGCCCGACCCGGCTTGTCCGTGCGGACCACGACCTCGAATGGCATAACCCCGCCAAACCGATCCTCGAACCACGTCAGGTCAGTCAAGATGGCGTCTTCCTGGGGCAAATCGCCGGCGACGTTGCCCGTCACCCTCATCAGGGAGATGCCCAGCCCCCCCANCAGGAGGACACCCAACGTGACCACGTAGACGGCCTTGCGGTGGTGGCTCACGAGCCGCTCCAGCCGCTGCACGACGTGGTACACCCACCGGCGATCCAAGTGCCGGACGTGGCGGCGTTTGGGCGGAGGAAGCCAGCTGAAGACGGAGGGGATGATCAGCAGCGAAATGCAAAACATCGCCAGGATGTTGATGGAGGCAATGACCCCGAATTGCTGCAGCACGTCACTCGTGGTGAACATGAACGCCGCAAAGCCCAGCGCCGTGGTGGCATTGGTCATGAAGGTCGCGTTGCCCACCTTCTTCACCATTCGCGTGAGCGCCAGGCCCTTGTTGCCGTGCCGCTTGAATTCCGCGTGGTACTTGTTGAGCAGGTAAATGCAATTCGGAACCCCGATCACAATCATCAGCGGGGGAATCAATCCCATCAACGCCGTGAGCTTGTAATCGAAGAGGACAATGCTGCCGAGCGACCAGACCACGCCGGTTCCGACGACCAACATGCACACGGCCATCACCACCGCGTTGCGGAAGAAGAGCAGCAACAACAGCGCTGTCACCGTTGCTGCCAGCCCGATGAACAGCCCGAGTTCTCGCTTGATCTTGGTGGTGACTTCAGTNCGGATGTACGGCAGTCCCGACACGTGGACGTTGATGCCCGTCTGGGCCTCGAAGCGTTCGACTTCCTCCACCAACAGCTCTACGCTGCGCCCCCGGTTCTCCGAATTGAAGAGGGGCGCATTGACGTAGACCATCTGGATGGTGGCCCCGCCATCGGTGTGCAGGAACCCTTCGTAAAACGGCAGGCTCCGCAGGCGGGCCAGTGTGCTGTCCAGCGTCTTCTGGTCCTGCGGCTTCTTCGCGAAGACAGGCTCCATGACGAACGACTTCGGGTTGTCTTGCCGCACGAGTTCAACGGCGGTTGCAAAACCAAAGACGCTGTCGACCACATTCACCTCCCAAAACGTGCCATCCGGCCGGAGGCTGTCGACCGGAACCTGCACGGCGCGCAACGTGGAATCGAGGTCCCACCAAGCCTGGAAAACGGACAGGCTGTCGAGGCGACCGTCCTCCACACCCAGCGCGACGACGTTGCCCTCTTCCCCGAACTGCTCNAGGAAGGATTCATAGGCCTCGAGGGTGGGGTCGTCTTCGGGGAGGAGCCCACCGAACTTGTAACGGATGCCCAGCTCGTCAATCCGCAGGGCCATGCCGACCGTGATGGCGGCCAGCACCAACAGGATGGGCAGGCGGCCGCGAAGGATGAACGTTGCGAGTCGGGTCCACATGGGCAGCCGGCAAAGGAACGAAGGCGAGCGCGAATCTATGGTGCCCACCCCGAAGGCCGGGATTACCTTCGCATCTCATTCGTTCGCAACACCCTGCATTCTCATGAACCAGTTCGATCTCGTGGTCATCGGCGCCGGCCCCGGCGGTTACGTGGCCGCCATCCGCGGCGCCCAGCTTGGATACAAGACGGCCCTCATCGAAAAGCGCGGCACCCTCGGCGGCACCTGCCTCAACGTGGGCTGCATTCCCTCCAAGGCCCTGCTCGACAGCTCGGAGCATTTCCTCAAAGCCAAGAAGGAATTTGACATCCATGGCATCCAGGTGTCGGACCTCGGGATTGATTTCCCCCGGATGATCGCCCGCAAGCAAGAGGTGGTCGACCAAACCGTCGCCGGCGTGGACTACCTGATGGAAAAGAACGGCATCACCGTGCTCAACGGATTTGGCTCCTTTGTCGACGCGCACACCTTGGAGGTCAAGCAAGAAGGTGGAAAGGCCGAGCAAATCATGGCGGACCGCATTCTCATCGCCACCGGNAGCGAGCCGGCCAGCCTGCCGTTCATCCAACTGGACGGAGAGCGCATCATCACCTCCACGGAGGCGCTCGAACTGCCCGCCCTGCCCGAACGCATGGTCATCATCGGCGGTGGCGTCATCGGACTCGAGCTCGGCTCGGTCTACGCCCGCCTCGGCACCGAGGTCCATGTGGTCGAGTACCAGAATGCCATCATCCCCACCATGGACCGCACCATGGGCAAGGAGCTCCAGCGCGCCATGAAGAAAATCGGCGTCAAGTTCCACCTCAGCCATGGCGTAAAAGAGGCAGTCAATGCCGGTGACAAGGTCATCGTCAAGGCCGACAACAAGAAGGGCGAGGAGGTGACTTGGGAAGCGGATTACTGCCTTGTCGCAGTGGGCCGCAAGCCGTACACCGAAGGGTTGGGTCTCGACAAGGCCGGCATCGCCCTCGACGACAGGGGACGCGTAGAAGTGGATGGCCACCTGCGCACCGCCCACCCGCACATCTACGCCATTGGCGACGTCGTGAAGGGCGCGATGCTCGCCCACAAGGCCGAGGAGGAAGGCATCTACGCCGTCGAGCACATGGCCGGACAGAAGCCGCACCTCGACCACAACCTCATCCCCGGCGTGGTCTACACGTGGCCGGAAGTGGCCTCCGTGGGCCAGACCGAGGAGCAACTCAAGGCCGACGGNATCGCCTACAAGACAGGCAGCTTCCCGTTCAAGGCGTCCGGCCGTGCCCGCGCCTCCATGGATACGGACGGCGTGGTCAAGGTCCTCGCCCACCAGGAGACCGACGAGGTTCTGGGCGTGCACATCTGCGGCCCCCGCGCTGCGGACATGATTGCCGAGGCCGTGGTGGCGATGGAATACCGCGCTTCCGCCGAGGACATTGCCCGCATGAGCCATGCGCACCCCACGTTCACCGAGGCTGTCAAGGAGGCCGCCCTGGCGGCCACCGGCGACCGCGCGCTGCACATCTGAGCCGGACAGCGAACCCGGTCGCGGCGGGGTTGTTCCCAATGCGACACCGCACCAGCACACACGATGAAGACCGGCATCCTTCTCATCAACCTCGGCACCCCGGACAACCCCGGACCTGGCGCCGTGGGACGCTATCTCACGGAATTCCTTTCCGACGGGCGCGTCATTGACATTCCCTGGCTGCCCCGCCAGATTCTCGTGCGCGGCATCATTTCCCCGCTGCGCCGCTTTCGGAGTTCGCGGGAGTACAAGAAGGTCTGGACCGACGAAGGGTCGCCGCTGCTGCTTCACGGCCAAGAGCTGACCCGCAAGGTGGCCGCCCGCTGCACCGCCTTGGCGGAACAGCATCCGGAATTGGGGGAGCTGCATGTGCACTTCGCGATGCGCTATCAGAATCCCGGGATGCCCAAGGTGCTCGAAGAGATGCGCCAATGCGGCTATGACCGCATCGTCATCCTGCCCCTCTATGCGCAGTACGCGTCGGCCACCACGGGCAGCACGCTCGAAGAGGCCATGCGACTCATCTCCAAGTGGTACGTGATCCCGGAAGTCCGGATGATCAGCCAATACTGGGACGACGAGGGCTACCTCTCCTGCTTCGAGGCGCGGGCGCGGAAGTTCGACCTCGACAGCTACGACCACATCCTGTTCAGCTACCACGGCGTACCGACGCGGCAGGTGGACAAGGTCTACGAGGACCGGCGCTGTGCGAACCACAGCTGCGAGTCGGAGATCAACGAGGAAAACAAGTTCTGCTACAAGGCCACGTGTTACGCGACGACGCGGGCATTGGTCGAACGGCTGGGCATTCCCGAAGACCGCTACACCGTGGCCTTCCAGAGCCGGCTCGACAAGAAGTGGCTGACGCCTTTCAGCGACAAGGTCGTGGAGGAGCGGGCCAAGGCCGGGGACAAGCGCCTGCTCGTGTTCTCCCCCGCTTTTGTGGCCGACTGTCTGGAAACCACCGTGGAGATTGGTGAGGAATACGTCGAAATCTTCGAAGAAGACGGCGGTGAGCACCTGGACCTGGTGCCGAGCCTCAATGCAAAAGACGATTGGGCCGATGCAGTGACCCATCTGATCCGGCGCCATCTTTGAGGGTGCCCACCATCGCGCCATCCTTGCCCTTGCCGGATTTGTCCGGACTGGCCGACGACCGGCCATGGCTCCTGCTCGATGCGGCCGGAGGTGCGGAGCGATTGCACGGCTTCCTGATCGCAGGGGTCACCCGCACCCTGGATCTGACCACCGCCGCACCGGACGTTGAAGACCGCATCTCTGAATTTGTAGGGCAAGCCCAAGGGCGGTGTTTCGGTTGGATCGGATATGACCAGCTCCGGGCCCACCCCCTGCTCGACTTGCCCGACCAACCGGAGGTCGCCGTTCACCTGCCCGTCGCACATTGGGTGGAGCCGACCGGCGTGGTGGCCTTTGACGGAGTCGGGCCGGATGCCCACCTCGATTGGTTGGTCCAACCCGGTTCTGCGCTTCAGCAGAAAATGGAAGTGGCCCTCCGTACAGTGCGCACCGCTGCCGACATGCCGGATGGCCAACCGGTGGTCGGACAAAGTGGACTGGCCCACCCCACCTACCTCGACGCGTTTGCCACCGTTCACGGCCACATCCAACGCGGCGACATCTATGAATTGAACCTGTGTCGGGAGATCCACGGTTCCCTGCCCCAAGGCTGGTTTCCGGACGCAGCATTCGACCGATTGACAACCCGGACATCCGCCCCGTTTTCTGCCCGCCTGCACTGGAACGGTGTGGACATCCTCTGCGCCAGTCCCGAGCGGTTCCTGCGCCGCGAAGGCGACCGGCTCATNAGCCAACCTATTAAGGGAACCGCCCCCCGCCATGCGGATACGGCGCGCGATGCCGCGATGGCGGAAGCGCTGCGGACCGACCCGAAGGAGCGCGCGGAAAATGTCATGATCACCGACCTGGTGCGGAACGACCTCAGCCAAGTCGCCCAGCCTGCGACTGTGGAGGTCGAAGAGTTGTGCGGCATCCACAGCTTTCGGAACGTGCACCAGATGATTTCAACCGTGACCTGCACGGTACGCGAGGACTGTGGCTTTGCGCACATCCTGCGAGCGGCCTTCCCCATGGGGAGCATGACGGGGGCGCCCAAAATCCGGGCGATGGAAATCACCGCCGAGGTGGAGCCTGTCCGACGCGGCCTGTATTCCGGCGCGCTGGGATGGGCCGACCCGGATGGCCTCGGTGGTGTGGGAGACTTCGACCTCAACGTGGTGATTCGAACGGCATTGGCCAACCGCAGTACCGGACGGTGGAGCGTCCATGTCGGGGGTGCCATTACGGCGATGGCCCAAGCCGAATCCGAATGGGCGGAGACGCAACTCAAGGCCCGGGCCGTCCTCCAAGCCCTTCACGCCGTCGAATCGGAATCCACGACCTTGGACGGCGATGTCGGCTGAATCCACTCCAGAACGCGCCGTGCGCCAATGGCTCGACGACCACGAGGTGGCGCCGGATCAACAGGTGCACCTCGCGGTGTCAGGTGGTCTGGACTCCATGGCCTTGCTGCACGCCGCAAATGCGGTGCATGGCCCATTGCACGTGCTGCATGTCGACCATGGGCTGCGCCCGGAATCCGATGCAGACCATGTCTTTGTGGAGCAAGNGGCGAAGGCCTTGGGCCTACCATTCACAGGGCATCGGATCGAGGGGCTCCGCCAAACTGCAGCCGATCGCGGACAGGGTCTCGAAGCCGCTTCCCGTGCAGGCCGTTACCAATGGATGTCAGAACAGGTCGGTCCCGATGGAATCCTCCTGACCGCGCACCATGCCGACGACCAGCGCGAGACCCGATTGCTTCATTGGCTGCGAGGCAGCCGCATGGACGCGTGGGCCGGCATGGCGTCGTGGAGCGCGGAGCGCGGACACGCCTTGGGGCGCCCCTTCCTGGGACTGTCCCGGGATGTGCTTCTTCAATGGATGAAAAGCCAACGCCACGCTTGGCGCGAAGACCCGAGCAATGCCGACCCTGCCCATTTACGCAACCGCGTTCGCCACGAACTGCTCCCTTTGCTCGATGATCTGCGGCTCGGCTGGGAAAGTGGCCTTGTCCGGAATGCCACACTCGCCAGCGAATGGTCTGCGGCCACGGATGCGCGGCTCGACGCCCTCGCCGGCCCGCCCAACAAGTTGCCCCTCGATGCGGTGCACCAAGCGCCGTCTCCAAGGTGGATGCTGGCCCGATGGGCTTCAAACTGGTCCTGGCCACCTGCCCGATTGGAAGAACTGGTCCACCTGAGCCAACCCGATACCAAAGTCGGCAAGGAGGCCCGGCACGGGGCCTGTCGGGTGGTGCGCGAACGCCACGCCCTGGTCTGCATCTCGGAGCCGGCCGATTTCGCAGCCAGCTGGTCGTGGCACCCCGAAGAAGGAGCGGGCGCCATCCACACGCCGCTCGGCACGCTCGCCTGGTCCGTGGAAGAGGGAACCGACACCTTGGACCCACGGGATCGGACGGCCCAATTGGACCTCGATGCCCTGCGATTGCCCCTCACCCTGCGCCCCTGGATGCCGGGAGACCGACTGGAGCCGCTGGGGATGACGGGCAGCCAGAGCGTCTCGGACATCCTGACCCAGCGAGGAGTAGACCACGCCCTCAGGAAGCAGGCCCTCCTCTTAACGCAGTCCGATGGCCGAGCCGCCTGGCTGGTGGGGCACCGCATCGACCGGAGGGCGGCCTTGCCCAACACTGGATCTGCCATCCGAACGCTGTCCCTGACTTGGACGCCTGCCTAATTTTGCCGCGCCATGACCCCGAAGGACGCCCCCACCCTCGCAGCACCGCTCCGTCCCACCTCAGAGAAGGACCGTGAATTTGCGTTGGGCCTGTACCTCTTGCTGGCCGCCATGTTCGTGGCAAGCCTGGTCACGTGCAACCTCGCGTTCCGGAAGTTCTTTGCCTGGACCCTGCCCGGCCTCGACTACACCTTTGAGGCGAGCGTGGGCCTGTTGCCCTATCCCTTGACGTTTCTCGTCACCGACCTGATCAGCGAGATCTACGGGCGGAAGCGGGCCGATGATGTCGTCAAAGGCGGACTTGCGGCCTCCATCCTGACGCTCGTGGTGATCACCTTGGCCGGTGCCGCACCCGCCACAGCCTGGTCTCCGGTGACCGACGGCGAATTCGACCACGTGTTCGGACAAACCGTCCTCGCCGTGGGGGCGTCCATGGCCGCCTACCTCATCGCCCAATTCCTGGACGTCCGCATCTTCCACTTCTGGAAAATGCGCACCGGGGGCCGCCAGCTGTGGCTCCGCAACAACTTCTCGACCATCCCGTCCCAGTTGGTGGATACCGTGGTGGTGCTCGTGTTGCTCTGCAGCGTGGGCGAAATCGAGTGGGCCCTTTTCGGTGCACTTCTGGCGAATGGATTCGGCTTCAAGGTGCTCGTGGCCGCCATGGACACCCCGCTGGTCTACCTCGGCACGGGATGGTTCCGCCGCCGATTCGGTCTGGAACCGGGCCAGGAGATTGCCCTCTGAGCGCCCGGCGGACTTGACATGCGTTGGCGCACTGTGCCGAGGACAGCCGCCCGTGCGGCATTATCTTTCCGCTCGCAAAGCAACGTGCCCGTGAAGCCCCTGCATTTCCTCTTCGCCCTGCTCCTCACCTTCGGAGCGACCGTCCCGTCCATGGCCCAGATCCACGATCCGGTGGAGTGGGACTTCGCCCTGTATGACAACGGAGACGGCACCCTCGACCTCGATTTCCACGCCACGGTCGAGCCCGGCTGGCACGTCTACAGCCAATTCCTGAACCCCTTCGACGGGCCGATTCCCACCTCGTTCACCATCGAGACCGAGGGCGTACAAACGGCGGACACGGCCGCCGCGGAGTGCGAGCCCATCCTCGAGTACGACCCCAACTTCATGCTGGACCTGCTCTTCTTCGAGGAGGACGTCCACTGGGTGCATACGGTGTCTTTCCCGGGCGCCATTCCGGAGTCGATCAAGGGCTACCTGACCTTCATGGTCTGCGACGAGAGCAAGTGCTTGCCGCCGGAAGACGTCGACTTTGACATCGCCCTCGCCGACATTCAGCCGGAAAGCGCCAAGCCCGACTTTTGCGGCGGCCACCACGGCGGAAGCCATGGCGACGATGGCGGTGTGTTCGGGATGGACGCCGCCGAGGACGAGGCCCCGATGGGCATCTACGACCCGGTTCAATGGGACATCGCCCTGTACGCCGGTGAGGACAATGCGGCCACCATCGTCGCCACGGCCGTCATCGAGGAAGGCTGGCATGTCTACAGCCACGACAACGATCCGCTGGACGGCCCAATTCCCACCGCCTTCTCCATCGCCACCGAAGGCGTGGAAGTGGGAGACCTGCGGGAATGCACACCGGAGGTCCATTACGACCCCAACTTCGACAAGGACGTCAAGTCGTTCGAGGGCACCGTTCGCTGGGCGCTTGACGTGAGCTGGACCGGAGACCGTCCCGAGACAATCGACGGCCTGCTGACCTACATGACGTGCGACGACACGAAGTGCATCTTCCCGCCGGATGTCGAGTTCTACCTCGCCTTGGACGATGCCCGCACGGAGGCGGTTCCCGAGCTCTGCCCCGGTGACGCCGGAACGGTGGCGGAAGCGGAGGAGGACATGGAAATGGGCGACGGGCTGTTCGTCCTGTTCCTGCTCGGCATGGGCCTCGGCTTTGCGGCGCTGTTCACGCCGTGTGTGTTCCCCCTGATTCCGATGACGGTGAGCTTCTTCACCAAGCAGAGCAAAACCCGCGCGGAAGGCATCCGCAACGCCCTCATCTACGGCGCCAGCATCATCTTCATTTACACCGGGCTTGGCCTGCTGCTGACGGCGGTGTTCGGGGTGGACGTATTGAACTTGATCTCCACGGATCCCTACTTCAACCTCTTCCTGTTCCTGTTGCTCGTCGTGTTTGGGGTGAGCTTCCTCGGCGCCTTCGAAATCCAGCTGCCCAACAGCTGGGCCAACAAGGTCGACGCACAAGCGGACCGCGGTGGCCTGATCGGCATCTTTTTCATGGCCGCCACGCTCGCCATCGTCAGCTTCAGCTGCACCGGCCCGCTGGTGGGCAGTGCGTTGGCCGGCGCCGCTACGGGAGACTTCGGCGGACCCATCGCGGTCATGTTCGGCTTCTCGTTGGCCCTCGCCATTCCCTTTGCCCTGTTCAGCGCCTTCCCGGGCTGGCTCAACTCGCTGCCCCAAAGCGGCGGATGGCTGACCAGCGTTAAGGTGGTGCTCGGCCTGTTGGAAATTGGCTTCGCCTTCAAGTTCCTGAGCAACGCCGACCTCGTCTTGCAACTCGGTTTGCTCAAACGGGAGCTCTTCATCGCCATCTGGATTGCGGTCGCCCTGTGCATTGCCATCTACCTCTACGGTGGACTGCGCTTCCCCCACGACAGCAAGCTGGAGCGCATGAGCGTCGGCCGCTGGGGACTCGGCACCGTGTTCCTCGTGCTCGCCATCTACATGATGCCCGGCCTGTGGGGCGCCCCACTCAAGATCATCGCCGGCTTCCCTCCGCCCATGTTCTACTCCGAAAGCAGCGGCTCCGTCGGCGCCTCTGGTGGCTCCTCGGACGGGCACGCCTCCGGCCACATCGAAGCCCGGTTCCGCGATTATGAGGAAGGCCTCGCCGCCGCCCGCGCGGAGGGCAAACCGATGATCCTCGACTTCACCGGGTGGGCCTGCGTGAACTGCCGGAAGATGGAGGAGCAGGTCTGGCCCGATGCGACGGTGGCCGAGTACCTCACCGAGAAGGCCGTGCTCGTGTCGCTCTACGTCGACGAGCGCAAGGCCTTGCCGGAAGACGAGCAGCGGGTGGAGGAATTCGGCGGAAAGGACTTCCGGATCCGCACGGTCGGCAACAAGTGGACCTACCTGCAGGCCTCGCGGTTCGGCACCAATGCCCAGCCCTTCTACGTCATGATTGACCACGACGGGGAAGCGCTGGGGGATGGCGTCGGCTACGACCCGGACCCGCAGAAATTCATCGACTTCCTCGACGAGAACTACGCCCGCTTCGAGGCGGGGAAATGAACGCCGACAAGCGCAAGGCCGACGTTCGCACATCGCGGGTCGGTCCGTAGCTTGCACCGCGCACCTTTCCGGCATGGAACACACCCAACGCCTCCGTGAACATTTCGACCAGGCCCAAGAGGTCCTGAACGCCTTCATGTCCGACCCCCAAGGATTGAATGCGGTGGCGGAGGCGGCGGAGGCCATGGCGTCGAGCATCTTGTCGGGTGGCAAGGTGATTTCCTGTGGCAATGGAGGCTCCATGTGCGATGCCATGCACTTCGCGGAGGAGCTCTCCGGACGCTACCGCGAAGACCGAAAGGCCTTGCCTGCCCTCTCCATTTCCGACCCGTCGCACTTGAGCTGCGTCGGCAATGACCACGGCTACGAGTTCGTGTTTTCGCGGTTTGTAGAAGCCATGGGCCGTTCTGGGGATGTGCTGCTCGCCATTTCCACTTCTGGAAACTCCCCCAATGTGGTGCGGGCTGCCGAGGCTGCGCGGCGCGCCGGCATGACCGTGGTCGGACTGACGGGCAAGGATGGTGGCGCGCTCGCCGAACTGTGCGACGTGGAAGTCCGCGTTCCTTGGTCCGGCTATGCGGACCGCATTCAAGAGGTGCACATCAAGTGCATCCACGCCTTCATCGACCACATCGAGGCGCACTGCGCCTGAACCCGGTGCTGGTCCGATTGCATGCGGCCGCCCTCCGGGGCGTCGAAGCCGTGCCCGTCACCGTGGAGGTCCGCGTAGACCGTGGCATTCACTTTCTGATGGTGGGCTTGCCGGACAGCGCCGTGCGGGAGAGCCAGCAGCGCATCAAAAGCGCCATCGAACACCTCGGGTTCCGGTGGCCCGGCAAAGGCATCACCATCAACCTCGCCCCCGCCGGACTTCGAAAGGAAGGCGCGGCCTACGACCTTCCCCTCGCACTGGGCATTCTCGCTGCCTCCGAGCAGATTGACCCCGCACCATTGGGCCGCTTGCTGTGCATGGGAGAACTCGCGCTCGATGGTGCGCTTCGCCCAGTCCGAGGTGCCCTCGCGCTCGCCCAGATTGCCAAGGACTTCGATGGGGTCCTGCTGCCCAGCGACTCCGCGGCTGAAGCGGCCCTCCTGCCCGACGTTTCTGTCCATCCCGCCACCCATCTGTCGGACGTTCTCGACCACCTCACTGGAGGCGCTCCCATCCCACGCCTGCAGCGCGACCTCGCCGGGCTCATGGCTGCCCAAGCCAACAGCTCCCTGGCCCCTCTGGCCACCATTCGCGGCCAGGAACAAGCCGTGGAAGCAATGGCCGCAGCCGCAGCCGGGGGGCACAATGTCTGCATGGTAGGCCCCCCCGGTGCCGGCAAGACCATGCTGGCGCGGGCCATGGTCGGATTGTTGCCGCCGCTCGACGTCGATGAGGCCATTGCCGTCAACCGCATCCACTCGGTGGCAAACCGGTCAGACCGCATCGGAGAGGTGGTGTTGGAACGGCCCTTTCGAAGCCCGCACCACACGGTTTCCGATGTGGCCCTCGTCGGTGGGGGGTCCGATCCGCGGCCCGGCGAGATCAGCCTCGCCCATGCGGGGGTCCTCTTCCTCGACGAACTTCCGGAAATGCCCCGTCATGTACTGGAGGTGCTGCGCCAGCCCCTCGAGTCCCGCCAAATGACGGTGAGCCGGGCCCGCGCCACCGTCGTGTTCCCGGCGGACTTCCAACTCATTGCCGCCATGAACCCCTGCCCCTGCGGCCGATACTCACCGGACCCTGCACTCCGACAGCGGTGCACCTGCAGCCAACATGCCCGCCGCCGCTACCTCGACCGCATCAGTGGGCCCCTGTTGGACCGCATCGACATCCACCTCCACATGACGCCGGTACGTGCAGCCGAACTGCTGCCAACGGCTGGCGCTGCAGGGCGCGAAGAAGAACGGCGTCGGCTGGAACGGGCCCGAGACTGGCAATCCCGCGCATTTGCCGCCCGCGCCGTCCAACAGGCCCGCAACCCCCAAGGCGTATCCAATGCCCGCCTCACCGGCGAAGACGTGCACCGGTTGGCGCCACTCCAATCGAACGGGAGGGCTCTGTTGACCCGGGCCACCGAGTCTCTGGGGCTCAGCGCCCGGGCCCACGGACGGATTCTTCGGCTCTCACGGACCCTGGCCGATCTCGACGGCGATCGCGACATCGACGTCCACCACCTCGCCCGCGCCATCGCCTTGCGCCGACCCCACGCGGATGGGGCCCAGGCCGACTCCCTTTTTACCCTGTCCGCCTAATGGCGCCGAACAGCCCAACTTTGCGTCCATGGATTCCCCGACCCCCCAACCTGTGCTCCTCCCTGTCCGCGGCCAATCCCCGCAATTCGGCGACAATACCTGGCTCGCCCCCAATTGCACGGTGGTGGGCGACGTGCGCACCGGAAAGGACTGCAGCATTTGGTTTGGTGCCATTGTCCGCGGAGATGTCTGCGCAATCCGAATCGGGGATCGCGTCAACATCCAAGACGGAGCGGTCCTGCACGGGACTTTCGAAAAAACCGACTGCCGGATTGGCGACGGGGCCAGCATCGGACACAACGCCATCGTCCACGGATGCACCGTTCAAGAAGGCGCCTTGATTGGAATGGGCGCCATCGTGATGGACCGTGCCGTGGTCGGCCGCCATGCCGTGGTGGCGGCGGGAGCCGTCGTCCTGGAGGGGACGGAGATTGAAGATGGGGACCTGTGGGCCGGTGTGCCCGCCAAACGCGTCAAAAAAGTGGACCCTGCACTGCGGGAGCATCTGATGAAAACGGCCATTCGCTACCGCCAGTATGCCAAATGGTTCGAGGAGGCTCCAGAAGACTGCTGAAACCCCTGTCGAGCGGAAGGGCGCTCAGTCCCACAGCGCGTCCCGATCCAACTGGATGCCTGACCCGAAGAAACGGCGCGCGGAATCAGCAAAAGAGGGCGTCAAATCACTGACCGCAAACCGATGGTGGGTGGTTGAACCTGAGGTGGACAGCAGACCGGAATCTGCCAGCCGTTGCGCCACGGCCGCGGCCACAATGTCGGGGCCATTCACCAACTCCACTCCCGGACCCAGCACTTTGCGCAAGGCGTCGAGCGCCAGCGGGTAATGGGTGCAACCCGGAATCAGGGCATCCAGCTTGTCCGCTGACCAGCCGGCTGCCTCCAAGTAGGCTGCAATGACGGGCTCCATCAGCGCATGCTCGTGCCAGCCCTCCTCGATGAGGGGGGCCAGCAGAGGGGTGGCCCATTCTTCCACCGACCGGCCTGAAGCCCCGCCAAGTTGGTGCGCCATGGCGTCCCTCAAGCAACGACCATACACTCCGGAGCCCACGGTGGCCCGGGTTCCGATGACGCCAATGCGGCGCGCTTCTCCCGCGGCCACTTGGGCCGCCACAGGCGTGATGACGTCGATGACAGGCACGGCAGGACCCACAGCGTCTCGGACTGCCTCAGCCGCCGTAGCCGACGCGGAATTGCACGCGATGACAATGGCCTTGCAACCGTTGGAAACGAGGTGCTCGGCAATGCGGACGGACCACGACTGCACCAACTCTGGCGAGCGGTCACCGTACGGCATGTGAGCCGTGTCCCCGAAATAGGAGATCGGCTCCGCGGGCATGGCCCGCGAAATGGCATGGGCCACCGTCAGGCCGCCGATGCCGGAATCAAAAACCCCAATGGGGGATTTAGAGGCCAAGCTTGGCCTTGACGAGGACGAGGACATCCTCTCCTCCGTTGTAGACCGTGGCCCCAGCGGAGGTGTCGAATATGTAGGTGAAGCCTTCCTCGGCACCAACCTCTTCGATGGCCTTCCGGGCACGCTGGATCATGGGCTCCAACAAGTTCTGCTCCAGCATGGCGAGCTCTTGTTGAACCGTGCCATAGAACTGTTCGAGACCCTGCTGATCCTGTGTGATCTCCTGCTCCTTCTGAGCGCGGATGGCAGCGGGCCAAGACTCGGCTTTCTGCTGGTACTCGGCCACCTTGGCTTCCAAGTCGCCTTGCATGCGGACGATTTCCTGCTCGTATTGGGCAGCGGCCCCTTCGATCTCCGTTTGGATGCTGTTGCGCTCCGGCATGGATTCGAGAAGGGACTGCGTGTCGATGTGTCCAAAGCGCGCCTCCTTGACTTGTGCGGAGAGCGGTGCGGAGAACAGGAGAGCGGCCAGGAAGAGGCCGAGGGTGAATTGAACTTTCATGATGTGAATCGTCGTCTTTGGTTGGCGTGTGGCTTACTGCCGTGGGCGTCCGCCTTCGCCTTTGATGCCGGATTTGGCCCGGTTGATGACCTGCTCCTTGCGGTCGTTGAGTTTGTCTTTCCCTTTGTCGAGGGTGTCGTTCATGCGGTCCTGCAGGCTCTTTCCACCTTCCTCACCGGCATTCTCTTCGTCACCGCCCACGATTTCGCCGGGCTTGTACCCCAGCTCTTTGATGATGCGGTCGGACACGTCATACTTCGGGTTGGTGTACAACATGTTGGAGTCCTTGGCCTTGTCGAAGATCACCATATACTGGCGCTGGCTGGCCAAGTCCTTCAACGCCGTGAAGAGTTGCTCCTGGATGGGCTGGATCAATTCTTGGCGCTTCTGGAAAAGCTCCCCTTCGACACCAAACTTGGCCTTCTGCATGTCGGTCGCTTCGCTGCGCTTGCCCGCAATCTCATCCTCCCGCTTTCTCCGCATTTCAGGCGTCAGCAATACCCGCTCCGCACGGTAGGCCACCTCGAGCTGGTTGGCCGCGTCGTACTTCTCTTCAATCTCGTCGAGCCAATCCTTGGCCAGGCTGTTCAATTCCTTCTGTGCTTCGGCATATTCCGGCAGGTGCTGGAGAATGTAATCGGTGTCTACATAGGCATACTTCTGCGCGGCCGCTTGGAGCGGGCCGAACAGCAGGGCGAGGGGAAGCAGGTAGCGAAGGAGACGCATGGTGTTGGAGGTGGCGAAAATAAGCGGGTTCGTGGGCACAACGGACATAAAGGGGAGAATCGCACGTGCGCTTACAAATCACCAATGTTCATGCCAAGGGAGAAGTGGAATTGTCCCCGAGCCATCGACGGCACGGAGGGAACGTCATCGAAACGCCATCCGTAGTCCAGACCCAGCAAGCCGAACATCGGTAGGAAAATGCGCATGCCGATGCCGCCGGAGCGATAGACGTCAAACGGATCAAACCCGTCTCCAGTCTCCCATGTGTTGCCCGCCTCGAGGAAGGCCATGGTGTAGATGGTGGCACTCGGATTTGTGCTCAACGGGTACCGCAGCTCGGCGCCGTACTTGGCAATGGCGCCCGCGCCGGTGTTCTGGTCCGGCGCAGTGAGGGACAGGTTGTCGTAGCCCCGCAGGGAGATGATTTCCCGACCGTCGAGGACGAAGCCGCTCAGGAACACCCCGCCGAGGTAGAAGCGCTCGAATGGGGACAGGCCGATCTGGCGGTTGTACTGTCCGATGATGCCGCCTCCGAAGTAGGTGCGCAGCACCAGCGATTTCGGGTTTTCGCCGCCGCCCGTGGTGAGGGGAGTGTACCAGTTGGCGACAAACTTCCATTTGTGGTACTCCACGAAACGGAAGCGCTCCTGGTCGCTGAGGCCGGTCCACACCTTGTCGGGTTGGAACAGGCTGTACGGCGGGGTCGCCTTGACACTGAGCCGCACTTCCGATCCCCACACCGGGAAAATCGGATCGCTCACCGAGTTCCGGCTGACAATGAGGTTGAGCGCGATGTTGTTGGACTGGCCATCCGTGAAGCTGAAGAGGCCACTGTTGTACTGGTCGAAGTCGAAGTGCTGATAGCTGAGGCCCGCATTGACCGTGAACCAGTCGTCCGGCTTGTTCCAACGCTGCCCAATGGAGGCGGACACCCCCGTGATCATCAGCGTTTGGCGCAGCGGATTGTCTTCGCCTTCGACGCGCTTCGGCTGGTTGTTGGATTGGATGGAGCGCCAAGCGGCCACCGTCAGCGCATTGGGCTTCTTGCCTCCCAGCCAGGGCTCGGTGAAGCTGACGTTGTAGCTCTGGAAGAACAGGCCATTGGACTGGGCCCGGACGCTCACCCGTTGGCCGTCGCCCATCGGCACGGGGCGCCACGCCCCTTTCTTGAAAGCCTTGCCGACAGCGAAGTTGTTGAAGGTGACGCCCAATGAACCGACAATGCGGCCCCCGCCCCAGCCGCCTTGCAGCTCGATCTGGTCCGTGGGCTTCTCCTCGACGACGTACTCGATGTCGACTGTGCCATCCTCCGGATTCTGAACCGGGTTGATCCCGAAGGCCTCGGGGTTGAAATAGTTCAGCTGGTTGAGCTCGCGTTGCGTCCGGATCACGTCCGTCCGGCTGAACAGGTCGCCCGGCATGGTGCGGATTTCCCGCCGAATGACGTGGTCGCTCGTCTTGGTGTTGCCGCGAACATCGACCCGGCCGATGCGGAACTGCTTGCCCTCGACGAGGCGGATTTCAAGGTCGATGCTGTCGTTCTCGGCACGGACCTCTACAGGGATGGCCTGGAAAGTCAAGTAGCCATCGTCGCTGTATAGCGTGCTGAGGTCAATGCCCTTCGGGTTCATGAAGAGCCGCTTCTCCAACTCGGCGACATCGTACAGATCCCCGCGCTTGAGGCCCAGCAAGCTATCGAGCTGGCCCGTGGTGTACTTGGTGTTGCCGGTGAAGGTGATCTCGCGCAAGTGGAATTGGCCGCCTTCCTCCACCCGCACGGCGATCCCCAGATCGCCTTCCGCCGTGCGGAAGAGGCTGTCCTGCGTCACGCGGGCATTCCGGTATCCCTTTTCCCGGTAGTAAGCGACGACGCCCTCGATGTCTGCGTTGAATTCTTCCTCCAGGAATTTCGAGGCCTTGAAAATCCGCCACCACGCCCGCTCCTTGACGTTGCGCATCTTCCGCTTGAGCGCTTTGGCTTCCAAAGCCTCTGCCCCAGCGATGCGGATTTCGCCCACTTTGACCTTGTTGCCCTTGTCGATGGCGATGTCTACCCTGGACGCGTTTTCGAGCAGGGTGTCGCGCGTGCTGGTGACCGTCACCTTGGCGTCGAAATACCCCTTTTCGATGAAGTGGTCTTGGAGGATGCGGCGGGTCGTGACCTTGAGGTTCTCGTTGACGATCTGGCCGCGCACGAGGTCGAGTTTGCCGCGAAGGGTCTCCTGTTCACCCCGCTTGACACCGCTGAACCCGTACTGGGTGAGGCGCGGCATTTCTTCCACCCGGATGACGAGGTAGACATCGCCCCCCCGGCGTTCACCCAACTCGATGGCCACATCGCTGAACAGACGTTGGTCCCAGAGGTTGCGCACCGCCTCGCTCAGGCGGTCGCCGGGGATCAGGACCTCATCGCCCACCTGCAGGCCGCTGAACAGCTTGATGGCTTGAATGTCGGTGTAGTCCGCGCCGAGAACCGTGATGCCTGCGATGCGATACTCGGACGGCACCTTGAGGTCCACTGTGGATTCCCCCGGTTGGGCCCACAGGGTTCCGCACCACAACAGGCAAGCGCTCAACAGGGTGTGGGACAAGTTCTTCATGGGGCAGGGCTCTCCGCGCCGGCTTGTGCCTGACGCAATTGGTCACCGGTCCGGCCAAAACGGCGCTCCCGGCCTCGGAATTCATGCACAGCCGCCCGGAAATGGTCTTCCCGGAAATCCGGCCACATGACCGTGGTGAAATGCAGCTCGGCATAGGCCAACTGCCACAACAGGAAATTGCTGAGCCGCTGCTCCCCACTGGTGCGAATGAGGAGCTCCGGATCCGGCACATCGGGCAGCCCCATGTGGGCACGAACCGTCTCTTCCGTGATGTCCACCTCGGGCGTTCCGGCGCGGACAATGCTGCGCACCGCCTCCGTCAATTCCCAACGACCGCTGTAACTCAGGGCCAGGATCAAGGTCAATCCGGTGCAGTGGGCCGTGCGCTCCTCCACGTCACGCAACGCTGCGCGGCAGGCGTCGGGCAGGCTGTCCAACGCTCCGGTCGACCGGAGCCGAACCCCTTTCCGGGCCAATTCATCCACCTCCCCCGCCAGGCTCTCCACCAGCAATTCCATCAGGGCATTGATTTCGGCTTGGGGGCGGGACCAATTCTCCGTGCTGAACGCGTACAGGGTCAGGTATTCGACCCCCAACTCTCCGGCGGCACGGACCACAGACCGCACGCTTTCCACCCCATGGGCATGTCCGAAAATCCGGTCCTCACCACGCTCTCGGGCCCAGCGGCCGTTGCCATCCATGATGACCGCAACGTGGCGCGGCAGGGAGTTGGCTTGAGCTGTGGTGTCGACCATGGGAATGACCTGTCGGTCAGATGGAGGCGAAAGTGAATCGAATGCGCGTGAACTGCAAGGTAGCGCGGCGTTTCACGCCAAGGATTGGGAGTTTTTCACCTCTTCTCACCCAAGTCGGGGACGGGGTTCAATCCCAGCACGTGTTGGGCGACTTATCGATGCGGAACGTGAGGGACACCTGGACCACCGCAAAACGGTCATCCAGTCCATTGTATCCCCGCATCTGTCCAACGGGGTCTTCGAGGTCGCCCTCGGCTTCAATGCGCTCCTCACTCAGCAGCTCCGACAATGGCCCGGCCTCTTCCTCCAACACCGCCAAGCTGGCGTAGTAACCGGCCACATCGTCGATGTGGTCGCTCCATGTGCGGCGCATGCCCCACTCGATATTGAGCGCAGAAAAGTGGCCGAGGTTCCATTTGAAACCGAATCCGAAAGGCACCGCAAAACCGGTGGTGGCGTATCGGTCTCCACCCGCACTGGTTCCTTGCCCCTCCGTGCCGAGGGGCTGCAAATCGTACCAGATGCCGTCGATTTCGGCCTGCGGCATGTGGCTGTAGAGTGACAGACCCGCGAACAAGTAGCCCGTGAAGCGGTCCTTCGTGTTCCCGATCTGGTACCGCGAGTAGTTGAATTCCGCCACAACGGACCCTTCCGTGATGGCATTGCGGAAGTGCAGGTTGCGGTTGGCAATCCAAGGATCTTGGGCATCCGCATCGTAATACAGCAGCCGGGTCTGGTTCACTGCCGCACGCACGCCAAATCTCCGGGTCATGTTGAAGCGCATGAACCCGCCAAACCCAGGCTGGAGCCGGCCTTGGAAATGCCCCGTGGGGTTCAGCTCTCCGAGGTAATACCCCGTGCCGAACGAGAATCCCATGGTCTTGCTCTGCTCAAATTTCCGCTGAGCAGCAGCTGGCGCCAGGATGGCCAAGGCGGCGGACAACAAAACGAGGCGGAGTGCGGAAGACATGGGCTGGGAGGTGAATTCAACGCTCACCGGGCCGGTTTTCGTGTGCTGATGCATTGGACGGCCCCTCGCGGCCATCGAGTCCGAGGTGCAGTTTCCTCCGGACGGTTTCAATGAATTCTCCGCCAGGCAAGCCCACCAGCAAGAAAGGCCGGTCGGCCTTGCGCACCGTGAACCGGGCCGGAGCCGGAAGGATGTGGGACCGCGTGTCCAAGGTGAGGACGAGGTGGTCATCGCGTCCTTCGGCTTGGATGTCCAGGGTGCCTTCACTGGGTATCACCAACGGTCGGTCATTGAGGTTGTGCGGGGCCACCGGGTTGAGCACAATGGCCTGGCTGTCCGGGTGCACGATGGGGCCTCCACAACTCAGGCTGTATGCCGTGGACCCCGTGGCAGTGGACACAATCAAGCCGTCTGCCCAGTAGCGGTTGACGAAGCTGCCGTCGCGCTGAACGGAAATGCGGATCATGCTGGCCACGTCCCTTCGGTGAATGGTCACCTCGTTGAGGGCCAAACCGCCGCCTTCCAGCTCCATGCCCTCACAGGATACTTCCAGCATGTCGCGTTCATCCACCACATACTTGCCCTCCAGAATGTCCACCATGGCTTCGGATGCCCCTTTCGCCGGCAGATGCGACAGGAACCCAAGACGCCCCGTGTTGATGCCCAGCACGGGCACATTGTCCAAGCCCGGCAGGGCCGCCGTGTCCAACACGGTGCCATCGCCCCCGAAAGACAAGATCATGTCGGGCCTCTCCCCATGTCCAGCCTGCCATTCTTTCAAAGCGGGCAGCCCCTCTTGCCCTTGCGTGAGGCTCAAAAAGGCCGGCGTCGCCTGCAGGGAGACCCCTTTGGCCAGAAGGACATCGAGGACACTTCGAATGCTGGGCCATGCGGCAGCGTCCACCACCTTGGCGTGGAGCAGTGCAGAACGGACGGCGTGGTTGGCGGTCATGGTCAGATATTCATGTAACGCATGAAAGCGTCCATGCGCTTTTTCATGTCTTCGGCGTATTCCTCTGCCCGATAGAATGCGCTCACACCGTACCCATGTCGGCGCAACGAGTCAATCAGACCTTCGATGTTACGAGAAGACAGGCGCAACGCGACTTCAGCATGGTCCGGCTGTGCGCCGTCGCTCACGAGCACCTGCAAAATCTTGACCCCTTCGCTTTCCACGCGGTGGGACACCTGCGCCAAGCTGTAATCCTGCCAAGGCATCTCCAAGGTGAGAATGCTGCCTTCGCTATACGGCGTCAGGCTGTGGTGGAATGCCCTCCACAAGTGGGCGCGGTCAATGCAACCCTTGTACACGCCGTCGTCCACCACTGGAACCACACTCACATCCGCCTCGCAAAGGACGTCCACCACTTCAAGGAAGTGCTGGCCAGACGCGATGGCCACCGGCATGAGTTGGACATTGGTCAGAAACGTCACCTCCCCTTCCTGATCGAGCAGGTGGTCTTCCGCCACCAGACCGAGGTAGTGGTTTTCCGCCACGACGGGCAGGTGTTCCACCTTGAGCTCGTCCATGGCGCGGAGCGCTTTTTCGAGGGTGTCACCCGGGTCGAGGGGGATGAGCTCGGAATTCGTGATGCTGCCTGCGTGCATGGTGGACGTTTTGGCCCGAATGGTCGGGTCTTTTGCGAAATTAGCCGACCACAGGAAGTCCAACCTCCTCTCGTCCATGGAAACTTTCCCCACGCGTTTGAGCGTGAACGTCAACAAGATTGCCACCCTCCGCAATGCCCGGGGTGGATCGGTCCCTTGTCCCATCGGTGCCGCCGAGCACCTCCAGCGCTGGGGAGCCGACGGCATCACCGTCCATCCGAGGCCCGATGCCCGCCACATCACGTATGACGATGTGCGCGCCTTGCGGCCCGTGGTACACACCGAATTCAACATCGAAGGCTACCCTTCGGAGGACTTCATTCAGCTCGTTTTGGACGTTCGTCCCGATCAAGTGACACTGGTGCCCGACCCCCCGGATGCCTTGACTTCCAATGCCGGCTGGGACACACTGGCACACGGCGATCTCCTCCGGCCCGTTTTGGCCCGTTTCCGTGAGGTCGGCATCCGAACCAGCCTGTTCATCGAGACCGATGCAGCGCGCATCCGCGCAGCGGCGAACCTCGGTGCCGACCGGATTGAATTGTACACCGAGGCCTTTGCCGTGGCCCATGCCCAAGGCGATCCATCGGCGGCAACTCCATTCGCTGCGGCAGCCAAGGTGGCCCACGAAGCCGGGCTCGGCGTCAATGCCGGACACGACCTCAACTTGGACAACCTGGCCGACTTCGCTTTGGCCGTGCACCCCCTCGAGGAGGTCTCCATCGGTCATGCCCTCATTTCAGACGCCCTGTATCTCGGCCTCCAAAACACGGTGGGTCAATACAAGGAAGCCCTGCGTCCCAAGGCCTAACATGGTTCTGTTTCACCGCATTCTTGGCCCAGACCCCAGCGCTTCCCCTGAAGTTCCCCTGGTCATCCTACATGGGCTCTTGGGATCTTGCGACAATTGGCAAACCCTCGGGACGCGTTGGGCGGAGCACCGCCCGGTCATCGCCATGGACCAGCGCAACCATGGACGCAGTCCACACCACCCGAGCCATGGCTATCCGGACATGGTGGTGGACCTGCTGGACACCTTGGATCACCTCGGTCTAGAGCGGGTGCACCTACTGGGCCACAGCATGGGGGGAAAGACCATCATTCACTTTGCAGACCGACACCCGACGCGGTGCGGCCAATTGATCATCGCGGATATGGCGCCCGTGGCCTATCCCCCGCACCATACGCCGCTATTTGACGCCTTGTCCGACCTCGACCTGAGCGGATTTGAGCGACGCGGAGAGGTGGACGCCGCGCTGGCTGACCGCATTTCCGATCCGGGCGTTCGCCAATTCTTGCTCAAGGGCCTGTACCGCACCCCATCCAAGCAATTTGGTTGGCGTTACAACCTGCCCGTATTGCGCCGACATCTGGCCGACATGACAGCCTTTCTCCCCTTGGGAACGATCGATCTGCCCACCCTCGCCATCTATGGAACTCGGTCCGATTATGTGGTGGGCCGGGGGCTGGAAGCGCTGCGCACCCATTTCCCAGCCCTGCAGGAAGCGTCGCTGGACGCCGGGCATTGGCTGCATGCCGAACAACCGGACACGTTTCACGATGCGGTGAACGCCTTCCTGGGCTGAGGCCAAGAAAAACGCCCGACCGAAAAGGACCGGCCGGGCGTTTCACGCCATTGGAAGTGAACGTCAGCCTTTGGAGCCGACCATGATGCTCACGCAGCCTTCGTGCTCGATGACTGCATCCGTGGTGGGAACTTGAACACGCACCGTCATCTGCTGCGTATTGGCTACCCGGAAGTCAAAGTGGTTGCTCTCCTTGTCCGTGCTGTCGTAGATCCCGTTGCCACGGCTGTCGAGGACTTGGAAGGTCAGGTCACCCAAAACGGGGTGTCCGCAGACCAGCAGGCGGTATGCCCGGTCGCCGAAAAAGGTGAGCTCAAGCTCGGCTTCATCCCCAGGGATGAGCACCGCTGTATTGTAGTTGTCGTTCTGAACGTAATCCTCCAGTTGGGGCAGGCAGCGCTTCTTCGTAAAGGTTCGGCACTGGGCATTGGCGTCAGAGGCGCTGAAGAGCACCATCAGGAGGGAGAACGCCGCGAGGGAAAATTGATGGATCGCAGTCATGGCGAGAAGCTTTACGATTATTGGGCGTATTGGTTACGAACTGCAGCCACGGAATTTGAAATCGCCGTCAACGTGGCGTCGTCAAACTCGACTTCCGGGCCGCCACTGATGACCACCGTTCCATCCTCTGCAGCCGTTGCAGCGGCGGCATTCTCGGTGATCTTCACCCCTGCAAAAGCAGCCTCAACCGGCTCCAAGGCCGCTTTCATTCGGTCGAGGGCTTCCGTGGATTCGTAGCTGTCCAGCAGGCCCATGAGGTTGTCCAAGGTCATTTTCTGCTCTGCAATGCGCAGTTGCAGGTCAGCCGTGGAACCATCGATTCCGCGGGTCCCGAGGTATACACCCTCGATCCAACCACCGGCTGCCATCAGGCCGCTGACTTCCTCCATGCCATTCTCACGGAACCGTCCATTGAGTGCGTAGAACGTCTCGGTCACGATGCTGACCAAAGAATCGCGGACGTCGCGGTTGTTGTCTGCACGGGCAATCAAGTCTGCGTTGATGATGTCCCCGACCCCAAGGCCATCGCACAGGCGGCGGCAGGTGTTGAGGTAATCGACCGAGGCTTGGTTCTGGTTGAAGATGACGCTGTAGCTAAGGTCACCGGCATAGATGCCGAGGTTGACGGCTTGCGCCTCCGTGGTGGCGTATCCAGTGGCCTTGTCCACGGCATTGAGTGCCCCTGCATCGAAACGAATGCCACTGCGATCGAGCAGCAAGGCAGTCTCAATCGGAGAAGGGACGGCATGGAAGATTTTCTTGAACGCCTTTTGTCGGCGCGCAGGCATCATGCCTTCCTTACTCACCTCCTGTTGGGCAGCAGCAGGCTGATCTTCTTGGCCAGCGTCGTGGCTGGCTTCCCCACAGCTGAAGAGCAGGAGGGCAATGGGCAGGGCAATCCAAGCGGAAGTCAACCGCTGGTTCGTCATTCGGGCAAAAGCGCGTTTCATGGAAATTCCAATATCGTTGATTCAGCAAATTGAGCCCGCGCAACCCTGCGGCAGGCTTCACAGTACGAAAGTTATCCTCCCGGGAAGGTGGAAGCTGTCATCTTCGGCCACCGGCCGCGTCAGAATCGACTGAGAACCGCCGTTGCGCCCCCCGTACCTCAGTGCGCCTCGAGCCAGTCCTGACCGGTCTGGGCCTCCACCTCCAGTGGCACGGCCAATTCCACTGCGCGCTCCATGTGCGATTGAACCAGTTCCCGCACAGCCTCGACTTCGTTCGCCGGGACATCGAACACGAGTTCGTCGTGCACCTGCAGAATCATGCGGGCCGCCAATCCCCCTTCTTCGAGGGCGCGGTGGATGTGGATCATCGCAATCTTGATGATGTCGGCCGCTGAGCCCTGGATGGGGGCATTGATGGCGTTGCGTTCGGCAAAACCGCGCACCACAGCATTGGCACTGGTGATGTCCGGCAGCCAGCGTTTGCGGCCCAGCACCGTTTCCACGTAGCCCTTCTCCTTGGCCTCTTCGACCACCCGGGTCTGGTACGCCTTGAGGTCCGCGAATTCAGCGAAATAGGCCTCGATGATCCCCTTGGCCTCCCTCCTTGGAATCTTCAGGGTCTCAGCGAGTCCGAATGCGCCCTGCCCGTAGAGGATGCCGAAGTTGACCGCTTTGGCCTGGCTTCGTTGTCCGCGGTCCACCTCCTCCGCCGGGACGCCGAACACCTTGGCTGCCGTCGCCGTGTGGATGTCCGCACCCTCGAGGAAAGCGGCGCACAATCCGCGGTCCTGACTCAAGGCGGCCACGATGCGCAGCTCGACTTGACTGTAGTCGGCCGCCAGCAACACATGGTCCTGGTCGCGGGGGACGAACGCCTTGCGAATTTCCCGGCCGCGCTGGGTCCGAATGGGGATGTTTTGCAGATTCGGCTGGGTGCTGCTCAAGCGGCCCGTTGCCGCCACCGCCTGCATGTACTGGGTGTGAATCCGACCTGTCTCAGGGTCGACCAATTCCGGCAGGGGACGCACGTAAGTGGACAGAAGCTTGTTCAGCTGCCGGTATTCCAAGACCTCCGCAACGATGGGGTGCTTGTCCACAAGCTTTTGCAGGACATCCTCGCCCGTGGCGTATTGGCCTGTTTTCGTCTTCTTGGCCTTTTCAGTGATGGCCAAATGATCGAACAGCACTTCGCCCAGCTGCCTTGGAGAATCGATGGAAAAGGGCACCCCCGCATGGGCCTGGATGGACTCGGTCAGCTTGCGCAGGTCCTCCTGCAAACCCTCCGCCATGGCACGAAGCACGTCCACATCGAGCCGGACGCCCTCCATCTCCATGTCGGCCAGAACGGGTACGAGGGGCATTTCCACAGCTTCGAGGATGTGGCGCTCGGGGGAGCCTTCCGGCATCCTTGCCTCCAACACCTCGGCCAAGCGCAAGGTGATGTCGGCGTCCTCACAGGCGTAATTCACCACATCCGCCGGCGGGATGTCCGCCATCGTCTTCTGATTCTTGCCCTTCTTCCCCAGCAGGTCGGTGATGGGAATGGTTCGGTAAGCCAGCTCCGTCTCCGCGAGGTAATCCATGCCGTGCTTCATGTCCGGCTGAAGGACATAGTGCGCCAGCATGGTATCGAACACCGGGCATTGGATGGTCACACCTGCCCGGCGCATCACCTTGAGGTCATACTTCCAATTCTGGGCGACCAGCACCTTGTCTTTGGACGACCAAACCGAGGCAAAGGCGTCGAGTACCTTGCAGACCTCGGGGTCCTGCGACTGGAGCGTCTCCGCCCCGCCCAGCGGGACCGGAACATACCAGCCCGAGCCGGCCTTCGTCGAGAAGCTCATGCCGACCATCCGCGCTGTCCGGGCATCCAAACCGGTCGTCTCCGTGTCGAAGGCAAACCGGTCGGCCCCGGCCACTTCCTTGCACACCTCGGCCCACAATTCCGGCGTGTCCGCCATGCGGTAATCCACCTTTTCGGCGTCGAAGGCATCCAACCCACCGCCAGACTCCGCCTCTCCCGAGGTCGCCTCATCGCCGCCGCCAAACATGTCCATCTGGGCATCGGCCGGGCCAGCTGCGGATGCGGGCGCGGGCGCGGTTGATTTGGACGCACCGCCAGTGGCCGCAGCCCCAAGGACACGACGCGCCAGCGTGCGGAATTCCAGAGACTCAAACACAGCCAACAGCTTCTCCGCGTCCGGGTCTTGCACGCGCATCGCTTCGAAGTCCGCCTCCACCGGTACATCCAATGCGATGGTCGCCAACCGCTTGGACAGCTGGGCCTGCTCGCGGAAATTCTCGAGGTTTTCTTTTTGCTTGCCCTTGAGCTCCTCCGTGGAGTCCAACAAGGTTTCCATCGACCCGTACTTGGCGAGCAGCTTGGCCGCGGTCTTCGGCCCGATGCCCGGCACTCCAGGGATGTTGTCGGCGCTGTCGCCCATGAGGCCCAGCAAGTCGATGACTTGCTCCGTACGTTCAATGCCGAACCGCTCACACACCTCCGCCGGCCCCCAGATGTCGGGCGGATTGCCCGATCGGCCAGGCCGGAACATGCGCACCTTTTCGGTGACGAGCTGACCGTAGTCCTTGTCCGGGGTCATCATGTAGACATCGAAGCCGGCTTCTTCCGCCTTGACCGACAACGCGCCAATGGTGTCATCCGCTTCATACCCTGGAATGGTGATCGTCGGAATGTTGAGCGCATCCGCCACTTCGAGCACCCGCGGAACGCTGGCCCGGATGTCCTCCGGCGTCTCGTCCCGATTGGCTTTGTATTCGGTGTACTCCTCGTGGCGGAATGTCGGCCCGGGTGGGTCAAAAACCACCGCGATGTGGGTGGGCTTCTCGTTTTTCAGGACATCCAGCACGGTGGTGGTGAAGCCGAATACGGCGCTGGTGTTCTGGCCTTTGCTGTTGATCCGCGGATTCCGGATGAAGGCATAGTATGCTCGGAAAATCAAGGCATACGCGTCGAGCAGGAAGAGTTTCTTGTCGGATTCAGCGGTCAACATGGGACAGGCAAATTAGCCCGAAGGCCCCGCCAGACCGCCCATTCGCTGCCTTCGGTTATCGCGACTTGTACACGGGAACCGTACTGCATGGCTCGCCGAACATCAGCGACTTGACGACCGGCTGCAGCCGCTCCACGAGGCGCATTGCGGGACCCGCACCCGATTTCAGACCACACCCCTTGACGACCAAGCGTTGTCCGGCGTATTCCGCGGGATCCAATTCTTCTGCAATGCGCGCCAGCACCGCCCCCTCCAAGTCTTCAGGAAGGCAATCGTGCACGCTCGCCGCGACCCCTTGCAGTCGGGATGTCACCAGCATCCACACCCATTCCGGAACGATGGCTTCTGCGCTGCAATGCAACGCCACGTCGGCCCCTTCGAACGGGGTCACATCCCACTCCTGAAGCCAAGCCCGAAACTCCTTTTCCCGGATCGCCAAGCCCTGCCAGAGCTGGGGGGCCAAATCGAGGTCGCACAGGGTTCTCTGCCGGAGCAAGGCCGACAAATCGAGCTGTACGATGCCACTTTCTTTCACGCGGTTGCGGATGGTGTCGTCCATGGTGGCGAAGGTCGGTCGGACCTGTGGCTCGAAACAAAAAGGAGTCCGGCGGGTCAGCCGGCTTTCTGAGCGCTGGCTTGGACGCCCACCAGTTTGCGGGCTGCGGCGGAGATGTCCTCGACATTGTAGCCACACTCGCTGTAGAGCTCCGGTTGGGTGCCGTGTTCAACCCAGCGGTCGGGAACGCCGAGTCGGACCACTCGGGCTGCGTAGCCCTGGTCGGCTGCGAATTCGAGCACCGCACTGCCCAAGCCACCTTGGATACTTCCGTCCTCGACCGTGACCACCTTGTCAAACTTCCCGAAGACCTCGTGCAGGAGGGTTTCGTCGAGCGGCTTCACGAAGCGCATGTCGTACATGGCGGCCGAGACGCCCTCCGCCTCAAGCTGTTCTGCTGCCTGGAGGGCGTGGTTGCCGAGGTGGCCGATGCCGAGAATGGCGATGTCATCACCGGTCCGAACACGACGGCCTGTTCCCACCTTGATCTTGCGCAACGGCGTTTTCCATTCGGTCATCACGCCCTTTCCGCGCGGGTAGCGGATGCTGAACGGACCGTGGTTGTCGGCAGACGCCGTGTACATGAGGTTTCGCAACTCCTCCTCGTTCATCGGTGCGGACACAATCATATTGGGAATGCACCGCATGTAAGCGAGGTCAAACACGCCGTGGTGCGTGGGGCCATCGGCGCCCGCCATGCCGGCGCGGTCGAGGCAGAAGACCACGTGCAGGTTCTGCAGGGCCACGTCGTGCACCACCTGGTCGTAGGCCCGTTGCATGAAGGAGCTGTAGATGTTGCAGAACGGCACCATGCCCTGTGTGGCCATGCCCGCAGAGAAGGTGACAGCATGCTGCTCGGCGATGCCCACGTCAAAAGCGCGTTCCGGCATGGCCTCCATCATGAATTTCAGGGAGCAACCCGTCGGCATGGCCGGGGTGACCCCGACGATGCGCTCGTCTTTCTCGGCGAGCTCGATGATGGTGTGCCCGAAGACGTCTTGGTATTTCGGCGGCTCGGGTGCCTTGGGCGCGACCTTGATGATCTCGCCGGTATCCTTGTTGAACAGCCCGGGGGCGTGCCATTTGGTTGGGCTGCCGGCCTCGGCCGGTGCATACCCCTTGCCCTTCGTGGTGATCAGGTGCAACAGCTTGGGCCCGGGAATGTCCTTGAGGTCCCGCAGCACGTGCTCGACCTGCTCCACATCGTGGCCGTCAATGGGGCCGAAGTATCGAAAATTCAGGGATTCGAAGAGGTTGGACTGCTTGAGCAAGGACCCCTTGACCATGTCGCTCACCTTCGATGCGATGGTCTGTGCGTCCGGTCCAAACTTGGAGACTTTGCCCAGCAATTGCCACACCTCATCCTTCACACGGTTGTATGTATGGGAGGTCGTGATGTCCGTGAGGTAATCCTTCAACGCCCCGACATTGGGGTCAATCGACATGCAGTTGTCGTTGAGGATCACAATCATGTCGTTGTCCTGCCAACCGCCGTGGTTCAAACCTTCAAAGGCCAATCCCGCTGTCATGGCACCGTCGCCGATGACCGCGATGTGCTGGCGCTTGTCGCCCCGGATCTTGTTGGCGACGGACATGCCGAGGGCCGCACTGATGCTGGTGGAGCTGTGTCCGACGCCGAAGGTGTCGAATTCACTTTCGCTGCGCTTAGGAAAACCGCTCAACCCGTTGTGCACTCGGTTGGTGTGGAACTGGTCCCGGCGCCCGGTCAGGATCTTGTGCCCGTAGGCTTGGTGCCCGACGTCCCAGACAATCTGATCCTCGGGGGTGTTGAAGACATAGTGGAGGGCCACAGTCAATTCAACCACACCCAGGCTGGCACCGAAGTGACCGCCCTTTTCGCTGACCACGTCCACAATGAATTGGCGGAGCTCATCGCACACCTGCGGCAAGTCCTCCACACCGCACTCCCGACGCAAGTCGGCAGGCTCGGTGATTCTCGACAAGAGGGGGCCGGCGGAATAAGGGGTGTCGGACATGGTTCAGACCCAATGATTAAGGGCGTGAGGGAAGAACAAACTTAGCCCATTCATGTTCCCGTCCCTCCCAAGAGGCGCAAAGGGCCAAGTGCCGGAGGCTGAAAGGCCGGATTAGGCAGTCGCGACGGCGGTCGCCAAAGCGGCGAGCATGGCCCGGCCATCGGTGTTGCCAAGGGCTTCACTGCATGCCCGCTCAGGGTGGGGCATCATGCCGAACACATTGCCCCCAGCATTGCAGACCCCAGCAATGTGGTCCACTGAACCGTTGGGGTTGAACTCGTCGCCAATGCCGCCATCTGGACCGCAATACCGGAACAAGATTTGGTCTCCGTCTTCCAGTGCGTCCAGCCCAGCATCATCGATGGTGTAGTTGCCCTCGCCGTGGGCAATCGGAATGCACAGTGGCTGGCCATCGGGCAGGCCGGCGGTCATAGGGGCCATGAGGGACTCCGGACGCAGCAGGACGTTGCGGCAAATGAACTTGCGGCTTTCGTTGTGGCGCAACGCACCCGGCAGCAAGCCCGCCTCGCAGAGCACCTGGAATCCATTGCAGACACCGAGGACCAGTCCGCCGCGGCCCGCATGGGCCACCACCTCATCCATGATGGGGGAAAATCGCGCGATGGCTCCACTGCGGAGATAGTCTCCGTAGCTAAAGCCACCGGGCAGGACCACCAGGTCGACCCCTTTGAGGTCGCGGTCCTTGTGCCAGAGCCGCTCGATCTTGAACCCAAGTTCCGTGCCGAGGGCATATTCCATATCGTGGTCGCAGTTGGACCCCGGGAAGGTGATGACGCCGACTTTCACGTCGGTAAAGGTCGCACTCCCGATTCAGATTCAGCGGGCAATCCGCCAAGTCTTTTGTCCACCACTCCGTGCACCTTGCCAACGCAACAAGCACACCGCCGGCAAATCCCATGCCGACAGCTGCAAGGGAACGCCCGGAGCGCCCTGAAGCTGCAGCACGATGCGGCCCGTCAAGTCGAAGACATCCACTGTGAACGCCTCCTCAGCGTGAGAGATGGCCCACCCTCCGGCGTCCCGGTACAATTCCGGGTCCGTGGCCAATCCAGCCTCGCCGACGCTGTTGACCATCTCCACGGTCACCACAGTCTGCTGGGTGTCTGAGCAGTAGTCATTCCAGGCGTTGAGCCCCACGGTGTATGCACCTGCGGCAGTAAACACGTGGATCGGTACGCTGTCCGTGCTCGCCGATCCGTCCCCGAAATTCCATTGGTAGGACGTGGCGCCGGTGCTCGCATTGCCAAAGGTGACCTCCGCTTCACCATCCACGAGGGTGACCAGGGCCTCCTCGAGGACCATCGCCGCTTCCACCTGCGGCGCTGCCAGAACGTCCACTTCGGTGGTGTCGGCGCACCCTGCCGCATCGGTGATCACCGCAACGTACTGTCCGGCCGCCACCACATCGATGTCTGCCCCCACGTCTCCGTGGGCCCAGTCCACCGTGTAGGGCGCCTGTCCACCTTCAATGTCGAGGTGCACGCTACCATGGTCATCGTAACATCCGATGTGATCCGGCATGGCCTGGATGGCAAAGAGGCCTTCACCACTTTCCCAAGCCGTGACTTCGACCACCTCCGCGACATCCGAGCATCCGTCGGTCAGTGCGGTGACCGTGTAGGTGCCCATGCCGAGCCCTTCGAAAGCTCCGGTGGGTCCCGTACCTGAGAAGATGCCGGCCGCTTCGCCGGCGGCATCGGTCAAGGTGAACGACGTGGTCAACAGCGGTCCGCTCACTTCAATGGACCCGTCCTCGGAACTCGCGCAGGCCGTGGCCTCCACAGCAGCAGAGATGCCCGCACTGCGCACCACGTTGAACCGATGGTGGTCTGAGCTGGTCGTGGTGGTGAATTCGTAGGTGAACCCAGGGGCAATGCCACCGCTCCACCCCGTCTCCACGTCTTCCAGCGTCAGACAGACGTTGTCCGGAACCGTTGGGAATTCGAGGGTCAACAAATTGCTACTGGACGCCTTGATCCACACTGGAATCGTCTCCGTCCCTGCCGCAGTCCGGTTCACCATCACGCCGATGGAATCCGCTGTATGGGTGTAGATGTCCAGGTTGTTCCGGCCCCGGAAGGCGGAACTAAACGCCGCGTCTTCTTTCCGATCGTAGTCGCCGTCGCCAAGACCATAGCCAACGATGCATTGCTCGCTGCGAATGGCGTCTGCCATTTCCATGGTGAGCACGCCTGCCGAAGTCACTTCACCCTGTCCGGCCCACTGGGCCTTGGATACCAAGGAGGCTTCCGTGAACTCCATGGTGAACGCCGTATCCGCAATCGTCCAGAAGGCGTTGCCCGGGGCCACAATGCCCGCTTCTCCGAAGAGACCCAGTCCGCCCACCTGGGCCACCCAAGTCTGCAAGGAGTCCACCCAGCGATAGGTGGCCCCCAAACTGCCTGGACCTTGGGTGCCCACGGCATTGAGGTCCACGAATCCCGTCAAGGGATTGGCCACCAGGTTCCACCCTCGCCAGCTGGCGCTGGCCGCTTCAGCCGTGATGTTCACCGACGCCGAGACCACGGGTTCACCCGCCACCGTGAACGTGTAATTTCCAGCCGGAAGGGAGCACGTGAAGCCGCTCCCGACTTCCAATTCGTCCGAGTCGATGAGGCTCTGGTACGTAGTGCCGGATTCCACCCACTGCTTGACGTACACGGCGCCAGGTTGGTCCAGGAATGCCGAGGCGGTGGCGCCTGCCAATCCCGATCCCACTTGGTGCGTGTAGGGACTCGTCTTGGTCCAATCATAGCGACGCAGCGCCTGGCCGACAATGCTGCCTCCAGCGGAGGTCAATCCCGAAGCCCCTTCCAACACCAGCATGCCCGCCGTTTCAACGGTGGCTTCTTGGAGGGACAATTCACCCCGGATGGAAACCGTATCCATCAAGGTGGTGGTGCCCACGCCGCAATCGAGGAAGGCCAGGTTTGCAGGCCCACACTGGTGCGGGCCTTCGCCAACGAAGTACACGCGGCCTTCGACTTCGCCCTCGTTGACCCACTGGGTACCCACTTCGATCCGGGCAGAGGCCGACAAGGCCAAACTGGCGTCGGCGGTGACCACCACCGAATTGGCCCGGACCGTATCAGCTTCCGACACCAGGATCGCGTGGCCGCCAAGGATGGTCACGTCGTGCTCAGCACTGGGGACACAACCGCAGTCCCAACTGGCAGCATCATTCCAAAGTCCGCCTTGCATGGAGTTCACAGCTTCGCCGACCGAGGACTGGGACCAGCCGCTCAGCACCAAACACAACAACAGGAGGAGGATGAAGTGGGATTTCATGTGGGCCCTTACGCCCACACATCCCAGAAGGTTACAATCCCGGAATCGCGGGACCCAAGGTGGCCACACTCGACAATGCCAAGGCAAGCCAAGGCATGATTTTGGTGCCCTTCCAACCCGGCGGAAAACACCACGCCAAAGTCCACGTAACAACGCAGGCAGATCCAGTCAAGCGCAACGCTTGTCCGCTGCAATGGTCGAGGCCCACCCCCGTGGCGACCACCCCGATGACGGCGGTCAACAGACCCGGCCACTGGGTCCACTTGCGAACCACGCGCTGTCGCGCCGTTGCCCGAATCAAAGACTGCTGGCGCCAAACCCAACCGACCGCAGCCATCGGCGCCAATGCCCAGACCATTGGGCTGAGATTCACCGCACATTCGGACCATGGCATGGCATCCATGGCCACAGACCCGGTTGCCCACCATGTGACGCCGCCGCGAATCCACCAAGGCGTGGCCATCCCCAAGGCCCACATCAACGCTTCTGAAGCCTTGGGTGTGCGCCACACGAACAACACTCCCCCCAAAACGAGGCACCAGGCCGCCAATTCTGGAGCCAACATGGGCGCCAACCCAGCGGGCACCCCCAGCCAAAAATGGAGGTCCGGACGAGGTTCTCCCAGCCGAAGCCGGAGCCCTTGACCCACCGATACCCAGAGGAGTGCCATCCCCCACCACCAGGAATTCGGAGTGGTCCACAGCATGGGCGTCGCAGCGAGCACCCAAGCCCAACTCGGCACCATGCCGGGCCGTGTCCGCATGCCACTCTCGAGGTACATTCTGTGGATCCAACGCGCCGAAACCAACACGGCCAGCCAAGCCGACCACGGCACCTCCACTGCAGCTCCACCTTGGAACGCCATCCATCCCCCCAATGCGAACAGCAAGGCAGACGTGAGGGGCACAATGCCCCAAGCGACCGGTTGACTGGATTGAAGTAGCCTGAGCATGCCGAAAGGTGATTAAATTCGCGACAGCAAAGCGTGACCATGAACGTTCAGGACATCATCACCCCCATTGGCAAGTTCATCCAGTGGACCTTCAACACCGTGCTCGTCCCGGCGAGCAACCCGTTCAACCTGGCGGTCATCCTGCTCGTCGTGGGCGGCATCGCTTTCTGGCTCCGCAAGCAGCGCAAGTACACCGCTGCTGCCCGCCAGAACGGCGACATCATCTGATTTTCTGTCGTCCACCCGGACGAGGCTCATCCCACCGACCCGATGTCGGTGCGGAACGTTTTGCCTTCGAATTCCACCTTGTCCACGAGGTCATAGGCTTTTTGCACGGCCTTCTCCAATTCCGCATCCATGCCGATGCACGCCAGGACACGCCCTCCTGAGGTGACGACTCGACCGCCATCCTGTCGCGTCCCAGCGTGGAACAAACGCTGATCGGCGTCCAAGTCCTTGGGGGCCGGAAGGGCCATGGGCACGCCCTTGTCGTACGCCCCCGGATAGCCTGCACTGGCTACGGTGACGGTGGCTGCTGCACGGGGAGACAGCGCCACGTCGATTTCGGACAGCAGGCCATTGGACAGGCCATCCATGAGGTGGAGCAAATCGGTCTCCAGCAAGGAGAGGATGATCTGGGTTTCCGGATCGCCAAGTCGGCAATTGTACTCGATCACGTATGGGTCCCCTTGCACCTTCATCAAGCCGAAGAAGAGGAATCCCTTGTATCCAAATCCATCCCGCTGGATGCCACGGATGGTCGGAATCACGACCTGGTTCTTCACCTTTTCCATGAATTCCGGGGTCACATGCGGGACCGGACTGATGGCCCCCATCCCTCCGGTGTTGGGGCCGGTGTTGCCCTCTCCGATGCGCTTGTAGTCCATGGCGGACGGGAGCAGGCGCCAAGCATCGCCATCGGTCACGGCGAACATCGACACCTCCACGCCCTTCAAGAACTCTTCGATGACCACCTCCTTTCCGGCACCGCCAAAGGCCTTGCCCTTGATCATGTCCTTGACAGCCTTCTCCGCTTCTGCGTAGTCTTCTGTGACAATCACGCCCTTGCCCGCTGCCAAGCCACTTGCCTTGACGACATACGGGGCCTTCATGGTCTTGAGGAACGCCACCGCATCTCGAATCTGCCCCTTGCCGAAGGTGGCAAACTTGGCGGTGGGAATGCGGTGGCGCTTCATGAAGTCCTTGGCGAACTTCTTGCTGCTCTCCAGCTGAGCGCCTTCCTTGCCAGGTCCGATGACCGCCACGTGGCCCAAGTCTTTGGCTTTGACAAAGTGGTCTACAATGCCTGCGGCCAATGGGGCTTCGGGGCCCACGACGATCATGTGGATGTCCTGCTCACGCACGAAGGCCTCCACCCCCTTGAAGTCCATGGGGTCGAGGTCCACATTCTGCCCGAATTCCGCAGTACCGGCATTGCCGGGTCCAAAAAACAAGCCCTCCAGCAGGCTGCTGCTGGACACTTTCCAACCGATGGCGTGCTCGCGGCCGCCGGATCCAAGAATGAGTACGCGCATAGCGCCTCAAAACTACCTTCGCCACAGACCCGGAGGAGGGCAGGTTTTCAACACCGCGTTCCCATTCCTCACCAATCCGGGCACCTGAACAGGCGTGAAACCCAATTCCACCCCCCCGACAAAGGCGACCGACATCCGGTTGAGTGTGGTCGTGATCACGCGCAATGAGGCCCACAACCTCCCCCGTTTGCTCGATTCCGTCGCCGGATTGGCTGACGAGGTCATTGTGTTCGATTCGGGCAGCACCGATGGCACGGTGGACATCGCGAAGCGCGCTGGAGCCCAGGTGACCAACTGCGAATGGACGGGCTGGTCGGACACGAAGAACCGGGCCAATGCGGCCGCTTCTGGACAATGGATCCTCAGCCTGGATGCAGATGAGGCGCTGACCCCGGCCTCCACAGCGTCGATTCGCGCCTTCATTGAGAAACCCGCCCGCACGGACTCTGGCGCCCTGCGCGTCGGGGAAATCAACCGCTTGACACGGTATGTCGACCAATGGGTCCACCACAGTGGCTGGCACCCCGACCGCAAAGTGCGCCTGTGGCCGGCAAGTGCTGGATCTTGGTCTGGCG
The DNA here is from genome assembly GCA_002172485.2 of Crocinitomicaceae bacterium TMED114. Lineage (GTDB taxonomy): Bacteria > Bacteroidota > Bacteroidia > Flavobacteriales_D > Sanyastnellaceae > UBA8752. The sequence goes on from NHFP02000004.1 coordinate 206,049, forward strand.
ACATCCATGAGCGCATGTCGTTCGAGGGGCCGTCCAAGGTGACCCGCATCGATGGGGTGGTGGAGCACCACAGTTATCCCACGGTGGCCAGTCACCTTCACCAGATCGAGCGGTTCGGGGAAGTCTGGGCCCGCAGCCAGTTCGCCCTTGGGCGCAACAGCTTTGTGGCCGTGGCCTGCGTCAAGGTGGTGGCCCAGTGGATCAAGACGGCCTTCCTCAAGGGCGGCTTCCGGGACGGTCCTACCGGCTGGGCCATTGCGCGCAGGAGCGCTTGGGCCACGTGGCGAAAGCATGCCCGCCTGAGGGCCCTGCACCGCCCTGTGGCTGCCCCGCAGCGGGTGTTGATTGCCCGGACCGACGCCCTGGGCGACCTCATGTGCACCTTGCCGCTCGTGCGCGCCGTGAAGGAGGCGCACCCCAACGCGGTCGTCGACCTGTTGGTCCGGCCGTACGCTGCGCCCATTGGCCGCTGCGCCATCGGTGTTCGTGACGTGCTCGAGTGGACCGCGTCGTGTGCAGAGGAGCCGCGGGGTGCAGGCAAGGCCCTGCTCGAGCCAGGGCAATACGACGCTGTGGTCCTCGCATTCCCTGACCCCGCCGTCGTTCGGGCCGCCTGTGCTGCCCGCATCCCCGTTCGCATTGGAACCGGACGAAGGCGGCACACCGTCCTGCGGCTCACCCACCGCAACTGGGACAGCCGAAAGCACTCCGGAGGGCACGAAGCCTGGCACGGGCTGCGGTTGTTGATGCCGCTCGGCGTGGATGTGCCTGACATTCGACCCACGGGCCAATTCCTCGAGCCACCTGCCCCAAGTGATCGGGTCCAGGGTTGGCTGGGCAAGCTGGGCTCCACCTTCATCCTGCTCCATCCCGGATCGCATGGCAGCGCCGGGAATGCGTCTCCGGACGCCTTTGCGCAATGGGCTTTGGCCTTGGCTGAATCCGGGCACCAGGTCGGATTTACGGGCACCTCTGCCGAAGGCGAAGCATTTGCCCCGAATCTGCCGGAACACCCCAGCATCCACGGGCTGTTTGGCGCCTTGGACCTGCGCGAACTCATGGCCCTTCAAGCCCAGGCCAAGTTGGTCATCGCCTCCAGCACCGGCCCCCTGCACACGGCCGCGGCTCTCGGGACGCCTGTGTTGGGCCTCTACCATGCTGCAGCGCCGGCTTGGCCACAACGCTGGGCGCCCATTGGACCTGCGGCCCATGTGCTGGTCACCTCAGAATTCACCGAGGCCGGCTGCCTGAAGTTGTCCCCGGAATCGGTCCTGCAGGCCGCCAAGGAGGCCATGGCTACCTCCGCCTGAAAAACGCGGGCAGCGCGAGACACCACAAGGCGAGCGTCACGCCCGCTTGGGTCTGCAAGGTATCTTCCGTCAATCCGCTCATGGCCAAGACGAGCACAGCAGGCCAAGCTTGTGAAATTCGCCCCCCTTGCAACAGGGCCCAGAGCCACAAAGCGAGGCCAACCCAACCCAGCCCCAGCATCAAAGACAAGTACTGCTGGTGGGGACGGTGCCGAGATTCAGCCGGCCAATCCGGCCGGTGATTGGCATAGGCTTGTTCCATCGCCATTTGTGCATCCCCGGACCCCGTTCCGGCCATCCAAAACCCAAGCGCCATGCCATCTTCAATGGCTTGCCAGGCCGTTTTTTGGTAGACACTTCTCGCCAACAAACTCGCGTCCACACTTTGTCTGCCGTCCAACCACTGGCCCCAATTGAAGCACATCCGATTCCACCTCGGGGCCCAGCCGACCCCCTGCCATTCCACCACCGACGCGTAACCCATTTCAATGGCCGCCACTTCCTCCGCAGTCAGCGCCGCGACGCCCTCCCGGTCTTTCCGGAGCCCTTTGGAGGCGAGGAACCGAATCAGCCTCGGTTCCACTTCCTTGAACGGCACCGAACTGCGCTGCTTCCATCCATGGGCCAGTTCACCCCAAGCCACATGGGTCCAGATGAAATGGCCATTCTCCGTCGCCCTTTTGTCCAGCCGATGGACATAGGGTTCTCCCCCTGCTGTGCGCGCGGACAGGGAGGCGGTGTCCGGGAATGCGCTTGGCAACGCGGAAGTCAACCCTAATGTCACCGCGCTCCCCGCGCAAAACAGAACGGCCAAGTGACGAACCACGCGCCGCTTGATGGGCCAGCGCAGCGACTCGGAGGATCGGCTGGCGTCCCATAGCATGGGGGCCCACCATGCCGCCGTGACCGCCCCGGCCAACAAGCCTGTCAAACTCTCCGTCCACGTCCATGTGAGCCCCGCAGCGACCACCGCCAACCATGCCCAGCCACGCGAAAGGAAGTGAGCGGTCCAGGGCAACAGCACCGCCCACCACAGCCCGAAACGGATGTGGGAAATGAAACGGGACGATGAACGTCCACCAAACGGCGCACCTTCCCAAACGTCCAGCCCCACCACAGCACACGTGGCCAACGTTGCGGAAAACACCGCGCAGCGCAGAACCCATTGCACTTCCACCTTGCTGTCGGGATGTTGTCCCGCCCACCAGGCCAAGCCCGCCACGAGCAGCGGCAACTTGACCCTCACGTCATGGATGGCCCCTGCCGGATTGGAGCTCCACAACGCCGAACACCCCGTCCAGAGGACGAGGCCCACCAAAGCCCAGCCTCCGAATGCCCCTCGATTCAAGGGCAGTCCCGTCTTGACCAAGGTCGCGATGGCCGCGAGCCCAAGTCCCGCTGTGGCCACGCTCATGAACGCATTGGACCACGGATAAGCCAGGGCCACAGCACACCAGGCTGCAGTCCAGATGTGACTTTGGTCCAAGCGGGGCTTCATCGGCGCGCGCCGTCCCGTTGCTGGGTGGGGTCCACTGGAGCCAAGATGGACGTCAACTCCTCACCGAACACCGACTGTGCACGGAGGACGGTCGGATCCACGGTCAAACTGCGTTCCACTATCCCCGCTGCCAGGTGGAATCGGAGCACGACCTCTTCTTCCAAGGCCCTTCGGATCTCGGACTCAAACAACTGAAGGTCCCGCCCCAGATTCGGCTCCAACGCAACCTCCAGTTGGTCCAAGGCCGCACCTGCAACGGATTGGTACTGCTCGAAATCAATGGCTTCTTCCAGGTCTTCCAATACGGCCATGCTTTCCGTCGAGTAAGCGAAGCCGTCGGACTCAAGGTGGTCCTCAAAGCCGCGCCAAGTGACGTCGTCCATCCGGTAACTCACGGGGTCTGGAACCACAGTGCTGTCCAACCCGGCTGCCACACGCGTGGCGTAATCGAAGACGGCAAAATCATCGAGCAAACTCTCCATCAAAGTGGACATGAAGGGGGTCTCCACCTCGATGTCAGGCTGGATGCCGCGGCCCTCGATGACAGGGCGCCCACCGGCTGTGGTGAACACGCGAAGCAGGGAATCGGACACAGCCTGGGCCTTGCCCTGGGCGTCCCGTTCTCCGCCATAATCCAAGCGCTGAATGCAACGGCCGCTGGCCGTGTAATACTTCGCCACGGTCACCTTGAGTCGGGTGTTGAAGGCCATGTCCTTGGTCTGTTGGACCAGGCCTTTTCCGAAACTGTCCATGCCGACGATGACGGCGCGGTCGAGGTCTTGAAGGGTGCCACTCACGATCTCGGAAGCACTGGCGGATTGGCCGTCGATGAGGACCACCAATGGCATGTCCGGCGCCGTGGGGCGGCCGAGGGCCGTGTACGACTTGTTCCACTTCTCGTCCTTGCCCCGGGTGGACACGATTTCCGTCCCCTTGGGGACGAACAGATTGACAATCGCCACGCTCTCCTTGAGCAAGCCACCCCCATTGCCGCGCAAGTCCAGCACCAATTGCTCCATGCCGGCGCTGTCCCGCAACGCCATCAGGGCCTGACGCACCTCACCTGCAGAGCCACGGGTGAACTTGGAGAGGTAGATGTACCCCGTCTTGTCGTCCAACATGCCGCTGTACGGCACAGCGGGCACCCGCACCTTGGCGCGCTCGACTTCAAATTCCAGCATGCCGCCGCCATAGGGGCGCTCCACGCCCAAGGTCACCGTACTGCCGGATTCTCCTTGGAGCAGGTCGCCCAATTCGTCGGTGTCCATATCCGCGTCCACACGTCGGCCCGCCACGCTGCGCACCATGTCGCCAGGCCGAATGCCCGCATTGTGCGCCGGATATCCTTTATACACCTCCACCACGGTCATGTCGCCGTCGATGGGCTGGACCAACGCGCCGATTCCCCCGTACTCGCCCGTGTTCATGAATCGGATGTCCTCGATCCGGGACTCCGGGTAGTACACCGTGTAGGGATCCAACTTGTCGAGCATGGCATCGATGGCCACGCGCATCAATGTTCCGGGCTCCGGTTCCTCCACGTAGAATTCATGCACGCCTCGAAAGACAGACGTCAGAATTTCGAGGTGCTTGGTGACTTCGAAGTAGGTGCCAGAAGGCCGGGCCGCGCGGACGCCGAGGATGACAGTCAGGACGAGGATGCCCATCCAGGCAGCGCGGGGGAGTCGGATGCGGTTCATTCGTTTTCGGATGCGGCCGTGGTCATGCGGCTCAGCAATTTGACCATTCCCCGCTCCACCTCATCGGCAGAGGGGAGGCCCTTGCCCACAAAGATGAGAACGACCGCACACTGTTGGTCCGGCGGAAGGGTCGCTTCAAAGGAGGAACGATGCAATCGCCACATTTCGCGCATCCATCGCTTGGTCATGTTGCGATCGACGGCCTTGCGCAGGCGCTTTTTGGACACGGTGAACGCCACGCGGGTGGGTGCCGGGCCGTCCTGCTTCACCAAAGCATAGCGGGCGATGAGGGGAAATCCTTTGGCCGTATCCCCTTCCGCGAAGACGCGGTCAATGACCACCCGCCGTTTGAGGCTGCGGTCCCGGCCTTGCTTGAGGTCCGGTGTTGGGGAGATGTGCTGCTCGGAAGTCAGTCCTTGCCGAGAATGTGGTTCTCGATGGCCATGGTCATCGAGGGAGCCTTGGGGTTCGGGGCGCCGACGTCAATGCGCAGATTCTTCGCCTCCGCCGCTTTTCGCGTGGTGGGACCGAAGACGGCGATGCGCGTCTCACCTTGCTCGAAATCGGGGAAGTTCTTGAAGAGGCTCTCGATGCCCGAAGGCGAAAAGAACACGAGCATGTCGTACTTCACATCCGACAGGTCAGAGAGGTCGCTGCACACGGTCTTGTACATCACCGCCTTCGTGAAGTCGATGTTGTTTTCCTCCAGCAATTGGGGGATGCTCGGCTTCAAAATGTCGGCGCAAGGGAGGAGAAACTTCTCCTTTTTGTGCTTCTTGATTGAGCCAATGAGTTCCGTGAAGCGCAGTTGGCCATGGAAGATCTTTCGCTTCCGGTACACGATGTACTTCTGCAGATAGTGGGCGGTGGACTCGCTGATGCAGAAATACTTCATGCTGTCCGGCACGTCGAAACGCAGCTCCTCGGCCATTCTGAAATAATGGTCCACGGCGTTGCGGGACGTGAAGATGACACTGGTGTGTTCCCCAAGGTCGATGCGCTCTTGCCGGAAAGTCTGGCCATCCACGCCCTCGACGTGAATGAAACTGCGGAAATCAATCTTCAGCTTGAGCTTGTCAGCCAAGTCGAAGTAAGGTGACTTCTCCGTGCTTGGCTTGGGTTGAGAAATCAGAATGGTCTTGACCTTCTTGCCCATGGTATTACCCCTGCCATGCGCGGAAGAGGACCGCGACTGGGAGGATTTCAAGGGCGCAAAGATACAGAATTGGGACGAGTGAGCCTGCCCGGAACACCCGGTTGTCGAAGATTGCACGCCACTGACGAAGGGTCCAACCCGCCCCCCAAATCGCGCCACACAGCACCAGTGCCACCCCAGCGCCACGCGGTCCCATGGCCAACCCAAGCAGGGCCACAGGGGCCATGGCCCAACCCGCTGAATCCTGAAGCCAACGGTGATGCCGGGACCAAACCACGCCCTCCACGCTTCGTCCTGTAATGCGGCCCATCAGATACCCCACTCCACCGCGCATCCCTGAAATCAAGAACCACGTACCCCACAACCGCAAGAACAGAGCTCCATCCACAGGTGCCTCTTCAGAATGCGCCCACAATGCGGTGATACTCAAGGCCACAGCCATTCCTGCTCCTGCGTGGATGAGCACATCCTGAACACGCCATTCACTGCCATCTCCAAGCTCCTGAAACAACAAGCGCACATCCGTCCAAGCCCAAAGCAAACGCCGCTCAAACCCGCGGCTAGACCAACGCAAACCCCCGGCCAAAAAGCCAAGGCACAACCACACCAGCCACCAAACGGCAGGCGAAGAAGCGGTCCATCTGAGGGTGCCCTCGAACATGTGTCGAAGGTCGCATTCAACCTCCATATCCCGGCACACGGATTCTGTGGCGCTTTCGACCCGCGCACGAGGCTCCACGCCAATGCACATCCACCAACACCTGACCCGGTCGAACCGGCTGACCCAATCCGTCCAATCCGTTCCACACCCACCGTCCGGCGGTGGTCTCCGGCGGTGGTGTGTAGGTGCGCAAGAGTCGCCCCTCGGGCCAACTGACCAAGCCCACCGAGAGGCCATGCCCCGCTGCATCCAGCGACCAGCTCACTGCAGGCCACCCTCCGACCTCCACCACGTCAACGCCGCCCCCCTTCTCATCGCAGGAAGGCACGTCGAGTCCATTGGGGCTGCCCGGGCTCGCCCGGTTCGGCATGGGGTACAGCCCTGCGCCATCCCCACGCCCCCAAGCCCAATCTTCAGCCCTCCACCACCACGGACCCTCCACATCGGACGTCCACCCCAAAGAATCCAAGACCGCCAGACCGGCAGAGGGCAGCCGGATGCGCATCGTGCCGGCCGTGTTGGGCAGTGACAACCAAGATTCAACGGCCCACGTGCGGGGCCCAGCAGCCGGATGCGGTCCTGCAAACCACCGTGGGCATTCGCCGAAGGCCATGGCCTCACCCGGAAGCAACACCAAGCTCGTGAGTGGATCCACCCATGTCCGCCAATCCGAGGGAAACGGGGTGTCCACATCCACGAGGGTGGCCTGCAGCCCGCTCAAATCCACGGGGAAATCGCTGCGATTCACTACCTCCACAAACTCCCCAGCGGTGTCGGTCGCATGCCACAAGATTTCATCTACCCTCAATTGGACCGGTCCCGGCAACGGAATCCGGGGACAGGACACGGACACTTGGCCCTCCGGATTCAAGGAGTCCTTTCCCCATTCCAAGGTCCATGCAGACGGCCACTGCAGGCCATCCAGAACGGGCTCATTTATCGCAACCTCCCATTCGTGGGGCCGTTTCCCTGCCGCCATCAGGGGCCGCCATTCGCTCTGAACAGCAGCCGATGTCCATCGGGCCCAACGGGGCACCATCAAGCTGACTGGCCGATTGGTGTGCAGCACCACGCCCGTCAATTCGCCCGTCCAATCCCGCAAACAACCGTACCCCGCCACGGACACGGGGGGATCCTGAACGGGATGGCCCTCCGTGTGCCATGCCGCATCCCTTCGCGCCTCCCGAACCAGGGGCAAACCCTGGCCTGCCATGGCCCGCTGGCTGTGACCACAGGGGCCCCACGACAAGCTCATGGCTTTGGCACCCCAAGCAGCCCAGACCGTCCAAGATCCGCCACCATTCCGCAGCCCGGGCCAAGGCTGGACGTCCGCGGCACTGAACCGGATTGGGATGCCGGGCTCCAATGGCCGCCTCCGCATCGTGCTCCCGCCATCCCAATCCCAGGCACTTGGGTCCACGTCGTGGTTGGACGTGTTGACCAACTCGACGAATTCCGCTGCATGCTCGGGATCTCCGGCCCATGGGTCGGCCAACAGCCGAACGGGTTCGATGGCCCCTTGGCCCCGCAACCGTTCGCACGGGTGCCTGAGCTGTTTCCATTCCGCCCCTGGGCGACACCCGCGAAGTGGACCCAACCGAACCACAGGTGCGCCCTCACCGGGCGGCATCTCCGACAGTCGCCCCGCCCAGCTGAGGGTCACTGCAGAATCCGATGCCCAAGTCACCTCGGTTTCTTCCCCTCCGATGTGCCCTTTGGCCGTGGCCCTCGAGACCGGATCCAACGCCATTCCAAGTCGCCATTCCAGCCGCCCGGGACCACGGGGTAAAACCCGTTCGAAGACCTCCGCCTGGTCGAGTGCATCGGATGGACCGGACGGCCAAGCCCCTTCACCGGTGGGCTTGAACGGCGACATGCCTGTGGTCCATGGCAACCGGTTCGGATGGGCGCCACAACCTCTCGGGTCTCGGCGCAGCAAGGGGCGTCCTCCCCCCTCCAAATCCGACTCCGCATAGCTGAACGCATCGAGCACCTCACCCGTGGAATCCCGGAGCTCAATGACGGTGCCGCCATTGACGAGTGCCGGCCAGGAATCCAACGCCAACCGCTCGATACTCCATCCTGAAAACGCCGCACTGTCCGACCTGCGGTGAACCACCACAGTCCTTCCGGCAGGCCGCCGGGGACCCGCCTCCAAGCCCCGTTCGTGGCCATTCCAAGCCAACCGCATCCCCGCCAAGGACAGGGAGTCTGGAGGTGCCCCCAACAAGTGCAACGCCACGAATTCCGCATCGGGCGCCCCCAATGAAGGTGTAGGGTCAGGGTGCACCGCGCTGATGACCCACCCCATGGACGCGGTGCGCTGACCCCACAATTCGAGACAACATCCCGTCCACAACAAGACCCCCATTGCGACCTGCAATCCTGCGCCAATCCTTGACATCCGGGCAACCTCGTACCTTTGTAGCAGGTGAACACCACCGTTGGTGAATGCCTCGCACACTCCCACAAACCCATTCTCCATGGCTTCCCCCGCACACGGACGTACCCTCGCAGTGGTTGGCGCCACCGGCCTGGTTGGTCAAGCGATGCTTCGCGGCCTCGCCACCCGCAAATTCCCGGTCAAAACGCTGCTGCCCGTGGCCAGCGCCCGATCCAAAGGGAAAACTGTGGAATTCAAAGGACAGGATGTGCCCGTCTTGACCATGGAAGAGGCCTTGGAACGGAAGCCAGACTTGGCCCTGTTCAGTGCAGGCGGAGACGTCAGCCGCCAATGGGCCAAGGCCTTCACCGACATCGGAGCGACCGTCATCGACAACAGTTCCGCTTGGCGCATGCACAGCGAAGTGCCGCTGGTGGTGCCGGAGGTCAATGCAGACAGCATTGAAAACCACCACAAGCTCATTGCCAACCCCAACTGCTCCACCATCCAATTGGTGATGGCATTGAAACCGCTCCACGACCGGTTCCTCATCCGCCGGGCCATTGTGAGCACCTACCAAAGTGTGACCGGAACAGGACAAGCCGGCATTGACCAGCTCAATCAAGAGCGCGAGGGCGCCGAAGCCAACCGCATTTACCCCCATCCCATCGACCGGAATTGCCTGCCGCACTGCGATGTTTTCTTGGAGAACGACTTCACCAAGGAGGAGATGAAACTCCACCACGAAACCAAGAAAATCCTCGGAGATGCTGAGGTCGAAGTCAGTGCCACAGCGGTCCGGGTTCCCGTGGTCGGCGGACACAGCGAAAGCGTGTACCTCGAGATGGAGCGGCCATTCAGCGTGCCCGACGTGCGCGGCGCACTGCAACTCATGCCGGGCTTGATCATCCAAGACGACCCGATGGCCAATGTCTACCCCATGCCGGTCAAGGCTGCGGACAAGGATGAGGTCTTTGTCGGCCGCATTCGGCGCGACCTCTCCTACGAGCAGGGGTTGCACCTCTGGATTGTCTCGGACAACCTCCGGAAGGGCGCTGCGACCAATGCCATCCAGATTGCCGAATTTCTCCAGCGCTCCGGCCGGTTCCGCAAATGAGCCTGAAGCCCTGCGTTCTCCTCGCGCTCACTTGGGGCAGTCACCTGGCGGCCTGCGCTCAGGAGAATCCCTGCATGCTGTTGCCTGATCCGGGGCCCTGTGAAGCGGCGATTCCCGCTTGGTATTTCGACCAGGATTTCCAGACGTGCACCGTTTTCAGTTGGGGCGGATGCGGCGGCGTGGTGCCGTTCGAAACGCTGGAAGAATGTGAAGCCGCTGCCTGCGGCGAAGGAAGCGGCGGACTCACCGGACTCTGCGATTCCATTGCAGTGACACCCCTGGTCGTGGGCGATGCCAACCTGGGCCACCTCGAAGTGGAGGTGGAAGCCTTCTACGAGACCGACTACTGGTTTGGCTATGCGGGTTTCGCGCTGTTTGACGATGCCGGTACGCTGGTCGCCGCTGAAAATGTGGCCACTGCGCCCAATGCGTTTGGATTTGACGGCCAATTGGGGGCCCACCCGCGTTACCTCGACTACCAGCCGGGCGTCGACCTCAGCACTTGGGCATCGCCCTTTTCATTGGAGCTGCGCCTGTACGAAGGTTGGATGGCCGGATTGCCCACGGAACGCTGTGCTTGGACCTGGACGGATTTCGCCACGCCTGCTGACGTGGAGCGCATCCCAGAGGACCGCGAAGAGCGTGGCACGCCGGAATGGTTGGACCTCCTGGGCCGACCGACGTCGCCCACACCAGGCCGCTGGCTCTTGCGCAAGGAAGGCCGCTCGGTGACCCGGGTGATGATCAGCGAATGATGTCGCCGGGTTCGGCACCCTCTTCGGGGGTGACGAAGCGAAGTCCCCCGTCCTCGGTGGAGGCCATCAACACCATGCCCTGAGAGACCACGCCGCGGATCTTGCGCGGCGCCAGGTTGGCCAGCAGGGTGACGCGCCGTCCCACCACGTCCTCCGGTGCAAAGTGTTCTGCGATGCCACTGACCACCGTCCGCTCATCGTATCCGGTGCGGACGGTGAGTTGAAGCAGCTTGTCTGCGCCCTTCACCTTTTCCGCCGCGACCACCTCCGCCACGCGGAGGTCCATGGCCTGAAAATCATCGAATGACGTGCCAGGCTTCTCCGGCTCCACGTCGCGCAGGCCGAGTTCGGCTGCGTCCGGACCCAATTTTTCGCGCTGTGCCGCCACTTGCTCATCCGTCACCTTGTCAAACAAGATGGGCAATGTGCCGAGCGGCTGTCCAGTGGGGACCAGATCTCCGCCCGCCGCATCCCATGGCAACGCGGAGGTTCCCAGCGCGGCAGACAGCTTTTCTGACGTCCTCGGCAAGAAGGGCGCGAGGACAATGGCCGCATTCGCCGTCACCTGCAAAGCGAGGTTGAGAATGTCTGCCGTGCGTTGCGCATCGCTCTTGATGACCTTCCAAGGCTCTTCCTCCGTCAGATACTTGTTGCCGGCACGCACAAGGCCCATGGCATGCTGCAGGGCGTCCCGGAAGCGGTAACGCTCGATGGATTCGCCCACTGCGGCAGGGGTCCGGCCCATCAGATCGCGCAATGCCTGATCAGTCTCCGTCCACGACCCGCTCGCCTCGGGCACCTTGCCATTGAAGTATTTGCCGGTCAGCACCAACACCCGGTTCACGAAGTTTCCGAGAACGTCGGCCAATTCGTTGTTGACCCGGGCTTGAAAGTCTTCCCACGTGAATTCGGCGTCCTTCTGTTCGGGCATGATGGACGCCAGGACGTAGCGCATCTCGTCGCTGCGGTCGGGGAAGTCATCGATGTACTCCTTCGCCCAGACTGCCCAGTTGCGCGAGGTGGAGATCTTGTCGCCTTCGAGGTTCATGAATTCGTTGGCCGGCACATTGTGGGGCAACAGATATCCGCCATGCTCCTGGAGCAGGATGGGGAAGATGATGCAATGGAAGACAATGTTGTCCTTGCCGATGAAGTGGACCAACTGGGTGTCCTTGTCTTTCCAATAAGGCTCCCAGTCCGTTCCGTTCTGCTCCGCCCAATTCTTTGTAGCGGTGATGTAGCCCAGCGGCGCGTCGAGCCAAACGTAGAGGACCTTGCCGGCCGCCCCTTCCACCGGAACTGGCACGCCCCAGTCCAAGTCGCGTGTCATGGCCCGGCTCTGCAGCCCGCCGTCAACCCAACTCTTGCACTGTCCCAGCACATGAGCTTTCCACGCCTGGGGGTCGTGGTGGGCATGGCCATCCAACTCGCCTTGCTCCAGGTAGGTCCGGAGCCAATCCTCGTGGCGGTCCATCGGCAAGTACCACAGGGTGGTGTCCTTCCATTCCGGCGTGGCCCCGCTGAGGGTGCTTTGGGGGTCGATCAATTCCTCGGGTGACAACGCCGACCCACACTTTTCACATTGGTCACCGAAAGCACCATCGTGCTGGCATTTCGGGCACGTCCCCTGCACATACCGGTCCGCGAGAAATTGATTCTCCACCGGATCGAAAAATTGCTTCCGGGTCTCCTCCGTGAACGCGCCCTTCTCGAGCAGCGTCAAGAAAAATTCCTGTGCAAACGCATGATGCTGTGGGCTGGAGGTCCGGTCGTAGTGGTCGAAGGCAATGTCCAGTCCGCGGAAGGCCTCTTGCATCTCCTCGTGGTACCTGTCCACAATGGCACGCGGTGTGGTGCCCTCCTTTCGGGCGCGCAAGGTGATGGCCGCACCATGTTCATCCGAACCGCAGACCCAGACCACATCCCGCTTTCGGGCGCGGAGGTACCGGACGTACAGATCGGCCGGCAGGTAGGCGCCGGCAATGTGACCAATGTGGATCGGGCCGTTGGCATACGGCAAGGCAGAAGTAACCAAGGTGCGCGCGGGGTGCTCGGACATGATGGACGAAGTTACTCCCCGGCTTCCGGGTGCACTCCCTTTGGGATTCACGATGTTGGGCAGCGGATTTTCAAATCATGTGTCCACGCATTTTCCTCCTGTCTTTTCTGACGCATTGGCCATCCCCTCATCGTCCGCACCAAATCGGAAAGCGACAAGCGCATCGTTCTCTATCGCATTCAAGACTTCGGTGCCCCTAACTGAGCGTGGGGTCGGGTATCTTCGCCAGCATGTACGGTTCCATGAAAACCCACCTCGGTGAAACGCTCAGCGCCATCGAGGCCGACGGCTTGTTCAAGAAAGAACGCGTCATCGTCTCCGTCCAGGATGCGGCGATTCGACTGGACGACGGCAGTGAAGTCCTGAATTTCTGTGCGAACAACTACTTGGGCCTGTCCTCCCACCCCCGGGTGGTGGAGGCGGCCAAGCGGGCCATTGACGAGCGTGGTTTCGGCGTGAGCTCTGTCCGCTTCATCTGCGGAACACAGGACATCCACAAGGAACTCGAGCAGACCATTGCCGACTTCCACGAAACGGAGGACACCATTCTGTACGCCGCCGCCTTTGATGCGAATGGCGGGGTGTTCGAACCGCTTCTCACAGCAGAAGACGCGATCATCTCAGATGCGCTGAATCACGCGTCCATCATCGACGGTGTGCGCCTGTGCAAGGCGGCCCGCTACCGGTATGCCAACAACGACATGGCCGACCTGGAGAAGCAGCTCCAAGCCGCCAACGAGGCCGGTCATCGCTTCAAGATCATCGTTACCGACGGGGTCTTCTCCATGGATGGATATGTGGCCCAGATTGACCGCATCTGCGACCTCGCGGACCAGTACGACGCCCTCGTGATGGTCGACGAATGCCACGCCACCGGCTTCATCGGAAAGACAGGCCGGGGTTCTGTTGAACTCCGAAACGCGTTGGGCCGCGTGGACATCATCACCGGCACGCTGGGCAAGGCCTTGGGCGGTGCCATGGGCGGATTCACCACGGGCCGTGCGGAGATCATCGAGATGCTGCGGCAGCGCAGCCGGCCTTACTTGTTCAGCAACTCCCTCGCCCCCAGCATCGTGGGCGCCAGTTTGGAGGTCTTCCGCATGCTGGATGAGACCACAGAGCTTCGGGACCGCCTAGAGGACAACACGGCCTATTTCAAGGACGGCCTTCGCCGCATTGGTCTCGATTTCAAGGACGGGGAGAGTGCCATCGTCCCGGTCATGCTGGGCGACGCCAAACTCAGCCAAGTCATGGCGGACGCCTTGCTCAAGGAGGGCATTTACGTCATTGGATTCTTCTACCCGGTCGTTCCCAAGGACCAAGCCCGCATCCGGGTTCAGCTGAGTGCCGCCCACACCAAGGAGCACCTCGACCGCGCCCTCGCCGCGTTCGAAAAAGTGGGCCGCGAACTGGGCGTAGTCGCCACGCCGGCCTGAAGCCCGTGCGCGTTCTCATCGTCGGACAAGGCCTCGCGGGCACGCTGGCCAGCCATGCCTGTCTGCAACGAGGCTGGGACGTGCACGTCGTGGATTCTGGTGAACACTGTGCGTCCTCCGTGGCCGCTGGCATGTACAACCCCATGTCCTTCCGGCGCATAGTCGAAGTCTGGGATGCCCGGCTGCACTTGGACGCCATGCTGGCCACCTACGCCGACTTTGAGTCCATTCTACATGACACCTTTCTCCATCCGCTCCCCATTCAGAAACGCATTCCCAACCAAGAGTATGCAGCCCTCTGGAACTCCAAATGCGACCAGATTCCGTGGATCGAACCTGTATCCAAGCTGACCACCGGCGCACAAATCGGGCCCGTGAAAGGTGGGGGATGGGTGAATTTGCCCAAACTCTTGGTCTCTTGGCGCCAGCATCTGACTTCGCTCGGCCGATTCAGCCGGCAGAAGTGGACCCCCGCTGACAACGACGCGAACTGGGACGCTGTGGTCCACTGTCGCGGCGTCCATGAGCGCTTTTCTCCGCAGCTAGAGACCCTTGACATCCGCGCCAATCGAGGGGAAATCCTGACCATTGGGACGAAGGGCCACACCATCGCCGATGACCTCATTGACAACTTCGGAAAGTGGACCCTGCCCATGGCGCCTGGACAGTGGCGGCTCGGCGCGAGCTATGAATGGAACCGCACCGACCTCGACCCCACCGCCGAGACACGCGCCTTCCTGCTCGAACGCCTCCAGCAGGCCCACACCACCGACGTTCGCGTTGACGTGACAGCCCATGATGCCGGGCTCCGGCCCGTATCCAAGGACAGACGTCCCGCGGTGGGTCCGAGACCGAGTCGGGATGGGCATTTCGTGTTCAATGGCCTTGGCACACGCGGCGTCCTCATCGGTCCACGGTGGGCCCAACACCTCGCCGACGGGATGGCTGGTGTGAACCACTGGGACCCCCAAGTCGACCCCGCCCGCTTGCAGATGACCGATTGATTTCATTTTTTCGTGAAATTAATGGCGCAACCTGACACAGCTCCAACTCACTCGGAAAGCGCGGCTGCACAGCTTTTCATGGAAAAATGGCCTGCCATCTTGAAGAGTTGGGGGCTCTCGAAAACCGCTGGCCGCATTCACGCCTATCTCCTGGCTGAAGGAACCACCCGCAGCCAAGACCAGATCATGGAGGCCCTGGACATCAGCCGCGGGGGGACCAGCACACAGCTCTCTATTCTGGAAAACGCCGGGTTGGTCAACCGATTGCGCATTCTGGGCCACCGAAACGACCAATTTCGGGCGGTCAGTGACCCCATCACCTTGTTCAGCGCCCTACAATTGCGCCATTTCCAACAGACACTGCGACCTTTACAAGACATGGGGCTCAGCCTGGGTGCGATCGCCAGCCAGCAAGACCTCGCTTGGCTCGACCCCATTCAAGGTCTGGGACAACACCTTGAAACTCAACTCACCATTACAGAATACCTGATTGAATCCCAATGATTTATGATGTCATCAATCGCCTGTTTTGTTTCAGTAAAATTTGAAATACATGCTTGACAAGCAAATTGAAGCGGCGCTCAATGCCCAAATTGAAATGGAGGCCCAGTCCTCCCATTTTTACCTCGCCATGGCTACTTGGGCGGAAACCAACGGCCTCAATGGCACCTCCGCATTCCTTTACCGTCACAGTGATGAGGAACGCGAGCACATGCTGAAATTGGTCCACTTCGTGAACGAACGTGGTGGAACGGCTCGCATTCCTGCGCTGAGCGCCCCAGCGGCAGAATTTGACGGTCTCAAGGGCATCTTCACCAAGCTGCTCGAACATGAAACGAAAGTGACGGCCAGCATCAATGAAGTGGTGGACCTGTGCCTTTCAAGGAAGGATTACACCACCCACAACTTCATGCAGTGGTACGTCGCGGAGCAAATCGAAGAAGAAGCGCTGGCCCGCACCATCATGGACAAACTGGCGATGATCGGTTCCGATTCTGCAGGCCTGTATCTCTTCGATCGGGACTTGGAAATGCTCGAACCTGCAGAAGACGGGAAATAAGACCGCACCCAACGTGTAATTTTCGGGTCAACGCCCACACCATGCTCCGCACGACACTGCTTCTTTTCGGACTTCTGCTTCCGCTGCTTCACACAGCGGTACGAGGGGCCGAAGTGCCGCATATAAACGGGGCCGATGAGGCGCCGGTGTCAGACCCCGAAATTGACCGTTCGCCCATCTGGGCGAGGATGTATGCCCAATACCTCTTTTTCCTGGGGCGGGAAATGTTTTGGCCCGATCTCGACCAGCGGGCCTCCTTCCAGCTGGCTGTGGTCAATTGGCCCAATCTGGCGGAAGAACTTGGTTCCTTTCTGGAAGGCCGGTCCATAGCAGGCATGCCCGTAGAGCTTGTCACACTGGACGCCGATGCCCTTGCTGCAAACAAACAGGATTTCACCCTGCTGTTCCTCGGCGGAACGCGTCAAGATGCCGAGCGGGAAACCTTGGAGTCCGCCATCCGGAAATGGAACCGGAAAGGCAATCGGAACGCGCTGGTCATCACCGATGACCAAGAGGTAGAGGGCCACGACCTCATCTTCCGCCGACTCAAGGAGGGGGAAGACCTGCGCTTGTGCGTGGCCGCTGCATTGCGCTCCCTCGAATCCAAAGGGCTGGAACTGCCCGCTGCATTTGCCAAACGCCAATGTCCATGAAGCGATTCAACGTCTCTCTCCTATTTCTGGCGCTCACGGCACCGCTTTGGTCCCAAGGCCCCATCACGTCCCAAGCCATTCAGCAGGCGCAGGAAGGTCGGACCGAAGCCGCGGCGCTCACGGTGGACGACGCCATTAAAGGTCTCGAGGGCCAAGACGCCATGACGTGGTACGTCAAGGCGTTCATCCAAAAGACCTTGTACGTGGAGCGGGATGGGCGAGACCCCGGCTCACCCGCCCGAGATGTCGCTGTGGGGGCCATTCTCCGCAGCCATGAACTCGACCAGAACGGACGCCTTTCGGAACGCCTTGAGCCTCTGCTCACCTTCCTGGCTGAAACCCACCTTGAAGATGCCCGGGACGCCATCCGGACCAGCACCCCTGGTGACGCCACATCGGCGCAACGGCACTTCGAACAGTACGCGCTGCTCCAATCCGCGGTAGACCCCATGTGGGACCCCACTCCCGATGCTGTTCTACTCGACCAGCAATTGGCCGAATTCGCCTTTGCCCGCGCTGAAACAGAGGAACGCACCGCAGCAGGGCCCTGGTTCGCGTGGGGTGTGCAACGTTACTCGGCTGCGGCCAATCAAGGCCACGACCAATACCGTTCGCTTTACAACCTCGCCGTTCACACCTACAATCAAGGGGTGCGTCAATTCAAAGCGGCAGAGGACAACCTTGACGCGCTGGACAACGCTTTGAAGAATGCCGCTGTGCTGTGGCGAATTGCAGCGGAGGAGCTGGAGGAGGCCATCGAAATCGACCCCAACCGACCCACCGGATACGAGGCGCTCGCTGTGGTGTCTGAGGCCTTGCTGAATCAAGACCGCATCGAATGGTGCAAAACCCACTTGTCCGAATTGGGCGGCCGTTGAGATGAGGCGCTGGTTCCGATCCATCGGAGCCCGCATCTTCGCGGGATTCGGCCTCTTCATCGGAGCGCTGGCCGTGTTTTTCGTCTTGACGGCGCGCACCACCCAGCACCAGAGTGACCTCTTGGAAGAGGCGGTCCGGGTCGATGCCGCCAAGGCCGATGTCGCCAAACTGCTTCAACGTGTCGAAGCGATGCGCGCTTATGCACTGCTCGCGGCCCGGCTTCCCGAACCCGTGCACCTCCACGTAGACGCACACCGCTCTTTGGACCGGCTTCAGGAAGGCTTTGCACCGAAACTGGCCCAGCTTCGCGAGCAGACTTCCGGGTTGGACAGTCTCCATGCCCGCCTCTTCCGGCACCACATTGAGACGGACGCACTCTTGGACGAACTTCAAGGTCTGGTCCCTCCAGGAACGCGCAAATCCGCTTTCGACGAGGACTTCGAGCGGATTCTCAGGGTGGATGAATTGCTGGACAACCCCTTTGATCCGGGACATGACATCCGTGCCCACCTCGACTCCATGCAGGTTGGTCTTCAATCGCTGGCCCTGCACCTCGATGAAGCCGTGCGCATCACCGACGAGGCCGTCGAGCAGAGTGGCCGGCGACTGGACACCCTCGTTCGCTGGATCTCCCTTTTCGTCCTGTTGGCTGGCCTGGCCATCGCTGCTGGCGTGACGCGGGGCATCCGCGTGCCGCTGCGCAAAGTCCGGGCGCGACTGCTTTACCTCTCTCGCGGCATCGACCATCCCTTCCCCATGCCCGCACGGCGCGACGAAATCGGAGAGATGGCAGAAGCGCTGGACCGCTTGGCAGACGGCCTTCACCGGACCCGGGAGTTCAGTGCCGCTGTGGGACGGGGCCAATTCGACACGGAATACACGCCGCTCTCCGAGGAGGACGTGCTCGGCAAGACCTTGCTCGCCATGCGCGATGACCTCGCGAGCTACGAGCGCGAAATGGAGGCCAAAGTGGCCGAACGTACAGAGACCCTGACCCGACAGACCGCCCAATTGGAGGCGCAGGGTGAGGAGATCCGCAAGCTCTACACCGACCTGACCTCGAGCATCGATTATGCGCGCCGCATCCAAGGCGCCATTCTTCCGAGCGAATCCCTGCGCAAGAGCGTATTCGACCGGCAATTCGTGCTCTACATGCCCCGCGATGGGGTCAGCGGGGACTTCCCTTGGTTCCACAAGCTGGATGCCTGGCGCATGTTTGCGGCGGTCGACTGCACGGGCCACGGCGTCCCGGGCGCCTTCATGAGCCTACTGGGTCACAACGCCTTGCAGCACATCGGCAAAGTGTACACCCAGCCGGGCAAAATCCTCGACCGGCTCAACGAGCACGCACGCAACGTCCTTCACCGCGGCACCCAATCGGAGGACCAGGTTCCCGATGGCATGGACCTCGGCCTGATGTCCATCAACCTCGAGGAACGGAAACTGGAGTTTGCTGGCGCCAATGCCCCAGGCTACCACGTTCGGAATGGCCAGGTCACAGAATTGAAGCCCGACAAACGGGCCATCGCGAGTTTCGAACCCGGCGAATTCCGGTTCACCACCCAGGTCATTGGCCTGGAAGAAGGCGACATGGTGTACTGCGCCTCGGATGGCTATCAGGACCAGTTCGGCGGGCCGAAAGGCCGCAAATTCATGCGGAAGCAACTGCGTCAGCTGCTGGGTGAAATCTCCGCGTTGCCGGTGGGCCGGCAGGAAGAGGAATTGCGGAAACGCATCGAGGACTGGCGCGGTACCGCGGGCGAAGAACAGGTGGATGACATCCTCATCTGCGGGGTGCGCGTCCGATTGGGATGAAACGGAAACCCTCCCTCCTTCGACGTCTGCTGCCGTGGGCCGTCCTGACCCGGTTCCTGCAAAAGGAGTTGTGGATCCGGCTCGGTCCCCGCAATGGCGTCATCCTGTTGGCCAGCGTCATCGGCATGGCCGCCGGCCTTCTGGCAGTCCTCCTCAAGAATGGTGTCGGCTGGCTCCGCTCCCTGCCGCAACTGGCGGGCGCAGCTGGAACCAAAGAACTGCTGTTCGTCCTCCCCACGGTTGGATTGGTCCTGACCCACCTGCTCGTCCACCGGGTATTTGGCGGACGCCATCCCGGACCCGGCATTCCGTCCACCCTGCACGCCCTCTCCCGCATGCGGGCGCGCTTGTCGAGGATGTCCATGGTGAGTCCGGCTGCCACATCGTTGTTGACCGTGGGCTTCGGGGGCAGCGCTGGATTAGAGGCCCCCGCGGTCCAGGGCAGCGCCGCCATCGCCTCGGAAGTCGCCGAGCGGTTCAAGCTGGACTACCGCTACCGGCTCGTCCTCATCGGTTGTGCGGCCACTGCCTCGCTTGCGGCCATGTTCAAGGCGCCCCTGGCCGCCATCGTGTTTGCGGTCGAGGTCATCATGATCGACTTGACCACGGCCAGCCTCGTCCCCTTGTTGGTGGCCTCCTTGTCTGCCCTGTTGACCACCACGCTGTTCATCGACCCCGAGGAACTGATGCGGGCTGGACGTGACTTGCCCGAATGGGACGGCACCATCCTCGCCTACCTGCCTTTTGCTGTGCTGTGCGGTTTGGCTTCCGTCTGGTTCAGCGATGTCTATCGGGTGACCGGTGGACTGGTCAAGCGGTTTCGGCACCCCCTTGCCCGCATCGTGCTTGCCGGAGCTGCCATTGGGGGGGTGCTGATGCTGTTTCCGTCGCTGTACGGCGAGGGATTCGAGCTGATCAATGAGCTGCTTCGGGGCCAATACGATGGCCTCGACCCCGAAGGGCGCGCCGAAGTCTTGCCGGGAACCACAGGGCGCATTCTGCTCGTCATGGCCATTCTCTGGGCTTGCAAACCGGCCCTCACCGGACTGACTGTCGGAGCCGGTGGCGTCGGTGGGGTCTTCGCACCCGCACTCGTCAGCGGGGCCCTGCTCGGCGGCATATTCCTGTTTGCGACCGACATCGTCTTCCCCAGCTGGCACCTCATCGGGGGCCATTTCGTACTGGCTGGCATGGCTGGCCTGATGGCGGGCATCCTTCGCGCTCCATTGACCGCCATCTTCCTCACCGCGGAGGCCAGCGGCGGGTATGACCTGTTCATCCCTTTCATGCTGACCAGTGCCATTGCCTTCCAAGTGGCGCGGTTCATTCGCCCCAACAGCATCTACACTCAAGAGCTCGCGGACCGGGGAGAACTGATTACGCACGACAAGGACAAGGCCGTGCTGACGTTGATGAAACTCGGCGACCAGATCGAGACGGATTTCGACCCGGTTCAGGCGGATTGGACGCTGGGAAAACTGGTGGGCACCGTCTCCAAAAGCCGGCGGAACATCCACCCCGTGGTCGACGACCGCGGCACACTGATGGGCATCGTACCGCTCGAGGAAATCCGAGGGGTCATGTTTGACCATTCGCGATACGAGAGCCTCACGGTACAAGACCTCATGGTCATGCCTGCAGCTACACTGGAGTGGTCCGATGCCATGGAGGCCGTGATGGAGAAATTCGACCGCACCCAAGCCTGGAACTTGCCCGTCACCCGCGACGGCAGGTACGTCGGCTTCGTGAGCCGGTCCAAGCTCTTCGGGGCATACCGCTCCTGGCTGCAAGAGGTCTCCGACGACTGAATCCAGCCGTCTTGAGCAGGATGTGTTGTGGCGCCAACTTCAGGTGACGCGGCGTGCACTCAGCGGCCCGTGACCACCAACCGCAGGACCTCCCGGCGGCCATCAGCCGTCAACTCCAACAAGTGGACACCCGGGGTGAGCCCTTCAAGGCGGGCACGGCGCCCCCCTTCTCCACGAAGGAGCATTTGCCGCTCAAGGCGGCCTGCTGCATCGCGCAAGATCAGCACGGCATCCTGTCCCGCCCAACGGGCATCCACCGTGAAGTGGCCCTCACTCGGGTTCGGGAAAGCGTTCAGCCCGAAGGCCAACTCCGGGTCGGCTTCCGCGAGGTTCACCACGTTGCCGAGCGTGTCCACACCGTAGATGTTCAAGTCATCCAGAAACACGTTGTTGCCCCCTTTGGACTCGAACTCGAACCGAATTCGCAAGTTGGGCACCAAGTAAATCGGGTTGTCGACTTCTTCGATGTGGCCGGCCCATTCATCCGTGCCGGAAGGGTAGAAGTTGCCGCCGTGATCAGGTGCCGTGGCCAAGTCAATCAGGCCCCGGTGAAACTGCCGCGTGTTCCAGCTCTGTCCGCAATCCTTGCTGACCTGCAGCTTCAGGCGGTCGTCGGTCTCTCCCGTCGTGCGGTGGCTGAAGGCGTACTTATAGCCGATGTACAACGCGGCGAGGCCACCGGCATCGTAAATCGACGAGGTCACCCGGGTGATTTCACCGCCTACATTCTGTCGGTTCCGCACAAACAAGGAACGGGAACCTGTGTAGCCGGTGGTCTGGCGAATCTGCCATGGCTGACCGGACAAGGTCTCGACGGACCACAGCCCTTCGCTCCACGTTCCCTCTTCTGGTTCGAAGCTGTCCTCCAACACCGCAGGCAAGACACCTTCTCCGAGCACCGAGATGGTCACCGGAGACTGGGACGTCACAACACCCGTGGCGTTGGACACGGTGAGGTACACATCGAATTCGCCGGCTTCATTGAAGGCATGGACGGGATTCTGGTGAACGGTATCCACCTCACCCGCGAGCACAGTGCCATCTCCGAAGTCCCAGCTCCAGCCAGTCACACCGAAGAAACTCTGGTCGGTGAATTGAACCTCTTCTCCGATACAAACCTCGAAGCGATCCACAGTGAATTCCGCCTTACACAGCAACTCCTCTTCGAAGACCCCCGTGTCCTCCAGATTCTGTGGGGTCCACAGCTGGTTGCGGTCCGCAGTGGAGCTGTTCAAAGCGGCGCGCATCCGAGCGCGCTGACCCGTGGTGTACATGCGGCTGCAATAGCTGTACTCCATGTAGTTCTGGACGTTGTCAAGGGAACCACATGTGGTGCGCTCCGGATCACAGAATCCCACCGGGCTGCCCAGACACAAGGGGGTGTCTTCCACGCCATCGTCCACATCACAGTTGTCCGGCTGATTGGGGTTGTTCGAGCTGCCCCAAGTGTGCGGCAGGTTGAGCCAGTGCCCGCACTCATGGGTGAGCGTGCGGCTCCGATAGGGGTTGCCCGTACCGATGCTCCCCACGTATTCATGCTTCAGCACGATGCCATCGGTTCCCGCCCCCCAATTGCTTGGGTAATTGGTGTAACCCGCAGCGCCGCCGGCTTCCGCAGCAACGTAGACATTCAAGTAGCTCTCACGGGGCCAGTTGATGAGCTGCTTCATCTCGTTGTCTCCCGCGTAGGTGAGGTCGCTTTCGATGCGGTTGATGCCCGAATGGCAGTTGCCTTGTGGATCCCGCTTAGCGAGCCGGAATTCCACGTCGATGTCGGCCGCGACATCCACGAATCCTGCCACGATTTGGAAGGTGTCGGGATTCAACTTTCGGAAATCCCGATTCAAGATGTCCATCGCGTCTTGAATCTGTACGGTCGAGATGTTCTCCGGGCCGTTGTCGTGAATGACATGGAAGACCACCGGAATCACGTACAGCTCGTGGTCCTGTCTTCCACGCGACAAGAATTCCTGCGCTGCCAAGCGCACCTCGGCCTCCTGGGCCTCGCGGGCTTCACGGGCACCGGGGTGGGCCGCATCGAACGCCGCTTGCGCCTCAGGTTGGCCACAGGGCCACACATCTTGAGCGTGCGCGGTGATGTCCGACGCCATCCAAAACAGAAACGCGGCCAGGCAGGCCAATGGGAATTGCAGTTTCATCATCTAAGGCAGGGCGTACAATTTACCGAGGGAGGGACCAACAGGCCAAAACCAAGGCAATGAATGCGCCAACTGAGGGAACAACCGGCGAACGGTACTTTCGTTGCATGGAACTGCGCTCCTTCACCCTTGTTCGTTTGATACTGCTCTGTTTGACCTTGCTCGGGCTCCATTCTGCAACCTCCGGTTGCGCAGATGCCGCAAACCCGTCCTCAGAAACTGAAGCCGCCCAGCCAGGCTCTGCCATTGCCCGCGATGTCAGCGTTACGGAACTGAAGGCCATGCTCGGTGACCGGCCGGACATTCTCCTGATCGACGTCCGCACAGACAAGGAATGGGAGGGCGGCCACCTGCCAGGCGCCGCCTTCCTCGACTTCTTAGAAGACGACTTCGAATCCATCGCCTTTACCCTCCCGAAGGACCGGCCCATTGCGCTGTACTGCGCTGCAGGCGGGCGAAGCGAAGACGCGATGAAGCGCATGGCCAAGGCCGGCTTCTCTGAGCTGTACAACTTGCGTGGCGGGTTCTACGACTGGGAGGATGCCGGCGAAACGGTGTCCAACGACTCGCCAGTCGCGCTGCCCATCGGCGAGTGATTCACTCGACCTCGCGGTCGAACAAGGCAAACCTCACTTCTGCCATCCCGGGCAGTGGGTCTTGGCGCATGGCGTGAACCACCTGCAGGGTGTATTCCCCAGGCAATGGGAACCCCACACCGCGTTTGTATCCGATGCGCTGGTCGATCCACCGACTCCCATCGCCGTACCACTCCCCAGTGGGAGCGGCCAAAGGACACTCCAGCGTATCGGTCAAGGACCGGCCATTGGGGTAGTCCAAGCGCACGAAGAGGTAGAGGTTCGAATACGGGTAATCCTCGCTGTGGCGCAAGCCGAATTGAAGGTCGTGCCGATGCTCGGGCTGGTCCACGCTGAAGGTCAGCCGTGCGGTGTCTGCCGCATGCCACCCTTCCGGATCCAGTTCTACCGAATCCACCGCCACGGGTCCAGGACCACATCCTACGGCGGCCAACAACAGGGAAATGGCCCCTGCAATCCACATCTCCCTTCGCATCACGACGCCGATTTTGGTGCGCCGGACCCACCGCGCGGCTTGCGGCGCTTTTTGCGGCGTTTCCCGACGCCACTTTGCTGGCCTTCTTTGGCCTGAGGTGCTTTCTGGCCACCGCCGCCAGCTGGTCCGCCTCCTTTTCTGCCCTTGCGGCCCTTGCGACGGCGACCGCCCCTTCCAGATTGGTCGAAGCGGTTGAGGTCGTCCTGACCCACCACATCTCCAAAGAGGGCATCCTCGGGCGCGGCTTCTTCCACCACAGCGAAGCCGAGGAGGTCGTCAGGCTTCTCCCCGCGCTCATTCATGGCCATGATGTCGCGCACATCTTCGAGGTCAATGGCCACAGGAGAAGCGCCTGGATCGTCGAAATACTGGAACCACATCCGGCCACCGAAAATGTCGGTCTTGAAGTGGCCGGCCTTGCCCTTGCGGGTGTGCAGCTTGGTGCTCGGCGGCGGAAACTTCGCCACCGCTTCCTTGTACTGGTCCAGCTCGAAATTCAAGCAGCACTTGAGCTTGCCGCATTGGCCCGCCAGCTTTTGCGGATTCAGCGACAATTGCTGGTACCGGGCCGCCCCCGTGGACACGCTCCGGAAATCCGTCAGCCATGTGGAACAGCACAGTTCGCGCCCACAAATGCCGATGCCGCCCAAGCGGGCTGATTCTTGTCGGGCGCCGATCTGGCGCATCTCCACTTTGATTTTGAATGCGGCGGCCAAGGCCCGAACCAGCTCCCGGAAATCCACCCGTTGCTCGGCCGTGTAGTAAAACGTGCACTTGGTCCCGTCACCTTGGAACTCAACATCGCCCAACTTCATCTCAAGGTGGTGCTCGGCGATGATCTTTCGGGCTTCGAACAGGGCGCTCTCCTCCCGTTCTTTGGCCGCTTGCCACGTCGTGATGTCCTCCATGGTCGCCTTGCGAACGACCCGCTTGATTTCGTGGGTGTCCTTGACCCCTTTGGACTTCATCTGGGCCCGGACCAGCTCTCCGGTGAGGGAGACAATGCCCATGTCTTCGCCGGGATTGGCGTCCACCACGGCGACATCGCCCGTCTGGACACGCCGCCCCTGGCCGATGCGGAAATAGCCCTTCCGGTTTCGCTTGAACCGGATTTCCACGATGTCAAATGCGCGCTGGCCTTCAGGAATCGGAACCCCTTCCAGCCAATCGAACACGGTCATGACATCGCAACCGCAGTTGCCGCAATTGCCGTTGGACCGGCAGCCGAGCGGCTTTCCGTCCTCTCCTTTCTTGCATGATGCACAGCCCATCGTTCCTGTTCCTCGATTTCCCGCCGGACCACACCGGCGGACACCCTCGAAGATAGGGCCCTCCGAAGCCCGCTTATTTGGGTCGGTGAAGAAGTTCCATCATCCGCATGCTCAAATCAAGGAAGACGGTCCGACCGTAGACGTTTCCCGCCACTTCACGCGCTGCACGCTCCAGGATGGACTGCATGTCGATGACGTTTCCGTGGTGAATGAATGCTGCGAATTTCTTGGCGAATCCCTGCTCTGCTGCCCGAAGTCGAACGGCCCCCTTGGCGCCGTAATTGCCGACAATGCACTGGCGCACCATGTGCAGCGCGTACGCGAGAAATTGCTTTTGCGCCTCCCGGCCCAGATCGTGGAACCGGTCTGCCATGCCGGCGGCCTTTCGGCCGTCCCGCGCGTAACACGTCCGCATCCATTCCACGTACATCTCAAATTCATCCGCAGCGTCAGAGAGCATGAGCCGCCGTGCCTCGGCCAGGTCGCCATCGCACAGCGCCACGGCGTCGGAAATGGCCTCCGCGGCGCCCCCCTCTGCCTGCAACTGCTGCCGGATCGCCTCAGCTGAGATGGGCGGGACCGGGATGATTTGTGTGCGCGACAGGATGGTCGCAAGCAGGGCCTCCGTGTTGTCCGCCAGCAAGACGAACAGGGTCTTTTTCGGCGGCTCTTCCAGCAACTTCAACAGCTTGTTGGCCGTGTCGATGCGCATGGATTGCGCGCCGTAGATCACCTGCACCTTCCCCCCGCCGGCGTGGGCGGTCAAAGACAGCCGCCGCTGGATGTCTTGGGCCTCGTGGACGGAGATGTAGGGCTGTTTGTTGCCCAATGCCATCCGCTCCCTCAGGTCCACCATGTCGATGTGGGGGCCCTTTTCCATCAAAAGCTCCCGCCAGACCTCGAGCTGGTCAATGCTCAGGGCTTTGTCCTTGCCGGCGGGCTTGGCGACCGGGAAAGTGAAGTGCAAATCCGGGTGCTGCAGCTGGTCGTGCTGCTGACAAGCGGGACAGGTGCCGCAGGGCGCAGCGTCACTCGTCTGACAATGCAGATGTTTGGCGAGGGCGAGGGTCAAGGCCAATCCGCCGCGACCGGGTACACCGGTGAGCAGGAGGGCATGGGCCAAACTGCCATCCTGCGCATGTCGAGCCAGCCGGTTGGCCAATGCTTCTTGGCCAATGGCCACGCGTTCCGCTCCCATGCCCCGAAGATAGCCGCCATCAAGCGGCAGGCCGCCAACGCAGGCCGATCCGCCAATCCCGCCCGGCCGCGCTGATTCCGGAGGCGAACACCTTGTAGTGGCGGTCCAAAAGGTTGTGTACGCCCACACTGAACGTGGTGCGCTCAGTCAACCGCGCATCCAGGTCGAGCCCCACCGTCCACCAAGCTGGTGTGCCATCCACGGTGGCCTCCGCGAGGTTGTCGGTCGAACCCGGTCCGTAATCCTCCGCACGCTTCCACGCACTCCAGCGCAGGTGGCTGTTCAAGGTCAACCACGTCCAGCTGCGTGCTGCGATGCACGTCCCGAAAGCAGGCGGGATGTGCGACAGGGGCCGGCCCTCCGCATCGCGGCCGCGCGTCACGTTGTAGGTCGCCCGAAACCGCCAGTCGCTGTCTGTTTTGTACATCACTTGGCCCTGGATGCCCACGATGGACGCCCGCCCGATGTTGGCTTGAACCTGAATCTGGCTGGTGTCCCCTTCCACCACCAAGGTGGCTTGCGCTCCACCACCGGGCAGGGAGAGCGCGGTGTCGACAGGTTGGATGGCGTCCCGAAGTGCGGTGGCAAAGCCGGCCCAACGGGTGGTGAACCGGCGGTTGGAAGACCGCCAGAATCCCCCGAGCTCTGTGCTGTACAGGCGCTCGGGCTTCAAGCTGTCCGTCGGCACGACGACAAATCCGTCCTTGGTCCGCACCTTGCCGACATCGTCCACATTGGGATTGCGAAATGCCGTGGCAAGTTGGGCGTGGGCACCGACCCGGCCATTGCGCTGCCAATGGGCTGTACCACTGCCGGTCAAGGAACCGCGGTCATAGCCGACCCGATCAAAGGGCAGCTTCAACCCCACCTGATCTTCGAACCGTGCGTCCAACCACCCTCTCTGGGCGCGGGCTGCCCCTTCGAAGAACCAATTCCTCCAATGGCGAGACAGCGCGCCGTAGGCGGAGATGGACCCCATGGTGGACCCTCCATTCGGGTAACGCGTCAACACGGTTTCCGGCAAGCGGAGCCCGTCCGATCGGCGTTCCAACCAAGCTTCCGAGCGGACGCGCTGGTGGTCCCAATGTCCCCCGTAGGCCACCCTCCATGAGCCGATCCGATGGTCGATGTCCAGCTGCAGGCTCGCCACGTCCACGCCCTCCTGTTGGACCTCCCTGTCCTGAGCGCCGAAGTGGGCCTTCAACCGGCTTTCCGCCACACGCTGCCAAGCCGAGGTCAGCGTCACGCGCCCCAACCCCCGAACTTCACTGAAAAATCGCAGGGAAGCCAATGTCCGGTCCTGCGGGCCGTAGTTCCATTCTGCCCACTTCGGCCCACCATCCCCGTCCGCATCGTTGAGGCGGTCAAACCGGGGCACATCCGAACTCGTGCTGTGCTGCAGGTTGACTTCCACATGCCGTTCCATACGGCCGTAGCGCAGCTTCTGGACCACATCGGTTTGCCGGTAGCCCGTGCCGGGTTGCAGGTGGTCCACTGCGTTGGGCGTGGTCCTGTCCGCATACCCGACGCCAGCGCTGGAGGACGCGATGGTCCAGGGCACCTTTCCCCACTCGGTATAACCATGCGGGCGCCAGCGGCCCATCCTCAAGTCGCCATAGCGCCGGTGGGTCACACTTGTGAAACTGGCAAACCGGCCCCGCGTCACTTCTGCGTCCGCATGCACGGTTGGGGAACGGGAGGCCGAAGAAAATGCAGTCTGGGCGCGGGCGCGGGTGCCATCCTGCCACCGGGGGGAGCGCGTCCGATAGTGGATGACCCCGCCCAATGCGTCGCTCCCGTATTGGACCGACCCTGCGCCATGGCGAACCTCCGTGGACCGCACGGCAAACGGGTCGACGGTCAAAGCATTCTGCAAGTGGCCACTGCGGTAGATGGCATTGTTGAGGCGCACCCCGTCGACCACCAGGAGAATCCGATTCGCCTCGAAACCGCGAAGAATGGGAGACCCCCCGCCCTGCTGGCTTTGCTGCACCATGACCTGCCCGGAATTCCACAACAGCGTGGCGGCATTGGACGGCACTTCCCGTGCAATGGTCGCCGCGGAAAGGCGGCTCACCGTGGTGGCTCCCATCGCTTGCCGAGCGGGTTCGGCCACTGCGACGACCACCTCGTTGAGGTTCACGGACTCGGCGGACAACTGAACTTCCATGTCCAGTACCCCGGCTGGCATCGACATGGACCGCGTGGCATAACCCAAGCTCCGGATTTCCAGCGTATCGCCTTGGCGAAGCAGGCTGTCCAATTCAATTCGGCCATCCAAATCGGTCATCCTGGCCGTCCCCATGTTGTTCTGGATGACGGCAGCGGGGACCGGATTGCCCGATTCATCCCGGACCTCGATGACCTGGCCGGCCAAGCCGGTGGACATCAGCAACGCCCAGCACAGCCAACCCCATCGCGCGGCATCAATCCGCCAGAACCGTGCGGAGCACGTCCCACGACTTGAGGTCCCGCGGGGAGGACAGGTGGAGCTGGAGGTAGTGCACATGCTGGAGCACAAGCTGATTTCGGACATCGGCTGGAAGCGGTTGGGACTTCACCTCATCAATTTCCGTGCCTTGAATGCGAAGAAACGCGGTGGCCTCCGAAGGCGAAAGAAAGTCATCCCCGATGGGAGGGCCTTGTTCCCATTCGGCAGTGGCCAGATTGAACCGACCCGCACCCACCGGCGGGGCGACCGGCGCATCGGGTTTCAACCCCTCCACCTGCACGGCTTCCACAAGGAAAGCGAGGTGGAGCCGGGCACAGCTCGACTCCGTCTCCAACGCCACCGCCGTGCGCCACATGGCATCAAACAAGGCGGGGTGTGGCGCATCCGATTCCACCGTCTTCAGGACCAACTCGGAGAGGAACATGGCCACAGCGCTGCGGGGGATGTCCTGCAACGTCCGCTCCTGGGGAAGTGGACGTTCGGTCCGGTCAAATTTGTACAGGTCCCCTTTCATGACCCGCAAGCCGATAAGCTCGAGCAGGGAAAGCGGTGCATGCAGGTTCCTAGCGCGACGTGGGCCTTTCGTGCCTTCGCGGACGAGACACCCGATCACGCCATGCTCGCGGGTGAAGACACGAAGAATGGACACGCCATCCTTGTGCCGCACGGTACTCAGGGCAATGGCCCGGTCGCGGTGGGGTTCAGAGGGGGTCACTCCTCGTCGCTGTCCGGTTCAAACAGGTTGCCGATCAGATCCCCGAAGGTGACATTGCTGCCCACCACGGACTGCCCGATTTCATTGTACGCCGCGAGGCCGTGAAGGACGAACTCCATGTTGGCCAAGGCCTCTTCGCCCTCAATACCCGGGCAGTATTTCTCGACCACGGCCCGCAAGCCGTCCACCGACTCCAACGCCGCTGCGTACTCCCCGTCCGGCTGGTCCCGCAACACCGAGAGGTCATGGCGGTTGAACCAGGCCACGATGGGCTGGTAGGGGTCCTCCACCTTGCCACGCTTCACGGACTCGAGGTCGGGAAACACGGTCGGGAATTCGCGGCGGATGGCCTTGCTGACCAGAGCGAGTGCCACGCCGGCGGCCCCTTCCTGTTCTCCTTCATAGACCAGCTCCACCTTGCCGTTGACGGCCGGCACGACGGCCAACAAATCAGTCACCCGGACCGTGGTCCGCTTGGACCCATTTCGCAGGGCGCGCAACTCGCCCGCCGCGACGAGGTGCTCCAAAGCACTGATCGGCAAGCGCGCGGACACGCCGCTCTTCTCGTCGATGTATTCGCTGTCGCGCGCTTCGAATGCAATGCGCTCCAACACCCGGCGAACCACGCTCGGAATCGCCACCCGATCCGCCTGACCCGGCTGCCATTGGGCCTCCTGGTCGGTGATGGACATCGCCTCTTCTAAGGAGGCTGGGTAATGCGTCAAAATCTGGCTCTGGATGCGGTCCTTCAGCGGCGTAATGATGGCGCCGCGGTTGGTGTAATCCTCGGGGTTGGCCGTGAAGACGAACTGGATGTCCAAATCCAACCGCATCTGGAAGCCGCGAATCTGGATGTCGCCCTCCTGGAGGATGTTGAACAGCGCAACCTGGATGCGGGGCTGCAGGTCGGGCAGCTCATTGATGGCGAAAATGCAGCGGTGGCTCCGCGGAATTAGGCCGTAATGCAAAGCCCGAGGGTCGCTGTAGTCGAGGCCTTCATTGGCTGCCTTGATGGGGTCGATGTCACCGATGAGGTCGGCCACACTAACATCCGGGGTGGCGAGCTTCTCCACGTAGCGCTCCGTGCGGTGCATCCATGCGATGGGCGTATCGTCGCCACCGGCTTCCACCATAGCGCGGCCTTGCTCGCTGATCGGCGCCATGGGGTCTTCGGGAAGCGGTGCACCGGGCAGCACCGGCACCCACTCATCGAGCAGGTCGGTCAGGCCCCGGGCAATGCGGGTCTTGGCCTGTCCGCGCAAGCCAAGGAGGTTCATGCTGTGACCGGCAAGCAGGGCGCGCTGCACATCGGGCAACACCGTGTCGTCGTAGCCGACGATGCCGTCAAACACAGGCGCGCCGGACTGGATGCACTCCATCAGGTTGGCGCGGATTTCCGCGGAAATCGAGCGCGGCGTGTAGCCGGAAGCGCGCAAGGCGCCGAGGGTCTGGATGTCGGGGGAATGTGATGACATGGCGGTTCAGCGGGCTCTGCCGCGGCGGTTTCGTTCGAAGTCGGCGAAAATGGTGTCGCCCAGGCCTTGCAGGCCGGTGAAGAACGCCCGGCCATTGTTGGCATCGGTGAAGTCCGAGACAAACTCCTGCAGTGCAGGATCCGTGGCGATCATGAAGGTGGTGATGGGAATGCCCAGCTTGCGGCACTGGCGCGCCAGGTTGTGGCATTTGCCCGTGATGTAGGGGTCGAGGCCCCAGCTGTTCTTGTAGTATCCGTCGGGCTCCTTGAGACAACTGGGCTTGCCGTCGGTGATCATGAAAATCTGCCGGTTCGGCGTTTTCCGGCGGCGGAGGATGTCCATGGCGCGCTCGAGGCCCGCCACGGTGTTGGTGTGATAAGGGCCCACCTGCAAATAGGGCAGGTCCGCAATGGAGACCTCCCAGGCATCATTGCCGAACACCACAATGTCGAGGGTGTCCTTGGGGTACTTCACCATCACCAATTCAGCCAGCGCCATCGCCACCTTTTTGGCGGGGGTGATGCGGTCCTCTCCGTAAAGGATCATGCTGTGGCTGATGTCAATCATCAAGACGGTCGACGTGGTGCTCCTGTGCTCCCTGTCCTCCACAACGAGGTCGTCCTCGGTCATTCGAAACCCGCCCCGGCCACTGCGGGTGCCAGGCCCGTGATGGATCTGGGCATTGCGCAGGGACGCCCCGAAGTCCACCTGGTCGAGCTTGTCGCCGAACCGGTAGGGCCGGCGGTCTTCATTGGGCTCGTCCCCTTGGCCGCGTTCTTTGGTTCGGTGTCGGCCTTGCGCGCCCTTCTTCAGGTTGCCGAAAATCTGGTCGAGTGCGCGGCGGCGCATCTGCTGTTCTCCTCGGGAGCCCAACTCGACCCCACCTCCACCTGGACCGGTCGCCTCCCTCAAATATCCCTTGTCCTTCAGGTCTTCGAGGAAGTCATCCAAGGTGTAGTCCGACTCGGTCAACCCATATTGGTCATCCAGGGCCCGCATCCAATCCATGGCTTCATCCACATCTCCACTGGTGTGGGTGATGACCTCCATGAAAATCTCGAGCAAGCGCTCAAAGGGCGATCGCTTGTCCTGGTCTGGACGCAGTTCATGGAATTGGAAACCGAGCATGGAAGACACCGAAGCTAATGAGGGAACCCCTCTGGTCGCGGTGGGTTCATCCCCCAGCCACAAACTCACAACCGGCGGGAATCAAAGAACAGGGCGTGCCCGCTGGTGTTACCTTCATCCACGGAATGCCATACGCGTTCCATGCCCGTTCAAACCCGCTCTGAACCACCTCATGTTCGCCCCATGACTCCGGAATCGCCCGACCCTTCTTCCCGCCGGATGCCCACACGCCCTGTCCAGATTGGGGGCGTGACCGTGGGCGGACAAGCCCCCATTGTCCTGCAGTCCATGACCACGGCGGACACCATGGACATTGAAGCCACCGTCGCCGAATCTCTTCGGATGATCGAAGCCGGCTGCCAAATCGTACGGATCACGGCACCGAGCAAAAAGGAGGCCACCGCCCTCGGTGAAATCCGGGCGCGATTGGACGATGCCGGGCACGCCGGTGTGCCCCTCGTCGCCGACATCCACTTCACCCCCAATGCGGCAGAGATCGCCGCCGACCACGTCGAAAAGATTCGGGTCAACCCTGGCAATTACGCCGACAAGAAAAAATTCGAAGTCCACGACTACACAGCGGAAGCCTACGCGGACGAATTGGCCCGCATCCGCGAGCGCTTCACCCCCTTGGTTCGCAAGTGCAAGTCCCTCGGACGCGCCATGCGCATCGGCACCAACCACGGGTCCCTGTCCGACCGCATCCTGAGCCATTACGGGGACACCCCCCTCGGGATGGTCGAAAGTGCGCTGGAATTCCTGCGCATCTGTCGCGACGAGGATTACCACGACATCGTGCTCTCCATGAAGGCGAGCAATCCGCAAGTCATGGTCCAGGCTTACCGCATGCTGGCCGACCGGATGCAAGCGGAAGGCATGGCCTATCCGCTCCACCTCGGCGTCACGGAAGCCGGTGAAGGAGAAGATGGCCGAATCAAGAGCGCCGTTGGCATCGGCACCCTCCTCGCAGAAGGGCTCGGCGACACGGTCCGCGTCTCGCTGACTGAGCCGCCGGAGGCCGAAATCCCCGTGGCCCGACTCCTGGTCGAACTCGCAGAGTCCGGCCGGCAAGCGGCGGATGACATCGCCGCCTCCACCATGGCGCCGGCGAACCACGACCGCTACACCTATCGACGCCGCACCTCCTCAGCAGTGGGCGGGGTCGGTGGCACCCAGGTGCCTGTGGTGTGCCATGACTTGACCGGCAGACCCTTGACCGCAGCCGGCCTCTTCGGTCTGGGCCACCGCTACCAACCGGACCTCGATAAGTGGGCGGCGGACGATGCGGCGTGCGACCTCATCTTCGTCGGCGACCGGACTTGCGACTTTGCCTTGCCAGGCTGGCTGTACGCCATACAAGATGCCGAAGCGTGGTCCCACCACCGAGGACAGCGTGAACGGCACCACCCCCTGTGGCTCCCAGCGGCCTTTGACACCGCCTTGGAAAACGGGGGGCTGGACCCCCATTTCAACCTCCTGTCGGTGGAGGCGAACGACTTGACCCTAGAGCGGGCCGCCGAACTCGCCCAGCACAATGGCACCCCGGTGACGCTCCTGCTCTCCACGGACCGCACCAATGCGCTCCTGTCTTTGCGTGCTGCCTTCTTCCGGCTCGACCACGCCGGCTGCACCCTCCCTGTCATTGTGCGCCATGACTTGCATGGACTGACGGCCGATGCGCTTCAACTCAAAGCGGCAGCCGATCTCGGCGGGCTGTTGCTCGACGGCTATGGTGACGGCATCTGGGTGGCGGGAGATGTGGGACTCGATGGCGGACTGCAGTCGCTCAACCGCACGGCATTCGGCATCCTTCAGGCCACGCGCACCCGAATCAGCCGCACCGAGTACATCAGTTGCCCGTCCTGCGGGCGCACATTGTTTGACCTGCAGGAGACAACGGCCAAGATCCGCGCCGTCACGGACCACCTCAAAGGGGTCAAAATCGGCATCATGGGGTGCATCGTGAACGGCCCGGGAGAAATGGCCGACGCAGACTACGGCTACGTCGGGACAGGACCGGGCAAAATCACACTCTACAAGGAAAAGGAAGTGGTCCAGCGCAACATCCCCGAGGACGAAGCGGTGGATGCCCTCATTGAGCTGATTCGCTCACACGGGGACTGGGTGGAGGCGCCTGACCGAGCCAGCGCTTCTGCTTGAGGATGATCCACGCCACACCACAGGTGATGGCGACGTCCGCGATGTTGAAGATGGGCGGGAAAATCTCCGTCCCGGCCCAGGAATCGATGGGCCACCAAGAAGGCCACTGCACCGTGATGTGCAGCATGTCCACCACATTGCCGCGGAACCACGGCGCATAGGACCCCCACTCACTTCGCCAGGCCCAATCTCCCGGCAGGGCAAAGGAGCTGCGGCTGAACAGCTTTCCGTAGAAGACGCTGTCCAGGATGTTGCCGGCCGCGCCAGCCAAAATCAAGGCCAATGCCTGGCGGAAACCCCGAGGCGAGCCGGTGCGGCTGATGCGGGACAAGTGAACCGACAGCAACACAACAGCCACAATGCGAAATGCGGTGAGCACATACTTCCCTGCGGCGCCGGGGAGCGCCCAGCCAAAGGCCATGCCGTCGTTCTCGATGAATTGAATGTCGAAGACCCCAGGAATCCACGTGACCCGTTCTGCGAGGGCAAAGGAGAGCTTGATGCCCACCTTGACTGCCTGGTCCAAGACCAGAACGGCGGCGACGATCCACGCCGCTAGGGCGGGCCGGGTGTCGGAATTCAACGCCGCTGGTCCTGCTGGTTCTTGGCCTCGATGGACATCGTGGCATGCGGCACGAGGCGCAGGCGCTCCTTGGCGATCAGCTTGCCGGTCACCCGACACACGCCGTAAGTCTTGTTCTTGATCCGGAGCAGGGCATTCTCGAGGTTCATGATGAACTTCCGCTGGCGGGCGGCCAACTGCGCCGTCTCCTCGCGGCTCATGGTGTCGCTTCCGTCCTCCATCATTTTGAACGTGGGGGCCGTGTCTTCCGTGCGGTTGTCGTCCTCGTAAGACAAGGAGCGCTGCAATTGGTCAAAATCCGAGCGGGCCTGCTCCAGCTTGCTGTGGATCAGATCCTCGAATTCCTTCAGGTCAGCGTCGGAGTACCGCGTGTGCTTTTCTGCCATGGTTCAATGAATGGCGACCATGGACATGGCCACGGTCAATTGGGGTTCCAATTCCTCTTCCTTCGCCTCTGGCCCAACCGGGCCCCATTCCACCTTCTCTGCGAGGGTTTCGGTTCGAATATAGTCCAAATTGGAGGCCACGAAATCCTTCAATTCTTCCGGGCCTTCCAAGGTCAATGCGATGCGATCCGTCACCTCCAAGCCGGCGTCTTTCCGCTGTTGCTGGATGCGGTTCACGAGCTCGCGAGCGAGGCCTTCCGAGCGCAGTTCAGGCGTGATCTCAATGTCGAGCGCCACTGTCAATCCACCCTCGCCAGCCACAAGCCAACCGGGGATGTCCTCCGTCTGCACTTCCACGTCGTCGAGCAGCAGCTCCACCGGCCCGCCCTCCAACGTCAAGTCCAGCTTGCCCTGCCGCTCCAGCTCGCGGATCGCGTCCTGGTCGAGCTGGCCAATCGCTGCAGCCACCGCCTTCATCCGCTTTCCATAGCGCGGGCCCAGCTTCTTGAAATCCGCCTTGAGGCGCTTGGTCAAGATGTCACTGTCTTCGGCCAAGGGCTCCACGGCCTTGACGTTGACCTCCCCCTTCACGAGGTCGGCCACCGCCTCCAGGCGCGCTCCAAAATCGGCGTCGAGGACGGGCACCAGAATGCGGCCCAGCGGCTGACGGACGCGGATCTTCTCCCGCTTGCGCAGGCTAAGAGTCAGAGAACTCAGGCGCTGGGCCAGGTCCATCCGGGCCTCCAGCTCCGCGTCCCGCAATCCGTTCTGCACGGCCGGCCAGTCGGCGAGGTGCACGGANTCCGCACCTCCGAGGTCCTGCCAGAGGCGGTCCATGAAGAAGGGGGCAATCGGTGAGGCGAGCAGCGACACGGTGCGCAGGCATTCGTGGAGCGTCGCGTAGGCCGCGGCCTTGTCGGTGTCCGAATCGCTCTTCCAGAACCGGCGCCGGCCCAGGCGCACGTACCAGTTGCTGAGGTCGTCCACCACAAAGGACTGCACCAAGCGACCGGCCCGGGTGGGCTCGAAGCTGTCGAAGGCCTCTTCGACGCCCGCAATGCAGGTGTGGAGTCGGCTCAGGACCCACCGGTCGAGTTCGGGCCGGTCCGCTACAGCGGGGACAGCCGACTCCGGGGTCCAGCCATCGATGCCCGCGTACAGGGCGAAGAAGGCGTAGGTGTTGTGCAGGGTGCCGAAGAACTTCCGCTGCACCTCCCCGATGCCCTCGGTGTCGAAGCGCAGGTTGTCCCAGGGCTGCGCATTGGTCAGCATGTACCAGCGCGTGGCGTCGGGACCGTATTGGGCCAACGTCTCGAACGGATCGACCGCGTTGCCCAGGCGCTTGGACATCTTCTGGCCGTTCTTGTCGAGGACGAGGCCGTTGGAGACCACGGTCTTGTAGGCGACCTGGTCGAAGACCATCGTGGCAATGGCGTGCAGGGTGTAGAACCAACCCCGGGTCTGGTCCACGCCCTCGGCGATGAAGTCCGCCGGGAAGGCGAGGCCGCCATCCGGGCCTTCGACGCGGTCCCGGTTCTCGAAGGGGTAGTGCCACTGGGCATAGGGCATGCTGCCGGAGTCAAACCAGACGTCAATCAGGTCGGCCTCGCGGTGCATCGGCCGGCCGTCGGCCGCCTTGAGCACGATGCCGTCCACCACGTGCTTGTGCAGGTCGATGCGCGCGTAATTCTCCTCAGACATGTCCCCCGGCACGAAATCGGGGAAGGGGTGGGTCTCCATCAAACCCGCCTCGACCGCTTCGGTGCAGGCGTTGAATAGCTCTTCTACAGAACCGATACAACGCTCCTCACTGCCGTCCTCGGTCCGCCAGATGGGAATCGGGATGCCCCAGTAGCGCGAGCGGCTGAGGTTCCAATCGTTGAGGTTCTCCAGCCACTTTCCGAAACGGCCCGTGCCGGTCGCGGCCGGCTTCCACTGGATGGTGTCGTTGAGCTCCCGCATCCGGTCCTTGGCCGCAGTGGCGCGGATGAACCAGCTGTCCAGTGGGTAGTAGAGCACCGGGCGGTCCGTCCGCCAGCAGTGCGGGTAGCTGTGCTTGTACTTCTCGACGAGGAAGGCGCGGCCCCGGGTCTTGAGGTCAATCGCAATCTCCACGTCCACTGATTTCTCCGGTGCATCGCCGTCGTGGTACTCCTGCTTGACGTAGCGGCCGGCGAGCGGCCCGCATTCCGGGCGAAGCCGGCCTTGGAGGTCCACCAGCGGGACGCCGTGGCCCTGGCCGTCGTCGACCAACAACGGCGGAACACCGGCGGCCTGCGCGACGTGGGCGTCGTCGGCACCGAAGGTCGGCGCCGTGTGCACAATGCCCGTGCCGTCCTCCGTGGTCACGAAGTCACCGGGAATCACGCGGAACGCCTCCTCTGGCGCCTCCATCGGCTGCGCCCAATCGATCAGCTGCTCGTACTGCAGGCCGACCAAATCGGCGCCCTTCACCGTGGCGAGCACCACGGATTCCGGGGCCTTCTTGCCCCCGAAGTGCTTGCCGTGCAAAGCGGCAGCGAGCACCACTACGCCGGCCTCACCGGTGTAACGGTTGGCGGTCTTGACGATGTGGTAGTCGATCTTCTCGCCGATGGTCAGGGCCGTGTTGGACGGCAGCGTCCACGGCGTGGTCGTCCAAGCCAACAGGTCCACCGGCAGATCGCCGGCGCCTTCGCCGGCCATGGCCCGCAACCGATTCGCACTCTCCGGTTGGAGCCGGAATTGGGCCACCACCGTGGTGTCGGTCACGTCGCGGTAGGCGCCCGGCTGGTTGAGCTCGTGGCTGCTGAGGCCCGTACCCGCCTTGGGGCTGTAAGGCTGAATGGTGTAGCCCTTGTAGAGCAGGCCCTTGGCGTGCATCTGCGANAGCAGCCACCACACGGACTCCATGTATTTCGGCTCGTAGGTGACGTAGGGCGACTCCATGTCGACCCAGTACCCCATGCGGCGAGTCAGGTCGTTCCACTCGGCGGTGTAGCGCATGACCGACTCGCGGCAGGCCGTGTTGTATTCCTCCACGGAAATGGAGCGGCCGATGTCCTCCTTGGTGATGCCGAGCGCCTTTTCGACGCCGAGCTCCACGGGCAGACCGTGGGTGTCCCATCCGGCCTTGCGCTCGACGCGCTCGCCTTGGAGTGTGCGGTACCGGCAAAAGAGGTCTTTCAACGCCCGCGCCATGACGTGGTGAATGCCGGGCTTGCCATTGGCCGAGGGCGGGCCCTCGAAAAACACAAAGCGGCGGCCTTCCGGTCGGGAGTCCACACTGCGCTGGAATACGCTGCCCTCCTCCCATTGCTGCATCACCTCATCGGNGATGCTAGGCAGGTTCAGGGGGCCTCGTTCGGGAAAACGTCGGGTCATGGCTGGCGCCCCGCCGGTCGAATCCATCCCGCCGGTCGGGTCGCGCGAAGATAACCCGCGTCGAACCGGGGAAGAAGCCTCAGATGCGGCTGACTTTCACCATGTTGGACATGCCCGCCTCTGCGATGGGCATGCTGGCCACGTGGATGACGTGATCGCCGTCCTGAACCGCCCCTTCCTTTTGGAGAATGGACTTCACGTCCGCAATGGTGTGGTCGGTCGAGACCATCTTGTCGTAGAAGTGCGTTTCCACGCCCCAACACAGAGCGAGCTGGCCCAGAATGTTGCGGTTGCCTGTAAAGACGTGGATGGTCGNTTTCGGCCGTTGGCTCGCAACCTTGTACGCCGTGTATCCGCTGAAGGTCATCGTCACGATGGCTTCGGCCTCGATGCGCTGGGCCAGATCACATGCATTGTAGCAAATGGCATCCGTGATACGGCGTTCCGGCAACAACTGGTCCGGCTCCCGGTGGGTGTAGTAAATGCGGGGCTCCTTTTCGATTTCAGTCACGATGGCACGCATGGCCTTGATCACCTCAATCGGATGGGCGCCCACCGACGTCTCCCCACTCAACATGACAGCATCGGCGCCGTCGAACACCGCGTTGGCGACGTCGGTCACCTCAGCTCGGGTGGGGGCAATGTTCTCCACCATGGACTCCATCATCTGGGTGGCCACAATGACGGGCTTGCCTTCCCGTTGGCACAGTTCGATGGTCCGCTTCTGGATCATGGGCACCTGCTCCATGGGCACCTCCACCCCGAGGTCGCCCCGGGCGATCATCACAGAGTCCGTGGCCTTCACAATGCCTTCGAGATCTTCCACAGCTTCGGGCTTCTCCACTTTGGCGACGATGCGTGCGTGGCTTCCAGCAGCCTGGATCCGTTCGCGCAGGTCCACCACATCGGCCGATGACCGGACAAAGCTCAATCCAATCCAGTCCACGCCCAGTTCGAGGGCAAAATCCAAATCCGCCCGGTCCTTGTCGGTCAGGCTTGGCAAGCTGATCGCAGTCGAAGGCAGGTTAAGGCCCTTGCGGGACTTGAGGATGCCGCCGTGCTCCACGACGCACACCACGGTGTCTTGCCCATTGGTCTCTTGCACGCGGAGGCGCAGCTTGCCATCGTCGAGCAACACCGGCTCCCCGGCCTTGACGTCCGCAGCGAACTTCTCGTAGCGCGTCCAGGCCACTTCGGCATTGCCTGTGCCCTCGCCCACCTGGATGGTCAGCTTGGCCCCGTTCACGAGCTCGGACCCCTCCTCCATCATGCCGACGCGCAGCTTCGGGCCTTGCATGTCGGCGAGCAGTGCGGTGTGTGTCCCCAACTTTTCGTCGACTTCCTTGACCCGCTTCACTGTTGTGGCGTGCGTGTCATGGTCTCCATGGGAGAAATTGAGCCGGATCACATTGACCCCCTCTCGAATCATCCCCTCGAGGACTTCGGACGACGTACTCGCCGGACCAACAGTGGCGACGATTTTGGTGAATTTCTGAGACATCGTGTTCTCGTTCAGTGCGGTGTTCATTCGTAATACAGCGCCTCGTGTCCCCGAACGGTCGCTACGTCCACAGGGAAACAGGCGGCCACGCGGCGCATCTTGCGCAGTTGGTCCATCAAATCGTCTGCCTTCTCGCCGATCATTGAATCGATGCGCAGCAGGTAATCGAAATGAACCAGGTTGGGGATCATTGCCCCATCCGGCGACCGGTTCCAGATGACATCGAAGGTCCACCCTCCGAGTTCGTCCGTGTGCCGCCAAACGCAGTGTCGGGTCGGCGGCCGCCGTTTGTGGACGGCTTCCACTTCTTCATGGAAGGTGAGTCGCGCGTCCAGCTTGCGATTGAGGTTCCAGCAGAACCTGTGGCCGGCGTCCGTGCAGCTCACCCCCAGGAACTCGTAAGGAGGTTCCTCGTCCTCGATGTCGAGTCGAAGGGTAATGGCCATGAGGTGCTGACCAAGTCTTGAAGGGCCCTCAGTCGTCTCCGAAGATATGGCGGCAAGCCACGCGCGCTGCGGCCTGCTCGGCGGACTTTTTGGATGTGCCGTCTGCAGAACCCATCACCTTGCCCCCGACGCGCACTTGCATCTGGTACCGCTGTTCACCATCGCGCTTGAACTCCCGGATCACCTTGAATTCCACGCGTTTCTTGCGCTTCTGACCCCATTCGTGAAGCTTGCTTTTGAAGTCGACACGCTCTTGCAGCCGCTGCTCCATGTCATACCGGTGCAACAACTTCAAGACGCCCCTGCGGGTCTTCATGATGCCTTTGTCGAGGTACACGGCCCCAACCAGAGCTTCCATGGCATTTCCGCGCAAGGAGGGGTGAACATTCCCCTTTCCGGTCTGCGCATCCAACAGGTGTTCCACTCCGATTTCCTCGCCCAGCAAGTTCAAGGCCTCGCGGCTCACCAGCCTGGACTTCATGCGGGTCATGGCTCCCTCGTCTCCGTTCGGAAACTTGCGGAACAGCATGTCCACCACGATCATGTCGAGCACGGAATCTCCCAAGAATTCCAGGCGCTCGTTGCTGGGCAACCCGTCCCGCTGACAGGCCACCGAACTGGAGTGGCGCAAGGCTTCTTCATAAGGCGCCAAACGGCCCACCCGGGCACCGAAATGCCGTCGAATGAACCGTTTGATCTGGGATTCCCTGGCGTTCTTTCCGCTCAGCAGCGGCATCAGAACTTCCGGACGATCACCGATGCGTTGTGGCCTCCGAAGCCGAAGGTGTTGGACAACGCGGCACGGACAGGGCGCTCCTTCTTCTCATTGAACGTGAAGTCGAGGTCCTGATTCAAGGCCGGGTCCGGATCGGTGGAATTGATGGTCGGCGGAATGACATCCTCCGTGACCGCCATGATGCACGCCAGCGTTTCGATGGCGCCAGCCGCCCCCAGCAAGTGGCCCGTCATGGACTTGGTGCTGGAGATGCTCAGTGACGTGGCGTGGTCTCCGAAGACTTCTTCGATGGCCTTGACCTCGGCGATGTCACCCAGCGGGGTGGACGTGCCGTGGACATTGACGTAGTCGAGTTCGTCCGGGGACATTCCTGCGTCATCCAAGGCTGCGCGCATCACATTCCGAGCGCCCAACCCTTCCGGGTGTGGGGCTGTCAAGTGGTGGGCATCCGCAGAGGCGCCACCGCCCATCACCTCACAGATGATGTTCGCGCCGCGTGCTTGGGCGTGCTCGAGGGACTCCAAAATGAGGGCCCCAGCGCCTTCACCCAGGACGAATCCGTCCCGGTGCAAGTCGAATGGGCGGGAGGCCACTTCGGGCTCCTCGTTGCGGGTGGACAACGCCTTCATGGCGCTGAATCCACCAATGCCGGCCTCGACCACGGCGGCTTCTGCGCCGCCCGTCACCATGGCGTCCGCCTTCCCGTAGCGGATGGCATTGAACGCATCAATGATGGCGTTGGTGGCGCTGGCGCAAGCCGAAACACAGGCGTAATTGGGTCCACGGAAGCCGTACTCCATGCTGATGTGACCGGCGGCGATGTCGCCGATCATCTTCGGGATGAAGAACGGGTTGAAGCGCGGCGTCCCGTCGCCTTCGACAAAGTTCTGGATCTCGTTCTGGAAGGTGAGGATGCCACCGATGCCACTGCCGAAGATGACCCCCACCCGATCCGAGTCGGGATTGGCTTCAGCCAGTCCGGAGTGCGCGACCGCTTGGCGCGCTGCCACGATGCCATACTGAGCGTACGGATCGAGCTTGCGCTGCACCTTTCTGTCAAAGTGTTCGGCAACGTCCCAGTCTTTCAGCTCGCAGGCGAACTGCGTCTTGAACTTGGACGCATCGAAGCGGGTGATGGCACCCGCTCCGCTGACACCCCGCTTCAGGGCGTCAAAAAAGGTAGGAACGTCGTTGCCCAACGGAGTCAGGCAACCCATTCCCGTGACGACGACACGGTTCGGCTCCATGCGGGGCTTACTTCGCGTTTTCGATGTACTCGATGGCTTGGCCGACGGTGCCGATCTTCTCGGCTTGGTCGTCCGGAATGGCGATGTTGAATTCCTTCTCGAATTCCATGATCAACTCGACAGTGTCGAGGGAGTCCGCCCCGAGGTCGTTGGTGAAACCAGCGGCGTCGTTCACTTCAGAGGCATCCACGCCGAGCTTGTCGACGATGATGGCGGTCACTTTTTCGCGGATATCAGACATGATTTGTTGTGTTGCGAATGCGGTGCAAAGTAAATGCGTCCTTCACCAACTCTGTGCCCCTGTTTTCCCCATTGATGGAAACTTCCACAATCGAGGGGTGGGAAACGTANCAATCCATTGAAAAACAATCGATTAGCTCTCGTTTTCAGCCGGATTCAGGTGGATAATGGAAGAGAATTTCGTTGAACGGTTTGCGCGAAAGCTTCGGCACGGTGGCATTCTCCGCCGGCCAGCCCACGGGAATATTGAGGAAGGCGCGCTCATTTTCCGGACGCTCGAGGAGCTCCGCCAGAAAATTCATGGGCGACGGCGTGTGGGTGAGCGCCGCAAGTCCAGCCTCGTGCAGTGCCGCCAGCAAAAACCCCACCGCAATGCCGCAGCTCTCCTGCACGTAATAGTTGGGGTTCTTCTCCCCCGTCTCCTCATCCCGGTCGTACACCTTGCGGAAGACGATGATGAGGGCGGGCGCCTCCTCGATGAACGGCTTGATGTGGTCCGTTCCAAGAGGTTCGAGGTCGTCGAGCCATTGCTGGGACATCCGGCCGTGGTAGCTCCGATATTCCTCTTCCTCCACGGCCATGCGGATGCGACGGCGCAATTCAGGGTCGGTCACCAAACAGAAGCACCACGGCTGCTTGTGGGCGCCACTTGGTGCGGTGCCCGCAATCTGGATGGCCCGCTCCAGCAGGTCGAGGGGGACAGGGTCCGTNCTGAAATGGCGCACGCTGCGCCGGCCGTCGAGGTGGGCATGCAACGCGGAGAGCCGAGCGCGCATCTCGTCTTCCGACAGCCTCGGCAAGGCATAGGGAATGTGGCCGTCGCGCTCCGTCATCCCCCCCGGAGTTTGGCGCGGATGTCGCGCATCAGGTCCGACGCGTAGACGAATTCATCCAACGCCGATACGCCACTGTCCAGGATGCCCTTCCGGTCTCCGTGCCACGCCACGCGGCCTTCGTGCAGGAANTGGATGTTGTCGCCGGTTTCGATCACACTGTTCATGTCGTGGGAAATCACGACCGTGGTCGTGTTGTACTCGCGGGTGAGCTCGTGGATCAGCTTGTCGATGATGATGGCCGTCTGGGGGTCCAATCCCGAGTTGGGCTCGTCGCAGAACAAGAACCGCGGCCGACCCACGATGGCCCGGGCCAGCGCCACCCGCTTCTGCATGCCCCCGGAGACCTCCGCAGGAAACCGGTGTTCAGCCCCCTCCAATTCCGCGCGTTTGAGGCACTCCATGGCCCGCTCCCGCCGCTCCTCGGCGGTCATGTCAGAGAACATCTGCAAGGGAAACTCCACATTCTCCAGCACCGTCATGCTGTCAAACAGGGCCCCGCCTTGGAACAGCATGCCGATCTCCCGGCGGACGGCCTCGCGGCCTTTGCGGTCCAGTCCGGAAAACACGATGTCCCCATACCGCACG
Source organism: Crocinitomicaceae bacterium TMED114 (assembly GCA_002172485.2). Classification (GTDB taxonomy): domain Bacteria; phylum Bacteroidota; class Bacteroidia; order Flavobacteriales_D; family Sanyastnellaceae; genus UBA8752. The sequence goes on from NHFP02000004.1 coordinate 250,895, forward strand.
GTCCCAGCGTCGACTTCGAGCAGCCCCACGATGCACTTGGTCAGCACGGATTTGCCAGAACCACTTCTTCCGATGATGAAGTTGACCTGACCTGGGTGGAACACCGCATCGATGCCGTGCAACACGTCCTTCTCCCCAAACGACTTGGACACCCCTTCGACCCGGATCATGTCAGCAGCAGTTGGGTGATCACGAGGTTGGCGACCATGACGATGACGACGCTGTACACCACCGCCTTCGTGCTCGACCGGCCCACTTCGCGTGCGCCCCCGGAAGTGTGGTAGCCGTGATAGGCGCTCACGCTGGTGATGATCAACGCGAAGACGCAGGTCTTGATGAGGGCGTAGGCCACGTCGAAAGCCCGGAAGTCCACTTGAATCCCGTATTTGAAATCGGCGAAGGTGCTGAGCGCCGCGAAGTCGCAGATGAAGGCTCCTGCGCCGATGCCCAGCACCATGGAAATGATGACNAGGAAGGGGAAAATCAGCAGTGCGGCGAGCAACTTGGGCAAGACGAGGTGGGACACGCTTCGGACCCCCATGACTTCCAATGCATCAATCTGTTCTGTCACCTGCATCGTCCCGATTTGAGAGGCGATGTTGGACCCCACTTTTCCGGAGAGGATGACGGGAATGATGGTCGGGGCGAACTCGAGGATCATCGTCTGCCGAACGGTGAATCCAATGGTGTAAGCCGGAATCCAACCGCTCACCTGGTGTGCCGTTTGAATGGCAATGACCGCGCCCATGAAGAGGCTCAGCAAGGCCACAATGCCCACGCTCTGAACGCCGATGGCCTCCAATTCGACTAGGGTCGCCTGGGCGAAGACGCGTCCTTTCTGCGGTCGGCGCAAGGCCTCCGCGAGAAAACTGAAATAGCGTCCGATGTGAAGGAGGATGCCCATGCGGTGTGAACGAAGGTACGGAGCCGGCCGGGCGATGATGAAGGNCATTGCGATGCAGAACACCCATCAATGTCCACGGCCCGGTTCCCCCCCACATTCACACCATCGATCGGCGGCAAGGTCCCCGACCGACGCGGCGCAACGCAAGCCAGCCCCGATTGCGACAGCATACATCTCGACATACACGTCACCGCACCACGCANCTCCGCGTGGTGCGCTGCGTTTGGCGCGGTTCAGACGAGGGGTTCGCCCTTTTCCGTCTTCAGGCGGGCCACCATTTGCTTGACCCATTGCTCCTCATTGCGCGGACAAATGAGCAACGCGTCCGGCGTGTCCACCACAATGAAGTCCTCCAGTCCTTTGGCCACGACGAGCTTCTTGCCCTCCGCCGCCACCATCAGGCCTTGGGTGTCCTCTTGCATGAGGGTCGCGCCGGTGACGGCGTGGCCGTCCGCATCCTTGTCCAGCTTGTCGTAAAGGGATCCCCAGGTTCCGAGGTCGCTCCAACCGTACTCGCCGAGCACCACGCCCACATTGGGCGCTTTCTCCATGATGCCGTAGTCGATGCTGATGTTTTCGGCGGCACCATAGATGGCCCGCACGGCTTCGTCCTCCCGGTCCGTTCCGAGGTCGGCCTTGTGCTCTTCGAAGAGGGCGTGCAAGTCGGGAAGTTGGTCCTCGAACCGGTCAAGGATGGTCTGCACCGACCACACGAAAATGCCGGCATTCCAACAGAAGTCACCCGATGCGATGAACTGCTCGGCCAACTCCAGATGCGGCTTCTCTGTAAAAGTCTTCACTTGGCGCAACCGCGCGTCCTCGGCACCGGGCAAGTCCTCAAACTGAATGTAGCCGTACCCCGTATCGGGCCGGGTCGGCGTGATGCCCAGCGTCAACAGTTGGTTGGTCTCCGACGCCCGGCCAACTGCGACCTCCAATACATCGAGGAAGCCCGCCTCGTCCTCGATGACGTGGTCGGCCGGAGCCACCACCATGGTGGCGGAAGCGTCTCGGGCTGCGATGCGGTGTGCCGCGTAAGCCAAGCAGGGGGCGGTGTTGCGCATGAAGGGTTCGCACAAGACCTGGTCCTCGGGCATGCCCGGAAGCTGGTCCAGNATGTCCTGCTTGTACCTCCCATTGGTCACGATGTACGTGCGCTCCAGCGGAATGCGGGAGGACAGCCGGTCGGCCGTCATCTGAATGAGGGTCCGCCCGCGGTCGAGGATGTCGAGAAATTGCTTCGGCCGTGCCGAACGGCTCATCGGCCAGAAGCGGGACCCGACGCCGCCGGCCATGATGACGGCGTAAGTGTGGTCTTGGTGGGCCATGGCGCAGTGGAGTTGTGCGGAATTTGCCTCGAAGATACCCCGCGGCGCGCCTGTACCTCCATCGAGAACGAGGGGCACGTCTTGCACTTCGGCTTGCGCTTGCGCTTCGGACGGTGCACGTGGCGGTGCGGACTGCAATCCGCCATCAGGAATGCCAAGGCGGCGAGGCCCAGCACCACCGNAGGTCGGCTTGGCCGGACAATTCCGCTCATCGGCCGGTCATGTTGGCCGGCACCACCCATTGGTCGTATTCGGCCTCCGTGAGGTAGCCGAGCGCGAGTGCCGCCGTCTTGAGTGTCGTGCCTTCGGCGTGTGCTTTCTGGGCAATCTCCGCGGCCTTGTAGTACCCGATGTGCGTGTTGAGGGCCGTCACCAGCATGAGGCTGTCCCCAACGAGCTGGTCGATGCGGGCCCGGTTGGCTTGGATGCCCGCCACACAACGCTCCGCGAAGGAAGCGCAGGCCTCGCCCAAGAGGCGCGCAGACTCGAGGATGTTGCGGGCCATCATCGGCTTGAACACGTTGAGCTCAAAATGCCCCTGCGTGCCGCCCACCGTNACGGCGACGTCGTTGCCCATGACCTGTGCGCAGACCATGGTGAGGGCCTCAGCCTGGGTCGGATTGACCTTGCCTGGCATGATGCTCGAACCTGGCTCGTTGGCCGGCAAGGCCAGCTCGCCGATGCCGCTGCGCGGACCGCTGCCCATCATGCGGATGTCGTGGGCAATCTTGTTGCAGCTGACCGCGATTTGCTTGAGGGCGCCGTGGGCCTCGACAACCGCGTCATGGGCCGCCAGGGCCTCGAATTTATTGGGGGCAGTCACGAAGGGATGCCCGGTGGACTCCGCCATGTGCGCAGCCACGGCCTCGGCATATCCGGCGGGCGTGTTGAGGCCTGTACCCACCGCCGTTCCACCGAGGGCGAGCTCAGCGAGGTGACCCAATGTGGAACGCAGGGCGCGCAGGCCGTGGTCCAATTGGGCCACATATCCGCCAAACTCCTGGCCGAGCGTCAAGGGCGTGGCGTCCATGAGGTGGGTCCGGCCGATTTTGACGACCTCCGACAGCTCCTCCGCCTTGGCCGCGAGCGCGTCGCGCAACCGCTCCACGCCAGGGATGGTCGTGCGCACAATGCGGTCGTAGGCCGCGATGTGCATGGCGGTCGGAAAGGTGTCGTTGGAACTCTGGGACTTGTTGGCGTCGTCGTTGGGGTGCACCGGGCGGTCGCCTTCTCCGAGCACACCGCCTGCGAGCACGTGGGCCCGGTTGGCGATGACCTCGTTGACGTTCATGTTGGACTGCGTCCCGGAACCCGTCTGCCAGACCACAAGGGGGAAGCAGTGATCGAGATCGCCAGCGATGATCTCCTCGCACACCCGAACGATGAGGTCCCGCTTGGCTTCCGTCAGCCCGCCAGCGGCACAATTGGCCTTGGCTGCGGCCATCTTGAGGTGGCCAAACGCGTACACCACCTCGATGGGCATGCTGCCCACCGGGCCGATTGGGAAGTTGTGGCGGCTGCGCTCCGTCTGGGCGCCCCAATATTGGTCTGCAGGCACAGCGACTTCGCCGAGCGTGTCCTTTTCAATCCGGGTGTTCATGGAAATGGAATTCGGGATCAAGCTTCTTGCGCAGTCCGTGTGGCTGCGGCGTGCATGAGGTTGGCCTTCAACATGGCCTCGATGTCGCCGTTGAGGACGGCATCGGTGTTGGACGTCTCGTAGCTCGAACGGAGGTCTTTGACCATTTTGTATGGCTGGAGTACGTAAGAGCGGATCTGGGAGCCCCACTCGATTTTCTTCTTGCCCGCCTCGATTTCGGCACGGGCCTCGTTGCGCTTGGCCATCTCCATTTCGTAGAGCTGGGACTTCAAGAGCTGGATGGCCTTCTCCTTGTTGCCGAGCTGGGAGCGCGTCTCGGTGTTGTCGATGATGATGCCCGTCGGCTTGTGGCGAAGGCGGACACCGGTTTCCACCTTGTTTACGTTCTGACCACCGGCTCCGCCCGAGCGGAAGGTGTCCCAGGTGATGTCGGCCGGATTGACCTCGATTTCGATGCTGTCGTCCACGAGGGGGTAGACGTACACCGACACGAAGGAGGTGTGGCGGCGGGATTGTGAATCGTACGGGCTGATGCGCACCAGCCGGTGCACACCGTTTTCGCCCTTGAGCATGCCAAAGGCATAGTCGCCATCGACCTCCATCGTGATCTGCTTCACACCAGCCACATCGCCGTCCTGACGGTCAATCTCCTTGACCTTGAAGCCAGCCTTGTCGGCATACATGGTGTACATGCGAAGCAACATGCCGGCCCAGTCGCAGGACTCCGTGCCTCCTGCACCTGCGGTGACCTGCACCACGGCATTCAAACCGTCGGCCTCATCGGACAGCATCTGCTTGAATTCGAGCTCTTCGATGATCTGAAGCAGGTCCGCATGCTGGGATTCCACCTCTTCCTCCGTGCTCTCGCCTTCCTTGAAGAACTCGAACAACACCTGCAGGTCTTCCACTCCCGTTTCGGCCTTTTCGAATGCGTCGATCCACGCCTTCTTGCCCCGCATCCGACGCATGACCTTTTCGGCCTCCTTGGCGTCATTCCAGAACTCGGGATCCTGGGTCAATTTCTCATCCTCCTGGATGTCGATGCGCTTCTGCTCGATGGCGAGGTATCCGCGCAAGGCCTCGATGCGGTCCCGGGCGGTTTGGATCTGGTCGGCATTCAGCATGGTGGGCAAAGTTAGTCGGCGTCAGCCGCCTCGACAGCCCGAAGCGCGCAATCGATGGAAAACCCCTTGCGGGCCATGGCCGCGATGGCCTTCTCCCGTGAGGCATCCGGCCGCAACCGGCGCCAATTGGTGGCCGCCCGTCGCGCGGCTTCTTCAATGGCCCCCGGTCCTTGGTCCGACAGCGCCCGCCTCGCCTCGTCCCCGGAAATCCAGTGCACTTGGGTCAACGCCGAGAGGATCTTGGCCGGGCCCCAATTGCGGAAGGTCAAATGGTCGTGGGTGAAGGCGTCAGCAAACCTGGCTGGATTGACATACCCTTCTTCGAGGAGCTCGTCCAAGACGTGGTTGTACTGATCGGCGGCTCCCCAGTCCGACAACTTCCGACGAACCTGTTGGGGGGACCTTTCGGCCCTCGCGCACCAGTGTCGTATCTTCGAAGAGACGTCAAATTCTTTACCCACCGCGCCGAAGCTACTGCCGACAGCGCGCATCCCATTGCCATTTGCAAACCATCGGGAACGCCCGGTGCCTCCAATCAATGCCCCTGCCATGANAGCCGAGATCAACCAACGCATCGCCGCTTTGCTGGAAAACCCGGAAATCGAGGCTGTCCGCGTCGAAGTACGCACTGCATTCGAAGTATATCGCGACGCCCGGGAAAGAGACGTCACCGCCCAACGCGAGGCATTTGACAAAGAAGAGCGCCCCGCCCCCGAACCTGGGGAGGAGCCCATTCGGTTCACCTACACCCCAGACGAGGAAGACGAGCGGAATGACGGCATGTACAAAGCGTTTCGCGAGCGCGAGAAAGCGTGGCGTGAAAAAGTGGCTGCCGAGCAGCGCGCCAACCTCGACCTGAAAAAGGCCATCCTCGACAAGCTTCAGGCCCTCGTGGCCAATGAAGAGCACATCGGCAAGATGTTCGATGCCTTCAACGCCCTGAATGAGGAATGGAATGCCGTGGGCAATGTGCCCGGCGACCAGTACCGGGACCTCCACGACAACTGGCACCGCCTGAAAGACGAGTTCTTCTACAATGTCAACATCTACAAGCAACTCCAGGAGCACGACCTTCAGGTCAACCTCAAAAAGAAGGAAGACCTCATCGCCCAGGCCAGCCAACTCGAAGCGGTGACCGAACTCAAGGAGAAGGAAATGCTCGCCCGGAGCTACATGAAGGCCTGGTTCGATGTGGGGCCCAGCCCTCGGGAGACCTATCAGGAACTGGCCGACACGTTCTTCGGCTACACCCGCGCCGCCTTGGATGCGGTGAAGGCCCACTACGACAGCATCCGCGAGGGCTTCAAAAAGAACCTCGAGGCCAAACTGGCCATGGTCGAAGAGGTCCGTACCCTGCTCGAGGAGGAGATTCAAGATGCCGCTGCTTGGCCCGCCCAAGCTGAGAAGGTCAAGGATGTCCAGAAGCGCTGGAAAATGGTGGGCTTCGCTGGCCGGAAGGACGATCAGGAGGCGTGGGAGCAATTCCGCGGGCTGTGCGACCTGTTTTTCCAGAAGCGTGATGCCGCTTTTGCCGATGTCCGCGCAGCGCAATCCAAGGTCAAAGAGCGCAAACAGGCCATCGCACAAGAAGCCACCGCCCTNGCCGACAGCACCGATTGGAAGGCGACCTCGGACAAACTCATCGCCCTCCAAAAGGAATGGAAAGAGCTCGGCTCTGCCGGACCCCGCGACGAGAACAAGCTCTGGCGGAAATTCCGCGGCGCATGCGACCAGTTCTTCACGGCGCGAAAGGCCATTTACGCAGACCGCGACAAGGAACACAAGGCCAACCTCAAGAAGAAGGAGGCCCTCATCAGCGAAATCGAGGCTTTTGCATTGTCAGGCAACCACAGCGAGGACCTGAAGTCGCTGAAGGCCTTCTCCACCCGCTGGGCGGAAAGCGGCCATGTCCCCCGTCGGGTCTTCGAACAGGTCGTCGACCGCTACCGCACCGCGATGGATGCCAAATATGACGCCCTCGGAGCGAAGCGCAGTGAGCGGTCTGTGGAAGCCTACAAGAACCGCGTGGACAGCCTCGTCAAAGGCGAGGGCGCGGAACACATGGCACGCAAGGAAGAGCGCATGATGCGCGACAAAATGGACCGGTTGCGCAAGCGGGTCGCTCAATATGAAAACAACATGGGCATCTTCACGGGCAAGGGGGCCGCTTCGATCATGGCCGACCTTCAGAAGAAGATCGAAGCCGACAAGCGGGAAATGGACGAGATCCGGAAAAAGCTCAAGATGCTCCGCGAGGCGCGCCAAGCGAACTCGGAGGGTTGAGTTGGGCCGAGGTCACGTTCACATCGGGCCGGTCTGAATTCGCCTCGGCATACAGTTCCTTCAACCGCTGAGGAAGGGTGAACCGGTCCTTCTGCTTGTCTAGGAATCCCAGCACCCGAAAAGGGCGTGCCGCTTCTTTCAATTCCTCGACCACGTAGCCGGAGAAGAACACCACAGGATGGGGCAGGTTGAGCGACTTCATGAGGTGCAGGAACTCCACACCATCGATGGTGGGCATGACCGAATCCAACAGAATCAAATCAATCGGCTGCGTGGATAAAATGCTCACTGCCTCGAGGGCGTCCGTCGTGGCCTCGGTTTGGATGCCGACCTGAAGCAGCTGAAGCTGGGTGAGCGTCAGTGCCATTTCGTCGTCGTCGATGTACAGGATGCGCAAAGGAGCAGCGGTCTCGATCATGGTGAACGAAAGATCGCCCCGATTTCTGCGGAAGGNTTTAGGAACGGAGTGCCAGCCTCGTGTGGGAATCCTCCGGGGTCTGATTCCAACTTGAAAGGGGGCCGGCTGGTTCCCAGCGCGGCATGGGGATGGCTTCACTCCTCCAGCCTTGCGCGGACAAATGGGCCAGCAACCGGGGCAGCAATCCTTCCAGCCGCTCTCCCGCTTTTTCGCTGTCATGCATCACCACGATGGAGCCTGGCCGCAGTGCCTGCTCGGTGGCTTTCCAGCACGCCTCAGCCGTCCGGCTCCGGTCGAAGTCGCCCGTCAAAACGTCCCACATCACGATACGGTCCCGTCGGCCAATCGCCCGGGCCTGGCTCTTTGTGAGGCGGCCGTAAGGCGGACGGAAGAGGCCCGTTCCGGTCAATGCATCGCATTCGAGGTGGCTGCGCAAATAAGTAAAGGTGCCCGCCGTCCACCCCGACTCATGGCGCATGGTGTGGTTGCCCCACGAATGGCCTTCGCGCCGGATGCGGTCCAAGAGCTCAGGGTGACGTTGGATGTTGTCCCCGACGCAAAAGAAGGTGGCCTTCTGTCCGTGCAACTGCAGCTGGTCCAACACGAAGGACGTCCAATGCGGATGCGGACCGTCGTCGAAGGTCAAGTGCNCGGACGGACCACTCCCCCGCCACAGGAATTCCGGAAACAGCGGTGGGACCGCCCGGGGGATGCGTGTGCTGTACACGGGGCAAAGTTCGGGTGCCCGGACGAGCTGACCCCAAATCCTCGGCTTCGCCCCGTCCGCGGGGTATCTTCGCCGCTCATCGCGCAGGGCAATGGAATACGACTTCAAGGCCATCGAGGCCAAGTGGCGGGCCAAGTGGACCGAACAAGGGACCTACCAGGCCACAGAGGCTGCTGACAAGCCGAAATACTATGTGCTCGACATGTTCCCCTACCCCAGTGGAGCGGGACTGCACGTTGGCCACCCGCTGGGGTACATCGCCTCCGATGTCATTGCCCGGTACAAGCGCCAATGCGGATTCAACGTCCTGCACCCCCAAGGATATGACAGCTTTGGTCTGCCGGCCGAGCAATACGCCATTCAGACCGGTCAGCATCCGGCCATCACGACGGAGCGCAACATTGCCCGGTACCGCAGCCAGCTCGACCTGCTCGGCTTCAGCTACGATTGGAGCCGCGAAGTGCGAACGAGCAGTCCGGATTACTACCGCTGGACCCAGTGGATTTTCGGCCGACTGTTCGAGCACGGGTATGACCATGCTGCGGGCAAGGCATGCCCAATCGATGCGTTGACAAATCTGTTTGCCCAATCCGGCAATGCCGGAATCGAATGGGCAGTGGGCGAAGACACCCTCCAAGATGCTGGCCTTGCCGCGTGGGGAGAAGGCTTTAACGGCCACTTTACCGCAGACCAGTGGAACGGCTTGGACCATGCTGGCCGCAACACCATTCTCATGGCCTATCGCCTGGCCTACCTCGCCGACAGCGAAGTCAACTGGTGTCCCGCCCTCGGCACCGTGCTCGCCAACGACGAAGTCATCGGCGGACNCAGTGAGCGCGGAGGCCACCCCGTGGTGCGCAAGAAGATGCGCCAGTGGATGATGCGCATCACAGCCTATTCGGATCGGCTCCTCGNCGGACTCGACACCATCGATTGGTCAGACAGCATCAAGGAGGTCCAGCGAAATTGGATTGGCAAGAGCACAGGCGCCCAGCTCCGCTTCGCCATCGAGGACCACCCCGACCGCCACATTGAGGTCTTCTCCACCCGACCGGACACCCTGCACGGGGCCAACTTCCTCGTGCTCGCCCCTGAGCACGACCTCGTGAAGGCCATCACCACCGATGGACAACGCGCCGCAGTGGCAGCCTACCAGCAGGAAACCGCGGCCCGCAGCGAGCGGGAGCGGATGGCCGGTGACCGCGGTGTGACCGGGTGCTTCACCGGTGCCCATGCCGTCCATCCGCTGACCGGGGATGCCATGCCCATCTGGATTGCCGACTACGTGCTGGCCGGCTACGGCACGGGCGCTGTCATGGCGGTCCCGGCCGGTGACCAGCGCGACTGGGAATTCGCCAAGGCCTTCGACCTGCCCATTCCGCCCATCTTCGAAGGACACGACATCGAGACCGGTGCTCAATCGGACAAGGGGGCCGTGCTCTGCAACAGCGGCGATTGGAACGGCCTGACCTGCAATGAAGCCCTGCCCCGGGCCATCGAAGAAACCGCGGCCACCGGATTCGCGCAACCCCGCGTCAACTTCCGCCTCCGCGATGCCGTCTTCAGCCGCCAGCGCTATTGGGGCGAACCCTTCCCCATCTGCTACGTGGACGGCATTCCGCAACTCATCGAAGACGAGCAGGTGCTGCTTCCCGACGTGGATGCCTACTTGCCGACCGAAGACGGGGATCCGCCGCTGGCCCGCGCCGAGCAGTGGAACGTCAACCGGGGCGACCGCATGGAGTACAACACGATGCCGGGTTGGGCCGGATCGAGCTGGTACTTCCTCCGCTACATGGACCCGCACAATGCCGAGGCCTTCTGCGACCGGGCCAAGAGCGATTACTGGGGCCAGGTGGACCTGTATGTGGGCGGTGCGGAGCACGGCACGGGACACCTGCTGTACAGCCGCTTCTGGACGAAGTTCCTCTTTGACCTCGACCTCATCGGATTCGACGAACCCTTCGCCAAGATGATCAACCAGGGCATGATCCTGGGGCGGAGCAGCTTCGTGTACCGCATCGAGGGAACGAGTCAGTTCGTCACCTTCGAACAGCGCAAAGCGCACCGGACCCAGCGCTTGCATGTCGACATCAGCCTCGTGAAGAACGACGTCCTCGACCTCGAGGGCTTCAAGGCTTGGCGTCCGGAATTCGCGGACGCGGAATTCATCCTCAACGACGCCGGTGAATACCACTGTGGCAGTGAGGTGGAGAAGATGTCCAAGTCGAAGTTCAACGTCGAAAACCCCGACGACCTCGTCGAACGTTACGGTGCAGACACCCTCCGCTGTTACGAGATGTTCCTCGGGCCGCTCGAGCAGGCCAAGCCGTGGGACACCCAAGGCATCAATGGTGTGCACGGATTCCTTCGGAAGCTNACCCGGCTGTACCGCGACGCTGAGGGGAATTCCCTCCTCACCGACGGGACACCCTCGCCCGAGGCCGAACGCGCCTTGCACAAGACCATCAAAAAGGTCACGGAAGACCTGGATCGCCTCAGCTGGAACACCGTGGTGAGCGCCATGATGATTGGGGTCAACGAGCTCACCGAAGCCGGATGCCACGAGCGGACCGTGCTCCAACCGCTGTCTGCCCTGCTGGCGCCATACGCACCGCACCTCGCGGAAGAGCTCTGGGAAGCGTGTGGAGGAGCGGGGTCCGTAGTGGATGCTGCTTGGCCCAAGTGGGATGCAGAGAAGTTGGTGGAATCCGAGGTGAATTACCCCGTCCAGTTCAACGGCAAGGTCCGCTTCCAGTTTGCCATGGCCGCCGACGCTGCCCCTGCCGATGTGGAGGCCGCCGTCCTCGCCGACGAGCGAACGGCGAAACAACTTCAAGGACGCACACCCAAAAAGGTGATTGTGGTGCCTGGACGCATCATCAACATCGTGGGATAACCTCCTGTTTTTCAGGTCTTTGACTTGTCCGGGCGACGCCCTGACCCGGGATTTCGTGCCCCATCATTCATCGAAGTGAATCTCAGTTTTATCTACCCGAACTTGATTTTGGTCGATTAAATTGCGATATTCGTACGCACTTATTGCGCACTTAACCTCTTATCACCCCCTTTCGATGAATCTCCATCGTCTTCTTTTGGGCCTGTTCCTGACCACTTCCTATCTGACCCTCAGCGCCCGCCCCATGATGTCCTCCCCTGCTCCAGAGGGCTACGACATTCAAGTCGAAGTCATCAACGAGAACATCGGCACGCTGGTCGGTGCACTTGGCGTGACGGACCTCACCGGATACAGCTGCACCCGTCTTTACGTTGAGATGAACAACGCTAGCGACTTCATGTCATCGGTCTCGGGCGACGCCACGAATCCGACGTACGTGAACACCACCACGGATTTCTACCATGCCGTGCTGGGTGCCGGTACTCCGAATGGCATCAACAGCCTGCTTTTTGCCGTATACCCCGACCTGGAATATGACAGTTGGGTGACAATCGGACTGGAAAGTGTGCCCGATGTGATGGCCGGGGAGGCCAACGTGAGCACGGTGCAGTCCATGGTGAACCCTTGGCTGACCAACTTCGACCCCGGTGGCGGATTGCCGGGAGGCAATGTGGCCATTGACGACCTCATTGGCGGTGCCTGGTATGCCCTCAATGGAGATGCCAATGGCGTCGCAGGAGACGACCTCCGCGTGTTGATTGGTCAATTCACCACGACGGGTGAACTCAGCGGACAGATTTACTGCCAAGTCTTTATCAATGGAGACGGCATGGACGAATTCCGGGACACCTTTTATTTCGGACCCAGTGCAGATGTGGAAGGCTGCATGGACCTGACTGCCTGCAACTACAACCCCGACGCGACATTGGACGACGGATCCTGTGAATTGCCGCTGGACGGGTTGGATTGCGATGGAAACTGCCTTGCAGACGCCGATGGAGACGGCATTTGCGATGGAAACGAAATCGCTGGTTGTCAGGACGACACCGCATGTAACTACAACGCCGACGCCACCGACGACGACGGTTCTTGCGAATTCACCTCTTGCGCTGGCTGCCTGGATGATGCGGCCTGCAACTATGACGAGGACGCCCTGATTGACGACGGTTCCTGTACCTACGCCGACGCTGGACTCGACTGNGATGGAAACTGCCTCGCCGATGCCGACGGAGATGGCATCTGTGACGGCGACGAAATCGCCGGTTGCCAGGACAACACCGCATGCAACTACAACGCCGACGCCACCGATGACGACGGCTCCTGTACCTACGCCGACGCTGGACTCGACTGCGATGGAAACTGCCTCGCCGATGCCGACGGAGATGGCATCTGTGACGGCGACGAAATCGCCGGTTGCCAGGACGGCACCGCCTGCAACTACAACGCCGATGCCACCGATGACGACGGCTCTTGCACCTATGCCGACGCCGGATACGACTGCGACGGAAGCTGCCTCTCTGATGAAGACGGGGACGGCATCTGCGATGCATTCGATCCCTGTGACGATCCGGACCTGACGCCAGTCGTGCTACCCGTCGTACCCGCCACCTTCATTTCAGAGGTGACACTCAACGGCGATCCCGTCGTGGGCATGACGGTCCTTGCCCTGGTCGATGGAGAAACGGTGGGTGTGGATGAGGCCTTCGAATACGAGGGCGGGTCCTGGATCAGCATGAGCCTCTACACGATGGGAGGAGATGTTGTGGAATTCGAACTCTTCGACGCCGCGGAATGTGAGCTGTACGACATTGACCTGACCCTGACCGTCTCCACGGAAGGAGAGGAATTGGGCACGTTTGACGCACCGGGCGACCTGCCTTTCCTCAGTGACGATGCCATTATGGGGTGCACCGATGCCACCGCCTGCAACTACGACGAAGACGCCAACATCAACGATGGCTCTTGCGAATACCCAGAGGCCGGACTCGATTGTGACGGCAACTGCCTTGCTGACGCCGATGGCGACGGCATCTGTGACGGGGACGAAATCGAAGGTTGCCAGGACACCATGGCCTGCAACTACAGCGAAGACGCCACCGATGACGACGGCTCCTGCGAATACACGAGCTGCGCCGGTTGTCAGGACGAAGCGGCCTGCAACTACGACAGCGAGGCCACCCTCGATGACGGGTCCTGCGTCTTCGCGGACGAGGGGTACGATTGCGACGGCAACTGCTTGGCCGATGCGGACGGCGACGGCATTTGTGACCCGTTCGACCCCTGCAACGAGCCCAACTTCGACGTCACCGTCTTGCCGGTGATTCCGAACACCATCATTGCCAATGTGACGCTCGACGGCATGCCCATCTATGGTGGCATCGTCATCGCCACGGCCGACGACGTGGTCATCGGTGCCGGCATGACGTTTGAATTCGAAGGCGCTTCGTACGTCAACATGAACCTCTACCTCGAGGCGGGACAAACCGTCTCCCTGGACCTGTTCGACGCGGACGAATGCGCTTTGTACGAGCTCGACTTCGACCTCTTGGCCACCGAAGAAGGCGGCGAGCTGGGCACCTTCGACGACCCGGCTGACTTGCCCTATCTCTCTGGTGACGCCATCGAGGGCTGCATGGATGAAACGGCCTGCAACTACAACGAAAACGCCACCATTCCGGCCACGTGTGTGTACCCGGAGCAATACTGCGGAGCAGACTACTACAACTGCGATTGCGAATGCCTCAATGACGCGGATGGAGACGGCATTTGCGACGAGGCTGAAGTCGTGGGCTGCGGAGACGAACTCGCTTGCAACTACGATGCGGATGCCACCGACATTGACAATGCGCTCTGTACCTATCCCGCCGAGGACTATCTCGATTGCGACGGCAACTGCTTGAGCGATGTGGACGGCGACGGCTTGTGCGACGAGGAGGAAATCCCCGGTTGTACCGACGAAGAGGCCTGCAACTACAACGCTGACGCCACCGATGAAGACAACTCCTGCGAGTATGCTGAAATCGGTTTCGACTGTGACGGTAACCCGCTCGAACTCGACCCCTGTGATCCCGATTGTATCGTGTTTGATCCACCCGTGGAGGACTACACGGTCGAGTGCCTCTCCGACCTGGTTGACATGACCTGTGAGAGCCCGACCTCTGCACTCAACACCTGCACAGGGGCTACCTATGAGGACATTGCCTGTGTGTCCACACCTTCGGACCAGCCGTACATGGCGGGTGAGGCCACCACGGCTTTTGGTAGCGGTCCCGATGCTGCGCTGCGCATCTATGGCTTGTCCATGGCCGGCTTTGCCGAGTCCGACTACTTCGTCGAAACCGGCGACGGATTGTCCTTCAGCCAATACGCCAATGGCGTGGCCATCCTTGAGGGATCCGTGGTGAACGAGAACAACCCGAACCAAGGATTTGACCTCTTCTACGTGTTCGACCAAGGGGTCTCCGGTGCCGAATGGGCCGCCATGGGCAAAGGATTCAAGTACATCTATACCTGTGAAGATCTGCCCTTCGACGAATGGGACATCTACATGCTGAAGAGCGACCAGAGCTTCCTGACGGGAACCGGGGACTTCGAGGGCAGCTTGCTGACCGTCAACCACGCCCCGAGCAATGGCTACTTCGGCTTCCAAGTGGGTGAAGGTGCCAATGACCACAACTGCGACTTCGGCATGGGCGGCTGGTTCGCCTGGGAAGGCCAGATCAATGGCCAACCGGTGAACGGCGCCCTCGGTGATGTCATCGTGGACGTGACCCTGTCTCCGGTGACCCCGGACGTCAACGACCCCTGTGTGACCAACATCTACACGGTGATCGACGACAGCTGTGGCGCCATCAATGTCACGCAGCAAGTCTGCCGACTTGACCAGACGCCTCCGACGTTCGACTTCTGCCCGTCAGATACGGTCATCGCTTGTGGAGACGACCTGCCTGAGGTCCCGACCCTGACCGCCACGGACAACTGTGACGACGAAGGCAGCCCGATCGTGACCTACCTCGGAGAGGAGGTGATCGAACTGACCTCCAGCGCGTGCTACACGTTGCAGCGCACGTGGGAGGCCACCGACCTCTTCGACAACACCGCGACCTGCACCCAACTTGTCCACGTCGAGGACAACGTGGCACCGGACATCGACCTCATGATTCCTGGCGACTTGCAGGTGTCCGTGACGGCGATGTGCACGGCGGACTTGAGTACCGACATGACGGGCTTGGCCTCTGCGGATTACACCGACAACTGTGCCTTCGATTCCGGCGACATCACGTACCTCGACATCGTGACCGACAGCACCGCTGCCGGATGTTACACCGTCGAGCGTCTCTGGACGGCCACGGCTGTGGACAGCTGTGGCAATGTGGCCGAAGCCACGGGTACGCAGACCATCGACGTCATCGACGAGCAAGCGCCTGTCATCACGTTGAGCGACACCCAACCGGAAATCGCCTGCGACGCATGGAACTGCGACCTCGACGAACTCGTGGGCCTTGGACTGGTGTCTTGGGAGGACAACTGCGGCATCGACACCGCCTACATCGTCTGTGAGCCCATGTCGGGTGGCTGTGTGTCTCCGGTGCCNACCTGGGACGTCGCCTACACGGTGGTCGACCAATGCGGCAACAGCACCACCATGCACCAGTTCATCCTGCTGATCGACACGGTCGCCCCGACCATCGACATCACTTGCCCGGCCGATGTGGTCGTGGAGTTGGATGCCAATTGTGAAGGTGAATTGGATCCCGCCCAATCCGGCGAAGTGTCCATCACCAGCACGGACAACTGCGATGCCGCTCCTGAACTGAGCTACACCATCGAGGACAGCGCGCCAGAGTACACGTGCGCCGGCACCTACGTCATCACCCGCACGTTCTTCGCCGTCTCAACGGATCACTGTGGCAACACGGCCACAGCCACCTGCACGCAATTGCTCACGGTGGTGGATGTCACGGCTCCTGTGATTACCTCCATCACGTGCCCAGCCGACACCACCCTCGCCCTCGGCGAAGACTGCACGGCTGACTTCAGCCAAATCGGAGCACCCAACGTGGTGGCCGAAGATGGTTGCGACGCCAACCCCACGGTCATGACCTACTTCGAGGACGGCCCCTCCACGCCGACCTGCGATGGCAGCGATGGCAGCGCCGATGGCAGCTTGAGCTTCGAGCGGACGTTCTTCGCCTATGCCGTGGACGCCTGCGGCAATGTGAGCGACACCGTATCCTGCGTGCAGACCATCACGGCTGTGGACGATACTGCACCCAGCTTTGGTGACTTCCCTGCCTACGAATCCGTGTCTTGCGAGATGCTGTCCGACCCGCTCGACCCCACCCAGCTCCCGCTGGAGGCGTTCGACAATTGTGACGACAGCCTGACCATCGCCATCGAGGCTTGGCCACTCAGCGGTTCTTGCCCTGGAAGCTGGATGCGCATCTGGACGGCCACGGACGATTGTGGCAACAGCGTCATGGCCGAACAGTACATCGCCCTGTATGACGATGAAGCTCCGGTGATCACTTGCCCGTCCGACACCGTGCTCTCTGCCGGGGTGGACATGGCGGCCGACACGACGACCGCGACCCTCGGCATGGCCACAGCCACGGACAACTGCAGCCAGTGGTCGGACATCGACATCACGTGGGTGGACGACGACTTCACCGTGGACTGCACCGGGGACGACGACCTGTCGGAAGGCACGATGACGTTCACGCGCACCTTCACCGCGGAGGACTTCTGCGAGAACACGGACAGCTGTGAGCAGCTGATCACCCTCGTGGACGACCTCGGCCCGGTGGCGGAAGTGGAGAATGTCTCCATCGCCTGTGCCGATTACGATCCCACGCAGACCTACGGGGACTTCACCGCCACGGACAACTTCGACACCGACGTGTCCTGGAGCTGGGCTGAAGACAGCGTGTACGCCCAAGAATGCACGGGCACCTACCTCGCGGACCGCACATGGACCTTCGTGGACGACTGCGGCAACGCCACCGAAGTCCAGCAGACGCTGTCCATCTTCGATGATGTGGCCCCCGAGGTGCTCGCTGGCGACATGTTCCTCGAGCTCTCCTGCGAGGAGTACAGCGATGAAGTGTCCCCGGAGAACATCCTGATCGTCGTGGAGGACGCTTGCGGAAGCGAGGTGTCCATCACCTTCTTCGACACCCCGTTCAGCGGCAGCTGCGTGCAGCCCGTGGGCATGTTCATGCGCACCTACACGTTCGAGGACGACTGCGGCAACGCCAACATGTTCACCCAGTTCATCGAGCTGTATGACAACACGCCGCCGGTCATCGACATGACCTGCCCGGCAGACACGGTGCTCGCAGCCGATGCCGATTGCGCTGCGGACCTGTCCGTCGACGCGCTCGGTCTCGCCGAGGTGATCGCCACGGACAACTGTGGCGGTGCAGCCCCGGACGTCGAATTGACCTGGATGGACCACGACACGACGGAAACCTGCGCTGGCAGCTTCAGCTTCACGCGGACCTTCACGGCCGTGGCCATCGACAACTGTGGCAATACCGCCACGGCCACCTGCCAACAGTTGGTTGGTGTGGAAGACGTCANGGCACCTGAATTCGTCGAGGCCCTTCCGGAGGACGCCACGGTGTCCTGTGACGCGCTGCCGGAGGCGGCTGTCCTGACTGCCACTGACGCGTGCGACAGTGCACCGATGGTGGACTTCAGCGAGGTGACCAACGACGACGACGATTGCGCCAGCAACTACATGCTGGTCCGCACGTGGACCGCCACCGATGCCTGTGGCAACAGCACGTCTCACGAGCAGACGCTCACCGTGGTGGACAACACCGCACCCGAGTGGGCTTCCGAGCTTCCGGCCGACACCACCGTGTCCTGTGATGCCATTCCAGAAGCCGCCGTACTCGACGTGTTTGACAGCTGTGACGGCAGCCTAGAAGCCACCTTCAATGAAGGCGCTGTCGACGGGGACTGTGCCCAAGCCCAGACCTTGACCCGCACCTGGTCTGCGATGGACTGCGCCGGCAACGCCATCTCCCACGTCCAAGTCATCACGGTCATCGACACGACGGCACCGGTGATCTCCGGACCGCTGACCCTCGAGGTGCCCTGCACCGACTGGGGCATGGATACGGTGTATGCCGAGGTGACGGACAATTGCGACCCCGACGTCGAGCTTGTCCTCCTCAACGAGATTGAAGTGAGTGGATCCTGTGCGGGCAGCTACCTGCTGACCTATGCTGCCATGGACGCCTGTGGCAATGCGGACACCCTCGTCCAGTCCATCGACCTGGTCGATACGGAGGCGCCGGTCTTCACCTTCATCCCGCAAGACACGACCTTATCCTGTGACAACGACTACACCGTGGGCAGCCTCGGTGCTGCTCAAGCCGCGGACGGCTGCGACAGCGACGTCGAAATCGGCTACAGCGACAGCATTGTCCTGATCAACGATTGCGCGGGCACGGCAGAAGTGGTCCGCACGTGGACCGCTGAAGACGAGTGCGGCAACAACAAGACGGTGGACCAGCTCATCACGCTCATCGATGAGACGGCTCCCGAGTTCGTGGAAGCCCTTCCGGCCGACACCACGGTCACCTGCGACATGGTGCCGGTGGGCGTCATTTTGACGGCCACGGACAACTGCGATCCGGATGTGGTGGTCAACTACGCCGAGGTGATGGACGACGACGACCTGTGCCCGCACAACTACACGTTGACCCGCACCTGGTCTGCCATGGATTGCGCAGGCAACCCGCTGAGCCACACCCAAGTGGTGACTGTGATCGACTCGGTGGCTCCAGTGTTCACGGGTGGCCCGATGGACACCACGGTCGCGTGCGACGCCGTTCCGGCTCCGGCCGAGCTGCTCATGCTCCAAGCCGAAGACCAATGCGACGACGCGTTGAGCTACGCCTACGAAGGTGAAGTGCTCACCGAAGGTGACTGCACCAACGGCTACAGCTTGACCCGCACCTGGTCTGCGACGGACTGCGCCGGCAACCAGAGCGAATGGATGCAAACCCTGACCGTCATCGACACGGTGGCTCCGGTGATCACGCTGACATTTGACGATGGCAGCATGGCCCACGATACGACCGTCTCCTGCCTGGATGAGGCGCCCCTGGTCGATGCCATCGCCGCCGATGCATGCGACGGTGCTCCAACCGTGGAGATGGCCATCGACACGCTTGGACTCGACGACTGTGGCAATGCCACCATTGCCTACCTCGTGAGCTCCAGCGACGATTGCGGCAACCAGAGCGAGGCGAGCATCACCATCACGGTGAGCGACGAGACCACGCCGGAATGGCTCAACACCTGCGGATTGGATGACGGCGAGGTGGTCGACGTCTGTGCGGAGGACTTCACTGGCGGCACCTTGTTGCCGTCCACGGAGGCCTGCGAAGTCACTGCGACGGACAACTGCGGTGGCGACGTCAGCATCGAACTCGAGACCGAATCCATCGGAGAGTTCGCGCCGAACGACAGCGTCCTGCAGTACTGCACGAGCGTCACACCGGAAGCCTATTCCGACGACGAGACCTGCAACGGTTATGAGACCCACGCCGCCCGCCTCTTCAACTTCGCTGGAGGAGAATTCTACTCCACGCAAGGAGCAGGTGTGGTCAGCCAGCTCGCCAATGGCGATTGGGTGATCGAAGAGACCTTGGTGGACAACAGCAACCCGAACGCGGGTTGGACGGTGTCCTTCACCCTCACCGACGGCATGGACTTCGACACGTGGTCCAACCAGGATTTCCCAACCAGCTTCAAGCAGGACTGCGAGAACCTGACCGACTACCACGAGGACTGGACGTACTGGTTCCTTTCTGAAGGCACCTTGACCGGATGGGGAGAATACGAGGGCAGCTTCCTCACGTGTACCCACCAGCCGGCCAACCAGTTCTACCGTTTCCAAGTCGGTCTCGGCGCCAACAACATGAACGAGAACTACAGCTACAGCGGCTGGTTCTTCTACTCCGGCACCCACCTCAACACGCCGGTCATGGGCTCGGGCGACTTCTTCGGCGACCTCGATTGCGCGCTGCCATACCAGATTGCATACGACTACACGGCCACGGATTGCAGCGGCAACGCCGCCGAATTCGGCTACACGATCAACGTCACGGGTGAAGTGTGTGACGGGGAAGGTGGCGCTGGCCTCGCCGGAACGGACACGGGCTCCACGCCACAACACCTCGGCGTCCAAGCCGCCGCAANCGGCGAGGCACGTGGTCCGCTCCAAGTGTCCCACATCGCGCCGAACCCGACACAGGACCACGCTCGGATTGGATTCAATGCCCTCAAAGCGATGCGCCTCGAGGTCCAGCTCTTCGACGCCTCAGGCATGTTCGTCAAGAACCTGTTCAACGGTCACGTCGAAAAGGACCAGATGTACACCTTGGACATCCAAGCCTCCGCGCTCCAAAGCGGAGTCTACCAGGTGCGCATGATGTCCAGCGAGGTCACGATTGTCAAACAATTCCTGGTCACCAAGTAATCTGCTGAGCATCTGATGCTCACGGGCCCCCGCCCCATCATGGGTGGGGGCCTTTTCATTCCACCTTCCGAACAATCCCGATCCACCCGTAATTTTCTAGGCATGTTACGTGTCCTTTCCCTTTTCGTTCAAAGCGGTATGCTCTTGGCCTTCCTTCTGGGGTCCCAGATCGCGAGCGCGCAATGGCCTTACAACCCCAACGCCGATGGCGACAGCCTGATTGGTGCGGGGGACATCCTCGAGATTCTCGGGCTATTCGGCAGCACGTGGGAAGACAACGGGATTCTGGGCATCGCCAGTGGCGGAACCGGAGCTGCCTCTGCTGACTCTGCGCGGGCAGCTCTCGGGCTGAGTTTCATTTCCGACTCCACCACCACCCAGGGCATCAACACCTACGTCTGGACGTGGGTGGAAGACGATTTCCGTGTGACCGGTCAAATGGCCCAAGGCCGCAATGTGACCGCCCCCGGATCGTACGCCTCTGCGCTCGGCGACGGCAGCGATGCCATTGGCAACTACAGCCACGCGGCCAACCGGAACACCACGGCCAGTGGCACATGCTCGAGTGCCCTTGGAGAAGGGACGGAGGCCACGGGAACGGCGGCCCATGCGCAGGGCATGTTCACCGACGCCACGGCCACCACAGCCCACGCCGAAGGCTACAACACCAAGGCCCAAGCCAACTACGCCCACAGCGAAGGCTATGGCACGGTGGCCAACAACACGGCTGCCCACGCGGAAGGCTACAACACCACGGCATCCGGCTTCTTTAGCCATGCCTCCAACCGAAACACGGTGGCCAGCGCCACGTGCGCCCATGCCGTGGGCGAGGGCACCCAAGCCACCGCGGACGCTGCAGCCAGTGAAGGATACTACACAGTCGCTTCCGGCTTTGCGGGGCATGCTGAAGGCTATGAAACCACGGCCAGCGCCTATGCCTCGAGTGCGGGCGGCTACTACACCGTGGCCGATCAAGCTTATCAGACCGCGGTCGGCAAGTACAATGCCGCCAACCAATCGGGCGTCCTGTTTGCCGTGGGCAACGGCGATGCGGTCGACAACCGCTCCGACGCCCTGCAGGTCAAGGAAGACGGCTCCATCGTGGTTGGAGGTGACGTCCAGTTCGGCGGTGTGAGCCTGCAGGACACCCTCGCTTCGCTCAACAGCAGGATCGCCGCGCTGGAGGCCGCAGTGGAAGCCCTCGTGACGGGCCTCAACGGTCCGACCAACGACTGACACCATGCTTTGAACCCGACAGTGTGGTCGGGTGATTCGCTTTGCTTAATTTCGCCGTCGATTCTTCGCGGAATTCCCCATGGTGTAATGGCAACACTACTGATTTTGGTTCAGTCATTCTAGGTTCGAGTCCTAGTGGGGAAACCACGAAGTGCAAGGCGAAAGTCAATACAACCGCACGAAGACCGGCACCCGAGGTGACCGGTCTTTTTCTTTTCATGCCGACCTTGTCCGGCGATGGACGACATCCTGAATCTCATAGGCGGAGAGCACGTGCCCGCGCAGTCCGGCAAATGGTTGGACAACGTAGAACCCGCCACGGGCGAAGTGTACGGCCGCATCCCACGTTCTGGTCAAGACGACGTGGAGGCCGCGGTCGCTGCCGCCCGGAACGCCTTTCCCGAATGGCGGAGCTGGGCCCCTGCTGACCGGCGCGCCGTCCTGTCCCGGCTCGCGGACAAGGTGGCTGCACATGCCGAAGCCCTCGCCGCCGCCGAATCCAAGGACAACGGCAAACCCATGTCCCTCGCGGCCGCAGTGGACATCCCCAGGGCCGAGCAGAACTTCCGCTTTTATGCTTCGGCAGCCGAGCAATTTGCCAGCGAAAGCCACACCATGGGGGATGGCACCGTGAACTACACCCTTCGCAAGCCGCTGGGCGTCGTGGGGTGCATCAGCCCTTGGAATCTCCCCCTGTACCTCTTCACCTGGAAGATCGCTCCCGCCCTCGCCAGCGGGAACTGCGTGGTGGCCAAACCCAGCGAAGTGACGCCCATGACAGCGTTCATGTTGGGACAGTGGGCCAAGGAAGCTGGATTGCCGGATGGCGTGCTCAACATCCTTCACGGTCTCGGGCCCGAAGTCGGACAAGCGATGGTCGACCACCACCACATCCGCGCCATTTCCTTCACAGGGGGGTCCGCCACAGGGGCGGCCATTTCCGCTGCGGCTGCACCCAAATTCAAAAAGCTCTCCCTCGAACTCGGCGGAAAGAACGCGACGGTGGTCTTCGACGACGCCGACTTCAACGAGGCCCTCAACACGGCCGTCCGCGCAGCATTTGCCAACCAAGGGCAGATCTGCCTGTGCGGGTCCCGCATCCTCGTGCAGGACACGATATACGAGAAGTTCCGCGATGCCATGGTGGCCAAAGTATCCCGGATGCGCATCGGCGATCCGGCCGATCCCGCGACCAAAATGGGCGCCGTGGTCTCTCGGGCACATCGAGACAAAGTGCTCGCCGCCATTGCCACAGCGCGTGGCGAGGGCGGCACCATTCTGTGTGGCGGTGGCCGCCACCAGCCCGGTGAGCCCCGCATCAAAAACGGCTTTTTCGTCCAACCCACCCTCATCGAGGGCCTGGACCACACCTGCACCACCAACCGCGAAGAAATCTTCGGCCCTGTGGCCACCATCCAGCCCTTCCACGATGAGCGCGAGGCTTTGGGGCTGGTCAACAGCACCAAATACGGGCTGTCCGCATCGGTGTGGACTTCGGACCTCAAGCGGGCCCACCGGGTCGCTGCCGGCATCGACACCGGCATGGTCTGGTTGAATTGCTGGCTCGTCCGGGACCTGCGCACCCCATTTGGTGGCACCCGCCAATCCGGCGTCGGCCGGGAAGGTGGCTACAACTCGATGCACTTCTTCACCGAGCCGCAGAACGTCACGGTCAAGCTCTGACCGCAATCCACACCCACGGGTGGCGCAACCTTTCGCCACCCTTGCCGGAAGCAACAGGGGACGGGCGACTTTTCCGTCATGCTTCAGCGTCTCCTTCCCTTTGCCTTTCTGCTTCCACTGCTCTGGCTCGGCGGCTGCGTTCCGATGAGCCAATTCGCCGAGGTTCGCGATGACCGAGACACCTTGGACCGGGACCTCTCCGTCTTNACCGAACAGGCCGAGGCCCTGCGCCTTGCGGTCGCTGAGAAAGACGGTCAAGCCCGGGAGGATGCCCGCCGGATTCAGACCCTAGAAGCCGATACCAACCGGCTCGGTCAGGCCTTGCGCAGCCAACAAATCCGCAATGGAGAGCTCGAAGACCTCAATGCCATGCTCACCGACGAGCTTGACCGGAAACGCTCCGCGTCGGGTGCAGAGCAGGCGGCCTTGCTCGCCGAACTCCAGCGCATCCGCACGGATCTGCAGTTTCAGGAAGACAGCCTGCTGGCCCTCGAACGCGATTTGCGCGCCCGGGAAGCCCGGGTAGCTGAATTGACCCGGCTGCTCGACGCCCAGAAAAAGGCGGGCGAAGCATTGCGGGCCAAGCTCAGCAACGCCTTGTTCGCCTTCCGCAACCGCGGACTTGAAGTCGAGGAGCGCGAAGGCAAGGTCTACGTGCGCTTGTCCTCCAAGTTGCTCTTCGCCTCCGGCAGCACCGCAATCGACCCCGAAGGCAAGCAAGCGCTCGTAGAATTGGCGCAGGCGATTGAGGGAGAGAGCGGCTTCGAAGTGGTGGTCGAGGGCCACACGGACGACGTATCGTTCAACCGACCCAATCCCCCACGGAACAACTGGGAATTGAGCGCCTTGCGGGCCACCGCCGTGATCGAAGTGATGACCGGAAACAGCAGCCTCACCCCCGGATTACTGACTGCAGCCGGACGCAGCGAGTACCATCCGCGCGATCCGGAAGACCGGTCGCGGAACCGCCGCATCGAAGTCGTACTGAGCCCGAAACTGGATGGACTCTACGACCTCCTCGAAGAGTGATCAGTTGATCGGGAGCAGGAAGGAGCCCTGGGCAATGCTGATGCCGCCCGTTCCATCGCTTCCAATGAGGCTTCCTCCGAAAGTGCCCACGGCAATGCCGCCGGCCTCGGGGAGGATGTAGATGATCTCCACGGTGAAGTTGGCGCCGGGCTGCGCAGAGGTGTACATCTGACCGCCCGGGGCGTTGTAAGTGCACACNCCGGCTGGCGCGCTGCTCTCGTTCAGCGCAATCTGCGCCCCTGCAATCCAACCCACGCTCGGCTCAGGAAGCGTCATGCCGATGCCGTCCGTGGTGATGGACACCCCACCGAGGTTGAGCGTGGTACCATCGAGCGAGCACGTCGTCTCGAAGTCGGCCACCAACTCGGTGCCGTTGGCTTTCCAATCCATGATGCCATCGCAAGGCGGGCAAATGGTGCCGCCGCAGTC
The DNA here is from genome assembly GCA_002172485.2 of Crocinitomicaceae bacterium TMED114. Classification (GTDB taxonomy): domain Bacteria; phylum Bacteroidota; class Bacteroidia; order Flavobacteriales_D; family Sanyastnellaceae; genus UBA8752. The sequence continues at coordinate 276,054 of NHFP02000004.1, forward strand.
GATGTACAGCTCGTCTCCGTCCAGGAGGCCGTTGGTGCAGTCCCCGTCCGTCGGACAGGCCGGGCAATCCGGACCACCGCAGTCGACTCCGAGCTCCTCGCCATTCAGCAGGCCGTCCTCGCAAGACGGNCAGGCCTCACAGTCTGGACCGCCGCAGTCGACATCGATCTCGTTGCCGTTCAGCAGGCCATCTCCACAGAGCTCTCCGCAATCGATGCCAGTATCGCCACCGCAGTCGATGCCGGTCTCACCCGGGTCGAGCTGGCCGTTGAAGTTGACATCACACGGCGCGCATTCGCCGCCGCAATCCACCCACTGCTCGCCGAGCACTTGGTCCCAGACACCGTTTTCGCACGGGTCACAGGGTTGGCAGATGGAACCGCCGCAATCCACCAGTTCCTCACCGTTGTTGAGGATGCCGTCGAAACAGTTTGGGCCAATCAAGTTGTCGTCATTGAGGCAAGAGCTGCCGAAGGCAATGGCGAAGAAGGCAAGTGCCACGAGGGCAAAGGAGGGAAGGCGGAACGAGGTCATCGTTGTATCTTTCAAGTCGCGCAATTTAAGGGAGTCCGGTCCGAATGCGAGCGGTCTTCCGTGAAGTTCCGCGCCTGCCCGGAGGCCCCGCGTCCCACTGTTCATGACCCGTCAACCACACGTTCCTCCAGCCGATTGGTCTCCCCGCGCAGCTGGCAGGGAGCACTTGGGCAACGTGGACGCCGATGAATTGGTTGCGCGACTCCTGGAGCTTCGCGGTGTCCACGGGGACAATTCCGATGCTTTTTTCGCTCCTGAACTGGACCACCTCCATGACCCGGACGACATGCTCGGCATGGAGCAAGCCGTCGACCGCCTGGTCGAAGCCCAACGGGATGGACAGCGCATCATGGCCTATGGAGACTACGATGTCGACGGGGCCACATCGGTCTCCCTCATCCAGGAGTTCCTGAGCAACAATGGGTTCGACGTTCTACCCTACATCCCCGACCGCTATAGCGAAGGCTATGGCCTGTCCGAGGAAGGNGTGAAGACGGCTGCGGAATCCGGGTGCAGCATCATCATCACGTTGGACTGCGGCATACGGGCNGTCGATCGTGTGGCCGAAGCCAAGGCGCTCGGCATGGACGTGATCATCTGTGACCACCATTTGCCGGGCTCCTCCATGCCCGACGCCCACACCATTCTCAACCCCAAGCAACCGGGATGCGAATACCCATTCAAAGAACTGAGCGGATGCGGCGTGGCGTTCAAATTGACCCAGGCCCTGACGGAGCGCTTCGGGCTCTCACCCATGAGCGCCTACGACGGATTGGACCTGGTCGCCTTGAGCATCGCCTCCGACCTGGTCGTGGTGACCGGAGAAAACCGCGTGCTGCTTCACCACGGGCTCCGGACCATTGCGCGCAATGCCCGCCCCGGCATCCGCGCCTTGCTCCAGGTGGTGAAGTGCACCCCCGATTACTTGACCGTTCGCGACATCATTTCCCGGATCAGTCCGAGAATCAATGCCGCTGGCAGGATGTCGCGCGCTACGGAAGCGGTGGAGCTGCTCACCGCCCGCAACGAAACGCGTGCCAACGAGCTCGCCCTCAACCTCGACCGGCTCAACCAGATTCGCCGCTCCTACGATGCAGAGGTCACGGAAGCCGCGATCCAACAGCTCGCCGAGCGGCCGGATTACGAGCACATCAACATCGTCTGGGGCCAGAATTGGCACCGCGGGGTCATTGGCATTGTCGCTACCCGTCTCGTCGAGCACCGCTATCGGCCCAGCATCGTGATCAGCGATGACGACGGCGTCCTCGTCGGCAGTGCACGCTCCACACCCGGCCTCGACATCCACGCCCTCATCCGCGAGTGCAAGGAACACCTCATCCAATATGGTGGCCACGCCATGGCGGCGGGCATCACGGTCAAGCCCGGTGAAGCCGAAGCCTTTGCCAAGGCACTGGACGCTGTCGTGGGACGTGAACTTCAAGCGGTCAGCAAACGTGAGCCGCGCCATTTTGACCTCGAAATCGACCTGTCCTTGTGCTCTAAGGACCTGCTGACCCGACTGCGCAAATTCGAACCATTTGGTCCGGGGGCGCCTGCGCCGGTGTTCCTCGCCCGCGATGTGAAGCTTGCCCAAGCCCCCCGCACCGTGGGCAAGGGAGATCGCCACATCCGCATCGCCATGAGCATGGGGAACGGACAGCGCCCGCTGGATGCCGTCGGGTTCGGATTGGGCCACAGGCTCCCGGCCTTGTTGACTGCCGAACGGCTGGACGTGGTCTTCCGCGTCGAAACCGAATGCTATCGGGGCGTGCTTCAACCCCGGATCACCCTACTTGATTTCTGGTCCCACCGTCGGGACGGCCTCTGATCAGCCGGGCTTTCGCACGTCCTCGTCCCGCATGTCGTGCAGGATGGTGCTCTCGAAGTGCCGGGCAAGCAGGCTGACCCGCTTGGACACCGCCATCTTTTTGCGCAACAGGGCGATTTCCTCGGACTCGGGGTCTTCCGATGTCGACGGGTTCGCCGCCATTTCCTCCAAGCGCTTCCGGATCCGGTAGCCTTCGCCGCGGGCCTCATCGAGCATGAGGCGGTGCAAGGCCCCTTGCAATGCCGCCTTCAGTTGGTCCNCCTCGGTTTCCGGCTGGATGCCGTGCCGGTCGAGCCAATTGTTGCTCAAGGTGAATTCGGACACCAACAAGTCCGCAGTCAATTCCATGACATCCGGATCATTCAAGCCCAGATCTTCCGCCAGCGGAATGCGCCCGTCCACCATCTCCTCGCGGACATGCTGCACCACGCGGTCCACCACCGGATTGCGGATGGCCAAGCCCAGTGAATCCAACTCGTGCATCATGAATTCCGCCAATGCGACTTCAATCGTCGCGGGCTCTCCGTCCTCCGTGGGCTCCGGTGCCTCCACGCCTTCGGGCAACTCCAAGGTCACCTTGTGCCGGCCGTATTGGAGCAGCAGCCGCAGCAAATCCTTCTCCCTGACCTCGCGGCCCACCTTGCCCGACAGCCGCGGCGCGCCAATGGGCGAATCGACTTGCGGCTTCAAGGAGGGCAGGGGCGCCTTGGCTTCCTTTTCCAGTTTCTGGATGGCTTGCCGTCCAAGCTCCCCCAACAGGTCGTCCACCTGCATGCCTAGCTGGGTCGCACTTTCTTGGACGTAGATGGTGCGCTTGAGTTCGTCAGGAACCTGTGCGATGCTCTGCACGACACTGCGCACCATGTCCGCCCGCTTCACGGGGTCGTCTGCGGCCTCCTCCTGCAGCAGGTCGATTTTGAACCGGATAAAATCCAAGCTGTTCTTGGCCAGCCATTCCATCAGGGCCTCCTTGCCGAGGCGCTTGGCAAACGTGTCCGGATCCTCGCCGTCGGGCAGCACGGCCACCTTGACGTCGAGGCCTTCGCCTAGAACGATATCCACACCGCGAATCGCCGCCCGAAGTCCGGCGGGGTCGCCGTCGAACAGCATCGTCATCTGCTTGCTGAACCGCCGCAGCAGGCGCACCTGCTCCACCGTCAAAGCCGTGCCGGAGCTGGCCACCACATTCCGGACGCCCGCCTGGTGCATGGCCATGACATCCGTGTAGCCCTCCACCAGGATGGAGCGGTCCTCCCGCACAATCTCGTTTCGGGCCTGGTGAATCCCGTAAAGCGCCCGCGACTTGTCGTACAGCGGACTCTCGGGGCTGTTGATGTACTTGGGGGCCTTCTTGTCCGTCTTCAGCGTGCGCCCGCCAAAGCCGATGACCCGGCCCGTCACATCACGGATCGGAAAAATGACCCGGCCGCGGTAGAAGTCGTACAGGGTGCCGTCGTCGCGGCGCTTGGCCAGTCCGCTGGTCTCCAGCCACTTGNCCTGATATCCCGCCTTCTTGGCGGCCTCGACCAAGGCGCCGGGTTGGCCCCATGCAGTATCCGGGCAGTATCCAATGACAAAGTCGCCGATGATGGCATCTCCAAAACCCCGTTTGCGGAGGTAACCCAGGCCGACGCTCTTGCCTTCCCCGGTCTCCATCAACTGCTCACTGAACCACTTCTGGGCCCATGTCGCCAGGTTGGCGAGACTCTCTCGTTCCGTCTTCTCTTCTTGCTCCTCCTGCGTCAGCTGCCGCTCCTGGATCTCAATGCCGTATTTGTTGGCCAGCCAGCGCAGCGCCTCCGGGTAAGAGAGCTTTTCGTGCTCCATCAAAAAGGTCACGGCACTGCCGCCCTTGTTGGAGCTGAAGCATTTGAAAATGCCCTTCCCCGGCACCACGTAGAAGGACGGGGTCTTCTCGTTGGTGAAAGGGCTCAATCCACGCAAGCTCGTCCCGCTCTTCTTGAGCTGGACGAAATCCGAGACCACGTCTTCAATGACGGTGGCCTGCAGGATGGCGTCGACGGTGTCCTTTGGAATCATGCGGGCGGAAAACGGAAAAGCAAGGTAGCGTCTCCATTCCAGTCCTCACCCCGCCATGTTCAGTCGGCGATGAGTTTGAACCCTTTGCCGTGCACGTTCAGGATTTCCACCCGCTCGTCCTCCTTCAGATGCTTGCGCAACTTGGCGATGTAGACGTCCATGCTGCGGCCATTGAAGTAATTCGCATCGCCCCAGATGGCGTTGAGCGCGTACTCCCGCTCCAGCAAGGCGTTCTTGGCCTTGGTCAGCAGGAACAGGAGTTCGTTTTCCTTGGTGGTCAAACGCTGGGCCGCGTCTCCCAGCTTGAGTTCTTGCCGGTTGTAGTCGTAGGCATACTTGCCAATCGTCATTTCGCCGACTTCCTCCTCCGTGTCGGGGAGGGCGGCGGACCGACGTAGGATGGCCTCGATGCGGGCCTCGAGTTCGTCCATGGAGAACGGCTTCGTCATGTAGTCGTCCGCTCCGGCTTTGAAGCCCTGCAGCGTGTCCTCGCGCTGGCTCTTCGCCGTCAGGAACAGGATGGGCACGTGGCGGTTCAGGCCTCGAATTTCTTCGGCCACCTGGAAGCCGTCCTTGACCGGCATCATCACGTCGAGGATCACGAAATCAAAAGATCCCACGCGGAACTGGCGCATGCCTTCCGCCCCGTCTTGGGCCCAGGTGGCGTTGTACCCTTTCCGGATCAAAAAGTCCGACAACAATTTGCCGAGGTTGGGGTCGTCTTCACAGAGGAGAATGTCGAGCTGTTGTTTCATGATGGCGTCGTTTGGGGGAAAACCAAGGTGAACGTGCTGCCCTCGCCGGCCTCACTCACAACGTCGATTTGCGCGCCATGTTGCTGCATCACTGCATGGACATAGCTCAAACCAAGGCCGAAGCCCTTCACGTCGTGGACATTTCCGGTGGGCACTCGATACAGCTTATCAAAAACCTTGCCCAAATGCTCTTTGGCGATGCCGATGCCATTGTCGGTGAAGGCCACATGCAGGCGGCCCGCGTCATTCCAAGATCGCACGGTCAGCCTCGGTCGGCCCCCTCCGTACTTGATCGCATTGTCCACGAGGTTGAATACGACGTTCATCAAATGGGTGCGGTCCCCATCGATCAGCGGATTGGTGGCTTTCAGCTGGCTCGCGGCAGATCCGCCCTGCTTTCGGATGTGGATGGCGTGGTTCCGTAGCACCTCTTCGACGAGGTCGTGGAAGTTGATGCGCTGGCGGTACAATTCCAGCTCACCTTGATCCAACATGGCAGCGCGCAGGACGTTTTCGACGAGCTGACCCAGGCGCTTGTTTTCGGAGCGGATGAGCTGCACGTAGTAGCGCACATTGTCAGGGTCACCTGACATCGCAGGGTCGAGCAAGGCCTCCCCTGCCAGTCCAATGGTGGAAATCGGCGTCTTCAGCTCGTGCGTCATGTTGTTGATGAGGTCGCCCTTGAGCCGGTTCAACCGTTCGGCCTTGCGCAGCCCCGCCGCAGCATATGCGGTGAAGAACACCAGGACGACCATGAGGATGAGGTTGGCGGTCAGCTGAAGCCACATGTCGCCCGCCAGTACAAGTGCTTTCCTCGGGAAGATCACCGTGTAGAGCTGCACACCTTCGAGTGTCTCGTTCTCGCCGACTGGAATCCGATAGCCCGCCTCTGCGAATTGGTCCAGCCAATCGACGTCGTCATCCTGCAGAAAAAGGGGACGGCCATACCGGTCGAGCAGGGCGGAACGGAATTCGAAGTCCACGTCGCGGTTCCGCAATACGGCCGACAACAAGCTGTCGACCACTGCCATGCTGTACTCCCGCTGGATGGCCGCATCCGCTCGACGCGCTGCCAAGCTGTCCGCTGCAGGGCCTGTGGCCGGCGCCAACCCTCCAGTTGGAATCGGCGGGAACACCGCCCCCGACAAATCGAGGATGGATTGTACCTCAACGAGTGCCGTTCGCGCCTGCTCATCAAACAAGGTGGTGCGCGCATCCACCAGGGCCCGAATCCAGCTGAACTGCAGAGCAAGCAGTCCCATCAGGAGGCTGCCCATCCCAAGGACGAGGACGATGGTTCGACGCTGGCGCATGATGTAAAATTAGGCCTCTGTCCTGCGCAGCCTCGCGCAACCTATCTTTGCGGCCTTCGAGCAAGCCATGAACGACTCGCCCATTCGCATTCTCGCAGGTTCAACGTCCAAGGAATTGGGTGCCCGCATTGCCATGGGCTACGGCACACCCCTCGCCGAAGTGAAGCACACAGTCTTCAGCGACGGCGAGTTCCGGGTGAGCATCGAAGAGACGGTCCGCGGCAAGGAAGTGGTGATCGTACAGAGCACGTACCCGCCCACCGACAACCTCTTGGAGCTGCTCATGCTCATCGATGCGGCCAAACGGGCCTCCGCAAAGCGCATCGTGGCCGTCATTCCCTACTTCGGTTTCGCCCGTCAGGATCGGAAAGACGCCCCCCGTGTGGCCATCGGCGCCAAGCTCATTGCCAACATGCTGACCACCGCCGGCGTGGACCGGGTCATCACCATGGACCTCCACGCCGACCAAATTCAAGGCTTCTTTGAAGTGCCGGTGGACCACATTTATGGCAGCGCCATTTTCCTCCCCTACCTCGAGAAGTTGGACACCAACAACCTGCTCATCGCCACGCCGGATACTGGCGGTACAAAGCGCGCCAACGCCTTCGCCAAATACCTCGGCGTGGACATGGCCATTTGCTACAAGCAACGGAAAGTCGCCAACCAGGTGGCCAGCATGCGCGTCATCGGTGATGTGGAAGGCAAGGACGTGGTCCTCGTCGACGACATCTGCGACACCGCCGGCACGCTGACCAAAGCCGCTGGTCTCATGAAAGAACACGGTGCTGCCAGCGTGCGTGCCGTTTGTACCCACCCCGTCCTGTCCGGACCCGCCTATGAGCGGATTGCGGACAGTGCGCTGTCTGAGCTCGTGGTCACTGACAGCATCCCGCTGCGCGACGACAAGCCCACTGACAAGATCACCGTGCTCGATTGTTCGGACCTCTTCGCCACTGCAGTGCGGTGCCTTGTCCAGAACGAGAGCATCAGTTCGCATTTTCTCATCACCTAAATACACACCATGAAAACTGCTTCATTGAGCGGCTCTCCTCGAGAGGGCGTAGGGAAGAAGGATGCAGCCGAACTCCGCGCAAAGGGCCAAGTCCCCGGCGTGCTGTACGGCGGCGCCGAGCAGGTTCACTTCCACGTGAACGAAGTCCAACTGAATAAGTTGGTCTTTACCCCGGACACGTACCGTTTTGCCTTCGAGGTCGGCGGATCCACTTACGACTGCGTCGTACAGGACATCCAATTCCACCCAGTCACTGACCGCATCGTCCACATTGATCTGCTCCAGATCCACGCGGACAAGCCCATCCGGGTCAAGCTGCCGGTCACCACGTCCGGCGCTGCCGTGGGTGTGCGCAATGGTGGTCGTCTTCACCTCGTTTACCGCCGTCTTCCGGTCATCGGCCTCGCCGACAACATTCCGGAGAGCGTGGACGTCGACATCAGCCCCATTGACATCGGAGAGTCCATCCGCGTGGAGGACATCTCCGTCGAAGGCTGTCAAATTCCGTTGAACGAGTCCGCAGTGGTGCTCGGAGTCCGTCGCACGCGTGCCGCCATGTCTGCTGCTGCAGGCGANGAGGAAGGTGCAGAAGGCGCTGAGGGCAATGAAGAGGCTGCAGAGGCCGCCGCGGAGTAATCAGCACTGACCCATGAAGTACCTGTTGGTCGGCCTCGGGAATCCCGGAGCCGAGTATGCGCGGACGCGCCACAACATCGGCTTCATGGCACTGGACGCTTTGGCGGAGGCGAGTGGCGCCGCCTTCAAGGCGGACCGCTTGGGCGACGTGACCCGGTGCAAGCACCGTGGTCGCCAGCTCGTTCTGCTCAAACCATCCACCTTCATGAACCTCAGCGGCAAGGCCGTCCGCCACTGGCTGGACGCCGAAAAGCTGGGGGTGGACCGCTTGTTGGTGGTGACCGACGACATCCACCTGCCGTTTGGCACCCTGCGTTTGCGTGGCAAGGGCAGCGATGGCGGACACAATGGCCTCAAGGANATCCAAACGGTGCTCGGCACCTCGAATTATGCCCGTCTGCGCTTTGGCGTCGGGGCGGACTTCGGACCTGGCCGGCAGGTGGACCATGTTCTTGGCCCATTCAGCAGCGAGGAGGAGGCCAAAATGGACGAGCGCCTCGGCAAGGTATCCGACTTGATGCGGTCCTTCGCTTTCGTGGGGCTCCAACGCACCATGAGTGCGTTCAACAACACGTGATCACGTCCCGGGATAGGCGTATAGCCCCTTCTGGCGGATGACCTCAGCGGCCGCATCCGGAAGCAGGTACCGGGCAGAATCTCCTTGTGCCAAGGCCTCGCGGAGGTACGTGCTCGAGATGCTGATGATCGGCGCAGGGCTCAACACGATGTGTTCCCCGTCCGGCGCAATGGTGCCTTCAGCATCGCGGTCTTCCCCTTCGGCATACGCCCTGGGATACACCAGGAATCCATAGCGGTCCACCAATTCACGCCAGCGCGCCCATTGCTGGAGCGTTCGAAGGTTGTCTTCCCCGATGATGATGCGGAACGTCTTGTCGGGATGGCGCTTCACCAAGAAATCCATCGTGTNGGCGGTGTAGTTCGGGCGGGGCAATCCGAATTCCACGTCCTCGGCCACCAATCTCGGGTTGTCCGCCACGCTGCGGCGGACCATCTCCAGTCGGTCGGCCTCCGGCGCCAGCCCNTCCGCCTCCTTCATCGGGTTGTGGGGCGTCACCACAAACCACACCTCGTCCAGCCCGTGGTGGGACGCCATGTGCTGGGCGATGACCAAATGGCCGGTGTGAATGGGGTTGAACGACCCGAAATACAGTCCGACCGTCATATGTTGGGCTTTTCCGGACCAAGAAAGTCGGTCGCCACGTTCCACAGGTCGGACGTCGCCGCATTCAAGTCGCCGTTCACGATGACCGCGTCAAAGTGCACAGCGCGCTCCAATTCACGGCCCGCCTTGGCCAACCGGTGCACAATGTCCTCTTCGCTGTCGGTCCCTCGACCGCGCAAACGCGCCTCGAGGATCTCCAGTGAAGGCGGTTGGACAAACACGGTCCGAATCTGGTTTCCAAGCAGCTCCTTTAATCGGATGCCCCCTTCGACGTCGACATCGAACATGGCGTGTCGGCCGGACGCCCAGATGGACTCCACTGCTGATTTCAGCGTGCCGTAGAAGCGGCCCTCGTAGACCTCCTCCCACTCCAGGAAATCGCCATTGTTCACGCGTTGCCGAAACGTCTCGGTGTCCAGAAAATGGTAGTCCACCCCATCCTGCTCCGTGCCGCGGGGTTCGCGGTTGGTGGCGCTCACGCTGAACGCGAGGTCACTGCGACTTTCCAACAGGCGACGGACCAGGGTGGTCTTGCCCGCACCGGACGGGGCGCAAAACGCCATGGCCTTCCCAGTGAGGCGAAACCGATCCTGAGCGGGGTTGGATTCCATGGTGGACATGTCGTCGTCCATCAGAGGACGTTGAGGACTTGCTCTTTGACTTTCTCCAACTCGTCCTTCATCTGGACCACAATGCGCTGCATGCCAGCATCCTGGCTCTTGCTGCCGAGCGTGTTGATTTCCCTGCCGATTTCCTGGGAAATGAAGCCCAATTTCTTGCCCTGTCCCGCATCGGCATCAAGCATCTCGAGGAAGTAGCTACAATTGGCTTCGAGCCGCACCAGCTCCTCTGTCACATCGAGCTTTTCGAGGTAGAAGATGAGCTCGTGTTCGAACCGGTTCTCGTCGATGCGGTCGCGCGGAATGTCTTCTTCAATGTGGTCGCGAAGCCGGCCACGGGTGCGAGCGGTGCGGGCCTCCAACAACGGCGCCAGCTCACCCTGCAACGCGCGAATCCTGCCAATGCGCTGGCGAAAATCGCCCTCGAGGACCGCGCCCTCCTGGGTGCGGTATTCAACGAATTGCGCCGTGGCCGAGGTCACGAGGGCGCGCAAGGCCTCCCATTCCCCTTCCTCCAACGCATCCTTGGACGCACTGACCGCGTCGGGGAAGCGCAAGGCGGACTGCATCTTCTGCAATTGGCCCTCCACGTGGCTGGCGGGAATGCCATTGGCCGCGAACAACGGGGACAATTGGTCCACGTATTGCTGGACCAAGCCGGTGTTGACCTCGTGGCGGACATCGGATGCGTCCGACTCGAAGTGAATCAGCAAGTCGCTCTTCCCGCGGCCCACCGCCTGGCCCACCTGCTTTCGCAGCGCCATTTCGTGGGGACGGAAGCGGGACGGCATCCGCACGGACAGGTCCAGCCCCTTGCCGTTCAGCGATCGGACTTCCACCGTGTATTTCCGCGCTCCGATGTGCGCCTCGGCCTTTCCGTAGCCGGTCATGGACAGGATCATGCCGCAAAATACAGCGGTGACCCCGGCCCACCTCCCACAGGATCGAGGAGGTAACTTCGCGCCATGGCCGACCTCGCCACCATCCGCCGACCCGTTGACGCCGAAATGAAGGCGTTCCAAGGCCACTTCAAGGCGGCGATGAAGACGTCCGTCCCTCTGTTGGACCACATCACCCGCTACATCGTGCGCAGTCGCGGCAAGCAGATGCGGCCCCTGCTGGTCTACCTCTCGGCTGCAGCCAACGGAGAAACGCAGGACCGGACGCACGTTGCGGCCACCCTGATTGAGCTGCTTCACACGGCCACCCTCGTGCACGACGACGTGGTCGATGCAGCCGAAACGCGGCGAGGCTTCTTTTCGATTCAGGCCCTTTGGAAGTCCAAGATCGCCGTCCTTGTGGGCGACTACCTGCTCAGCCGGGGCTTGCTGATTTCGATGGAACGCGACGCCGTGGACCTGCTCCGCATCACCTCCAAAGCGGTGGAAGCCATGAGCGAAGGGGAGTTGCTCCAGATCGAAAAGGCCCGGCGCCTCGACATCACTGAGACGGTCTATTACGACATCATCCGACGCAAAACCGCTTCACTAATCGCGGCCTGCTGCGCGGCCGGTGCAGCCAGTGCCGAAGCGGATGAAGAAGGCGTCCAGCGCATGCATGCCTTTGGAGAGGCCATGGGCATCGCCTTCCAAATCAAGGACGACCTCCTCGATTTCGCCCCCACCAGCGCCACAGGCAAGCCCAAAGGTGGCGACCTGAAGGAGCGCAAGATGACGCTGCCGCTCATCCACGACCTCCAGTCCAAGTCCAAGGCGGATCGGCGGCGCACCATCCGTGCCATCAAGCGAAGCGCCAAGGACCCGAGCACNGCAGCCCGTCTCATGAAGGACATCCAGAACGGACCGGGCATCGCGTATGCCGAAGCCGCCATGCGCCGCCACCGGGACGAGGCGGTGGCCCTGTTGGACGCCCTGCCGGACACCCCAGCCCGTNAATCCCTCATCGACTTGGTCGACTTCACCATTTCCCGCAAAAAATGAGGCCCCTTTCCCTGCTCACCCTCGCCGTACTGCTCGCCGCTTGTGGGGGTCCTGTCCGCGAGGAAACGGTCATCGAAACCTGGCCGAGCGGCGACCCAAAAGAGGTGCGCGTGACCGAGGAAGGCGTAGCCGGGGTAGACGTCCAACAATTCCATGAAAACGGCCGTATCCACGTTCGCGGTCAGCTCATCGAAGACGTGCGCGAAGGCACTTGGAACACCTACCGAGAAAACGGCAACCCTTGGAGTCAGGTGGACTACCAACACGGTGTCAAAGAAGGCTTGTTCCGCACCTGGCACCCCAATGGGCTGCCCCACATCGAGGGCCAGCACAGTGCCGGTCAGCCTGCCGGAGAATGGACCTTTTTCAGCACGCAAGGCCAAGTCGTCGAAGTCCGCGACATGTCCCCGACGAATTGAACCAGGGGTTGTGGGTGAATGCCCGTGACCGCGTGTACTGACACATTGGCTGGCTGCGTTCTTTGAAGGCATGTCCTCTACTTGGCGTCCCCTTGCGACCGGCTTGCTCTTGGCCCTTTGGATTCCAATGTCCACCCCGGCATATGCCGGCGCTGAAGACCAGCGCACCTACATCCAGCAATGGAAAGACGAGGCGATTCGCCAGATGTTTGAGCACCGGATCCCCGCGAGCATCACGCTGGCGCAGGGCATCCTCGAAAGCGGTTCCGGAAAAAGCGAGTTGAGCCGCAAGTCCAACAACCACTTCGGCATCAAATGTCACAAAGACTGGCAAGGCGGCCGGACGTACCACGACGACGACGCCAAGGACGAGTGCTTCCGGGTCTATGACGACCCCCGCGACAGCTACCGTGACCACAGCCTGTTTCTGAAGAAGAAGCGGTACGCGCCGCTGTTCGAACTCGACATCCAGAACTACAAGGGCTGGGCTCGGGGACTCAANAAGTGTGGGTATGCAACGAGTCCGACGTACGCCAAAGCCCTGATTGAATTGATCGAACGTCACGACCTCGACCGTTACGACAATGAGGGGCTGGCTTGGATCCGCAGGGGAGACATGCCGGGCCGCGAGCCCTTGGTGGCCGAGAACAATACCGGAAAAACAAGCCAGCAGGACGATGTCCAGGCAGTCAACCTCAGTGGCAGCCGCCTGGGCGGCATCACCAAGAACGACGTCACTTGGGTTCAAGGCCAGCAGGGCGAAACCCTCGGGGACATCGCGGAGGGGTTGCAATTGGCCGTCTGGCAATTGCGCAAGTACAACGACCTCGACGGCGCCAAGCCGAGCACCCGACTCGACCGCGACCGCCGGCTGTACACCCAACCGAAACGGCGGCGGGGCACCCGGGATTGGCATGTGGTCCAATCCGGTGAGACCCTGCGCACCATCAGTGAGGCAGAAGCNGTCAAATTGAACGTCCTGATGAAACGCACGGGCAAAGCGGCGGACGAGGCCCTACCTGGTGGGTTTAAGGTGCCCTTGCGCTTCCCGCCCAAGGACGATGGCAACCTGCCCTGGTATGCCGGTCTTGGACGCGGCAGCTGAGCCTGTTCCACTTTACCTTGCATCCATGCCCTTCTATCAGACGCGCGGGCAGGTTCCGCACAAACGCCACACCCAGTTTCCGAAGGCCGACGGCACGCTCCACCACGAGCAGCTCTTCGGCACCATCGGATTCGTGGGAATGAGCTCGCTGCTGTACCACCTGTACCCCCCGACCATGGTGAAGTCGGTGTCGGAACCGGTGGATGCCCGTCCGGTAGAAGGCGTCAAGGACAACCTCAAGTCCCGCAGGGTACCGGGCTTTTCCGCCCCGTCCTCGGGCCACGCACTCGCTGCCCGGGTGCCCCTGATGTTCAATGCGGATTGTACCATTTCCGTGGCCCGGCCCACTGAGGTCGACCCGGCGGACCGCTTTTACAAGAATGCCGACAGCGACGAAGTCGTCTTCATCCACGACGGAGAGGGCGTGCTCGAGACCATGTTCGGCACGCTGGCCTACCGGCCTGGTGATTACCTCGTGATACCGCGGGGCGTCATCCACCGCTGGGCGCCGGCCAAGGGCGTGGACCAACGTTGGCTGGTCGTCGAAAGCGCCCACCCGATTGTCACGCCGAAGCGCTACCGCAATCACTTCGGACAGCTGCTCGAACACAGCCCGTTCTGCGAGCGGGATTTCCGGGTGCCAGAACAAGTGCCAGCTGTGGNTCGCGAGGGCGACTTTCCCATCGATGTCCGCAAAGAGGGCATGATCCACACGGCGACCTATGCCCGCCACCCCTTCGATGTGGTCGGCTGGGACGGATACCATTTCCCCTACGCCTTCTCCATCCACGATTTCGAGCCGATCACCGGCCGGGTCCACCAACCCCCTCCGGTCCACCAGACCTTCGAAACCGACGCCTTCGTCATCTGCAGCTTCTGCCCGCGGCTGTATGATTACCACCCCAAGTCCATTCCCGCCCCTTACAACCACAGCAACATCGATTCCGATGAGGTGCTGTATTACGTGGAGGGCAACTTCATGAGCCGCAAAGGCATCTCGCGTGGTGACCTCACCCTGCATCCCGGTGGCATTCCCCACGGCCCCCACCCCGGCACCTATGAGGGCTCCATCGGCAAGACCGGCACGGCCGAACTCGCCGTCATGGTGGACACCTTCCGGCCGCTCCGCCTGACCCAACACGCCCTCGACATCGAGGACGATGGCTACCATACGAGCTGGCTGGGCTATACCCCCAAGACCCTCGACTGAATCCCGCAAAGACCATGGAACAGCAGACTCCCCAACCCGACATCGTCGTCCCCGAAGCAGAGGACTTCCTGCCCTTGCTCGGCACCGACCACGTGGAGCTCATCGTCGGCAACGCCAAGCAAAGCGCGTACTACTACATGAATGCCTGGGGATTCCAGCCGCTCGCATTCAAGGGTCTGGAGACCGGGTCCGAAGACCGCGTCAGCTACGTGCTTCGCCAGGACAAGATCACGCTGGTCCTGACCACCCCGCTCGTGGCGGACGGCCCGCTGAATGACCACTTGAACCGACACGGCGACGGCGTCAAGGCCGTGGCCCTCTGGGTGGACGACGCGGAGAAGAGCTGGAAGGAGACCACATCGCGGGGTGCCGTGAGTGCTTTTGCGCCAGAAACCCGTGAGGACAGCGACGGCAATGTGGTGCTCAGCGGCATCGAGACCTATGGCGACACCACCCACGTCTTCGTGGAGCGCAAGGCCTACAACGGGGTGTTCCTGCCGGGCTACCAGGCGTGGAACCCCAAGGGTGGACGCCCGGCAGTCGGCCTCAAATACATCGACCACATGGTCGGCAACGTCGGATGGGGCGAGATGAACACCTGGTGCGAGTTCTACGCCAAGGTGATGGGCTTTGCCCAGCTGGTCTCCTTTGACGACAAGGACATTTCCACCGAATACACCGCCTTGATGTCCAAGGTGATGAGCAACGGAAATGGGCGCATCAAATTCCCCATCAACGAGCCCGCTGAAGGCCGCAAGAAGAGCCAGATCGAAGAGTACATCGACTTCTATCAAGGCGCTGGTGTCCAGCACATCGCCGTGGCCACAGACAACATCATCGAGACGGTGACGGAATTGCAGGCGCGCGGCATTGAATTCCTGAAAGTCCCGAACACCTACTACGACACCGTGCTCGACCGGGTGGGACAAATCGATGAGGACCTCCAGCCCTTGAAAGAGTTGGGCATCCTGATCGACCGGGACGACGAAGGCTACTTGCTGCAAATCTTCACGAAGCCGGTCGTGGACCGGCCGACGATGTTCTTCGAGATCATCCAGCGCAAGGGCGCCCAGAGCTTCGGCAAGGGCAACTTCAAGGCGCTCTTTGAATCCATCGAACGCGAGCAGGCCCTGCGTGGCACCCTCTGATTCCGCCCTCTGTTGGGAAGGCCTGAGCCTCGACATCGCGGGGCGGTCCATCCTGCGCGACATCCAGCTGTCCGTGGCGCCGGGAGAGACCCTGGCCCTGGTTGGAGAAAGTGGCTCTGGAAAAACGCTGTGCTGCATGGCCGCACTGGGCTTGTTGCCCGACGCGGCCTCGCTGACTTCCGGACGCATCCTCGGTTTGGGCCAATGCTGGGCGAGTTCCGATCCCGAGGCGGCCTTGACCGCCATCCCGCGCGGCGACCGGATCACCATGGTGTTCCAGGAGCCCATGACCAGCCTGAACCCCACGATGCGTTGCGGAATCCAACTGGTGGAGGTGATCCAACGCCACCGTCTTCTCGACCGCGACCAAGCCACGGCGCGCGCTGAATCGCTACTCGAGGAGGTACAGATGCCCGATGTGGGGCGGGCATTCTCCGCATACCCGCATGGCCTTTCCGGCGGACAGAAACAGCGGGTCCTCATCGCCATGGCGCTCGCCAATGACCCAGACATCCTGCTGGCCGACGAACCCACGACAGCATTGGACAGCACGCTTCGGGCAGAACTGCTGGACCTCTTGGGCACCCTACAGCGCCAACGCGGACTCGCCATGGTGCTGGTGTCCCACGACATGGACGTGGTCGAACGCCATGCCAATCGAGTGGCCGTGTTGTACCGGGGTGACGTCGTTGAGCANGGCCAGACCCGCGACATTCTCGACGCTCCGCAACACCCCTACACCCGCGGGCTGCTGGCCTGTCGGGTGCCACAATCCGGGCGCCCCACGCCCCTGCCCGTGCTCTCCGATTTCCTGGACGGCCAAGCTGGCGGAGCCACTTCGAACGAACTGCATCCCCCGGGGAAGGATGCCCCCATTCTGCTCCAAGTCCAAGGGGCCACCAAAACCTATCCCGGAGCCAGCGCCCCTGCGTTGAATGGGGTCTCTTTCCAGCTTCCCGAGGGTGGAAGCCTCGGCATCGTCGGAGGCAGCGGATGCGGCAAAACCACGTTGGCCCGCGCCATACTCGGCTTGCACAGCCTCGACGCGGGGACCATCCACTTGGCTGGACAACCCGTTCACGACCGGACCCCGAGCCAATTGGCGCACATCCAGCGCCATGTCGGGCTGGTCTTCCAAGATCCCCGCGCCGCGTTGAATCCCGCTCTGAAAGTCGGCCGCGTTCTCTCCGAGGTCCTCGTTCGGTGGGGCACACCGAAGGCCGATGTCCGAAAGCGGGCCGCGGAGCTGCTGAAGTCCGTTGGCCTGCCAGAAACGGCATTGGACAAGCGGCCAGATGCCTTCTCCGGCGGACAGCGCCAGCGCATCGTGATCGCCCGGGCCCTGGCTGCCGACCCCAAGATTCTCCTGTGCGACGAGGCCGTCGCTGCCCTCGATGCGAGCGTCCAGGCGCAGGTCTTGAACCTGCTCGTCGAGTTGCAAGCTTCGCGCGGGCTCTCCTTGCTCTTCATCAGCCACGACCTCGGTGTGGTCCGGTACCTCTGCGACCGCACGGTGGTGATGGACGCGGGACAGGTGATCGAAGAGGGAAATTCCGATGCCATTTGGTCCACACCCAAGCACCCCGTAACCCGCAGACTTCAGGCCGCCGGAGGGGGGTCGATTGCCTAATTTCGAAGCCATGTCCGAGACCGCCCTCGTCCTCGAGTCCATCCACGGCAGCACCGCTGTCTGGACCCTCAACCGACCGCAACAACTCAACGCGCTGAACGCCGACCTCATCGCCGAACTCGGCCAGATGGTCGATGCGGTCCAACAGCGCGACGACATCCGGTGTGTGGTGCTCACCGGCTCAGGTGAAAAGGCGTTCGTTGCCGGCGCGGACATCAAGGAATTCGCCNACTACGATGGGGCGCAAGGCCGGGCTTTGGCCGAACGTGGACAGCGCACCCTGTTCGACGCCATCGCCCTGTCCAACACACCGTTCATCGCCGCCATCGGTGGATTCGCCTTGGGCGGGGGCTTGGAATTGGCCTTGTCCTGCCACGTGCGGATCGCCTCGGGCAACGCCCGCATGGGCCTGCCGGAGGTGACCCTCGGCCTCATTCCCGGATACGGAGGAACCCAGCGACTGGCCCGCATCATCGGGACCGGACGGGCCATGGAGATGATTCTCTCCGCCCGCATGGTCAAGGCGGAAGAAGCCCTCTCCAGCGGCCTGGTGAGCCAGGTGGTCGAGCGCGATGCCTTGCTGGAATCCGCCCTCAGCATGGGCGCCGCATTGTCCGCCAACAGCCCCAACGCCCTCGCCGCCGCCATCCGCTGTGTGCAGGCGAGCGGGTCTGCGGAAGGGTTCGAAGTGGAGATTGACCAATTCGGCCGATGCTTCGAACACGCCGACTTCAAGGAGGGCGTCGATGCNTTCCTGAACAAGCGCAAACCCGATTTTGGTCGAGGATGAACGACATCGCCGCTCCCACCATCCAAGTCCGCGTGGCCAACACCGGTTCGGACGCCTTGCCCGCCTACGCCACCCCGCAAAGCGCCGGGCTCGACCTGCGTGCCCGCCTCGACGGCTCCGTTGTCCTCCAACCCGGAGAGCGCCGGCTGGTGCCCACCGGGCTGCACATTGAATTGCCGGACGGCTTCGAAGCCCAAGTCCGTCCGCGAAGCGGTCTGGCCTACAAGCAGGGCATCACGGTTCTGAACAGCCCCGGCACCATCGACGCGGACTACCGAGGCGAAATCGGCGTTCTCTTGATCCACCACGGACAGGAACCCTTCACCCTCGAGCCTGGAGAGCGCATCGCCCAATTGGTGGTCGCCGCCTACGCCCGGGTCGAATGGTCCTCCGTCGAACAACCCGAAGACCTGGCCATCACCGACCGCGGTGCTGGTGGGTTCGGACACACCGGTACTGCATGAACCTCATCATCCCCATGGCCGGCAGAGGCAGCCGCCTCCGCCCGCACACGCTCACCGTCCCGAAACCACTGGTCCCCGTGGCAGGAAAGCCCATTGTGCAGCACCTCGTCGAAGACCTGGCCGCCATGAGCCCGCGTCCCTTCGACAACATCGCCTTCATCATCGGGGATTTTGGCGCCCAAGTCGAAGCAGAACTGCTCGACTTGGCCAAGCGGCTCGGCGCCCAAGGCCACATCCGACATCAGGAACAACCCTTGGGAACGGCCCACGCCGTGTGGTGTGCCGAGGACCTCTTGGAAGGAGAAGCGGTGATCGCCTTTGCGGACACCCTCTTCCGGGCGGACTTCCACCTCGATGCGGCCGCGGACGGCCACATTTTCGTGAAGCGCATTGAAGACCCCCGCCAGTTCGGGGTGGTCGTGCTGGGCGACGACGGCGCCATCGACACGTATGCCGAAAAGCCTGAGAAGCCGGTGTCCGACCTCGCCATGATTGGCATCTACCACTTCAGCGATGCGGCCGACCTGCGGCGCGAAATCGGGAAGCTCATCGAGGGCGATGTTCGTCATGGTGGCGAATTCCAATTGCCCGACGCCTTCCGCGCCCTCACCGAACAAGGCGCGCGCTTCCGGCCCGGTGAAGTCTCCGCCTGGATGGACTGCGGCAACCGCAAAGTGACCGTGGAGACCAACGGCCGCATGCTCGAGTTCATGGGCGACCGCGCCCAGATTCACGCGGGTGTCACCGTGGAAGACAGTGTGGTCATTCCTCCTTGTGAAATCCTGCCCGGCGCCATTCTCCGGCAATCCGTGGTCGGACCCCGGGTCACCATCGGTCCAGGCACCACCATCGAACGCAGCGTGCTGCGCGACTGCCTCATCGGGGCCCACAGCCACGTNGACGGTGCCCACCTCGAAGGCGCCATGATCGGCCAGCATGCCAAAGTCGTCGACGCCCCCCAAGACCTCAGCATCGGAGACTACTGCGAAATCCAGTGAAGCACCCACACTCCCTCCTGNTGCTGGGCCTCGCCCTGACCCTCGGTGGATGCGCCATCCTGGGCAAAACCGGCACGTCCTCTGACGCGGGGGGTGGGGGCGTGAATTCCGCATTTCACGCCGCCTATTATTCCGCCCAATTGGCCAAGATCAAAGGCGATCGGAGCGGTGCAAAGGAGGCCCTGCTCGCCTGCCTCGATGCGGACCCCACTGCCGATGTGGTCCACTACGAACTGGCCCGGCTCGAGCGGGAAGACGGTCAATGGGACGCGGCACGGGCAGCCGTGGATCAGGCCCTCGCCTTGGACCCCAACAATGCCTGGTATCACAAGGAGCTCGCGGACATCGCCCTGGAGCTTGGGGACATGGAAGCGGCGGACCGCGCCCTGACCTGGCTGTTGGACAACAAACCCCAAGACGACCTGTCTGCCAACCAGTTGCTGGACCTCCGCATCACACAAGGCGACATCAAAGGCGCCTTGGAGGTGGTGGATGTCCTCGAGCGTGAATGGGGCCCCGATCCCGAATGGCACGCGGAACGCCACCGCTTGCACCTCTCTGCTGGAGATGTGGACGCCGCCTTGGACGCTCTGGTTCGGCTCGAAGTGGACTTCCCCAATGTGGTGGAAGGGCCCCTTCAGCGTGCCCGCCTGTTGAACTCGCTGGGCCGACTGGCTGAGGCGGAAGCCGTGATTCAGAGCGCCCTGCAACGGACAGGCCACGGACGCCTCCACCTCGAATGGGCCCACTTGCTGACCCAGCGCGGAGACACCGAATCCGCCCGCGTTCACGTGCGAAAGGCCTTCCGCTCAGAAGATGTACCGCTGGCAGAAAAAGCCGACATCGCTTGGACCTATGTCGAGCTCGCCGAACTGCAAACGGACCTCCGCGAGGAAGCCGCAGCCCTCATCACCTTGCTCCAAGCCGCCC
The DNA here is from genome assembly GCA_002172485.2 of Crocinitomicaceae bacterium TMED114. Taxonomy (GTDB): domain Bacteria; phylum Bacteroidota; class Bacteroidia; order Flavobacteriales_D; family Sanyastnellaceae; genus UBA8752. Next base: position 296,609 of record NHFP02000004.1, read on the forward strand.
ACCCCGGCGACGCCGAGCCCCACGACCTCGATGCCACGTTGCGGAGTCTGTCAGGCGATGCAGACGGGGCTTTGGCCGCCCTGCAAACCGCATTGGAGCTGGAGCCCAACTCCGCCGAACGGTGGTTGGATGCCTGCCAACTCGCCTTGGACCTCCGACGGTGGGATGCGGTGGATGACTTGGGCGAACGGGCGACCNTGCGCTTCCCGAACCTGCCCGTCTTCCCCTACTTCCGGGGCCTCGCCCAGATTGAACTGGGAAACGCAAGGGCTGCGGAGCAGCAACTCAAATCCGCGCGCAACCTCATCGTNGACCGCCCTCAATTCGAGAGCGACGTCCTGTCCGCCCTGGCGCAATTGGCCCATGACCAAGGCGACCATGCCGCGTCGGACCAATGGTACGAGCTCGCCGTTGAGGTGTTCCCGCAGAACATCCTCGCCCTGAACAACTACGCCTACTACCTCGCCCTGCGCGGCGTCAAATTGGACCGGGCCATCGAGATGGGCGCCAAGGTGGTGGAACTCGCGCCAGGGGAAGCCAACTTCGAAGACACCTATGCCTGGGCGCTCCACCGCGCTGGAGAGCACGAGGAGGCCTTGACATGGATTGAGCTGGCCCTCCATCACGAAGGCGACCGCCCTGGCGCCACCGTTCTCGAGCATGCCGGGGACATTTTGAAGGCCCTCGGCCGAACCGCTGAAGCCCGCGAACGCTGGAACGCTGCATTGAACGCCGGAGGCGACCGCGACCGCCTCATCCTCAAAATCAGCGGCCAATGAGGATATGGGTGCTGGCCCTGAGCTGCTTGGTCCTCGCCACCGGTTGCACCAACATGCGCCGGCTGGAGAAGGGCAAGCCCATCCGCTCCGAGGGGGCTGGGGCCGTGATGCGCAAGCACCTCGCCACCTTGGCGGAACCGGACTGGGCCGCCATGCGCATGCAAGTGGATGCCGACATCGCGGGGGAGCGCAACGCCTTCAAGGTCAACGCCCGACTTCGCCGGGATTCGGCCATCTGGATGAGCATCACGCCGGCGCTCGGGGTGGAAGCNGCCCGCCTGCTTTTGACCACGGACTCAGTTCAGTTTTATTCCAAAGTGCCCGGCAGCCGGTTCGCCTATGCCGGCAGTTATGCTGCGATGGACAGCCTGCTCGGCACGGCATTGACCTTCGACATGATCCAACGGATGCTCATGGGGCGCGGCATCGGGCTGGAGGATGAAGACAGCAAGTACGTCAGCAAGGTCGACGGGCGGGAGCATTTGCTNATCAACAAGTACAAGCGGCGCCTTCGCCGCCTGGTGGGGGTCAAGGAAAAAGAAATTGCCCCCGATGACAGTTTGTCCGTGGAGGTCGACCCCGATGTGGAGGAGCGCTTGATCAACCGCTCGGATGAAACGGATCTNTTAGTGAAACGATACTGGTTCGATGGAGTGGGGCATCAACTGACCCGCACCCGCTTTGACGACCTCTACTTCGGGCGGTCCATCGAAATTGAACACGGCAGCTTTGAGCCGGAGTCCGGCGGCTGGATTCCCCGCCGCACCGCCATCACCATTTCCTCTCCGGAGGGCACCCATCGGGTGGCCATCGACATCTCCAGGGCCCGCTATGGGAAAGCGTATCCCATGCCCTTCGTCCTGCCGGAGGACATTGACCTGCGCCGTGGCTTCTGACCTCCGCAACCGACTGCGATTGTGCGGCACGGCCTTCCTGCTGCTTTCTCCCCTGCTCTGCTGGGGCCAAGGAAATGATCGGGCGAAACTGGAGGCAGAACGCCAGGCGATCAACGACCGGATTGCGGCCACCCAATCGCTGTTGAAGTCCACCCGGGATGACAAGGAGAAAAGCACACAAGAATGGGCGGTACTCAAGGAGCAACTCAGCCTGCGCCAACAACTGCTGTCCAACCTGCGCGCCGAACGCAAAGCTGCCGAACGCCGCTTGGCACAAAGAGAGTCGGGCGTCGACCACGCGGATGAGCAATTGGCCCAACTCAAGGCCGAATACGCGGACATGATCCGCTTGGCGGATCGCATTGGAGGACACGACACCTGGTGGGAGGTGGTTCTGGATGCCGAAGGAACCACCCAGGCGTTCCGGAGGCTGATGCTGATTGGGGAATACCGCCGACAGCGCCATGCCCAGGCTGACCGCATCAGCGCATCGGCCAACGCCCTCCGTCAGGAGATGACCGCGTTGGAGCGCGAACGAAACGACCTTGTCGAGGTGGAACGCGATCTCCGTGCCGAACGGGATGCGGCGCGTTCTGCGGCGCGGCAGATGGAATCCCTTGTGGCCGACTTCCAGTCGCGCGAACAAGAACTCCGGAACCAGCTGGCCAAAGAGGAGGCCCGGCGCGCGGAATTGGGAAAGGCGATTGAGCGCATCCTCAAGGCCGCTCGCCGCGCCGCCGACAACACCACCGGCTTTGCGGCCACCCCAGAAGGACAAATCATCGCCGCCGAATTCAATGCCAACAAAGGCCGACTTCCCTGGCCGGTGTCAGAAGGGGTTTTGGTCGGCCGCTTTGGAACCCACCCCCACCCCAGTCTGCCGGGCATCCAAATCGAACGGCGGGGCATCGACATCGCCACCTCCGGGGGCAGCACGGTGTCCGCCATCTTCAGCGGTCGGGTGTCCAATGTGATCAGCATTCCCGGCGGCGGACTGGTGGTGATGCTGGACCACGGATCGCACCGCTCCGTGTATGCCAACCTGGGCACCGTGACGGTGGAAACGGGCGATGACCTGCGCACCGGACAGGCGGTGGGCACCGTCATCGACTTGGGTGAAGGTCCCAAGGCCCACCTCGAAATCTGGGACGCAAAGGGCAGCAGCCCCCTCGACCCCGCACAATGGATCGCCCGATGAAGCTCGCCCTGATCGGCAACCCCAATTGCGGCAAATCGTCGCTGTTCAACCTGCTCACCGGGGCGCGGGCCAAGGTGGCCAACCTGCCGGGTGTGACCGTCGCTCCAACGCTGGCCCCACTTAAGGCCGACCGTGGCATTGAGCTGATTGACCTTCCCGGTACCTACAGCCTCAACCCGCGGGCACTGGATGAGGCTGTCACGCGGGACGCCCTGCTCGACCCTGATCAGCGNCCTGACGGTGTGGTCCTCGTCCTGGACTCGGCCAACATCAAGCGTAACCTCTACCTGTGCCTCCAGACGCTCGACCTGGGCATTCCCGCCATTGTGGTCGTCAACGAAACTGCAGCCTTGCCCTGGGCCAAGTCCGCATTGGAAGACGCTCTGGGCGTGGAGGTGTTTGCCGTCCACGCCTTGCGCGGGCGGGGCACCAAGGCCTTGGCAAAGCGGATGTCCGATTGGCCCAATCGCCCGCCTGAAGTCCACCGTGAACCGGCGGCTGCACCGTGGAGTGAGCGCATCGACCTGGATGGCTTGCGCCAGGCACTGCCCGACATGACCGATGCCGGACTGCTGCGCCTTGTGAACTCCGATGGCACCCCAGATTGGCTCCGGACCCCGGCCATCGCCCCCCTCGAGGCCGCCCGACAAGCGGCCGGTTGCGGACTCGCAGAACTTCAACTCGCCGAAGCCGGTCACCGGAGCCAAGCGGTGCGCCGTATCGCCCAGGCCGTGCTGCAGCAGAACGACCCCTTGGACCTCAACCTGAGCCGGAGGTTGGACCGCGTCCTCACGCACCGCATCGCAGGACCTGTGATCCTCATGGCGGTCTTCTTTCTCATCTTCCAAGCGGTCTATGCCTGGGCCACTTGGCCGATGGACCTGATTGACGCCGGCATGGGCGCCCTCATGGAGGCCGTCCGACTCGGCCTTACGCCGGGATGGTGGTCCGACCTCCTCGTCGACGGATTGCTCGCGGGCATCAGCGGCGTGGTCATCTTCGTTCCCCAAATCGCCCTGCTGTTCGGAGCCGTCGCGGCCCTTGAAGAAAGTGGGTACATGACCCGCGTGGCCTTCATGAACGACCGCTGGATGCGGTCCCTGGGCCTGGACGGACGGGCCACCATTCCGCTGTTGGGCGGATTCGCTTGCGCTGTCCCGGCCATCCTCAGTGCGCGCACCATTCCTGGCAAGCGCGAACGGCTCCTGACCATCCTGATCACACCTTGGATGACGTGCTCCGCGCGGCTTCCAGTGTATTTGTTCCTGATTGGATTCGTGGTGCCAGACCAGCCCTGGGGACCGGGCGGCCTGTTCAACCTGCAGGGCTTGTTCCTGTTCACCATTTATGGCGCCGGATTGGTGGCCGGATTGGCCCTCGCTTGGATTTTGCACCGCGGACTGCCCAAGGCCGCGCCGACCCAATTCCTCCAGGAATGGCCCCCCTACCGCGTGCCGTCCCTGAAGCGCACACTCGCACAAGTGGTACAGCAAGCCAAGGGATTCGTGGTGGGCGCCGGACAGGTCATCATCATCGTGTCCATTCTTCTGTGGGGCTTGTCCAACACTTCGCCAAGCGGGTTTGCCGAAGTGGATGAGGCGCATGTGCGTGTGGTCCAAGAACTGGACGGGGCGGACGAAGTTGCCTTGGCCCAGGCCGAGCTCGACTGGCAAGCCGCTCGTATGGATGCATCGTGGTCGGGCCGACTGGGCGCTTTCATCGAGCCGGCCATCGCCCCGCTGGGATACGACGGCCGGATGGGGGTGGCGTTGATCGCCTCCTTCGCTGCCCGGGAAGTCTTCGTCGGTACCATGGCCACATTGTATGCTGCTCCGGAGGACGACGAGGGGATCCGGGCACTCCAACGTCGATTGGGTCAGGAAATCAACCCGAGCACCGGCATGCCCATTCTGAATGCAGCCACGGCGATGTCGCTCATCGTTTTCTACATGCTGGCCATGCAATGTCTGTCCACTGTCGCCATTGTCCGGCAGGAATTGGGAAGCTGGACTTGGGCCCTGCTTCAGACGGCTGGGATGACCTTATTGGCCTACCTCGGCGCTTGGGCAGCCTACGCCGCGCTCAGTGGGGTTTGACCCACATCAGGTCTGCCTGCTCTTTCCGCAGCGTGACCACATGTCCGCCTGCCGACACAGCCAACGGGTCTCCCAACGGCGCAATATGGCGGACCTCAATGGCTTCACCCACGGTGCAGCCCATCTCCATCAGCGCCAGCATCCCGTCCGCCCCATCAATGCGGGTCAAGGTGCCACCTTCGTCGGCAGCGAGATCACTGAGGCGTTTCAGCTCCATGACACAAAATTGGGGTCGACATNCCGCTCATGCCCTCCCATGAAGGGGGGATTTTGCGGCGGGCCATGTGGAGACAAGAAAAAACCCGGACCGCTGTGGATCCGGGTTTGTCTGTGGGTCATACTGGACTCGAACCAGTGACCTCTGCCCTGTCAAGGCAGCGCTCTGAACCAGCTGAGCTAATGACCCTCTGCTGAATCGGACGGCGAATATACGATTTCCCTTCGTCTGAGCGACACCCCGTCAACTCCAATGCGACAGGTCGCGGCCAATCAAGGCCTCGGTGGCGCGGATGTCCGCCTCGAACCTCGGCAGCAAGACCGCCCTGTCCTCCGGCGAGAGTGGGGCCAAGCCTTCCTGGGTATACCAGCCTCGGCCCACGGTTCGCTTCATGGGTTCTGGCAACCAACGGCCAGCAGCCGCTTTGACACCTGAGCGGGTCAGCCAGGCGTTGATCGACTCGAAGCGNGCACGCCCTGCCGGATTTCCCATGTTCCGCTCCACTTCCGGTATGGCGGATTCCAATTCAAGCCATTCTCTTAGGTCGGTCCACGTCTCAGGCCGGTTGAGGTCTTCGTTGAGCAAGACTTTGACCTGAGCCGCCGGAAAGCGGTCCATCCAGCGGCGAAGGCCCTCGGCGTACAAGCCCGCTTCTACGAACAGTTCGCTTCGGCCCCAGCCGGGGTCCGGATGGGCGACATCCTGCGCGACCGCGTCCAATAGGTCCAGCGTGGTGAACCCGTATTTCCGGGCCATCAACCAATGNGAATGCAAGCGCTCGACCGGGTTGCGCAGGACCACCAACACCTTGGCGTGGGGATGGGCATCGGCCACACGTCCCGGTGCCGCCTCCGACCAGAGGTAGGATGTGCTGCACTCGCCGACGACTTCATTGTCGGGACCAGCATCTTCGAACAGCTTGGCGTAATCCTCCGGGTCTTGGACAAATCCGATTTGCCGGGGCTTCAAGGGCCGGTGCGCCAGGTATCCTTCCAAGTCGCCTGGGATGTTTGCCCGGAAGGCGGCACTGAACCGGTCGGGGTCAATGTCCGTAGCGAAGTGGTTGGGCTCCTTCAGGGCGCTCAAGTAGACTTGGGGATGTCGGGCGAGCCGGGCATGCAAGAGCGTGGTGCCCGACTTTGGGGCGCCAATCAGGAAGAAGTTCAGCGTCGTTTCCACCATCCGTTCGCCAAAGAAACCATCCAGAAGCCCTGCGTTCGCCGGACCCAAATCAATCCGACCACATTCCACACCCCCATGCCGATGGCCGCGGACCACGCCGCACCCACCAAGCCGTGAGCCGGCACCAACCACAGGCCCAAGGCCAACTGGATCAGCGCCGACAACGCCAGAATGGCCAGCCCTGCCCGTTCGCCTCCCGTCATGTTGAGCAAGTACATCACCGGGCCCGACAAGGCGTTGAGGGCCTGCGCTCCGGCCAGAATGCCCAACGCCATCACCGCCTCCCGGCACACGAAGGCAGCCCCCCACCACGACAGCAGCCAAGGACCCAGCAGCCACAGGAAAACCAAGCCCGGCAAGGCGACGGCGGTGTTCAACCAGCCAATCCGGTGCACCGTGCGCCGCAACCCTTCCTGGTCGCCCGCGGCATGCTGCGCGCCAAACGTCGGGGCGCCGAGGGCGTTGACAGCAAATTGGGTGAACGTCAACAGGGCCGCCAGCCGAAAAGCAGCGCGATAATGGGCTACATCGGCCTCCGTCAACCAAGCGCTGAGCATGGCTGTGTCTGCCCAAGACAGCACCAGATGAAGCACGCTGCCCAGCCAAATGGGGAACGCCAATCGGGCCATGGAGATGTTCCCATTGCCCTCCTGACTTCCATCGGCCTGGAACCGCTTCCCAAACCACCATCCCGCCCCCAAGACCGCCAAAGCCGCCATGACGAGGCCGGACAGGGCCAGGGCCAATGCAGGGTCCTCAATTCCAAAGAAGATGAGCAACCCCGCCAACAGCATCCACCACCCAGGCTGGAACAGCGCGTAGGTCGAGACATGGCCGGTGCCGCGCAAACACTCCGCGAGCCAGCCGATCACCACCCAGGCGCCCATGCCCCAGCCGATCCACGGCGACGGGCCCCATTCCTCCGCGAAGCCCAAGCTCCCCAATCCCGCCACAGCCAGACCGATCAGCACCATGGCCCCGGTCCACCGGCGGAAGGCACGCCGAATCCGCGCACCCTGCCCCTGGAAAGTCCACGCTCCGAAAGCTTTGACCACAGCACCCTCCCAGCCCCCGCGGAGCAAGGTGGCCCCCACGGTCACCCAGAGGATGAACAGCTCTGCCCGGCCCAAGGCGGCATCGCCCAAGCTGCGGGCCACCCACACCGAAAAGACGAAGCCGCCGAGGGCGCCGAGCACCTTCAACGTCAGCACTACGCCACTGCCGCCGAGCAGTCGGCGCCAGGAACCATCAAGGCGGGAAGTCGTGGGTGTGGGCAACGGTGGATGTCTTCCGGTAATGGCAGCCCCGCCAGGAATCGAACCTGGATCAAACGTTTAGGAAACGTCTATTCTATCCGTTGAACTACGGGGCCTCCCGGCAAAGATGCGCCGCCTGTGGCGAAGGCAGAAAAAAGCCCCAACTCGTAGGAGCCGGGGCCGTGGTGGGCAATACTGGATTCGAACCAGTGACCTTTCGCGTGTGAGGCGAACGCTCTGAACCAACTGAGCTAATTGCCCGAAAAGGGACGGCAAAGATAGGTCGCATCAGGCGCTCCACCATCTCCCGTTGCAATGGGCANCCAATCCCGCAGGTGGGATGCAGACCGCTCACGCCTTTCATTTTACCCTTTATAGGCATTATGCTTAAATCCGCCTTAACAATCTGCCCCTTCGTAGGAAACATTCGGGTGCAAACTTGCGCACATGTCACTCAGCGACCTTCTCACCATGCTGTCGTATTTCATGCAGCCCGTCACCAAGGCCAGCGCGGCTTATGACCTGAACGGAGACGGCATGATCACGACCTCCGACTTGCTCTTGATGCTCGGCCTGCTCGGCTGAGTGCTTGGTGCGCCCTGCAGGACTTGAACCCGCGACCCAGGGATTATGAGTCCCCTGCTCTAACCAACTGAGCTAAGAGCGCATGCCGCTTTGTTGCGGATTCTGCTAAAATAAGGGGTCTGTCCCTGCTGACCGCGGCCGTCAGCCGGCGCCCAGCCACTCGAATTCGAGTTCGCGGCGCTGGACGTCGGCGCGGATGACCCGAATCCGGACTGCATTGCCCATGTGAATCTCCTGTCCCGTGTGCAACCCAACCAGGCACTGCCGTTCCGGATCCACGGAAAACCGGTCTGTGCTGATGTCCCGGATGTCGACGTAGCCCTCGCATTTGTTGTCGTTGAGCTCCACATAAACGGCCTTGCCTGAGATGCCGTTGACCACCCCGTCGAATTCAGCACCCAGCTGCGTTCCGAGAAACTCGACCTGCTTGTACTTGATGCTGGCCCGCTCCGCTTCAGCCGCTCGCTTTTCGCGCTCACTGCTGTGGGCGCATGGTCCGTCCAACTCAGCCGCATCCAGCGCAGCACCCCCATCGAGGTAATGCTGCAGACTGCGGTGCACCATCATGTCCGGGTACCGGCGAATGGGCGAGGTGAAGTGGGTGTAGTGCTCGAACGCCAGGCCGTAGTGGCCGATGTTGTCGGTGCTGTATTCCGCCTTGGCCATNGACCGGATGGCCATCTGTTTGACGATGCGTTCCTCGTCCTTGCCCTCGGCCATCTTCAGGAGCTGGCTGATCGCCCGGTGGGCCTGACCCGGCTCGGTGTCCGCCATTTTGTAGCCGAACTGGGCGACGAACTGGCGCAGCGACTTGAGCTTGGTCGGGTCGGGCGCATCGTGGATGCGGTACACTGCGCCGGGCGGGCGCTGGCCCTTGCNCCCGGCGATCCACTTGGCCACCCGCACATTGGCGAGCAGCATGAAGTCCTCGATGAGCCGGTTGGCGTCCAGCATCCGCTTGATGAGGACCTCCACGGGCTTTCCATCGTCGTCGAGGCGGAATCGGACCTCTTCGGTGTTGAAGTCGATGCCCCCCGCCTTGAACCGGCGCGCGCGCATCTTCTTGGCCAAACGGTCCAAGCGCTTGACCTCATCGGCGAGGTCTCCCTCCCCAGATTCAAGCCGCTCCTGCGCTTCGGCGTAAGTGAAACGCCGGTCCGAATGGATGACCGTCCGGCCGAACCACTCCTGGACCACTTGGCCCTGCTTGTCGAGCTCGAAGACGGCACTGAAGGCGTACCGGTCCTCGTTGGGCCGGAGCGAACACAGGTTGTTGGACAGCACCTCGGGCAGCATGGGGATGGTCCGGTCGACCAGGTAGACGCTGGTGGCGCGCTCCACGGCTTCCTCCTCGATGCGGCTTCCGGGCCGGACGTAGTGGGTCACGTCCGCGATGTGGACGCCCACTTCGAGGTGGCCGCTGTCGAGGTCCCGCACGCTCAGGGCATCGTCGAAATCCTTGGCGTCCTCCGGGTCGATGGTGAACGTGGTCACGTCGCGCATGTCGCGCCGACGGCCGATCTCTTTCGGGTCGAGTTCCTGGGGAATGGTCTCCGCTTCAGCCGCCACGTCCTCGGGAAAATGGTAGGGCAGTCCGTACTCCAGCAGGATGGCGTGCATTTCCGCTTCGTGGACGCCGGGCGCACCGAGCACCTCCACGACCTCTGCGATGGGCGGGTCGTCCGGCGATGCCCAATCCTCGAGGCGCACCGCCACCTTGACATCCGTGGGCGCGTCGTGCAGGAAGCGGGCGGGGATGAGGAAGTCGCGGTGAAGCCGCTTGTCCGTGGGAATGCCAAAGGCGTAATCCTTGACGGGCTGCAGCATGACGACGTACAGTTCACGCGCCCGCTTCACCACCCGGGCGACGTAAGGCACTTTGCGGCGGCCGCGGTTCATCCAGCCGACCTCCACGGTGTCTCCCCAAAAGGCGGTGCCGGTGTTGCCCTTGGGCAACATGAGGTCCTCCGATTCTCCGGGAACACTCACGAAGCCTTTGCCATACTTGGTGATTTGAATGGTGCCTGTGACCACGTCACCATGCTGGGGGCGGGCGCCAGACTTGCGGTCCTTGCCNCGGTCCCGGCCGCCGCGGGCGGCGGATCGGCCGCCTTGGTCCGGCATCATGAAGCGGCCCTTGCCCACTTCGACGAGCACGCCCTTGCCCGCCTGTTCCCGCATCAGTCCATGCAGCATGTCGCGCATGTCGTGGTCTGCAATGCCCATCGTGCTCGCGACTTGGCGGGCATTCAGGGGACGGCCTTTCAGCTTGCGGAAAATCTCGAGGACATCGCCGAGGTACCGGCTCGCCCCGCTGAGGCTTTGACGGCGGCCCATCGGGGCGTCCACCGCCGATTTGCGTGACCGTGACCGGCCGGAGGACCCTCCGATTCCGTCGGGACCGACCTTTCGTCCTTTCCCCTTCCGCTGTCCGCCTCCTTTGCGCTTTCCGGCCATGGCCTTCCTCGATTTGCCAGCAAGGTGGTGACCCCAAAGGACGATTCAACGCAGAAAATCAACAGTTGTGACCGTTCCCTTGCGAACTTCCCCGCATGGACGCTTCCTCCCCTTCCAACTTCGATGGCCTGCACCGCTGGTTCCCGGAAGGTTGGCGCGACCATGAACTGCTCGACTCCGGCGGAGGCAGCAAACTCGAGCGTTTCGGAGACCTCGTCCTGATTCGCCCCGAGCCCCACGCCATTTGGGACCGCGGCATGTCCGAGTCCAACTGGCGGCGCATGTCGGCAGCGGAATTCGTCCCCACCGGCAGGACCAAGGGCCACTGGGAACCCCACCAGAGCGTCCCAGACCATTGGGAAATCCGGTATCCCTTGCGACCCGACCAGTCGCTGCACTTCTCCTTGGAGATGACGCGGTTCAAGCACGTCGGCATCTTCCCAGAACAAGCCGCTAACTGGCAGTGGATGGTCGACCGGCTGGGATCAGGGAAGCGGGTGTTGAACCTCTTTGCCTACACGGGCGGTGCCTCCCTCGCGGCCAGAGCGACGGGTGCGGATGTGACCCACGTCGACGCCATCAAGCAGGTGGTGACCTGGACGCGCATCAACATGGAACTTTCCGGCCTCGATGGCATCCGGTGGTGTGTGGAAGACGCGATGCGCTTCGTGGAGCGCGAACTGCGCCGCGGCAACCAGTATGACCTCATCGTCATGGACCCACCGGCGTGGGGCTTGGGTCCTAAAGGAGAAAAATGGAAGCTCGAGGAGCAGATTGGACACCTCATCCGCTCCGTTGCGGGCATTGTCGCTCCGGGGGGGGCGGTGGTCATGAACACCTACTCGGGACTGAGTCCGTCTTCCCTCGAGAACTTCTGGCGAACCGCCCTGCCGGATGCTGCCATCGAAGCCGGCGAACTTTGCTTNCGCAGTGGAACCGGCCAGGTCTTGCCAACCGGCTCCCTCGTGCGCATCACGCGGGCCTGAAGGCCCGCGGGCCGTACCTTCGGGGCATGCTGCGTTACCCGCCCCTGTCTGCCGAGAACTACGTCCGCAACCGCGCCGCGTTTGCCGAAGCCATGAGCACCGGTGCCATGGCCCTGTTCAGTTCCAACGACATCTACCCGACCAGCGCCGACGGCACCCTGCCCTTCCGACAGGACTCCAACATGCTCCACCTCACCGGCGTGGACCAGGAGGAAACCGTGCTGCTGCTCTTCCCCAACGCCCACAACCCGGCCGACCGGGAGATTCTGTTCGTCACCGAGACCAATGCGGAAATCGCCATTTGGGAAGGGGCCAAGCTCACCAAGGCGGAGGCCACGGCCCAGACCGGCATCCGCCACGTGCAATGGATCGGCAACCTGGAACGCACCATCCAGCGGCTCGTCACCGAGTGCAGCTGCTGCTACTTGCACCAGAACGAGCACACCCGCGCCAAGATTGTCGTGGAGACCCGCGAGGCCCGCTTCAACCGGTGGTTCTGCGAGACCTACCCCCAAGTCCGCATCCAACGGGCCGCACCCATCCTGCACCGCACCCGCAGCGTCAAGAGTGCTGAGGAAATTGAACGGATGCGCCACGCGTGCGGCATCACCCGTGACGGCTTCAACCGCGTGATGAACTTCCTCAAGCCCGGCGTCACCGAATATGAAGTGGAGGCGGAGTACCTGCACGAGTTTGTGCGCAAGGGCTCTCGTGGCTTCGCCTACACGCCCATCGTGGCGAGCGGGGCCAACGCCTGCGTGCTCCACTACATCGAGAACAGCGCGGTCTGCAAGGACGGCGATGTGCTGCTGATGGACGTGGGCGCCGAGTATGGCAACTACGCCAGCGACATGACCCGGTGCCTGCCGGTGTCCGGCCGCTTCACCGACCGCCAGCGCAAGGTCTACAACGCGGTGCTCAGCGTCATGCGCGACGCTACGAAGCTGCTGCGTCCCGGCGTCAGCCTCCACGATTACCACAAGCAGGTGGGCGAGCTCATGACCGAGCANCTCCTCGGNCTCGGNCTNATCGACAANCACGACGTCGCCAAGCAGAACCCCGCNTGGCCCGCCTACAAGAAGTACTTCATGCACGGCACCTCCCACTTCATCGGACTCGACGTCCACGATGTGGGCCTGTGGCACGAACCCATCCGCGCCGGCCATGTGTTCACCGTGGAGCCAGGCATTTACATCCTCGAGGAGGGGCTGGGCATCCGGTTGGAAAACGACATCGTCGTCACCGAGGACGGGTTCGACGACCTGATGGGTGACATCCCATTGGACGCCGAGGCCATCGAGGACGCCATGAATTCCTGAGCCATGGCAGAGGGAAACGACAGCGTCATGCTCGGACTGCAGCTCCCCACGGATCCCCGCTGGGTGGAGCTCGTCGAGTCCAACATCCCCGAGGTCCTCACTGACCATGCCTGGTGCGANCAGAAGGCGGCCTCCAACGCCATTTCCACCATTGTCCGCTATCCCGAATTGACCGAGCTGGTCGAGGAGTTGACCCGCATCGCCATGGAGGAGATGGAGCACTTTGGCATGGTGGTCGAGAAGATCAAGGAGCGGGGCTGGGTCCTCGGAAAAGAGCGGAAGGACCCGTACATCCACGACCTCGCTTCCTTCATCAAGAAGGGCGGCAGCCGCGAAGAACAGCTTGTCGACCGACTGTTGCTCGCCGCGATGATCGAAGCCCGCAGCTGCGAGCGCTTCCGCATGCTGTCCGAGCGCATCGCTGATGACGACCTGAAGACCTTCTACCACGAACTGATGGTCAGTGAGGCCCAGCACTACACCACCTTCATCGGCTTTGCCCGCCAGTATGGCGGACGCGTGGACGTCGATGCCCGCTGGAAGGAGTTCCTCGCCCACGAGGCCGAGGTGATCCAGCGCTATGGCAAAAAGGAAACCATGCACGGCTGAGCCCCGCCTTAGTCACGAACGATTCAACGGAACCCCATGAGCAACGCCCCCAAACCCGTCGGCCTCTACCCCCTGACCCGCCGCGTTGGCGACCTCCTTTTCCTGAGCGGCGTCGGTCCGCGCATCCCCGGCAGCGGCGCCCACGACGAGGGCGTGCCCGGCCTGAAGCAGGACCACAACGGCAACTTCATCGAATTCGATTTCGAGGCGCAGGCGCGCGGGGTGCTGGCCAACGTGAAGGCCATCCTCGAAGCCGAGGGCGCCAAATGGGAAGACCTGGTGGACATCACCGTGTTTCTCACCGACATGCAGCGCGATTTCGGCACGTGGAACCGGGTGTACCGCGAGCACTTCGAAGACGTGAACCCCGCCCGCCGGCCCTGCCGGACCACCATGGAAATCGGGGCCCTGCCGACCCCCATCGCCGTCGAACTGAAGTGCATCGCCCACCTCGGACAGGACTGAGGAGCATTTCGGCACCGGATTTGCCCATCATGGGCATGCGCGGTGCCCTGATTGTCTTCTTCCTGCTGTTGGGATTGGCCGGATTGGCCCAGTCCAGCAAACCCGTTTCCCCCCCTGAAATCCCTGCGGATTCTGCTGCCAATAGGCCGGCTTTGGCCCTGCGTCATTTGGCGCGGCCAGTGGACTTTGTCGGAGAAGACCTGCATTACGCCGTTCGTTACGGTTTCATTGAAGCCGGAAAAGCCCGGCTCACCGTCAAGGCTGGTCCTGTATACGCTGGGCGTCCTACCTGGAGNGTGATTGGAACCGGAAGAAGCACGGGCCCACTCGATTGGGTCTTTCGCGTCCGCGACCACTATGAGAGTCACATTGACCAAAAAGGGGGGGTTCCTCACCGTTTCATCCGCCAAGTGCGTGAAGGCGGATATCGATTGGAACGNCGGATTGATTTTGACCCCTCGCGCCGCACTGCGGCCACCACTCAGCATGGGACCACCCGCCATCATGTGATGCCGGCCTTCGTGCAGGATGTGGTCTCTGCCCTCTTTTTTGCCCGGCGACTGCAATTGACGCAGTTGGAACCCGGCGAAGTCGTGGACATCCCCACCCTGGTGGATGGACGCATCCATTCTCTGCGGGCCCGCTTCACTGGCCCTCGCCATGTTGAGGTCAAAGCGGGCAGCTTTGACGGGCTCGCCTTCACTCCTGTCGTACAAGAAGGCCGCATTTGGAAGGATGCCGACGACCTCACCGTTGTCGTATCTGCAGATGAGCATCACATTCCGATTCTGATCGAATCCGACTTGGTCATCGGTTCGATTCGCCTTGAACTCGTTGAAGACAGGAGCACATCCGCGTCTGAACACGCCACCGACATCCGACCGTAACTTTCGGGCATGGCCGAAGCCGATTCCTTTGACCCCGGGGTGCTGTCCCGGCTGAAGCTCCTGGAGGAGAAATACGCTGCCATGGGGCAGGACCTGACATCCTACCTCGATGGCCTGCTGTACGCCGACTTCCCCACCTACTGGGATTACGTCAACCTCGACACCCTGCTCAGCCTGCAGCATCCGGTCACCCCGTTTCCGGACGAGGAAATCTTCATCACCTACCACCAAATCACGGAGCTGTATTTCAAGCTCTCGCTCCACGAGCTGAGGCAGGCCCACGATGACGCGGACATCGACGGCGCCACCATGCTCGAGCGGGTGAACCGGGTCAACCGGTACTTCGACAACCTCGTTCGCAGCTTCGACGTGATGGTCCACGGCCTGGATCACCAACAGTTCCTCAAGTTCCGGATGTCCCTCCTGCCGTCCAGCGGGTTCCAAAGCGTCCAATACCGCTTGATCGAAATCGCCTGTACGTCGTTGGACCGGCTCGTGCACCGCGAACTCCGCGACCAGCATGCCGACCACGCCTTCGATGAAATCGACCCCTTGTTCGATGCCCTCTATTGGCGGCGCGGCGCGACGGAGCTGGCTTCGGGCAAGCCCACCTTGACCCTGAGGCAGTTCGAGGAGAAGTACAGGGAGACCATCGTGCACTTTGCGGAAGACCGGTATTATACCAACCTCCGCAAAAAGTGGTTGGGCCTGCCAGCTGACCAGCAGACGGACGACCTCAAGGAGGCGTTGCGCACCCTCGACGAGCTCGTCAATGTGCACTGGCCTTTGTCCCATTACCGCAGCGCGGTCCGTCACCTGCAGAAGGATCCTGTGGACATCGCCGCTACCGGCGGCACGAACTGGCAGAAATACCTGCCTCCCCGCTTCCAGTCCCTGATTTTCTTCCCTGAACTCTGGACGGAGGAAGAGCAAGCCGAATGGGGCAAGAGCTGGGTCCTGACCCACATCCCACACAAGTGATGCCGGCTTCGGGCGGCGAATTCGTTAAAACCCCGCTGCGGCAAAACTTTCGGTGGCGACCCGCCGTTGCGACTTCAACCGGTGACAAATTGCCGGTTCTCGTCCATGCTTCCATCTCGATCCGCCTTCCTTGTTCTGACTGTTCTGGCCGCGCTCCTTTCGGGCTGTGGACCGTCGGACCAATCGGCAGGCGATGCCAGGGCCTTGGCCCATGGGGAAACCGCCAGAAGCGGGGCGGCGGCATCGGAGTTGACGATGGACCAGCTGGAAGCCCAGCGGTTCGGACTCCCGGACACTGTGGCCCTCCGTGTGGAAACCGGCACGGTCCGTTCCGGCCAGAGCCTGTCCCACTTGCTCACCCCAGCCGGGGTGGGACCCCAGACACTACACCGCATCGCCACGGAAGAGCGGGATGTCTATGATGTACGGCGCATGAAAGCCGGTCAAGACTGGCGTCTGTTTCGCGGGCCCGATGGCCGTCCCCGCCATTTCGCCTACCTCATCAACCGCAAGGATTACGTCGTCTTCGACCTCAACCAGGGCGGTTCAGTCCGAAAGGGGGCCTTCCCCTCGGAAACCCGCCGCGACTTCGTGGAAGGAGAAGTCCAAGGCAGCCTGTACCAAGTGCTGGAAGACGCCGGGCACACCACCACGCTGGCCCTCGCCATGTCCCAGGTCTACGCGTGGACCATCGACTTCAGCCGCATCCAAGCCGGTGACCGTTTCCGCATCCTCTATGAACGTGACTGGGTCAGCGACGAGGCCGATGGCATGCCCCGCATCTTGGCGGCCGAATTCGTCCACCGCGGCCGCAATTTCCCAGCCTATGCCTTCGACCAGGGGGACGGTGTGGACCATTTCGATGAGACCGGTGCCAGCCTGCGCAAAGCCTTCCTGAAGGCCCCGGTGGAATTCAGCCGCATTTCGAGCCGCTTTGACAAGAAGCGATTCCACCCGGTGCTCAAGAAGGTCAAGGCCCACCTCGGCACGGACTACGCCGCTCCACATGGGACCCCGATTGTCTCGGTCGGCGACGGTGTGGTCGTCAAGGCCAGCTACACGAAGGGCAACGGGAAATACGTCAAGGTGCGCCACAATAGCACCTACACCACGCAGTACCTCCACATGAGCCGCCGCAACGTGAAAGAAGGGCAGGCCGTGCGACAGGGGGATGTCATCGGGTATGTGGGCAGCACCGGCCTGGCCACCGGCCCGCACGTCTGCTTCCGATTCTGGAAGAATGGCCAACAGGTGGACCACCTCCGCGAAGAGTTCCCGCCGTCCACGCCGATCCGCGAAGACCAACAACCGGCCTTCGCAGATGCCGTGGCGGATTGGATGGAGGAGATGGCCCGGTACGATGGCGGTTCCGAAAGCCAGCTCGCCGCGCAGACGCCCTGACCCTGCCGCCTTTGCTGCTGCTCAGTCGCGGCGCCCGCCGGTCATGCCGACCAGCTTTCGACCTCCTCTAATTGAAGGGCCGGAAGGTCCAACTTGTTCTTTTTCCGGAAGCCGTTGAGCTTCTCGCGCAGTGCCGTCGGCTTGGCCTCGCGGATGGCCTCTGGGGTATCGAACCCGGCAGCCGCCACGTGCGGCGCCCACTCCGATGGGACGCCCATCGCTTCAAGCGCATCCAAATCCGGCCCGCTTCGGAACACCTCCGGCCGCATCTGCGGGAAGAAGAGCACCTCCTGGATGGAGCGCTGGTCNGTGAGCATCATCACGAGGCGATCCACCCCGATGCCGACGCCGCTGGTCGGCGGCATGCCGAATTCCAGCGCGCGCAAGAAGTCCTGGTCGATGAACATCGCCTCGTCGTCCCCGCGCTCTCCGAGTTTAAGCTGGTCCTCGAACCGTTCGCGCTGGTCGATGGGGTCGTTGAGCTCGCTGTAAGCGTTGGCGACTTCGGTGCCGTTGATGAAGAGCTCGAACCGCTCCGTGTAACCCGGCTTGTCGCGGTGGGCCTTGGTGAGCGGCGACATCTCCACCGGGTAATCCGTGATGAAGGTGGGCTGCACGAGGTGGTGCTCGCACTTCTCGCCGAAGATCTCGTCGATCAGCTTGCCCTTGCCCATGCTGTCGTCCACTTCGATGCCGAGGTCGGAACAGGTNCCGCGCAGGGCGGCTTCGTCCATGCCGTCGATGTCGACGCCGGCGTGCTCGAGGATGGCATCGCGCATCGACAGCCGGCGATAAGGCGGCGCGAAGTCGATGGTGTTGCCCTCCAGCGTGGCGGTGTTGGTGCCATGGACGGCATGGCAAACCCGCTCGAGCAGCTGCTCGATGGTCTCCATCATCCAGTGGTAATCCTGGTAGGCGACGTACAACTCGAGGACGGTGAACTCCGGATTGTGCGTCCGGTCCATGCCCTCGTTGCGGAAGTTGCGGGAGAATTCGAAGACGCCGTCAAAGCCACCGACGATGAGGCGCTTGAGGTACAGCTCGTTGGCGATGCGGAGGTACAAGGGAATGTCCAGCGCGTTGTGGTGCGTGACNAACGGCCGCGCCGCGGCACCCCCGGGAATGGCCTGCAGCACCGGCGTGTCCACCTCGAGCCACCCTTTCTCGGTAAAGGCGTCCCGCATGGCTTGGATAACCCGGCTGCGGGCCTCAAACGTGCGCTTGACCTCGGGGTTGACCACCAGGTCGACATAGCGCATCCGGTAGCGGAGCTCGGGGTCGGTGAAGGCGTCGTACACCTTGCCATCCTCGTCGGTTTTGACGGAGGGCAAGGGGCGAATGGACTTGCTGAGAACGGTGAGCTCCTTGACCAACACGCTCGGCTCCCCGGTCTGGGTGGTGAATGTGATGCCCTTCACTCCGACGATGTCGCCGCGGTCGAGCAGCTTCTTGAAGACGGTGTTGTACATCGTCTTGTCCTCGTCGGGACAGAGCTCATCGCGATTGAGGTAGATCTGGATTTTGCCCGTGGCGTCCTGCAGCTCGGCAAAGGAGGCCTTGCCCATGATGCGGCGGGAGAGGATGCGGCCGGCGAGACAGACCTCCCGGTCGGCTGCGAAATCGGCGGACAATGGGCCGGCTTGGGTGTCCACGGGGTAGGCGGCGGCCGGGTAGGGATCAATGCCCAGCTGGCGGAGTTGGGCGAGGCTCTCGAGGCGGACGCGTTCCTGTTCGGATCGGATCATGGTGAATCGGGTGGGTGAACGGCTGGGNGAAATTAGGCCTCCTTCGCCCGTTGCGCCGCAGTACTTTAGACGTGTGACCCAATCCGCCATGCGAGACCTCATCGCTTCCTTCCCCGAACAGCTCTCCGGTGCGGCCGCATCCATGGCCACACAGCCCTTGCCGTCCACCCCGCCGCCACACGACCGGGTGCTCGTGCTCGGCATGGGCGGGTCCGGCATTGGTGGTCGGTTCCTCGCCGGGCTCCTCGCCGACACGGCCAAAGTGCCCGTCGCAAGTGGCCACGATTACCGCATCCCGGCATGGGTCGGTCCTTCCACCGTGGTCATCGCCTGCAGCTACAGCGGCAGCACCGAGGAGACCCTGACGGCGCTCGATGCGGCCATCTCAGCCGGCGCCCAAGTGCGCGCCCTCACCTCTGGCGGCCGGTTGGGAGAATTGGCCTCAGAACACGGGTGGCCCTGCCTCATGGTGCCGGGGGGCCAACCCCCGCGCTCCCAATTCGGGTGGGCCGTGACCGGTTTGCTTCACCATTTCGCCGCCCTGGGACACGCCCTAGCGGATGCGCCGGACGTTCTGGCCGAGGTGGACGCCGCTGCAGACCTGCTGCGAGCCTCGCAGGACAACCTTGTCTCCGTGGCGAACCAATGGACGACCCTGCTCAGAGAGACCACTCCGTTGCTGTACGGGGAAGCTGCCCTCGAACCAGTGCTGATTCGCTGGCGCCAACAGCTCAACGAAAACGCCAAGCGGCTCTGCAATCACCACGTCTTTCCCGAGATGAACCACAACGAACTCGTGGGCTGGGAAAGTGGANACACCAGCCTCACAGCCCTCTTCCTTCATACGTCGGAAGACCACCCGAGAACCGCGGAAAGGATGCGGCTGTGCAAAGAGATCTTCAGCCAGGCCGGTGCCGAGGTCGCCGAATTCCGCGCAGCCGGGGACACCCGACTTCAGCGCTGGATGCACCTGGTTCACCTCGGCGACTGGCTGTCCTTGCGNATGGCCGAAGAAGCGGGGGTGGACCCCGTGGACATCCGCCACATTGATTACCTCAAAGGCGAGCTGGCCAAAATGGGATGATCCCCAAAGTGCACGTGCGCGATCTGGGCCGCGCCAACTACAAGCCCACCTGGGACCTCCAGGAGCAGCTGCTCAAAACGGCCGTCGACCGAAAGATCGCCCGCCGTCGGGCCGGCCTGTCCGAATCGTGCCGGGTGGCCAGCGAGACCCCGGAGGAATTCCCCTGGCCGGAACACCACCTCCTGTTTGTCGAGCACCCGCACGTGCTGACCCTCGGCAAGAGCGGAGATGCCAATCACGTCGTCGTGTCACCCGAGCGTTTGAAGGAGCTGGGCGTCGAATACCACGAAATCAACCGCGGAGGCGACATCACCTACCACGGTCCCGGCCAATTGGTCGCTTATCCCATCCTCGACCTCGACCAATTCCGGACCGACATCGGATGGTATCTGCGTCAGCTGGAGGAAGCGGTCATCCGCACCTGTGCTGACTGGGGGGTGAAGGCGGGACGCGTGGAGGGCCTGACCGGCGTGTGGGTCGACCCCGATGCCGGACTGGGCGCCCGTAAGATTTGTGCCATCGGCGTCAAATGCAGCCGGTGGGTCACCATGCACGGCCTCGCCTTCAACCTCGACACCGACCTCGACTTCTTCAATCTCATCGTGCCCTGTGGCATCACCGACCGCGGGGTGACCAGCCTTGCCCGGGAGTCCGGCCGGCCCATGAACCGCGATGCTGTCAAGGAGGCCTTGACCGCGTACCTGCTGGATGCTTTGGGAGGTCGCCGTCATTCCCCAGCCCCATGAAGCGCATCCTCGCCTGGACCCTCGGGGCCGTTCTCGCCCTGGTCACCTTGAGCTTCATCACCGACAATGGCCACATCTGGAAGGGCTTGCGAGAATGCTACCTCCGCGGCTACCGCAGCACCCAGATCGACGATCTGCCCTTCCAGTCCACGCGCACGATTTCTGCTTCGCCCTCTCCCAAGGTTTGGCCGAAGCACCGCCGCTTCACGGACCGACTGCCGGCCGCCGTCCAGGATTCAACNCATGCCCAAGGCACCGTGGCGATCGCCCTGATTCACCGGGACTCACTCCTGCTCGACTGGACTTCGCACCGCATTGAAGGGGCGGACACGATGCGCACCAATGCGTTCAGCATCGCCAAGACGTTCACCGCACTGGCCATCGGAGCGGCAGTGACAGACGGCTTGCTGTCCGTGGACGACCCCGTTTCCAAATTCCTGCCGCGTTTCGACGACGACGGTCCTGGCGCCGAACTGACCGTCAAGCACCTCCTGCAAATGCGCAGCGGAATCCCATTCGGAGAAAACTACAAGAATCCCGTGGGCTTCATGGCGCGGTCCACCTACGGCCGAGACATCCTAGACCGCACCGCGNAATACGCCGTGGAGGGGGCAGCTGGCACCCCTTGGAAGTACCAGGGCGGCAACACGCTGGTCCTGCAAGACATCCTGCTCCACCTGATCGACGAGCCGCTGGGCAGCTGGTTTGAACGGCGCATCTGGCATCCGCTGGGCTGTGCTGAGGACGCGGCGTGGGCGGTGGACAACCGTGGCCACGAACGGAACTACTGCTGCTTCTTCTCGCGNGCCAAAGAGTACGCGCGCCTCGGTCAATTCCTGCTCGACTCTGGCCAAGTGAACGGCGAACAACTCATCGATCGCCGTTTCATGACGGAGCTCATGTCGCCCGTTGGACCGCTCGCCAACAGCTCCAACATCCAACATTATGGCTACCAGGTATGGATGGGCCAGCATGCGGGACACAACTTCACGGCCTATGTCGGCCTTCACGGCCAATACATCTTGGCGGTGCACGACTTGGACCTGGTCGCAGTTCGGACTGGCTTCCGACGTCCCAAGGGAAAGGTCCGCCACCTGGATGTGGACCTGTACTCCACCCTGGACTTGGCATTTGCCTTGGTCGAGTCGACCTGAAACGACTACAAAATCAATTCTAACACCTGCGAACTTGGCGTTTTACAGGTTGAATTNGTATATTCGAGTTTGTACGCTTGTGGGAAACGCCAAATTCCCCATGCGACGACCAAATCTTCAGCCAATGACCGCCCAACTCGATGCCATCATCGTCGATGATGAAGCACCCGCCCGCGAGGTGCTCCACAGCCAAATTGAACGGCACTGCCCCTTCATCCGTGTGATTGATCAGGCTCCCAATGCCCGAATTGGATATGACGTCATCCGAAGTGGGCGACCGCACATTGTGTTTGTCGACATCCGGATGCCCTTTGAAAGTGGGTTGGACTTGATCGACCGCTTCGACGACCGCGAGTTTTATGTGGTATTCTACACGACCTACCAGGACTACGCCATCGATGCCATCCGTCGCCAAGCATTCGACTATTTGCTGAAGCCCGTCGACGCTGTCGACCTCAAAGCCTGCGCCAACCGCATTCAAGAGCACTTCCGGATCAAGATGCTCGAGAACGGAGACTTCCACCGCAAACTGGAAGTGACCACCTCAGGCCAGCGCCACTTCATTCGTCACTCGGAGATTCTCCACGTCGAAGCCAGCGGCAGCTACGCCTGCATCTACAAGACCGACGGCAGCCGCCTGATGGTCTCCAAGAATCTGAAATACGTCGAGAACCTCATCGACAATCCCAAATTCGTTCGGGTACACAACAGCCAACTCGTCCACCTCAACAAGATTCGCCAGTGCAACTACCGCACGAATTCCATCACGTTGATGAATGGGAAGGAAATCGCGCTGGCCGTCCGCAAACGCGAAGACCTGCGCCGCCGCATGGCAGAGTTGGTCTCGCGGGAAGAGCAAAATGGCTTGGGCACAGCCTTGGCCTGAGCGCCCTGTCCTTCGCGCTACCTTCGCGGCTGCATGGCCGCCATGATCGACATCCGCACGCTCAACGACGCCGCCCTGAAGTCGGCCCTCGTCGACTTGGGCCAGCCCGCCTTCCGCAGCAAACAAGTCGCGGAATGGATCTGGACCAAGGGGGCTACCCGGTTTGACGACATGACCAACCTCCCTCAAGGTTTGCGGGACGCATTGACCCAAGCATATACCCTCNCCCCCATCGCACCCGAAGAGGAGCAAGTCAGCCGCGATGGCACGGTGAAATGCGCCTTCCCCATCGAGCCCGGCAAAGTGGTAGAAGGGGTGCTTATTCCGGCGAAAGACCGGATGACCGCCTGCATCAGCAGCCAAGTGGGGTGCAGTCTGTCCTGTGCCTTTTGTGCGACCGGCAAACTCAAATTGTTGCGCAACCTCACGGCCGGTGAAATCGTCGACCAGGTGCGCCACATTGCCCTGCTCGCTGAGCGGCACCACGACCATCGCCTGACCAACATCGTGTATATGGGCATGGGCGAGCCCTTGCTGAATTACCGCAACGTGCTGGAGTCAGTGGACCGCATCACCGGCACGCCGGGGTTGGGCATGAGCCCCAAACGCATCACCGTCTCCACCGCCGGCATTGCCAAGATGATCCGCAAACTGGGCGACGACGAAGTCAAATTCAACCTCGCCCTGAGCCTGCACGCCGCCGANGATGGCAAGCGCAACCGCATCATGGAGATCAACGAGACGAACGACCTCGCCAGCCTGCGGGATGCGCTCGTGTACTTCCACGAAAAGACAGGCACGCGCGTCACCTTCGAGTACATCCTGCTCGGCGGATTCAACGACGACATCGAAGATGCCCGGGACCTCGCGCGTTTCGCTTCCTGCGTTCCGTGCAAGGTGAACCTCATCGAGTACAACCCTATCGACGACGCCCTCTTCCGAAAGGCCGATGCCCAGAAGACGGACGACTTCAAGGACGTCCTCGAAGACAAGTTCAACATGGTGGTGAATGTCCGCCGATCCCGCGGGGAAGACATCGATGCGGCCTGCGGCCAGTTGGCCAACAAGAACAAGCTGGCGGCCGGACAGGCCTAAGCGTCGGAATCAGTCGAGCTTGAGGACGGCGAGGAAGGCCTCTTGCGGCACCTCCACGGAGCCGACCTGGCGCATGCGCTTCTTTCCTTTCTTCTGCTTCTCGAGCAGCTTCCGCTTCCGCGTGATGTCACCGCCGTAGCACTTCGCCGTAACGTCCTTCCGGACCGGCTTGATGGTCTCACGGGCGATGATCTTGGCGCCAATGGCCGCCTGCANGGCGATCATAAACTGCTGGCGCGGAATCAACTCTTTCAATTTCGAGCAAATCTTCTTGCCGAGCTCGAAGGCGTTGGAGCGGTGGACGAGGGCGGACAGGGCGTCGACCTGATCGCCGTTGATCAAGATGTCCAGCTTGACCAGTTGCGAAGGTTGGTATTGGTCCGGGAAGTAGTCGAAGGAGGCGTAGCCGCGCGACACGCTCTTGAGCTTGTCGTAGAAGTCGAAGACAATCTCACCGAGCGGCATGGAGAAGGTGAGCTCCACCCGGTCCGATGTGAGGTAGACCTGGTTTTGCAACACGCCCCGCTTGTCGATGCACAAGGTCATGACCGCGCCGACATACTCGGCCTTGGTGATGACTTGGGCTTTGATGAACGGCTCCTCCACGTGGTCGAGCTTGCCGGGATCAGGCAGTTCGGAGGGGTTGTTGATGACGATCGCCTCTCCCTTTTTGGGGTGGCAGATGTAGCTCACGTTGGGGACCGTCGTGATGACGGTCATGTTGAACTCGCGCTCGAGGCGCTCCTGTACGATCTCCATATGGAGCATGCCGAGGAAGCCACAGCGGAAGCCAAAGCCGAGCGCCGCCGAGCTTTCCGGCTCGAACACCAGCGAAGCGTCGTTGAGCTGCAGCTTCTCCATGCTGTAACGGAGCTCTTCGTAGTCCTCCGTGTCCACCGGGTAGATGCCCGCGAAGACCATGGGCTTGACATCCTCGAAGCCCTTCACTGCCTCCTCGCAAGGAGATGCGGACAAGGTCAATGTGTCTCCGACCTTGACCTCCTTGGCGTCCTTGATGCCGGAGATGATGTAGCCCACATTGCCCGTACTGACCGCGTCCTGGGGCTGAAGGTCGAGCCCGAGCACCCCGATTTCGTCGGCGTTGTAGTCGCGGCCGGTGTTGAAGAAGCGCACGCGGTCGCCCTTCTTGATCTCGCCATTCAGCACCCGATAGTAGGCGATGATGCCGCGGAAAGAATTGAAGACGCTGTCGAACACCATCGCCTGCAGTGGTGCTTCCAGATCGCCCTTGGGGGCGGGAACCCGCTCCACAATGGCCTCCAAAATCTTGTCGACGCCCAGTCCGGTTTTGCCGCTGGCGGGCAACACATCTTCCGGGTGACACCCGATGAGGTCCACGATTTGGTCCGTCACCGCTTCGGGGTCAGCACTGGGCAGATCCATNTTGTTGAGCACCGGAATGATCTCCAAGTCGTGCTCGATGGCGAGGTAAAGGTTGGAAATGGTCTGCGCCTCGATGCCCTGGGTGGCGTCGACAATGAGCAAAGCCCCTTCGCATGCGGCAATGGACCGGCTCACTTCATAACTGAAATCCACGTGTCCCGGCGTGTCAATGAGGTTGATCACGTAATCCTCGCCTCCCTGACTGTAGCGCATCTGGATGGCGTGGCTCTTGATGGTGATCCCGCGTTCCCGCTCGAGATCCATGTCGTCCAGGGTCTGCTCCTGCAGCTGGCGATCAGATACCGTCCCGGTCACCTGAAGCAGGCGGTCGGCCAACGTGCTCTTGCCGTGGTCGATGTGGGCGATGATGCAGAAGTTCCGGATGTTTTTCATGGGCAAGGACAAAAGTACGGCGCATCAAGCCCGCGAAACATGCAACCGACGNACCCAAATGAAGGTTTCATAGGGGACAGGTTGACGGCCCAGAACCCCACCCTGTTGTTCGCTTCTGTGGAGCCCGGTGGTTGCGGTATATTGCGCCCCCGCGAACTAGACTACCCTATGAGAGCCACCCTCTTTGCCCTGACCCTCGTTTCCCTCTCCTCACTGGGCTTTGCCCAGGACGCGTTGCCGGCTGACATCGAGGCGATTCACACCAAATACGGCGGCTTCGAGTACGCTGTGATGCTGATGGACCGGGAAGAATGGGACACCTACCGGAACTGGGAAGGGTACGACCAGGAGGCGGTCATCGCGGTCATTCGCCGCCACCAAGAGACGCCGGAATACCTGGAGCGCAAGGCGCGCCGCAAGCAGGACCGCATCATGCGGTCGGCCAGCTGCGATTGCTGGATTGAACCGGACGAAAACTACACTGAGATCACACCGGAAATGCAGCAGTTTACTGCCGGTGCAGGCATTGACGTGGACTATGCCCATGGCCCGTTGTCCCTTCCGTTTACGTTCAACCTGTTCGGCATCGAATACAACGAGTTCTACATCAACTCGAAAGGCCTCATTTCCTTCACCGAACCGGTCATCGACTGGACTCCGGAGGAATTCCCCGACGCCAATTACAACATCATTGCCGGATACTGGAGCGACGCTGACTACCGCCTGACCGGTGACATCTACTACCGCATCACCCCCGAGGCGGTGTATGTGAACTGGGTGGATGCCGGCTATTACAACAACCACGATGAGCGCACTGTGAGCTTCCAAGTGGTCTTTTCAGAGGATGGCTCCATCGAGGTGGGCGGCGGAAGTAGCAACGTCCAGCTCTGCTATGAATCCATGCAGTGGGCCCACGGTGACGTGGGTGGACAAGGCGGTTGCTGCGGTCCCAACCCGGCCAACGTGGGTGTCGACGTCCAGAACAACCAGGACAACTTCGTCCAGTTCGGCCGATTCAACTTCCAAAACGACAGCTACAATGGCCCGTATGGTGACGGCCCTACCGAACAGGACGGCTGCCAGTGGCTCAACGGCAAAGACTTTTGCATCAATGTCTCAGGAGTCGACCCCAACCAAGCCCCCATTCCCACGGAGACCCCTAACAATGGTTGTGGAGACACCTTGTTTGTCTGCCTCAACGACACCTTGGATCTGAACCTCGGCTTCATCGCCCCGGAAGAAGGACAGACGGTTACCATTGAATTGACCGACCTCGACGCCGTGACCAACAACGGCACCTATGTCGATAACGGCATCACTTACCTCGATGCCTACCTCGCTGGAACCGCTGACAATGTGGGCGTCTACGACCTCACCATCACAGCCACGGATGATGGCGCGCCCGTCGGCGAAACCGTGCTCGAATTCGTCGTCGAAGTGATCGACGTAGAGTTGCCGGCACTGACAGTGGAAGGCGACTTCAGCATTTGCTCCGGACAGGAGACCACCATCACCTGCAACGACGACTTCGACAGCTACGCCTGGTCCTTCGGGTGCTCCGGACCTGAATGCACCTACGCTTTCGGCGGCACCTTCAACGTGACGGCCACCATCGACGAAGGCTGTTCCGTCTCGCAGGACTTCTTCATCTACCAGAGCCTGTACTTCCTCCCGGACGTCTGCATCGAACCCGATCCGATCTGCGGTGACGACACCGCCATCGTGTCGGTCTGTGACGACGCCATGGACACTTTCGTGGAATACCAATGGGACGACGACTGGAACGGTGCCGGCGGTGAGATTGTCATTCCGCAAACCGAACTTGGGGACACGGCCATCGGTGCCACACCAGGCTCCTACCGGATCCTCGTGACCAACGACGACGGATGTCAGGGCCAGCGCGTGTTCAACATTGAGCAAGTCACCCAGGTCATTCCAGAAGTCACCATTCCCCCGGTCTGCGACAGCTTGTACACCGTCCAGTTCTCCGGAGGCTATACAACGCCCGATGCCGGTCCGCTTCTGATTTACATGTTTGCTTCCGACCCCTCGGGCTGGGGCGGCGACAACTTCCTCGAAGTCACCGTGACGGATGCGGATGGCAATGAAAGCACCTACATCTTATCCAGCTTTGATGTCTTCACGGCACACACCAACATCGAGGTGTCACTCGGCGACTTGGTGGAAATGGTTTTGGTCACCGGCNCGAACGCCCCAGTGCAAGACTTCAGCTTCACCGTTTACAACTGCACCACCACCAATCCACAGCCGGTCGAAGATTTGCCNGCAGGCGGCGGCTTNATCTACTCCGCCACGGCCGACTGTGTGGTCGACCCCGTGGGTGGGTCGTGGAGCGTCAGCGAGGGCACGGGAGTCTTCTCAGACCCCACCGAGTTCAACACCTTCTTCACGCCGACCAGCGGCCTCGGCTATTACGAAGTGTGCTTCACCGACGACAACTGTGGCTACAGTGCGTGCTATCCGATGGAAACGAGCACCATGCCNACCGGTGAATTCAACGGCCCCAACGACAACCTCATCGGAGACGACATCTACCTCCTGTGCGATGGAGAAAACGCCAATTTCTCCGTGGACACCACCTTCCAAGGCACGCTGGACGACGTCGAGTGGCCTCAAGCCAACACCTCCACCGAATTTTTCGCGGAGTACCAATTCGACGAGCCCGGCGAATACGATTTGGAGGTGACCCTCAGCAACCTCTGTGGAGCCATATCGTTCCCCTTCACCATCATCTCTTCCGAGCAAGGCGATCCTGAACTCGAGGATGTGATTGTCTGCGAGGCAGGCACCGAAGTCATTTTGGACGCCGGTCTNGATCCGTCGGAAGAGCTGGAGCTTCAGTGGTCCTTGGACGACACCAACNTCAACGGGGAAACGGACTTCACACTGACGACAGATGAAGAAGGCGAATACTGCCTGGAGGCCACCAACGAGTGCGGCACGGCCGAAGCGTGTGCTGACGTGCTCATCTTCCAGCCGATTCCGAGCCCGCTTCCCGACTACAGTCTCGACTGTGAAGGCGGCAACACGGTCCTCATCGACCCGTTGACCGACAACGATTGGACGGTCACCTGGGAAGACGGTTCCGTGGGGAACACCTTCACCGCTACCTACATCCCGCACCACGACAATTGGGTCTCCGCCACGTTTGAGGACCCGCTCGGTTGCAGTACGGTGGAAGACAGCACCTTCGTCTGGATGGGATACCCGGTCAACCTCGGCCCCTCCTCCCCCAATCTGCTGCCGTCCGAGACGCCGCTTTTCCTGTGTCCAGAGATTCCGAACACCTTCGAGCTCATCGCCAACAACGCCGTGGAGTGGAATTGGACCATCGAGCGGGTCGGACAGGGTGGCAGCGCCATTCAGATTCCNGGGCTCAACACGGACAACGTGACCTTCACGACAGCCATGTTCGACAACCTGCTCGATTCGGCCTACTACAACAACCCGCTCATCCTGACNGGTACCGGCTACAACCCCTGTACGCCCGGTGGACTCGGTTTCCAGTGGCAAGTGGAGTGGTCCAACTGCGAAATTACCATCCCGAACATCTTCACGCCGGGTACGGCCGAAGGATCCTTCGGTAAGAACGACAACTTCGAGATCAAGGGCTTGCTCAAATACGACGAACCCACCCTTGCGGTCTACGACCGCTGGGGCACCCAAGTCTTCTACTCGGAGAACTACGACAACCTGTGGAACGCAAGGGACGTGTCGTCCGGAACGCATTACTACATCCTGACGCTGCCCAACGGCCGCACCTTCACGGGATCGGTGATGATCCAGCGCTGATCGGACCGTGGCCAAAGCGCGCACCCGCTTCGTCTGCAGCGACTGCGGCCATGTGACCGGGCAGTGGGTGGGCAAATGTCCCTCCTGCAAGGCCTGGAATACCGTCACCGAATTCAAGGAAAGCGCCAACCCGCGCATGGAGCGGGCTGCCGTGGCCGCGGGCATGGCCCAAGCGCGCCCCTTACGCGACTACAAAGAGCAGACCAGCGCCCGCGTGGGCACCGGAGAAGGGGAGTTCGACCGCGTCCTCGGAGGTGGCCTCGTCCCGGGCGCCCTGGTCTTGCTGGGCGGGGAGCCCGGAATCGGCAAGTCCACCTTGAGCCTGCAGACGGCCATGAAGGCCAAGGGCAAGGTGCTCTACGTTTCGGGGGAGGAAAGCCCCGAACAGGTGCGCCTTCGGGCCGACCGAATGGGTGTCCTCGGGCCCGACCTGCTCATCCTGCCCGAGACCTCCACGGAGGGCATCGTCAAAGCCGTCAAGGAACACGAGCCGAACCTCCTGTTCGTTGACTCCATCCAAACCCTGCACACACCGCGCGTGGAAAGCGCACCCGGCTCAGTGGCCCAGATTCGGGAGTCCACTGCAGAACTCATCCTGGCCGCCAAACCACTGCAGCTTCCGGTGGTCCTCATCGGCCACATCACCAAGGAAGGCGCCATTGCCGGACCAAAGGTGCTCGAGCACATGGTGGATGTTGTTCTGACGTTCGAAGGGGACCGGCACCACGCTTACCGCATCCTCCGCGCCGTCAAGAACCGGTTCGGCTCGACCCAGGAAATCGGCATCTTCGAAATGCGGGGCGACGGCCTGCACCCGGTGACCGACCCATCCGGCGCCCTGTTGGGCGATGGTGGCGCGCGGCTCAGCGGCACAGCTTTGGCGGTGGCCATTGAAGGCGCACGTCCCATCACGGTCGAAATACAAGCCCTGGTCAGCAGCGCGGTCTACGGCACACCGCAGCGGTCCGCCACCGGCTACAACCTCCGGCGCCTCAACATGCTCCTCGCTGTCCTGGAGAAGCGCTGCGGCTTCAAGCTCGGTGCCTCCGATGTCTTCCTGAACCTCGCCGGCGGCATCCGATTGGAAGACCCGGGCATCGACCTCGCTGTCGTCGGAGCCATCCTCAGCAGCACCCTCGATCTGACCCTCGACCCCCGGACCGCCCTCTGCGGAGAAGTGGGACTCACCGGCGAAGTCCGGCCCGTCGCCCGGCTCGAACAGCGCATGGCTGAAGCGGCCAAAATGGGCATGAAGCGCCTCGTGGTCAGCGGCCTCGGTCAAAATGAGCCCAACCCGCCGAAGGGGCTGTCGCTGGTGCGCGTCACCCGGGTGGGTGAACTGCAGAAAGTGCTCTTCTGAATCTGGGTCAGTCGGCGCCGGCCACGACCACGACAAACTCCCCCTTGGGCGCATGGGCCTCGAAATGGGCCAGCAATTCCTGCACCGTTCCCCGACGGGTCTCCTCGAACTTCTTGGACAGCTCCCGACTCACACTGGCCTTCCGCTCCGGACCGCAGTGCTCCACCAATTCGCCCAGCAGCTTGACCATGCGGTGGGGAGACTCGTACAACACCGTCGTCCGGGTCTCGGCTGCGATGCCCTTCAGCCGGGTCTGACGTCCCTTCTTGTGGGGAAGGAAACCCTCGTAGACGAAGCGTTCGCAAGGCAACCCGCTCACGACCAAGGCCGGTACAAATGCCGTGGCGCCGGGCAGACACGTCACGTCCACCCCCGCCTCCACACAGGCGCGGACCAGGAGGAATCCAGGATCGCTGATGCCCGGCGTTCCCGCATCGCTGCACAAGCATGCTTTGGCGCCCGCCGCGAGACTGGATACGACCTCCTCCAAGACCTTGTGCTCGTTGTGGGCGTGAAACGGCCTTAGGCGCGCCTCCACACCCTTCAACCGAAGCAAGGACCCCGTTGTCCGGGTGTCTTCTGCCAAGACGAAATCAGCCCCCTCAATGGCCTCGATGGCCCGCGGAGTAAAATCCCCGAGGTTGCCAATGGGAGTGGGGACAACGGTGAGCATCAGGCGTAGCGGCGTTGCACACGCTCCATGAAGCGCATGACGGTGGGGTCGTCCGCATCCCAGGTCTTGGACTCGGGCACGTGCTGGTGCAACCAATGGAGTGCCAACTCCGCATCACCGGCGCTGTCCATGGCTTCGAGCACGCGGTCAAAAAGGACAGCGTCGTCTTGGAACAGGCCCTTGATGCACTCGTACTTCTCGACCAGGCTGAACGCCGTGCGCAAATCTTGAATGGGCTGGCTCTCCATCTGCTCTGCAAGGCTCTTGATCTCCGCCTCTGCAAAAAGTGCGCCCTCCGCGGGTTCGGCTTCTGTCTCTTGANGCTTCTCCGGCGCCTCCACAGCCTCGGGTTCTGACTGGGGTTCCGGGGCTGGGGCTGGTTCGGGCGCGACGTTCAAGGGCGCCTCCTCCTCGGCTTCCTGCACCGCTTTTTCCAAGCGTTCTTCCACAGGCTCCTCTGCTGCCGGCTCCAGCGTCTCTGCCATTTCGGCCTCCACGGGCTCTGGTTCCAGAGCGGGCGGTTCTGGAGTGTCTCCCTTCTCCCCTTCCATCATGGGCTCAGGGGCCACCTCCAACGGGGCGGGCTCCACAGGTGCTGCCATGGCATCGAACAAATCCGGTGTTCCCGCCCGAAGCCGCTCCTGAGCCGCTTGCTCGGCTTGTTCCCGGCTCACCTCTTCAATGGCATCGATCAACGAGGTCTGGTAGGCCGCTCCTATTCGGAATGGCCGGACGGGCTGGCGGTCGGCCGCGGCCTCATCCACCCCGCCATCCGGCGCCTTTTTCCTCACTTCATAAGCAAACTCGTGCGCCTTGAACCGCAACAAAACCAGGCGATCGCACAATTCCCGCGCATCATCGACCAACGGGGTCAATTCCTCGGGCTCCAATTCACCCGCACGCAATTTGACCAAGCCCGCCTGCAAATCGCCGACCAGATCTTCCAGATTCTTGAATGCCCCCATGTTCGAACGGTTTCCAGTCCGAAGCTACCGGCCAACCGAACCGCCCCTGCAGGCGGCAACAAGCATCATCAACGTGGAACGGTGAATGCCAAGACCACTTCGTGTCCGCCCCCCAGAACCCGCGCCAAAGCGCCCGTGGCCCAATTGCGGTTGTAACTGAAGCTCAACTCGTTGTTGAGGCGAATGCCCGCTCCGAGGTGCGCGGCTCCTGCGGAACGAACACCCACCATGCCCCAGAAATCCTGGTTCTTGTCCACGCGCAGGGATGCTGAGAGTTCGGGAGGCACCGGCCGCAAATGTTGCGCTTGGAGGATGGGGGTCCAGCCCAACCCGCCGGACTCGAACCGATACGCCACCATGGCGCGCAAATGGGACTCCAGCCTCGACTCCACCCCGGTTCCATCGTAGACGGGCAGGTTGCCGCCCAGCACTTGGCCAGCCGAAAATGCTGCTGTGAGTTGCTTCCCTTGAATCCAGAGACCTGCGGAAGCGTCCGGCACTCCAATGGCGCGATAGGTATCGCCGATGGTCGGGTCTCCGGCCGTTTCCAATTCAATCCGGGTTCCGTCCACGGAAAATTGCATCCACCCGAGGCCCAGACCGAAACTGAGCTTCAAGTCGTCCGTCCAACGCGTGCTGTAAGCCAAGACGGCATGGACGCCCGCCATGCGGGTGGGGCCGGCCACATCACTCCAGAAACGGGCACCCCAAGCCAAAGACTTCGAGCCCGTCGGTGAGGTCAACGCCAATGCCGTGGTGCGCGGTGCAGAGGGGACACCTGTCCACGGACTGCGTTGCCAAATGCTCACGCGAATGGCGGAATCTGCAGCGGCTGCCGGATGGGCGTCAAAGGCATGGTCCAGTGGCAAAGAGGTCACCGGCAATTGCTGGGCGGAGACCATGGCCGCCATCGAGACCCACACCACGGCCAAGGTGGCCCTCACATTGAAAAAGCGGGGTCCTCTCATCATCGCATCAAGGTGATGGGGCCCGTCCACTCGGCCTGCAAAGCCGGTTCCGAGACCCGGATGAAGTAATAGTATGTGCCCACGGGCAATGGAATTCCATTCAGCGTGCCGTCCCACGGCGCTTCCGTGGCATCCTGGGTGAAGAGGATGTCGCCCCACCGGTTGAATACGGTGATTTCCGCGCTGGGATACTGGCCAAGCCCGCCCAGGTTCCAGCGGTCGTTGATCCCATCGTCATTGGGTGTGAACCCCGACGGAATGTCCAGCTCGAGCAACACCTCGACCGTCATGGTGTCGGTGGCCGAGCAGCCCTCCACCGTGGTCGCGGTGAGGACGAAGTCCGTGGTCTGAAACAGTGGCTGGGTGATGGTGGCCGGCGCGCCCGCGTCCTCCAATTCCTCCGCTGGAGACCAGCTGTAGCTCCACGCTGGGTTTCCAAAGGCGCCAATGCCGGTGACACCTCCCTCCGGCACAATCTCGTCCGCACCCGCGTCCAGCGTGGGGAGCGACAAGCCCACCACCTCGACCGAATCCGTTCGAACACAGCCCAACCGGGCCGCCGAGAAAACCCAGACCGACAATCCGGTGTCCACCGCGTTGACGGCCGCGGTCAATCCCGCTCCGCCCAAGGTGTCGACAATGGCCCAGGTCGTGGTCGACGCACCCGTGGCTTCTGCTTCCAAGGTCAAGGGCGTGCCGGAGCACAACACCGTATCGGATGGCACACTCAGCATGACGTCGCCTTCTGCCACGAGCGGGATGGATTCGATGTCACCGGTGCACCCGGCCGAATCGGTCACGACCACAGCGTAGGTGCCTTCTCCCAAGCCGGAAATGCCCGCACCGGATTCGAATTCCTCACCGTCCAAGGTCCACGCCACAGTCCAATTCAAAGGGTCTCCTGAACCGCCTGTGGCGTTCACCGCCAAGGCACCATCGGCATCTCCCACGCAACTGGGCCTGTCCAAGCTGTCCAACGTCACCACTACGGGGTCCGGTGCACCCACGGCGACGAGCAAAGCGGAAGGACATCCCGCTGAATCCAATGCTGTGATCTCGTAGATGCCGGCCGCCAAGTTGGGAATGGTATCTCCTGCCGGCGTCGCGCCAAAGGGCCCGACAAACGTGAAGTCCACGGAACCCGTGGCGTCCATCGGCAAGAGGACGATCTGCCCGTCCTCGCTGTTCGAGCAGGACGCGCTGTCAACCACTGCCGACAAAGTGAAGGCGCTGGCCGGGTCCACCACCACGGTGTCGGCGGTCGTGCACCCTGCGGAGTCCGTCAGCGTCGCGGGATAGCTGCCGGGCAGCAGGAACGGGATGAACAAGCTGTCTTCCGCCCCCTCCACCACAATGTCATAAGGAGGCAAACCGCCAGAGGACAGCAACGTCGCTTCTCCTGCCAGGGCGCCGCCACAGCTCGGCTGGATCACATTCGAAGTCAGCATCAACCCCGAGGACAACGGAGCCAACGATACCGTGGTGTCAATCGCACAACCCCCATCGTCATTGGCCATGAACGTGTATTCTCCTGCAGGAACAGGGCCTGTGAAGAGGAAGTCACCGCCCAATGTGTCGCCGTCCACGGTCACGCCGGTCCACGTCGTCTGAATCAACCCCGACCCACCGCTGGTGATGCCCACCACGGAACCGCTGTCCCCTTCACAGGTGGGCGGCGTCACCGTACCGATCCACTCGAGCGCGTTGGCCAAGGTCACGTCCACATTGCCCATCGTGCTGCACGCCCCGCCAAAGGAGACAGACCAACCGTAATTGCCTTCGGCGAGGTCCAACCAACTCCAAGTCGAGCCGGTGTCTGACATGGCGGTCACATCCGCCGGCAAGCCACCGAGCAAAACCTCCACGTCCGACGCCGTGCCTGCCACGAACAACTCCACCACAGAACTGGGTACCCCGCCTTCGCAAGTGCCCGACAAGACCGTGTCCAAGACCACGGGTCCCAGTCCAACCTCCACGGTCACGGTGCCCGAGGCGTCACACCCTGCTGTGTCGGTGACCGTCCACGCGTAATCGCCTGCCGTCAAATTGCTCCAGAGCGAATCCTGTGGTCCGTTGGCCCATTCGACGAGCAAGGTCCCCGAGCCTCCGGAAGCCGAGACCTCAGCTTGGCCATCTGCTGTGCCTGGACAGCTTTCCGACACGGCGGTGACCACGGCGGTGATTCCAGCAGGGTCGGTCAACACCACCGTGCTGTCGGCGGTGCAACCTCTGCCATCCACCACACCCGCGACATAGGTGCCTGGAGCGAGGTTGTCCAGCGGCGCTTCGATGGTGCCAGACGGGCCCTGCGCCCCGAAAGTCAGCGGCTCCGTGCCGCCCATGGCGGCGAACTCGATGGCCCCATCCGCTGCCCCTTGACAGGAAATCGGGGCCACCGTGGCCGTGGCCATGACCGGGTCCACGGCAGCGAGCTCAATGGTGGTGTCCCGCACACATCCTGCTGCGTCCGTCACGTTGAGCACATATTCTCCTGCAGACAGGCCGACGGTATCCGGAGAAGCCCAGGACACGCCTCCATCTAACAACATCCCGGAATAGGCAATGGGTTCGACGCCCCCTGTCAATGCGATGCTGATGGCGCCCGGAGACACCGCACAAGCGAAGTCCACGGCCTCGACCATCCAGTCGAACAAGTCCACCCCGTCCACGGTCACATTGGCCGATGCGGTGCAAGTGCCGTCATCTGCCGTCACCGTGTAGTCGCCCGCCGGCAGCCCGGCCCATTCGGCCGACTGGCCATCCGATCCTGCCGATGTCGCGTCCGGGGTCAAAGCCCAATTGACGGCGCCCGCGCCGCCGGTCACCGATGCAGTGACAGCTCCGAGACCACCGCATCCGGCGGGCAACCCTTCTGCCTCCAATGACAAGGCCGGGTCCAATGTGAATGCCGTGTCCAACATGCAGCCTCGGGCGTCTTCCACGGAGAATCCATAGGTCCCGGGTGACAGGGCTGACCACATGGCAGGGTCCACCGGGTCCCCGGACTCGCCGAGCAGAACCGGCGTCAAGGGCGCGTCTCCTCCCTCTGCGGACCAGGTCAATTCTCCTGCTCCCGTTTCACAATCCACGACGGCCCAATCCACCGTCCACGCCAATGGCGGCAGCTGGGTCACCTCCGTGGTCCCCGTCGCCGTGCATCCATTGGCATCTGTCACATCCAATTGATAAGCGCCCGGGGTCAAACTGTCGAGAGAAGCCGCGTCACCCGCCGGTCCATTGGGGCCGGTCCATTCCAAGGTGTAATCCGGCAACCCGCCGGAGACCACGGCCACTGCGCTTCCATCATTTTCCTCGCATCCCGCCGGAACCGAAGTGAGGGTCACATCCAGCGCCGCCGGCTCCACCAATGCAAAGGCGCTGTCGGCCATGCATCCGTTGCCATCCGTGGCGGTCACGACATAGTCACCCGCTCCGAGGTCCATCAAATTGGAGGCGATGGTGTTGGGCACGTCGCCGGACCACGTCACCGTGTAGCCCGGTGTTCCGCCCGTGACCATCGCTTCCGCCAGTCCATCAGATTCGCCAAAACACGTGGGGTTCGCGGCGGTCAAATCCAACTGCAACCCATCGGGAGCGCTCAAGATCACGAGGGTGTCCAATTGGCATCCAGCCAAATCCATCACGCCAAATCCGTAAGGTCCGGCCGTCAAATTCGATGCCACCAAACCGGTGGCGATCACATCCAACGTGGCCGGTTCGGCCCACGCTGCGAGGTAAGGTGGCACACCGCCTTCCACATTGGCTTCCAACACCCCGTCATCGGAGCCCGGACCTTCTGCGCAACTCGGCAGTGTCGCCAGAATCGTCACGCTCAACGGTGCGGGGTCTTCCAACGTCACCGACCCGGACACCGCGCATCCATTGGCGTCTTCCAGCGCGTAATCATAAGTCCCTGCCGGAACGGCATTGAGGAATTCTCCTGCGAGGGTTGCACCCGTTGGCAAGGTCCAGAGCACGTCATAGGTTGGGGCTCCGCCTGTTGGAACGATGCCCACTGTACCATTGAAATCGCCAGGACAAGCAGGCGGGGCAAAAAAGGGTTCCGCCGCCACAGGTTGAGGCTCTGCGACCTCTGCCGTGCCTTCTCCCACGCAACCATCATCCGCTGTGACGAAGACCGTGTAACTGCCTGGCGCCAAATCACTCACGGCATCGAGGGATGGGCCGGCGTTGGCATAGCCGTTGGGGCCAGTCCACGCATAAAACGTGGCGGTGGCGAAGGTGGCGGTCGCTGAGCCATCGGCGTCACCAAAACAGGACACCGGGGTCGTGTTCACCTCGACGTCCACAGCAGGAGGGTCCGTCAGGGTCGCGCTGTTCGACAGGCTGCACCCCCCGGTATCGGTGGCGGTCACGATATAGGTGCCCGCAGGGAGGTCCGTGAGGTCTGCACCGCTGCCCGCCGGCGCTCCACCGGCCGTGGTCCATTCAAACGTGAACCCACCGCCAACGCCCCCCGTGGCCACAGCGGATGCCGTGCCGTCATCGAAGCCGTTGCAGCTGGGGTCCGTCGAAAAGGTCAGCACCTCCACAGGTGGAATTTCCACGGTAACTGTGACATCATCCACACAACCATTGACGTCCGTAGCGGTCACCAGCAACAGCTGTTCGCAGACGCCTGCGCCAGTGCTCCCGGTTTGAGCCGCGTCGTGGGACCAACTATATGTGAAAGGTCCTTGGCCAAAGTTCGGCGTGGCCGTCACCACACCCGAGCACGGGGAATCGCACGTGGGAAGTTGATCGACCTCAGCGGTGATGAAGAAGGGGAAGGGTTCGTTGACGTTGATGCCCAAGGCGCTGCAGCCCGGGACAAAAGCGAGGTAACTGCCAGGGCCCAGTCCGGATTGGACCGCGCCAAACAACGTGTCGCTCTCCAACAACCAATACACGTCGGTTGGATCGATGCCGTCCGGAACAGTCACACTCAGCACGGCATCATCCGCACCGCTGCAACTGATGGGTTCCACGACCTCAATCTCGGTCGGGCATTGAGCACGTGTTCCGGACGCCAAGGCAAGGAGAGAGAACGCCAACGGGAGCCGCCACAACCAGGCCGCCATGGGAGGCGGGATGTGATTCGGTCCGTGTGCGTTCGTGTGTCTCATCGACTGGATGAAGGGTCTACGGAAAGGGCGCGCCGGGGTTCCATCATTGGAAGGCTGCGCAAGGAACATGGCTTCCTCGAACCGGACAGGCGAGGATGCCAAGGGTAAATTCATGGGTGCTGGAAGCGGCTTGACTCAAGGCGCCCACGTTCCAA
This sequence comes from Crocinitomicaceae bacterium TMED114, assembly GCA_002172485.2. GTDB lineage: Bacteria > Bacteroidota > Bacteroidia > Flavobacteriales_D > Sanyastnellaceae > UBA8752. The sequence continues at coordinate 335,490 of NHFP02000004.1, forward strand.
TCATACGCGTATCCGACCGTCACATTCTCCAGGATGTTGAGTGTGAGGATGCCGGACAACGCCGTCTCGTTGCGGTATCCGATGCCGAATCGCACGGTCTCGTCATAATCGAAAAGGGCCTGGACATCCACCGCCACCGGGGCGCCTGCACTGAAGCGGAGGGAACCCGCAGGATGGAAGCTCCACGGACCTTCGAGTCGGATAAGCGACCCGCCGTAGAAGCCAACGTGGCGGCGGAACCGCGTGTCCAGTCCCCACTGATCGACAGAAGGCTCGATCAGGTTCTGAATGGACAATCCCCAGAAGGTGTGCTTGTTGTAGGTCCACAAGCCGAAATCCATGGTCGGCGCCAAAAGTTGATTTGCATTCGACGTGATGGCCGGGTCATTGCCCGCTTGAAAATCGGGCAACACGATGTCGCCCAGGGCCAGGCGGTACTGCATGAACCCCACAGCTGCACCCGCTGCCAAATGCCAGCCCTGCGACATTTTGAGGTGGTAGGCGTAGGCCAGATCGAGCTGGGTGAAGCCATAGGGGCCTGCGCTGTCGTCCGTCACCCTGCCACCGAGGCCATGGATGTTGCCTCCCGGTGATCGGCCGATTTCTCCTTGGAGGTTGGCGAACGCAGTGGACGGTGCGCCGTCAAAACCCGCCCACTGCTGGCGATATCCCGCTTTGAGCTCCATGCAGTCGGTGAAGCCGGCAAACGCGGGATTCTCCTGAAAGTAGTTGAATTGCCAATTGGTGCGCAGCGGAAGCTGCTGGGCATCCACCGTCGACAGCGCCAGGAGCGCAGTGGCAACGAGGGTGAGGCGGAAAAGAAGACGCTTCGTCATGGGGCGCTTCATCGGATGATGGCCACGTGGCCGGTTTCCGGCGCGATCGGAAGATCGACGTCGTTGAGTTCAATGACGTAGTAATACGTTCCGGGCGTCAGCGGCTTGCCCGAACGGCCCGTGCCATCCCACGGCTGGGAGTACCCGAGGGAGCGGTGTACCAACTGGCCCCAGCGGTTGAAGACCTCCACCTTGGCTCCCGGGAAAGCCGCGATGCCGTCAATGGTCCAGAAGTCGTTGATGTTGTCGCCGTTGGGGGTGAAGCTGTTGGGAACCCCGATGGGCGACCCCACGGTGACCGTCAAGGAGCTGGTGACTTGGCAATCGCCAATCTGGCCATCTACTTGGTAGGTGATGGTTTCCACCGGGGAGACAGTGGTCGTGGCTTGGTCCGGATCCGTCAAATAGAATTCAGGGGACCAGGCGTATCCATACACCGGGTCTCCCCCGACCACGCTGAGCTCGGCGGACGCACCCGGGATGAGGGTGTGGTTGCAACAGGCGTCCATGGTCACGCCTTCGCCGGCCAGTTCCACATACATGCCGCACAAGGTGTCGGCGGGGTTGTGCTGCGTCCCGATCAGCAGGAAATATTCGCTATTGTGCTCCAGAGTGGTGGTTTCCCAAACGAGGTCATCCACCCCGGAAATGCAAGGGCCCATGGCGGTCAAGCCGGTCGGGTCGCAGGGGTCTCCCGTGGCACTGACCACAACAGCGGACAAGGTGTCCGGGCCCGTGGCGCCCTCGCACGAGACTTGGGAAATGCGAATTCTCGCGCTCCCTAGGTTCGCGAAGTTGTGGTTCGAACGGAACCGAAGCACCGCCACATGAGACGCGTCGATGCACTCGAAGTTGAGCAGGGCGTCCGCATCATCCAGAATGAAGAGCGAAGTGGGCGCCTCCGGACAAAGGAGGCCGGGGTCCGTGCACGTCTGTGCGGAAATGGGGGTCGCCAGCGCAAACAGGGCCAACACACCCAACAAGGACCGTGTGAATAGGGTACACATGGGATCGAAATCGAAGGTAGCCGCACCAGCGGCCCGTCATCGGCCGCCGGCAGGGATTATCAACAACGCAGGTGGGGCGGGATGCGTTGCCCAGCGGGTCAATCCGCCAGTGCAATCAGGACGGCGTCCTTCTCCACGGCTTGGCCAGCCGACACATGAATGGCGCCCACTTGGCCCTCTCCGGCAGCGCGGAGGACGTTCTCCATCTTCATGGCCTCCAAAACCAACATCGGCTCTCCCTCGGCCACGGTTTGCCCTTTGGCCACCAAGACCTCGATCACCTTGCCCGGCATCGGTGCCCGCAACTCCTTGGCTCCGGCAGCAGCCGCGTCCTCCAGGCCCATGCGCTCCATCATCTGCTCGCGCAGGCCGTGCACCTCCCATTGGTCGGCCACGCCGTCGAGGGTCACCGCCCACCGCCCGTCCGATCCACGGTGGACCGAAACCCGGTGATTGTGCTGGCCGATGCGCACCCACCACAATCCACGGGCATCCTGATGGAGGGGCGCCGATTCTGGCGCGGCGGGAGCTGCATTCCCTTGGGGGTCACGATACGCGGACATCGCCTGCAATTTACCGTCAGCAACGCCGAACTTGCATTCCATGGCTGGTCTCTACGTGCACATCCCATTTTGCGCCCAGGCTTGCACCTACTGCGACTTCCACTTCACCACCCAACTTCGGGACCGGGATGCCATGGTCGACGCGTTGCGGCGAGAAATTCGAACCGCCCTTCCCCATTGGTCCACTGAACGCTTTACCACACTCTACTTCGGTGGGGGTACGCCCAGCCTGATGGGGCCTGCAGCTTTGGCCGCCATCGCCCAAGAAGCGTTTGACGGGGCCGAATGGTCGCTCGAAGAATGGACGGTCGAGGCCAACCCGGAAGACCTCGACCCCGCCACGTTGGACGCCCTGCGCGAGGCTGGCGTCAACCGACTGTCCATCGGGGCGCAGAGCTTCCAGCGCGACGTGTTGACCTGGATGCGGCGAATCCACGGAGCCGACAAGGCCGAGTCCGCTGTCCGAAATGCGGCCGCGGCGGGGTTCGACCACCTGTCCCTCGACCTCATCTACGGGGTGCCTGTGGGCGGAAGCGACCGGTGGCAACGGGACTTAGATACCGCGCTGTCTTTGCCAGCCGACCACCTCAGCGCCTACATCCTGACAGCGGAGCCCCAGACCCTCTACGGACACCAGCTCCAAAAGGGCGAGCTGCGCGAGCCCCCCGAGGACCAGGTGCTGCGCGAGTATGGGCAGCTCACGCAGGCGACAGCGGACGCGGGATTCGAGCATTACGAAGTCTCCAGCTTCGCGCGGGACGGGGGGCGGAGCCGCCACAACAGCGCCTACTGGAACGGGGTGCCTTACCTCGGCATCGGACCCGGTGCCCACAGCTTTCGAGACCAAACGCGGTGGTGGAATGCCCGTTCCAATGCACAATACCTGAAGGCGTCCGCTGCGGGAGACTTTGCTTCACAGCAAGCGCAAGAAGTGCTGAATGCCACGGACCGATTCAACGAGGCCTTGATGACCGGGCTTCGTCGGACCGAAGGGGTGGATCCAAAAGGGCTGCTCAACAACAGTGGGCACGACCTGAAAAACCACCCTGAACTGGACCGCTTACTCACTGCAGGCCAAGTCGAGTGGCATGGCGGTCGGCTCCGCATTCCGAGGCACCATTGGCCCATCGGAGATGCGATCACGGTAGAATTGATGGCGTGATCACCCTTGCGCCACGCGCTCAGAGCGCCGCCGCTTGAGCGCCACATCGAGGAACACACTCGAAATCAGCAAGGCGGCCCCGCCGTAGAATCCGGGCGGCATGACCTCTTCCTCTCCGAACACCAGCAGCGCCAACAAAATGGCGTAGATCGGCTCTAAGTTGATGGCCATGGCCACCGTGAACGGACTAAGGACCCGCATGACCTCCACCGTCACGGCAAACGCGATCGACGTGGCCAGCAAACCCAGCAACAACAGCCATCCCCAATCCGATGGCATGGGGCCGGCATCGGGCCATCCGCCACCCATCGTGATCCACACGGCCAACACCCCGCAAGCCACGACCAACTCGAGGCGCGACACCGCCAAGGCGGAGGCCTTCTGGCTCCAAACGCTGTTGAGCGTGCCGAACAAAGCTGCGCAAAATGCGCTCACCAAAGCGAGGGCCATGCCCTGCCATTGGTCCACATCCACCCGGTACATCCACCACAGGCCGACCATGGCCACCACGCCCAGCCCCAATTCTGCAGGGTCCACCCGCTTCCGCCGCACCACCGGCTCCATGAGGGCGACGAAAAAGGGAACCGTCGCCATAACCGCCAACGCCAAGGAGACTGTGCTCGCCTTGATGGCGCCGAAAAACGTGACCCAATGCAAGGCTACCAGCACCCCGGTCAAGGCGACCGGCCAACGCACGGAACGGGGCATCGCCGTCGAACGGCCCCGGAGCACCATCCACGCGTGCAGGCCCAAAGCCCCGATCAGCGTGCGCCAAAACACCAACGGCACGGCCGACAGGGCAATGAGTTTGCCAAAGACCCCGGTGAAGCCGAAGACCACCACGGTGGCGTGGAGCAGAAACCCGGCCCGAGTGCGCGTCACAGAGTCAGTCGATGCTGACAGGCCAGGACCACGTTTCTCCCAAGTGACCTTGGAGGACGAGCACATGCCAGCCCGGACGAAGCCCTGCCGCGTCGATGTGCCACGCCGCACCGGACACCTGGGGACCTCCGCGGCGGACCGCACGTCCGAGGGCATCGCGCAGGACCCAGCCGGTCACGTCGGTGTCCAGCTTCACCCGCAGAGGGTGTCCAACTCCAAACGGAATGGGGCCCGCCGTCAAACGAAGGCCCGCATCCAGTTCAGCCACAGCGATCGTGCTCGTGTCGGGGAACACCACGGTCACTTCTTGCGTCGCCTGATCGGTGCAAATGCCGTCCATGCTGGTGGCCGTCAAGATGACCGTGTAGGTACTGTCGGTCGGGAACTCGTGCTCGGGCGAGACCTCCGAGCTCAACGGCGACCCGTCTCCAAAGCTCCAGAAATAGCTGCCTGCTCCCGTGCTCTGGTTGTCAAATGGCACCGGGCCGTCCTCGCTTTCCCATGGAGAGGGTGCAGAGAAGTCCGCCATCACCGGTTCGGACAGATCGAAACTGCCGCGGGGAAGAATGGTGTACCCATCGAGGAAGGGGGCTTCATCGTCCCGCTGGCCACCGATGCCCGTGACGCCAAACACCCCGTTCGGCGCCTCGGTTCCAAACAGGTCGGTGTCCGCGTCGATGACCATCTTGTACAAGTCCGCTCCGGTGGAGACGTAGACGTCGAACTGGGGCGCCACATTGGTCCATTCCGCCGGATTGACCAGCTGCACGCACTTCAGTCGAATCAGATCGCTTTCCGAGTCTTCGTCCAAGGCGTTGACGAGCTGCGGCTCGTTCAGCGGTTGCTCTTGCGCCGCAAGAATGAGGGTGTCTGCCACAATCTGGGCGCGCCCAAGGAACTGCTGAATGGACCCGCGGATGCGCACGCTGTCGCCCTCCTGAACGAGATAGTTGAAGTTCTCGACCGGGCTCCAGACCTCGATGCCCGACGTCGGGTCAATGATGGTGAAGCGCAAGCCGGACGGGTAGGTGTTGAATCCGTGGACCACACCCCGCAACTCACAGGGAATCAGAAGACTGTCCAACACGCCGTTGACATCGATTCCCCGAACGTCCGCGATGGGGTAATGGGGAAATCCGAGGTCGCTGGGGGCGATGGAAACCGTGACTTCTCCTGTGGCCACCTCCGCGTTGTCCGACAGGAGCGTCAGCACCAAGGTGAAGGTCTCCAGCCCTTCCGGCTCGAAATCGTCCACGATGCCCACCGTGAAGGATTGGGGGGCCAACCACCCCTGCGGGAAGGTGATGTCGAGCGGGAAGAGTGTGCCGAAATCCGCCACGGGTGTGGCCGTGCCGCCCTCCATGACAGCCACTTCCACCTCGACTTCCGCGATCGGCAGGTCGACGGGCAATTCGATGTGCAACACGTCACCTTCAAAGGCCACGATCTCCGACACGCCGAAGCCCACCGTGGGGGTCGCCGTGGTGTCGATGCCGCACGGATTGGCCGTGTGGTCCCCGAAATAATCGTAGGTGTTTTCGGGATAATCCTGCCATTGGGTCTGGACCACGTTCCAGTCATCCGACCCCTCCGTCACGTCCGAATTCCGCACCAAGGTGTGGTGCAGCATCGTCACGTCATTGACCGGCCAACCCTCTCCCGGGTTGACACCGATTTCGCCCAAGACATCGACCTCCACGCCGTTTCGCTCCAGCGTGGTCGCATCGTTGCCGTTGAACAAGGTGACATCGTCGATCACATCTGCCAGTTGCAGCAGGAATGGTGGGGCCAAGGGGTTGACGATGGTGTACACTTCACCAGGCCCCAGGGAGCCGCTCAGCTGCAAATCGTGGGTCGCCACGGTGCTGCCGTTGTTATAGGTCTTGACGGCATATTCGCTGAGGTCAGCGGTGGCGGTGGCACTCGGATTGTAAATCTCCAAGCCTTTGTCCCACCCCGTGCCATCGAGGTATTCTGAAAAGAAGAGGTCCTCGCACAAGCCGCTGGGGTCGCAAGGCAGGATGGACACATCGAGCGGCTCACCCGAGAGGGAACCGCAGGAATCGGCCGTCACCCCGCCAACCGGAGATCCAAACACGATCGAAGCCGAATCGAGGGGCCCCAAATGGCTGTACCCATAGACTTCATAGTCCCCGAGTCCCAGGCCCTCAAAATCGTATTCCGCCACGGATGTGGTGTCGAGCAACATCCCATCTGCATCGGCAATCAAGAAGGTGTGGTCCGCTTCCGGGCTCTGGGTGAGGTATCCGAAATGGACGAGGGTGTTGGCGAAGGTCAAGCACCCCACAACCTCATCGGCCCCTGCGGCTGTGTACATCTGCCCACCATCGCAACTGGGCGGCAAGCAGTAGATCCGCTCCACCTGCACAGGAATGGCACTGAATGCCACGCAGCCCGAGGCAGAAATGCTGTCGTACGGGGCTCCCACCGCGATGGACGCGGGGTCGAGCTCTCCGTCGTAGCTCATTCCCCAGACCAAACACGTTCCGGTGGGAGAGCCGGAGAAGTCATAGCCGAGGTTGCCTTCGCCACCGGGCACCACATCGATCACCTCTCCATCAAGGTTGGTGATGACCAAGCCATAGGCGCTTTCCAAGGCATTGGAGGATGCGGTGAACGGCAAGAACCCGCCGGGCAGGTCGACACAGACGGTGGCCACGCCATCTTCTGCACCCTGCGCCGCCAACGTTCCCCCGTCACAGTCCAGCAAATTGGTCTCCCCCGGGGTCGGCTGCTGGAGCACCATTTGATCGGACGCAAACGCCGGACCACCATCGGGCAAACGGGCCCAAGCCAACGTGCTGCCGATTTCAGGACCGAACATCCACTCGTCGATTTGCGGCTGACCCGGGGTCAAGCTGTCGATCAGGAACGGGTTGGTCTGGTCTGCGGTGCCGTACACGACGGCATCCAACAATCCGAAGGTCGTCAAGGGTGTCCCAATGGGGAAATCCGCGCTGTCCCCGAGAAAGAGTGCCACGGCATCTCCCCCATCGCGCAACAATCCCGGCTCGAACACCACATCCGACGCGGTGATCTGGGGATTGCCCAGGACGAAGAAGCCCGCGCTGTCGAGCTGGTGGCCGTCGAGGTCGAATGCGGCGTAGACGTTGGTCGTCACGAGGTTGCCGCCGCCCTTGTAAAACACAGCAATGTGGCCGTCCAGCGCGGCATTCGGTTCTCCGAAAAGCTCGACAAACTCGAGGCTGTCCGGCACGGTATTGCTGTCGGCGTCCACCTCGTTGATGAACACGTCCTGAGCCACGGCAGTGTGGCTGGCATGGAGGGTGGCCATCAGGCACAATGCGGAGATGGCGAAGGAATGGGTTACTGAGCGCATGGCCAGTGGGTTGGAATCAAGCGCGAAAGTAGCGCGGGCATCCATGCCCCCGGTTTAACAAGAGATGAATTCACATGACGAATGCGGCCGTAACTTCAGGGGTCCGGAATCCGTTCCACCCGAAGACGCCCCATGCCCCACGCACAGCAGGACTTGAAACAGCGCCTTGACGCCTTTGTCAGGAAGTACCACCGCAACGAAATGCTGCGGGGCTCTTTGATTCTGGCCGCCTCGCTTCCTGTGGCCTGGCTGACCGTGTTGGCCCTCGAGGCGGTGGGGCGATTTGGTACGGACACCCGCACGGCGCTGTTCTACCTGTTCGTGGCCAGTGTGTCGCTGGTCGCCGTGCGGTACCTCCTGGTCCCCGGACTTCGGCTGTTGCGCTTGCGTTCTGGATTGGGCCACGACCAAGCGGCCCGCATCATCGGCCGGCATTTCCCCGACATCGAAGACCGGCTCCTCAACACCCTCCAGCTTCAGGCCCGAGCGGAGGACGATCCCAGCAGCCGAGAATTGTTGTTGGCCTCCATTGCCCAGCGCAGCAGCCAGTTAAAGCCCTACCGCTTCACGGCGGCCGTGGACTTTGGAGAAAACAAGCGCTACCTCAAGTACGTCCTGCCCCCGATTGTGCTGTTTGCCGGGCTCTACCTGGCCCTGCCCGATGCCATGGAAGCCCCGACGGCCCGGTTGATCCACCATCGCACGGAAGCCCTTGACATGCCGGACTTCCGGTTGGTTCACGACGGCGCATTGGCAACCCTGGCCCGCACCGACTACACCTTGGTCATCCGAACGGTGGGTACTGTGGTTCCTGCCCGCGTGGACGTGCTCGCCGGAGAAGGACGCTTCCGCATGGAACGGAACGCCGACGGCCACTGGACCCATGTCTTCCGGTCTGTCCGAGAGGGCATGGACCTCACCGTCGTTGCGCCGGGAACCCCGGATTTGCCTTTGCGACTTGTCGTCCTCCCCCGCCCCGAACTGCAGGACCTTCAGTTGACCGTCACCCCTCCCCTGCACACCGGCCTCCCTCCTTTCGAACAGCGCAACGAAGGCGACCTCGATGTGCCGGAAGGCAGCCAAATTGAATTCCGCCTCGGAACCCGGAACGCCGACCGATTGACACTGCGCTGGGGCGGCAACACCGAAGCCTTGTCCCCCGACGTCAACAACCGTTTCAGCTTCCGCAAGACGGCCACCCAAGACCTCACTTATGCCCTGCTTCCGAGCAGCGATGCGGTTCCCCTGGCCGACTCCGTCCGCTACCGGCTCCGTTCCATCGCGGACCGCAAACCGACCATCCGCGTGGCCGAGATCGCCGACAGCCTGTCCTTCAATCAAGTGGCCTTCAACGGACTTGTTCAGGACGACTACGGTTTCAGCAGCCTGCACTTTGTCCACCGCATCCGCGGCGGTTCCGAAGAGCGGTTGGCCCTCGATCGGCCCCGCCGGAGAGAAGACGGGTTCATCCACCTGTGGGACCTGACAGACGCTGGAATCGGGTTGGGAGACGAAGTGGAATACTGGTTCGAAGTCCGCGACAATGACGGGGTCAACGGGCCCAAGATGACCCGCTCCAGAACCTTCATTCACAAGGCTCCCACAGCAGAAGAGCTCGCCCAGCAACTCGACAGCGCCGACGCGGACATCACAGCCGCGCTGGAGGAGAACCTCGAAGAAGCCCGCCGCCTGCGCGAACAGATGCAGGAACTCCGCCGCGAACTCATGGAGGAAGAGGAGCTCGGCTGGGAGGAAAAAGCCGCCCTCGAAGAATTGCTCAAGCAACAGGAAGCCCTCAAGGAAGAGGTCCGCAACATGCAGGAGGAGAACCGGAAGAAGAACGAGAAGCAATCCGAATTCGCTCCGCCCAACGAAGACATCCTCAAGAAGCAAGAGGAGTTGCAACGCCTGATGGACGAGGTCATGACGGACGAGCTCCAGCAGATGTTCGACGAAATGCGCGAGCTCATGGAAGAGCTGCAAGACGGCGACAAGGAGAAGATTGAAGAGCAGCTTGAGCAAATGGACCTCGACCAGGAAGCCCTCGAGCAGGAGCTGGACCGCGCCCTGGAGCAATTCAGGCAGCTCCAATGGGAGCAACAGATGGAGGAGGCCATTTCCGACCTCGAGAAACTCGCAGAGGAGCAGAAATCGCTGGCCGAGGAGTCCGAAAAGGGGGACACCCCGGAGGAGGAGCTCAAAGCGAGGCAAGACTCTCTCAATCAGGAGTTTGACAAGATCCAGGAGGCCCTGGAAGACGCAGAGAAACTCAACGAGGAGCTCGAAAACCCCAACAGCATGCCCATGATGGAGGAGATGCAGGAGGAAATCGTGCAGGACATGCAAGACGCCGGAGAGAAGCTCGACAGCGGCAAACAGAAAAAAGCGTCAGCAAGTCAGAAAAGCGCGGGCGAGAAGATGCAGCAGATGGCCCAACAAATGGACAGCGCCATGCAACAGCAAGAGCAGGAGTCCACGGAAGAGGACATGGAAGCCTTGCGCGCCCTACTCGAGAACATCATCACCCTGTCATTCGACGAGGAGGACCTCATGGCTGCTGTGGGCAACACGCAAAAAGACGACCCTCGCTATGTCCGCCACGGCCAACTCCAGCGCAAACTCAAGGATGACGCGGAAATGGTCAAGGACAGCCTGTTCGCCTTGAGCAAGCGTGTTCCCCAGCTTCAATCCATCGTCAACCGCGAAATCTCCCTCGTGAATCTGCACATGGGCCAGGCGCTGGACGGGTTCACCGACCGCGAGACCAACCTCATCACGAGCAATCAGCAGTACGTGATGACCTCCTTCAACAACCTCGCCCTGCTCCTCGATGAAGTCCTCCAGCAGATGCAGAGCGAAAGCAGCTGCAACAAACCCGGCACCGGAAACTGTGAGAAACCGGGCGGCAGTGGGTCCAAGCCCTCTCCTAGCGCCAAACAGATCAAGGGCATGCAGCAGTCCTTGTCCAAGCAGCTCGAGCGCATGAAGGAGAAGATGAAGGGCTTCAATGAGGGCAAAGGCCAGGATGGCCAACGCGGACTCAGCAAGGAACTCGCTCAGATGGCCGCCCAACAGGCAGCCATCCGCCAAATGACGCAAGATCTTGGGAAGCAGTTGAATGAAGACGGCTCCAGCGAAGGAAACGGCCTTGGAGACATCGCCAAGGAAATGGAGGAGATCGAGAAGGACATTGTNAACGGAGAGTTGGATCAGCTCACCCTCGATCGCCAGCAGGACATTCTCACCCGCCTGCTCAAGGCAGAAAACGCGGAACGCGTCAGAGGCGAAAAAGAGGAGCGAGAATCCCGCACTGCCAGCGACACTCCCCGCGAGATCCCGCCCAGTCTCGAAGACTACCAACGGCGGAAGGCCCAGGAAATCGAACTTTTGCGCACCGTTCCTGCGGACTTGACCCCTTACTACAAGCTCAGGGTCAACGATTATTTCAATACTTTGGAGCCCCAGAATCGGGACTGAATCAGACCATGGCTGCAGTGAGAAACATCCACATCGCCTCCCGCATGGAGGGCATCACAGAGGTCGAGTCCCTCATCAATGACATCTGCGAGGAGTTCGGCGTCGAAGAGACCCACTATGGCGAAATCCTCATCGCCATGACGGAGGCGGTCAACAACGCCGTTGTCCACGGTAACAANCTGGATGCCAGCAAGATGGTCGACATCGAAGTCCGAACGGACGGCCCAGTCCTGGAGTTCCGCGTGACCGACCAGGGACCCGGATTCGACTTCGGAAACATCCCAGATCCAACCTCTCCCGAGAACATCGAAAAGCCCAACGGCCGCGGCGTCTTCCTGATGCGGCAACTGGCCGACAGTTGTGAATTCGAAGAACTGGGGCGCGTGGCCATTCTCCGCTTTGAATCCGCCATTCCGCAGCCCACTGCGAGCGCGTGAACGACACCAGCAGCATCTCCTTCCATTTCGACGACACCGCGTTTCGGTTGCGCCAACGTCAGGCGATTCGCGCTTGGCTTTTTGACATCTCAGTGCATCATGGCGCCAGCATTGCTCACCTGAACTACATGTTTTGCAGTGACGAGCGCATGCTGGCCATGAACGGTCAGCACCTCGATCACCACTATTACACCGATATTCTGACCTTCCCCATGCCAAGTGGACAGGGGCTATCTGGAGACATCCTCATTTCCATCGATCGCGTTCGGGACAACGCCAAGGCACACGGCACCCGCGCCCAAGACGAACTCCACCGCGTCATGGCTCATGGCCTTCTCCACCTCATTGGCCTGGACGACATTACACCCTCCGCCCAACAGGCCATGAGGGCCGCGGAAGATCACGCCCTTTCCACACGCACCTTCCTCTAAACATGTTCCACGTGGAACACACCCATGCTTGAACACTACGACGTCATCGTGGTTGGCGGCGGACATGCCGGCAATGAGGCGGCCCACGCCGCTGCCAGCCTGAACCAAAAGGTTCTGCTCATCTCCATGAACCTCACGACCATTGGCGCCATGAGCTGCAACCCCGCGATGGGCGGCGTCGCCAAAGGACAGATCCTTCGCGAAATCGATGCGCTCGGCGGCCTNAGTGGTAGGATCTCGGACCGAAGCGCCGTTCAATTCCGGATGCTCAACCGCTCCAAAGGACCCGCCATGTGGTCTCCGCGCACTCAAAACGACCGGCATGCCTTTGCCCAAGAATGGCGAGTGACCCTAGAAGCCCACCCCAACATCCACCTCTGGCAAGACATGGTCACTGCCCTCGCCATTGAAAACGACACAGTGTGCGGCGTTCAAACCCAATTGGGCATCACCATTCGCGGCCACAAAACCATTCTGACCTCAGGTACATTTCTCCAAGGCCGAATCCACCTCGGGCAACAACAATTCCAAGGTGGCCGCTCAGGTGAACGCGCAGCAGAAGGCATTACGGATCAACTCAGCGCTGCAGGCCTGATCACAGGCCGCATGAAAACCGGCACACCACCGCGCATAGACGGCCGCAGCATTGACTACAACCAATGCGAACCACAACACGGCGACGCCACAAGCGAGGCCTTCAGCTATTTCGAATCGCCGAACCACGAGCCTCAGCTTCCCTGCCACATCACCTACACCACCCCCGCAGTTCACGACGCCCTGAGAAACAGCCTCGACGACAGCCCACTGTTCTCAGGCGCCATTACCGGAAAAGGACCGCGGTACTGCCCCAGCATCGAAGACAAAATTCACCGCTTCGCAGACAAAGAGCGTCACCAAATCTTCATTGAACCGGAAGGCAGACACACCGTCGAAACCTACCTCAACGGCTTTTCGACGTCACTACCCAAAGAGGCCCAACTCGCCGCCATGCGATTGATTCCGGGGCTTCAAAACGCCCGCATGTTTCGACCAGGCTATGCTGTGGAATACGACTATTTCCCACCCACTCAGCTTCACCATACCCTTGAGACCCGCGCCCTCCCCAACCTCTATTTCGCAGGACAAATCAACGGTACTACCGGATACGAAGAAGCGGCCTGTCAGGGCCTCATCGCAGGCATCAATGCCGCACACGCCAATCAAGACAAACCACCGTTTGCCCTTGGAAGAGACGAAGCCTACATCGGCGTCCTCATTGATGACCTCGTGACCAAGGGCACCGACGAGCCCTACCGCATGTTCACCAGTCGCGCTGAATACCGCATCCTGCTGCGCCAAGACAACGCCGATCAACGCCTGACCCCAAAAGGCAGAGATTTGGGATTGATTGGCGACTCGGATTGGGCGCATTTCGAGCACAAACAAGCCACCATCCGATCCATGACCAAGGAGCTCGAGTCCTCCTCCGCCACCCCAGACTCCATCAACGCCACCCTCGAATCTGCCGGGAGCAGCCCCATTCGCCAGAAGACCCGCTGGAACCAACTGCTGTCCCGGCCCCACATTCACCTGCAGGACCTCATGAACACCGACCAAGAGCTCCTCAACAACAACCGCCATCACCCAGCTCCCTGGTACGACCTGACCGAGACCCAGATCAAATACAAGGGTTACATCGAGAAGGAGCAAGCACAAGCTGACCGAATGCGAGAAATGGAAGGACTCACTCTGCCCCCCGATTTGGAATACGCCAGAATGACATCCCTCAGCATGGAAGGCAGAACGAAACTTGCCGAGCACAAACCAGGTACCCTTGGGGCCGCGCGCAACATCAGCGGCGTCTCCGCCTCTGACCTCTCTGTGCTGATGGTCTACCTCGGCCGGTAACGCATGTTCCACGTGGAACACTGAGTCAGCCTCTGAGAGGCCCAAATTTCGACGTTCTCTTCACGAGGAGGTGTTGCCCTCGGTTTTCCGAGAAACCCCAAAAACACAAACAACTAAAAATCAAAGAGTTAACCAAATCTTCGTGTTCCGTGATGCCGCCCCGTACCTTCGCGACGAATTTTTGCCATCATGAACATGAAGCCCCACTTCGACCAACTCGGACTCTCGGCTGAAAACGCCGGCGTCCAAATCGGTCAAACTCAATCTGCACTCGGCAACGCCATTGTCAGCACCAGCCCCGTGGATGGTTCCACGATTGGCGCCACCGGTGTTTGCAATGCGGAGGCATATGAGCAAGTCATTGCCGCTGCCACCAAGGCAGGACAGGCATGGCGGCACGTTCCCGCCCCCCAGCGCGGTGAAGTGGTTCGCCTCTACGGTGAAGCGCTCCGGAAGCACAAGGACGCCCTCGGAGCCCTCGTCTCCTATGAGATGGGCAAAAGCCTCCAGGAAGGCCTGGGCGAGGTGCAGGAAATGATCGACATCTGCGATTTCGCAGTCGGTCTTTCCCGTCAGCTCTACGGCCTGACCATGCACTCCGAGCGTCCCGGACACCGCATGTACGAGCAGTGGCACCCCCTGGGTGTGGTCGGCATCATCAGCGCCTTCAACTTCCCNGTCGCCGTGTGGAACTGGAACACCGCCCTTGCTTGGGTTTGCGGCAACGCCTGCATCTGGAAGCCGTCCGAAAAGACGCCATTGACTGCCGTGGCATGTCAGAACATCTGGAATGAAGTGACCCGGGACATGGACCACGTTCCGGAGGGCCTGTCCTGCATCATTCAGGGCGACTACAACGTCGGCGAAATGATGACCCACGACAAGCGCGTGGCCTTGATTTCGGCCACCGGATCCATTCGCATGGGCAAGATCGTCGCCCAGGCCGTGGCGGCGCGACTCGGCAAAAGCCTCCTCGAATTGGGCGGCAACAACGCCATCATTGTCGAGCCCGATGCCGACCTCAAAATGGTGGTTCCCGGTACGGTGTTCGGTGCGGTTGGAACCTGCGGACAGCGGTGCACCTCCACCCGTCGACTCATCATTCACAGCAGCATTTATGACAAGGTGGTGGCCGCCATCACCAAGGCGTACGGACAATTGCGCATTGGAGACCCGCTGGATGAGAACAACCACGTTGGGCCGCTCATCGACCACGACGCCGTCAAGATGTACCAATCCGCACTCGAACAGGTGGTGGAACAAGGTGGCCGCGTCCTGGTCGAAGGAGGCGTCTTGTCTGGAGAAGGCTACGAGTCCGGGTGTTACGTCAAGCCCGCCATTGCGGAGGCCACCAACGACATGGCCATCGTCCAGCACGAGACGTTTGCCCCCATCCTGTACGTCATGAAGTACGACACCCTCGACGAGGCCATCGCCATGCAAAATGGAGTGGTGCAGGGGTTGTCCTCCGCCATCATGACCACCAACCTCCGCAGCGCCGAGCTGTTCCTGTCTGCCGCGGGCAGCGATTGTGGCATTGCCAACGTCAACATCGGAACGAGCGGTGCTGAAATTGGCGGTGCCTTTGGTGGTGAAAAGGAGACCGGCGGCGGCCGAGAGTCCGGCAGCGACGCGTGGAGGTCGTACATGCGCCGGCAAACCAACACGATCAACTACAGCACGGAGCTTCCGCTCGCCCAAGGCATCAAGTTCGACCTTTGATGCTTCGNAACTGCACTTCTGGAATGAGCATGGTGGCCTCGGCTGTCATGGTCATTCTGCTTTCCGCCTGTTCGACTCCGTCGCACGCCCCTTCGGAGCGCGTCCCAACCGGCACCCTCACCTTCTCGTTGAACGACACCACACAGGTTCGCATTCCCGGCGTTTGGCAGGGCGACACCCTGATTCTTCGCAACAGCAACGAGACCTTGACCCTGAAGCCCTCTGATTCTCTGGACCCCACCTGGGCGATTCCCGTATTTGACGGCCGTTTGACACTGCAGAGTGACACTGGTTTCTGGCAGGACGTCCTCCGGCCCGGAACCTACCGCGTCCCCGTCCGATGGCAGGCGGAAACACAAGCCGAAACCACACCTGCTTGGACGGGAGATACCCTGTCCTGGGCCTTGACATTTGGCGCAGATGACCCGTGGTATGGCCAGTTGTTCCTTCAGCAAAGCGGCACATCCTGTCGGGGCAGCATCGCCACCGCCACAGGAGACTTCCGTTACCTCCACGGCTCCATTGAGGGCGATGGAACCCTGCGTCTGCAGACATTCGACGGCGCGCACCTCTTCTGTTTTGCTGCCAACCTCGGTGACGATGGCTCCCTTTCAGCGGGCACCTTCTGGAGCGGCACCCATTATGCCACCTCCTTTTACGGCACCCCATTGGATGCTGGTACCACGGCTCTGGAAGCCGCGCCCAAGGCCGAATGGACGGGGTTGCCCGTGTTCTATGCCGGCATCGCGCTGGATGGCGACTCCACATCTTGGGAAGCCAGCAACGCCGACCACCTTCACGTGCTCAGCATCATGGGGTCGTGGTGTCCAAACTGCATGGATGAACACCGCCTGCTCGCCACCCTGATGGAGCAGCACCCGACCCTGCACGTCCACACCCTCGCCTTTGAGCGTGGACTCGACAAAGAAGGTGGAACGCAACGGGCTTTGGACAGGTTGGCCCGCTACTCCGATCACATGGGCCTCGACCGGTTCGGCGATCGTTGGCACGTTGTTCTCACCGGCCCGGCGTCTAAAACCCGTGCTCAAGCCGCCTTGCCGTTCCTCGACCGCGTGGTCAGTTTCCCAACCACCATTGTCGTCGGTGGGGGAGGGGCGCCCTGGATTCACAGCGGGTTCAACGGACCGGCCATGGGACCGGCCCACGACTTGGAGGTCGCCCGGTTTGCCGCTGCTGTCAGCGGTTCGACGGAAAGTCGTTGACCTGATCCACAGACAACTTTCCATCCCGGTTGGCCACCTCCCATGAGGTCAGGAACACCAACCTTCCGATCTCGGCCATCTTGGGGTAGAGGATCTTGTCCGGCGTGTCCCCTGGACCGTGGTAGTCCTCGTGCACCCCGCTGAAATAAAAGATCACCGGGATGTTGTGCTTGGCGAAGTTGTAGTGGTCGCTCCGGTAGTAGAACCGGTTGGGGTCGTCCGGTGCATTGAACGTGTAGTCCAGCGCAATTCCGACATGGGCCTCGTTGACAGCTTCGCTGATGGCGTGCAACTCGCTGGACAATTTGTCGCTGCCGATCAAGTAGATGTACCGGTCATCGTCCACATGGGCTTCATCCACTCGGCCGACCATGTCCATGTTGAGGTCGCAGACATGCTGTTCCAACGGAAATGCGGGGTGGTCGCTGTACCATTCTGATCCCAACAACCCTTTCTCCTCGCCCACAAACGCCATGAACAGAACGGAGCGCCGGGGGCCTTGGCCTGCGCGATAGGCCTCCGTCCAAGCTTCCACATTCTCCAGCAAGGAAACGGTTCCACTGCCATCGTCGTCGGCACCGTTGTATATGAGGCCTTCTGCATCCACCCCGACGTGATCGTAGTGGCTCGTGAGGACGACAATCTCATCGGCCAAGGTGCTGTCCGTACCCGGCAACAATCCCCAGACATTGGTGGCCATGACCTTGTCATCCATGCGGGCAATCGACAGTTTTCCGTCCGGCCACATCGTGTTTTTCAGCTTTCGCTTCGGCCATTTCTTCTCCACCACCTTCGTGGACTTCCAACCGGATACGGCCAAAAGAGCTTCTTGAGAAATCAGCAAGGTGGGCAAATCCGTTCCCTCGCCTTCACGGTCCACGTCCAACCGCATGCGCTCCCGGCTGAGCCACGGCACCAACCGGCTCTTGAGAACATCATATTCCTCGGTCACAACCAATACTGCGGACGCCCCCAAACTGTCCGCCAGCTCACGCTTCGCATTGCGATCCTGACTCCAACGGCTGGGGCGGTCCGTTCCGGTCAATTCAAAACCGCGCTCTTCATCTCCGGGCTCTCCAGCGAGCATCACCACCATGCGGCCCCGAACATCCAGGCCTGCATAGTCATCCCAACCTTCATCTTGAATGCCGTACCCTGCAAACACCACATCTCCCTCGACATTCGATGCTTCAATGCCCGGGTAAGGAACCCAATCGTTCTTGAAGAGCAATTTTGATCCACCCCAGGTGAGAATGCCTCCTTTCAACTGACTGACCTTCAGGGGTACGTCTTGGAAATAGGACCCCTGCACAGGTTCCAAACCTGCTGCTTCGAAATGCGACGCGATGTAGGCCGCAGCTTTTCGCTGACCTTCCTTTCCGGTCTCCCGACCTTCCATGCTGTCCGCTGCCAAGACGTACAAGTGATCACTGAGGTCTTCCGCCGTGATCGTGTTGGCCCATGTCAAACCTGAATCGGTGTACACCAAGGTTTGGCCCCATCCAAGAAGGGGCAGGGCCAAAATGGTCCAAGTGAAGAGCGTGCGTTTCATGAGCAGGCAATTTTACCGACGCGACGCGCGTGGCGGCCACCTTCGAATTCGGTGTAAATGAAGACGTCCACACAGTCCAGTGCATCCGGCACCGCAATGAAACGGGCTGGCAAACAGAGGACGTTGGCGTCATTGTGTTCGCGAGCCAGGCGGGCGATGTCTGGACGCCAAGCAATGGCAGCCCGAATCGATTCGTGCTTGTTGGCCGTCATGGCCACGCCATTGGCCGACCCGCAAATCAAGATGCCCAAGTCCCCTGACTCTGCGACTCCAGCTGCCAGAGGGTGTGCGTGATCCGGGTAATCCACGCTGTTGCCATCCGGCGTTCCGTGGTCCACCACTTCCATGTTTCGCTCTTCAAGCCAGGAGATCAAAGCTGCCCGCAAGTCACCAGCTGCGTGGTCGTTTGCCAAGTGTATCCGCATGGTCACAAGTTCTGCCGAACTGGCTGAAATCTGAATGCACATCAGATTGTGAATTCGCACGAAAACATGTGGGTAACGCAGACAAAAAAAGATTTGCGCATTTGCTCCTCTTGGAGGCTTGTACAAAACCCCCAATCCATCGCCATGTTTTCTGGTCCAATTCTCCCATACCTCCCCACATCAAAATGGAGGATGCCAACAGCCATCAGCGACACGAGTTCCTCCAGAAGTGCCTTGTCCTCAATCGCACCCTGACTGTGGAGAACCCTGCTTTCTCCTTGATTTCCAGCATCTGAAGGTTGTGGACGAACGGTGAACGAATTCCCAAAGACCGTGGATGGCCATGGCCTCCAAATTTTGACGCCACGCATTTTCCCCAGTTTCAACAGACCTATGACATCTACTATCTCTTTTTAGAAAGAAGAAAGAATAGATGGTGCGGGTAAAAACCCAAAAACCCGATGTGGTCGTTCACTTGGGTGTGGCAACTTGCAGTCATGCTGACTCGGTTTCGGATGTGCGTTTGGATGGGACTCTGCTGGGCAGGTGTTCACGGCCTGAGCGCTCAAGACTCGAGCCAAGTGCAATACCGATATCCCGATGGCACAATCAGCAGTGAAGGTCAGCTTTTGAATGGACTTCCCGAGGGGTATTGGGTGTCCTATTTTCCCGACGGGACGCGGAAGAGCGAAGGAAATTGGCGGCAAGGCCAGCTGGAGGGAGAATGGGTGTTTTACGATGAAAAGGGCCGGGTGCAAACCACGCTTTTCTACGCATCTGGGCTCAAGGATGGCATCGAAACCCAATGGGATACGACCGGAATTCGCCTTCGAACGTTGCCATGGGTGCAGGACACCTTGCAAGGCTGGGAAGAAGGTTATGATGCAGACGGTGTGATTCGATCCAGGATTCCTTGGTCTGGAGGGGAAAAGGAAGGGGTGGCGCTGGATTATGCAGTGGAAGAGGGGAAGCAAGGGCGCATCCTTCGGCGAAGGGGGTTTCGAGAGGATTTGCTCCGTTGGGTGGAAGAGGTGAATCGATTGGATGATCAGAATCGAAAAACGGGCAAGTGGATGACTTTTTGGCCCAATGGCCAGGTTAGGCAGGAAGGCCTTTATGAGCGGGGGCTGGAAGAAGGGGTGTTCAAATACTTTTCCAGAAGGGGAGACCTGGAGCGCACTGTGACCTTCCATCGGGGCGAGGAAGTGGAGGACGCCCCAGAGGCGGTGGTCTTGGACCTTCGCAAGGCCTTTCATCCCAATGGTGAAGTGTCTCGAGAGGGGCCCTGGCGGGAAGACACACCGATGGGCACCCACCGGTTTTTCGATGAAGAGGGACACCTCGTCGAGGTCAAGGTGTTTCGATTCGGTGTGCTTCAGACATCCGGAATGCTTGACAGCATGGGTCGCAGATCCGGTCCGTGGACGGAATTCTGGCCTGACGGAACACCTAAGGCGGTGGGCTCCTATCTCGAAGGCAAGCGCGATGGAGATTGGCAATTCTATGCCCGGGATGGCCGCTTGGAACAAGAAGGTGGGTTCCGCATGGACTTATGGCACGGTCGATGGACATGGTACCATCCCAATGGCCAGGTGCACCGCGATGAGCGGTATCGCAAAGGCCGAGAGGATGGCGATTTCCTGGAATTGGGTGCAGCTGGAGATACGCTGGCCATGGGATCCTACGAGCGCGGGAGGAAAGTTGGGCCATGGGTGGAGCATGTGCGCGATGACCGCAGGGAAGGGGTCTACCTCGATGGAGATTTGGATGGCCGATGGATCCACACGGATGGAGAAGGGCGGATTCGATTTGAAGGGGCGTATGTGGCTGGAATTCCAACTGGAGAACACACCACGTTCTGGCCAACAGGGCGGCGTGCATCGGTTGGATCGTACCGGGGCGGATTGCGCGACGGGATCTGGCGATATTTCGATGAGAATGGTGTGGTGCAGCTGATTCGGCAATACAAGGCCGGCCGCATTGTCAAAGTGAACGGAGCCAAAACGGACCGATGAGTATCCATGGACGGGAAGGTGAATCGGCTGGATGGTCGATGGAGTGGATGGACGCGGTGCCATCTGCCCTGTTCTTGATCCGTGGTGAGGACGTGATTCTCGCCAATGCCCGAGCCTGCTTTTTGTTTGGCTGGGAGCAAACGGCGTTTCCAAAGGGATTGAGACTGGACCAAGGCTCGTGGCTCCATTGGAAAGAAGAGGACCGGTCGTATTTCGATTTGCGCTGGCGGGAAGTCACTCGGGAGCACAGGACACCCCTTCGCATGGAATTGGTTGCGGAACGGGAGGGAGGAAAGCGTTTCCCGGTTGAAATTCGGATGTCCTGTGGCCCAGAAGATGGGTTGGACATTCTTCAACTCTCGGACATCAGCGAGCAGCAATTCCGGCAGCAGGCCCTTCAGGATCGGGAGGCACATTACCGCCGATTGACAGACACCGCTCAAGAGGCCATTGTTCAGGTGAAGGACGACGTCATTTTGGATGTCAACTCCAGGTTCTTGGCGATGATGGGGGTGGAATACCCCGAGGAAATCATTGGAGACCCCATTGGACAACTTGGACTTCGGCGGATGGGCAACCTGGAGCCCATCGAAGGAAGCGGTGTCTTCGATCGGGGAGATTGGATTCTGAACAACCGCAATGGTGAGCTGCTTCACCTCGACATCGGCAAGGGCCGTTTGGAAGATGGAAGTGAGGTCTGGATGATGTATGACATCAGTGATCGGAAGCGCATCGAGCACGACTTGATTCAGGAGCGCGAGCGATTTCGACTGCTTGTTCAGAGTTCACCTAACGGCATTATTATTTTGGTGGACGACGTCATTCGCTTTGCCAACCCGGTTGCAGAACAAGGTNTTGGGCTGGATCGAGGCCTGGAGGGCGAACGGTTTCCATCGTTGTTTCCCGTTTCGCTCACCGCTCAATTGGCGCAGAACATCCAGGACACGCGCAATGGAAAAAAGGTCGAGGAATTGGAGGTCGAGTTGCCAGAAGGGGCGCGTTGGACATTGCAATGGCGCCTGACCATTTTTGATGGCCAGCCCGCCGTCCAGGTCAGCCTGTCGGATGTGACGGACCGCCACGCCTTGATGCAAGAGCGCATCCGCGCTGAAATGGCGGAGGGGGCCAACGAACAATTGACGCTGGAGATTGAGCAAAGAATTGCAGCGGAGGCGGCGTTGCGCAGCGCCACGGCCAAGCTTCGCAGCATTGTCGAATCGGGTGAGGACTTCATCATTTGGACGGCCAAGTCTGGACACGAATTGACCAGCCTCAACCACAACTGTCGCCTGTGGCTCAATGTCGATTCATCCGCGAAACTGGAAGACGTGACGCAAGCCTTGTCAAGTCAGGTGTCCGAGAGTCAGGAGGTCAATGGGTTTGATCTGGGCGACCGGTTCGAGCGCGCTTTGAGTGGACGCCCCCAGCGTTTTGAGTGGGCGTTGACTGAGGAGAAGAATGAGGACGGCAAGCGCTGGTTGCAGCTCTTCTTGAACCCCATCGACAACGCGGAAGGAGATCGGGAAATCAGTGCGATCGCCTACGATATCACCGATAGGAAGCGCATTGACCGCGCCATTCGAAACGCGTTGAAGGAGAAGGAAATCTTGTTGCAGGAAGTGCACCACCGGGTGAAGAACAATCTGCAGATTATCAACTCCATCTTGAACCTTCAGAAGAAGTTTGTCAAGGATGAGGCCGCAATCACTGGGTTGGAAGAAATCCAGAACCGGGTTTCCACGATGAGCATCATCCACGAGACGTTGTATCAGAACACCGACGTCTCCAGCATCGGTTTCCCGTCCTACTTGACCCGCATCGCAGGCAACATCATTCAGGGGTATCAATCTGAGACCCAGGTGGAGTTGATCACGGAACTGGAGAACATCCAAGCTCCTCTGGATCAAGCCATTCCATGCGGACTGATCTTGAATGAGTGGGTGTCCAATGCGATGAAATACGCGTTTCCCGAAAGGGAACGCGGGACCATTACGGTGAGTTTGCGGTGCATCATGCCGGAGGACTCCCCGGAGGAGGAGGAGATTCAAATTGAGGTGCGGGACGACGGAGTGGGCTTGCCTGAAGGCTTCGATTGGGGCGGACGAGATTCGCTTGGATTGTACCTCGTTCAAGCGCTGGCCGAACAGTTGGATGCGGAGTTGTCGGCGGAAAGCGACAAAGGCACGCAGTTTTTGGTTAAGTTTAGGCGACCAAAAAACCTGTTTGACGGATGAAGCCTTGACATCCATCGAACGATTCTGAGGATTAGACCCTCAAGCAACACCTGAACCTGTAGACACCATGGCCATCAACATTCTTGTTACCGAGGACGAAAGCATTGTCCGCAAGGACATTGAGCAAACCCTTGAAAAAATCGGCTACAACGTTGTGGCCACCGCTGACAATGGTGAAGACGCCATCGACCTGGCCGTCCGCCACCGCCCGGATGTGGTCCTGATGGACATCATGCTGAAAGGCGATATGAATGGCATTGCAGCAGCAGAGGAAATCAAGCGCACCTTGGATGTGCCGATCATTTTCCTGACGGCTTATGCTGACCGGAGCACGCTGGGCGAGGCGAAGCTGGCCGAGCCGCACGGGTACATCCTCAAGCCGTTCAAGGATGTCGACCTTCAGACGAGCATCGAAATGGCGATGCACAAATTCTCTAAGGAGCAGGAAGCCCGACTTGAGAATGAGTTCCTCCGGAATATGGCTGAGCACAAGGACACGGCGGAATACTTGTTCGTCAAGAACCGCAGCCGGCTGATGAAAGTGGATTATGATGAATTGCTCTTTATCGAGGCGCTGAAGGACTACGTGGTCGTCCATACGCCGGAGCAGAGCTTCACGATTCACAGCACGATGAAGGACGTGGAGAACAAGCTCAACGAGCGCCGCTTCATGCGGGTTCACCGCAGCTACATCGTCAACCTCGACGCCATCCACAGCATCAAGTACTCCATGATCCAAGTGAAGGGCATGGAGAAGGAGATTCCGATTGGCGGTAGTTACAAGGACATTTTGGCCAGCCGCATCAACCTGCTGTGAAGCCGAGCACGTTGGATAACGAAAAACCCCGGGACGAACCCGGGGTTTTTTGTTGCTCCCCCACCTGGACTTGAACCAGGGACCTACTGATTAACAGTCAGTCGCTCTAACCAGCTGAGCTATAGGGGAATGCTCATACCTTCTCTCAAAGGGTGCGCAAAGATACGAGTTGTTCCCATTTGGTGCAACGGCCCCACCGCCTTCCTGAGGCCCCTACCTTCGCGCTCGCAAATTTCTTCTTCATGAGCTGGACAGACTCTTCTGTGGTGGTGGTGGGCACCGTCGCCTTTGATTCCATCAAGACGCCTTTTGGCGAACGCGCGCGCATCGTCGGGGGTGCGGGCACCTACATCGGCTGGTCAGCCAGCCGCCTTGGGGTGGGAACAGGTTTGGTCAGCGTGATCGGAGAAGACTTCCAGCAATCCGAACTCGACCTGATGTCGCAAGCGGGTATGGCATTGGAAGGCATTGACCGTCCAGTAGGGGGGAAGAGCTTTTTCTGGGCAGGGTCGTACCACATGGACATGAACGGTCGGGATACGCTGGAGACGGAACTCAATGTGCTGGCGGATTTCAACCCTGAAATTCCAGCGGCATGGCGCGGTGCGAAATACCTGATGCTGGGCAACATTGACCCGAACCTGCAGGCATCCGTCCTCGACCAAATGACCGAGCGCCCGGAACTGGTGGTGTTGGACACCATGAACTTCTGGATGGACATCGCAATGGAGCCGCTGAAGGCGGTGATTGCCCGCGTGGATGTGTTGACCATCAATGATGAAGAAGCCCGTCAGCTCAGCGGTGAGCGGAGCTTGATCAAGGCGGCCCGTGCGATTCTCGCCATGGGTCCGCGTTACCTCGTCATCAAGAAGGGGGAGCATGGAGCGTTGCTCTTCCACGAGGAAGGAGGAAAGCTGCAGTATTTTTTCTGTCCGGCCCTCCCCTTGGAGGACGTGGTGGACCCGACGGGCGCTGGGGACACGTTTGCCGGAGGTTTCATTGCCCACGTGGCACGCACAGGCAGCACTGATTTCGAGACGCTGAAGCAGGGCATCGTAGTGGGCAGTGCGTTGGCCAGCTTCACCTGTGAAGCGTTCGGAACAGAAGGCATTCGCGCGGTCACGCGTGAGGCATTGGACGCCCGCATCGCAGAATTCCGCCGGATGATGGATTGGAACGGGGCGGGTGTCGAGGCCTGATTCGAGGCGCGCTCAGTCCAAGGAAACCCGCAGTTGCGGGTCAATGGCCACGCCGGACTCCCACCATTCGAAATGGAGATGGGGTCCCGTACTGTGGTCTCCACTGTCTCCGATCACAGCCACCATTTCGCCCTGGCGAACCCGGTCTCCAGCGGCCACTTCGATGCGGCTGTTGTGCATGTACACGGAGATGCGGTCTCCGGGATGTTGAATCAGCACGGTGTGTCCGCCGCCTGCGGTGAAGCCGGAGAAGATGACCGTGCCATCGCCCACAGCCTTGACCGGACTGTTTTCTGGTGCGACCATGTCCACGCCCAAGTGGTCAATTCCAGGATTCCATGGTGCGGAAATCCGCCCATCGACAGGGGGGATCCAAAGCCCGGATTCATCCAGGCTGCTGGGTGAGCCGATGGCAAAAGCATCTTCTTCTTCAACTCGGTTCCGCAGGTCCTCCAAGGCCTCTCCAGATTGTGGGGAGAGGGTGGGCGCTGGGGTGTTGGGGTTTGGGGCGACGTCAGCGATTGTTTTAAGGGCGCCAGCGGGCAGCTTCCCCATGAGCACGGCTCTTAGATTTTGGATGTAACGGCCTTGCATGGCCAGAACCTGTGAGAGCGAATCTGCGGTGTGCATCGCTTCCTCCTGCATGGCCCGGGTTTCGGTGGACACGTAGCCCGGAACAGCGGTCTCCCGCAGTGGGGTCAAGGCCACCAAGGCGTAGGTCAATGCGGCAACGAGCAGGACGGACATGGCGGCGAGGGCGCGGATCTGGCCCGGCTGAATCCGCATGGACCAACGCTCAGCAAACGTTCCTTCCTCCTGAAGGATGAGGCGGAATTTGCGGTCGGACGGGGATCCGCTTCGGTTAGAGTTTGGGGTCTTGCGCTCGGCCATGTCCACCACAAAGATGGTCGACAACGCATGGATGCGCTGGCTTTTTTGTCTGTGGCGGACGCGGAATGCAATATTTTCGCGGCTTTCGGGTTGGCCCCCACGGAACACCTCGCCTCATGCTTCGATCGCCCCTTCGATCCCTTGTGTCCCGCCTTCAACCAAGCTCCTCCCTGGGGCTGGTTCTGTTGGTGGTTGTCACAGTGCTGGTGGGATGTACGACCCAGCGTGACGGTCGGTTTTACCGGGCATATCACAACACGACATCCCGCTTCAACGGGTTCCACTTTGCCCGCCTCGCGATGGAGGAAGCCGATGCGAAACTGGCGGAGACCCACGAAGAGGATTGGGATGAGGTCATTCCGATTTTTCTCTACGGGACAGAAGACCAGGCTGAATTTCTCTACCCCTTGATGGAGCGCGCCATCGAGAAGTGCTCTCGGGTGGTGGACCGGCATGCGATGACGCCGCCGCGCAGCCAGCAGAAGGATTTCAAGCGCCCGCAGCTCAACCGTTGGATCGACGACAACTACACGTTGATTGGCAAGGGCCACTTTTACAAGGGGGATTTGGTCAAGGCCGAGGAGGTCTTCAAATACCTGCAGCGCAAGCACAAGGAGCCGGACAGTCAAGTGGCGGCTGGCGCGTGGTTGGCGCGCACCTACATGGCCATGGGTAACATGGTCAAGGCCAACAGTGCTTTGCTGAAGGCCGTAGGGGAACGGGACGCGTCCGACGCCTTGCGGGCAGACGCTTTTTTGGTTCAAGCAGAATTCAACTTGTCTCAGGACAACGTGGAGGAAGCGATGCGGTCCATCGAGCGCGCCATTCCCAAGATCNAGCCCAAGCGGGAGCGTGCTCGTCCGTTGTTTGTCCTGGCCCAGCTCAAGCGTGAATACGGGAGCAACCGGGAGGCCATCGAGCTGTTCGAGGAGGTGGTCAAGCTGCGGACGCCGTATGAAATGGAGTTCCAGGCGAGGATGCAGCAGGCGCTGGCCTTTGACCGTCGCCGTGGAGACAGCGAGGAGATTGTGGAGCTGTTCTTCGACATGCTCGAGGACGACAAGAATGAAGCCTACCGCGATCAGATCTACTACGCGCTGGCTCAGATCGAATTGGAAGAGCTGAACAGGGAGGAGGGCATGTCGTACCTCAGGGACGCCTTGGCCGAGAACAGTGGCAATCGCCGCCCCCGCATGAAGAGTTTCCTCGCGTTGGCAGACTTGCATTTGGAAGACCGGGAATACGAATTGGCCCAAGCGTACTACGACAGCACTTTGGCCAACATGGACGAGGACCACCCCCGGTTTGCCGAGGTGCGGAACAACGCCATGAGCCTCACGGAGTTGGTGGAGCAATTGACCGTGATTGTCCGCAACGACAGTTTGGCGGAGCTCTGCGACCTCGACGAAGATGCGCGGTATTCGCGGATGGAGGACATCATCGAGGACTTGCGTCTCGCGCAGGAACGGGAGGCAGAGGAGGCGGCCCGTTTGGCAGAGGAGGCCCTGCAGGCCAGCATGGCGGTGCCGGGAGCGGCGACGGCATTCTGGCCTTACAACCCGAGGCTTCGGGAGTCCGGTCAATCGTATTTCTACGATCGTTGGGGAGACCGCCCTCTGGAGGACGATTGGCGCCGCAGCCGAAAGCTCAATGGTGCGTTCAGCACGATTGAAGACGTGGCGGACGATGTGGCTGCAACAGACCTGTTGGGCAGTGGAGGAGCGTTGCCGACCCCGGAAGAGCTGCTCGAAAGCCTGCCGTGCAGTGAGGAACAACGCGCCGTAGCCGATGTCGAGACAGCGACGGCCGTGTATCAAAGTGGGGTGATTTACAAGGAGAAGCTGGAGGACACCGACAATGCCATTGAGGCTTGGGTTGACCTGTTGGACCGGTTTGAGGAGAGTGAAGAACACCCTTTGGCGCACTATCAGCTTTACCGGACCTACTTGTTCCTGGAGGAGACGGAGAATTACCAGAACCCTTTTTGCGGCACCTGCAATTCGCAGTATTGGGCCGACCAGATTTCCCTGTTGTATCCGGACAGTGAGTGGGCGCAGCTTGTGGAGAACCCGGACTTCGTGGACTTTGAGGAACAGCGCCGCATCGATGAGCTCGCGGCCTATGAAGCACACTTGATTCGGTATTACGCCCAGAAAGATTACCCAGCCATTCTCTCGGAAGTCAACGCGATGCTGGATACTGTGCCGAACCACACGCAAGAGTGTCGGTATCGTTTCCTGCGCGCCCAGTGCATCGGTTGGTTGGATGGCCGCGCCCGTGGTCGGGACAACTACATTGCGGCCTTGGAAGAAGTGGTGACGGCGTGCGACTCAAGTGACCAGGCCTTGGCCGCCGCCGAGATTTTGGAGGGCCTCGGCGTGGGGCAGAATGGGTCAGCTGAAAAAGAGGACAAGGCGGACGCGGCCCCCTCGGTGCCGGACTTCGGAAACTTCACCGACAAGCCGGTCTTGGAGCACTACTTGGCAGTGGTGATTCCGGTGAAGGAGGGTGGAAGCGACAAAACGAAAGCCCTGTTGTCCGACTTCAACCGCCAGTTTTTTGCAAGCGCCAACCTCAAGGTGACGAGCAACCTGATTGACCGGGAAAACCAACTGGTGTTGGTCAAGCAATTTGCCCGGAAGGACCGCGCCATGGACTATTTCCGGGTGCT
This sequence comes from Crocinitomicaceae bacterium TMED114, assembly GCA_002172485.2. Taxonomy (GTDB): domain Bacteria; phylum Bacteroidota; class Bacteroidia; order Flavobacteriales_D; family Sanyastnellaceae; genus UBA8752. Next base: position 364,282 of record NHFP02000004.1, read on the forward strand.
GACATCCAACCGTGAGTCGATGATCGACCTGAACACCAGCGGCTTCAAGTTGTTCGTCATCCACACGGAGAACTACGTAGAGCTGTTCAAGGGAAAGGACATTGACGGGTACTTCGAATTCTTCGAGCAGGCGTACCTTGACGAATAAGCGCAGAAATTCACGCTGACATGGCCAGAAACCGCAACGCGAACGTGAGCATGGAGCAGGGCATCAACCGGATCGTCGAGGGGACGGTGGTGGAGGGTGCCATCCACAGTGAGAGCAGCATCCGCATCGATGGACGCTTCGTCGGCGACATCCGCACGTCGGGCCGTTTGGTCATTGGGTCGACCGGCTTCGTGAAGGGCACGGTAGAGTGTGCCGATTGTGAATCCGAGGGCCGCATCCTGGGACACTTGCGGGTGACAGGGCTGCTGAGCCTGAAGGCGACGGCTGAAGTCGAGGGCGAAATTCGATACGGTCGGATGGCTGTGGAAGCCGGTGCCCGCATCGATGGGTTGTGCAAGCTGGACTCCGGCGAGGAGAACGAGNTGACCGTGGATGCGCCGCGGATGACCCAGGTCCAAGATGAAGGGCTCCTCCAGCAGACAGCCTGACGGCGGAAGAGGTGCGATGCGCCACATGGGTTTGGCGGCCACGTTGGCGGCCGGCATCGGTGGCGGCGCCTGGTTGGGCAGCTTGTGGGATGACCGAGCGGGGCACGGAGTTGCTTGGGCGACGGTGCTGGGGGCCATGTTGGGACTGGCCGCTTCCCTGACCGTGGTACTGAGAGATTTGAACCGATGAAATTCCACCTGTTGAATGCTCTGGTTCTCGCGGCCGGATGGTTGGTCGTCTCGACCTTGGGAGAGCCGCTGTTGACGGATGCGGTGCGCGTTCCGTTGCAAGGGGTGGCTGTGGCGCTGGCCCTGGTCAACCTGTTGCTGGAGCGGATGCTCCGCCCCAAGCCGGGTGCCCGACCAGCGATGCTCGTCAACAAGGTGATGATGGCGACCCTCATCAAGATGGGCTTGGTCCTCATGGGCATCCTGATTTACGTCTTGACAGACGCGCCGGATCCGCGGCATTTCGGCATCGCGACCTACCTCTTGTACGCGGCTTTCACGTCCGTTTTGGTGGCCGAATCTATGCGCCACAACATTCCACCAACGCTGGACTCTGAATAGTTCTGTGCCTTTGGGGTGAAAAGTGGTCGGTCAGAACGAGGCCGGTGGCTATCTTCGCGCTCAAATTCGCTTCGGCGATGATGAATTTCACCCTGTCCTCCATGGGCAAACAGCGACTGACCCAAGGCCTTCTCGGCCTGTTCCTGGCCCTCGGCCTTTGCGGAATCGCGCAGGCTTCCGGAACGGAGGGTGGAAAACCGAACCCCGGTGAATTTATCATTCACCACATCGCCGACGCCCATGACATCCACCTTTGGGGAGATGGGCCCAGCGCATTGCACATTCCCCTGCCCATCCTGTCATACGTCCCAGGGTATGGTTTGGATGTATTCAGCAGCGTCCACCTGCTGCACCACGGAGAGGACCACGTCGACGAGAGCGACCATGGCATGGGTGACCCCGCCCACGCTGGACACGAAGCACGCGAGGCAGAAGACGGCCACACTGCCCATGGTGGTCACGGTGGCGGCACCTACCACAGCGAGAAGACCCACTTGACCTATCACCTCGATGGCAATGGGGTCCTGCACGCGGAAGACCACGGTGGTCACGCCGCCCAGATCTACGACCTCTCCATCAGCAAGAGCGTCTTCGGGATGTTCGTCGTCATCTTCTTGATGTTGCTGGTCTTCCCTCGGGTTGGCGCCGCGTACAAGAAGCGCAAGGGCCAAGCGCCGAAGGGATTGCAAAATGCCCTCGAGCCGCTCATTCTCTTCATCCGCGATGAGGTGGCTGTACCGAGCATCGGAGAAAAGAAGGCGGGCCGTTACCTGCCTTTCCTGCTGACGGTCTTCTTCTTCATCTTCTTCTGCAACCTGCTTGGTCTGATTCCCTTCATCGGAGGGTTCAATGTGACGGGCACGGTGGGCGTGACGCTGACGCTGGCGACGTTCGTGTTCATCATCACGACGGTGTCCGGCAACAAGCACTACTGGGGACACATCCTGTGGCCTCCCGGTGTGCCGCTGCCCATCAAATTCATCCTCGTTCCGGTCGAGGTTGTGGGCATCCTGCTCAAGCCGACCGTCCTCATGATCCGTCTCACCGCCAACATCGGTGCGGGTCACATCATCATCTTGGCCTTGACTTTCCTGGTCTTCATCATCAGCGATTACGGACAACATGTCGTCGCCGGTGTCGGAACGGGCATCTTCTCGGTGGCGTTCATGATTTTCATGTACTTCATCGAACTCCTGGTGGCGTTCCTTCAAGCTTACGTCTTCACCCTTCTGGCCGCGCTCTACTTCGGAGATGCGACGCAGGAGGCCCATCATTGATCACAACCCAATACAACCCATAATCCTTTCCTCATGGAACTCGCTATGATCCTCATGGAGGCCGCCAACATCACGAAGGGCCTCGCCGGTATCGGTGCAGGTGTCGCTGCAATTGGAGCTGGTGTCGGCATCGGCCGCATCGGTGGCAGCGCCCTCGAATCGATGGCCCGTCAACCCGAAATCAGCGGTGATCTTCGCGCGAATATGATTGTGGCCGCTGCTCTCGTCGAGGGTGCTGCCCTGTTCGCCATCATCGTCTGCTTCCTCGCCAACTGATTCGGGCGCAAGCCCTGGTTGATCCATGGAAGCGCTGCTGAATACAGCCTTAGGCACGGTCTTCTGGTCCACCATCTCCTTCTTGGTGGTGTTGGTCCTGTTGCGCCGTCTTGCCTGGGGTCCCATTCTGCAAGGTCTCAAGGACCGCGAGGAGGAAATCGATGGCGCCCTCAACAAGGCCAAGGAGGCCCGGGCGGAAATCGAGAACCTTCAAGCGGACAATGAGCGCCTCTTGCAGGAGGCCCGTGCTGAGCGGGACGGCATGCTCCGCGATGCGCGGGACATGGCGGACAAGCTCGTGGCCGACGCCAAGCAGCAAGCCAAGGACGAGGGCGAGCGCATGATCGACCAGGCCAAGCAGGCCATCGATGGTGAGCGCGCCGCGGCCGTGGCCGAGCTCAAGGCAGAAGTGGCCAAGCTGAGCTTGGACATAGCTGAGAAGCTGGTGCGTCAAGAACTGAAGGACGAGGCTTCCCAACAGGAGCTCATCGGCCGGATGATCACGGACTCCAAACTGAACTGATCGGATGTCAGCAACAGCCGTCGCCCGCCGTTATGGAAAATCCCTGCTCTCCTTGAGCAAGGAGCAAAATGCGGTGGAGGCTGTCGAGCAAGACATGCGTGTCTTGTCTGACGCGGTGCGTGAGAACCGGGAATTGGCAGCGGTGCTGTCCAGCCCGGTGGTCCGCCCGGAGAAAAAGGAGGCCATCGTGGCTTCCGTGTTCTCGGGTGCGCACAGCCTCACGGCGGCTTTTCTGGCGCAATTGGCCCGCAAGGGCCGCGCCGGCTTGCTGGCAGACATGGCCAACGCTTTCCTCGCCCTGGTGCGAGAGGAGCGCGGTATCGTGTTGGCGGAAGTCACGACGGCTGTGCCGTTGGACGATNCCCGCCGCTCTGAAATTCAAACCCTGATTGGCAAAATCCACGAGGGAGGCGTGGAATTGTCGGAAAAGGTCGATCCCCACCTGATCGGCGGCTTCAAGCTGCGGGTCGGTGACCGGATGATCGACGCCTCGGTGTTCCAGTCCCTTCGGACCATGCACCGNAACCTCACCAACAACCCCTACGAACCGGCTTACTGAGCGTATCCCCACCTCATGTCCCAGATCAAACCCGCCGAAGTATCCGCCATCCTGCGTGAGCAGCTGGCCGGCAACCAAACCGAAGCTGACCTGCAGGAGGTCGGCACCGTGCTCCAGGTCGGAGACGGAATCGCCCGCATTTACGGCCTGTCCAATGTGCAGGCCGGCGAGCTCATTGAGTTCGAGAATGGTGTCCGTGGCATCGCGTTGAACCTCGAGGAGGACAACGTGGGTGCCGTATTGCTGGAGCCTTCCGGAGAACTCAAGGAGGGTTCCTCGGTGAAGCGCCTCAACCGGATTGCCTCGGTCAAGGTGGGCAAGGGCATGTTGGGCCGCGTAGTCAACACCCTGGGTGAGCCGATCGACGGCAAGGGCCACATCGAAGGGGACCTCTACGAAATGCCACTGGAGCGCAAGGCGCCCGGTGTGATTTACCGTCAGCCGGTGAACGAGCCGCTGCAGACGGGCATCAAGGCCATCGACTCCATGATTCCGATTGGACGTGGCCAGCGTGAGCTCATCATCGGCGACCGCCAGACCGGNAAGACGACGGTGGCGATCGACACGATCATCAACCAGAAAGAATTCTACGACCGCGGCGAGCCCGTGTTCTGCATCTACGTCGCTGTGGGCCAGAAGGGCTCCACTGTGGCGGGCATCGTGCAGACGCTGGAGGAGGCCGGTGCCATGGCCTACACGGTGGTGGTGGCCGCTACGGCATCTGACCCGGCCCCGCTTCAGTTCTACGCACCGTTCACCGGAGCCGCCATCGGCGAGTTCTTCCGTGACACGGGCAACCCGGCATTGGCGGTTTATGACGACCTCTCCAAGCAAGCTGTGGCCTACCGCGAGGTGTCCTTGCTCCTTCGTCGCCCGCCGGGCCGTGAGGCTTACCCGGGAGACGTGTTCTACCTCCACAGCCGCCTCCTCGAGCGCGCCGCCAAGGTGATCAAGGACGACAGCATCGCGAAGGACATGAACGATTTGCCAGAGAGCATTCGCCCGATGGTGAAAGGGGGTGGATCCCTCACGGCATTGCCGATCATCGAGACGCAGGCTGGTGACGTGTCCGCCTACATCCCGACCAACGTGATTTCCATCACGGACGGCCAGATCTTCCTCGAGAGCAACCTCTTCCTGTCCGGTGTGCGTCCGGCCATCAACGTCGGCATCTCCGTGAGCCGAGTGGGTGGCTCGGCACAGATCAAGTCCATGAAGAAGGTCTCCGGTACGCTGAAGCTGGACCAGGCCCAGTACCGCGAGCTCGAGGCCTTTGCTAAGTTCGGCTCCGACCTAGACAGCGCCACCAAAGCCGTGCTCGACAAGGGCATGCGCAACGTGGAAATTCTCAAGCAGAATCTCAACTCCCCGATGCCGGTGGAGGAGCAGACGGCCATCATTTTCGCAGGTACCAAGAACCTCCTCAAGGACGTTCCTGTGAACCGCGTGAAGGAGTTTGAAACCGCTTACCTGGACTACCTGCGCACCAAGCACGCTGACACGATGGCCGAGTTGAAGACCGGCAAGTACAGCGACGAGGCGCAAGCCACCATGAAGGCTGCTGCAGCCGAGGTGAGCCAGCAATTCGCCAGCTAAGCAACCATGGCCGGTCTCAAGGAAGTACGCAATCGCATCGCCTCTGTCGGGTCCACCCGGCAGATCACGCAGGCGATGAAGCTCGTGTCGGCAGCCAAGCTGCGCCGTGCACAGGATGCCATCACCCAGATGCGTCCGTATGCTGAGAAGCTTCAGGAGATCCTGGTCAATGTGAGTGCTTCCTTGGACAGTGCGGAGAACCCGTATGCTGAGGAGCGCGATGTCAAGCGCGTGTTGCTGGTGGCCATCACGTCCAACCGTGGATTGTGTGGCCCATTCAACAACAACATCATTAAGCTGGCCACCCAGCGGTTGTCCGAATTGAAGGACAAGGAGGTGGGTGTGTTGTGCTTGGGTAAGAAAGCCAATGATGCCCTGCGCCGCACGGACAACGTCACCACACTCGACCTTGGTGAGACGCCGCATAGCATCTTCGACAACCTCGACTTTGCGCACACGGCGGACATCGCAGAGCAGATTATGGCGGCTTTCCGCAACGGGAAGTATGACCGGGTGGAGATCCTCTACAACCGCTTCGTGAATGCTGCGGTTCAGGATGTCCAATGCGAGCAGATGCTGCCCATCGAGCAGAACCCGGTGGTGGACACGGCTGAGACCGTGGCCACGACGGCGGATTACATCTTCGAGCCCAGCCGCGAGGAGATTGCGGAGAACATCGTGCCGAATACGCTGAAGATTCAGCTGTACAAGGCGCTGTTGGACAGCCATGCATCAGAGCACGGCGCCCGGATGACGGCCATGCACAAAGCCACGGAGAACGCGGGTGAATTGCTTCGCGATCTCAAGTTGAGCTATAACAAGGCCCGTCAAGCGGCCATTACCGCGGAAATTCTCGAGATTGTGGGCGGCGCAGAAGCGCTGGAAGGCTGACCCCACACTCTTGTCCCGACTCTCTTTACGACGACAACTCTTGCTGGCGATGCTCGCCGTGACTGCGCTGGGGATCTTCCTGGTGGCAGCGGCGACCCTCATTGGCTTCTCTCGGCTGGACGCCGAGTACAATTCCGGCCGCTTGGTCAGGAAGGAGGCGGCCGTGGCCAAAAGCCTGGGCTTTGCGTTGCGAGGTGTGGTGGGTGAGACGGTGGAGGCCACGTCGTTGAGCTGGACCGTCATGCCGGGCGACTTTGCGGACCGCATTGTGGAGATTGAAGCCGTTCAGGGCTTGCCGTTGGCCGTGTACCGCCTGGACGGCTCGCTGTTCGTCACGTCCTCCGTGGAGTCCCCCAGTTTGACCGGGTTTCCCACGGAGGTGGACCCGGAAGTGCTCATCGCTTTGGCACAAGGTGCGGGACGATTGGAGGTGCCCGTCGGGGATGGCGATTATCTCGCGTATTGGTACCAGGTCAATGAGGCCGAACGGCCGGTGGCGTTGGTGGCGCTGCGCTATGAGGCGCGGAGTTTGGAGGGGGACAGCCGCGATGCGTTTCTGTGGAGTCTGGCCGGGGTGTTTGGGTTGGTTTTTGTTGTCGCGGTGGGGCTGGCCCTGCTGTTGACCCAGAGCATCACCCGCCCGTTGGAGCGGTTGGGCGCATTGATGGAACGCATGGACGTGAGCCGGGAAGAACGCGTGGAGCCCCTGCGATTTGAGGCCTCGGGTTCGGGTGAGATTGCCACATTGGTGGAACGCTACAACCGCATGGCGGAAAAGGCCCGGGCATCGGCATTGGCATTGGCTCAGACGGAGCGGGAAAGTGCATGGCGGGAGATGGCCATGCAGGTGGCACACGAGATCAAGAACCCATTGACCCCCATGAAGCTGGGCATTCAGCAGTTGGAGCGCCGGGCAATGGATGAGGCGCAGGAGGCAGAAGCATTGCGCTCACAGATTGTGGACTTGTCGGCGACCCTGCAAGGTCAGATCGACCTTTTGGTGCGCATCGCGGATGAGTTCAGCACATTGGCGCGCCTGCCGCAAGGCGAGGTTGCCCGTGTTTCGCTTCGGTCCGTGTTGGAATCGGTGGTCAGCTTGCACCAACGGGCGGGTCAGGACTTGGTGCTGGAGATGGCATCTGACGCGGCGATTGAGGCAGATGAGGATCAATTGCGCCGGATGCTCGGCAACCTCATTCTCAACGCGCAACAGGCGGTGGAGGAAAAGGGAAGTCGGGTGGTGGTCCGCGCGACCGAGCAGATGATCGAAGTGGAAGATGACGGCCCGGGCATGCCTCAGGAAGTCGCAGAGCGGGCTTTTGAGCCCCAATTCACCACCCGGGGAAGTGGGTCGGGTTTGGGGTTGGCCATCGTCAAGGCGATTTGTGACCGCCACGGATGGCGGGTGGAATTCGAGTCAATTTCCGTTACAGGCACGGCTTTCCGAATCCTGTTTGATGCCTGACTTCCTTCAGTTCGTTCTGATTTGAGGCCAGGCTTTTTCGAATCAAGGANNGGGTTCAACGACCGAAGGAAACCAAAGAGGTCGGGAAGGGGCCGCATCGTTGACCAATGGCGACACTTGTAACGCAAGGAGGCCAGGGCCCGCGGAGGCGCCTTGAGGGACGCACAGGAGCTCTGAAATGGTTGCGTTGGGCCGGGTGGTCGGGTCGTCTCCGAAAAAGGCGTTGTGGGCCCTCAAAATGCCGCCGTCGATTTCCCGGTCAACGCTGGGCAGATCGATGAGCAGGTGCTCAATGCCGAGTTCGACGAGTCGTTCTCCAAAACCGTTCTCCAAGTAAGGCGGGTTGGTGTTGCTCCAGTCGCGCTGCACGTCGCCGTTGGTGCACCGAAGGAGGAGCGCTTTTGGTGCCCAGCGTTGCACGTCTGGAGCTGCGGACTCCAAGGCGACCATCGAAACGACCCAATCGTCACCGTGGGCCGAGCTGCGTTGTTCAGGCTGCGCATCCACCAGCAGGGCCGGCATCAAAAAGGGCAGTGCGCCTGAACGGGCCAGCGCATCGATGGGGTGGAAGGCGTCCCGGATGTGCTCGCGGGTCTCGGTGTGCGTGCCGTGAGCATGCGGGTTGAAGGTGATGTCCCGGAAATTGACGCTGCCCCCTTCGGCGACCGATCCGGTCCAACCTTCGGAGCGCACGGGTTCAGCTGTTGCAGGTCCCTGGTACCAAGCTCTGGGCAGTCCTGAATGGGGGTTGACGGGAACACTCAGGTCCAAGGGAGAACCAGAAGCCGTCCAAGTGTGACCACCGTGGTCCAATTCAATGCGCAGGCTCATGGGGTGAAGTTGCTACGGCTCGGTCACCGGGACAACTTCGAGCAAAAGAAAAGCCCCGCCGTTGAGGGCAGGGCTTTCCGGATAAGGTTGGCTTCCGATTACTGGAAGAGGTAGCCGAGGCGGAGCTGAGCCTGGAACTGGGTTCCGAGGGCGCCACCCTGCTGCGTACCGGTCCAGAAAGGACGATCGTTGATGTTGGCCGGGTGTTGGCCGCTGTAGGCATGACCGACGAGGTCCACGCTACCCTGGATGGGAGCCGGCATTTCGGTGAGGTCGCTCGGGTCGACGGCGTTCTGCGTTCCCCAGAAGAGGTTGTACGCTACGTTGTCGGTCGCGGCGATCTCCATGTCATTGACTTTGGAGCTCATGAAGCCGAGGCCGCACTCCGCACCCATGTAGAGGTAGTCGGTAATGTAGGCGTCGAAACCGGTCACGAGGCCGACCTTGAACATGCTGGCGCTCTGGCTGATGGTCTGGGTCCAGACGATGTACTGGTCCTGGTCACCGACTTGGTTTTCGTCGTCTGCGCTCCAGAACTCCTGCTCGAAGGAGGAGCTGCTCACACCGTAGCCGATCTCGAAACCGACGTATGGGCTGAGGCGGTCACCGCCAGCATCGAAGTGCTTCTCGTAACCCGGTGCGATCATCCAGGTGCTCTGGCTGAACGTGTCGTACAGGTCCGGGCTCGGGATCTCGTCGTCACCTGAGGTCACGTAAGCGCCAGCGATGGCAGGAATACCCCCTTCGATGATCGTGCCGTCTGGCATGGTGCTGAAGTAAGGCTCCGGACGACCAACTCCGTTGAAGTCGAATTCACGGAATCCGATGGACTTGTCGTTGGTGCTGTTGAAGGTCACGCTCAAGCGGAACGCGGACTCTTCGTCGGTGAAGTTCCGGTACTTGATGGTGGTGCCGTCAACGGGGCTGTCACCAAGCGGCGTGAACTGGAGTTCGATGTTGTGCTCGCCACCGAATTGCTTCTGGGCGTTGGCCGTGACTGCGAAAAGGGCAACCAGGGCGAGGGCAGACAGGATGTGCTTCATCTTGTAGGTTCAGAAATGGATTTCGGCCGCAAGAAAAGCAATTCCGTGGACCGATTTGGACATATCCACGCTTTTTCCACAAATGAGAATGTGGACTGCTTTTCCTGAAAAGGGTTGACACGGCTTCCCAAAGCTGTGTGAACCGGGGATTTTCTGCGGATTTTCGAGGCATGTTGAAGCCCATTCACCCGGCGTTAGTCGCGGCATACGACCCAAAGCGGTTCGCGCGGTTGGGCCAAGAGGTCTTGGATGATCTGGTCCACCATCTCCAGCGCGCCCAATCACAATCCAACGAGGTCTCCATGCCTTGGACGGAGCCCGAGGTGGAGCGCGCCCATTGGCAGACGCGACTTGACCAGCCGCAAGGACTGCCCGCGCTGATGCGCGAGGTGATCGCACGCTCCAACCGCTTGCAGGACCCCCGTTACATGGGACACCAGGTGGCGGTGCCGTTTCCGGAGGCCGCGTTGGTGGGCATGGTCACCGACCTGCTCAACAACGGGGGGGCCATCTACGAGATGGGTCCGACGAATTCTGCGATGGAGGAGGTGCTCATGTCGCGTTTGGGTCGCCGGATGGGCATGCCGGAGGGGTGCGGTGGTGTGATGTGTCACGGCGGTACCCTGGCCAATTTGGTGGCCTTGCTGGCTGCCCGCAGGTGGCACAGCGGACCGGAGCACGACCCGTGGCAGGATGGAGACGATGGCCTAGGCGCTGTGCTGGTGTCAGAACAAGCCCACTACTGCGTTGACCGCGCTGTCCGCACCATGGGATGGGGAGAATCGGGCGTGGGACTGGTGGACACGGACGACCACCATCACATCACGGCGGACGGCCTTGAGCGTGCTTTGGCGGACTTGCGGGCCGCGGGCCGACGGGTGGTGGCGGTGGTGGGCAGTGCTTGTACCACGAGCAGTGGTGCCTACGACAACCTGAATCTCCTGGCTGACTTTGCCGAAAAGGAAGGGCTTTGGTTCCACGTGGATGGGGCGCATGGCGCACCGGCGGTGTTCAGTGAGACCCACCGGCACCTCGTCAGCGGCATGGAGCGGGCGCACAGCGTGGCCATGGACTTCCACAAGATCATGGGGGTCCCGGCCTTGTGCACGGGCCTCTTTTATGGCCGGCACGACCACAGCTTCCTCCCGTTCACCCAAGCTGCGGAGTACCTCTGGAGCGATGCGGAGGAGCCAGAGTGGTGGAATTTTGGAAAGCGGACGTTTGAATGCACCAAACGCATGCTCAGCACCCGGGTAGCGGCTGTGCTGGAAGAACACGGGGAAGACATCTGGGGACACCTCGTGGACCGCTTGTTCGGCCTCGGGCGCGAATTGGCCCATCAGATCCAAGGGCGCTCAGACTTTGAGTTGGCCATGAAGCCAGAGGCCAACATCGTGTGCTTCCGTTGCTTGCCGGATGCGGTGCGAGATGCCACACCTGTTGCACAGGACCAATTCACCCAGACGCTTCGGCGCAAGCACTTGGAAGAGGGTCCCCAATATGTGGTTCAGACCCGATTTGGCGGGAAAGCGTGGTTGCGCTGCACGCTGATGAACCCCTTGACGGAATCAGAGGATTTGACGCAGATGCTGGACCGGCTGGCCGAACTGGCAGACGGCATCACTCGACCGTGACGCTCTTGGCGAGGTTGCGCGGCTGATCCACGTTGCGGTCGAGCATGACGGCGATGTGGTAGCTGAGCAGTTGGAAGGGAACGGTGCTCAGCATCGGAACCAATGCGTCGTCAGAACGGTGCACTTCAATCACGTGGTCCGCAATGCGGGCGACTTCTGTGTCTCCTCGGGTCACGAGTGCGATGATGTGACCGCCGCGGGCCTTGACCTCCTGAATGTTGGAGAGGACTTTTTCGTAGTGGGCATCCTGTGTGGCCACGATGAAGACGGGCATGTTTTCATCGATNAAGGCAATGGGGCCGTGCTTCATCTCCGCCGCGGGATACCCTTCGGCGTGGATGTAGCTGATTTCCTTGAGTTTGAGTGCGCCTTCCAGTGCCACTGGGAAGTTGTATCCCCGTCCCAGGAACAGGGCGTTGGTCGCCCCTTTGTAGGCTGACGCGATGTCCCGGATGGCGGGCTCCTTGGCGAGGATGGCCTCGACCTTTTCCGGGATCTCGTTGAGCTCCACCATGAGGCGATTGAGACGCTGCGGGTCGAGGCTGTCGCGGAGTTGGCCCACGCGCATGGCCACGAGGGCCAGAACCGTCAATTGGGCCGTGAAGGCCTTGGTGGAGGCCACTCCGATTTCAGGTCCAGCGTGGGTGTAGGCGCCGCTGTGGGCTTCCCTGGAAATGCTGGACCCCACGACATTGCAGATGCCGAAGACGTGGGCACCTTGCTCCTTGGCCATTCGGATGGCCGCCAAGGTGTCTGCGGTTTCCCCGGACTGGCTGATGGCGATGAGGATGTCGTTCTCATCGATGACCGGATTGCGATACCGGAACTCGCTTGCATATTCGACTTCGACCGGGATGCGGGCGAACTCCTCGAACATGTATTCCGCGATGAGACCGGCGTGCCAGCTGGTTCCACACGCCACGATGATGAGCCGGCGCGCTTCCGCCCACATGGTTTCGTGGTCGTCGATGCCGGCCATTCGAATTGTGCTCTGGCTGAGCCGCAGACGTCCGCGCAGGCAATCGGCAATGGACCGCGGTTGCTCGTGGATTTCCTTGAGCATGAAGTGCTCGTATCCCCCTTTTTCGATGGACTCGAGTGCCATTTCGAGCTCCGTGATGACCGGGGTCACCTTGTGGTTGGCGATGGTGCGGATTTTCAGCCCCTCGGTCAAAGAGAGCCGGGCCACTTCCTCGTCTTCGAGGTACACGACATTCTTGGTGTACTCCACGATGGGGGTGGCGTCGGAGGCGATGAAGAATTCGCCCTCTCCAATGCCGATGACCAATGGACTGGATTTCCGGGCCAGGACCAATTCGTCAGGCCGGGCGACGTCCATGACGGCGATGGCGTAGGCGCCGACCACTTCATCGAGCGCGATCCGGGTGGCTTCAAACAAGTCGAGGTCTTCGCTGTTGCGAAGGACTTCCTCGATGAGGTGAACCAGGACTTCGGTGTCCGTGTCGCTGTGAAAGCTGTGACCCCGTTTGGTGAGGGTCTCTTTCAACGCGTGGTAGTTCTCGATGATGCCGTTGTGGATGAGGGCGAGTTGTCCGTCTCCACTGAGGTGCGGGTGTGCGTTGGCATCATTGGGGGCGCCGTGGGTGGCCCAGCGGGTGTGCCCGATGCCCAGGGTGCCCACCGGAACGTGGTCGCCGATGTGGGTCAATAGGTCGTCCACCTTGCCTTTCCGGCGGTGATGTTCGAGATCGGACCCGGCCCCGATGACGGCGATGCCGGCGCTGTCATATCCTCGGTATTCCAGGCGCTTGAGGCCTTTGATGAGCAAGGGGAATGCTTGCTGCTCTCCGAGGTATCCAACGATTCCGCACATGGTGGAAAGATAAGGTTGGCCTACTGGCTGAGGTCAGTCTGACCAGGTCACGACAAACGTCGCTTCCGAGGTGGAAACGGGGGTTTTGAAGACCACTTGTTCCAATGCAATCGACGACAGTTCGGAGTAGAGGTAGATGTAGGGTCGGGCTTCCTCTCCATTGAGTCTCCGCTGGGCAGAAACCGGGAAGTTGAGCACATAGGCGTTTCGTGTGGCGTCGTAGGCGCCGCCGAACGTGACGCCCGGTGCACCGGCCTCCGGTGCCAGCTCGAGTCCACCGCTTTCGTTCTTCAGAAAGGCGGTCAGGATGGCGGGGCGTGGAAGTTTGGACGGCGCGTCGACCAAGGGAAGGACGACTTCGGCGCGGTTGACGACGGCACCTTCCGGAGCGTCGAGGCTGTCGAGCCCGGAGAGATCAAGCCGGAGGTAGGACCCACCTGCACCGACGAGTGCGACGCGCTCGGTTTCGGAGGTTGGAAGGCTGTCGTTGAGCGCCTGGAATTCGGGCGACCAGACGTGACGGAAGTGTCCAATGCGGGCGGCATTGGCGTTGAGGATGAAGTCGTAAGTCGTGGTGTCCGTGGTGTTGTGGTAGTGCAGCCGCATGTAGCTGACTCCGGCATTGGGCTCCAGGCTGACGATGCCGCCGCCGCCGCTTTCCGACTTCACTTGGAGGCCCTTGAACCACGCGCGCCAGTCTGCATTGGAGGCATAAACAGCGGAGTCTGCATCGAGCAAGGATTGGCCAAAGCCTGGATCCAGCATCACGCGGACTTGGGCGCTGAGGGTGTCGTTGCCGACGATCAATTCCCTTGACGGGTGCATTTGGACGGGCTGCGATCCAGCGTCCACAAGGTTGATCGGAATCGTGGCGGGAATGTCTTGGGCGTAATAGGCGCTGTCGATGGAAATGGTGTCGGACAGTTGCTCGACCACGAGATACTGGTCGCTGTTGAGCCCGTAGGATGGGCCATTGAACCGCAGGATGAATTCCACGCTGTCGCACAGGGGCGTTGTGCCAAAATCCACTGCGGTTTGGGACAAACGCAGTTCTGTCGAGAAATAGGCTGAAGTCAACCCGCTGATGGGGTCGATCGTGGTACCCAGAAGCAATCGGCTCCGCTCGTCGGTGCGAAGCGAATCGACCGCGATCATGTCGATGGCGAAGGGAAGGGTGTCCGTGCGCAGATCGAGCAACTCCCCTTCAGGCTGAAGCCCAAGCCCCAGGCCGCCGTCGGGCTTGCGACAGCCCGCTGCACAGAGGGCAACGAAGGCGAACAGGAAAAGGACGCGTGTCAAGCGCATGCGGGAGTGAATCGATGCGAAAGGTCGCACAGGATGGCCGTCAAGGCACCCGTTTTCCAATCGAAATTGGACGGGTGTTCACAATAAGTGGGACGGCGTCAGGGGGTCAACCCTCAACGGCCACCTCCTTTCCCTCGAGAATCGTATCGTAGAAGTTGGCGACTTCGGCGGCGGCGAGGGCGGATTCGAAGTAGGGCATCTTCGGGCAGTCCATGGCGTCCCAAGCTGCTTGGGTCTCATCGCTCAGGGTCTCAGAGCCGGCAATGACGGCGTCGGAGTAGGACATGGCCAATTTGTTCAGGGCGTCGAACGTGGGGAGCTTCATGGACTCCACCTTGTCCGCACCGATGCCATCAAAGGCAATCTTTTCGTTCAGGCTGCCATTCAAGGTCCCATTGAACCCTTCATCATACAGGCTCGTGACCACCTTCGTGTTTTCGAAGTGGGCGTCGTCCTTGAAGAGCTCCTTGAGGTAGAGAGGCACGAGGGAGGCCATCCAGCCGTGGCAGTGAATGATGTCTGGAGCCCAGCTCAGTTTGCGGACGGTTTCCAGCACACCGCGTGCGAAGAAGATGGCGCGTTCGTCGTTGTCGGCGACCAGCTTGTCCTTGGCATCAAACCAGGTGACTTTCTTTTTGAAGAAGTGCTCGTTGTCGATGAAATACACCTGCATCCGAGCGGTCGGAATGGAGGCCACCTTGATAATGAGTGGGTGATCCGTATCGTTGACGTTGAGGTTCATGCCACTCAGGCGAATGACCTCGTGCAACTGGTGACGGCGCTCGTTGATGACGCCGAAACGGGGCATGAAAACGCGGATTTCGCGGCCGCGCTCGTGGATGCCTTGGGGGATTTGCCGGGCAGCCTTGCTGATGGGGCTTTCCGGGAGAAAGGGTTGAATTGCTTGACTAACGTAAAGGATGCGGGTCTTGCTCATGGATCTCCAGGAAATAATACAGGCTTGCTCAAATATAAGCGAAAAGGCCGGGTTTTTCAAGGGATTCCGGTACTTTCGCCCCTTGGAATTCGTGAGCGTTGACAGTCGTTAACGCGGTCTTGTGTGGCCTTCACGGCCGTCTCATTTTTCTCTATCCGAACTGGACATGTTGGTTATGAGCAGCTTCCACGCTTGGAGAACAGGGTGTTTTTCTGTCACCCAAAAGTCCGCGGTCCACTTCGTGCCCACCATGGGCGCCTTGCACGATGGACATGGCGCCCTCATCCAAGCGGCGCGTCAGGCGGCCGGTGATGACGGGCACGTTGTGGTCAGTGTGTATGTGAACCCGACCCAATTCAATGATGCGTCAGACTTGTCCAAATATCCGCGGACACAGGATGCAGACGTGGACCTTGCGCGCTGTTGTGGCGCGGATGCCGTGGTGTTTCCAACGTCAGAGGAGATGTATCCGAAAGGGGTGCCCGGCCGGGCGGAACCCTCCGATTATGGTGCGCTGACCCGATTGTGGGAGGCGGCCCACCGCCCGGGGCACTTTGACGGTGTGGTGGCTGTGGTTCGCGCCTTGTTTGAAGCGACCAACCCGGTGGCAGCCTATTTTGGGGAGAAGGATTGGCAGCAGTTGGCGGTCATCCGTCGGCTGGCTGCTTTGGAGTTTCCGGAACTCGATGTGGTGCCTGTGCCCACGGTCCGGGAGGAGGATGGCCTGGCGATGAGCTCCAGGAATGTCCATTTGAGCAGCGAGGATCGCGAGGGGGCCAAAGCCCTGTACTCTGCGCTGCAGTCTGTGGTTCGGTCAGATGGAGCCGATGAGGAAGCTCAGAAGCAAGGCGAGTTGCTGGAGCAGGCGGGGCACAGGTTGGATTATTTCGCTGTGGTGGATGCGGAAACGCTGGAGCCGAAACGGATGCAGGGCCGGCCTGGCAGGGTGCTCATTGCTTCGCATTGGGGAGGGGTGAGGCTCATTGACAATGTGGCCTTGGAGGGTTGAAGAACCTCTTTGGCGGACACGTTGACTTTTCGCCGAACTTCGCTCCAAAATCCATCGGATGGGAGCCATTGGACCTACTCAAGTCATTCTGATCGTTCTGGTCGTCCTCTTGTTATTCGGAGGCCGGAAGATTCCCGAGTTGATGCGCGGCCTGGGCCGGGGTGTCAAGGAATTCAAGGACGCAACCCAAGAGGACCAGAAGTCCGACAATGACGCCGACAAGGCCTGAGGGCTGCGTGCGTTTTGGCGGATGTGTCTGGGCCCTGTTTGCGGCCTGGACCTCGATGTGCTCGGATGTGCTAGCACAGGCGGACAGCTTGACATGGGTGGCGGTCGTCGATTCGGTGGCTCCGGACTCTCTGGGTGAGGTTGATGGGGTTGCGGCACCATTGGATTCTGCCTGGATGGCCCGCGTGGATTCGGCGTGGGCGGCATGGTGTGCCGAGGCACATTGTTTCAGCAGCGACAGCGGCGTTTGGTATGCGGGTGAGGACAGCAAATCCCTCGCTGCCCGTTTGGACACGTCCGCGATTTTGCGCGATTTGGCCGACCTCAATCGGAGGAGCGCATTGGATTTGGCCCCGCACGGAGCCGTGATCGACCGCATCTCGTTCATGATGCGGCGGCGGCCGATTTTCCTGGGGCGTATGATGGGCCGGGCCGCCCATTATTTCCCCATGTTCGAAGAGGCGTTGGACCGCCATGGCCTGCCTCCAGAACTCAAGTATTTGCCAGTTCTCGAGAGTGGATTGAACCCCTTGGCACGCAGCCGCGCGGGCGCGACGGGATTGTGGCAGTTCATGTACAACACGGCGCGCCGTCAAGATTTGGAGATCAACAGCTGGGTCGATCAGCGCCGCGACCCACAAGCGGCCACGGACGCAGCATGCCGGTTTCTGAAGCGGCTCAATGAGATCTATGATGGGGACTGGCACTTGGCTTTGGCTGCGTACAACGCAGGGCCAGGCAATGTGAACAAGGCCATCCGCAGGGCGCGGTCCCGGGATTTCTGGACCGTTCGCCGCTTCTTGCCGCGCGAGACGGCGAAGTACGTGCCGTCCATTGTGGCATTGGCCTATCTCTTCGCGCACCCGGTGGAGTGCGGCATTGTCCCCAGTGAGCCCCTCATTCCCCGATTTGCATTGGACACCGTGGTGGTGCACCGCAACATCCGGTTCGATCAGGTTGCGCGTGTCACGGGCCGGACCGTGGCAGAAATTGCCCAGCTCAATCCGCAATACCGCAAGGAAGTGGTGCCGGGAGAGATTGGTGGAGGATGGCCCATTGTCTTGCCCCTAAGCGCCGTGGGTGCCTTCATCGACGGCATGCCGGAGGCATTGGAGTGGGAACCCTACCGGACCCCGGAGGTCAAGTTCGAGCCTGAGGTCACAGTGTATCGGGTTCGGAATGGAGACGTCCTGGGCACCATTGCCCGGCGCCACGGTGTTTCGGTACGGGAATTGAGGCAGTGGAATTCCTTGCGCGGCGACATGATCCGCGTGGGACAAAAACTTTACATCCATGCTGATTCGCGCTGACTCCCCCCGTGCCGTGATGCTGCACATGCTGTGGCCCGCACTGGCCGCATTGGCTTTCGTTTTCACAGGGTGCCAAGGGCCATCCACGGACAGCCCGGAGGAGGCCGCCGCCGCCCGGGCTGCCATGCTGCCTGGCAAGGTGGGCCCGAGTGGCGAGGTGGTGATGGTCGTGTCACAGGGCGCCTGGAACCGAGGGATTGATGCCGCAGTGGACAGTGTGTTCCGCCGTCCTGTTCGCGTGCTCCCGCAGTACGAGCCCCGGTTTGACATCATCCGGCTGGACCCGGAGGAATTTGATCGTTTCTGGAGGCCCCATCGCAACCTTNTGGTCTTCGACATCGCAGACCGGATTGACACCCAGACGCCCTCGATGCGCGTGATGCGGTCTCGGCACGCCAAAGGCCAGATTTACGTCGAGGTGAAAGGCAGAACCGCGGAGGCTGTGGCGGAGCTGTTGCTCGACCCGGCGGAGGGAGAGATGCTCGCGGACTTGTTGGAGGACGAGGAGGCCAAGCGGTATGCGGAACTCCTTGCCCTCGACCGGAACGCCGTGTTGGAGCAGAAAATCCGGGAAGCGCATGGCTTGACGTCCGTGCTGCCGAGGGATGCGCAGTTGGTCCAGTCCCGCGGCGGATTCCTCTGGGTCGAGCGGAACCTCACGCGGATGAAAGGGGGACGCAACCACGACGTCCAGCTGGGCATCGTGGTGCACCGAACGCCTTATGCTGGACCCTCGGATTTCACGATGGACCGCCTGTTGCAGCGCCGGGACTCCCTGCTTCAGGCGCGGGTGTTCGGCGGAAAGGAGGGGAGCTACATGACCACCGAATACCGGCTGTCTCCCCGTTACGAAGAGGTCTCCTTCCGGGGTGGTTTTGCGGCCAAGATGCGGGGCCTGTGGAAGATGGAGGGCGACTTTATGGGCGGCCCGTGGACGTCGATGTCCTGGGTGGATTCCGAGCGGGGCCAATTGGTCACAGTCGACGGCTATGTGTACGCCCCCTATTTTGGAAAACGCGAATACTTGAGGGAAGTCGAGGCCATGGTCCGTTCCTTCGCACCGGTGCCCAATGCGCCCACCAACCCAACGCCATGAAGTACACCATCCATTACACCTTGCGCGCCGACGGCCCGGAAGGAGAGATCATCGAGGCCACCGTACCGGAAGAGCCCTTCACCTTCGAAGCGGGAGCGGATGAGATTCTGGAGGACTTGGAAAACGCGGTGAAAGCTGCTTCAGTGGGCGACACCATGGAGGTGCTCATTCCGGCAGACCGGGCCTACGGGCCGGAGATGGAAGGCGCCTTTGCCGTGTTGCCCAAGACGCAGTTCGTGGATGAGGAGGGCATGGACGATTCCGTGATGAACGAGGGCGAAGTGGTGGTCATGCGGGACGACTCCGGTGACGAACTGCACGGCGTCGTGATCGGGGTGACGGAGGAAGAAGTCGAAGTGGACTTCAATCACCCCTTGGCTGGAATCGACTTGCACTTTTCCCTTCAACTGATGACCACGGAGGCCTGAGTTCATCGACATGTCCGCAGTGAACAAAGCGTCTTCTCGCAGCAGTGCCCATGGGTTTTCTGCGTTGTCCACGTCGGTTGGCGTGGCATTGACGTTGACCATTCTGGGTGCGCTTTTGGCGCTGGCCATGGTGGTCCGGGATTTGCGGACGGACTGGTTGTCGGCGGTGCAGGTTGAAGTGGCGCTGGATCGGCAGGATGTGGGCACAGCAGAGCGATGGGAGTCCCAATGGNCCGAGGACCCCGCAGTGGCGCAAGCGCATTTTGTTTCGTCGGATTCGGCATCCTCCGAGTTGGAGCGCGAATTGGGGGAGCCCTTCATGGATTTCCTGGGCGCGTCGCCGTTGCCGGCCACGGTGGCCCTTACTTTGAAGGGAGCTTGGATGGCCGAGGCGGGATCGGCTGGCCTTGCCGAAGCTGTGGATCGTTGGGAGCAAATCCCCGGAGTGGCCCGGGTGGAGTACCCGCAAAGGGTGCTGGAACGTTTGGAGCGGGGCTTCTCCGATTGGACCATTCCATCCGCCGTGGCGGCTTTGCTTTTGCTGGCCCTGGTCATGGCCCAGATTTCCAATGTGGTCCGACTGAGTGTGTTTGGTCGCCGCCATTTGATCCGCAGCATGGAGCTCGTGGGCGCACCGAGAACGCGCATTCGCCGTCCATTCCTGGCCGAGGCCATGGGGTACGGCGTGGTGGGCGCCCTGCTGTCCTACGCTGCTGTCGTGGGCATGCTGATTGGCCTGAAGCCGTTTCTCGGGGTGCTGCAGACATGGTCTTTTGCAGAACTGTGGCCCATTCTCCTGGCGCAATTGGTGGTGGGCTTGACCATCACAGGATGGAGTGCCCGATGGGCGGTGGGCCGGTACCTGGGGGCGAGCCTGGATCGCCTCATGTGAACACCTTGGCATCCTGACCCCTTATTTTCGCAGACATGGACAGCTCATCGACTTCCGCCAACGGCCGCAACGCGTTCCCTTTCGAACGGAAGAATTACCTCTTCTTCCTCATCGGGCTGGCCCTGCTTACTGTGGGATACATGCTGATGAGCGGGGGCGGTGTGGAGGACCCGAATGAGTTCTCGGACGCCATTTTCAGTAAGCGCCGCATCACCATTGCGCCGTTGACTGTCCTTTTGGGATATGGCGTCATTTTTTACAGCATCCTGAAGCGCTTTCCTTCTGAGGAGAAGGCCTGATGGGGGCGCTTGAAGCGTTTTTGCTCGGCCTGATTCAAGGCCTCACGGAATTCCTGCCGGTCAGCAGTTCGGGCCACCTTGAAATTGGCAAGGCCCTGCTTGGCGTGGAGGAGGGTGGATTGGCCTTCAGTGTCGTGGTGCACGGCGCCACGGCGATCAGCACCATGGTGGTCTTCCGCAAGGACATCGTCGATGTGGTTTCGGGCACCTTCCGGCCGGGTTCGGAAGGCGGTCCCGCCCGGAAATTTGCAGGCCTTGTCATGGTGTCCATGGTGCCTGTGGGCATCGTTGGGCTGATGTTCAAGGAGGCCATTGAAGCCCGCTTGGACGGTCATTTGGGGCCGGTCGGCATCGCGTTGATGGTGACCGCTGCGCTGTTGTGGTGGGCCCAACGCCGGGGGCGTGAAGGCGGACAGGTCGGCTGGTGGCAGGCGTTCATCATTGGCTTGGCGCAGGCCGTGGCGGTGTTGCCCGGCATCAGCCGGAGTGGCGCGACCATTTCTGCGGCTTTGCTCCTCGGTGTGGACCGGGAAGAAGCCGCGCGATTCAGTTTCTTGATGGTGTTGCCGCCGATTCTTGGTGCCACAGCGCTGGAAGTCAAGGACGTGTTGGAGGGCGCAGAGGTTGTCGGCAATGCGATTCCGTCCTCGTCACTGGTGATCGGTGCCGTAGCTGCCTTCGCGAGCGGATGGTGGGCGTGCCGCTTCATGATTTCGCTCGTCAAGCGCAATGGATTTCAGGGCTTTGCCGTTTACTGTGCGTTGGCGGGATTGACCGCCTTGATTTTCAGCTGACCCATGTCCATTCGTTTGTCCCTTTTCCTTGCCTTGACCCTGCTGGTTGGGGCTTGCACGCCGAAAGTGCAGTTTGATGAACCCATGCCGCCATCGCGGTGGAACATGCCGAACATCCCCAAGGATTTCCGCGGCACCTTCCTCAATGAGGAGGGCGAGGNGGACATGNGGATTGGCAAGGACACCATTTACGATGAAGGGGAGGTGCTGGTGAACGGGGAGGACTTTTTGCTGCGCCGGATGGCGGGCCATGTGGTGTGCAGCCTGCCGGTTCCGGAAACCGGGCATTGGGACGTACTCGTGTTGCGAAAAGAGGGAGACGACGTGGTCTTCGGTACGTTCAAGGACGACGATGCCTTCCTCCGCCGGATGGCCACATTGCTGGAGGTGGCGCCGGAGCGCCAGAAATCCGGGGGAACGCCAGGGTACAAGTACACGTTGATTCGCCCCTCAGCCAAGGAGTTCAAGGCCATGCTCAAGGAGCGTCTGTACAAAGAGGATGACCCCCTGCCCCTCCCCAGAGGCGGGACGTTCAGGCCATGAGGCCAGCCACTGCACCCCAGTGGATGCGGTCCATCAGTGCGCTCACATACGCCCCGCGCCGGTTCTGATAGTTGAGGTAATAGGCGTGCTCCCAAACGTCGATTCCGAGCAGGGGGCGCCCTTGGGATTCAGCGGGCACGATGCCGGCCATCAAAGGGTTGTCTTGGTTGGGTGTGGAGGTCACAAACAAGCGGTCCCGACGTTGGGGGTCTTGCACCAACCAGGCCCAGCCGGATCCGAAGCGCTTTGCAGCTGCGGTGGCCAGGGCTTCCATGCAGGTTTCCACACTTCCAAAGGAGGAGGAAATTCGCTCCGCCAGCACACCCGAAGGGGCGCGGTCTTCAGACTGGGTGGGCGGTTGAAGGATGGTCCAGAACAAGGCGTGGTTGAAGTGGCCGCCGCCATTGTTGCGCAGGGCGGTGTCGTCGGCTTGGATGCTGGCGAGGAGGTCTTCGAGCGGTCGCCCTTGCAACGCATGCCCTTCTAAGGCGGCATTCAACTTCTTGACATATCCCGCATGGTGACGGCCGTGGTGGATTTTCATCGTCTGGCGGTCCACAGCGGGTTCGAGGGCTTCGTGGGGAAAGCCCAATTCTGGCAGCGTGAACCCGGTGATGTCTCCGGAAGGAGTCGGCTCAGGTGCTGCTCCACAGCCGATGAGGCTGGAGACGAGGGGGGTGGCGACCAGGCCTGCGCCGGCAAGTCCGCTGATTTTGATGAAGGTCCGCTTGTCCATGGTGAAGGTTCTGGGCTTGAATTTCTGACGGGACGTCCATAATCCAACCTCCATCGTTGGCGTTGGTTCAACGGTGCCTGGTGGACGCCCGTTCCAGCCCGGCATCTTTGTGTCTCCATGTCCGAAAACCCGACCACACTCTCAGGTGACCAGGCAGCGCCTCATCGGCGGCGCTGGGGCAGGGCGTGGTTTGGACTGTTCGGGCTGCTGCTGCTGTTGACGGTCTTTACGGGCTGGGTGGCATGGCAAGCGCAGGATGTGGAGGCGCGGATCCTTCGTGAGATTCAACCACACTTGGCAACGGACGTGCACATTGATGAACTGGAGGTCTCTTTGTGGGCGGCTTGGCCGGATGTGCAGGTGCAATTGCAGGCGGTGCGCATTGCGGACGCACTGGACCCGGAGGCGGACTTTATGACCATGGATCAGGTGGATTTGAGGGTCGCGTGTTGGCCGCTGCTCGAAGGCCAGCTAGAGGTCAAGTCCTTTGGGTTGTCCGGTGGACGGGTTTCCGTGCGCCACACGGCGGATGGGCGAGGCAACTGGACCTTTTGGAAGGAACAAGACGGCGCTGAGTCCGGGCTGTCCAATTGGCGGATTGACGCATTGTCCCTCGACGCAGTGACCATCCATGGGGACTGGTCGGGTGCCGAGGACCGCATACAATGGGTGACCACGGTGGAGGATGCAAGTCTGGCCTTGGCTTTGGAAGCAGAAGGTGACGTGTCCTGCAATGGCGCATTGGATTTGGTTCAGAGCCGGCTTCAGGTGGCTGGAGAAACATGGTTGGAAGCGGTGGATTTGGAGTCGGACATCTCAGGCAGGATCTCGGGCGAAGACGTGTCGCTGACGNTCGCAAAGGCCGAGTTGGGGCGCTCTGGCGAGGCCGTGGAGCTGGACGCCGAAATGGAGGTGGTCCAAGGGCGATTTGGCTTGTCGTTGTCCGCGCCAGGTGCGGCATGGTCGGCCGTGACAGCTTTGATGCCACCCACCGTGCAGCTGGCGCTATCGGAGGGGTTGTCTCGGCTTCGGGGGAAGGCGGGCTTGGAGGTGTTGGTGGGCTCTGGAAATGCGGCGTCTTTGACGCGGTGGGCGGGCCCAGAATCTGAGGATTGGACCCAAGCGTGGGCTGTTCGGGCGGACTTGTCTGGGACACGTGTGGTCGAGCAGGGACAGGCGGCGGCCATTCAGTCGGGTGTGGTTGTGGCCCATGCGACGCGTGGAGGATGGCGGGCTGAATCGGGCACGATGCGCGCTGCCGTGGCAGGTGGAGAGGTGGAGTTTGTGGGGGACGTTGAGGGGGATGGCCGTCGTTGGTCTCTCGATGTCGATGGCCAGGGATGGGTTCGACCGGCAGGACTTGTGGCATGGGCCAGTCCCGCTGTGACCTGGCCGGAAGGCTGGTCCTTGACGGAGGAAGGCCAGATCCGGGCAGACGGACGCATGGCACTTCGATCAGGTGGCCAAGGCGNGGTGTCTTGGGAGATTTCCAATGGCGCGAAGTGCAGTGCCGAGGGTGTCCGTTGGCTGGGGACCGAGGGGGAGTTGAAGGTGGGGGCGCTGGAGGTTCGTGCCGAAGGAGATGGATGGAGTGCAGTGTGTTCCGATGTGCGTGCACCGGGCGTCTCGGGTGCGTCGTTGAAGGCGCGTCAACAGGAGGAAGGTCAGCTGGATTTGGTGCTGGACGGCTTGGAGGTCGCACCCTTTCTCAAGGTGTGGAATGACTGGTCTCCGGCCCCAGTGTGGACTGGCGGAAGTGGGACAATCGCCCCTTGGAATGTGACGGTGGAATGCGGCCCCGTGCGCTACAGTTCGTTGCGCGCAGACCGCATGGAAGTTCAGGGGCGCTGGTCATCAGGTCGGTTCGTGATCCACGAAATGGAGGCGGATGCCATGGGGGGGCAGTTGGAGGGCACGGGCGTGGTGGACGACCTGCGCGTGGATTTTGATGGCCGCATGACCGGGGTGGACTTGCCGTCATTTATGGAGGCCACGGATGGCCTGGGGCAATCCACCTTGTTGCCGCGACATGTTCGCGGTCGGACCTGGGCAAAAGGCCATGTTGGCTATGCCTTTCGGGCAGGGTCGGCACAGCCGTGGGACGCACAGGTAATAGCGCGTGTGGAGGAAGGCGAGCTGATTGAATTTGACTTGCTTCAGGAGATTCCGTCAGCGTTGGAAGCGGACCGAAAGTCGCGTTTGATTGCGGATGTGGACGACTTGCGCCGGCGGTTGCGGCGGGTTCGGTTCGAACCGCTCGTGGTCGAGGTCGAGTTCAAGCGGGACGTGTTGACGCTGGAGCCTGCCATGGTGGAGTCGGACGCGATGGACCTCGGCGTGGAGGGGTGGTACAGGTTGGGAGGGCGGATGGACTTCACTTTGGATTTTGCCTTGCGCGACTTGAAGTCCGAAGAGGGGGAATTGGGCACCATGGAGGAAGATGGTTTGGGGCACCGCTTTTTTCTGGCGGTCGGGGGTACGCTGGACGCGCCGGAATTCGGCTATGACCGGCAGGCCCACCAGTCTCACCGTCGTGAGCAGCGTCAGGGAGCGTGGAACCGGCTCAAGAATGTGTTGCAGGGAGAAGAGGGGGAGGACGCAGCGGGCGAGGGTGTGCGCGAGGCGCCTACCCCTTCACAGCCAGCAGTGGAGGTGAATGCGATTGCCCCAGCTGATTCTGTCAGAGCGGCGCCCCACCCGGAGCCTGCGCCATTTGTGGATGACGACGATGATTTTTGANNTGAAACAAGACGAATTGCCATTTTGCACCGCCCGGTTGTCATATTTTGTACATTGCAAGGCTCAGCAAATGGGTTTGAACGCCCAGCTGTCACTTAACCAAATTAGCTTGGGCCGCTTGAAGGCCTCAAAACGTCGGCCAGTGGTCGGCGTTTTTACATTCATGCCCGAGAGAAGCGTGGCGCTTTTCTTAGGATTTCCACGTTGAACGACCCCATGGCCCTCCAACAAAAGCGACATTCCCGCTTCCTTCTGCTCCTTGGCGCTACGGCGATTGTCGGCCTGACGTTGTGGTCCAGTGGGCGGATTGCCAGAACGTTGCGGGCCGAGGAGCAGCGCAAGGTGGCGCTGTGGTCCGAAGCCATTCTCCAACGCGCTGAACTCGTCAGGTACACGGATGCCCTNTTTGCATCCTTGCGCAATGAGGAGCGGGACAAGGCGGACTTGATGGGCGAGGCGTATCGCATCATTCAGGAGGCCGAGCCCGGCGCCCCCATTGACCTGACCTTCATCACCCGGTTCATTCAGGGCAATCGTACCATTCCTGTGTTGGTGTACCGGGACAGCGTCTTGCAGGGCGACATCAATGTGCCCGAGCTGCTGCGAACGCCGGAACGCTTGGATTCCCTTCGCTCCGAATTGGCGGCCCGGGGCACGGTCATCGCGTTCGAGCAGGGCTTGATGGTCTATTACGACCAGAGCAACCGGTTCAGGGAGCTACAGTCGGTCATGGACGATTTGATTCATTCTTTCTTGTCGGAAACGGTGCTGAACTCCGCCTCGATTCCGGTGCTCCTGGCGGATTCCACGTTGCAGCACATTTTGCAAGCAGACCGGATTCCGGAGGCGGACTTGGCCGACACGGCGGCGCTCATCCGGCGTCTGGCTGAAGTGAATCCTCCCATCGCGCTGGATCTGCCGGAGAGCGGACGCCGCTGGATCCTGTATGACGAATCCGTCGTGCTGAAGCAGTTGCGTTATTTCCCCGTAGTTCAGCTGCTGATCATCGGGGGCTTCCTGCTGCTGGCGTACAGCACGTTCAGTGCCTTCCGCAGGTCGGAGCAGAACCGGGTTTGGGTCGGCATGGCCAAGGAGACGGCCCACCAGTTGGGCACCCCGCTCAGCGCGTTGCTCGCGTGGGTCGAGGTCTTGCGTGTTGAAGGGGTGGCTGAAGAGGTGTTGGGTGAGCTCGAAAAAGACCTGGGGCGCCTTCGCACCGTGACCGACCGGTTTTCAAAAATCGGGTCGGAGCCGGAGTTGGCGATTGGTGACCTTGGCGCTTTTGTGGGAGAAACGATGGCCTACCTCGAGCGCCGCATGCCAAAGGCCGTGGACTTTTCCGTGGTGCTTCCAAACGCCCCGGTACAGGTGGCTTTCAATCCAGCGCTATTCAGTTGGGTGCTGGAAAACCTGACGAAGAATGCGGTGGACGCCATGGAGGGGGCAGGATCGTTGTCTTTGGAATTGACGGTGGAGGGTGGACGCGTCCAAATGGATGTGGCTGATTCCGGACGGGGCATGTCGCGCCGGGTGCAGCGCCAAGTCTTCGAGCCGGGTTTCAGCACCAAGGAGCGAGGATGGGGGTTGGGTTTGAGCTTGGTCCGCCGCATTGTCCGCGAGTATCACGGTGGCCAGATTGCGGTTTTGCGCAGCGACGAAGGGGTCGGCACGACTTTCCGTTTGCACTTGCCGGTGGAATCCGAGGAGTGATGTCTAAATTCGCGGTCCTCCTTGCCCGGATGGCGGAATTGGTAGACGCGCTCGACTCAAACTCGAGTTCCATTGGAGTGTGGGTTCGAGTCCCACTCCGGGTACAAACATCACCATTGGTGACCGCGCGACACACGGCCTATATCTTGGCAGCATGATGCGCAGCTTGACTTTTTTGATGGCCCTCTGTGCGTCTGGATTCGCAGATGCACAATCCGTGATTGAGCAACCCACCGTACCTGTGGCCGGATTTGCCATGGACTTGGTGGCCGGAGCCTATATCGCCCCGACACCTGCGTCGGGCGCGGCCCAGAGTTGGGATTTCTCCGATGTGGCCGGAAGCACCGTTGGTTTGCAGCAGGTGTTGCCGGCCTCCACGTCCAGCCTGGCCCCGGAATTCGAGGGTGCGGAATGGGTCAATTCCAATGGGGACCAGCTCACATTCTGGCGCTGGGAGAATGGCGGAATGTCCATTGTGGGCAATGCCAATGCGGCCAGCCTCGTCACCATTCCCTTTGATGACTCCCTGATCCAGTGGACCTACCCGTTGTCGTACGGCGATGTCCATGAGGACACCTTTGTCTGTGAGGACACGCTGTTCAGCCTGCCTTACTCACTGCAGGGTGAGTTGACGAGCGAGGTGGATGCTTTTGGCTCCATTGCCCTGCCCAATGGGGTGAGCCTGTCCGACGCATTGCGAATCCATTACGTGCAATCGTACACCGAGGCGTATGATGGAGACACGGCGGTCTGGGTGTTGACCCAGGACATGTATGTGGTGCAGGATACCCTGCTTCCGGTGTTTTTCCAGGAGCAGTTGGTGGTCACGGATGCGGCGGGCAACGTACTCGTGGAAGCAGACGATGTGGCGTGGTATGACAATACTGTGGTGGCCGTTCCCGAGACTGCGGAGGCGGACTTGAAGCGGGCTTATCCCAATCCTGTCGATGCCGGTAGAGGAGTCCGTTGGCCTTTGCGCCCGGGTCAGGATTGGCAAGTCATGGATCTGGAAGGGCGAATCCTGGTGGAAGGCCGTTGTGGCGCAGAGGGAGAGGTTCGGCTGGACACATCAGATTGGCCGAGCATGGTCTTGTTGGTTCCGGTGAGTCCATCCGGAAGCACCGGAAACGGCGTGCAGCGATTGATGGTCAAAGGAGGCTGACCTTGGAACGCCTGCAGGAGCCAGGCGGGAGGGCGCAGTGCTCAGTAGGCGCGCTCGGAACGACCTTCCTTCCAATTGACAAAGGCGCGGTTGGCGACGCGGTTGCCGCCCGGCGTCGGGAAGTTGCCCGTGAAGTACCAGTCGCCTTTGTGCTCGGGGATGGCCTTGTGAAGGCCAGCCACGCTTTGGAAAATGATGCGGACTTCCGCACCCATGTCGGCGGGCGTGAGCAGCTCTGAGATTTTGGCGGCGGTGTCCTCCTCCGTCAGGCTCTCGTAGATGGGCTGAACCTTGTTTTCCTGCGTTTCGTAGGGCTTTTCCAGTTCGGCTTTGCACGCCTCGTAGACCGATTCGATGAGGGCCTCATTGCCACGCTCCCGGTGCAGGGCAATGGCGGCTTGGAAGGCCACGAAATTGCCCATGCGGGCCATGTCAATGCCGTAGCAGTCTGGATAACGGATTTCCGGCGCACTGCTGACCACGACGATGCGCCGGGGACCGAGCCGGTCCAGGATGCGGAGGATGCTCCGCTTCAGCGTGGTACCCCGGACGATGCTGTCGTCGATGACCACCATCTGGTCTTCGCCGCGCTGGATCGTACCATACGTGATGTCATAGGCGTGGGCGACAAGGTCGTCCCGTGCGCCATTGTCAGCGATGAAGGTGCGAAGCTTGGCGTCCTTCAGGGCGATTTTCTCAACGCGGGGCTGCTCCTCGAGGATGGCTTTGACCTCGTCAGGCTCCGGGTTGGAACCCAGTCCGAGGATGCGCTGGATCTTGCTCTGGTTGACGTGCTTTTCCATGCCCTTGACCAAGCCATAGAACGAGGTCTCGGCGGTGTTGGGGATGAAACTGAAGACGGCGGAATCGATGTCGTGCTCGATGGCCTCGAGAACACGGGGAACCAGAGATTCCCCGAGCGCCATGCGTTCGCGGTAGATGTCGGCGTCGTTGCCACG
The DNA here is from genome assembly GCA_002172485.2 of Crocinitomicaceae bacterium TMED114. Classification (GTDB taxonomy): domain Bacteria; phylum Bacteroidota; class Bacteroidia; order Flavobacteriales_D; family Sanyastnellaceae; genus UBA8752. Next base: position 393,525 of record NHFP02000004.1, read on the forward strand.
GGAGAAGTAGATCCGTTCGAAACTGCAGGGGGTGCGCTGTTCTGCCGGCCGGATTTGAGTCAGGCTGGCTTGGCCGTTCCGATGGACGATGAGGCCTTCGCCCGGCTGGAGTTCCTTGACGGCCTCGGTCGGCGCATTGAACGCCGTCTGGATGACCGGACGCTCGGAGGCGGCGACCACCACCTCATCGTCTTCGTACCAGAAGCAAGGGCGGATGCCGTTGGGGTCGCGGGTGATGAAGGCGTTCCCGGTGCCGATGATGCCGCCCATGACGTAGCCGCCATCCCAACTGTGCGAGGCGCGCTGGAGCACTTGGCCCACGTCCATGCGGTTGGGGATGAGCTGGCTGATTTCGGCGTTTTCGTGCCCGGCCTCCTTGAGGGCCCGGAACTGCGTTTCGACTTCTTCGTCGAGGAAGTGCCCCACCTTTTCCAGCACCGTGACTGTATCGGCTTTCTCCTTGGGGTGTTGGCCCAATTCAACCAGCTTCTCGAACAGCTCGTCGACGTTGGTCAGGTTGAAATTGCCGGCTAGGGCAAGGGTGCGGCTCCGCCAATTGTTCTGGCGGAGGAACGGGTGAACGCGCTCGATGGTGTTGCGGCCATAGGTTCCGTAGCGGAGGTGGCCGAGAAAGACCTCTCCGGTGAAGGCGAACTCTTTCTGGAGGAATTCGGCATCCTTGAGGCGCTCCGGATGGTGCTCCTGTGTGTCAGCAAAGCGGCCCATGACCTGGGCGAAGAGGTCTTCGATGGGCTGCTTGGCCGTTGATCGGGAACGGCTCAGGTAACGGTGACCCGGGGGGACGTCCAGTTTGACGTTGGCGAGGCCGACGCCGTCTTGTCCCCGGTTCCGCTGCTTTTCCATCAGCAGGTACATCTTGTTGAGGCCGTAAAAGGCCGTATCGTAAGTGTCGATGTAATACTGAAGCGGCTTTTTCAGCCGGAGCAGCGCGATGCCGCACTCGTGTTGGAGGAGGTCACTCATCGGATGACCGGGATGTCCCGGTGGCGCGAAGGTAGTTCGCTCAGGGAGGAATCAACTGAGGTGACCGCGTGCGATGAGGGTGTCGCTCATGAGAGGGGCAGGCGCTTGACCCACTTGTAGTTCGCGCGGGTCAGGTACCACATCATGATGGGCACGATCACCAGGGTCAGGAAGGTGGCAAACGTTAGGCCGTAGATGATGGCCCAGCTCATGGGCTTCCAGAAGATGTTGTTGTCTCCGCCGATGTACATCTTGGCGTCGTATTCAGCGAGCAGGCTGAAGAAGTCGACGTTGATGCCGATGGCGAGGGGCAACAAGNCCAGCACGGTGGTGATGGCGGTGAGCAACACTGGGCGCAATCGTGTGCGGCCCCCTTGGATGATCAGGGGCACAATTTCAGGGAAGGGCAACAGGTCATTTTCTCCCAATCCCAGCTCTTGCTTTCTTCGGTCGATCAGAAGGTTGGTGTAGTCGATGAGCACGATGGCGTTGTTGACCACCACCCCGGCCAGGGAGATGATGCCAATCATGGTCATGATGATCACGAAGTCCTGGCGGAAGACCACCAGCCCGAGGAACACGCCGGTGAGGGAGAACAGCACGCTGAAGCCGATGATGAATGGCGTGGAGATGCTGTTGAATTGGGCGACGATGATGAGGAAGATGAGGAAGAGGGCAATCACAAGGGCGCGGGAGAGAAAGGCCATCTCCTTGGCCTGTTCTTCCTGCTGTCCGGTGAACTCCCACTGGACANCGGCCTCCGCCGGGTAGTCGCCGAGCTCGGACTTGAGCGCTTCCACGATTTCATTGGCGTTGTAGCCTTCGAGAACGTTGGAGGCGAGGGTCACGGTCCGGTCGAGGTCCTTGCGCTTGATGGCGTTGTACGTCGTGGACCGGCCGGCGCTGGCCACCGCGGAGATGGGCACCTCCTTGATTTGTCCGTCGGATTGGCTGCGGAAGATGACCTTCTGGTTCATCAGCGCGTCGGCATTGTTCCGGTAAGCGTCTGCAAAACGCAGGTTGATCGGGTAGTCGTCCTCNCCATCCTTGTAGCGGCTGACTTCGCGTCCAAACAGGGCGCTGCGNAGGGCGAAGCCGATNTGCTGGGTGCTGAGCCCGTAGCGGCGCGCCTTGTCGCGGTCGATGGTGATCGGCATTTCCGGCTTGGACTTCTCGACGTCGAGCTTCAAGCCCTCGATGCCTTCGATGTCGGTGCTTTCAATGAAGCGCTTCATGCCGTCGGCATAGGCGAGTGCCGTCTCGTAATCGGCGCTGCTGATTTCGATGTTGATGGGCAGGCCTTGCGGTGGACCGTCGGAATTCTTCGTGGCGCGGATGATGGCGTCCGGGTATCCCTTGACCTCCTCTCGAATGGCGTTGAGCACGTCTTTGGTGCTCAGGCCGTCGCGGTCTTGGAACTTGACGAAGCTGACGGTGATGCGTCCCTTGTGCGGTGTGGCGCCGAGCTGCGGCCCCTCCGCGGGGTCCGAGGTGCCCTCTCCGACCTGGGCGATCACGGAGTTGGTCAGGTATTGCTCGGGCTGGCCGTCGGGACCGGTTCGCAGGAATTCCAAACGTTGGATGGCCGCGAGGACCATCGCTTCGACTTCCTCCGTGACACGGTTGGTCTCTTCGATGTCGGTGCCGATCGGCATGTCGATGTAGACATTGACATACTGCGGCTCATTTTGCGGGAAGAACTCCACTTTCGGAGGGAAAATGCCGAGCAGGACAAGCGACCCGAAGAGCAGACCGATCATTCCGTAGAAGAACAGCCAGGGCTTGGCGCCACCGAGCGCGAACCGGAGCACGCGCTCGTAGACGTTCTCGAGGGCAGGCAGAAGCCGGTTCTGGAACCACGCGGTGGCCGGGGTGAGGGCATAGCGGTTGATCAGACCCACGACGCCACCGAGCACGAGCAGGTTGCCGAGCGTGTTGAATCCGACACCGAGCAGGAGCAGCCCGAGGACGATGAGAATCCCCGTCGTGATGAAGAGCCGGCGAACGTTCATTTCGGCCTCCTCAATCCGCATGTAGACGCTGGTCAGCATGGGGTTGATGATCAAGGCGACAAACAGCGAAGAAGACAGCACGATGATGAGCGTGAACGGCAGNTACTGCATGAACTCGCCGATGATGCCCGGCCAGATGGCCAGCGGCAGAAAAGCGGCGAGCGTGGTGGCCGTGGAGGCGATGATGGGCCAGGCCACCTCACCCACACCGTAGCGGGCGGCGTCGAAAGGCGACATGCCCTCGTCCATCAGTCGATAGATGTTTTCGACGACCACGATGCCATTGTCCACCAGCATGCCCAGCGCGAGCACCAGGGCGAAGAGCACCATCACGTTGAAGGTGATGCCGAGGGCGTTGAGGATGGCGAAGCTGAGGAACATCGACAGCGGGATGGCGACCCCCACGAAGAGGGCGTTGCGCAGTCCGAGGAAGAAGAGCAACACGCCCACCACGAGCAGGACCCCGAGGATGATGCTGTTCTGAAGCTCGTCGACCTGCGTTCGCGTCTGGTCCGACTGATCCGAGGTGATGCTGACGTTGAGGTCGGCAGGCAGGAACTCGACTTTGGCTTCAGCGATGATGCGGTTGATCTCGTCCGAGGCGATGATGAGGTTCTCGCCGGAGCGCTTGCGCACGTCGAGGGAGACCACTGGGTTGCCCCATTCTCGGGCGAAGCTGGTCGCCTCCTTGTCCACGAATTGGACCTTGGCCACGTCGCGGAGGTAGACCGGCTTTCCGCCCTCGGCCTTGACGATGATGGCTTCCAGTTCGGCCGCATTGCGGAAGTCGCCGACGACTTGCACGGTGCGCCGCCGCCCATCCATCAGGATGTCGCCCCCGGAGATGGAGACGTTCTCCTGCCCGATGGCCTGCGCGATGTCGTTGAAGCTGACGAGGCGGGCTTCCGCCTGGAGGTAGTCGATCTCGACCTCCATCTCCTTCTTGTTGACGCCGCGGATTTCCGCCTCGCTGATTTGTTGGAGGTTCTCGATGCGGTCTTGCAGTTCTTCAGCGTAATCCTCGAGTTGGTCGATGGGGTAATCGCCGGAGAGGTTGACTTGCATCACAGGGATGAGCTCGGAGAAGTTGAGCTCGAAGACGTTGGGGTCGCTGGGAAGGTCGTCGGGGAAGCTGGGATCGCTCATGGCGACATCCACCTTGTCCTTGACTTTCCGCAGGGCGACTTCAGGCGTGACCGAGAAGTCGAACTTGACATCGATGGCGCTGTAGCCTTGCTGGCTGGTCGAGAGGATCTCATCGATGCCCGTGATGCCTTTCAGCTCCTTTTCGATGGGGCGGGTGATGAGCTTTTCGATGTCGCTGGGGCTGTTGCCCGGGTAGGCGGTGCCGATGTACACCTCCGGCACGGAGACTTCCGGAAAGCTCTCCTTGGGGACGGTGATGTAGCTGGAAATGCCAGCGAGGAGAATGATGGCAATGAGCACCCCCACCGTCGTGCGGTTGCGGATCGAGGCGGTGCTCAGGCCGAACTCCTTGAGTTTCTCTGCGTTCATGGGGAATCAGTCGGGGTTCGGGTCAGCGGATTACCTGAACGGCTTCTCCTTCAACGACTTGGCCTGCGCCGCGGTCGATGATGGTGGCGCCGGCTTCGAGACCATCGAGGATGAGGACGCGGTCTTCAAAGGCGGTGCCGATGGTGACCGGCTGACGTTGGGCGCGACCGTTTTCGATGCGGTACACGAAGTCCTTGCCGGCGCGGTCCTGCAGGATGAGGCTCAGCGGCAGCGTCAGGGCTGTGTCCGCGTGGAGGTCGTTGATGCGCAGGGAGACGAACTGGTTGGGCAGCAGGCCGTGGTCTCCCTCGATGGGAACGACGATTTCGAAGGTTCGGTTGGCCGGCTCGATGTACCGACCGACGCGGCCGATGGAAGAGGACAACGTGTCCATGCCGGGCACGACGATGTCCACGCGTTGGCCCGCTGAAACCGCTCCAACGTAGTGGTCGCTGACGGAGGCCCGGACGTACATCTCCTCGAGGTCGAGCACGCGGACCACGGGCTGCATCGGGGAGGCCATCTCGCCTTCCTTGGCGAAAATGCGGTCCACGGTTCCGTCGAAAGGTGCGGTGATTTGACCGAGGTCGACTTGCTCGGAGAAGGCAGCAATGCTTTCCTCGAGGGCCTCCACATTGGTCCGGGCTTCCAACAGCTGCACCTCGGTTCCGATGCCTTGTTCCCAGAGCCGCTCCTGGCGGGCGAGAACGTCTTGGGCCAGGCCGAGCCGCGTCTCCAGTTCGTCTTGGTTGCTTGCCACGACGTCGTTGTCGAGCTCGAGGAGCACTTGGCCCTTGCGGACGGTTTCGCCTTCGGTCACGCGGATGCGTTCGACAGCGCCTTGCGTCATCGGGAAAAGGCGGGCCATGCGGTCGGTTTCCACATTGCCCTGGACGGTGAAGTAGTGGTCGAATGGCGCCGCCGCGAGGGTCAGCGTGGTGACCTTTCGGGCATCGGGGTTGGCCTGATCAACATCGGTCTTGGTGGCATCGCCAGCGGGGGCCTCAGGGGCACCACAGGCGGTGAGAAACAGGGCGGGAACCGCCAGGAGGAGAAGGGTGCGGATCATGGGATTAGGCGTTGAGGGAGCGTTGGAGACGGAGGTGGGCATTGAGCCAGCGGAGCGTGGCCTGGGTCAGGCTGCCTTGTGCGTTGACCCGTTGGTTTTGGGCTTGGGTCAGGTCAAAGCTGCTGGCCAGGCCTTCGGTGAATTTGGTGCGGGTGCGGTCGAGGATGCGGGAGGCGAGGTCGAGGCCGCGCTGGGCTTGCTCCCGTTGTTCGAGGGCGGAGGTGTATTCGGACAGGGCAGCCCGGTATTCCAATTGAGCCGCTTGGGTGAGCTGATCCAATGCGGTGGCGGCCCGGTCGCGGGTCAATTCGGCCTGAAGCACGCGCTCTTTTCCGGCGAAACTGGACCAGATGGGGATGGTCATTTGGACGCCCACCAATTGGATGGGGTACCAGCTGCCTTCATCCAAGAAATTGAATGCGTCGCGCTGGGCGTTGCGCTGGTTGGTGTAGAAGGCGCCGATGCTGGGCAACCCGGCGGCCTTTTCGTTGCGGATGCCCAATTCGGACAGTTCGAGGTTGCGGGCCTGGGTCTGGATTTCTGGCAGGTGAACGGGATCGAAAGGGGTGCCGAGGACGGAAGCGCCGTCAAAGCCATTTTCGAGTGTCTCGAAAGAGTCGGCCAGGATGACGGTGGTCTCCACCGGCATGCCGATGGTGAACTTCAACGCGTCGAGGGCGACTTGTGCCATGCTTTTGGCGGTGGCCCGTTGCTGGGCCACATCGGATACGGCGAGCGCGAGCTGGTCAGCATCGGTGGCTTCAGCGAGTCCGGCGTCGACGAGGGCGCGGGTTTGTTCGAAGGCGTCCGTGGCGAGGGATTCTGCTTCGCGAAGGATGGCCACGTTCTGGTCGGCTGCCAAGGCGGCCGCGTAGGCCTCACCGGCAGCGCGCCGGGCGTCGGCGATGGAGCTGGACTCCGCTGCTTCCATGGCGCTGGCATAGGCTTTGGCGGCTTGGATGCCCACGAAGTAGCTCGGGCTGAACACGAGCTGGGTGGCGGTGATGCCGGCGGTCACGGTTTGTTCCGCTCCGAATTGGAACTCTTGGATGGCATTCGGATCGGTGGGGGGCGCATCGAGGGGCACGCCCGTGGTTTGGGCCACGTCGCCGAGGAAGGTGGTCAGGTAGTCCGGGAAGCCAAACATGTCGCCGCTGGATACTTGCGTCGGGATGTCGATGTAACGGTTGTACTCGACGGAGCCGCCGATTTGGGGAAATCCGGAGGCGATGGTTTCACGGGTGGTGCTGGCGGCGGCTTCTTTGTCGAAGCCGGCATAGCGGACGGCATAGGCGCGTTCGGCTGCCACGGCCTGCGCCTCTTCGAGGGTCAGCCGGATGCCGGATTGAGCCTGCATCGCAGAGCCCATGAGGCAAAAGCCCAAGGCGAGGGAAAGGGTACGGATCATGAGACGGCGTGGGCTTGCTTGGCCCGGTTGCGTTGGTGGTAATAGGCCATGCCCTCTTCGGTTGCAATGCCGCGGAGGTGATAGGCGTGAAGTTCCTGCTGGAGTTCGGACAGGGGGCGTCCGAACTCTTCGAGTGTGGCTGGTTTGGTCATGGTTTGGACCATGGCCATGTGGAGTCGGGAAATCAGTTTGGCGTCGAAGTCCTTGCGATAGAAGCCTTCTCGCTGGCCGCGCTCCACGTTGCGGAGCAGATAGCCCTCCATGTTTTCGTGCTTGTGTTGTTCGAGCCTCTGCATGGCGGCCGGGTAGTACTTCTGGAGGTCAAACAGCATGCTGGGGTGCATTTCCCTCAACTCTATCTGGACGTATTCCATGGTTTGGATGACGGCGTCGATGGCGTTCTCTCCGCTGGCGGACAAGTCGGAAATCCGCATGTCCTGGCGGGTGCACATGCGGTCAAAGACTTGCAGCACCAGGTCGGCCTTGTCCTTGCAGTACTTGTAGAGGGTCTTCTTCGATACGCCAAGCTCACGGGCGAGATCGTCCATGCTCACGGCGCGGACTCCGATGCGCCGGAAGGTCTGTTCACAACCGTCCAACAGGGCGTCGAGTCGCGTATCGAGGGTGGAGTTTTGAGGAGCTGGAGACATCCCAATGCGCTTTCAGGCCGCAAAGATGCCGGTTGATGTCTCGATCGGAAACGAAACTCATGTTAAATCGTTTCCAACGTTTCATGATGAAACGATCAATCCAGTAGGATGCCCAGGGATTGTACCAGTCCCGTTAAGTCGGCGCTGTCAAACCGGGCGCCCAGCAGGCAGGGCTTGGTCTCCATTGGAATACCGTATCCAGTGGCACTGGCAATGCTCCATCAGGACAGGGCGCGGCGAATGAGGTCGGCGTCGGCCTTCTGGGCGAGCGTGACCTTCAGACGCGGTTCGGCCTCCATGGCGCGGCGAATGGCGAATTGCGCCTCGTCGTTGCGGGCCCAGTTGCGGCGAGCGATGCCGTTGTTGACGTCCCAGTGGAGCATGGAGGTCAGCTTGTTTTCCGCTTCTGCGGAGCCGTCGAGCAGCATGCCGAAGCCGCCGTTCATGACCTCGCCCCAGCCCACGCCGCCGCCATTGTGCAACGACACCCAGGTGGCGCCGCGGAAGGCGTCGCCCACGAAGTTTTGGACGGCCATGTCGGCCGTGAAGGCCGAGCCGTCATAGATGTTGGACGTTTCCCGGTAGGGGCTGTCGGTGCCGCTCACATCGTGGTGGTCGCGGCCGAGGATGACCGGCCCGGAGAGCCGGCCCCCGGCGATGGCGTCGTTGAACGCCTTGGCGATGCGCATGCGGCCTTCGGCATCCGCGTAAAGGATGCGGGCCTGGGAGCCTACCACAAGCTTGTTGGCCTTGGCACCCCGAATCCATTGGATGTTGTCGGCCATCTGCTGCCGGATCTCGGCTGGCGATTCGGCCATCATTTGCTCGAGTACCTCACAGGCGATGGCGTCCGTGGTGTCGAGGTCGGCAGGCTGGCCACTCCCGCACACCCAGCGGAATGGCCCAAATCCATAGTCGAAGCACATGGGCCCCATGATGTCCTGCACGTAGCTCGGGTACCGGAAAGCGTCCCCGTCTTCGGCCATGATGTCGGCCCCGGCGCGGGAGCTTTCGAGCAGGAAGGCGTTGCCGTAGTCGAAGAAGTACGTTCCGCGATCGGTGTGGCGGTTGACGGCTGCGGCGTGGCGACGCAGGCTCTCTTGGACGTGCACCTTGAATTGGTCGGGGTCCTCCGCCATCATGGTCTGCGACTCCTCGAAGGTGAGTCCGGCTGGGTAGTAGCCACCGGCCCAGGGGTTGTGCAGGGAGGTTTGGTCGGAGCCGAGGTGAATGTGGATGCCCGCAGCATCGAAGTGCTCCCAGACGTCCACGACATTGCCGAGGTAGGCGAAGCTGACGGCCTCCTTGGCGGTCATGGCGGCCTTGACCTTGTCGGCGAGTTTGGCCACATCCTCGACGACATGGTCCACCCAACCTTGCTCGTGGCGCTTCCAAGCGGCGGCGGGGTCCACTTCGGCAGTCACGGAGACCACGCCGGCGATGTTGCCGGCCTTGGGCTGGGCGCCGGACATGCCGCCAAGACCGGCGGTCACAAAGAGTTTGCCGGCGAGGGACGGGTTGTCCGGATCGAGGCGACGCCCGGCATTCAATACCGTGATCGTCGTGCCGTGGACGATGCCCTGCGGTCCGATGTACATGTAGGACCCTGCGGTCATCTGGCCGTATTGGCTCACGCCGAGGGCGTTCATGCGCTCGTAGTCATCGCCGCTGCTGTAGTTCGGGATGACCATGCCGTTGGTGACCACCACCCGGGGTGCACCGGGGTGCGAGGGGAAGAGACCGAGCGGGTGGCCGCTGTACATGACGAGCGTTTGCTCTTCCGTCATTTCGCTCAGGTAGCGCATCACGAGGCGGTACTGCGCCCAGTTCTGGAAGACGGCGCCGTTGCCCCCGTAAGTGATCAGCTCCTCGGGGTGCTGTGCCACGGCGGGATCCAGGTTGTTTTGGATCATGAGCATGATGGCGGCCGCTTGGGGCGTCTGGGCAGGGTAATGCTCTATGGGCCGCGCGTGCATGGCGTAGTCCGGCATGAACCGGTACATGTAGATTCGGCCATACGTCCGCAATTCCTCTGCGAATTCAGGGGCCAGAACCGCGTGTTGTTCGGCGGGGAAGTACCGCAATGCGTTGGCCAGGGCGAGCTCCTTTTGCTTGGGCGTCAGGATGTCCTTGCGAATGGGAGCGTGCGGGACCTCCGGGTTGCGGGACTTCGGTGCGGGAAGCACGCTGGGCAAACCTTCGGCGATGGCCGCATGGAAATCGGCAAGGGTCGGGGCGGGCGTGGCGGTGGTGTTCATGTCAGAGGCCTTTGGGGTTACGGACGCGCCCGGTGCCCTTGTCGTAACCGTAGGGGCAGTGTTTGCATCCGCTCGTGCAGCAATAGCCGCGTTTGCGGTGGTATTGTTCGGTAAACACGAGAAATCCTTCCGGAGAGGTGTATGTATCGCCGGGTTCGATGGGGATTTTCTGTGTGCGGTTCACACCGTGAAGGTACGCTTGAAGCCCCCTGTGAAGGGAAGTCAGGTTCTTCGCTGGCGGCGTCGAACCCGCTGGGGAATGCGGCAGAGCAGTTCGTAGGGAATGGTGCCTGTGGCTTGGGCAAGCTGCGCAATGGGGGCGTGATCACCGAAGATTTCGACGCGCGTTCCGCGTTGCACGGACAGCCCTGTGACATCGAGCATGCAGCTGTCCATGCAAACAGGGCCGACAATGGGGCGAAGCTCTCCGGCCACATGGAGTTGGGCTTGTCCCATACTGGCCGCCCGTGGCAGGCCATCTGCATAGCCGACTGGCAAGGTCGCGATGGTGCGCTCGTGGTCGGCGGCGTCGCGTGCGCCATATCCCACGGCTTCGCCAGCCGGCACGGTGTGGACGTGGCTGACGGAGGTGTGGAAGTTGCCGATGGGCTGCAGCTGGTCAAAGGACCCGGAGGCGTCGATTCCATACAGGCCCAGTCCGATGCGGATGAGGTCGAAATGGGCTTCCGGAAAGCGCAAGGCACCGGCCGTGTTGACCAAGTGGCGGAGGAAGGAGGGGGGTGCCTCGGGCGAATCGGATCCACCGAGTCCGGCTTCGATGGCTTGGCAAGCGGCGTTGTAGCGCGCGATTTGTTGGCGGGTATGGTCGTCGGCTTTGGCGTCGTCAGCGGCACTCAGGTGGCTGTATACACTGAGGACGGGGATGCCCAAATCCGCGCAGCATTGGCCCGCGGCTTGCCATTCGTCGGCGCCCAGGCCCAGTCGGTGCATGCCGGTTTCCACTTTGAGGTGGATGCCTGCGCGATGGGCGTCTTGGCCAATGGGCCCGCTACGTCGCAGCGCGTCGGCCCAATGGTCGAGATCGGCAATCCGGTGGATTTCAGGCTCCAGTCGCCAATGGATCAAATCGGCGTAACGTCGGTGATCGGCATTGAGCACGAGGATGGGACACGCGACGCCACGCTTTCGGAGGGCGATGCCTTCCTCGGCAAAGGCCACGGCCAACCGATCGATGCCCAGTTGGTCGAGTTCCACGGCAACGGCATGTCCGGACCCGTAGGCCAGCGCCTTGACCATGCCCATGATCGGCTTGTTGAATCGTTCCCGGAACTGCTGGAGGTTGTGTGCGAGCCGACTGAGGTTGAGGTCGAGAACGGTGGCGTGGGGGTTGGTTTCCAGCGCGTCCGACAGCCGTTCGAAGCCGAATGGCCGGGCGCCTTTGACGAGGACGTCCCACCCTTCGAGCTCCGCCAAGTCGGCGCTGTGCAGCAAGGATGCCGTGTCATCGTGGTGGGCGTGGACTTGGTGGACTCCGGGGATGCCGGCAGCCAGGCCCGCCCCCACGGTGATCCATCGGTCCACGTTGTGTCCTTCGATGGCGTGGCGCAGCCGTTGGACTTGCTGCGCGTTCTCAGTGTCGAAGGGGACGAGTTCGGACATGACCACGGCCCGGGGCCGATCGCCTGGAAGACGTTGGAGGGCATCCAGCGCTGTGGACAGGCCGTCGAGGTCGTGGTTCCAGGTGTCGTTGATGATGGTTCCGCCGCCCTGCCCTTCCAGGTGCTCGAGCCGCATGCCAAGGGGGCGCAGACGGTGGAGACCGGCCCCCACTTCGTCGGGAGACAGGCCCAATTCCAAGGCCAACAACGCCGCAGTGAGGGCATTGGATACGGCCGCACGGTCAGAGAAGGGCACGGTCCAATCGAGGGCATGCCCCTGCCAATCGCCCGAGAGCCGGGTTTCGCTTGGCCCCCAGTCGGCCGTCACGCGAAGTGTGGCCTGGTCGCGCGGGTCTTGGCTGTCCAGGCTCCAGAATGCGCAACGGTCGAGCCAGCCGCGCTCTTGCATTGCGTCGATCACGACCGGGTCGTGGCTGCCGACGACCATGCGCTTGGCGCCCTCGAAGAGGCGCAGCTTCTCGCGCGCTTTGGTGGGGCGGTCCGGGAAATGGGCGTCATGGGCATCCCCGAAATGAACCATGACCCCGATGTCTGGACGGATGATGCGGGCCAGTGCGGCCATTTCTCCCGGCTGGGAGATGCCGGCTTCCACGAGGTGCACGTCGGCTTCGTCGTCCATGGCCCACAGCGACAGCGGGACGCCGACTTGGCTGTTCCAGCTGCCTGGACTGCGGGAAGTGCGGCGGTGGGGCTTGAGCAAGGCATGGGCCCACTCCTTGATGGTGGTTTTGCCGTTGGACCCGGTGATGCCCACGACAGTGCCGGTGCGGGCGAATCGGGCCAATCCGCCCAGCGATTGCAAGGCCAGTATGGGGTGGGGAACCCGAATCACGGCTGCGCCGGGGAGGGAGCCGGGCCAATCCATGGCCGCAACAAAGCCGCGGACGCCCTTGGCACGGGCTTCTGCTAGGTGGTCGTGTCCGTCGTGACGGTCGCCGCGCAAGGCGATGAAGAGGGTCTGGTCCAATCCGCCACCGGCATCATGAAGCCGGCGCGAGTCGGTGGAGAGGTGTGTGAATCGGATGTCGTCCAACCCTTCTTTGGGCCAATCCAATCGGCCGCCCAATTGGTCGGCGAGGGTTTGAAGGGCGAATCGGTCGAGGGTCATGAGGCGGGCGCAGCGTCCCGATGATGGTCACGGACGACGGCCTCATTATAAGGTGCTCGCGCGAGGGCCTCATAGGATTCGGCGCCTCCAATCTGAACGTCATTCTCGCCGCCTTCGATGCGGTGGGAGAAGTGGGCCGGGCCGCCTGTGCGGGAACAGATGGCGTGGAGCTTCGTGACGTATTCCGAGTGGGCGAGGAGAAGGGGCATCGGACCGAATGGTCGGCCGAGGTAGTCCAGATCGAGGCCGGCGACCATGACGCGGATGCCGGAATCGGCGAGGCGGTTGCAGACGTCGACAATGGCGAGCTCGAAGAATTGGACCTCGTCGATGCCCACCAAATTGGGGCGTTGCTCGGACGCTTGAACCGCGGCTTCAAGGGCTTTTGCGGACGGCACGGCACGCGCTTCCTGACGCCGGGCATCGTGGCTGACCACATCGGTGGTGTTGTGGCGGTCATCTTGAATCGGCTTGAACAGCATCACGTGTTGCTTGGCCAACACGGCGCGGCGCATCCGGCGGAGCAGCTCCTCTGTCTTTCCGGAGAACATGGGGCCCGCGATCGTTTCGAGGGTGCCTCCGGTGGGGTGGGGCGGGTGCCGTTCGTATGCCGTCATTGTGCCTCAATTTTACGAAGTCAAGACAGCGTAGCGAAAGCCTGTGAGGGAGAACGCAGGGCGAGGCGCGGAACCGGGGCCGGTAGCCATCCACGAACCCCTATGGGAAACGTTGAGTCACAGGGGTTTGGGGGGCATCGGAATTGCCACTATATTCGCACCCCGAATTTTCCGGGGTTTTTCAACTCTAAGCGCAGTGGATACGTTGAGCTACAAGACAGTCTCCGTCAACAAGGAGAACGCTGACAAGAAGTGGTTGGTGGTGGATGCCGAAGGGCAACGCCTGGGCCGCCTCTGTTCTGAAATCGCGCGTTTGCTGCGCGGCAAGCACAAGGTGAACTTCACCCCCCACGCCGATTGCGGCGATTATGTGGTCGTCATCAACGCTGAAAAGGTGGAGCTGACGGGCAACAAGTGGGAGGACAAGGAGTACATCCGCTTCTCCGGATACCCGGGCGGCCAATACCGCCGCACTGCCAAGGAAGTGCGCGACCGCATGCCGGAGCGCCTCGTGGAGAACGCCGTCCGCGGCATGCTCCCGAAGAACCGCCTCGGCCGGGCCATTTTCAAGAACATGCACGTTTACGTTGGACCCGAGCACAAGCACGAGGCCCAGCAACCGACCGCTCACGCCATCCCCTCCTGATTCAGATGCAGACGATCAACACTTCCGGTCGCCGTAAGAACGCCATCGCCCGAGTCTACATGACCCAGGGCACCGGCAAGGTGACCATTAACAAGCGGGACATCACCGAATACTTCCCGCTCCCGACCCTGCAATACAAGGTCAAGCAGCCGTTCATGATCACCGAGACACTCGACCAGTTCGACATCAAGGCGAACCTCGACGGCGGTGGCATCACCGGTCAAGCCGAGGCCCTGCGCCTCGCGATCTCCAAAGCGCTCATCGAAGTGAACGAGGAGCTCAAGCCGTCCCTCAAGGCCGAGGGCCTCACCACCCGTGACCCGCGGATGGTCGAGCGCAAGAAGTTCGGCCAGAAGAAGGCGCGGAAGAAGTTCCAGTTCTCCAAGCGCTGATTCTCAGCAACCCTTTTTTCAGCATATACAGCTAGCATCCAAACAGCGGGGACCTTCGACAGAAGCTACCCCGTTGTTGCTTCACCCCAGGAACGTAGCATCATGGCACGCACCAATTTCGACCAACTGCTTCAAGCAGGATCCCACTTCGGGCACCTCAAGCGCAAGTGGAACCCCCACATGGCTCCCTACATCTTCACGGAGAAGAAGGGAATTCACATCATCGACCTCCACAAGACTGTGGCCCTGGTCGACGACGCTGCAGCCGCAGCCAAGCAAATTGCCAAGAGCGGCAAGCGCATCCTGTTCGTGGCCACCAAGAAGCAGGCCAAGGACATTGTGACCGAAGCGGCACAGTCCGTCAACATGCCTTATGTGACCGAGCGTTGGTCCGGCGGTATGCTCACCAACTTCGCGACGATCCGCAAGGCCATCCGGAAGATGACCCAGATTGACAAGATGGAGGCGGACGGTACGTTGAACACCATGTCCAAGCGTGAGCGCCTGCAGGTCAGTCGTCAGCGTGCCAAGCTCGAGAAGAACCTCGGCTCCATTTCGGACATGAACCGCATCCCGGCTGCCGTCTTCATCGTGGACGTCATGAAGGAGCACATTGCCCTTGCAGAGGCCAAGAAGCTCGGCATCCCGGTGATCGCGATGGTTGACACCAACAGCGACCCCCGGCCAGTCGACTTCCCGATTCCCTCCAACGATGACGCCAGCAAGTCCATTAAGGCTGTCGTGGACGCCATTACGGAAGCGGTGAAGGAAGGCCTCGCAGAGCGCGGTGCCGAGAAGGACGCTCCGAAGAAGGATGCAGCTCCTGCCAAGGAAGAGGCGCCTGCCGCTGAGGAGGCTCCCGCCCAGGAAGAAGCGCCTGCCGCTGAGGAGGCTCCCGCCCAGGAAGAAGCACCTGCCGCTGAGGAGGCTCCTGCCAAGGAGGAAGCTCCCGCCGCTGAGGAGGCTTCCGCCCAGGAAGAAGCACCTGCCGCTGAGGAGGCTTCCGCCCAGGAAGAAGCACCTGCCGCTGAGGAAGCTCCCGCCCAGGAAGAAGCACCTGCCGCTGAGGAGGCTTCCGCCNAGGAAGAAGTACCTGCCNCTGAGGAAGCNCCCGCCCAGGAAGAAGCACCTGCTGCTGAGGAAGCTCCCGCTGAAGAGAANAAGGACGGAGAGGAGGCCTGACCACAGGCTTGACCTCAGCGTAACGACGAATTCAACCGGTGCGCATTGTTTCGCGCACATCCCGAACCCCTACACCCCAAGACCATGAGCATCACCGCTGCCGACGTCAACAAGCTCCGCAAGCAAACCGGAGCCGGTATGATGGATTGCAAGAAGGCCCTGACCGAAGCCGAAGGCGATTTCGAGAAGGCCATCGAGATCCTTCGCAAGAAGGGCCAGAAAATTGCTGCCAAGCGCGGTGACAACGAGATCGGCGAAGGCGCTGTGATCGCGGCCACCAACGAGGCTGGCAACCGTGGCTGCATCATCTCGCTCAACTGCGAGACGGACTTTGTGGCCAAGAATGCCGACTACGTCTCCTTCGCCCAGAGCATCCTGGACATTGCTGTCGCTGAGGCCCCGGCTGACAAAGACGCCCTCCTCGCATGCGCGCACCCGGCGGGTGTGACGGTAGGTGAGGAAATCACCAACCAGATGGGCCGCCTCGGCGAGCGCATCGAGGTGAGCCGTTACGAGCAGGTGTCCGGTGAAGCTGTTGTGGCGTACATCCACCCCGGCAACCGCCTGAGCACCCTCGTCGCNTTCAACGGCGATGTGGACGCCCAAGTCGGAAAGGACGTNGCCATGCAGGCGGCAGCCATGTTTCCGATCGCCCTCGACGAGAGTTCGATTGACCAGGCTGCGATCGACAAGGAGCTGGAAATCGGCAAGGACCTCGCCATCAAGGAGGGCAAGCCGGAGGAAATGGCCGCAAACATCGCCAAGGGCCGCCTCAAGAAGTGGTTCAAGGAGGTGACCCTCGTCCATCAGGCCTTCATCAAGAACAACAAGCAGAGCGTGGCTGACTATGTCAAGGAAGCTGCCGGTGGCGACCGTGCCATCACTGCATTCAGCCGCGTCAGCCTCGACTGATTCACGGTATTCCATCGACTGTGAAACGGGCTCCCCAACGGGCGCCCGTTTTCATTTGTGCGAGGCCACAATTGGGTCGCATCTTGGGGCTTCGATGAAGTACCGGCGCGTCCTCCTGAAGCTGAGCGGTGAAGCCCTGATGGGTGAGAAGCAATTTGGCATTGACAATCAACAACTTGCGCTGTATGCGCACGAGGTCGAGGCCTTGGTGAAAGCCGGGGTCGAAGTGGCTGTGGTGATTGGTGGCGGCAACATCTTTCGGGGCGTTCAAGCCGCCGAGGGNGGAATGGAGCGCACCCAGGGCGACTACATGGGCATGCTGGCGACCATGATCAACGCCATGGCCTTGCAGAGTGCGCTGGAGCACATTGGTGTCGACACCCGCTTGCAAAGTGCCATCGAGATGAAGGCCATTGCCGAGCCGGTCATCCGCCGGCGGGCCATGCGGCACCTGGAGAAGGGCCGCGTCGTCATCTTCGGAGCCGGCACCGGCAATCCGTTCTTCACTACGGACAGCGCGGCATCCCTGCGGGCGATCGAAATCGAAGCAGACGTCATTCTCAAGGGCACCCGAGTGGACGGCATTTACACTGCTGACCCCGAAAAGGACCCGGATGCGGAGCGCTTCAGCAGCCTGTCCTTTGAGGAGGTGTTCCAACGCGGCCTCAAGGTGATGGACATGACGGCCTTCACGTTGTGCAACGAGAACAAGCTGCCCATCATCGTATTCGACATCAACCAGCCCGGCAACCTTCTCCGAATCGCTCAAGGGGAGGACGTGGGCACCATCGTGACCGTTTGACCCATGAGTGAAATGATCGACCTCGCCTACGAATCGGCGAAAGAAGACATGCAGAAGGCGATGGATCGCCTCGACGTTGAACTCCGCAAGATCCGGGCGGGCAAGGCCCATCCGAATATGCTGGACAGCGTGAAGGTGGACTACTACGGTGCCTTGACGCCGTTGAACCAGGTGGGCAATGTGTCGACGACCGACCCCCGCACTTTGACGGTTCAGGCCTACGAGAAGTCCATGTTGGACCCGATTGCCTCGGCGATTGTCAATGCGAACCTCGGACTGAACCCCATGAACAATGGCGAGGTCCTCATCATTTCGGTGCCTGCCTTGACGGAGGAGCGCCGCCGCGACNTGGCCAAGCAGGCCAAGGCCGAGGGAGAGCATGCCAAGGTGTCCATCCGCAACGCCCGGAAGGATGCGAACGATGCGGTGAAGGCCTCTAAAGATGACGGCGCGAGTGAAGACGCCATCAAGGCGGGCGAGGCCAACGTTCAGACGTTGACCAACGACTTTACGAAGCAGGTTGACGACCGCATCTCCGCGAAGGAGGCGGACATCATGACCGTCTGACGCGGGCGGAAGCCGCCTCGCGGGCGGCGCGGTCCAATTCGAACAGCTGCTCGAGATTTGGTTTCGCCACAGGTGGAACTGTGGAGAGGGCATGTTCCAGCACGTTGCTCATTTCCAGGAACCCCACGTCCTCGTTGAGGAAGGCGGCCACGGCCACTTCATTGGCGGCATTTAGGACGCAAGGAGCGCTGCCACCAGCGTCCAGCGCGTCGTAGGCCAGCTGAAGGTTGCGGAATGTCTCTTTGTCGGGCTGCTCAAACGTCAAGTTGGGGAAGGCGGCGAAGGAGAACCGTGGGAAGTCGTTTTGAAGGCGTTGTGGGTACCCCAGCGCGTATTGGATGGGCAGCTTCATGTCTGGCAGTCCGAGCTGCGCCTTGATGCTGCCATCCCCGAATTGGACGCAGCTGTGGACGATGCTTTGCGGGTGGACGACCACGTCGATGTCTTGGGCCTGGACGTCGAACAGCCAGCGCGCCTCGATGACCTCGAGTCCCTTGTTCATCAAGGAGGCGGAGTCGATGGTGATCTTGGCTCCCATGTCCCAGTTCGGGTGCTTGAGCGCTTGGGCTTTGGTGACCCCGGCCAAGCTCGCCCTGTCGCGCCCGCGGAAAGGCCCTCCTGAGGCGGTGAGGATGAGCTTCTCAATGGGGTTGTGGAACTCCCCGGCGAGGCATTGGAAGATGGCGCTGTGCTCGCTGTCCACAGGAAGAATGTCGACGCCTTTTTCGCGGGCAGCGCGCATGACGATGTCACCTGCAACCACGAGGGTCTCTTTGTTGGCGAGGGCAATGTGTTTGCCTGCGGCGATGGCACTCATCGTGGGACGCAGTCCGGCAAAGCCAACGAGGGCCGTCAGCACGATGTCGATGCCGTCCATCTCCACGAGCTGTGCAATGGCGTCCTGGCCGGCGTAGGCTTTGATGTCCTGTTCCCACAGGGCGTCCCGCACCTTTTGCCCTTGGGCTTCGTCGGCGATGGCGACGGCGTTGGGTTTGAATTCGAGGGCTTGCTCAATGAGCAGATCGGCATTGCGGCCGGCGGTGAGGACTTCGACTCGGAACCGCCCGGGTTGGGCGCGAACCACATCGAGGGCTTGGGTGCCAATGGAGCCGGTGGAACCGAGAATGGCGAGGCCCCGGCCTGCACCGGGGTCGAAGGTGTCGCTGTGGGAGACGCGCTCCATCACAGGAATCCGAGTTCGAGTTTGGCTTCCTCGCTCATCATGTCCTGCGTCCATGCCGGCTCAAAGACGATGTCGACGGCGGCCTCCACCACGCCCTCCATGGCGGCCACTTTCTCCTTGACATCATTCGGCATGCTCTCGGCGACGGGGCAGTTCGGGGACGTTAACGTCATCTGGATGTCCACCTTCTGACCGCCTTTGGCATCGCTGAATTTGATTTCGTAAATGAGGCCGAGTTCGTAGATGTCGACAGGAATTTCTGGGTCGAAGATGGTCTTCAGGACCGTGATCACATCTTGCTGGGTGGGCATGGGGTGAAGTTAAGCGCGACGGGCTGCGAGCGCTGCGGCATAGAGCCGCATCTGCTGGACCATGCTGGCCAGCCCGTTGGACCGGGTGGGAGAGAGGTGCTGGTGGAGGCCAATGGCATCGAGGAAGTGAAGGTTGGCTTCCGCGATGGCCTTGGCGTCGGCGCCTGACAGGACGCGGACCATGAGGCCCACGAGTCCTTTGGTGATGATGGCGTCGCTGTCTGCGGTGAACACCACGGAACCGTCGGCTTGCTCGTCGGCAGCGAGCCACACCTTGGATTGGCAGCCCTTGATGATGTGGTCGTCTGTTTTGCGCGCAGCATCGATGGCGGGGACGTCCTTGCCCAGTTCGATGAGGTGCTCATACTTGTCCATCCAGTCGTCGAAGAGGGAGAACTCGTCGATGACTTCGGATTGGCGTGAGGAGATGAGTTCTGCGGACATGGATCAGCTCAGCATATGGATGGCGCGTTCGAGCGCGATGACGGCGCGGTCGACTTCTTCCCGGGTGGTGTAGGCGGCAAAGGACATCCGGAGGGTGCCGGCCTCCAGCCCGAGGTGGGTCATGAGGGGTTCGGTACAGTGTTGTCCTGTACGGACTGCAATGCCCTGCCCATCGAGGAGCGTGCCGAGGTCGTACGGGTGAAGGCCGTCCACCACCANGGACACCACGCCCACCTTGTCCGGTGCGGTGCCGATGATGCGCACGCCGGGCAGGGTGCCGAGGGCGTCGTGGGCATGCGCGACCAAAGCGCGCTCATGGGCCGCAATGGCCTCGGTGCCGATGCCGTTCATCCAATCCAATGCGATGCCGAGTGCAATCCCGCCTGAGATGTGCGGGGTGCCGGCTTCGAATTTGTGGGGAAGGCCATTGTAGGTCGTGCCGTCGAAGGACACGCTCTGGATCATTTCCCCGCCTCCCCGCCAGGGGGGCATGGACTCCAGGAGCTCCTTGCGGCCCCATAGGAAACCGATGCCGGTCGGACCGTAGGCCTTGTGGCCTGTGGCCACATAGAAGTCGCAACCGATGGCTTGGACGTCGATGCTCAAATGAGGCAGGGCCTGAGAGCCGTCGACGAGGGTCAGCGCCCCTGCGGACCGGGCTTGGGCGCACAGTTCTGCCACCGGGTTGATGGTGCCAAGGGTATTGGAGGCATGGACGATGCCGACCAGTCGGGGTTGGTGTTGCTCGAGCGCCTGTTGGAAATCTTCCAAGTCGAGGGTGCCGTTTTCGTGCACGTTGACCGGGACAACCTTGGCCCCTTTTTCTTCGCACACCATCTGCCACGGCACGATGTTGGCGTGGTGCTCCATTTGGGTGACCAGAACGGTGTCTCCCGTTTGAAGGTTGGCCCGTCCCCAGCTTTGGGCCACGAGGTTGACTGCGTCGGTCGAGCCTGCGGTGAAGAGGATTTCCTCCGTTCCTCCAGCGCCGATGTGCTGGGCGATCTTTTGCCTGGCACCCTCGTAGGCTTCGGTCGCCAGAGCGGCCAAGTGGTGGGCGCTGCGGTGGATGTTGGCGTGGTAGTTCGAGAGGTATTCCTTCTGCGCTTCAATGACCGCGTTGGGCTTTTGGGCGCTCGCGGCGTTNTCGAGGTANACCAGCGGCTTGCCGTGAACTTCCCGAGACAGGATGGGGAAGTCCGGTCGGACGCGCTGGGGGAGGGAATTGGAGACCATCTTCAATCGGGAACCGCTGTGCGAAGTAAAGGTTCAGGCCCGGCCATCCCACGTGAAGTGGACGAGGAATTCACGGTTGCCACTGCCCCCTTCAATGGGACTGTCGATGGGCGGGGCGCATCGGAAACCGGTTGCTTTGGCGCGTGCCATGCAGGACTCGAGGGCTTTCTGGCGGACGGCAGGGTCCCGTACGATGCCATTGCGACCCAGGTGCTTGGGGCCGACTTCGAATTGGGGCTTGACCAACGCCACGCCCCAGCCGGCATCGGCCACCCAGCCTTGAAGGCGCGGCCAGACGTGGTCCAAGGAGATGAATGACAGGTCCATGACCACAGTGTCGGGGAGTGGATCAAGTTGGTCGACACGGAGGTCTTTGAGGTGCGTCTGTTGCAGGTCGGACACGCGGTCGTCGTCGCGCAAGGCGGGCACCAACTGGTCGGTGCCAACGTCCACGGCATGGACGAACCGGGCGCCCCGTGCAAGGCTGACTTCGGTGAATCCTCCGGTGGAGGCGCCGAGGTCCAGCACGACCCGTCCGGTAGGGTCGAGGTCGAATTGCTCCAGGGCAGCGAGCAGTTTGAGGGCGCCCCGGGAGACCCAAGGCAGGTCTTCCCCAAGGAGCTCAAGTGTGGCGTCGTGGGGCACCTTTTTGCCGGGCTTGTGGACGTTCAGGCCATTGACGCGGACACCGTGCTCGGTGATGAGCCGTTCTGCCCGGGGCCGACTTGGCACGAGCCCTCGGTCCACAAGGAGTCGGTCGAGGCGGACGGGGTCCATCAGGTCCAACCGAGGCGCTCGGCGTAGACCGATTCCACGTGGGCTTGGATTTCGGGGCGGAAGCCGTCGAGGACTTCGGCGAGGAAGGCGCGAACGAGCAAGTTGCGCGCCTCGGTTTCGGTCATGCCGCGTGAGCGGAGATAGAACAAGGCTTCACCGTCGAACTGGCCGGTGGTGCAGCCGTGGCTGCAGCGGACGTCGTCGGCGTAAATCTCGAGCTCAGGCTTGGCGTTGATGGCAGCTTGTTCGCCGAGAATGAGGTTGGCGTTGCTCTGGTACGCCTCGATGCGTTGGGCATCGGGGTGCACCATGATCTTGCCGTTGAACACCGCAGTAGCGGAGTCCGCTGCAAGTCCTTTGTACAGTTCGTCGGAGCGACCGTCCGGCATGGCGTGATCGATTCGGGTGTGGTGGTCTACGAACTGCCTCTCATTGGGCAGGTAGCACCCGTGGAAGGTGCTGTCCCCGTATTGGCCGCCTTGCAGGATGTGAAGGTCATTCCGGAGCCAATGGCTGCGGGCCGTGGCCGTCCGCACCTCTAGCTTGCTGGAGGCTGCTTGCTGGAATTGGTGGTGGCCGACGTGGTGGGACGTGCCGTGTTCGTCCTGGACGATTTCCAAACCGAGGTGGGCATGTTCGCCCAGCACGGTGTTGATGGCTCCATTGTAGAGGCCCGCTGCATCGGCGTCGCTGGTGGTCCAGACGATGACTTCGGCTTGGGCCTCCTTGCCGAGCACGATGAGGTGCTGGGGTTGGGCGGCATGGGTGCCTGCACTCATGTGGTGGTGCAGGAGAATGGGCCGGTCGATGTGGACGCCGTCGGGGATGAGAATGGCACCGCCATCCTGTGGTGCCGCAGCCTGTAGGGCAGCGAACCATTCATTGTCCGCAAAATGGTCGGACTCGAGGGGCGTCAACCGATCGGAGCAGGTGGACACAGCGGCGGACAAAGGACCGATGAAGGTTTGGTCGTCCTTGTGGANTTCACCGCCTGCGAATTGGCCGTCGACGAAAACGAAGCGATGTGCATCGAAGTTCGGGAGGACAGCGGGTGCACCAACAGGGTGGGATGGGGCGGCACCCAGTGCCAACTGTTGGACCCGTGCGACGCGGGTGTACCTCCAGCGTTCGTCGCGCGTGCTGGGATAACCGAGTTGGTCGAGGGCGCGGAGCGCAGCGGCTTTGCGGCTGGGTGCCACGTCGACCTGGCCTGCGGATCGCGTGGCCTCGATGACCCGCTCCGCCAGGGCCGCAGCCGGGGTCAGGGTCGTTTCGGTCATGCTTGTGGGGCTTCGGCGCCGACAATCCAGTCGTAGCCTTTTTCCTCGAGTTCGAGGGCGAGTTCCTTGCCGCCGCTGTGGACAATGCGCCCACCGGCGAGGACGTGCACGTGGTCNGGCACGATGTGGTCGAGCAGGCGCTGATAGTGCGTGATGACGAGGAAGCTGCGTCCGGCATCGCGCATGGCGTTGACGCCTTGGGAGACAATGCGCAGGGCGTCGATGTCGAGTCCGCTGTCGGTCTCGTCGAGGACGGCCAGCTTCGGCTCGAGCATGGCCATCTGGAAGATCTCGTTGCGCTTCTTTTCTCCGCCGCTGAAGCCCTCATTGACGGAGCGGTCGCGCAGTTTGCCGTCGAGTTCGACGAGNTGGGCGCATTCTTTGACCTTGGCCAAGAAGTCCTTTCCGGAAAGGGGCGCCTCCTCGCGTTGCTCGCGGATGCTGTTGATCGCGGTGCGCAGGAAGTTGATGTTGGAGACTCCGGGGATTTCCACCGGATACTGGAAGGCGAGGAAGATTCCGGCGACCGCGCGTTCCGTGGCGTCGAGCTCGAGGAGGTCGACCCCATCATAGGTGATGCTGCCTTCGGTCACTTCGTACTCCTCTCGACCAGCGAGGATGCTGGCCAGCGTGCTCTTTCCGGAGCCGTTGGGGCCCATGATGGCGTGGACCTCTCCAGCGCCGAGCTCGAGGCTCAGTCCCTTGAGGATGTCCGTGTCNCCGATGCGGGCGTGGAGGTTGTCAATCTTGAGCATGGTGGGGATTTAGCCAACGCTGCCTTCAAGGGAAATGGTCAGGAGTTTCCGCGCTTCTACGGCGAACTCCATGGGGAGCTTGTTGAGGACCTCCTTGGCGTAGCCGTTGACGATCAAGCCGATGGCTTGTTCCTCGGTCAGACCGCGTTGGAGGCAGTAGAAAATCTGGTCCTCTCCGATCCGCGAGGTGGTCGCTTCATGCTCCACTTGCGCGGTCGGGTGCTTGGACTCGATGTAGGGGAAGGTGTGCGCGCCGCTCGTGTCGGTCATGAGCAGGGAATCGCACTGGGAGAAGTTCCGGGCATTCCGGGCGCGTGGTCCCATTTGGACGAGGCCGCGGTAGCTGTTCTGACTGCGGCCGGCAGAGATGCCTTTGGAGATGATCGTGGAGTTCGTGTTGGCCCCGAGGTGGATCATCTTGGTGCCGGTGTCCGCCTGCTGGGCGTTGTTGGTCACGGCCACGGAGTAGAATTCTCCGACGCTGCCGTCGCCCTTGAGAATGCAGCTCGGGTACTTCCAGGTGATGGCGGACCCGGTTTCGACTTGGGTCCAGCTGATTTTGGCGCGGGTCTCGCAAATGCCGCGCTTGGTGACGAAGTTGAAGACGCCGCCCTTGCCCTCCGCGTCGCCGGGATACCAGTTCTGGACAGTGCTGTACTTGATTTCGGCGTCGTCCTTGGCAATGAGCTCGACACACGCAGCGTGCAGCTGGTTTTCATCGCGCTGGGGGGCGGTGCAGCCCTCGAGGTAGCTGACGTAGCTGCCTTCTTCCGCCACCAAGAGGGTCCGCTCGAACTGTCCGGTGCCGGCTTCGTTGATGCGGAAGTAGGTGGACAGTTCCATCGGGCACTTGACGCCCTTGGGGATGTAGCAGAAGGAGCCATCCGTGAAGACGGCGGAGTTGAGGGCGCTGAAGAAGTTGTCCTTGACCGGGATGACCGTGCCGAGGTGTTTGCGAACCAAGTCAGGGTGTTCCTGGATGGCTTCGCTCATCGAGCAGAAGATGATGCCGAGCTCGGCNAGCTTGTCTTTGAAAGAGGTCGCGACGGACACGCTGTCCATCACGAAGTCGACCGCTACGCCGGACAGGCGCTTCTGTTCCTCCATGGAGATGCCCAGTTTGTCCATGGTGGCCCGCAGTTCGGGGTCGACTTCATCGAGGGAGCCCAGCGGCGCCTTGGACTTGGGGGCACTGTAATAGCTGATGGCCTGGTAGTCGGGCTTGTCGTAGTCCACGTGGGCCCATTCCGGCTCGTCCATCTGCTGCCAGGTGCGGAACGCGTTCAGGCGCCATTCGAGCATCCAGTCCGGCTCGTTCTTTTTNGCGCTGATGAAGCGGATGATGTCCTCGTTCAGCCCTGGAGGCGCTTTGTCCGCCTCGATGTCCGTGGTGAATCCGAATTCATACTCCTTCCGGGTGAATTCGTCCAACAGGGGATTCTCTTCTGCTGCGTTGCTCATGAGACGCGGGTTCAGATGGAGAAACTCTCTCCGCAGCCACAGGTTCGATTGGCGTTGGGATTGTGAAAGACAAACCCCTTGCCGTTGAGGCCTCCGGAGTATTGGAGCTCCGTGCCAACGAGGTAGAGAAAACTCTTGCGGTCGACGACGACTGTGACGCCATTGTCCTCAAAGCGTTGGTCGCCCTCCTGCTCTTGGTGGTCGAAGGTCAGCTCGTACATCAGGCCGCTGCAGCCGCCTCCTTTGACACCGACTCGGACGAAGCTCCCTTCAGGGCATCCTTCCTCGGCCATCAGGCGGCGAACTTGGTCTCGGGCATTCTCGTGAACGGTGATCATGCGGTTTATTTGGCGGGGCAAAATCCCCCTTACAGGGGATGGCGCGCAAAGGTAACGCCGCTAAGTGGACCGGGTCTAAATAACGAACGTGAAAGTGTGTGACCGGCTGGCTTGAGGTCAGGAGTCGGCTTGCAGCCCATCCCAGCCTTGGGCGAGCAAGGCTGTTTCCATGCCGTTCCGGGTCACCAGCGTGCGCTCCTCGGCATCTTCTGTGAGGTGGCCGATGATGGAGAACATGGGGTGATTTTGGATGTCTTCGAACCGGTCCTGCGGCAAGGTGAACAGCAGTTCGTAGTCTTCGCCGCCGCTCAAGGCGCACATGGTCGGGTCAAGGTTGAACTCCCGGGCGGTGTCGTACATCTTTTCCGACATCGGAATCTTGTCTTCGTAGAGCTTGACGCCGCAACCGCTCTGTGCGGCGATGTGCAAGGCTTCGGAGGCCAGGCCGTCGGAGATGTCGATCATGGCGGTCGGCAGGATCTCGAGCTTGACCAGCTCGTCGATGACATCGGTCCGCGCTTCCGGCTTCAGTTGGCGTTCGAGGAGCTCTTCGTGGCCGGTCAAATCGGGTTGGGCCCCCGGCGCCTCCTTGAAGACCAGCTTTTCGCGCTCCAGAATCTGCAGGCCCATGTAGGCGCTGCCGAGTTCGCCGCTGACCAGGATCAGATCGCCCGCCTTGGCGCCGCTGCGCCGCACGACACGGTCGGGAGCCGCCTCGCCCAGCGCCGTGACGCTCAGCATCAGTCCGGCCTTGGAGCTGGTGGTGTCGCCGCCGACGAGGTCCACGCCATAGCGCGTGCAGGCGAGTCGAACGCCTTCATAGAGCTCCTGAACGGCCTCCACGCTGAAGCGGTTGGACAGCGCCAGGCCCACCACCACTTGGGTCGGGGTGCCGTTCATGGCGCAGATGTCGCTGAGGTTGACCACCACGGCCTTGTACCCGAGGTGCTTGAGGGGCGAATAGGTGAGGTCGAAATGGATGCCTTCGCACAGCAGGTCGGTGCTGACGAGGGTCTGCATGCCCGATTTGGGTTGGAGCACAGCGGCATCGTCTCCGACTCCGAGGACCGTGCCCTCCTGTTTGGTTTCGAGCTTTTTCGTGAGTTCGGCAATGAGCCCGAATTCCCCGATGGCTCCGATTTCCGTGCGTTCCGCGTCCATGGCGCAAAACTAGTCTTCGGAAAAGTCTTATCTTAGAGTGTTTTCAAGACGGCCACGCCATGCGTCATTTTCTCCTCCTCCTCGCGATCTGCACCACTGGAATGGTGGGCGCGCAGATGTCTGTCGCCCTTCGCATTGACCACAAAGCGGGTCAAGCGGAATTCGANAACGCCGGGCCGTGGACGACCCCGATGGGCGAAGTGGTGTTCATCGACCGGCTGGAATACTACTTGAGCATGTTGACCCTCGTGCACGACGGTGGGCAGGAAACGGCCATCGACGGGGCGTATGTTCTCGCAGACGGCTTCGTGGATGAGCTTCACACCCTCGGTGAAGTGGACGGGGTGGAGAACGTGGAAGCACTGACATTCTTCGTGGGCATTGACCCGGACAACAACCACGCTGACCCCGCGGCGTGGCCTGCGGATCACCCGCTCGCGCCCCAAGTGCCGAGCATGCATTGGGGGTGGGCTTCTGGCTATCGTTTCGTGGCCTTGGAAGGCGGTGCAGGGGCGGCAGGCGATGTGGCCCACGAAATCCATGCTCTTGGAGACGACAACCATTTCCCAGGTGAGATGGAGGTCTTGGCCACCATCGAGAATGGGGTGCTGGTGCTGGACGTTGAAGCGGACATTTTCGGATTCTACAACCTGCTTTCTGTAGGGGATGGACTCATCAACCACGGCGAGTACGCAGAGGCCATCTTGGTCTGCAACAACCTCGCGGGTGAGGTTTTCCGTCTGCCGGGCGCAGTTGGCGTTCAGGAGGATGCGCAGCGCGGGTTGGACTTTGTGTTGATTCCCATGGAAGGCGGTGCCGAGATTCGATTCGATGCGCCGCTCGAGGTTCCAGCCGAGGTGGTGTTGCTGGATGTGCTCGGCCGGCCTGTCCAACGGTTGGACGTGGCCGCAGGGGTTCAGCGCCACCGCATTGCGGATGTTCGCCCCGGTGCGTTCCTGATGTCCATTGAGACGGCCCACGACCGCACCACGCGGCGTTGGGTGCAGGGCCGATGACGGTGCTGCCCTATTGATCTTCGGCTGCCCACGCCCGGATGGCTTGGGCCACCTTGAGGTTGACCACCTTGAGCAACGCCTCCTCCCCAGCGGCTTTGATGGCATCCACCGTGCCAAACGCGGTCATGAGTTTGTGGCGGGTGGCGGGCCCGACGCCTGGAATGTCGTCGAGTGCACTGTGCAGGGCCGCGGAGCTCCGGCGCTTGCGGTGGTGGGACAGGGAGAAGCGGTGCGCTTCGTCCCGCATGCGCTGAATGAGCTTCAGGGATTCGGACCGCTTGTCGAGGTGCAGCGGAATGCTGTCCCCCGGGAAGTACAGTTCTTCCAGTCGTTTTGCAATGCCGATGATGGCGACCTGCCCCATGAGGCCCAGCCCTTCGAGGGCGGCGACCGCACTGGAGAGTTGGCCTTTTCCGCCGTCCACGATGATGAGCTGGGGCAGGGACAACCCTTCGTCCCGGAGCCGTTTGTAACGGCGGTGCACCACCTCGGCCATCGAGGCGAAATCGTCCGGCCCCTCCACGGTTTTGATGTTGAACTTCCGGTAGTCTGACTTGGAGGGCTTGGCCCGCTTGAAGACGACACAGGCCGAGGCGGGATGGGTGCCTTGGATGTTGGAGTTGTCGAAGCACTCGATGTGGACGGGCAATTCCTTCAGGTGCAGGTCGTTTTGCAGCGTCTCCATGATCCGGTTCTGCGCGGCTTCGGGGTCGACTTGCTCCTGCTGCTTCCGGCGGTCGAGCATGGTGTATTTGGCATTGCGCTCGGACAATTCGATGAGCCGCTTCTTGTCACCGCGCTGCGGCACGTGCCATTTGACCTCCTCCACAATGGGCCGGACCGGGATGCTCGTGTAGATCTCTGGACTGTGCAGTTGGGCGCGCCGTCGGAATTCGAGGATGCCGTATTCCAGCAATTCTTGGTCGCTTTCGTCGAGGCGCTTCCGGAGTTCGATGGTTTGGCCATGGACGATGCCCCCATTCATGACTTTCATGAAGTTGACATAGCCGGAAGTGGGGTCGCTCACCACGCTGTAGACCTCGACATCATGGATGCTCGGGTGCACCACCGTGCTCTTTGCTTGGAATTTCTCCAAGGCCTGCTTGTTGCGCTTGTGCCGCTCGGCGTCCTCAAAGGCGAAAGAGGCCGCAGCGGCTTTCATGGCTTTGGCCTGCTCGCGGATGAGGTCCTTGATGTTGCCGCGGAGGATGGTCCGGATGGCCTCAATGCCGGCATCGTAGTCGGCTTGACTTTGCTTGCCGACACAAGGGGCGAGGCAGTTGCCCATGTCGTATTCGAGGCAGGTGCGGAATTTGCCCGCGTCGATGTTCTTTTCGCTCAGGTCGTACTTGCACGTGCGCACCGGGTGCAGCTTGCGCACGATGTCCAGCACGGCGTGCATGGTCTTCACGGAAGTGTAGGGGCCGAAATATTCCGAGCCATTCCGAATGACTTGGCGCGTCGCATGCACACGGGGGAACCGCTCCTTCCGGATCACGATGGACGGGTACGTCTTGTCGTCTTTGAGTTCGATGTTGAACCGGGGCTGGTGCTCCTTGATGAGGTTGTTCTCGAGGAGGAGGGCGTCGACTTCCGTCTCGACCACGATGAACCGGATGTCGGCGATGCGTTGGACGAGCAGCCGTGTCTTGCCGTTTTCGTAAGTCTTCTTGCCGAAGTAGCTGGCNACGCGCTTTTTGAGGCTCTTCGCTTTGCCGATGTACAGGAGCGTGCCCTCCGCATCGCAATGCTGGTACACGCCCGGCTTGTCAGGCAGGCGTTGCAGGATGCGTCGGATGTGCGGTGAGGCTTCCACTTCAGCGGTGTTGTGAGGGGGAAGTTACCTTCGGCGGCCATGATGCAACCGACTCCGGGCCACGGCCCTTCCCGCGAATTGGTGACCGGTGCCACCGGATTGGTCGGCATGGAGCGCCTCGCATGGCGGATGGAGCGGGGTTGGTCAACCGTGGCTTTGCGCCGCAAAAGCAGCGATGTGGACCGGGTGGAACGCGGGTTGCGGGAGCGCTTGGGCGACCGTTTTGACGCGGCGTGGGCGGGCCTCGAATGGCGGGAAGCCGATTTGGACGACGTCTGGGCCTTGGAGGAGGCCATGCAAGGGTGCCATCGGGTGTTCCACGCTGCAGGCCGGGTCAGCTTTCAGCCAGGCGATGAGGCGGNCTTGAAGGCCGTCAANCATTTGGGCACGGACAATGTGGTGCATGCGGCGCTGGCCGCGGGCGTGCAGCGGCTGGTGCACATCAGTTCTGTGGCGGCCCTCGGGCGGGCAGCCATCGATCCGGAGACCGGGGCGTTCCAGCCCGTGAGCGAGCAGTCAGATTGGGCAGAAGGCGCAGGAGCGTCTCCCTATGGCATCAGCAAGCACGCGGCCGAAATGGAAGTGTGGCGAGGCGAGGCCGAGGGCCTGTCCGTATTGGTGGTGAACCCCACGGTAATCCTTGGGGATGCCCGTTATGCGGAAAGCTCGGGCATGATTTTCCAGCGCGCCGCCAAGGGCAGCCGCTACTTTCCGATCGGGGGCAATGGGTTTGTCGGCGTCGCGGATGTGGCGGCCTCGGTGGCGGCCTTGGATGCCGCTGCGGATCAAGGGCGTGAGGGCATTCTCGGAGAGCGGTTCATCGTGTCCGCAGAAGATGTGTTGCACCGCGACGTGATGACTTGGGCGGCAGAGGGCCTCGGGGCCGCGCCACCATTGCGACCCCTGACCGGGTGGATGTTGGCGCTGGCATGGCGGGCGGCCAGGGTGGTCAGCGTGCTGACCGGGCGGCCTGCAGTCTTGACCCGGGACCTGGCCGAGAACACCCAAAAGGTGCACCGGTATGACACCTCCAAACTGCAATCGGTCTTGCCGGACTTCCGGTTCACCTCCATTCAGGAGGTGATTCGGGAAGCGACCCGCATGGGGCGCTGAGGCTCAGTACCACTGGCCGTTCAGCGCATGGAGTCCAAGTGGGCCTGCACGTCTTTCAGCAGAACAGGCAGTGCTTCTGGTTGGCTGTACCACCATTCGTAGGTGGCGGTGAAGGCTGAGTCTGTGACACCTGCCGCTTCGAGGATTTGGGCGCGGTGCATCGCGCGGGTCCGGTCCCGGTCGCCCTTGAGCATGTGCTGTCGGTGGGCCGCTTCGAGCAGTTGGATTTCCGCATGCAGGGCAATGAACGCTTCGCGCTCAACGAAGGCGTCCGGTTGNGGCGGCACGTCGCGTTGCGCACGCGGATCGCATCCGGTGAGGATGAGCCCGCCCCATGCGAGCCAACAGCCGAGGGCACGCCAAGAGATCATCGGGCGAATTCTAGGCGGCGTCCGGGGAGCGATTCGCCGTCGGCGGGTTCGATGACGCGTTCTCCGTCCCACACTTGGACCCCATTGACCCACGTGCCCGCCACGCGGGCCGAGAAGGTGTCGCCGGTGAAGGGCGACCAACCGCATTTGCTGAGAATGCCGGAGTCGGTGACGGTCCACGGGGAATTCGGGTCCACCAGAACGAAGTCGGCGGCATAGCCGGGACGGAGGAATCCGCGGTCGGGGATGTCAAACAGCTCGGCCACGCGGTGCGCGGTGAGGCGCGGGATGTCGGTCAGGTCGAGCCAGCCTTGGGCGACGCCTTCGTACAGGGCGACCAGAGCGTGTTGGACAAGGGGTCCGCCAGAGGGCGCCTTCCAATAGTGGTTGGCCTTTTCGGCGACCGTGTGGGGGGCGTGGTCGGTGGCGAGGACGTCGATGGCGCCACCGGGCTTGAGGGCGGCGCGGACGGCGGCCCGGTCCTCGGCGGTCTTGACCGCAGGATTCCATTTGATGCGCGTCCCGCGTTCGGCGTAGTCGGCATCCGTGAACCACAGGTGGTGGGTGCAGGCTTCGGCCGTGACGCGCTTTTCCGAAAGGGGCTTGCTGCCGTCAAACAGGCCGAGTTCCTTGGCCGTCGAGATGTGCAGGACGTGCAGCCGCGCCCCGGTTCGGGTGGCGAGTTCGACGGCCCGGGAAGAGCTGCGATAGCAAGCCTCGGCGCTGCGGATGATGGGGTGTTGTCCAATGGGCACCTCATCGCCGAATTGGGCCTTGGCGGCGGCGGCGTTGGTCCGAATGGTCGCCTCGTCCTCGCAGTGGGTGGCAATCAACATGGGGCACTCCTTGAAAATGCCCTCGAGGACGGTGGCGTCATCGACCAGCATGTCGCCGGTGGAGCTGCCCATGAAGACCTTCACTCCGCACACCCGTTTCGGGTCGGTCTGGAGCACTTCGTCGAGGTTGCCGTTGGAGGCGCCCATGAAGAAGCTGTAGTTCGCCGGGCTCACCTCGCCTGCACGGTCGTACTTGTCCTGGAGCAGGTCCTGCGTCAAGGCCTGCGGGACCGTATTGGGCATCTCCATGAAGGTGGTGATGCCGCCGGCCACAGCAGCGCGGGATTCGGTGGCGATCTCCGCCTTGTGGGTCAACCCCGGCTCGCGGAAGTGCACCTGGTCGTCGATCATGCCAGGCAACAGGTGAAGCCCGGTGCAGTCGTGGCGCCGTGCTTGTGTTGCGGCCTGCGCAATGCTGGGGTCAGCGCTGAGGTGGAGGTCGGGACCGACGGCGAGGATGCGGTCATCCTGAATGAGCAAGTCGGCCTTTTCGACGCGCCCTTCGTGGACGAGGGTGGCGCCGGAAAACAGGTGGGTCATGCGGTGGGTGTGGCAGGTTGGATGTCGAATCGGCGCATCTGCAGGACGCCGAGGAAGGCCTCCCGGAAGATGTTGAGGCTCATTTTGGACGTGCCGAATTCCCGGTCGATGAAGGTGATGGGCACTTCGGCAATGTCGAATCCGAGCTGTCGCGCATTGTATTTCATCTCAATCTGGAAGGCGTATCCCACAAAGTGAATGTGGTCCAGTCGGATGGCTCGCAGGGTCTTCGCTCGGTAACACTTGAATCCTGCGGTGGGGTCTTTGACGCCGAGACCGAGAACGGTGTTGACATAGAGGGATGCGCCGTAGCTCATGGCAATGCGGTGCCACGGCCAATTGGAGACACCGCCACCCTGGGTATATCGCGACCCCACGGCCACGCCTGCGCCATCCATGCAGGCTTCCCGCAGGCGCTCGAGGTCCTTGGGGTTGTGGCTGAAATCGGCGTCCATCTCAAAGAGGTAATCGTACCCTTCGGCGAGCCCCCATTTGAATCCGGCGATGTAGGCCGTGCCCAGTCCGAGTTTGCCGGAACGCTCCAGAAGGTGAATCCGCCCCGGATGGTTGTCCTGTGCTTCACGCACCAAGTCTGCCGTCCCATCGGGCGACCCGTCATCGACCACCAGCACATGGAACGGCTCGCCGCGCTGGGGAACCAGGCCCATCACGGTGTCGAGCATCCGGACGATGTTCTCTTTTTCGTTGTAGGTGGGGATGATGACGAGGCTGTCGGACACGTGGAAGGGGCGTTGCTTGGATTACAGGCTCATGCGAAGGAGGTTCAACTCTTCGCGGTCGAGGGCCCGCCAGTGGCCGCGGGGGAGGTCCTTCTTGGTCAGGGGACCGAGGGCCGTGCGGTCCAGACGTTCGACCTCGTATCCGAGGTGCTCGAGGAGCATGGTCAAGGCCTTGGGTCGATTCGAATGGATTTCAACCCCGATTTCCTTGGGCCGCTTGCCGCCATCGATCCACTCCGCGGAGGAGACTTTGATGTAGCCCCGCTCGGTTTCCACGCCCTCCACCATGGTGGCGAGGTGCTCGTGTCGGATGGGTTGGCGCAAGGTGACGTGATAGAGCTGGCGGATTTTGGTGCCCTGTGCGCGCATGCGGTCGGCGAGCTCCGGGTCATTGGTGAACAGCACCAGGCCCGTGTCCATGCGCTCCATTTTGTCCACTGGAAGCACGACTTCCCGGGTCGCGTTCTTGATGAGGTCCATCACGGTCCGACGGCCTTGCTTGTCGCCCGCGGTGCCCAGGAAATTCTTGGGCTTGTTCAGGACGATGTACTGTTTCTTCTCCGGCTTGATGCGCTGGCCCTCCACGACGACTTCATCCGTGGGGTGAACCTTGGTGCCCAGTTCGGTGACCACGTTTCCATTGACGGTGACTGCACCGGCGGTGATCAACAAGTCGGCTTCGCGGCGGACGCAGACGCCGGCATTGGCGATGAATTTGTTGAGGCGCAACGGAGCATCTGCATCCTTGAGCGGCGTGCGGCGCTTCGGGCGTTGTGGTCCTCCATGGCGGCGGGCGCCGGGCCCTGAACTTTGGCCACCACGGCCGCCGTGTTTGCCGCGTTTTGCAGGTCCATCGGAACGGCCGGGTGCGGTCCGGTCCAATTTGGCGTCAGACAGGTTCTTCCGCGAACCGAAGCCCCGCTTGTCCTCCCCGGATGCAGGGCCTGAACGGCGGTTGGGGTTGTTGGCGCGGCCGGTGCGTTGCGGCTTGCGGGAACGTGGGCGATTGGACATGTGGGGCGAATGCGGCGTGGCCGTCAAAGATACGGCAGGTCCTGCGCGGCTTTTGGAGGTCCCCGCGGGGATCAGCGGCTGGGTGCGATTCGCACGCGCTCGTCGGTTCCCGCTGCACCACCACGGCCGAACAAGTAGGCGAGGGTGACTCCCCGCTCGAGGAAGGTCATCGCGTGGCGGGCCCGGCTGGCGTCAAGTTGTGCAGCGGCCAGCCCTTCGACCACCGGGGTCTCTCCGCTGAGGTCACTGGATGCGAGGAATCGGCTGTTGCCCACGGAGATGCCACCNCCTTGGACGCGGGCAAGGGCCCTGAAGCGTCCCCATTGGAGCCACATTCCCACACTGGCGCTTGCACCGGATCCGCTGATGTGCCAGTAGTGTTTGGTGCGGACCCCTTCCCAGCGCACATCGGTGGCGCACAGGACCACCCCGAGGCTGGCCGCCCCTTGNAGGCCCCAACGGAATTTTCGGTTGGCCGTGTCCCACGTTTGGCGGGTGCGGGCAGCGCGCCCGAATTCCACGTCGCGTTCGAGGGCGATGCGGATGAAGTTGAGGCCGTCGGAGTGCTCGAAGTTGAAGTCCCGCCACGCCCAATCGAAGGAGCTGCGGTCGTATTGGACCCCGTTGACGGTGCCGCTGGCCAGGTGAATGGCGTGTGGCACTTTGTACTTCAGGTGGTCCCAACCGGCGCTGACCCACAGTGCGCCGCGGCGGCCATCGCGGACACGCCGCCCGACCCGGGCGTTGAACTGTGGAATGGTGAAAGCGGTAGGGTTGAGGTGGATTTTCGGGTCAAAGGCCGCCGGCATGTCGGTGGCTTGGATGTCGTGGAGCGTGAGGTCAATGCCCGGCCCCACAAACCGGATGTCCGTCTGTCCGTATTGGGCGCGATGGTATCCCCAATGGACATACCATTTGGCCTCCGCCTTGGGGGTATCGACCCACCCGATGGCCTGTCCCATGGCCCGGCTTCCCGTTTGGGCATGGAGGGCACTTGCAGCGCAGGACAGGAGCAGCATCCAAAGCCAAGGGGCGCGTTTGCAAAGCCGAGTGGGACGGGGGCACATGGAGCGGCGAAAGTAGGGGTTTCTCTGACCGGACCTGCCGATGTTGGCCCGCATGGAAACGGAGAAACAAGGCATCGGAAGGTGGGGGGAGAATGTGGCGCGGAACCATTTGGTCCAGCAGGGTTGGGAGGTGTTGGAAACACGGTGGCGCGTGGGCCGATTGGAGGTGGATCTCATTGCGCGGGATGGGCCATTCTTGGTCATCGTGGAGATCAAGACGAGGACGGAACCAGTGCAGGCGGGCTGGCACCGCATGGTGTCGCGCGCACAGCAGGAGCGGCTCATTCGGGCTGCTCGGGCGTATCTCTCCCGTCACCCGGATGGGGCGTTGGAGGTCAGGTTCGACGTGGTGGCCGTGTTGCGCAATCGGTATGGCCACCGCATCCTGCATACCCCGTCGGCATTCTACCCGTTGCTTCGCCGCACATGAAACGCACGGGGACCTGTGGGGATTCCTCCGTTGGGCCATGCGATGGCGCGGATTTCCGACGTTGTTTCGGTACATGGAACAGCGCTCCGTCTACCTCATCATCATCGCCACGCTGGCGTTGACCGTCGGCTACCTCGGATATCAGGTCTCCCAACAAGGGAACACGATTGAAGTCCAGTCCGAGCAGATTGAAACCGGCAACCTGGAGCGGGACGCCTTGGAGTTGGACTTGCAGAAGTTGCGCTTCAGCTACGACACCCTCCAAACGGAGAACAGTTTGATGATGGCGGAGATGGCCGCCCAGCGCAGTGAGATTGACGGGCTCATCCAAAAGGTGCGGAGCCGCAATTACAGTGTGTCCAAACTCAAAAAGGAGACCGAAACCTTGCGCCGCATCATGCAAGGCTATGTGGTGACCATCGATTCGCTNAACCAAGCCAACATCGCGCTGCAAATGGAGCGGGACGCCATGGCCCAGGAGGTGACCCAAGTCAAGGAGCGCAACCAGGATTTGCAACGCCGACAGGAAAACATGGAGGGCATCATCGAGGCGGGCCGGGTGTTGCAGGCCATGGACCTCACGCCCATGGCCATCCGGGTCACATCGACAGGCTCTCAACGGGAAACGGGCCGCGCCAAGCGGGCCGAGATGATCAAGACGTGTTTCACGTTGATGGAGAACCGCATTGCCGATAAGGGGGCGCGCACTTTGTTCCTCGAAGTGGTCTCACCGGATGGCCGCCTGCTGCCCCCCGGGGACCGGGCTCCCGTGGCCATGAGCGGCGGAGTACCGGCATCGGCCGCCCGGTCGCTGGACTACAGCGGCGAGCGCATGGAGGCCTGCATCTTCTTCACGGCGGCAGAGCCCTTCGAATCTGGGGTGTACACGGTGCACCTTGTCGATGCTGGCGAGCGCATCGCCACCACCGACCTCATCCTCCGTTGANGAACTGCTGTTGCGGGCACGGGGCGGTCGTCACCGGACGAGGGTGACGCGCCCGGTGCGGCGTTCCTGTCCGCGGCTCGTCGGAAACGCGACCACCCACGTGTAGACGCCCGGCGGCGCGTGGTGTTGTCCATCCCCGATTCCACCAGCACCCGAGGCCATACCGGGTCCTCCGACCCCACCGGTCCAGTAGGCGCGCGGGTCTTCCGACGCCCAGATGCAGGTGCCCCAGCGGTCCCAGACTTCGAGCCGGTAGCCCGGCAGGAGGGTGGCGTCGGGCAGGCCGAGGATGTACGTGCCGGCGCCATTGAGCCAAGCGCCTTCGGGCCGCCACCCGTCGTTGAGTCCATCACCGTCGGGGGTGAAGGCGGAAGGAACGTAGAGCGGGTAGTTGAATTCCACTTGGACCACATCGGCGGAGCGGCACCCATTGGTGTCGATCACGTGGAGGGTGAAGGTCCTGTCCTCTTGCAGCAGGACTTCAGGAATGAGACAGTCGCTGCAGGACAGGGGGTCGGCTGGACTCCACCACAGCGAGTCGACGGGCGCACCTTGGACGGAGCCATACAAGAAGGTGGGCTCGAGCCAGTCTTGACGTTGGTCGGGGCCGGCCTCCACCTCAGGCCGTTCCCAAACGAGCACGTCCACTTCCGCGGAGGCGACACAACCGTCGGTGTCCGTCACATAGGCGGTGAAGGTCTGGGACGTCTCCGTCACGACGGTGGTCTGGGCCGCAGCAGGGTTGGTGACCAGGCTTCCAGGAACCCATTGGTAANATACTCCGCCGCTGGCTGAGACGGGAAAGGGTTCGCCTGCGCACACCCTACCGCCTGGCTCCACGAAGGCTTCCGGGACGATGAGTTCGACCGTCACTTCATCGGTGCCTTCTCCGCACAGGTTGCTGATGGTGACCGTGTAGGTCGTGGTCTCTTGGGGCGTGGCGAAGGGGGTCTGGCTCGCGGGATTATTGAGGCCAGTGGTTGGCGACCACACCCAGGTGTTGCCTTCGGCGGCCTCGAGCTGGACTGACTGTCCGATGCAAAGGGGGACGGTCGGGTAGATGCTGTCGCCCGGAGCAGCGGCCACCACATCGACTGTCATTTCGTGGGCACGGGTGCAACCTTCGGGTGTGGTGATCTCGACCGTGTAGGTGGTGGTCGCGGTGGGTGAGGCCACCGGGTTTGAAATGCCAGGGTCGGACAACCCGGTGGCCGGACTCCATGCATGGCTCCAGCCGGTGGCTTCCGGTTGTGGACTGCTCACGGACAATGGCGCACCACCGCCCAAGCAAATCTGGGTGTCCCCACTGGGTTCTGTGACCATGTTGACCACTTCGACCAACACGTCTGCGGATGCGGTGCCACACAGGGTCTCGTCGGTCAGGGTGTACACCGTGGTGGCCGCAGGGGATGCAATGGGGTCGGCCACGTCATCCGCGCTGAGCCCGGCGGGGGGGAACCAGCTCAGCGTGCCGTTGCCACTGCCCTGAAGTTGGGCGTCCTCTCCATCGCAGAGGGGATCGACGGGGTCCACCACCGGGTCGGCATTGGGCGCGATGGTCACCGTGANGTAGGCGGTGTCGGGCTCCAGGCACCCCGTGGTGTCCTCCGCGATGACCTCGACGTCGAAGACGCCGTTGAGTCCGTAGAGGTGCAGGGGGGCGGCCTCGTTGCTGAAGGTGGCGTCGCCGAAGTCCCAGGTGAAGGCTGCCGGGCCGGAGGTGTTGTTTTCGAACTGCACGCTTTCCCCTTGGCAGAATTGGTCCGGGCCGTCGATGTTGATCTGGGCGTTGAGTTTGCCCAGCTCGAATTTGAAGACGCCCATGTTGCAGTTGGGCGAGGGGTTGTCGGGGCTCCAGGCGCCCGGCGTGGAGGGGAAATCGTTCATGCCCCCGCACCCGGCGCAGACGCTCTGGTAAACAGTGCCGTTTTGGTCAAAGCGGGAAGATCCGCCATCCACGTGTTCGGTGGAGAAGGGTCCGCCGAAGAACGTGGCGTACACCAAGTCGGTGGCGTCCGGGGCGAGCACGGCGAGGTAGAAATCGCTGCCATCCGTGCTGGCTTGGAAGGGCCCGCCTGCCGTGGTCAGTTCGAATGTGGAACTGCCCGACACATCGGCTGTGCCGCTGTTGGCATTGGTTTCTCCGCCCCAGCCGCTGATGTAGACCTGCTCGCAGTCGCTCACGAGAAAGGCCGTGGGACTCAAGTCTACTTGGCTGTCGCCGGACCCGAGGGTGGTCTGCCATNCGATGTCGCTGAGGTCGGGGAGAAAGCACGTGATGTACTGACCACTGGATGGCTCGGCGTAGACGTCGCCTTGGATCGGCATGCCCCCGCGGGCTTGACCGTAGGCGTATGGCCGGCCTTGGCCGTCGCGTTGCACGAAATACACCTGGTCGTAGTCCGCGAGGCCATGGTAGGTNCCGAATTGTGCGGTGAGCTCATCGGGGCCGGCGTTCATCTGGGCGACCCACCCTTCCACGCCGCCGAGGGGGGTAGGCTGGATGGAGCCGCCAGGTAGGGGGAGGTTGGAGGAGAGGGTGCCGCCGCCGACCAGNATTTGTAGAGCGCCGAATGCGCCGAAGCTGTTGTCGGGTGCCACTTCCACACTGTACGCCGCATCGGCACCACTTCCGCCGAAGGTCCGGCCACACAGGAGGGTGGTCAGGTCGGCATCGAAGCCCGCGATGAGTGCATCGTAAGAGCCGGCGGGCGCAGGGCTGCCGGGCAAATTGAGGTCTTGCGACGTGGTGGTGGTGGCGATCCAGATGCTGCCGTCGGGTCCGATGTCGATTTGGCCGCGGTATTCATCTCCGAAGTTGGCGTTCAGTCCGCTGGCCTTGTTTTGCCCGTCTATACCAGACCCCCCGAAATAGGTGGCAGCTTCCAAGGTGTAGTCCGTGCCGCTGAAGCTGGCGAGATAGCAGTCTACACCGTTGGGCTGGGTGTCTTCGCCATAGATGTCGACGACCGATGCCGGGCCAGGGGCCAAGTCGGCTTGCAGCGCTCCTGGGGTGGTGGGGAAGTCGGAAGATCCTGTGGTGCCGAACAGGACCACGCGGCCCCACGTCTCATTGTAGGCCAAGCTGTGCGGGATGTCGGCCCGGCTGCCTCCGAGGTAGGTGCTGTAGAGCAGGCTGGTGCCATCTGGGCTGAAGGCGGTGATCACCGTATGGCTGATTCCGTCGGCAAAGACGTCCATGGTGGCTTCCACGGCATCTGGGGTCGTGGGGTAGCCAGGGGCAAAGGCGGCCGCACCGCCAATCAGGGCGCCGCCTGGGCCGTTGCTCGCGGTCGTACCGAAGTTGTCTCCCGTGCTGCCCGCAAACGTGGAGAAGGTGATTTCCGGGTCGATGACGAGGGGTCGGCCCTCGTCATAGTCGCCCACGGAGAACCGCACTTCCTCGCCTTCCACGAGGTAGGCACAGGCCACTTCGTCGAGGGTGCCATCTTCATTCCATTGAAAGGCGAAGGGGGTGGCCAATTCGGCCGAGAATCCGGCGGCGGCATCGTGTAGGGCGTGGTGCAGCTGAAGTTCGCCGTCAGGGCCGATGGACGGCTGGACGCCCTGGTATTGCCAACCGATGTCGGCGGGGTCTGCCCCGGGATCCACGGTGAACTCGAAGGCGGCCCGGCCTTGTCGGGTGCCCCGCCAGCGGAGGCGAATGCCCGGCCAGAGGTCATCGGCGCGGAGCAGGGTCGCGGGTTGCACATGCTCTGCCCACCGTTGCGGGTCGTCGGAGAGGTAGAAGTGCATCCGGTCCGAGGCCAGACCGCTGCGGACCCAGTTCAGGTCGGCTTGCGGGTCGGCATCGGTCCAGGACGCGCTCCAATGGATGCCGCGTCGGGCGCCGACGTGGTGGTCTTCGGCCGCGTCGGTTTCCGGCGCCCATTGCCAGCTGGTCCATCCACCCCGGTCGAGTTGGACGCCTCCTCCAGTGACTTCGGCGCAGTGCAGCACATGGTCCGGCCATTGGCCCTCATTGGGCACATAGCGGACCTGGGCCGACACAGTGCCGGTGGTCAAGAGGAAGAGGGCCGTCAGGAAGCGCACCATCAGACCAACAAGTTCGGAAACGGATTCGTTGCGGGGGTGCCGCAGGTTCTCAATGGATGTTGTCCGCGAGGATGCGCATCTCGATGGAGGGCGCAATCTTTTCGTGGAGGATGCGGTAGACGCATTCGGCGACCGGCATGGGCACGTCGAATTTTTGGTTGATCGCATGGATGCCGAGGGCCGCAGGATACCCTTCGGCCACCATGTCCATTTCAATCAGTGCCCCAGCCACTCTGTATCCGCGGCCGACCATTGTGCCCAGGCGCCGGTTGCGGCTGTGGGGTGAATAGGCGGTGACCAGAAGATCGCCCAAGTAGGCCGACGAATTGACATCGCGGGCGGTCTCGTTGATGGCGTGCAGGAAGCGGCGGGTCTCCTTCAGCGCATTCGACATCATCACGGCGATGAAGTTGTCGCCGAGCCCGAGTCCATGGGCGATTCCCGCCGCCACGGCGTAGATGTTCTTCAGGACAGCAGCCAGTTCGATGCCGAAGAGGTCGTCCGTCGTTTCGGTGCGCAACCAGTGTGTGCGCATGCGTTCGGCCAAGCGTTCTGCGAGGCGCTCGTTGGGGCAGGCGAGCGTGAGGTAGGTCCAATTCTCCCGGGCCACTTCCTCTGCGTGGCTGGGGCCGGATATCAGGCCGATGCGGCCATACGGTACGCCCTTGACCTTGTTCAGATAGCGGGCTGGGATGTGGTGGTCTTCGGTGACAAGCCCTTTGACAGCATTGAAGACGACTTTCTTTTCGAGCCCCCGGACTTCGCCAATGGCGCTGTCGACGTAGGCGCTGGGCACAGCGAGGACCAGCACGTCACTTTGGTCCACGACCTCTTGGACATCTCCATGAAGGGCAATGCGGTCCCGGTTTAGGGAAAGGCTTCGGAGGTAGTGGGGGTTGTGCCCGGTGCGCTGGATGTGGGCCAGGGCTTCAGGTTGCCGAATCCACCAGCGGACGGGGTGTTCGGCGGCGTCTTCATGCTGTGTGAAGAGAAAGGCGAGGGCCGTCGCCCAGCTGCCACTGCCAATGATGCCGATGCGAGTGATGGACGGGGCTTTGCTGGCCATGCCGCGAAGGTACGCCGGTGCATGGGGAACCCTTATTTTTGACGCCCGACGGGTGCAACGATNACCTGTTTCTATTCCATCCACCCCTATTGACCATGGCCCAACAGGACGACCACCTCAAGCGCGTGATTGGACACGCCAAGGAATACGGATTCGTGTTCCCCTCCAGCGACATCTACGATGGACTGAGCGCCGCCTATGACTACGGGCAGCTCGGGGTGGAGCTGAAGAACAACATCAAGGCCTACTGGTGGACGGCCATGGTGCGGATGCACGAGAACATCGTGGGCCTCGACGCCAGCATCTTCATGCACCCGACCACGTGGAAGGCTTCGGGACACGTCGATGCGTTCAATGACCCGCTGATTGACAACAAGGACAGCAAGAAGCGCTACCGTGCGGACGTCCTGATCGAAGACCACATCGGGAAGATTGAAGCCAAGATTGCCAAGGACGTGGCCAAGGCCCAGAAGCGCTTTGGCGACGCCTTCGACAAGGCGCAGTTCCTCGCCACCAACGGCAATTGCGTCCGCCGCCAAGGGGAGATCGACGACATCAATGCCCGGTTCAAGGCCGCCATGGATGCGGACGACCTCGACGCGGTCAAGCAGNTGATTGTCGACCTGGGCATCAAGGATCCGGAGACCGGGTCGGCCAACTGGACGGACGTGCGCCAGTTCAACCTGATGTTCAAGACGGAGCTCGGTGCGGTCAGTGGCGACGCTGGCGTCATCTACCTCCGTCCGGAGACGGCGCAGGGCATTTTCGTCAACTTCCTCAACGTTCAGAAGTCGGGCCGGATGAAGCTGCCGTTCGGCATCGCACAGATCGGTAAGGCCTTCCGGAACGAGATCATCGCCCGCCAGTTCATCTTCCGCATGCGGGAGTTCGAGCAGATGGAGATGCAATTCTTCGTGGCGCCCGGCACGCAGGGCAAGTGGTACGAGTACTGGAAGGAGGCCCGCATCCAGTGGCACAAGGCCCTCGGCCTGGGCGACGACGCCTACCGCTTCCACGACCACATCAAGCTGGCCCACTACGCCGATGCGGCCTGCGACATCGAATTCAATTTCCCCATGGGCTTCAAGGAGCTCGAAGGCATCCACAGCCGGACGGACTTTGACCTGGCGGCACACGAGGAGCACAGCGGCAAGAAGCTGCGGTTCTACGACCCCGAGAAGGAGGAGAGCTACGTGCCGTACGTGGTCGAGACCTCGATCGGCCTCGACCGCATGTTCCTTGCGGTGCTGTCCAACGCCCTGCGCGTGGAGACCCTCGAGGACGGTTCCGAGCGCACGGTGATGCGCATTCCGTCCGCCTTGGCTCCAGTGAAGCTGGCCGTGTTGCCCCTCATCAAGAAGGACGGTTTGCCGGAGAAGGCCCGCGAGATCATGAACCTGCTTAAGCTGGACCACAACGTCCAGTACGACGAGAAGGACGCCATCGGCCGCCGCTACCGCCGCCAGGACGCCATCGGCACGCCGCTGTGCATCACCATTGACCACGACACCTTGGAGGACAACGCCGTGACCTTGCGCGACCGCGACACNATGGAGCAGGTCCGCGTTCCGATTTCCGAGCTCTCTGCCCGCGTGGGTGAGCGGGTCGGATGGTCCACCTTGTTTGCCTGAGCTTACCCCGATTCACATTCCATCGCCAACACCATGGCTTTCCAAGACCTCACTTTCGAAGGCGTGCGCGCCTTGATCCGCGTTGACTTCAACGTTCCGATGACCCAGCCTGCCGAGGACGGCAGCCGGACCGTGACCGACGACACCCGCATCCGCGCTGCCTTGCCGACCATCCAGCATGTGTTGAAGACAGGAGGCAGTGTGGTCCTCATGAGCCACCTCGGCCGCCCGAAAGGCCCCGATGCCNAATTGTCTCTGCGCCACATCATCCCGACGCTGGAAGGCCTCCTCGGCCGTCCGGTGAAGTTCGCTTCGGACTGTGTGGGCGATGAGGCGCTGGAGGTGACGCAATCGCTNGCAACGGGAGAGGTTGCTCTGCTCGAAAACCTCCGCTTCCACGGAGAGGAAAAGGCCGGGGATGAATTCTTCGCCGGCCAGCTCGCCGAGAATGGGGACTTCTACATCAACGACGCGTTTGGTACGGCCCATCGCGCGCACGCCTCTACGGCGGTGATTGCCAAGTTCTTTCCGGAGGACAAAGCGTTTGGTTTCCTCATGGAGGGCGAAGTCAAGGCGCTGGAGCAGGTGCTGGGCAGTGCAGAGATGCCCGTGGCAGCGGTCATTGGCGGTGCCAAAGTCAGTTCCAAGCTGGCGGTGTTGCAGAACCTGCTCGACCGCGTGGACAAGCTGATCATCGGTGGTGGCATGGCGTACACCTTCGTGCAGGCCCAAGGCGGCCAGGTTGGCGGTTCACTCGTGGAGCCCGACATGCATGGGGATGCTTTGGCCCTCCTCGAGGCGGCCAAGGCCAAGGGGATTTCCGTCCACCTGCCGACCG
Source organism: Crocinitomicaceae bacterium TMED114 (assembly GCA_002172485.2). Classification (GTDB taxonomy): domain Bacteria; phylum Bacteroidota; class Bacteroidia; order Flavobacteriales_D; family Sanyastnellaceae; genus UBA8752. The sequence continues at coordinate 437,713 of NHFP02000004.1, forward strand.
ATACGCTGTGCGGAGACGGATTCTCGCTGGACGCCAACCAGCAGACGCACCCAACGAGCGCCATTCCCGATGGCTGGGAGGGCATGGACATTGGCCCGGACAGCCGGGCGGACTTCGCCGCGGCACTCGCCGGCTGCAAGACCATCCTGTGGAACGGCCCGATGGGCGTGTTCGAATTCGACCGCTTCGCCAAGGGCACCAATCACATTGCACAGGCCATCGTGCAGGAGACGGCAGCGGGGGCATATACCCTCGTGGGGGGCGGAGACTCTGTCGCGGCCGTCAACAAGGCCGGCCTCGCCGACAAGGTGAGCTACGTCTCCACGGGAGGAGGCGCCATGTTGGAGGGCCTTGAGGGCAAGACCCTACCGGGCATCGCGGCCATCGCGGAGGGCTGATTCCGAAAGCTGACGAATCTCATTGGGCGCAGGGAACCTTGCGTCACACCCGCACGTACCTTGTTGGTGTCGATGCGTTGCTTTTTCCTTCTTTGCTGTGTGGTGCTCCTCTCTGTCGAGGCCGGAGCGCAGACAGAACTTCTGGGCGGTGTCCCTTTGTCTACGTCCGCACCCAATTTTCCTTCGCAGTCCCACAGCTTGCAGCCCTCGGGGTTGTGGGCCAATGATGCCGCACCCTTGCCCACCAATGCTTGGTGGCAGAACGTGGTCCTCGGCGGGGGTGGGTACACCATCAACACGCTGCCCTACCTCGTGCAGGTCCATGCCGATGGCCTGCGGTTCGGCTTTCCGGGCAAGGTGGTGGACGCCAACTTCATCTTTACGTCCCACACTGAGAATCTGAGCTTCAGGGCGGCCGAGGGCGCCGCTTCGCAGGCCGTGACGGACCATGGACCGCTCCACGTGAGTGTGGATTGGGGAAGTGGCTCGGGGTCGATGCGGACCGACTTGGTTCGGGGACAGCCCTACATGACCATGCACTATACGGGATTGACCCCACGCATCGGCACAGTGCACGCCATCACGGGACTCAATGGGGGATCGGCCAGCGAGGCGGTCACAGACACCCGGTTTGAAGTGCAGCTCAACAACGGCCAGACGTGGATTCTGTACGCCTCCTCCAGCATCACGCTGTCGCTGAACAACGGCGCGTTACAGGCNTCGAATGTCTTCACGGGCTCTCTCCGGGCGGCCTTTTCCGACGNGACGAGCGAGGCGGTATTGGACGCGCATGCTGGCCGGATTCCCACAGGAGGCACGGTCTCCGCTACGGCCCAGAACGACATCGGAACCATCACGTTTGACTGGACCACGCAGGGTTCGGGACCCTTGTTGATGATGGCGCTCCCGCACCACATGGACGTGCTGTCCTCGCCGTCGACGACGAGTGTGGTGCACAACACGATAAAGGGCGACATGACCGGNATTTCCGGCTTGTCGTGGACGATGGAGGAACCGCTGACGACCATTGGATTCGAGGCGGCACAACCGATTCACCCGGACTATGAGCAGGACGTGCGGAATGCACTGGCTGAAGATGTTGGGTTCGCGGTGACGGCCGGTGACCCCTACTTCGGGGGCAAGCAGTTTTCCGCGTTGGCCCGACTGGCGCTGATTGCAGACGAACTCAATGAGCCTGCGCTTGCGTCCCAATACCGCACGGCATTGGGCAGCGGGCTCGAAGAGCGGCTCGCTGGGCAAAACGGCGACCCGCTCGTTTACGACCAGACGTGGGGCGGATTGGTGATCTCCTCCGGCCTCAACAACGCCGCCGCCGCATTTGGTCAGGGGTACTACAACGACCACCACTTCCATTACGGTTACTGGATCTATGCTGCAGCTGCCATGGCCAAAGACAACCCCACTTGGGTGGCGCAGTGGGGCGATGAGGTGATGGATCTGATTCGCGATGTGGCGGAGCCCTCCGGCAACGATCCGCATTACGGGTTCATGCGCAACAAGGATTGGTTCGTTGGCCACTCTTGGGCCGCAGGCCTTTTCGAATTCGGTGATGCCCGCAATCAGGAAAGCTCGTCGGAGGCGGTGAACGCGTGGTATGGTGTTTACCTCTATGGCTTGGCGATCGGGGATGACCGCATCCGCGACTTGGGCCGGGTGATGTTGGCCACCGAGTTGCGTTCGACTTGGAAGTATTGGCAGATCAACACGGGGGAAGGNGTGTACCCGGAGCCCTTCGCCTCCAACAAGGTGGTGGGCATCCTGTGGGGAACGAAGGTGGACCATGCGACCTTCTTCGGCGCCAATCTCGAATTCATTCACGGCATCCAGATGTTGCCATTCACCCCCATCACGGAGGAATTGCTCCGTGCGGAATGGATCGAGGAGGAATATCCCGTCATCCAGCCGGCCACGCTGAGTCCGGACATCGGGGAGGGCTGGAAAGGATTCATCTACATGGCGCATGCGGTCATCGACCCGGATGCGGCGTGGAGTGAATGCCAAACGTTGAACGGATATGACGACGGCAACACGAAGACCAACACGCTCTACTGGCTGGCGACGCGTCCCGGATTGAGTGACGGTGGTGGCAGCGGTGGTGGCGGTGGGCCTGTGTCGGGTTGCACCGATGGCGATGCGGTCAACTTCAGCCCGAGCGCCAACGTGGACGATGGTTCGTGTGTGTTCCCCGTGACGCTGTCCGTGGACATGAACGATNCGTCCTCTCCGGATGGGCCGATCTATCTCGCCGGCACCTTCAACGGGTGGAATGCGACGACCGACCCCCTCTCCGACCCGGAAGGGGACGGCATCTGGACCATCACGATGTTCTGGCCCGCCAGCATTCAGGAATACAAGTTCACGCTCTTCGATTGGACCGATCAGGAAACATTTGCAGGGGTGGAATCGTGCACCTTGACGACTGGGGAATTCGTGAACCGNGTGGTCACGGTGGACGGCCCCATGGTCCTTCCGGCGGTGTGTTGGGAGAGTTGCGACCCCTGCGCTGGAGGCTGTCCGGTGGACCTCGATGAGGATGGCATTTGCGATGACGTGGACCCCTGCGTGGGCGCGTTGGATGCCTGTGGGGTGTGCAACGGGCCAGGTGTGGTCTACGACTGTGGCTGCTCGGGCATTCCCGCCGGGGATTGTGACTGCGACGGCAATACATTGGACGTGCTCGGCATTTGCGGTGGTGGCTGCACCGCAGACTTGGATGGAGACGGGGTGTGCGACGATGTGGACCCGTGCGTCGGAGCGTTGGACGCCATCGGGGAGTGCAACGGAAACTGTTTGAGCGACACCAATGGCAATGGCATCTGTGATGACGAAGACGTGGCCGGATGTACCTATTCGGATGCCATCAACTATGCTGAATCGGCGACGATGGACGATGGCAGTTGCGTCTGGGGGGCGTCGACGTGCGCCGAAGATGTGAACAGCGATGGCTTGGTGGGGGTGAGCGACATTCTGCTCGTGCTCTCTACGTTTGGTCAGCCATGTGACTGACGCTCGAGAAAAAAGCGACCACGAAAAAGGCCCGGCAATCGCCGGGCCTTTCGTTTGAGGTCTGGAGCGGATTCGAACCGCTGTAGCAGCTTTTGCAGAGCTGAGCCTAGCCACTCGGCCACCAGACCCTCATGTTTTCCCCACCGAAGCGGGGAGCCAAATATACGGCAGTCGTTCCGCAGGGTTTCGTTCGCGGTACATTTCCTTTCGTGAGCGATTCCCCGTCGACCCCTTCGCCTTGGCGCGCAGCTCCTGCCAATGTTCTGACGTTGTGCAACATGGGAGCGGGTGCATTGGTCGCTTGGTGGGCGTCTTCAGAATTCGATCTCGGTTGGGCAGCGGCAGAATGGGCGTCTTCCGTGGGCATCGATGGCGTTTTGATGGCGGCATTCGGCACCACAGAACGCCGGGTCATGGGCATTGGATGGATGTTGGTCGTCTGGCTGTTGGGTCAGTTGTGTGATGCATTGGATGGTCCGGTGGCGAGAAAAATGGGGGCATCGGGAAATCAGGGCGCGTGGTTGGATTCCATGGCCGATTTGATTTCGGGCGGCTTGGCACCGGCGTTTGTGGGATTATCCTTGATGTCAGAGTGGGCTTCGGACATGGAGGGCGGTGCATGGATGCCGCTGTTGCAGGGCGCACCCCTGTTGGTGTTGCCGGCAGCGGCATGGCGGTTGGCCCGGCATGCTGGAGAGTCGGCTNAAGGCCATGTTGAATCGCCTGCAGCCGGGCTGGACTTCGAGGGCATTCCGGCACCGATGGCCGCCTTGTACTGGGCGGGTTTGTTGGCGCTTTGGGCGGCTTGGCCGGCAGGGATGGACGCGCATTGGCTTTGGATGTCCGGTGTGGTTGGCGGCACGTTGTTGCCGCTGTGGATGGTCTCGCGTTTGCCGCAAATGGGGGTCAAGACATGGGGCCGCAGTCCTTGGGCGGATCGCGGGCGCATCATCTGGTTGTGCACAGCGTGTTTGTGCCTCGGTTTTGGAGGCGGCGCCGGACCCTTGCTTGCCCTACTTTCGTACCCGCTAACCGGCGCATTGCTGCACCGGATGCATTCGAAGAAGCAGACACATGGTCTTCCACGCCGCGATTGACATTCTCCCATTGCCCGCACTCCTCGATCCGCAGGGCAAAGCCGTCTCCAACAACCTGCCGAACATCGGCCTTGGACAGCTNACCAACGTGCGCATCGGCAAGCACATCACCCTCGACATCGAGGCGGGTACTCGGGAAGAAGCCGAGCGTCTGGTGGCCGAGGCCTGTGAGAAGTTGCTCGCCAACCCGATCATGGAGCGCTTCGAGTTCCGGGTTTACTCCGCGGAGGAAGCTGCGCTCTGANCGCACTGCCGGGGTCGGAGTTTGCGCTACTTTGCGGCGTCAATTTCGATTCCATGACCCGCGCCCATTTTCGCATTTCTGCGCTGAGCACCTTGTCCGTGCTCTTCACCGCCGTGTTCTTCACGGCCTGCCAATCCTCTGACATGTCCCACGACGCCGACGCCGTGGCCCCGGTGGCCAAGAAGGTGCCCTTTGAAATGACCGAGCACGGGGACACCCGGGTCGACAACTACTTCTGGATGCGCCTCAGCGATGCGCAGAAAGAAGCTGAGACGCCGGATGAGCAGACCCAGGGGGTGCTGGATTATCTCGCGGCTGAGAACGACTACATCGACGGCAAGCTGGCCCATACGGAAGGGCTGCAGGAGAAGCTGTTCGACGAAATCGTCGGGCGCATCAAGAAGGACGACCGCAGCGTACCGGTTCGCAACCGCGGTTACTGGTACTACACCCGCTATGAGGAGGGCAAGGAGTACGCCATCAATTGCCGCAAGGCGGTGGGTGACGAGGTCCGCTACGAGGATTGCACGGGTGCTGAGGAGGTGCTCCTCGACCAGAATGTGCTTGCGGAGGGCTTCGATTACTTCGCCGTGGGGGGCATGGGCATCAGCGATGACAATCGCCTCATGGCTTTTGGGGTGGACACGGTGAGCCGCCGCCAATACACGGTGCGTTTCAAGGACCTGACGACGGGCGAGATGCTCGCCGATGAGATTCCCCTGACCACGGGTGGGGCCACGTGGGCGGCCGACAACAACACGGTGTTCTACACCCGCAAGGATCCCCAGACCCTGCGCAGTTTCCAGGTCTATCGTCACGTCCTCGGCACGCCCGTGGAGGACGACCAGCTCGTCTTCGAGGAGACCGATGAGACGTTCAGCTGCGGGGTGTACCGCAGCAAGAGCGACGAGTACCTTGTAATCTACACGTCCCAAACGCTCAGCCAGGAGTACCGTGTGCTCAAGGCCGACGATCCGATGGGCGCGTGGCGCGTGATCCAACCGCGCGAGCGCAACCTCGAATATGGCATCAGCCACTTCGGAGACCATTTCTACATCGTCACCAACCTCGACGCGAAGAACTTCCGTCTGATGAAGACGCCGGTGGAGGCTACCGAGAAGGAGAACTGGGAGGAAGTCATCCCGCACCGCGACGACGTGTTCCTCGAGGGCATCGACATTTTCAAGAACTACCTCGTGGTGGAGGAGCGCAAGGAGGGATTGAACCAGATCCGCATCCGGACTTGGGACGGCGCTAAGGATGAGTACCTCGAGTTTAACGACCCGGCCTACACGGCGGGCACCCGGTCCAACCCCGATTTCAACACGGAGATCCTCCGCTTCGGCTACTCTTCCATGACGACGCCGAGCACGACGTATGACCACAACATGCGGACCGGGGAGCGCCTCCTGCTCAAGCAACAGGAGGTCATCGACGAGAACTTCTCGCCGGACAACTACACCTCCGAGCGCCTCATGGTTGAGGTCCGCGACGGCGTGAAGGTGCCGGTGAGCATGGTGTACCGCAAGGGCGTCGAGCGCAATGGACAGAACCCGTTCCTGCTTTACGCCTATGGCAGCTACGGCAGCAGCATGGACCCCTACTTCTCGAGTGTGCGCCTGTCGCTGCTCGACCGCGGTTTCGTCTACGCCATCGCCCACATTCGGGGCGGCCAGGAGTTGGGCCGCCCGTGGTACGAGGACGGCAAGCTGCTCAAGAAGCAGAACACCTTCAACGACTTCGAAGACGTCGGACGTGCCATGGTGGAGATGGGCTACACGTCACCGGATCACCTCTACGCCATGGGCGGTTCCGCAGGTGGCTTGTTGATGGGTGCCGTAATGAACCAGGCGCCGGAGCTGTTCAATGGCGTGGTCGCTGCGGTTCCGTTTGTGGACGTGGTGAGCACCATGTTGGATGAGACCATTCCCCTGACCACGTTCGAGTGGGACGAATGGGGCAACCCCAAGGACAGTGTCTACTACCACTANATGAAGTCTTACAGCCCGTATGATCAGGTCCGCGCTCAGGATTACCCCAATACGCTGGTCACGACTGGATACTGGGACAGCCAGGTGCAGTACTGGGAGCCTGCGAAGTGGGTGGCCAAGCTGCGCGAGTTGAAGACAGACGACAATGTGTTGCTCTTCCACACCAACATGGATGCCGGACACGGTGGCCAGTCAGGCCGCTTCCGTCGGTACAAGGAAGTCGCGTTGGAGTACGCCTTCATGCTCGACCTCGAGGGCATCGAAAGTTAAAGGACGGGCGGGGCTGTCAGCCGCGTCTGACTTTTTCTGAAAGGGCAACCTTGGCCCGTGTTTCCCCGTATGTTAGGGGTGATGCACCAGCGATTTTTTGGACGGTCCACGGCGTGGGTCTGTGGCGCATGGATTGCGCTGATATCTACCCAGGGCTGTCAGGAGCTTCCCGAGGAATGGTCGGCGCCGGACTGGACGCCCATCACCGCGGTCCCTCTGGTGGACACCCGATTTGACCTCGGGGATGTCCTCGACGTGGTCTCTGACAGTGCCGGGACGGGGCCCATTGAGGACTTGGGCGGTGGCGAGTTGGCCTTTGTCTACGACGAATCCTATGAAGGCACGCTGGCCGAAGAATGGCTGGTGTTGCCGGAGGAATCCTTGGGGGAATCCCTGGTGCTTGGCGATGCAGAAGCTGCAGCCCTCAATTTGGCTACAGGACCGATTCCCTTCTCGGATACCCTGTCGGCCCAGCTTTTGCTGACGCAACCTGAGGGTGCTCGGCTGGAGACCATTTTCCTTTCTGGAGGTGAATTGACATTTGAGCTCAACTCCAACTTGGGGGACGATGTATCTGGTGAAGTGGTCATTCCCCAGTTGGTGGACCCCATGGGTTTGCCCTGGAGTTCGGTGTGGACCCAGGGCATGCTGGATCAGGGGCCGGTCATGGAGGTGGAGATGTTGGAAGGCTGGACTTTGTTGCCAAGTCAGTTCGGTACCGACACCAATGCCGTGCATGTCGAATACACGGTCTATGTCACCAATGATCTTGCACACACCGCGCAGGCTGGAGAGTCCCTCGAGGTGGAATTTGCCTTGACCGGTCTCACCTATGATCGGGTGGAAGGGAATTTCGGCCAGGTGGCCATTCAGATTGAACAGAGCTCAGTGGCATTGGCCTTGTTTGACGACCGGTTCACGACCANCGACCTGGCCATCGAGCGCGCCCGCCTGAGTCTGGCCGTGACCAACGGGTTCGGTGTCCCGGCAGTGCTGGACTCGTTGCGCTTTTTCACGGAATCGGGCGGGGAGCCTATGGTGGAATTTGAAACGAGCCAGACCGATTTGCAGGTTGCACCGGCGGAGGGTGATGCTTCCGGTGCGGTGGTGTCGACCTGGGAGGTGGATGAGACCAACAGCAATGTGGTCGACTTCTTCAGCGAGAACGAAGTGGGGATGGAACTCGGCATGTACATCCGCACCAACCCCGTGGACGTGGAGCCAGGCATGCCCAACTTCTTGGACGCGGATGGCTTCGTGCAAGCTGACCTGCATGCGGAAGTGCCCCTCTCCATTCGCGCTGGTCAGGTNGACTTCATCGACACATTGGACATGTCGTTGTTGGACATTGATGAGACCGCGGAATTGGATTCAGCGGAACTGCGGATGATCCTGCACAACGGATTCCCTTTCGGTTTGGAGGTCCAAGCGTGGTTCTTGGATGCCCAAGGAGACGTGGTGGACAGCCTTGCGCCTGCGCCGCTGGACATTTTCGCCGCACCGGATGTGGCGGCCGATGGGTTGCCGGTGGCGCCGGCGGAGTTCCGGTTCGACTTCAAGTTGGACTGGGACCGGGCGGACCGACTGCGCACCGCAGAGCGTGTTGTTGTGCGGGCCTGGGGACAGACATCGGAGGCACCGCTGGGGACGTTCGTTCCCTTGCGGGCAGAGCAGGATCTGTGGATGCAGCTGGGCGCCAAATTGTTCACNCGAATTGAAAGCTGACATGCGGAATTCCATTCTCCAGTTTTCGAGTCGGGCATGCTGGGTGTGGGCCCTCCTTTGGACCATGACCCCAGGCGCTCAGGCCCAGTTGGGACCGGTTGAACTTTCCTCGGAATGGGGGCAGGCAGGCTGGTCCAACCCGGCCATGTTGCACCCGTCAGGCAGCCAAATCTGGCTGGGCGGACTCGCCGGAGCGCAAGTCGCGGTAACGCACAGTGGCCCGGCATTGTTGGATTTCTCCACGTTGGGTGGGGCGGTCAATCCGGAGTTGCTCATCGCCAACATGAATCCCACGGAGGCTGTGGATGTCCGTTCGGAGGTTCCCCTGTTTGGCCTGGCCCTTCGGGACAAGAATCGGTTTGAGCTGCGGCTTCGGTCTCGTTTCGTGGCGGACCAGCAGTTTACCTATGACCGGGACCTCATCGAATTGGCCTGGCGCGGCAACGGCCATCCCGACGTGATCGGGCGGCCCATTACCCTGGCTGGCATGGGCACGAATGTCCAGGGCTATTTCGACCATGGTTTGAGTGTCGGCGCCATGGCCAAGGAGGACAAACTCTGGCTGGGCTGGGGCATCCACATCCTCAACGGGGTGGGCGCGTTCCACACCGAGTCGTTTGATGCGACGTGGACCACGGACAGCGTCGACTACAGTTGGACGTTGGAGGGGGCGGCCGATTTTCAGGCAGCGGGTGTGGACTTGGACAGTGCGCTGTCAGGCGGGACGTTGGACCTCCCTGGATCGGATGGGGGCTTGCCGAAGATCTTGGGCGCCGGAGTCGCCTTCGACTTCGGATTGGTGTACAAACCCAATGAGCAGTTCACCGTGGAGGCCGCCATGGAAGGGCGAGGTTCCATCCGCTGGTTGAAGTCCACGTCGCGCGCCAAGGTCGACCCCGCGGTGTTTGTCCTGCAGGGATTGGACGTCGTGAATTGGCTGGGGGATGCGGACATGGACCTCTCCTCGGATTCGCTGGAATCCATGTTGGAGACGTGGGGTGAAGAGATGCTCGACTCCCTCGAGGGCGCGTTTGAGGTCCAGACGGGGCCGGAAGTGGTGGAGGCGTTCAATACCCCCGTCCAAGAGACGTGGCGCGTGGGTTTCCGTTATCTGCCCAGGCCATCCATGGAATTCCATGTCATGGGCTACCGTCAATTCCGGTTTGACCAGTCACGGGATGGTGTGGTGATTGGATTCGTGCACCGCTTGAGGGGCAATGTGGCCACGCAGGTGCAAGCTCAGCTCGTGGAGGGCCGTTGGTCCTGGGGGGCTGGGTTGTCTCTGCGCGGGGGGCCATTGCGGATGGCGTTTTCAGCGCAGAACATCCCCGGGATGCTGTTTCCCTTGGAGTCCGGTCATTGGCAAGGGCAATTCGGCATCGGGCTCGAATTGGGTTATCGCCAGGACAAAAAGAAGTCCAAGCGAAAGAATCCGCTGGGAACCGGGAAGGGCATGTGGCACTGACGTGCTCAGTCCCAGATGGGACAGCCGAGCTGGCGCAGCCATTCCCTCAAGGAGCTCGCGCGGGGGTCGTGCCACGCCGCGGACCATCCCGCATCCAGTGCAGCGCGCACATTGATGGCGGTGTCGTCCACAAAGAAGCAACGTAAGCTGCGGATGTTGAACTGCCGGCTGACCGCCCGATAGGCCTGCAGGTCGGGTTTTCGGTAGCCGAGACGGTGGCTGTAGATGATTTGCCGGAATGCGTCAGAAAATGCGCGGCCATGTTGCGCGAGGATTTGGCGCTCGAAACGGGCAGCGTGCAGCGCGTTGGTGTTGCTGAACAGGACGAGGTCGTAATGCTTGGCCAGATCCTGTAGGACGGGCACAATGCCGGGCCGCAGTCCGATGAGCACGGCGGACCAGGCTGTTCGGACATCGTCCATGGAGGTGCCGGGTGCGCATTGGGCCAACAGCGCTTGGAGGAACCCGTCCTCGGAAATGCCGCCGACCTCGATTTGATCGAGCAAGGGGCTCTGCTGCCCGTGGGCATAATGCTCGAGGAAATCGGTCGCCCCAAGTTGGGCAAAGGCACTGGCTGTGGCCTGGTGGTCGATTTGGTAGAGGACACCTCCAAAGTCGAGAACGAGGTGCTCCAAGGTCGACCAGTCCGGTGCATTTTGGAGGTCGCTCATGACGGGGCGGTCAAGGTGCGAAGACCCAGGCTTGCTGGAAGCCGTGGTGGTCGATCAACGAACGGCGGAATCGGGCAGCGTCTGCACTTCCATCAAAGCAACCTGCCGAAACGCGCTGCATGCCATTTGGACCAGGCAGCAAAGTGCTGGCATAGCCCAATGCTTGGAAACGGCGGGCGAGTTCGGCGGCCCGGGCAGCTTCTGCGAATGTGCCCGCGATGACGTGGTGTGTGCAGCCGGAGGAAATGGCTTGGGGTTGCGGCACAGGCATGGTCGCCTCCGTGACGGGGACCACTTCTGGTGCGCCGGCTTGGACGAAGGGCAGCGGGGAATCGGCCAATTCTGGAAATCGAATGTCTTCGCCTTCGATGCGCGGCGTGAACTCGGTGGGAAGTCCCGACCCGGTGTCAAAGAGGTTGAACCCGGTGGTGATTTGGGAGCTCCACAGCACCGATCCGGTGACCATGAGCGGCAGGGCAAGGACGGCAGCGATGCGCAGTGGGGTTTTCCAAGCGCTCGGGGCGTCGGTGGGAACGTCTTCTTCCGTTGGAACCGCTTGGACCACGGGTGGGGTCTCTGTTTCTGGAGTCGGGTGCTCAGCCGTCTCTGCTTCAGGGGCCACAGCAGGCTCGGCCCACCGGTCCAGCCACGGAATGCGGCCGAGACCGGGTGGCGCATAGCGCTCTCCGAGACGGGGTTCTGCTGCAAACCCTGCTTGACTCCCTTCCTGCTGGAAGAGCCGGCCGAGCCCCGGGAAGTCCACGTGTTCCCCCGCGACCAGTTGGCTTTGGATGGCCTCGACTTCTTGGTCAATCAAACTGCCAGCCGCTTCGGTCGAGCAGCCGGTGGCCCGGCGAATCTCCTGCTCCATTAGGCCGTCGCGGACGGTCAGCTTCGGATTGAACACCACATCACGTCCAGGCGGAATCCACTCTCCTTTGTCGGCATCATAGCGCGCTGCCACAGGGTGCGCGAGGAATCCACCGAGCCCCGGAATGACGAGGCAATCGTGGTCGTGCAGCAGCAGCGGCAGGGCATTGACGAGGAAATGTGAACCGGAGACGGAGCGCATGGAGAGGCCAAAATAATGGGATTCGCCCGCTCTGAAGCAGGCGATGGCGGTTTTCATACGGCGCGGTTTGCCTTCCACCAAGCCCGCATGCGCTCCAGATCGGCTTCGGTGTCGACGGAACCCGGGCCATGCGCAGCGGCCACTTCGGTGACGTGCAGGTGCATGCCCGCCTCCAGCCAGCGCAGCTGTTCCAGGCGCTCGAGGCGTTCGAGGCGACTGACAGGAAGGGCTGCGCAGCGTGCCAAGACGTCCGGGGCAAAAGCATAGATCCCGAGGTGAATGTGGTGCGGCCCACTGTGTGGAATGGCCGATCTGGAGAAAAACAGGGCGCGGCCATCTGCACCTGCGGCGACCTTGACCCGTTCGGGTTGTCCGGCTTCTTCATCGAGGGCCGGCCGCATGGCGGTCACGATGTCGGCTTGTCCAGCGCGCAGCGCAGCGCAGACGGTGGAGAGGTGGTCGGCCTCTGGAAACGGCTCGTCGCCTTGCAGGTTGAGGATGGCGTGGTTCGGGCCGGTCAGGCCGAGCAGGCGGCTGGCTTCTGCGCATCGGTCCGTTCCGGAGGGGTGCTCTCCTGTCAGGGTGGCGCGCCCACCGGCATGCTGCACGGCGGCGGCGATGTCGGGATGGTCCGTGGCGACGACCGCATCATCGAGGTCGGGGTGGTGGGCTGCAGCGCGCCATGTGTGCACGACCATGGGCAGGCCACCGATGTCGGCCAAGGGTTTGCCGGGCAGCCGGCTGGCGCCCATGCGGGCGGGGATGATGGCCGTGATGTTCACGGGGTGAAGGTGTAGCGTATCATCCACAGCCGATTGGCTTCGGCGGCGAGGGGCCGCAGCGCATAGCTGACATTGGCTGCGTTCCGGACGATGAGCTCGACGTGGTGTTGGTCGTTGAACTTGCGTCCCACCTGGACGTCATGCAGCCATTGGGCCGAGGGCCGGTCGCCCAGCCAATCGATGAGTCCGTATTGGAGGAGGCCAAGTTCTTCGATGTCCAGGAAGGCCTTGTCGATGTTCTGGATGCTCGTGTTGCGCGCGGCATTCCAACCGAGGGTCCAACCCGTTTCGTGCTGCAAGCTCAAGTTGGCGCGGAATGTATTGCGGATGCGGTATTTCAGGACGTGGTCAGTCGTGTCGGAACTCGTGGAGAGGTAGCTCACGCCCCCGGAGACCGTGGGGAATTCCGCATAAACCGAGTCTGGCGTCAGGCTGACGGGTTCGAGCAGGGTTTGTCCGATGAGCCACTGAACGGTCCAGGCGCCGAGGTCGCCTTGCCCCATGGTACTCCATTCGAAACCGGACACCCTCGCTTTGCCGGTGTTGATGCTCCGGAAGCCGAGGTCGTTGAGGCCATTGCCCGTGTTGCCCCAGAGGCCGAACGTGTATTCGATGAAGTCCTCGAAATCCTGTTGGAAGACGGCGACGTCCAGAAAGCCTTTCCATTGCCCTTCCTTTCCAAAACGGAATCCTTGTTTGAGCCCGATTTCGAGGTTGGTGGAGGACTCCGGTTGGATGTCAAGTGAAGGGAAGACGTTGATTCCGCCCACTTGGGTTTGGATGAATTTCTCGGCGATACTCGGGAAACGGAAGCCTTGTCCGATGCTGGCGCGGAGGTAGCTCGCATGGCCGAAGCGGTAGTTCAAGCCCGTGCGGAAGACCGGGCGAGCGAGGGACACGCTGTCGAGCACGAATTGCTCGTAGCGGCCGCCAGCGGTGACGTGCAGCCGCTCGTGGGGCTGAAGTTCGACTTGCAGGTAACCGGCCATGTTGGCCGCATTGTGGATGGAGTCGCCGGTACCGGCTGCATAGAGCTCGGCCACGCTGCGCGTCCGCTGGGCATAAACGCCGCCGGTCGCAGTCCACAGCTCACCGCGGTATTGGGAGCGCGCCTCTCCCTGCCAGGTGCTCGAAGCGTTGCCTTGGTCGTTGTCGTTGTCGTTGATGAGGCGTAGGAACCGGCCTTGGATGCGGTGGTTCCAAGCCCCGACCGACCGCTCGAAATGGGGGTCGACGGTGACCATGCGCTGGGTCGTGCGGGTGTCGGCACCGGGCGTGGCGGCGTAAAAGCCCGAGTCGGCGTCCAGCCACAGGAGGGTGCCGACGCTTTCGCCGCTGATGGCGTTGGCGCGGAGTCCGTAGCCCCACCCGCCGTTCTTTGGGGCGTGTTCCCAGGCGCCGTTCATCCGCCACTGGCGCTCGGCGTCGTAGTGGTCCACGGTGAAGGGGTTGTACGGCCGGTCGTGGGCTTCGCCAGTGGCCGCATCGATTTGGGGGCCCTTGTAGCCGTCGTTGCCGAGCCATTGTCCTCCGAAGCTGATGCCGTCTCCATTCTCCAAACGGCGGGTGTGGAGCCAGGAGGTGCTGCTCTGCATGAGGGGCCGGTTCCAATACTTCCGGCCATCGCCCGGGTCGCTGTGGATGCCGTGTTGGATGGAGATGCGGGTGAAGGGTTCCGGGTCGGGGAAGGCGGTGCGGAACTGGATGACCCCGCTCAGGGCGGAGGAGCCGTAGAGCACGCTGCTGGCGCCTTTGACGACTTCAACCTGCTCGAGGTTTTCCAATGGGAGGAAACCCCATGTGGGTCGGCCGGCATCTCCGCTGAGGACGGGCAGTCCATCCAAGAGGACGGCGACGCGGGAGCCTGCGCCGAAGCTGTAGCCGCTGCCACCGCGGATCTGGGGTTCGCTGTCGACGATGGTGACGCCAGGTGTCCGGGACAGGCTCTGGTCGGCGCTGGTCGGCGCGCCCTGGTTGACGAGTTCGGGCGGCAGCACGTCGATGGAGACACTCACCTCGCCGAGGTCCTGTTCGTATCGACCGGCCGACACCACGGCGGTGCCGATGCTGGCCACATCGGGGGCCAGGGCCATGTCCAGGGTCTGGGTTCCGGTCCAGGCGTCGAGGTCCGACGTCCATTCCTCGTAGCCGACATAGCGCACGCGAATGGACACGGGGCCGTCCGCCGTCAGGGAGTACCGGCCATCGAGATCGGTCAGCACGCCTTGCCCATTGGCGAAGACAGCAGCACCGGGGAGCGGGGTGTTGTCCAGTTGATCCCTCACGATGCCCGTCAAGGTGGCGGTTTGCTGGGCCTCCAAGGTCAGAGCGGACATCAGGCCCACCCCAATCCAGACCATCAGGGGAAGAATGGAAAAACGCTTCATCGCCTCGAATGTAAACCCAAGGCCGACGATGGCGAGTCGGTTGCGTGGCGCATGAGGGCAGAGGTGATGTTTCGGCCATGCTGGGGACGACACAGGAGGCCGAGGATTGGCTGCTGGATTGGCTGACGGCGGCACAATTGCCACGTTTCAATCGAAAGGGCACACTGCGGGTGGTGAGGGAAGTGGGATTGGCGGCATGGCTGTCGGGAGTCGAGCGCGGCATGTTGTCTGCTGCCCGGGACAGGGCGTGCAGGCAATTGGATCGGATGAAGGAGAANGGCATCTACGCCCTCGTTCGGGGTCATACGGGCTATCCGTTTGCCCTTGATCAGGTTCCGGACGCCCCGTGGATTTTGTTTGTGCGGGGGCCGGTGGAGGTGTTGAGCGGCCCGAGGATGGTGTCGGTCGTGGGCACCCGCAAAGCGTCCTCTTTGGGCATGGCGGCGGTGGACGGCTTGTTGGGTGGCATGTCGGACCTTGGCTGGACCCTGGTCAGTGGCATGGCGGAAGGGATTGATGCCGCAGCCCATCGTGCCGCTTTGCAACGCGGTGTGCCCACTGTGGCTTGCTTGGCCCACGGCCTGCACGCGGTCCATCCGAAGTCCAACGCCGTGCTCGCCGAGCGCATTCTGGATGCCGGCGGATGCTGGGTGTCGGAGTACCGTTGGGGCACTCCGCCGTCCAAGTACACGTTTCCCGCGCGCAATCGGATCATTGCCGGGTTGTCGGAATCGGTGGTGGTGGTCGAGTCCAACGATCCCGGGGGCAGCCTCATCACGGCCCGGCTCGGGCAGGACTACGACCGCCGGGTGTTCGCCTTGGCTCCCTCGTGGTGCTCACAAGGGATGAAAGGCAATGCCCGATTGGTTCAGGAACAGGTGGCGGAGCTGTTGCACCAGCCCGAGGATTTGCCGCGGGCCATGGGTTGGACGGACAGGGTGAATGACCAGGGGGCCCATGCTCCCATGGAGGTGCCCGTGTTGACGGCTTTGGACCCTTATATCGCGCGGCCGTTCGACGAAGTGGTGGCGGCCATGGATTGGGACCGCAATACGACGCGTTGCGCGTTGTTGGAGGCGGAGCTGGAAGGGTGGGTGCGGGCGTGGTCTGGCGACCGATTCACCCGAACGGTCCGTTGATCAGAGGCCGTTCATGATCTCCTCGATGTCGTCCATGCAACCGATGCACTGTTCCGTGAGGGCGTTCACTTTCTCTTGTATGGACTGGATGTCATGGAGCTCCTTGGCCATGGCTTCCACTTGTTTGAAGTCCTCGTAGGCTGAGTTGAATCCAATGGCGCCGCATGCGCTTTTGAGCTTGTGGGAGAAAAAAGCGACCTGCTCATGTTCTTCCGCCTCTGAGGCTTCTGCCAGCGACTTCATGTCGACAGGCGCGTTGCGGATGAAAATCTGCAGCACTTGACGCAGGAAGGCAGGATCATCGCCGACGATGCGCTTTAGGTGGTCGAGGTCGAGGAGGGCCATGGTGAGGGTGGTGTGCCGGGAATCAGATTCGACCAGTGAACCATTTCCACAGGTCGTTGCCATTGGCCAGCAACATCAAAGAACCGACGAAAAGCAAGCCAATCAGTTGCCCATACTCCATGACTTTGTCACTGGGTTTGCGGCCGCTGATCATCTCGTAGAGCAAGAACATGACATGTCCACCGTCCAAGGCTGGAATCGGAAGGAGGTTCATGAAGGCGAGGATGATGGACAGCAGAGCGGTGATGTTCCAGAAGCTGCGCCAATTCCAGGTCGGGCTGAAGATGCTGCCGAGGGTAATGAATCCGCCGAGTTGCTGGGTGCCGCCGGGACGGAAGAGGAACCGCAGTGAGGACACGTAATTGCTCAACGTGGTCCAGGTCTTGTTGGCGCCGGCATTCAAGGCGGCGACGGGGCCGAATGTCCGTTCGGTGAAGACGAACCCATCGAGGTCCTGAAACTCCCTGGGGTAGAACCCGATTTTTCCGTCTTCACCGACATCGACCGACAGGGACAGGCTGTTGGCCGCCGTGACGGGTCGGAGACGATCAAATTCGGGATTGTCAGCCTCTGGACTGGCAGCGTCGCGGTCGACGGTCAGGCTGACGGTTTCGCCCGCGTGGGTGCCAAGGGCGGCCGTGAGGTCGCTGAAGTATGGGGTCGGCTCCCCTTGGACGGCCAGAATCTGGTCGCCGGATTGCAGGCCGGCGCGCTCTGCAGCAGACCCGGCCATGACCCGGTCGATGATGGTGGGGAAGTTGACACTGAATGGGGCGCTGCCTTCCGGAATGTCGTCCTTGCGGTCGACCAGGACCTGGCCCAACTCCACGGGGAAGTCCAGTGTGGTGGCTTGGCCGGCCCGCATCACTTCGGCGGACATGACTTGACCGCCGAATACCAGCCGCTGGAAATCGGCGGTTTCCCGGACGGATTCTGCTCCAAGGGAGAGCACGACATCCCCATCTTGGAATCCCGCCTCCTCCAACGGAGTGGCGAAAGAGAGGCCGTAGGGAAGGTTGTCCATGCGCAGGTCGCGGTCTCCCCAATAGAGGAAGACGCCGGCATAGATCAACACGCCGAGGATGAGGTTGACCGTGACGCCACCGAGCATGATGATGATGCGCTGCCAGGCGGGTTTGGACCGGAATTCCCAGGGTTGTGCCGGTTTGGCGAGCTGGTCCTTGTCCATGCTCTCGTCGATCATTCCTGCGATTTTGACATAACCACCGAGGGGAAGCCAACCGATGCCGTAGATGGTGTCGCCGATTTTCTTCTGCCACAAGGACCCCTTGATGTCGAAGAAGAGGAAGAATTTCTCGACGCGGGTCTTGAACAGGCGCGCCGGGATGAAGTGGCCCAACTCGTGGAGCACGATGAGGAAGGAAAGGCTCAGGAGGAACTGGCCGGCTTTGACGAGGATTTCCATGGCGCGGTGGACAAAGCTACATCTCCGCCGGGTCGGGGTTCATTTTTAACGCCTTTTCCGCCCTTTGGGCGCATCTTGCCGGCGCGGAAGCNGTGTTTCCGCGCGTTTCACCTCCATGGCCACCAAGACCCCCCGTTCGAGCAAGGGAAAGAAAGCGGCGGACAAGCCTGCTAAGGACCGCTTCATCGGGCCCTCCCTTCTGCTCTGGCTTGCCCTGCTGTCGCCCATTCTCGGCATCGCCGGGTTGCTGGCCATCGCCTCGGGATCGGACCTGCCGGACACCGAAACGCTGGCCAACCCCAAGACCAATCTGGCCACCCGCATCTACGCGGTGGATGGCGCCCAACTCGGCAGCTTCTACCGGGAAAACCGCGCCGATGTGCGCTACGCAGACTTGCCGTCCAACCTGGTGCAGGCCCTCATTTGCACGGAAGACGTCCGTTTCCGGGAGCACACCGGTGTGGACTTCCGTGGATTGGCCCGTGCGATCGCTTATCTCGGCAAAAAAGGCGGGGGAAGCACCGTGACGCAGCAGTTGGCCAAGCAGCTGTTCACCGAGCGCTATGACCGCACCGGCTTCCTGGAACGGGCGGTCTTGCAGAAGCCCAAGGAGTGGATCATCGCCACCCGGTTGGAGCGCCAGTACACCAAGGACGAAATCATTGCGCTGTACTTGAACCGCTACGACTTCCTCAATCAGGCGGTCGGCATCCGCAGCGCGGCGCAGGTGTATTTCGGCAAGCCGGTGTCCCGGCTGGAGTTGCATGAGTCGGCCATGTTGGTGGGCATGCTCAAGAACAGCGCCTTGTACAACCCGCTCCGCCGCCCGGGTCTTGTACAGGAGCGTCGGGGAACGGTGGTCTCTCAGATGATCAAGTACGGCGTGGTTCCGGCCGAATGGCGCGACAGCCTCAACGCCCTCCCGCTGGGCTTGAGCTACCAGAGGGTCAGCCACGACGAGGGGCCGGCGCCGCATTTCCGCGAGCGGCTGCGGGCGGAGGTCAAAGGGCTCCTAGACGCCAAGGACGATGAAGGCAACCTGTTGATTGCCAAAGCGGATGGCGCGTCATATGACCTGTACCGGGATGGCCTTGTCATCCACACCACCATTGACAGCCGGCTGCAGCGCTATGCAGAGTCCGCGGCCAACCGCCACATCCGCGGGGAATTGCAGGAGGATCTCTGGAGGGACTTGAAGCGGACCACCGGGCGGGCGTGGCCTTTCAGCGCCGACATCGAAGAACAGGAGCAGAAGAACATTCTCAAGCGCGCAGTGGAGCAGAGCCGGCGATATCGACTTGCGATGGGCAAGGAGTGCCCGGAATGCGAGCGCCCGGGATACTACATCGCCGAGCAGGACAGCGCGGGACAACGCGTCCACGTGTGTCGGCCGGTCAAGGGGGGCTGTGGCCACGCGTGGCCGGTGATTTCCCGCCGCCAATTGGACGACCAATTCGAGCAGCCGGTGGCCACCCGGGTCATGGGGTTGAACGGCTGGGTGGACACCGTGATGTCGCCACTGGACAGCATTCGCCACCAGAAGACCTTGCTCCATGCCGGCCTCATGAGCCTCGACCCGAGCAATGGGGAGGTGCGTGCATGGGTGGGGGACCTGGACTACCAGTGGTCCCAGTTCGACAATGTCATCCAGTCCCGCCGCCAGGTCGGATCCACGTTCAAGCCGTTCGTCTACGCCACCGCCATTCGCCTAGGTCTGGACCCTTGCACGGAACTGCCCAACCAGAAGACGTGCATTGACATGCCCGAGGGACAGGACCCATGGTGTCCGGAAAACAGCGACCTCGCCTACGGGGAGATGGTGACTTTGGAGTACGCCCTCGCCAACTCGATGAACACGGTGACCGCCAAGCTCATCAAGGATTACGGCGTGGACCGTGTGGTGGAATTGGCGCATGCCATGGGCATTCAGAGCGACATTCCTGCGGTGCCCTCCATCGCACTCGGGGTGGCTGAATTATCGCTTCAGGAAGTGACCAGTGCCAACGCCACGTTTGCCGGTGGCGGGGTGTGGCATGCACCGCGCATCATCCGCCGCATCGAAGACAAACGCGGCAACACCATCTACGAACCCCGCCCTGAGATTCAACAGGGCTTGGATGCGGCCACGGCGTACCGCGTGCTGGAAATGATGAAGGGCGTGGTCGACGGTGCCTACAATGCCGAGCTCGGCACCAAGGGCACGGGCATTCGACTGCGCATGGACCTCGACCACCGCGAGTATGACGGCTTGAAGATTCCCATGGCGGGCAAGACGGGCACCACCCAGTCCAATGCAGATGGCTGGTTCATCGGCCTGACGCCCGAGCTGGTGACCGGCGTGTGGGTGGGGGCGTCGGACCCGGCCGTTCGCTTTTCCACCACCACCAAGGGTCAGGGCGCCAACACGGCCCTGCCGATTTTTGGGTNNTACATGAAAGACGCGCTGGCCGACCCCGATGTGGGGCTGACGGCAGAAGACTTCCGACCACCGGAGGGCGCCGTTCAGGCCGTTCCGTGCAAGGAGGTGCTGGCAGCGCGGAGCCTCGACTTCCGCGGTGGAGGAGACGTGGACGACGACGACCTATTCGAATGATGACATGGCACTGAACAAGACGGTCCAGAACGCGCAGGAGGCTTGCGCCGGAATTGAAAGTGGAATGACCCTGATGCTGGGCGGATTCGGCCTGTGTGGCATTCCCGAATGCAGCATCACGGAATTGGTCCGCCTCGGGGTCACCGATTTGACCTGCATCTCCAACAATGCTGGCGTCGACGACTTTGGGCTCGGCTTGCTCCTTCAAGGCAAGCAGATTCGCAAGATGATCTCCAGCTATGTGGGCGAAAACGACGAATTCGAGCGCCAGATGTTGTCCGGCGAACTCGAGGTCGACTTGATTCCGCAAGGCTCTCTCGCCGAGCGGTGCCGCGCTGGTGGAGCGGGCATTCCGGCCTTTTTCACGCCGGCGGGATTCGGAACTGAAGTCGCCGAAGGCAAGGAGGTTCGGGAATTCAATGGCAAGCCGCACATCCTGGAGACGGCGCTGACCGCGGATTTTGCCATCGTGAAAGCATGGAAGGGCGACACGGCGGGCAACCTCATTTTCAAGGCCACGGCCAAGAACTTCAACCCGCCGATGGCCATGGCGGGCCGCATCACGATTGCGGAAGTGGAGGAACTCGTTCCGGTGGGTGAATTGGACCCCAACCAGATCCACACGCCCGGCATTTTCGTTCAGCGCATTTTTCAGGGCGAAGGCTACGAGAAGCGCATTGAGCAGCGGACCGTCCAAGGATGACGCTCGGCTGTGTGGCATACATCGGCCCCGGCGGCGGGGTCACGGTGGGCGCCTTGCTCGTCATCTTGATTGGTGGGCTGGTCCTTTTCGCCCTCGGCTTCATCGTCTGGCTTCGCATCAAGCGGTTCCTCCGCGGGCAAGGCAAGGCCAAATGGGGCCTGAAGCTGGTCACCCAATTGGTGGCCTTGACCGCGTTGCTCAGTGTCTTTGGGTGGATGGCCCAGCACCGCGCCAAAAAGGACCGGGATTTCGGCACGCTCAACAGCGTCGTGGAGGCATTGTCTGGCTTTCCCGACATGTTCAAGCAGTCGGTGGAAGAGGTGCAGACCCTCCCGCAGACGTTCGTGCCGACCCCGGCAGACTTCGCTCCGGTCAATCGGCTCGAACAGGACGTATTGACCTTGACGGCGTACTCCAATGCGCAGGATGGACGGACCATCGCGGTCCGGAACCTGCGGGATGGACAGGAGTTGCACCGCTGGACCCTGCCCGATACGCTTGGACCGCTCAAGCCGCATTGGCGGGTGCACCATCCGATTCTGTTGGAGGACACTTCCGTGGTGAGCTTCATTACGAACCGCTCGCCGCTGTTTCGTCTGGATGCGGCGAGCAACTTGGTGTGGCGTCAGGACAGCCTCAGCTTTCACCACGCCATCAACCGTGCGGCGGACGGGAGCCTGTGGGTCTGTGCCATGCGGTGGGAGCGGGGTGGCCGCCACATTGCCTATCGTGGCCGTTATCGGATGGGCGATCGGACCGTGCATTTCCTCGACAACAGTGTTGCGCGCATTGACGCCGGAACCGGNCACATTCTCGAAGTGCACTCCATGGCGGAAATGCTGATGGACAATGATCTGGACCACCTCATTCTCCGCTCGGGCGATGCCCAGGACCCCCTGCATCTCAACGATGTGGAGCCGGTGCTGTCCAGTTCGGACCACATGAAGCAGGGCGACCTGTTCCTCAGCTTCCGCAACCTGCAGTGCGTGATTCAATTCCGGCCTTCCACGGCTGAGGTCATGCGCGTCATCGACGGCCCCCTCGCGGCCCAGCACGACGTGGACATTGTCAATGACAGCACGCTCGTCATCTTCAACAACAACGTGCAGGAGAACAACGGGGTCTACACCAACAAGGCCCACAAGTACCCGGTGTCCAAGGACCAGGTGGAAGTGGCCCACTACCATTCGCAGATCACCCGGGTGGACCTCGGGACGGGCGCGTTCACGCCGCTTCTTCCGGCACTGATGGCGGAGAATGGGGTCATGACGGCGAGCGAGGGACTGCAGGAGGCCCTGCCCGGCGGCCGGTGGTTCATCGAAGAGCAGAATTCCGGCGAACTCTGGGTGGTCGGGCCGGAGGGCGTGTTGTACCACGACGTCCACGCGTCCCACCACGACGGCCACCACCACCTTCCGAACTGGACGCGGGTCCTGCCTGCCTTCCCTTGAGCGCGATGGTCTGGCTTCTCATCTTGATTTCGAGTTATGGTGCTTTTCTGTTGCTTCGCAGCAGGCTGGCGGTGTTGACGCGGCTGGCATTGGACAGTGTGCATTTGCTGGACGGCTTGCTCGAGCCCGGGGAGGACGACGATAAGCTGGAAGAGTTGGAGGACCGCACCGCCAAGGTGTTGGTTTCCCTGCTCTTGTTGCTGGCCTTGGCCTTGGCCGTTGTGGTCGTGACCGTCTCCCTCCCGTGGGCATGGGGAGTGGTGATGGAAGCGCCCGGGCCCCTCGATGCCTTTGGAAGTTGGCCCGGCATCCTCGCCCTTTCGGTTGGGGGCACGTTGAGTTTCGTGTTCCCGAAATGGAAGGCCCACGAAGGCGCATACTCGCCCCTCGACCAGCTGCTTCACCGCATCGCGTTGGACCATCCGACATTGCACCGCTGGCTCCACGACCGGGAGGTCAAGCGCTGGCGCAAACGCGGCGGGGAGCGTGAGCCGCGCTTCCTGGTGGTCACCGGCCTTGCCCGGGCGGGCACGACCAGCCTGCTCCAGCGACTCGAGGAAACGGGGGCGTTCAGCAGCCTGAACTACGCCAACATGCCCTTCGTGATGGCGCCGGCCACGTGGAGGCGGTTCTACAAGCCAAAGGCGGGGAAACTCCAGGAGCGCAGCCACGGCGATGGCATCCTGGTGGGCGCGGACTCTGCCGAGGCATTGGAGGAACCCTTCTTCCTCGCCCACACGGAGGGTGCGTTCGTGGCGGAGGACCACCTCGCGCCCCATGCGGTGGACGCTGAATTGCACGGCCGCTACCTCGACTACCAAGGCCTCGTGCGCAGTCCCGGGACCACTTATCTGGCCAAGAACAACAACGCGTTGCTGCGCTATCCGTCGCTGCGGGAGCACAACCGAGATTTCACCGCGGTCCTGATGTTTCGCGAACCGCTGGCCCATGCGGCCTCCCTCCTCGCCATGCACCGCCGGTACACGGCCATGCAGGATGGCGACCCGTTTGTCCGGACCTACATGGATTGGCTCGCCCACCATGAATTCGGCGGCGGCCACAAACCGTTCCGCTTCGGCAGCGAATCCGCAACCGGTGATCCGCAGACCCTCGACTACTGGTTGGACCGGTGGCTCGACTACTACCGGCACGCCTTGACGGTGGACGGCCATCGGCTGCTTTTGGTCTCCCATGCGACCTGGAGCGCGTCGCCGACGGCCGTGCTCCGAGCGGTCCTGACGGAAGCAGGGATCGAGGCAGAGGCGCCACGGATTGAACCCCACACCCGCCAGCGCGACGTGAACGACACAGCGGACCCGAAGCGCCTCGAAGCGGCGCGGGCCCTATACAATCAGCTCGTGGAGCGGGCTTTACATTTGGATTGACCCATGTTGGACAAGAATGGCATCGCGCGCCGCATCGCGCAGGAACTCCGGGACGGTTGGTATGTCAACCTCGGCATCGGCATCCCGACGCTGGTGGCGAACCACATTCCCNAGGGCATCTCCGTGGAATTCCAAAGTGAAAACGGCATCCTCGGCATGGGGCCCTTCCCAACGGAGGCCGAGGTGGATGCGGACCTGATCAATGCGGGCAAGCAGACCATCACGGCGTTGCCGGGTGCGGTCTACTTCGACAGCGCGACATCGTTTGCCATGATTCGCGGCCAGCACGTCCAGCTCACGGTGCTTGGTGCCATGGAGGTGAGCCAAGACGGCGACATCGCCAACTGGAAGATTCCGGGCCGCATGGTGAAGGGCATGGGNGGCGCCATGGACCTCGTGGCCTCGGCGGAGAACATCGTGGTCGCCATGATGCACACCAACAAGCGCGGGGAGTCCAAATTGCTGCCCTCGTGTTCCCTGCCGTTGACCGGCGTGGCGTGCGTGAAGCGGGTGGTGACCAACCTCGCCGTACTCGACATCCGTGACGGCGCATTCCACTTGGTGGAGCGGGCGCCGGGTGTGACGGTGGAAGACATCCAGACCGCGACAGCCGGCACGCTCATCGTGCCTGCGGAAGTGCCGGAGATGCAGCTCTGATCAGCCCTGAAGGACGACGGCGATGCGGTCGCAGTCCCCGCCGATGGGCGGGGCGAACTTGGTGATCTCCACCTCGATGCGGTCGATGGCAATGGTGAGGGGAAGCTCGGCGCGCAGGGCCTGGAGGATGCGGCCGCCGACGTGCTCGACCAGTTTGGAGCGGATGGCCATTTCCCGAGCACAGATGCGGTGGACGTCCACATAATCCACGGTCTTGGCGAGGTCGTCGGATTCGGCGCTCGGGGTCAAGTCGACCCAGATGCGCACGTCCACGAGGTATTCCTGGCCGATGATGGCCTCTTCCGGCAGGCAGCCGTGGTTGGCGTAGAACCGTTGTCCGAGGACGTCGATGCGGTGTCCGATCATGCTTGGGCGCGTTGCTGGGCGATGAGGGTCATGCCTTGGGTGAGGCGGTCGAGTGTGGCGTCCAGCCCAAGGAAGGCGGCAAAGGCAAACATGGACGGGCCGCCGCCTTCGCCGGTGAGGGCGATGCGGAAGGGCAACAGGACCTGGCCGAAGCCGAGTTCCTTGCGCTCGAGGAAGGCCTTGAAGGCGGCTTCGATGGGGTCGGCCTCGAAGGGGGTCACGGCGCGGAGTTCGTCGGCGAGTTCGTTGAGGATGCCGTCGGTGTCGTCCTTCCAGCGCTTCTTCAGCATCTTGGCGGGGAAGGTCGTGGGGGCGGTGTGCAGCCAGGAGGCGGCTTTGAGGTCGTCGAGGAAGACGATGCGCTCGAGCATCATGTCGAGCACAGTCGCCGTTTGGTCGGCGGTGAAGTCGACGCCCTCGCCGGCAAACAGGGCTTGGGCGGCGGGCACGAGGTCGGCCACCGGGATGGAGCGGAGGTGCTGCTCATTGAACCACTTTGCCTTGTCCGGATTGAACCGGGCCCCGCTCTTGATCACGCGGTCGAGGTCAAAGGCGCCCGCGGCCTCTTCCAGCGAAAACATCTCCTGCTCGGTGCCGGGGTTCCAGCCGAGGAGGAGAAGCATGTTCATGAAGGCTTCCGGCAGGTAGCCGGACTCGCGGTAGCCGCTGCTTTCGTTGCCCGTTGCGGGGTCGGTCCAGCGGAGCGGGAACACGGGGAAGCCGCCTTTGTCGCCGTCGCGCTTGGACAGCTTGCCGTTGCCGGTCGGCTTGAGGATGAGGGGCAGGTGGGCAAANGTCGGGGGCGTCCAGCCGAAAGCGCGGTAGAGCAGCTGGTGCAGGGGTGCGCTCGGCAGCCACTCTTCACCGCGGATGACGTGGCTGATTTCCATGAAATGGTCGTCCACCACGTTGGCGAGGTGGTAGGTCGGCAGGCCGTCGGCCTTCATGAGGACCTTGTCGTCGAGGACGGCGGTGTCGATGGTAACGGCGCCGCGGATGGCGTCCGTGAAGGTCACGGGTTCGTTCGCCGGCATCTTGAAGCGCACCACATAGGGCGTTCCGGCGGCTTCCAACTCGGCGACCTCGCCGGCCGGCAGCGAGAGGCTGTTGCGCATGGAGGCGCGGGTGGTGGCGTCGCACTGGAACGGGGTTCCGCTGCCTTCTGCCGCTTCTCGGCGGGCTTGAATTTCCTCGGGGGTGTCCCAGGCCTTGTAGGCGTGGCCCGCATCGAGCAGGGCCTGCACTTGCGGGCCGTAGAGGTCACCGCGCTCGCTCTGGCGGTAGGGCCCGAAGTCGCCGGGGTTGCCGGGGCCTTCGTCCGGCGTGATGCCGCACCAGTCCAAGGCTTCGCGGATGTAGTCCTCGGCGCCTTCGACGAATCGCGTCTGGTCGGTGTCCTCGATGCGGAGGATGAATGTGCCGCCGTGTCGGCGGGCGAACAGCCAGTTGTAGTAAGCCGTGCGGANGCCGCCCATGTGGAGCGGGCCGGTGGGGCTGGGGGCGAATCGAACGCGGACGGGACGGTCGGAGGCGGGGTTGGACATGGAGGAAGCCACTGAAAATGAAGCGCCGCCGGACCCGGATGGGCACGGCGGCGCGAAGATAGTGGGCGCTGGGCCTCAGTGCCGGACGATGACCTTGCGGGTCTCGGTGGCGTCTGAAGTGTGGGCGCGAAGCAGGTAGCTGCCGTTGGGCACGGAACCGAGGTCGATGACTGTGCGGTTGTGCAGGGCCACGGTGCGAACCACTTCACGGCCGACGAGGTCGATCAGGGCGAGCTGCGTACCGGGTGCGGCCTCCACCTGGAGGGCGTCATTGGCTGGGTTCGGCCACGCGGTCAGGGCCACGGTGGCCTCGTCCTCCACGGAAGAGACGCACGTCATTTGCTCGAGGCCGTAGGATTGGAGCACGTTGTCGAGGATGTCGACGCTCATGGGCCAGATGTCTTGCTCTACAATGTTGCCTTCTGGGTCAATCAGGATGAAGGTGGGATAGGCTTGGACGCTGTAGTCGCTGTGCACGGCGAATCCTCCGCCTTCGGCACCGCTGATGGCGGGAGCGGGGTTGTCGCCCGCGTTGGCCACCTCGAAGTCGTGGGTCTGGTCCCAGGTGCCTTCGTACTCCATGCTCATGAAGATGACGTCGCCGCCATTGCAACCGTAAGTGTTGTAGATCTCGGTGAAGTAGGGCGCGTGGGCAGCACAGGGTCCGCACCAGTAAGCGAAGAAATCAATGCAGACGTACTTGCCAGCGTCGAGGTACTCGCTCAGCGTGTGCTCATTGCCGTTGAGGTCGGTGACGGTGAAGTCGACCGCTTCGGTGAGGTTGGTTTGTGCGGAGGCGCCGAAGGTGATGCCCAGTGCGATGAGGGCGAGGTAGAGGTGTTTCATGGGGTGGTGAATGGGTTGCTGAATCGGGGATCTTCGACAAACGCGTAGTCTGTCAGACTGTTCAGGAAGGCTTTGAGGGCGAGCCGCTCTTGGGCGGTGAAATTCAACCGGACCGGAGGAACGTCCTCGAAGGTGGTTCCGCCCGGGAAAATGATGGGGTCAATCAGGTCCGGGCCGCCTGTGACGCCGCCCGTGTTCCAGTCCCGCAGGCGGGGGTCGAGCGTCGGGACGTCTTGGATGCCGTGGCTGTAGTGGTCGATGACCTCGTCGAGGGTGGCGAACCGGCCGTCGTGCATGTAGGGCGCGGTCAAGGCCACATTGCGGAGGGACGGCACCTTCATGGCCGTGGGGCCCCAGCCGCCGCCGAAGAACCCGCCGCCGGCATCGATGGGCGTGAAGGTGCTCGCCTCGGTGTCGGCATCGAGTCCGATGTCCGCGAAATCGAGTCCCCATCCATTGAAGTGTGGCCCGCCGTGGCAGTTGGCGCATTGGGCCTTGCCGTGGAACAATTCGAAGCCTTCCAGCTCAAGGTCGCTCAATCCGGTGAGTGCGATGTCGCCTTGCAGCACGCCCCATGGGTTCCACACGTCCGGCATGGCCTCCACGAAGGCGTCGTCGGCTTTGGATCGGCACGAAACGAGGCAGCGGAGAAAGGAGGACAGGGCGTCCTGGATGCGGTCGATGGTCGGTTCTGGCTGGCCGTACGCCGCTTCGAACAGGTCGGGATAGTAATCGAGTTGCTCCAGGCGGACCACCAGGTCGTCGAGGTTGCGGAAGCCCATTTCGACGTGGTTTTCGACGGGCATGGTGACCTGTGTCCTGAGGTCGTTGGCCCGGCCATCCCAGAAGTAGGCGAACTGGGCGCCGGGGTTGGCGAGGTGGCTTGCGTTGCGTTCCGTCAGCTCTTGGCGCAGGCCGCTGCTGAGGGACCTGGGCTCTGCAAAACCGTGGGACTGATGGTGGCAGCTGTTGCAGCTCACTGCCCCATTCTGGCTGAGCATCCGGTCATGGAAGAGCACCCTGCCGAGCTGCGCCCGTTCATTGAGGTTGGGGCCCTCTTCGATGCCGGTTTGGACGTCAAAAATGGGGGCCACCTCTGTCCGGTAATCCGGCGCAGTCTGGGGCAGGATTGGCCGCTGCGGTTCGCCTGTGATCACCTTCGTGCACGACACCACAGCCATGGCGCAAAGGGCCACGAAGAGGCTCCTGGACGAAATCAGGTTGAGTATCGGTTCCACAGCATCAAAGTAACCGGAATGAACAAGAGAGCGTTGCACCGGTCACAAACCCAAGACGAGCAGGAGTTGCAAGGGGGGCGTGATGCGCGCGTTCCATCCGTTGTCGACTTGCTCGAAATCTCCCCCGAAACTGTCGCTGACCCGGGTGATGTCCGAGATGTAGACCGCGTCCATGCGGGCTTCTGTGATGATGTGGAACCCGCGGGCGATGCGGCATTGGACTCCGAGCACGCCGGAGAACCCGGAGCGCAAGGAGTTCGTGGTGTTGGAGGAGGTGAAATCCGGACTGGATGACTCGGTTCCGATGTGGTCGCTTTCCAGCAGGAGGTCGGTGCCGAGGTTGATCCAACAGGTGCGGTCCTCTGCCGGGTCGTCCATGCGCCAGCGGCGCCCGACACGGAGGTCGATGCGGCGGTTGGTGGTGGTGATGGCGGTGCCAAAATTGTCCTGGGTCTCTTCGCTGAGGTCAAATCCAACCAGGGCGCGCCACCCATCGTCGGTGGTGGCCGTGCTCCAGCCCACCGCGAAGGAGAGGTCCTGGGCATCATCGGCGCCGAACAGGTTGCGCGTCATGGGCACGATGTCCAGCCAGGCGCCGCGCTGGGCGCGGGTGGAGTGGTTCAGGACGAGGCACAGCAACACCATCAACAGGGGGCGAAGGGTGGAGGACGTGAAGGACGACATGGCCTGCAATCTAACGCTGGCAAAGCGGAGGCGGTCGGCCATGAACCGTCGGTCGGAGTGCCGGGTGGGACGCGCACATTGCCCCGTTTTTTTATCACAACACACATGAATGCACTGCGCAATCGCGTCCTGCTCATCGGACGCCTCGGACAGGATCCTGAACGGATTGAATTTGACGGAGACAAGGTCAAGGCCAACTTGAGGCTGGCCACCAATGAGGTCTACCGGAACGCCCAAGGGGAGAAAACGGAAACCACCCAATGGCACAACGTGATCGCCTGGGGACAGCTGGCCGAAATCATGACCCGGTACCTGTCCAAAGGCAGTGAGGTCGCCATTGAGGGACGGTTGGTTTATCGGCAATACGAGGACAAGGCTGGCCAGCAGAGGGTGGCCGCGGAAATCGTCACGCAGGAGATGCTGATGTTGGACCGTGTCCCTCAGGAAGCGTGACCGACCAGTCGGGGTCCACGGATGGGGGCGGCGGGCATTGTGCCCCCGCCCCTCCGGCCNTAATTTTACGGTAGGCAAATCGCTCGGCTTCGGTCGGCTTGAACGCAACACAGTATGGCTCAAAACGGAATCTTGAAGTCCTCCCTCGCCAAGAAATATGCCATGGCGGCCACGGGACTTTTCCTCTGCCTCTTCCTTGTGGGACACCTGGCGGGCAACCTTCAGCTCTTCACAGCGGCATCCGACGGGGGACGGCAATTCAATGCATACGCCAAGTTCATGACCNCCTTCCCCGCCGTGAAGGTGTTGTCCTACCTCACTTACTTTTCCGTCTTGTTTCACCTCGTGGATGGCATCGTGCTGTCCATTCAGAACCGCAAAGCGCGCCCCGTGCGCTACGCGATGGAGCGGGCCTCCACCAATGCCAACTGGTCCAGCCGCAACATGATGCTGCTCGGAACCATCGTGTTGGTCTTCCTCGTGACGCACATGCAGAACTTCTGGTGGCAAATGCACTTCGGTGAAGTGGCCACGCAAACGCTGGAGGACGGCACGGTGGTCAAGGACCTCTACACCGTGGTCGCTGCGTTCTTCAATCCGGAGATGAACAGTTGGGCCCTGCCCGCCATCGGCTTGTACCTGCTTGGACAGTTTGCCCTCGGCTTCCACCTCTGGCACGGCTTCTCGAGCGGTTTCCAATCGGTTGGACTGCGGCACCCCCGGTTCACCCCGCTGTTGCAAGGCCTTGGCAAGGCATTCAGCGTGGTGGTTCCTGCGCTGTTCTCCGCCATTGTTCTGTTCCTCTACATCACCCAGGCCTGATCGGCGCAATTCCAAGAAGCGATGACTGAAATGCCCGACCACAGCGTGGCCCTCGACGCCAAGATTCCGGAAGGACCCCTGGCCGACAAGTGGACCCACCACAAAAACAGCATTCGATTGGTCAACCCGGCCAACAAGCGCCTCATCGACGTCATCGTCGTGGGCACCGGATTGGCTGGCAGCTCTGCGGCGGCTTCCCTCGCCGAGATGGGATACAACGTGAAGGCATTCTGTTTCCAGGACAGCCCGCGCCGTGCCCACTCCATTGCAGCGCAGGGGGGCATCAATGCCGCCAAAAACTACCAGAACGACGGCGACTCCGTGTACCGTCTGTTCTACGACACGATCAAAGGAGGGGACTACCGCAGCCGAGAGGCCAACGTCTACCGCCTCGCCGAAGTCAGTGCCAACATCATCGACCAATGTGTCGCGCAGGGTGTGCCTTTCGCCCGGGAGTATGGCGGCCTGTTGGACAACCGCTCCTTTGGTGGCGTTCAGGTGAGCCGGACGTTCTATGCCAAAGGCCAGACGGGCCAGCAATTGCTGCTCGGCGCATACAGTGCCTTGAGCCGCCAAGTCTCCAAGGGCAAGGTCACCATGTACAACCGCCATGAGCTGATGGATGTGGTCGTGGTGGACGGCAAGGCGCGGGGCATCATTGCCCGCAACCTGACCACAGGTGAGATTGAGCGTCACAGTGCACACGCTGTGGTGCTGTGCAGCGGGGGATATGGCAATGTCTTTTTCCTGAGCACCAACGCGATGGGATCCAACGTCTCGGCGGCGTGGAAAGCCCACAAGAAGGGCGCCTACATGGCCAACCCGTCCTACACACAAATCCACCCGACCTGCATTCCGGTCAGCGGCCACTACCAGTCGAAGCTGACCTTGATGTCGGAGTCCCTCCGAAACGATGGCCGGATCTGGGTGCCCAAGGAGCAGTCGGATGTGGAGGCGCTTCGCCAAGGGACGCTGCGTCCCACGGACATCCCGGAAGAGCGCCGCGATTACTATCTCGAGCGCCGCTACCCTGCTTTCGGAAACCTGGTGCCACGTGACGTGGCGAGCCGGGCAGCCAAGGAGCGTTGCGACGCCGGTTTTGGGGTCAACGAAGCAGGAGAGGCTGTGTACCTCGACTACGCCAGCGCCATTGAGCGCTACGGCAAGACCGAGGCCAATGTTCGCGGAATCCCTGCCCCCTCCATGGAGAAGATCCGTGAACTGGGCGAAGAAGTGGTGCGGGCCAAGTATGGCAACCTGTTCCAGATGTACGAGCAGATCACGGCCGACAACCCGTACAAGACACCGATGCGCATTTACCCCGCGGTGCACTACACCATGGGCGGACTTTGGGTCGACTACAACCTCCAGACGACCATCCCGGGTTTGTATGCCTGTGGCGAGGCGAATTTCTCCGATCACGGTGCCAACCGCCTCGGAGCCTCGGCCTTGATGCAGGGATTGGCGGACGGATACTTCGTGCTGCCATACACCATTGGAGATTACTTGGCGGACGACATTCGGACGGGGAGCATTTCCACGGATTCTCCGGAGTTCGCGGCTGCCGAACAGGAGGTGCGCGATCGCATCGAGAAGTTGCTGAGCAACCCCGGCAAGACCCCAGTGGACGACTTCCACCGCCGACTCGGCCGCATTATGTGGAATGAGTGCGGCATGTCCCGCAACGCAGAAGGTTTGAANAAAGCCATTGCGGACATTCAAGCCCTCCGCGAGGAATTTGAGCGCGACGTCCGTGTGCCGGGCCGCGCCGACCGCTTCAACCCTGAGCTCGACAAGGCAGGCCGAGTGTCGGACCTGATGGAGCTGGGAGAGTTGATGTGCAAGGACGCCCTCGAGCGCAACGAAAGTTGCGGGGGTCACTTCCGGGAGGAGTACCAGACTCCGGAAGGCGAAGCTCTGCGGGATGACGAGGGCCACGCCCACGTCAGCGCTTGGGCATTTACTGGTGTTCCGGCTGAAGCCGTGCACCACAAGGAGGCATTGGCCTTTGAGAACGTTGAATTGAAGACCCGGAGCTATAAATAAGCCGATACCATGGATTTTACTCTGAAGATCTGGCGGCAGGAAGGGCCGCAGGAAAAAGGCGGGATGGAGACTTACCCGGTCACCGGCATCACGGGTGACATGAGTTTCCTGGAGATGATGGACGTCTTGAACGACCAACTCATCCGGGATGGACAAGATCCCGTCGCTTTCGACCACGATTGTCGCGAGGGGATCTGCGGCATGTGCAGCATGTTCATCAACGGGGAGGCCCACGGTCCGAACCGGAAGACCACGACGTGCCAGCTCCACATGCGGAGCTTCAAGGACGGCGAGACGATTTACATCGAGCCTTGGCGCGCCTCTGCGTTCCCGGTGGTCAAGGACCTGGCTGTGGACCGCGGCGCGTTCGATCGGATCATCCAGGCTGGCGGCTACGTCAGCGTCAACAGCTCCGGAAACCCGCTGGACGCCAACGCGATTCCCGTTCCCAAAGGCGATGCAGATGAGGCGTTCAATGCGGCCACATGCATCGGCTGTGGGGCCTGTGTGGCCACGTGCAAGAATGCGTCAGCCATGCTGTTCGTGTCCGCCAAGGTGAGCCAGTTCGCCCTGCTTCCTCAAGGCCAGCCCGAGCGCATGAGCCGCGTACAGCGCATGGTGGACCAGATGGACAAGGAGGGCTTCGGCAACTGCACCAACACCGGCGCCTGCGAAGTGGAATGCCCGAAAGGCATCAGCCTCGACAACATCGCCCGCATGAACCGCGACTTCCTGAAGTCGCAGGTGACTGGCGAGTGAACGGAATTTTTGGGAATGCGTTGACCTTCAGCCACCTCGGGCTGAAGTACCTTTGTGATATGCGCTTTTTGTTGTCTTTATGCTTGTTGGTTTTGTCCACTGCGACATGGGCCCAGGGCTCGTTGAAGTGTGAATTCACCGCAAAGGGATGTTGCCCCATGTGCGAGGACCGCATCGTCGCAGCGTTGGATGTCCGAGGCGTGCGCGCAGCGGAATGGGACCAACTCGAGGAAAAGGCGACGGTGGTCTACAAACCGAAGAAGATTTCGGAGGAGCGGATCCAGCAGCTTGTGGCCGACGCCGGTCATGACACCGACCTGTACACGGCCACGGATGAGGTCTACAATGGCTTGGCAGATTGTTGCCTGTACCGTTCAGGCTGTCAGGGGTGCTCGGATCGTGAGAAGCATTTGGAACACGACCAGGACGACGATCGTCGCTGATGCCCCGCTCAATTTCACTCGTTCTTGCGGTGGCGGCTGGCCTGCTGATTTTGCCGGTGTCCGCGCAAAAGGCGGTCACCGTCAAGGGCAAGGTGTTCTCCAAGGACCAGGTCGACCACAGTGGGCACGATCATGCTCCGAGCGAGGGACGCGAAGAAGAAAATTGGCTCCCCTTGCCAGGAGCCTATGTCGTGTGGAAGAGCACGGGTCAGGGCACGGCTACGGATTCCCACGGGTTCTTCCGTCTTGATGGTGTGGAGGGAGACACCCTCGTGGCCAGTTTCATCGGAATGACCACGGTGGAACTGCCCTTTATCGGGCAGACCTACGTCGAGATTCCGTTGGGCGAGGGATTCCAACTCAACGAGGCTCAAGTCGTGGCCAAGGGCCCGACGACGTCGGTGAGTCTTTTGGACCCGTTGGTGGTCCAATCGCTGGGCCGGGATGAGTTGTGCCGTGCGGCTTGCTGCAATTTGAGTGAGGCCTTTGAGACCAACGCGGCGGTGGACGCCAGTTTCACGGACGCGGTGACGGGCACGAAGCAGATTCGGATGCTGGGCTTGGACGGCAAGTACACCCAGATTATGTTCGACAACCAGCCTGGCGCACGCGGGCTGAACATCCTGCAGGGCATGAAATTCATCCCCGGCGAGTGGGTCGACCAGATCCACATCGGAAAGGGGGCGGGCTCCGTGACCCTTGGCCACGAGAGCATGACGGGGCAGATCAACGTTTCGCTGCGCGACGCCGACATCCAGGACAAGCTCATTGTCAATGGATTCTTGAATCGGGCGGGCCGATTTGAGCTCAACACCGTCAGCCGTCACGCTGTGTCTCGCAAGTGGAAGACAGCGTTGCTGACCCATGGGGAATGGGCTGACCGGATCAATGATCGTAATTCAGACGGCTTTCAGGACAACGCTTTGTCGAAGGACGTTGTCCTTCGCTCGGAGTGGGAATACACCGGCGATCGAGGAATGCGCGGAGAGTATGCCGTCACGGCGGTGACCCAGGAGAAGGAATCGGGTCAATTGCCTCTGCTGGATGCTGGCACGAATGGTTTGTGGATGGCGGATCAGGCGGTCAATCGTGTGGTGGCCACCGCAAAAACGGGATATGTCTTTCCCGGCGACGATGGCCGAAGCCTGGGGAGCCAGTTGACCTTGGGGAATCACGATCAGACGCTGTCTTTCGGTCCGTACCGGAGTTACATCGCCGATCAGCAGTTTGCCCGACTGAACCTGCTTCACCAGATGAAGACGGGGCGCGGGGACGACTTGGTGGTGGGTCTGTCCGCCAAAGCCGACCGGTATGACCAAGCCTTGATTCAGGACGGCACCTTCCCCGTGCCGGGGGGCATTGCGACCGTGCGTCGTGAGGAGGCCACCGTTGGTGCGTTTGCCGAGTGGACGGTGAAGCGGGAGCAATGGGATGTCATCCTCGGGCTTCGGTCGGATGTTCACGATACGTTTGGGGTGTTTGTCACTCCTCGCCTGAATGCCCGATGGTCCGTGTCGGATGCGATTTCGCTGAAGGCCGCGGCGGGCAAGGGGTGGCGGACGTCCGTTCCTTTGGCGGAGTTTGCCGGAGTCTGGGCGTCGAACCGGAGCTGGATTTTCCCAGAGTCTGGTTCGGTGGATCCTTTCCGGGGATTGCAGCCTGAAGAGAGCTGGAACTTGGGACTGAATCTGCTGTCCAAGTTCACCTTGGGATACCGGGATGCCAGTTTCAACCTCGACGGGTACCGCGTCGATTTCAGCAACCGGGTTTTCGTGGATTTGGACACTCCGGGGGAGGCGACCATCCGTCAAGGGAGGAGCCAGTCTCGCAGCGCTCAGGCGGAATTCTGGTGGGACTGGACGAAGCGCCTGGACATCACGCTGGCCTACCGTTGGGTGGATGCAAGCAGCGATTATGACCCCGATGGCTTTGATGGATATGGCGGGTATCGGAAGGACCCGTTCGTGGCGCAGCACCGGGGCTTTGCGACGGTGGCGTACGGATCCCGACCGGACGCGAAGGGCCGTCAGTGGCGGGCGGACGTGACGTTTCAGGTCACTGGACCCCAGCGCCTGCCGTGGACCTTTGAGAATGACCTCGTCGACCCTCGCTATGTCCGGCCGTCTGAAGCGCCGACGTTCGTGACGGGCAACGTGCAGATCAGCCGGGATTTCTCCGAAGGGCAACAGATTTATGTCGGGGTCGAGAACGTGACGGACTATCGTCAGGCCGAGCCCATCGTCGGCATCGATTACGACACCGCGCCCGGTGAGGTGCAGACGGTGTCGGGCGGCCCGATCGGAGACGATGCCTTGTTTGATGCGGCCATCGTGTATGCGCCGATTTTCGGGCGCAACGTGTACGCTGGTGTGCGGTGGGCGTTTGGCCGTTGATCCACTCTTTTTTCGGACCTCATGAGGCGTTGGGCAGGCGGCGGGCCTGCGGGACGCGGCGGTGTTGGCGGCCGCTCGGACGGACCTTGGTGGGGGCGCTTTCGTCGTAGCGGGGGTCGGGTTGGAGGTCCAGCTTCTCCATCGATTTGACCTCCACGTTGACGCACCCGAAGTCCTCTTGGACGGTGCCCCGCATCTGGTAGACGCCGCGCCCCCGGAAGGGGTAGGCCTTGGCGACCGGTGGGAAATGGACGGTGTCGATCCATTGGCCTTCGCGGTCCACGAAGCAGCCGAACAGCATGCGGTCCCCCTTGACGGTGCCGGTTTCCTTGACGGTGACGAGGTAGCCGGCGATGGTGACCTCGCGGCCGATGTGTTCCGGCAGGACGCGGGCGGGCAGGGCGCCGTTGGCGGCCCGCTGCGCCTCGACGGTGAGCAGGCCGAACGGGGACGACAGCGGGAAGCCCAGCAACTCGATCTCGTCGTAGGCGTCCTCTCCGCTACCGCCTTCGAGGGCGGGCAGGGTCCGGAGGTGGGTCCGGTGTTCGGCGGTTTCGGCCTCGCGGAAGAGGTCGGCGGCCGGGGCTTGCTTCGGCAGGTGGCCGAGCAGGAAGTGCGCTTCCCATTGCAGCTGCTGCTTGGAGCGCCCCGTCCACCGCAGGCCCCCGATGCGGATGACGGTGAGCAGCTGCTCGAGGCCGATGCCGGTGCGCCGCACGAGGTCCTCGAGGTCGCGGTAGGGGCCAGTGTGGCTGCGTTCCCGTTCGATGCGGACGGCGGTCTCGCCCTCCACGCCCTTGACGAGGTTGAACCCGAGGGTGAGGGTCCGCGTGGCGGGGTCGTATCCGGCGAGGTAGCCCCCGGTGTTGACGCAGGGCGCGGCAATCCGGCCGCCCAGCAGCCGCGCCTCGTGAATGTAGAACTCGGTCCGGTAGAAGCCGCCGAAGTTGTTGATGCAGGCGGTCATGTATTCCAGCGGCCAGTACGCCTTGAGGAAGAGGCTCTGGTAGCTCTCGACGGCAAAGGAGGCTGAGTGGCCCTTGGCAAAGGCGTAGCCGGCGAAGCTCTCGACTTGCCGCCACACTTCGGCGACCATGTCGGGGGCGTGGCCCTTGTCGGCGGCCTTGTCGAAGAAGGCCTGGCGGGCCTTCTGGAACTCCTCGCGCGACCGGAATTTCCCCGACATCCCCCGCCGCAGGACGTCGGCCTCTCCGAGGTCGAGCCCGGCGAACTGGTGGGCCACCTTGATTACGTCTTCCTGGTAGACCATGACGCCATAGGTCTCCGGCATGATCTCCAGCAGGATGGGGTGGGCGTCACCGCGTCGCTTGGGGAAGCGGTGACGCTCGATGTAGGCTTTCATCATCCCGCTGCGCGCCACGCCCGGCCGGATGACGGAGCTGGCGGCCACGAGGCCGAGGTAGTCGTCGACCCGCAGCTTGCGCATGAGCATCCGCATGGCGGGCGATTCCACGTAGAAGCAACCGATGGCCTCGGCTTCCCGCAGCAGGTGTTGCACCCTCGGGTCGGCCTTGAACCGCTTCATGTCATGGATGTCGATCTCGGCGTCCGGATCGGTCTCTGCGATGAGGTCGAGGGCGTCCTTGATCTTGGCGAGGCCGCGCTGGGAGAGGATGTCGAATTTGTGGAGGGCGAGGTCCTCGGCGACCACCATGTCGTACTGCGTGGTGGGGAACCCCTTGGGCGGCAGGAACGTCGCGCACGTCCGGTGGATGGGCCGGTTGGCGATCAGGATGCCGCAAGCGTGGATGGAAATCTGGTTGGGGAAATCCCGGAGAACGCCGGCGTAGCGGACGACGGCGCGTTCCACCTCGCCCAGTCGCGCCGGATTGAACCGCCCGCCGGCCAACGTGTCGATCTCGTGCTTGGGCAGGCCGAAGACCTTGCCGAGTTCGCGGACCACCGCCCGGTATTGGAAGGTGTTGTAGGCTCCGAGCAGGGCGACGTGCTCGTAGCGGTCGAAGATGTAGCGCGTGACATCGTCGCGGTCCGTCCACGAGAAGTCGAGGTCGAAGTCGGGTGGGTTGGACCGGTAGAGGTTGATGAACCGCTCGAAGTAGAGGTCCAGTTCGATGGGGTCGACGTCGGTGATGCGCAGGAGGTAGGCGACGAGGCTGTTGGCCCCGCTGCCCCGACCGACGTGGAAGTAGCCCTTGGACCGCGCGTAGGTGGTGATGTCCCAATTGACGAGGAAATAGGCGAGAAACTCCTTTTCGCGGAGAACCTCGATCTCGTATTCCATCCGTTCGAGGATGGCTTCGTCGGGGTCGGGGTAGCGGTAGGCGAGCCCTTCGGCGCACAGGTCGCGGAGGAGCTGTTCGTCCTCGACGATGGAGCCGGTGAAGGTGCGGAGGTTGCGGTGGGTGGCGCCGTCCTCCTGGTCGCCGAGGTCGCCGTCGAAGTCGATGTGGCAGGCGTCGAGCAGGGCGGCCGCGCGGTCGGTGAGCCAGGGGAATTCGGCGT
>NHFP02000005.1 GCA_002172485.2 Crocinitomicaceae bacterium TMED114
GCAAAGACCGTCACCATCTGCATCGGCCGCACAGTTGCCTCCGCAGACGCCGAGGGCATCGAGTTGGTTGCCGTCGCAGTCGCAGTCTCCGGCTGGAATGCCGTCACACCCACAGTCGTAGATGGCGCCAGGTCCGTTACAGATGCCGCAGGCGTCGTAGCTGCCAATACAGTCGTCGACGTCGTCGCAAAGACCGTCACCATCTGCATCGGCCGCACAGTTGCCTCCGCAGACGCCGAGGGCATCGAGTTGGTTGCCGTCGCAGTCGCAGTCTCCGGCCGGAATGCCGTCACACCCACAGTCGTAGATGGCGCCAGGTCCGTTACAGATGCCGCAGGCGTCGAGGGCCGCGCACGACCCATCCTCCTCGTTGGCTGCCGGATTGAAGTTGCATGCGGCAGGGTCGGTGCACCCGTAGACTGGGATGTCCANGTTCAGATAGATGGAGCCGAATTGGTTGTCTCCCTCGAGGAAAATCTGGACGTTGAGGTTGCCGCTGAGCGTCCCATTCGTGGTCAATTGGGCAATCAGAATGCGCTGGTCATCACCGGCAATGCCATTGGTGAAGGTGGATTGGGTGAACCACATGCCTCCGGTGAGGTCGGTCAACCCGAACCCGCTTCCTACTGCACCGTTTCCGGGTTCGAAAACGGGCTGCCACGGGGATTGGGAAGATTGCAAAGTCAAGACATCACCCTCGCCATTGGCCGACACGGGTGGCCCATCAATGCCGATGGTGAAATAGCTGTCAAATTCATTGGACGGGAAAGAGCTCCAAACCGCGGAGATGACACCGCTGGGTGTGATGTCGCCGACGGGATAGGATTGAAAGAAGTCGCCCGACGTCAGCAGTTCAGCGGGTGCATCAATGTTGCCAAAGACCGCGCTCAACTGGTCGGTCAGGTTCGCGGTTGTGACGAAGAGCCGGTAGCAATTGTATCCCGTGAGATCGGCGTCAGCCAGCGGCCCGATGTCCAGGGCGACCGTGTCGATTTCAATCCGGAAATCTTCTGACTCGAACACGTGCGCCTGCCCGGGCGCAATGGGTGACATCGGCGGTGTGGACTGTGCCCGGACGTCCTGGGAAAAGAGCGCGCACAGCAAGATGGCACATACCCGAAAGGACAAGCGGAGCATTTGGTTTGGTTCAGTACCTTGAATTTCAAGAAAATGTGCGGTTAAATCGCGCCGTTCACGAATTGAGCCGCACAAAAGCGAACTTGCGGACATGCGTGTGCTGCACATGGCCAGCTGGCACCCGAACCGAGTGCATTCCCAATTGGGCAACTTCGTCCGCCGACACATTGAGTGCCTGCCCGATGAGGTGGAAAGCACGGTGTTGCACGCCTGGCCTGAATCGCGGCGTTCGTTGCGCCGTCGGGAAGTGGAGGACATGACGGCCGGTGCGATCCGGACCTTGACTGCTCTGGTGCCCGACCGCACCCCGCGTCGGTGGCGCATGGAGCGGGCTTACACGCGCCTTTGCGAGCAGTTGCAACGGGAGGAAGGCATCCCGGATTTGATCCACCTGCACGTGGCNTCCGAAGCCGCTTTGCCGGCAGTGCATTGGTCTGAGCGGTGGGGAGTACCCCTCGTGGTGTCCGAGAATTGGACGGCCTATCACAGTGAGCACGGACGGGCTTTTCGAGGCAAGGACGAACGGGCGGTGCGCCGCGCTTTGCAGGCGGCCCAGCTTCATTTGCCCGTGTCCGACCACCTCGGCCGGGCCATGCGGAAATTCGCCCCCGATGCGAAGCAGCAAGTGGTGCCCAACGTGGTGGGGGCTGCGTTCACTCCGCCGGCGCACCCTCGAACCCACGAAGGCCCGTTGCGTTTGCTTCACGTGAGCTCCCTGGTGGACGACCACAAGAACATCAGCGGCATGCTCCGCGCCCTGGCATCGGCTGTGGCGCAAGGTGCTGACGTTCGGATGGAGGTCTACGGTGGGGCTGGAGAAGGAGGGGAAGCCGCGGCCGGATATCGTCAGCTGGCGGTCGATCTGGGGTTGGCAGATGTGGTGAAGTTCCACGGTCCGGCTGCTCCCGAGACCGTGGTGGAGGCCATGCAAACTGCGGATGCCTTCGTGCTGTTCAGCCGGTACGAGAACCTGCCGTGCGTATTGCTGGAAGCTTGGAGCACNGGGCTTCCTGCTTTGGCAACCAATGTGGGGGGCGTTGGCGAGCACCTGGGCCGGCATGCAGAGCTCGGTGTTCTGCTGGAGTCCGAGGATGAAAAAGGTTTGACGGCCGCCATCGGCCAGTGGTCGGACCGAAAGAAGCGGGGAGAGGGGCCGGATGAGATTGCCATTGCGGCCTATGCCGCAAAGCGCTTCACCGAGCAGGCAGTGGGCAGCGCCATTGTAGCGGCTTACCGCTCGGTGCTCTGCTGAGTGGGCCGGTCGATTCCGTTGACGAAATCGCGCAAGACTTGGAGGCTGTCGGCTGTGCCGGCGCCACTGAATGGGGCTCCGGTCAAATCTGCCTCGGAGATCAGTGCGTTGTACGCTGCCAACATCGGCTCGGCCGTCGGCATGTACGACCAATGCCAGCGCTCCAATTCATAACCCGTGCGGCCCGTGGCCTTNTCGTCATAGACTTGGTGGAACCCAAACTCGGCCGCGTGGTCGGAGAGCCAGCCGTAGACTTCGGCCCCTTCACCGGATGCGAACCAGTCGTTTTCGAAGGAGTTGAAGTCGATGTCCGTGCCCCAATGGTGGCGCGAGGCGCCCGGCATCGCGCTGTAGGTGAGGATGTCGCGCGCCTTGTCCACGTCCTGCCAGCCCATGTAGCGGNTGCGCTGCCATTTGCGCTCCCAGATGCCGCGTTGGTAGCTGAAGTTGCGGGTGGCGCTGCGGATGAGAAGGTCCACACCGGCTGCGGCCGCGGCATCGCGCATCCGGCCACAGGCGTCCAGGACTTCCGTTCTCAGGTAGATGCCGTCCTTGTCNGTCCAAGTATCGGGCACACGGGAGAATGCGGTGTGCTCGGCGGGATCGAATTGTCCAAGCAGCTCTTCACGCTTGAAGGCAGGGACGCTGTCCACCGTCGCCTCCTGAGGGTCCACAGACACGACATCCACGGACGGAGACGCTTGAGCAGCCGGTTCCGAGCACCTGGAAAACAGGGCGATGGCGCNGGCGACAAGGAAGGCAGTGCGCCCGATCAATGCAGGCCTTTTGCCGCGAGCCAGCGCTCGGCGTCGAGGGCGGCAATGCATCCCGTACCCGCCGCTGTGATGGCTTGGCGGTAGGTCTTGTCGCAGGCATCGCCGCTCCAGAACACGCCCTCCACGTTGGTGTAGGACGAGCCCGGTTTGGTGGCCACGATGTAGCCTTCCTCATCGAGNTCCACCTGGCCGGCGAAGATGTCCGTATTGGGCTTGTGGCCAATGGCCAAGAANAAGCCAGTGACAGGGAGGACGCTTTCCTCGCCAGTCTGGTTGTTGCGGACTTTGGCACCCTCGACCTGTTCGGCGCCAAGGATGTCGACGGTCTCGGTGTTCCAGTGGATTTCGATGTTGTCCATGCCCATCACGCGATGCTGCATCGCCTTGGAGGCGCGCATCTGGTCGCGGCGGACCAGCATGTGAACTTTGGTGCAAAGCTTGGCGAGGTAGCTGGCTTCTTCGCATGCGCTGTCGCCGGCGCCCACCACAGCGACCTCTTGGCCGCGGTAGAAGAATCCGTCACACACGGCACAAGCGGATACGCCACCGCCGTTGAGGCGCAGGCGGGTTTCGCTCTCGAGACCGAGCCACTTGGCGGAGGCGCCCGTGGAGATGATGATGCTGTCGGCGCTGATGACGTGCTTGCCTTCTTCGATCTCGACAAGCTTCTTCTCGCCGCTGAAGTCCACCGCGGTGACCCAGCCGGTGCGCACATCGGTCTCGAAGCGCTTGGCCTGGTTCTCGAGGTCGACCATCATGGCGGTGCCGTTGATGCCCTGCGGGTATCCCGGGAAATTGTCGACGTCGGTCGTTTCAGTCAGCTGTCCTCCGGGCTGCATGCCTTGGTAGAGGACGGGTTTCATGTCGGCACGCGCGGCGTAGATGGCGGCGGTGTATCCTGCGGGGCCCGATCCGATGATCAGGCACTTGACGTGTTCCTTGGCTTCCATGGGNNNGCNAATTTACTGNCCCNGACGCGGGTCGGCGCCGCCAGTTTTCACCTTTTCATCCAACTCNAGCATCTTGTCCCAGAGGTTGTCCTCNGGGGGCGGGGCNATGATGCGNACNACCTCNCNNCGNACGGGNTGNANGAANTCGATNCGCCGGGCGTGNAGGTGGATNGAGGCGTTGTCGTTGGTNCGGCGNGCNCCGTATTTGATGTCGCCCTTGATNGGGCANCCCAGNGANGACANNGTGACCCGNATNTGGTGGTGGCGNCCGGANTTCGGGTGGACNTCCACAAAGTGGTAATGGTCCCCCTTGCCGAGCAGGTAGTACTGCAGCTCGGCTTCCTTGCGGTCCTTGCCAGGGGTGTCGTAGGCGTAGCTCTTGTTGCGCTCGCTGTTCTTCCGGAGGTAATTGACGACGTGGCCCACCGGTTCTGGCGGCGCGCCTTTGACCACGGCCCAATAGGTCTTGGCGACTTCCCTGTGCTTGAACGCTTTCATCATGCGGCTCAGGCACTTGGACGTCTTGGCGTACAGAATGACCCCGCTGACGGGGCGATCGATGCGGTGGATGGTGCCCAACCAGGCCTCACCCGGCTTGTTGTACTTCACCCGGAGGTATTCGCGGATGACGTTGTCGAGGGTGCGATCGTTGGTGATGTCGCCTTGGACGATGTCGCTGGAGCGCTTGTTGACCGCGATGATGTGGTTGTCCTCGTACAGGACCTCCAAATTTTCCGGGGTGCTCATCACGATGGGCACCTTGGGCTTGTGGGCAAACGGGGATCCGTCGCGCTCTTTGCCCATCAGTATTGCTCGCTTTCGTTGGGGAAGTCCTTGGAGCGCACGTCCGACACATACTGTCCGATGGCGTCGTGCATTTGTTGCCCCATGTCGAGGTAGCGGCGCAGGAAGCGGGGCGAGAATTCCTGGGTGATGCCGAGCATGTCGGGCAGGACGAGCACCTGTCCGTCGCAGCCGGCACCAGCGCCGATGCCGATGGTAGGCACTTGAAGGCTATCGCTGACCTCCGTCGCGAGCTTGGCCGGGACCTTTTCGAGCACGATGCTGAAGCAGCCGATCTCTTCGAGCAGATTGGCATTGGCCTTCAGCTCATTGGCTTCCGCTTCTTCCTTGGCCCGAACGGTGTACGTGCCAAACTTATAGATGCTCTGGGGGGTCAGGCCCAGGTGGCCCATGACGGGAATGCCGGCGGTGAGGATGCGCTCGATGCTCTCGCGGACCTCGGCACCGCCTTCAAGCTTGACCGCGTGGGCGCCGCTCTCCTTCATGATGCGGATGGCGCTCTGCAACGCCTCTTTGGAGTTGCCTTGGTACGTGCCGAACGGCAGGTCCACCACCACGAGGGCCTTCTTGGCCGCCCGCACCACACCTTGGGCGTGGTAAATCATCTGATCGAGTGTGATCGGCAGGGTGGTCTCGTGGCCGGCCATCACATTGGAGGCGCTGTCGCCCACGAGGATGACGTCGACCCCAGCACCATCGACGATTCGGGCCATGGAGTAATCGTATGCAGTGAGCATGGCGATCTTCTCCTGATTGTGTTTCATTTCCTGCAGCACCTGTGTGGTGATGCGCTTGGCGGAGGCATGAACAGACATGAGGCCAAGTTACGCAGCGCCCCCGGCCCGGCCTCGACAGGGGCACAGTTGACCAACGCGTTCAGCGGAAGTGGCGGAAGGTGAGGTTCAGCCGCGGCGCATCGACCC
This sequence comes from Crocinitomicaceae bacterium TMED114, assembly GCA_002172485.2. GTDB lineage: Bacteria > Bacteroidota > Bacteroidia > Flavobacteriales_D > Sanyastnellaceae > UBA8752. The sequence goes on from NHFP02000005.1 coordinate 5,843, forward strand.
GCGTCCGCCTCGGCAGGGCGTGGTCGAAATCGGTTTGGAGGTGCTCCATCGCGAGCAGGTCGCCGTGTCCCAGCGAAACGGTCCAGCCTTCCTTGGTCTCGCGGTGCCGCACCTTGAAATCGCGGGCGGCCCCAAAGCTGACGGAGGCGATGATGGCGGGGTCGATTTCGGATTCGTTGTCCCGATGCCAGCCCATGGCGTCCTGCCCGTCTCGGTACAGGTTGCACAATACGGCGTCAAACTCTCGACAATTCAACTTTCTTGAAATGAGTTGATTAAGGGCATTAAGTTCAACTGGAATTTGGATGTTGGGCCAGTCGATGGAGCTGTATCGGTACGCCGGTCCGAACCACGCAGTGAGGCGGGGTTCGTCATAGGTCTTGCCGTAGACGGTGATGCGGTTTTGTCGCCAGTCGATGCGGTCCACCCAGTCGTCGAGGGACTCCGAAGAGAGGAGTCCGGGCCAATGCTGGCAGCGGGCGGCGCCGGCCGAGAGAACGGTCAGAGGCCCGTCCACGTGGTTCCGATGTAGACCAGGTAGGCGAGGACGAAGAGGCCGCCCTGCCATCGACCGAGGCGCGGTGTCTGGAGTCCGCCGAGGAGGGCAAGGGGGATGAGGGCGGCGGCGGTGCCGAGTACCCATCCGATGTCCCAGGACAGCACTTCGGGTCCCATAGGCAAGGGCGCGATGGTGGCGGTGGTGCCGAGGACGAGGAGCAGGTTGAAGAGGTTGCTGCCGACGACGTTGCCCACAGCGAGGTCGGATTGTCCGCGCCAGGCGGCCAGTCCCGAGGCGACCAATTCCGGGACGCTTGTGCCGAAGGCGACCACGGTCAGGCCGATGACATGGTCGCTGACACCCATGTGGAGGGCGATTCGGCTGGCCCCGTCCACAAAGGCTTCCGACCCGAAGTAGAGTCCACCGGTGCCCGCGAGAATTGCCCCAAGCAAGGCCAAAACAGACTTCGATGCCCACCCGGCCGTACCCGCCACCTCTGCATCGTCCGGCTTGTACTGCTGTTTCGCCCGTCGGAAGAGGGAGGCGATGAACAGCCCCATCAGCATCAAGGCGCCGAGGCCTTCGGTCCGGGTCATCTGGAGATCGGAGGCGACCGCGACGAAGAGCAGGCTGGCGAAGAGCATGAGGGGGATGTCGAGTCGGAGCGCCATGCGGTCTACGGTGACGGGCCGAATCAAGGCGGTCAAGCCGAGGATGAGGGCGAGGTTGGCCACGTTGGATCCCAGTACGTTGCCCACCGCCAGGCCTGGGTGGTCTTCCAGCGCAGCCTCCACTGAGGCGAACAGTTCGGGAGCGGAGGTGCCCATGCTGACGACGGTCAAGCCGACGATGAGCGGGGCGATGTTGGCCTTCAGTGCAAGGGCGGCTGCACCACGCACGAGCAGCTCACCGCCGCCCACGAGGAACACGAGGCCCAGGACGAGCGCCAGCAGGGCCGGGATGTTGGCGAGGAACTCCATTCAGGCGTCGGACTTGGCGTCAGGGGCTGTCTCGTCCTTCGGCTCCGCACCATCACCATCAGACTCAGGCGGTACACCGTCGGCCGGGGTTCCCTCAGATGGGGGCGGGGTGGATCCGGCGGCGCCACCAGTGGAGGAGCGCGGGGTGCCTGTCGGGGCCTTCATCGCCTCTTCGAAGCCTTTGGTAGCAGCGCCGACGGGATCGCGAAAGGCGGCCGCGCCCTTGCGCAGATCGTCAGTTCCGCTGAGGATCTCGCGTTGGATGTCCTGTTGGGCGTCGCGGACTTGCCGCATGAATTTGCCCATGGATTGCGCCATGGAGGGCAACCCCTTCGTTCCGAAGAGAAGCAGGTAAATCAGCAGGATAAAGACGATTTCCGTCGTGCCCATGGGACACAAAGGTAGCCGTCTTCACCCTGCTGAATGCCTCCGGTCCTCAGTCGCAGCGGTCGTGGGGCACGACCACGTCCAGGGTGACGCGAGCGCTGCTTCCACATCCATCGCAGCGACCGTCACAGCCGGCTTCGTCCACCACGTAGGTCGACCAGTGGCCTTGTGGGATGGCCGTCAAGCTGGCGGCCAGCGTGAAGCTGTGGGTGCCGATGGTGTGCGGCGTGCCCGACGTGAAATGGACGGTCATGCTGCCATACCCGCCTGAGAAGGTCAAGTTGACAGCGCCGTCCGCCACGGCCGGTCCTGTGGCTGCGCTGCTCAGGGCAATGCCCGTGTAGGTCAGGGGTGCGTCCAGTTCGTCGCAGGCGTAGGCACAGGGCTCAGCTGGCGTCAAGGCGTAATTCAGCGCGGCCAGATCATCGCAGTTGTCGCTGTTGTCGGCCACGTAGCCGGCGGGCTGGGTGCAGCTGGATTGGCTGTCGGAGGCGTCGCCCAAACCGTCTCCATCGGCATCCGCATACCACGTTGTGGCGTAAGTGCAGGACCCGTCGTCGCTGTTGGCAGCCGCATCGTAGTTGCAGGCGCTGTTGTCGATGCAGCCGGGGACAGAGGCTGCGCTGGCCGCGGTCACACAACGGAGAGCCACGCCGTTCTTTTTGAATTGGCTGTTGACCAAAATGTTGACGTCGTCATTCTTGAGTCGGACTTGCATGGAGCGCTGGTTGTTCCCACTGTCGACCGTCGAGGAAGCAAACCAACCCAGTATGCCTACACCGCTTGCGCCGCCCCCGTCCAAATTTCGGCCGTGGGGCAGAGCGTAGAATCCATCGGTGCCAGAAAGGCCAGGGCCGGCAGATCCGCCCCAAACGTTGCCGTCGGCTTTGAGTTGTTGCCCGGCATTGTCTCCGAGAAAGGTTGAGAGTTCATTCCAGTCATCTGCGCTGGGGACATTCCACCCCGTGGGGCAAACGGCGGTCTGAACCGCGGCGAAGTTGTACATCACCCCGTAGGTGCTGTAGTTGGCGTGGGCCATTGCGTCACTCAGGTTGGTCCCGGTGTAGCCTTGTACATAATAACGCGGACTGTTGGTACTGTGGTTGTTGTTGACCTGTGGCAGGTACCGTGAGTTCTCCGCGTACCAGCATTGGTCGCCAATTTGAACTACATCGTACGTGTGTCCCCCGAAGGTGGGGGAGGTGCAGGGCTGGGCTGCTACGTTGAAAGGCAACAGCGTGAACCACAAAAAGAGGAGGGGTGCAAGGCGCGGGATAGGATGCATGTCTAACGAACTTCGACGAAACCCCCGAAAAGTACGACTCAACCGCGAATAAACAACATTAAAACCATATATTTCTCTTTGGGTAACTTGATTTGGTCGACGAATGAGGGTGGTTGACACAAAAAAGCCCCGCTTGGCGGCGGGGCTTTTCTGAGTTGAAAGGAGGTTGGGTTCACTCGGGGACCTCGTCACAATGCTCGTAGGTCACGAACAGGGTGAGGACCACGGGGGATCCGGTGGATTCCTCTTCCGTTGTGATCATCGGAGCGTCCGCGGTGCAGCCGTTGCGGTCTTGCAGGGTCACGGCCCAGGCGCCTGCCGGGACCATGTCGAGTTCAGTGTCCACGTCGAGCTCGACGCTGGCCGCTTCCTCAAACATGTCGGTCAGCACCAGGGTGTAGGGGCCTTTGGAGCCGCTATACACGATGCTCACTTCTCCATCTGCGGCATCCGGACCGGAGGGATAGGAGAGGAGTTCAATGCTTTCAAACACAAGCGGGTCTGAGATTTCGCCACAGGTGTAGACGCAGGATTCCGTCGGGACGAAGTCGTAATTGAATGCCGTCTCGTCCGAACAATCGTCGTTGCAGTCCTCGATGCCATCTCCGTCGCTATCCGTGTCGGCGACATTACAGCCACAAACTCCGGGGTCGGTCTTGTTGGGGTCGACAGGACATGGTTCGTCACAGTTCGGTGTGCCATCGTTGTCGCTGTCCGTATCGTCCTGCCAGACACCGCAGTCCACGGTGGTGAGGTTCTGCGAACCGGACGTCATGAAGATGGTGTCCGTGTAGAGGGTCGTCTGGTCGAAATCGCTGTCTTGCGATTCGCCAACACCGCTCTTGTCCTTGAAGGTCAGCCCGCAGTTGTTGCCGCTGAGAATGACTTGAATGCGGACGCCTTGGTCGGCGGGCACATTCGGGAAGATCACTTCGCCCATGACGTCTGACGTCTGGGTGGAGATGACCGATCCGTTGAGGCGACGGAGCTTGGCCGTGATGCCTTGGATGGAGACTTCATTGCCATTTTGCTTTCCGTTGCCGTTGGCATCCAGCCAGAAGCGGGTCGTGATGGTGCCCGGAGCGAAGAGGCCGGCATCCTGATCGGTGATCAGATGGGCGCCCTTCGTGGTGGCGAAGAAATCGGTGTAGCCGTTGTTGTTCGGATCGGCGTCACTGTCGTTGTTCTCATGGCTGTTGGCCGCATTGCTCTCCGTCAGCGCGTAGCCGTTCGGGGCAATGAATTGCATGCGGACGTTCTGTCCGGCGGGCACATTGTCTTGGAACTCCACGAGGCCATCTGCACCCGTCGTCAAGGTTTGGATGACGGAGTTGTTGCTTCGGCGCAGCTTGACCTGTACCCCAGCGATGCCCACCTCATTTCCATTGCGCTTGCCGTCTCCATTGACATCGTCCCAAGCGAGGGCGGTCACCGATCCGGGTGACCACTGGCCGCAGTCGATGTTGTTTTGGACATCGGCACCGCGGTCGGCCTCGAAGGTGGCCGTCAGACCGTTGTTGTCGCCATCGGCGTCGCTGTCGTTGGATTCGCTGGTGTTGGCGGCATTCAAGTGCGTGTAGGCGTGGTTGCTGTTCTTCAAGGCGAAGCTCAGCTTGTACGGCTCGTCCGCCGGGACATTGCCGGAGAAGGTGGCGATGCCATCCGGGCCGGTGCTCACCGTCTGAATGACGGAGTTGTTGGCCCGGTGCAGCTTGACTTGCACGCCTTCGATGCCCGTCTCGTTGCCGTTCTTCTTTCCATCGCCATTGATGTCATCCCAAACCAAGGCGTTCACCGTGCCGGGGGACCACTGACCGCAGTCCTGGTTGGTGATGAGGTGCGCGCCTTGGGTGGTGCGGAAGGTGCCTGTGAAGCCGTTGTTGTCACCATCGGCATCGCTGTCGTTGTTTTCATTGGTGTTGACCGCATTCACATGGGTGTAAGCGTGGTCGTTGTTCTTGCGGGCAAAGGAGAGCTTCACGTCCTGATCGGCTGGAACCAATCCGGTGAAGATGGCGTGTCCGGTGGCATCGGTATTGGCCGTGGAGATCACAGAGCCATTGCTGCGGCGCAGCTTGACTTGTACGCCTTCAATGCCGGACTCGTTGCCGTTTTGCTTGCCGTCACCGTTGATGTCATCCCACACATAGGCGTCCACACTGCCCGGGGACCACTGTCCGCAGTCGTACATCGTGGTGGATGCACCCGGCGTGAAGATCTCGGTCTCTCCGCTGTTGCGATCCGCGTCGCTGTCCTGGCTCTCATTGACCCCCACTGCATTGGCGATGGTGAAGGCGTGGTTGTTGTTCTTCTTTTCGAAGTCCAGTTTGACGTCTTGTTCTACATTCAGGAAGGTCGCGATGCCGTTCTCGTCCGTGGTGGTGGACATGAGCTGGGATCCATTGGCCCGGCGCAGGCGCACCGTGACACCTTCAATGCCGGACTCGTTGCCATTTTGTTTGCCATTGCCATTGATGTCATCCCAGACGTAACACTGGATCACCGTCGTGGCGCAAGAGATGTACTCGCAACTGCCATCGTCGGTCTGCGCATCTGCGTCATAGTTGCAGGCTTCGGAATCCGTGCAGCCCGTGACCGCCAATGTGGTCAGCGTGGCCGTTTCTCCGTCGTGGGTCATGCTGATGGCGGACATGTCCCCATTGAATTCGAGCACCTGCGCATTGCAGGATCCTTGGGCCGAAGACAGGAGACACTGCGCTCCCGAGGCGGCGATGCTGTATTCATAGGTAGCAAGCACCGTTCCTTCCTCGTCCAGCTCGTTGATGAATCCATCCGTGCCGAAGTCGAGGGTGGTGGAGATTTCGATGCAAGACTCCCCAAATGCGGCTTCGTAGCTCAGCGTCACATGGGCTGGAGTGAGGTAGTCGCTGATGGCGTCACAGGGGTCCGTGACAGGGAGGGAAGAAGAGGCGGTCAGGGTGTTACCGAAAGCCACGAGGGTACAGACGGTAAGGGTGCAGACAATGGTGCGCATGACGCGATGATTTTTGGCTTTTCTAAAATACATCCGCCCTTGTGTAATGTAATGTTGGTCCATATGGTGATTTTCATCGCCCGTGCGCTTTATATGGTGAATTATATGTCGTCCACAAACTTATTTTGAGGAGGGGTGTGGGCCGGGTCGTGGAGGAGAAGCTTGGCGATTCAGCCGCGGGTGCTTCCGGCTTGGTGAATGGGGGTGTTGAATACGAAAAAGGGCCACCCCAATGGGCGGCCCTTTTTTGATGAGTGTGTGCAGTGTGGACGTCAGGCCTTGGCGGTGTCCTTGCTCAGGTCAACCACCGTCGGGGTGGCGATGAAAATGGAGCTGTAGGTTCCGACCACGACACCGACCATCAGGGCGAAGACGAAGCCCTTGATGTTGTCACCTCCGAAGAGGAAGATGGTCAGCAGCACCACGAAGGTGGAGAGGGACGTGTTGATGGTCCGGCTCAATGTGCTGTTGAGGGCCAGATTGAACACCTCCTTGCGGTCCTTCTTGGCGCCGTAGAGGCCGAAGTACTCCCGGATGCGGTCAAACACGACCACCGTGTCGTTGATGGAGTAACCAATCACCGTCAGGATGGCGGCGATGAAGGCTTGGTCGATCTCCATCGTGAACGGCAGGATGCCCCAGAAGATGCTGAAGAGCGAGAGCACGATCAGCACGTCGTGGACCATGGCGACCAAGGCGCCGAGTCCGTACTGCCACTTGCGGAAGCGGATGAAGATGTACAGGAAGATGACGATCAGAGAGAAGACCGTGGCGTTGGTGGCCCCGCGGCGGAAATCGTCGCTGATGGTGCCGTCGACCTTGTTGTAGCGGTCCACGGTATAGGCACCTGCGCCGGATGCCTTCAAGCCGGAGGCGAGGGCAGCTTGAATCCGCTCGTCCTGGTTCTCGGCTTCGCTGTCAATCATGAAGTTGGTCATGATGCGCACCTGCCGGTCGCTTTCCTTGGTCTGGACCAGCGGGTTGCCAGCCGTTCCGTCCTCGGTGAAGGCCACGCTCAATGCGTCCCGGACACTCTGGACGTCGACCGGTTGCTCGAAGCTCACATCAAACGTGGAGCCTCCGGAGAATTCCACGCCGTAGTTCAAGCCCTTCGTCGAGAGGCTGGCCAGACCACTCGCGATCACGAGGGCGCTGACGACGTAAGCCATGCGGCGGCGGGCGATGAACGGAATGGCCGACTTCGTGAACCAGTCTTCGGTCACTTTGGAGGAGAAGGACATGCCCTTCTTGTTGTCCATCCGGGTGTAGAATACGAGGCGGGTCAGCACGATGGCGCTGAACAAGGAGGTGAAGATGCCCACCATCAGCGTCGTGGCGAAGCCGCGGATGGCGCCACTGCCAAAGCTGTACAGGATGATGGCCGTCAACAACGTGGTGATGTTGGCGTCAATGATGGCGCTGTAGGCTTTGGAATAGCCCTCCTTTACAGCACCAGCGAGGCCCTTGCCTGCGCGCATTTCTTCTCGGATGCGCTCGTAGATAAGTACGTTGGCATCCACGGCCATACCGATGGTCAACACGATACCGGCGATGCCGGGCAGGGTCAAGGCCGCCCCTAAGGAGGAGAGGGCACCAATCAAGAAGAACAGGTTGGCGATGAGCGCAATGTTGCTCACCACACCCGCGCCGCGGTAGTAGAAGATCATGTAGACCAACACCACGAGGAGGGCGAAGATGAACGAGCTGAGGCCCGCCTTGATGTTTTCCTCTCCGAGCTGCGGTCCCACGGACACCTCGTCCACGATGCGGGCGGGGGCGGGGAGGGAGCCGGCCTTCAGGAGGCTGGCCAGGTCTTCGGCTTCGATGAGCTTCTGTTCGGCGGTCTGTCCAGTACCGAAGCTGATCTGGGAACGTCCGTTGAGGATGGCGCTGTTGACGTTGGGGGCGGAGAACACGAGGTTGTCCAAGACCACGGCCACAGCGCGGTTGTTGTCGGCGGCAGCCGCCTTGGTCATCTGTCCCCAGATGCCAGCACCTTCACCGTTCATGGTCATGTTGCAGACCACGTCACCGATCTCGTCGTAACCGACACGGGCGTCGACGATGCTCTTTCCGTCCAGCTTGGCCTTGCCCCGGCCACTCTGATCCTGAATGGCGTAGAGGGTGGACACGTTGCCGTTGCTCTTGGCGCTCCACAACAGGCGGAGATCATTGCCAAGGGCGGCCTGGACAGCGGGCATCCGAAGAATGGTGTTCACGTCACCGGTGTCGGCTTCGACGCTGTAGCCCACGATGCTGGTGCGGGCGGTGCGCTCGGGCTGGAGAACCGCGAAAAGCGGATTCTTGGCGCGAAGTTGTTCGGTGCTCAAAGAGGTGTCCGCTGCAGCACTGTCTGCATACAAGTCGGGGCGCATGGCTTGACCGGCAGCGACGTTCGCGTCCGCGATGCGCTGGGCAACTTCCTCATTGAAGAAGGTCTCCCAGAATTCGAGGTTGGCCGTGGACTTCAGCTGCTTCCGTGCGCGGGCCGGGTCGTCGATGCCCGGAAGCTCCACGAGGATGCGGCCGCTGAAGGACAGCTTTTGCACGTTGGGTTGTGCCACACCGAGTTGGTCGATTCGCTTGCGAATGATGTTCTCGGTGTTGTTGATGGCCGTCTCCGCCTCTGCGCGAAGAATGGCGAGGATCTCGTCGTCGGTGCTCTTCTGTGGGAAGAGGTCCCGGTTTTCCATGTTGTGGAACAAGCGCCACAGCTCGACGTCTCCGCCCTGGGCGGCCCATGCTTGACCGAAGAGGGTGATGAAGTCGGCGTTGGACTCCCGGCGTGCGGCCTTGGCTTCTGCGATGGCAGCGCGGAATTCGGCGTTCGTGTTGTAATCGGCGAGGGCGATGATGAGGTCCGGGATGGACACTTCGAGGGTCACGCTCATGCCACCGCGGAGGTCGAGGCCGAGGTTCAGCTCTTGCTCCTTGGCCTCACGATAGGTCTGGCCGAAAACCGGAACAATGGCGGAATCGCCCTTGGAACGGAGGTATGCCTTGGCCTCTTTGGAGGCGGTGGCGTCGAATTCGGCTTCCGTGATGTCGCCGGATTGAAGCAGCTGCTCGGCTTCGTAGACACCCTGCGCAGCGGCTTCCTTCTCAAACTCGCTCGAGAAGTAGTTGAAGCTGAGCGTATACAGGGTGGCCAATGCGAGGAGCACCGTGAAGATCAGGACGGCACTTTTGTTCTGCATGGTACAGGTGTTTTTAAGGTCCGCAAAGATAGATAAAACGCGGTGTACAGGGTCTGTGGGCCTCCAAAGGCCGCGGGGTTTGAATTACCTTCGTCTACATGGCGCACAGCACCACGTTGAAGGAGGGACGATTACGTCAGTTTTGCGTGCACGGTTTCGCTGTGGCGTCTGTTTATTTCGTCGGTCTCCTCCCGGTTTTGTCAGGGTGGAATTCCACCGCAGCGCAGGAGGTGCAATTGGCTGTACTTCAATACAAAGGCGGGGGGGATTGGTACTCGAACCCGACGGCGGTTCCGAACCTGGTGGACTTCTGCAACGCCGAGCTGAACACGGGGTTTGACGAAGCCGTGCCTTACGTGGAAGTCGGTTCACCCCAGCTGTTCAATTACCCCTTCGTGCACATGACCGGCCATGGCAACGTGGTCTTCACACCTTCCGAAGCCCGCAACCTGCGTACCTGGCTTGAAGCCGGAGGGTTCCTGCACATCAGCGACAACTACGGCATGGCGCCTTACGTCCGCAAGGAGATGGAAAAGGTGTTTCCGGAGTTGAGCTGGGTTGAATTGCCCTTTGAACATCCGGTTTACCACGCCGAATACGATTTCGAAGAAGGGTTGCCCAAAGTGCACGAGCATGACGGAGAGGCCCCGCGTGGATATGGATTGCTGCTGGACGGCCGCCTCGTGTGTTATTTCGATGAGGAATGTGACCTCGGAGACGGCTGGGAGGACTACGCCGTCCACCGCGATCCCGAACCCGTGCGCCGCCGCGCGCTGGAGATGGGGGCCAACCTCGTCAGCTTCGCGCTGTCGGGCGCCCGCGACGACTGATCATCCCGGGAACATGCCCAAACGGGGGCGGGCGAAGTGTCCGGCACCCTCGGGCAACATCCATTGGCTTGTGGTGGCGTGGACGCTGTCGCGTTGCCATTCCACGTGGAGCTGATTTCTTTCTGTCTCCACTTGGTCCACCACATCGCCACGGCGCAGCCCAGCTTCCCACGCCGGGCTGTCGGGCCAGCAGACCTTGACTTCGGTTCGGCCCTCCCGGCCTTGGCCACAGAGGGCGCCGCACCGGGCAAGGGGGTCGGCATGGGGCTCGAGGGTGGCCTCGATGCCTTGGTGCATCATGGCGTCCACCAGTTCGGGCCAGGTATCCTCCGTGCCTTCGCAGAAATCGGCCCGGAGTTGTCGGATCTCGACGGCGCCTTCCGGACTCCGCTTGGCGGCTCGGCGTTCCAAGGTGCTCCACCAGCGTTCTTCGGTCAGCGCCCGGGATTGGTCAGGACCGACCAATTCAGCGAGGGCATCCATCAACCAGCCGCCGCCGGCGCGGTTCAAGGCCACATCGCAGAGAAAGGCGAGGACAGCGCCCTCCACGTAGATGTTGCCCCGCCGGTGGGGGACCCCCAGCTTGTAGCCGTCGAGCCAGGTGTCGACGCTGCTGTCGGCCACGGAAGTCTGCAGCCGCCCGGGGTTCCAAAGGTGTCGGGTGAGGAGTTTTTCGAACCGGCGCAGCCAGCCCTCCATTTCGATGACCCCCGCTTCGAGCAGGAACAGGTCGCCGAGGTAGGTTGTCACCCCTTCCGCCACATAGCCCAAGCGGCTCGGGCTGGCTTGGGAGAAATCGTAGGGCATCCATTCGGCGGGCCGCAGCCGCTTGACATTCCATGTGTGCACCAGCTCGTGGCTGGCGATGTCGATGACCTCTTCCAGTCCGGCGGATGGCTGGCCATCGCTGTGGGTCAACTGGTCGGCCGGGCCCCAGGCGATGACGGTGGAGGCCTCGTGTTCGACCCCGTGCCGGGCTTGGAAATCGGGGAAGAGGTAGAGGAAATGGTATTGGGGAACCGGAAGCCAGCCGAACGTGGCCATTTGGCTTTCGGTGAATTTCCGGTGGGCCTCGAGGAAGGCGTCATCGTCATAATGCCGCTGGCCCCAGACGTGGATGTGGAAGGGGTGACCCGCCACTTCGTATTGGCCGTGCCAGAGGGCATCGGCGGGTGCCGCCATCCAAGGGCTGTCCATCAACTCCTGGGTCCCCTTGGCCATCAGGTGCACGCCATCCTCGCTGTCGCCCATGTGGGGCAAGGCCGTGGCGATGTACCAATCGTGGGGGATGTCCGGAAGGTGGATGTGCACTGGAATGTCGGCGAGGTCGTCGTGGTAGGGCAGGCAGTTGACGGGGTTCACATAGAGCAACGCCTCGTCGGCCCAGGTGCTGCCCGCGTTGAGTTGGGCCGCAGTGAACTGGAACCGGACCTCGACGCTCTCGGATGGTTCCACGGTTTGCCAGCGGTGCAGTCCAACCTTTGACAGGGGCTGCCAGCCGGTGTCCGTTCGCTGGACCATGCCACGGATATATTGCCCGAAGTCCCCCTGCTCATAACGGCCGGGTCTCCAAATGGGAAGTTGGATGTGGTCGGTGCCCGCCGGAAAGGCGGAGGTGATGGTCAGCTCGTGGCGGCCAGCGCGCTCGATGCGGTGTCGGATTTCGGTCATTCCTTGAGCAGGTCTTCGATGGGGCGGCCGGTGCAGCCGCTGGGTCGGGGGAATCCGATGAGGGCGCTCAGGGTGGGGGCAATGTCCCGGATGTAGGTCCGGCTGTAGGTGCGCCAATCCTCCGGGACGCCCGGTCCGAGAATCAGGAAGGGCACATGTGTGTCGTAGGCATATGGGCTGCCGTGGCTCGTTCCGGTGCGGCCGTATTCGAGGTAGCCCGGCTTCAGCATGACCACGACGTCGCCACTGGCTGCCGCATGCCATCCCTGCTGAACAGAGGCTTCAGGCCCTTCATTGTAACGGCCCACGCGGAGATCGGCGGCCGTCAGGACCCGTTGGACTTCCGGCGCGGTTTCGGCGATGCCTGCGATGAAGCGGGCCACCGCGTCGGCATCCAAGCCCGCGCGAAGCAGCAGTGGGCGATCCAAAAAGAACTGGTCATTGTCGTATTTCAACACCAGGTCATCCCGACCGAAGCGGACTTGCAATGCCGTGTCCACGCGGGCCTTCATGGCTTCCGGGTTCCAATACCCCACGGGCAATCCGCGGGACTTTTCCAGGCCGGGTACAGTCACAGCACCATGATCGGCTGTGAGGAAGGCCATCCATTGGCCCATGCCCACTTTTTCGTCGAGGGCATCGAAGAGCCGGGCCAATTGGTCGTCGAGGCGGCGGTAGGTGTCCTCCGTCTCCATGGCGTGGGCCCCGAACCGGTGTCCCACATAGTCAGTGCTGCTGAAGGAGAGGGCCAGCACGTCTGGCACGGCGTCCGCGCCCAATCCCTCCGCATCGATGGCGGTCAGGCCGAAGTCGACCAGCAGGGCGTTGCCCATGGGCGTGGCCTTCAGGATGTCCAGTCCACCGTTCTTCTCGGCCAATGCTTCCAAATCGTAGGGGAATGTGGGCCGCTCGCCTCCCTTGAAGGTCCCTTCATACGGCGTGTTGTCCGCCATGCTGGCGCGGTAGGTTGCTGCCGCGTCGCGCAGGTCCCACCCGCCTGCGAGCAGGTTCTCTGCGGCATCGGAGGCATTGAACGTCTGTACCCAGTCCGGCAAGGCGTCCATGTAGTGGGAGCTCGTGATGAAGTCCCCGGCATTCAGCCAGTAGGCGGCATCCGCAGCGTGGCCGGCAGGGAGGATGGCGCCGCGGTCCTTCATGCTCGCCCCGATGACGGTGGGTTGGAGGCCGTCTGGAGAGGAGAAGTGCAGCTTCAGCTCGTCGGCCCAGCTACTGGCGTGCATGCGCCGCGGTGACATCTGCCCTTTGCGGCCGGGATTCGTTCCCGGCATGCCGACTGCGCGCACCGCGGTATCTTCAGCGCAATAGACCACGCGCCCTTCACTGCGGGAATACCAGTTGTTGCTGATGATGCCATGGACCGCCGGCGTGGTACCCGTGGAGATGCTGGCGTGGCCGGGTCCGGTGTACGTGGGAGCGAAGCCAAAGTGGTGCTCCATGGCGGCGAAGCCCTCATCGAACATGCGGCGGAACCCGTCTTCTCCGAACCCGCTCTCGTAACGGGTCAGATAATCGGCCCGCATCTGGTCGACGGTGATGGCCACGATGAGCCGCGGGGGCTGGTCTTTTTTGTTATAGGCCTGGGGTGTTTGGGCGGTCAGGCAGACCGAAGGGGTCAGCAGAAGCAGGGCCGCAATGGCGGAAAAGAGGCGGGACATGGTCGGTTGTGAATCGACCGGAAAGTTAACGCCGGAGGGTCCCCGCCACGAGCGCAAAAACGGCCATGCACCCGAGAACGCTCAGCGCGATGTTGAGCGTGCCCCACATCCAGTGCCCTCCGGCAAAGAGGCGGTGGGTGTCGGCACTGAACGTACTGAAGGTGCTGAACCCGCCGCAGAGCCCGATGGCCAAGGCAGCGGGAAGAACATGTCCGTCGGGGAACCGCTCCGCAATCCGGAAACTGACGAAGGCGAGCAGGGCGGTGGCGAGGAGGTTGGCGGCCAAGGTGCCCATCGGCATCAGGTGACGTTGGTTGAGCCAGACGCCGAGGATGTGTCGCAGGACCGATCCGGTCCCACCGCCGAAGAAAATGCCGATTAGAAAGGGGAGGGAGAGGGCATTCATGGGATGGTTGCAGAGGGTGGATTCAGCCGTTGGAACCGGCTGAACAGGGTGAAGAGGGCGCTGGCCCAACCTGCGCCAAGCAACGCGCCAAACAGAATGTCGCCCGGATAATGCACACCGAGATAGATTCTGGTCCAACTCACCAAGGCGGCAAATCCGAAGAGCCAACGCCAGCGTCCTCCCCCAAACAGGAGGACGGCCAGGGTGGCGAGCCCAAAGGTGTTGGCGGCATGCGAGGACACGAACCCGAACCGGCCTCCCCGGTACACGCTGCCATCGGCATGCTCATGCAAATGCAGTTGCCCGGACAGTTGGGGGTGATGGCTCGGCCGCAGTCGCTCAAAGCCCGGTTTCATCAGCCGGCTGGAGATGGCATCGGTGCCTCCCACGCAGGCGGCGAACATGGCCAGGCCCAACAGGCCTTTTTTCCAAGAGCGGCGGGCAAACAGCTGGATCAAAAGCAAGACGACCACGGGCAGGGTGGCCCACTTCGAGGTGAGCCACCACGCGACCGGGGCCAACCAAGAGGGCTGGCCGTTGAGCAGCAGGAGCAGGGCTTCGTCCCAGGCCTGCAGCGTGTCCAGCATCAGGCGTAGATGGCCTCGATGAGGTCGCCGTATTTGGCGAGGATGGGCTTGCGCTTCAGCTTGAGGGTCGGGGTCAGTTCCCCACCTTCAATGCTGAATTGGGCCGGCAGCACCTGGATTTTCTTGACGCGCTCCCATGCGGCGAAGGGCTCCATGAGCCCATCGATGTCCTGCTGGATGCGGGCGCAAACTTCAGCATCCTTGGGGACGTCCGCCGCAGCGGGACAATCCCGGTTGTGGCGCTTGCACCATTCCTCCAGGACCAACATGTCCGGGACGACCAGTGCGGCCGTGTGCTTCCGCCCCTCGCCGATGACCATGACCTGTTCCACGAAACGGGAGGCCTTGATCGCATTTTCCAGCAGTTGGGGCGCCACATACTTTCCGCCGGAGGTCTTGAACATCTCCTTCTTGCGGTCGGTGATGCGCAGGAATCCGTCTTCGAGAACACCAATGTCGCCGGTGTGGAACCAGCCATCCTTCAGGACTTCCGCTGTCTTCTCCTCGTCCTTGTAGTAGCCAATCATGGTCTGGTGTCCCTTGACCAGGATTTCGCCGTCCTCGGCAATCTGCACTTCGGTCTCCCCAATGAGTTTGCCGACGGTGCCGACGCGCAACATGTTGGGTTGGTTGAAGGTGTTCACGGACACCACCGGGCTGGTTTCTGTCAAGCCGTAGCCTTCGTAGACCGGAATCCCGGCGCCGTTGAAGAAGCGGGCGAGTCGGGGTGCCAAGGCGGCCGAGCCGCAGGCCACCGCCATGATCTGGGTCAGGCCGAGGGCCTCCTTGACCTTGTCGAAGACGAGCTTGCGGGCGATGCCCAGCTTCCACTCGTAGAATCCACCGTTCTGGCCGTCCGGTTCCCATTCGAGGGCGAGCCCCACGGCCCAGTTGAAGATGGCGGATTTCACACCTCCTGCTTCGCGGCCTTTGGCGACGATGGCGTCGTGGAACTTCTCCAGCAAACGGGGCACCGCGGTAAACATGTGTGGCTTGGCGGCGGCGAGGTCGTCCTTGACGGTTTCGAGGCTCTCACCGAAGTGGATCATCGCCCCTTCGTGCATGTAGAGGTAATGCAGCATCCGCTCGAAAATGTGGCAGACCGGCAAGAAGCTCAGCACGCGGTAGTCTGTGCCCGCCTCGCGTTCCGGCAAGCGCGGAATGCTGTTGATGGCGTTCTGCGCGATGTTGCGGTGGGTGAGCATCACACCCTTGGGCTTGCCCGTGGTGCCGCTCGTGTAAATGATGGTCGCCATGTCCGTGTCGGCGACGGCGTCGCGTCGGGCCTGCAGGGTGGCTTCGTGCTCTCCGGCTTCGCGCCCGGCTTCTACGACTTCGCTCCAGTGCCGCGCTCCGTCGACCTGTTCGAAGGTGAAGACGGCTTCGAGCGACGGGACCTGATCCTGGATGGACTGGACCTTTTCGAAGAGTTCCGCATTGGACACGAAGCAGAACCGGCTTTCGCTGTGGTTGAGGATGTAGATGTAGTCCTCTGGCGTCATCGTCGGATAGATCGGCACATCCATGCCGCCGGCCTGCAGTGTGCCGTGGTCGAGCAGGTTCCACTCGCACCGGTTGTTGTGCGAAATCAAGGCGACGTGGTCGCCAGCCTGCAGTCCCATGGAAATCAAACCGCGCGAGACGCGGTCCATCTCGTCGACGAATTCGGAGGTAGAGTAAGAGACCGGGTTGCCGCCGTTGGGCATGGTCATCATCATGTCCAGCGGGCTGTTGGCGAGCTGGTAACGGGGGAAATCAAAAAGCCGGGTGGGGTTGTCCATCAGGTTCAGAATCGGAGGGCACCAATGTAGTGCGCTCCCGTTGCACTTTCGCAGAATGGAATCCAAGCCGCTCTCCGATCCGCGCGATGCGTGGCCTGCGCTGCCGCTTTCTTCCGCGCAGGTTCAGGTGGACCTGCGCGACGGCCGGTGGCGGATTTGGTGTGCAGTTCGTGCCAAGTGGGTGTTGCTGGAACCCGAGGAATGGGTGCGGCAACATGTGGTGCAGGCCTTGGTGCAGTCAGGGTGGCCTGTGGCCCGGATGCAATTGGAACTGCCGGTGCGATTTGGCGCCGTCGATGGCAGGGTGGACATCGCCTGTTTTGATCGGTCGGGGAACGTGGCGCTGGCGGCGGAAGTCAAGGCCCCTGATGTGCCGCTGGACCAGCGGGTGGCCGATCAGTTGGCCCGCTACGACCTGGCCTTGGCATGTCCTTGGTTGCTGATGAGCAATGGGTTGCGCACCGCTGCGTGGCGGCGCGAAGGGGATGGCCTTCGGGTGCCGCATCGGGGGTGGCCCACTTCAGAGGGCTGATGTGCAGGAGGACAGCTTGTGCATAACGTGGACTTTCTGTTGGAAAGCCGCGGAATTCGATGGCCTGCGCAAGCCGGCCCGGCTGGGGCCTTGAGGTACTTTGCAGCATGGAACCGAAGGACATCCTCGCCATTTCCGGAAAGCCGGGCTTGTACAAAGTGCTGAACACGACCCACCGCAACATTGTGGTGGAGCCCCTTGGAGAGGGGAAGCGAACGGCTGTGCCCGCCACAGCGCGGGTCTCGAGTTTTGAGGACATCAGCATCTTCACTTATGAGGAGGATTTGCCCCTGGCCGAGGTGCTCAACCGGATCCACGACCACCTCAAGGGGGAGTCTGCTCCGGATGCCAAAACGTCCCACGCAGAACTCCGGGAATTCGTCACCTCCGTCTTGCCAGACCTCGATCAGGAGCGCGTCTACCACAGTGACCTGAAGAAGCTGTGCACGTGGTACAATGTGTTGAATGGCTTCTCCATGCTTCCGTTTGGAGCGGGATCCGACGACGATGTCGCTGAAGAGGTTGAGGCCGAAGCCGACACCGCGGAAGCATCCAACGAGGCGGAGCAGGCATGAGTGAAGCGATGAAGCGCGTTGCCGTCATCGGCGCCGGAACGATGGGCAACGGCATTGCCCACGTATTTGCCCAAAGTGGGCACACCGTGACGTTGGTGGACGTCCAAGCGGCCGCCTTGGAGCGGGCCCAAGCCACCATTGATCGCAACCTCGACCGCCTCGTCGCCAAAGAGCGGATTTCCGCCGAGGACAAAGCGGCCACCTTGGACCGTCTCTCCACCTCAACCGAGATGCATGGGGCCGTTGCTGACGCGGACCTTGTCGTGGAGGCGGCCACCGAGCGCCTCGACCTCAAGCTGAAGATTTTTGAGCAGCTCGACGCTGCGGCGCCGGAGCACTGCATCCTGGCGACCAACACCTCCAGCATTTCCATCACCAAGATCGCGGCGGCCACGAAGCGGCCAGCCCAGGTGATCGGCATGCACTTCATGAACCCCGTGCCGATCATGAAGCTCGTGGAGGTCATCCGCGGTTACGACACCAGTGATGCGACCACCGCAACGACGGTGGCCCTCTCGAAGCAGTTGGGCAAGGTGCCGGTGGAAGTCAACGACTATCCCGGGTTTGTCGCCAACCGTATTCTCATGCCCATGATCAACGAGGCCATTTGCAGCCTGCACGAAGGCGTGGCCGGTGTGGCGGAGATCGATGAGGTGATGAAGCTCGGCATGGCCCACCCCATGGGACCCCTGCACCTCGCGGACTTCATCGGCCTGGACGTCTGCCTGAGCATCCTGCGCGTGCTGCACGACGGCTTCGGCCAACCGAAGTATGCCCCGTGCCCGTTGCTGGTCAACATGGTCACTGCGGGCAAGCTCGGTGTCAAGTCGGGTGAAGGCTTCTACGTCCACACCAAGGGCAGCAAAGACATCCAGGTCGCCCCCGCATTCTCTTGACCATGAAGGGGATGAGGGACCTCCTCGGCGCCATTCAGTCGCGCCAATTTGCCCCGCTTTACCTGCTGGGAGGGGAGGAGCCCTATCACCTCGACGTGCTGTCCGATGCCATCGAGGCCCATGCGATGGAGGAATACGAGCGCGACTTCAATCAGACCATTCTGTACGGGCGGGACAGCGACCTCGATCAGGTGCTCGCGGCTGCCCGGCAGTTTCCCATGATGGCCGAGCGCCGGCTGGTGCTGGTCAAGGAGGCCCAGGACCTGCGCGAGTGGAAATCCAAGGACAAGTTGGAGAAACTGGCCGCGTATGCCGACAACCCGGTAGCCTCCACCGTGCTGGTGCTGGTCCACCGCAACAAGATGCCGGACAAGCGGCTCTCCGCGGTCAAGCGCATTCAAAAGGCCGGTGTGGTGTTTCAATCCGACAAGGTGCGGGATTACAAGCTGGCCGAGTGGATCGAAGGCTACGTGTCGTCGCGCAAGCGGCAGATACACCCCCGCACCGCCCAATTGCTGGCGGAATACCTCGGCAACGACCTCAAAAAAATCGCCGGGGAAATGGAGAAGTTGTTCATCGCCTTGCCGGAAGGGGGAGAAGTCAGCGACAGCCTGATCGAGCAGCACATCGGCATTTCCAAGGAGTACAACATCTTCGAGCTGACCAATGCGCTCGCCGACAAGGACATTGGTAGGGTGTCCCGCATCGTTCAATACATGCGGGCCAACGAGAAGAACCATCCGGTGCCGCGCATCCTTCCGACGCTCACCAATTATTTCGCCCGGGTGTTGACATTCCACCACCTGCCGAACCACGATCCTTCTGCCGTCGCGTCGGCCCTTCGCGTGCACCCTTATGCCGCCAAGGAGTATGCGCGGGCAGCCCGGAATTACCCGGCCCGCAAAGTGTCTCGCATCTTCGGTTACCTCCGGGAGTGCGATGCGCGCTCCAAGGGCATCGACAACGCCACCGTGGCGCCGTATGACTTACTCGAGGAAGCGCTGTTCAAGACCCTGCATTGAGCAGGCTCGAACCCGCGCCGCAGCGAATTGTTGACCCGACCATGACCCTCCAGAACGACCTCCTTCTTCGGGCCTTGAATGGCGAGATGACCGACCGGCCTCCGGTGTGGCTGATGCGCCAGGCCGGACGCATCCTGCCGGAATACCGGGCAATCCGCAGTCGTTTGTCTGGGTTCAAGGAACTGGTGGAGACCCCGGAGCTCGCTTGTGAGGTGACCATCCAACCCGTGGACTTGCTGGGCGTAGATGCCGCCATCCTGTTCAGCGACATCCTCGTGGTGCCGGAGGCCATGGGCTTGCCGTACGAGCTCATCGAAAAGGTGGGCCCCCGGTTTCCCGAGACCATCAGCTCCGCTGCTGATTTGAGGCGCTTGCATCCTGTCGAACCGGAGGAGCACCTCCGCTATGTCCTCGACGCGGTGCGGATGACGCGGCGGGAATTGGAGGGTCGGGTGCCGCTCATCGGATTTGCGGGAGCGCCGTGGACCATTTTCTGCTATATGGTGGAAGGCGGTGGCAGCAAGGAGTGGAGCCGGGCCCGTCGAATGTTGCGCGAAGCGTCCGAGTTGGCCGAGGACCTGCTCGACCGCATCACCGATGCCACCATCGCTTACCTCAACGCCAAGATTGCAGCCGGCGTTCAGGCTGTTCAGATTTTTGACAGTTGGGCTGGGGCATTGGACCGCTCTTTGTTTGAGCGTTACAGCATGCCCCGACTGCGGCGCATCTGTGAGGAGGTGCACGGCGCCCCCAAAATCGTGTTCGCCAAAGGAGCCGGCTGGCAGTTGGATCGGTTGGCGACCTTGCGATGTGAAGCCCTTGGTGTGGACTGGCACACCCCGGTCGCAGAGGCCCGGAAGCGCGCCCCGCAGCATGTCTTGCAGGGCAACCTTGACCCCTCCGTTCTGTACGGGACGGAAGCCGAGGTCAGGGCAGCTACCCAACAGATGTTGGCCGATTTTGGACGCGGTAGGCACGTGGCTAACTTGGGCCACGGAGTGTACCCGGATATCGATCCCGACCGCGTTCGCGTTTTCATCGATGAAATCCAACGCAGCGGAGAGCGCTGACCACATTGCCTGAGTATTGAACACCATGCGGAATCTGATCCCCACTTGCGCGCTCGCCGCGCTTCTTTTGCCCATTGAGGCCCCACTTCATGCCCAGGACGACAACCTTGTCCCGAACGGCAGTTTCGAGACCGGCGACGTCAAGCGCCTCAAGAACTACGGCCAGCTCGAGGAGATCACCACCGATTGGTTCTCCTATACGGATGCGCCGCTCGACCTGTTCAGCACGGACGTGAAGAGCGAGAAGGTCCTCATTCCGGGCAATGTCTACGGCTATGAGGACCCCAGCGACGGCAATCGTTATGCTGGATTCCGAGCCCACACTAAAAGCCCAAAGCTGGCCCGCACCTATTACGAAGTGCGATTGAGCGAGAACCTCGAGGCCAACCAGATGTACTGCGTGAGCTTCGACATCAGCCTCAGCGACTTGTCCAAATACGCCGTCAACGGCATTGGCGCCTACTTCTCCGACCGAAAGGAGACCCAGCCCAATCTTGGCATTGTGGCCCGCGACCCCCAAGTGAGGCACCGCGTGGACAAAGTGATGCAGCTTATGGAAGGGTGGGAGACCGTGTGCGGTACCGTACTCGGAACCGGCACAGAAGAATACATGACCATTGGGGGCTTCAATGGATCCCGTGACATCGAGGAGATCAAGGTGAAGAAGCCGCGGAGCATGACCGGCGCCCAACAGCTGCACGCCTACTACTACCTGGACAACGTGAGCATTGTGCCCATCGATGCCAAGAGCCAATGCAACTGCTCCAAGAGCACGAGCACGGCGCCGGACCTCGTGTATGGCGGTGCTCCGATTCCGAGTGACTTGTCGGACCGCGATGCGGTGGTCCGGACGGCCGTTTACTACGCGTTTGTGAAGCGCACCTTCACGGAGGATGGCAAAGCCGCTCTGAACCGCTTGGCGGGCATCTTGAAGGCCCACGCCGACTGGAAGGTGGAGGTCGTCGGTCACTGTGACAACGACGAAGTGGCCGAGGGCAAAATCAACCCCCGCTTTGCGGATACCGGCCGCAAGCGCGCTGAACAGGTCAAGCGGTACCTGACCTCTCAGGGTGTGGGTGAAGGCCAGTTGATTGTCACTGGCGTGGAAAACGCAGATCCGGCATCCACCAAGGGTTCCGACCTCGCGCGTGCCAAGAACCGCCGCGTCACGTTCCGCATTCAATAAGCCGATGCGGCGGCTCCAGTGGGCCGCGTGTTGTGCGGTGATGGGACTTGCCCTTGGAGCAGGTGCCCAGACTGCGGGTGTGCTCGATCCTGCCTCCCTGGTCCGGGACGGTGGATTTGAAGACCGCAAATTCTGCCCCACCGATTACAACCAGCAGCGTCTGCGAACGCTGAATCACTGGGTGCAGCCCACCGAAGGGACCCCGGATCACTTCGCCGCCTGCAGTGGCATGGCGGGTGTTCCTGAGAATCGGTTTGGCGATGCCCCAGCATTGGAAGGGAAGGCCTACGGTGGGCTCGTGCTGTTCAGCCGCTCCAAATGGCGGTACCGGGAGTATTTGACCACGGAGCTTCAACGCGACCTCACCCCAGGCGAATGGGTGTGCATCTCAGTATGGTACACCGCGGCGGAAAAGGCGGGCATCGTTGCCGATGGGTTCGGTGCTTGGCTGTCTCCCGACAAGCCGCGCGGAGAGCGGGATTTCATCCTCGATGCTGAGCCTCAGTTGTCTGCCCCTGCAGGACATTTCATGGAGGCCACGGACGGGTGGGTGAACCTGTCGGATGCCGTGCAGGCCCAAGGTGGTGAGCGCTGGCTGACGCTGGGCAATTTTGATCCCAAGGGACAGACCCGGTTGGCGTTGTCGAGTTCTGCTCCCAAGGATGCCACGGATTGGGCGTACGTCTATGTCGATGGAATCGAAGTGGTGCCCGTGGACAAGCCGGAGGACTGTGCTTGCTTGGTGCGTCAAATCGCAGCGGAAATGCAGGATCCGCCCGAACCGATGACCCGGGTGACCGAGCTCGAGCGCGATACCCTTCATTTCGACTTTGATGAGGCCGTGCTCCAGCCCGAGGACCAAGCCAAATTGGACCGTTGGGGGCGCTTGCTGCGGCGCAATCGCTTTTTGCGCCTCGAAGTCCATGGCCACACCGATGCGGTGGGGCCGGAGGGGTACAACGCAGCGCTCTCTGAGCGCCGGGCTGCGTCGGCCTTCGATTACCTCATGGACCAAGGTGTGGCACCCGACCGGATGCGCACCGCGGCCCACGGCAGCTTGCAACCGGCAGCCTCCAATGCGAGCGGATCCGGCCGTGCGCGCAACCGCAGGGTGGAATTTCGCCTCGTGGAGCAGGCGTTCGTGGAGGTGGAGGAGTGACCGGCTCAGGCGAGCTGGGCGTCACCGCGTTCCTTAGGGATGGCGATGAGCAGGGCCAAGGCGGCCGCGAAGAACACAATGAGCACCAGGATGGAATTCCGCATGCTGCCTGTCAGGCCCTCGATGTAGCCCCAGCTGAACATGCCGATGACCACGCCGAGCTTTTCCAGCACCTCGTAGAAGCTGAAGTACGACGCTGTGTCATCGGTGTCAGGCAGCATCTTGGTGTAGGTCGATCGATTGAGGCTCTGTGTGCCCCCCATCATGAAGCCGATCATGCCGGCGGCGATGAAGAACATGGTCGATTCGTTGACGAGCGAGTAGGCAAAGGCGCAGGTGGCTCCCCAGAGGAATGTGGCCACGATGAGGACGGGCACGTTGCCATACCGCCCGCTGAGCCGGCTAAACAGGAAGGAGCCGGGGATGGCGACAATCTGCACGAGGATGATGGCGACAATGAGTTGGTCTTCAGGCAGGTGGATTTCCTTGATGCCAAAAGAGGAGGCCATGAGCATGATGGTCTGGATGGCCATGCTCATCACGAAAAAGCTCAGGAGGTAGCGGATGACCCGGGTCTTGCCCTTGAGGTCGAGAGCGACGCCTTTCAGCTCGCGAAAGCCTTGCCAGAGGAGGTTGCCGTCAGGCCGGTCTTTGACCTGCACGGGCATGCGGCGGAAGGTGACCTGCGCCCATCCGGCCCACCAGAGGCCAACGAAAATGAAGGCCCACCGCGTGAGGTGGGCACCCACACCCATGATGAGCGCGAGGCAGAGCAGCAGGATGATGATGGAGCCGAAGAACCCCCAGGAATAGCCTTTGGCCGACAGCAGGTCATGGTCTTCGGCCGGCGCGATTTCCGGCAGGAAGGCATTGTAGAAGCCGAGGCTGCCCCACGCTCCGACGTTGGCCAGGAACAGGGCGGTCATGCTCCATTCAAGGTGTTGCGGGTCGAACCAGAACAGGCCAATGCACCCCGAAGCGCCCATGTAGCAGAAGACCTTGAGAAACGTCAGTTTTCGTCCCAGATAGTCCGCCATGCCCGCCAGCAGGGGCGAAGCGAGGATGACGATCAAGAAGGAGGCGCCGAGGACGTAGCTGTAGAGCTGGGTGTTGATGAATTCAACCCCGAGAAAGGTCACGGTATCACTGACGGACCCGTCGGCCCCTTCTGTGGTGGTGATGGCATTGTAGAAGATGGGGAAGATGGCAGTGGTGATCACGAGGAAGTAGGCGCCATTGGCCCAATCGTACATCATCCACCCCATGCGGATGGCCTTGTCCGTGTACTCCTTGCGAATGCGCTTCAACCCCATGTCCGCTCAAGATAGGGGGTGGGATGTCCGCAGGCGGAGCCGGGATTAGGACAGGAGTCCCTGCTTTTCCACGGCGTTAGCGATGTGGTCGCCAATGGCCAAGGAGGCCGTGGCGGCCGGGGAGGGGGCGTTCAACACGTGGACGCTGCGGCCCTGGCTGATGATGCGGAAATCGTCCTTGGTGTCGCCGTCGGGGCGCAGGAGCAGGGCGCGGACACCGCTGCGGCCGACGCGCAGGTCGTCCATCTCGAGGGAGGGGACGAGGCGCTGGAGCGTCTTGAGGAAGAGCCGCTTGGAAAAGGCGCGGCGGTATTCGTTGATCCCGAAGGACATGTTTTTGAAGAACAGCTTCCACGTGCCGCCATACCCCAGGGCCTCTGTCGTATCGCGTAGACTGAAGTCGGTCTTGCCGTAGCCCTCGCGCTTGAAGGTGAAGACGGCGTTGGGGCCGCATTCGATGTCGCCGTTGGTCATCCGCGTGAAGTGGACGCCCAGGAAGGGAAAATCGGGATTGGGAACGGGGTAAATGAGGTTGCGGACCTTGTGCTTGGCGTGGTCCTCGAGTTCGTAGTAATCGCCGCGGAAGCCCACCACCCGCTCGGGCAACGACACGCCATCCTTGCGGGCGAGGCGGTCGGCTTGAAGGCCAGCACAAACGACCATGCCCTTCGCGGCAAAGTCGCCCTGCTTGGTGTGCACGGTGACGCCGTTGTTCTCCTGAGTGAAGCCGGTCGCTTCGACGCCGGTGAACACGCGGCTTTGCGGCTGTTGGCCCAAGGCCACCTCGGCCATCTTGGCCGTCGCACCCCGGAAATCGATGATGCCGGTGCACGGCACCCAAAGGCCGGCGACCGCCTTGCAGTGTGGCTCGATTTCCCGGACCCGGTCGCCGTCGATGCGCTCCAGTCCTTCGATCTCGTTTTGCATGCCGATGCCATGGATCTTCTCGAGCATGGGCAGCTCGTCCGCAGTGGCTGCCGCGACGACCTTGCCGCACACGTCGTGGTCCACGCCGTACTCCTTGGCGAAGGCGACCAGTTCATGGCGGCCCTTTACACAGTTGGTGGCCTTGAGCGATCCTGGCGGGTAGTAGAGGCCACTGTGGATGACACCACTGTTGTGGCCGGTCTGGTGGTCGCTGAGGATGTCCTCCTTTTCGAGCAGGCCAATGCGGGCCTCCGGGTGGCGGCGTTGCAGCTTGTAGAACGCGGCGGCACCAACGATGCCGCCTCCGACGACGATGAGATCGAATGTGTTGCGGGATTCCATGCGGGTCCGCGAAGATAGTCGGGCCTCCCGGCCCACGGATGGACAGGGGCTTCAGCGGAGAATGTGCACGTGGCCGCGCCGTTCCTCGATGACGGGAATGCCGGTTTCGGTGTACTTCCAGAAAATCCGGTAGCCATACACCCCGTCGGGGATGAAGTGCTGTCCCTCCATGGCCTTGCCCGCCTCCGATTGGCCCATCCACGGCTGCTCGGGGTCGAGTGTTTCCCACACCAATTCGCCCCAACGGTCGAACACTTGGAATTGGAATTCATCGAGTTCAGAACAATTGGATTCGACGCGGAACCCGTCGTTGATCCCGTCGTTGTCCGGCGTGAAGGCGGTGGGTACCCACATGTCGCAACCGCAGTATTCCTGGGTGACTTCCACGGTGGTGACGTCTGCACCACACGCGTTCTCCGCGGTCAGCAGGTAGGTGCCTGCGGGAACGGTCGGTTGGAGCCCTTCCACAGACGGGTCGGACCACTCTAAGGTGTAGGGGATCTCCTCGAGGTTGGTCCCCTCCAGCGCCCGCAATTCCGCGAACACCTCGGTCTCTTCCCCCCAGCAGATCAGGCCGAGCAGGGGCACGGCTTCCACATCCAGTGTCGGCCAGACGTCCACGACTACATGGGCGGTGTCCTCGCACCCGGTCATGCTGTCGAAGATGCGGACGGTGAAATCGCCCTCCGTTTCCCAAGCGGGGCCGTTGGGAATGACCTCGTCGTTCACGGTCCAGACCCACCACCCCAGGGGTGGTTCCGCCTGAGTGGGCCACGTCCACTCCACGGGTGGGGCGGTCACGCAATGGACGACGGTGTCCTGCAACGGGCCGATGACCGGGACGGGCCACCAGTCGAGTGAGGCGCTTTCGGATGCGCTGCAATTTCCCAGGGATACGGTCACCGTGAAAGGACCGGGCCCGTCGGCCGCTGTCAGGAGAAGCTGGTTGCCCGCGTCGCCGGTGGACCAAACGGCATTGTCGTGGTTCCCGCTGACTTCCAAGGCGACGGGTTCGTTGTTGCAAGCGCCGAGCGGAGCGTCCAGGGTGAAGTCGATGGGGGGCAGCTCCGTCAGCGAGAGGGATGCGGTTGAAGTGCAACCGTCGGCGCTTTCGAGCTGGGCGATGTACAGCCCGGGTCCGGCTTGGTTGGGGGCGTTCGTGCCAGAGGGCAGCGTCCAGCCGGTGATGGTGGAACCGGCGTTGGGAAACGCACTCACGAGTCCGGTGGCGCCGAAGCAGAGTTCCTCGGGAATGGCCGATACCTCAGCGGAGGGGAGGGGAAGGACCTCGATGTCGAGGGTCACGGTGTTGCCCGGACAGCCACCGGTTTCCGCGGTCGCCTGCACCAGTCCGACTTCGGAGACCTCGATCGTCGGCTCCGGAGTGCTCAACCCGTTGACGGACCATGAAATGTTGGCGGCTTGGTCGGTGCTGGCGGTGACCTGAATCACGTCGCCTTCGCACAGCGATACATCCGGCCCGGGTGCGACCGTCACGGTGGGGGAAGTTTGGACATTCACCGTGACATCGAGCGATTCGGTGCAGGTGGCAAGGGTGCCCACCACGGTGTAAACACCTCCGGCGGACACGGCCAGTGTGGCTTGTCCCGTGCCGTCCCAGTCGAGGGCGGCGCCAGGGTCGGCGGTGGCGGTCAATACGGTGGGGGTACCCTCGCAAATGGTGATCGCATCAGTGGCCACGGCCAGGTTGGGAGCTGGCAGGGCCTCGACTTCCACCCATTGGTACTGAGGACAACCGTTGACGTCGGCCTCCAAGAGGTATTCGCCCGCTGTGGCCTCGAGGGTGGCGGAATTCAGGCCCTCCCAGCTCACGGTCAGTCCGGGGGCCGATGCTGTGATCGTCCCGATTTCTCCGGGGCACAACGCATAAGGCGGAGCCGGCGAGAGGGCGAGGTCCGGAATGCCAATAGGGTTGCTGAAGTCGACGAGACAAAAGGATTGCGCGTTGTTGGCGCCACCGGTGCTTCCGGTGAATCCCCACCAGACTTCGCTGTCTCCGGCAAACACGTCACCCACCAAATCCACCGTGACACTGAACCGCTCGTCTCCATCGAATTCCATGCGGAAATTCTGGGTGGCAGGGTCCCACTGGATGAGGACGTCGTGGTCCTGGCCGTCTTCAATGTTGCCGCTGGTGGCGCTGGCTGGGATGGTGTTGGGGGGGGCACCCGCGAGGCAATTCGGGCTGTTGTGGTTGTGGGTTCCGTCGCGCTGGAGGGCCACGTGGTCTTCAAATGGGTCGCCCACATTGCCGTTGATCCACGTGTCAAATTCGATGACGAGGGAAGGGTCGAAGACCGGTTCGATGAACCCGCTGGCGCCATAGAAGTTGCCGTATCCCATGTTGCCGCCATTGCTCGAAGTCAGGGCGCCGGGACCGATTTGCTGCATCACCCAGGCGATGCCGTCGGCTCCGCCGTCGTTGGAGCCCAAGTTCACGGTCAGTTCGAGCGTGAAGGGATGGGCGACGTCGAGGGTGCAGTCGTGCCATGCCGCGCCGCGTTGGGAATTCATGGCCGCGGTCAGTTGGACGCAGTCGGAAGACAGTTCGGTCGCATTTTCCACCACCGAGAATTGGGCGGAAACCGGACAGCTGAACAAAAGAAACAGGGCCAGACAACAGCGGGGCATGGCACAAAATAAGAAGGCCCGCTCGAGGCGGGCCTTTCTTGAGTGCGGGATGCTGGATTCAGCTGTCCTTGGCGGGGCTGAGTTCGGCTTTCTTGTCTGCCTTGGCGGCCTTCTCCTCCGTGCGGGTCATGGCCATTTGGGGCTTGCCTTGATCCTTGCCGGCCTTCTTGGCCTTCCTGGCCTTCTTGCCTTTCTTCTTGGAGTCGGTGCAAGAAGACTTGGCGGAGCAGCAGCTCTTGCCAGCGTCTGCCTTGCCCTTGCAGCAGGAGCTCATGGACTTGGAGCACTCGGTCTTGGCTTTGTCGCCACCGGTGTAGCTTTGTGCGGATGCTGTGGCGCCGAAAAGGAAGAGGGCGCCGAGGAGGAGAATGTGCTTCATGATCTAAGTATTCAACGTTAAAGATAAGTATTCCTGCACGCAACGGCCGATGCACCGCGTTATTTTGTGGTCGCAGCGATGAATTCTTCCCTCGAACGCAAACCCATGGATCGGCGCGAGCGCACCGTTTGGCAAGCCGCCATCGCGGCGTTGCTGGTGCACGCGGTCGCACTGGGTGTCCTCGAGCAATGGGGGCGCCTTCCGGCTCCCGAGCGACAGGCCTTTGCCGAGGTGAATTTTGTGGATTTCCAGGTAACGGAGACGCGAACCATGGAGGAGGCGGTCCGCGAGCAGATGGAGGCCCGCATGGCCGCCATCCGCAATGCAGCTGCAGACCGTCAAGCTGCGCGGTCGGACGAGGTGCGCAGCAGCCGCGCAGAAGAAGCCCGCATGGCGGCGGAGGTGGAAGCGGAACTTCGCGCCCTGGAGCGCCAAACTTTTGACGCATTGGCCGACGGTCGGGAAGCCCCCGAGTCGGCCGGAACGAGACGTCCGGACGAGAACCGTCCCCTCGAAGATTACGAGGGCTGGGACGCCCGCTATGACGGACAGGTCACGGCCGAATATGACCTTTCCGGACGGAAGGCCTTGCAGCTGGACATTCCAGGCTACCGCTGCCGGGGTGGGGGCGTTGTGGTCTTGTCCATCGCGGTGTCGCCGGGAGGGGAAGTCCTGGATGTGGCCGTGCAGCAGGCCGAGGCATTGGGAGAAGGTGTGGTGGAGTGTCTTCGCAGCGAAGCCCTTCGAAGCGCCGGACGCTGCCGGTTTGCCTCCCGTTCCGATGCGCCGCGCCGGCAGATGGGAACCTTGACCTACCGGTTCATCGCCCAGTAAGGCCCGCGTATTCGGACAGGTACTCGAAGGCGGGGGTCAACGTGCCCTCCAGCGTCGTTTCAGAAGCGCCCTTCAAAATGCCTTGGCTGTCTCCTTCCACAACGAGGGGGATGATGTGCTCCACGAGCGTGGCACCGAAATCCGCACTCGCATCCCGCGGAAGTTCGCAAGGCAGATTGTCCACCGCCATCACGCCCACGCTGCCTGGTGTCCCGAAGGGCACTCGCTTTTCTGCAATGGGATCGTACCCGTACATCGGGTCTGCAATCGTGCTTGGCTCGAGGGTGGTGGCCACAGGGCCGTCGATGTCGCAGCTGATGTCGGCCACCACGGAGATGCGCCAGTCGTCATCGCGGACATCCTCCCGGGCAAACAGGAAGGGCGACCCCTCGGCCCAGTAATGGCCAGCGATGAACAGGTCGGTAGAGCGGGCGAAGGCCATGAAGGTGCTCTCGTATCCGATGGGGTCTTCGCAGAATTCATCGAAGTCGAACCCGCCGTCTCCAGCGCGGCGATTGTAGTCTTCGAGGTCGAGGTGGGTGAAGACGGGCTCCCCGAAATCTTCCCGGAGATAGTCCACCGGATGGACCTCCCTGACTTTCATGGCTTCCAGGATTTCCCGGGCGCCATTGCCCACCCGGCCGTGGCCGGTCAAAGCGATTTTGGTGGTCGGGTCGAGCTTCACCTTGGAGAGGTGGCCCTCCATTTCCTTCCGGTCGGCGCAGTCAATGGCGCGCGGGAGGTCATAGGTGCCGCGTTGTGCGCCATAGGTGCGGAAGGCGTTGTACGTCCCCACGATGCCGGCGTAGCGGCCAAACCCGATGATGCGCCGTCCACCCGGACGCTTGAGCAGTTCGTAGTCAATCAGCCGGATGCGCTTGTCCAGGCAGGCCCGCAGCAGCTTGGCGTTGTATGGCTGCAATTTGAAGGTGTGCGAAAAGAAGAAGTAGGTCTTGTCGGGGATCAATTGGTCCACCGGAACCTCCTTCACGCCAAACAGAACGTCGCAGTCTTCGAGGTGGTCACTGAGTTCGACCCCCGCTTCCGTGTATTCGGCATCTGCAATCCGGCGAACCTCACTGGGCTGGACGACCAACTCGATGTAGGGGAACCGCTCCAGCACTTCCGCACACTGCGCCGGCGTCAAGGGGACCCGTTGGTCCGGTGGCGTCTTTCCTTCTCTGATGATTCCGATCCGCATGGCAAAACAACTGCTCTGCAAGTAACGGGGTTGCGCCCCGGTCTGCACGCCCGCTCGCATGGGTTTGCTTACGTTGTCCACCACCGCCCTTGGGGATAACCTAAAGAGGGACGTAGCCCCGTTTTTGCGAGCAGCGCCGGGCGACCATCAATGTGGCGCAACTTTGACGACGTGAAGCGCGCCCTGTTTTTGCTTTGTTCCATGGCCCTTTTGGCGTCCAGTTGCCAGCGGTATTCCTCCGTGGTGGAGACGGGATTGCACGTGGAGCGCATCGCCGACCGGTTGGAGCCGATTCCGGCGCCACCGAATTACGCTGACGAGACCGATTGGGCGGCGTTGCCGTGGACAGAGGATCCAGCGGACCTGTTTCCCAAAGGGCGCGCCGTTTCGGAAGGCCCGGGTACGGCCGACATTTTCTATTTACATCCCACCATTTTCGAGGAGGGTCCAGCGTGGAATGCGCCCGTCGACAGTGCCGCCCTCAATGCCGCTGTCGACACGTGGCCGGTGCGCCATCAGGCGTCCGTTTTCAATGGGGCTGGTCGGGTCTTTGCCCCGCGCTACCGCCAAGCGCACATCCGCGTCTTTTCGGTGGGCGACAGCTTGAGTCTCGGTGCACTGCAATTGGCCTACGCCGACATCCGCGCCGCGTTCCAGCATTATCTCGACCACTGGGATGAAGGCCGTCCGCTGGTCATCGCCGCCCACAGCCAAGGGAGCTGGCATGCCCGGTGGTTGCTGCAGGAGTTCTTCGACGGCACGCCGCTCCAAGACCGTCTCGTGGCCGCCTACATCCCGGGGATGGACATCTATCCGTCGGACTTCCAGTCCATCTCGCCTTGCACAGCGGCCACCGACCAGCATTGCTACTGCACGTGGATGAGTTACGGGGCGGGATACTTGCCTCCGTGGTTGGCTGCCAAGCCGGCGCCGCCGAGTGTCATTCATCCGATCACCTGGACCACGGTGGTGGGGGAGACCAATGACAAGAAGGTGCACCGTGGTGCCGTCCGGGAGTCCTTCCGCAACAAGAATCCGGGCAGCATCACCGCCCGGGTGACGGAGGACGGTGTGCTTTGGGTGGACCGGCCGCACATCTTCCTGGTCGGTGGATGGCTTCACCGCAACAATTGGCACGTGGGCGACTTCAACCTCTTCTGGGACAACATTCGCCAGAATGTCCACGACCGTGTGAGGGCCGCGAAGGGTTCGTGAATTGTGTCGTAACTAGCACCATGCTCTTTGAACGTCATGGAGCCCTTCTCGCAGGGGCTTTTTTTGTATTCAATTTTTCGCTCGCTACTGCACAGGTGAGCCTGCCCATCGACTTCGAGTCGGGCACCACTGTCGAGGCCTTCACCGACTTTGACGGCGGAACGGCTGCAGTGGTGGCGAATCCGGCACCGGACGATGTTAACGCCAGCGCCACGGTGGGGCAGATTGTCCGCGATGGCGGCGCTGCCTGGGCGGGATCGCTTATCACGTTGGATGCGCCCCTTGATTTCTCAGATGCCACGTCCATCCGCATGAAGGTGTGGTCCCCCCGGGCTGGGGTTCGCATCAAGCTCAAGCTCGAGGGGCCGCCGGAGTTGTCCTATGAGCTCGACCAGTGGAACACCACGCAGGGCGGTTGGGAAGAGATGCATTGGAACTTCACCAATGCGCTGTCCATGACGTTCGACAAGCTGGTCTTCATGTTTGACTTTGAGGCCACCGGCGATGGCACGGACCAGTCCACCTTCTATTTCGACGACATCGAGCAGGTCGACGCCAGCAATGGTCTCGCGCAGATCGATTTGCCCTGCACCTTCGAGGACGAGACGCTCGACCCGACCACCTATGATTTTTGGGGCGTAGCCTCGCAGATCGTGGAAGACCCGACCAACCCCGACAACCAGGTCGTGGAGGTGGTCAAGATGGAGACGGCCGTCAGTTGGGCCGGTACCATGATCGGCACCATTAAAGGATTTGCCAATCCCATTCCCTTCACGGAGGAGGAAAAGACGATCAGCATTCGCGTCTGGACGCCCGCGGCCGGCACGCCCATTCTGCTCAAGGCGGAGATGATCGGGGGCAATCCGTTTTACCCCGAGACCATCCAGTACACCAGCCAGTCCGGTTGGGAGACGCTCGAATGGAATTTCGGCAACGAGCTGCCCGGCACGCCGGAGCTTGAGCTCGGTTTCCCGCACCATTTGCTCGTCATCTTCTTCGGCTTTGGCGAAGAGGGCGTCGAAGGCGGCACCACGTACTACTTTGACAACGTCTACTTCGGCGAAGGCCCGGTGGTCGGTGTGGAGGATGTCGCCGTTGCTGAGCCGGTGCTCTTCCCGAATCCGCTCCGCCAAGGCCAGCCGCTGATGGGCGCCGGCTTTGGTCAGCAAACCGATGCGCTCATCCTCGACGCCATGGGCCGCACGGCCTGGCAGGAGACGATCGACCGCAACGGCACCGATCTCGGCCTCGAGCGCGGCGCCTACACGGTGGTCTTCCAAGGGGCGCAGGGCCTCGAGCGCCAACGTTTGCTCATTCAGTAACTCCGGGGCTTGCCGTTCCGTATCTTCGCCGACCGCTCCGTCCTCGACGGAGTGGCTCCGCGGACTGCCGCGTTGTTCCTTGACGTCCCGACCCAAGAAGTGGAAAACAACAACCAATACATGGGGCCGATTTTGGATTTGACAGCAAGTCTGAACGTCGCGGTCAGCATGCCGAGTGCGTAGGGTGGCTACTCGTTAATCAAGAAACCCAAGCCATAACTGGCAACACTTCCTACGCGCTCGCGGCCTAATCCTCTCGGAGGATTCGCCTAATTCTAGCCACAGATTGGCAGAACGAGCTGTCCCGTCTCGTCGTTCGGATCCTATCCGCGAGGCAATGGGGCATCAGGAGAATGGATCTAGCGAAAGGGGCGTCTTGACCCTGTAGCGAAATTTTACAAGGCTAAGTCAGAGATGGGCCGTCCACGGTCAGCCTCTGGTCGAAAATCAATCGTGGACTGAGCATGGAGAACGCTGCAGGCGTTGCTTGTTTGGACCCGGGTTCGACTCCCGGCGGCTCCACATTTTCAGTGTGTAAAAAAGCCCGCTTCCTTAATGGAGGCTGGCTTTTTTGTGCCCAGAATTGCAGAAGAATTAGGGGAGGTTGCACTGGCGCCATCTGCAGCATTTCCGTCATCTTCCGAGGTGGTCAGCTCATGAATAGGGACCATGAAGGGATCACTTTGTTTCAAGAAACGGGACAGCAAAAGAGAAGTAGGTCAGTCAACAGCCTTGTTCCATCCGTACAAGGCTAGACCTGCTTGGATGAACAAAAGGACACCAATGAATGGTGGCGGTCCTCCTCCCTGAAACAAATGATTGTACAAGGCGACGAGAAACACACACCCCAGGAATGCCGAGAAGGCTGCAAAAATTTTGCGATTGACCGAATTCTCAAGTCGAAATGATTTTAAAACAAGCAATAGAAGTCCTACACCAATCATGTGCATGGCTGTGACGTCAATCACGCCTTGAGCAAAGAAAATGAGCTCAGCCCCCGATTCGGATTCCAAGTCGCCTTGAAAGAACGGTGCCATAAAACCGACAGGGTCCATAAAAATGCCGAGTAGAAGTCCAATACCATTAAGGAACTGTATGACAATGAGGAGAAGGTAAATCAGTGAGGATTTCATAATTGATTGTGTTTGCCCAGCAAAGAACAGCCAAATCGACATCAACTAATTGTACCAATTGCTCATTCGATCATTACAAATTCAGGTATCACGCCCTTGTGAGAATTTTGATATTCTTTTGGTGTCATTCCCGCGAAGCGCTTAAATGTGCGAGTAAAATGAGCTTGGTCATAAAATCCAAGGTCAAATGCGATTTCGGAAAGTGACTGATTCTTATGGCTTATGGCATACATGGCATGGCGAAATCTTTTGTGCAGCTCGTATTCCCTGTAAGTCACACCGAGCCAGTCTTTGCATATTCGATTGAAATGAGACGTAGAATAGAAGATGTGGTCGAAGCTCAATTGTGTTTCATTGAAAGCTGAATGTGGGTCCGAGTAGAGCGTTTGAAGGTTGCGTATTTTTTCTAGTGCTCGATTGTACCCTCCCAATGCCGCCAGTCTTTGAAGCAAATAATTTTCGAGACATCGGGCTCGTTGTTGGAACGTCGTCAAGGTGTTCAATGAATCCTGAATACCATTGAGATTGTCCAATGTTGTGGGTTCAAAGTGAATGTCTTTGGCTTCCCAAGCCGGAACTCCCAGAATGGCCATGGCCGCAATTGGGTTCATTACCGCAAGCATGGCATTTAGTCGTTTGAACTTGGCGTCCACAGGCTGGGTTTGACTCGAAAATGCCATAACGTATTGATCGGAGTCGTTCGGCAGGAAACCACTCTTGTCAGAATCAATGTAAAAGTGGTCGAATTCACTTCCTTCCAAAAGGAACATGATTTCCACTTTGGAGTTTGGCAACGCCCTGAAATGTGAAGGAATTTGAGATTGATGCTGAACTATGATGTCAACAAAGCCCGCCAAAGCGTGTGGAACGTAAATCGAAATCTCAGACTCGTTCTCTAACATGCCAGCAAAGAAAGATGTGGGTTGAAGGGGCTCCAAATTTTATGTTGCTGAGCCATGACCACTTCACTCTTTTCAAGAGCCACTTGAGTGCACCAAGGCCACCTCGATCAGGGAGGAGGTCACCAACAGTGTCCAGGATGTGAGGTGCTTTGCGCTTGATCCGGGTCCCCAGGGTTGTATTCCTGATGGGCTTCTGTGATTGATTCACAGCGCCAAGATCTCCAGGATGCGGTGCTCAGAGGGTTACATTCAGCAACAACATGAAACCTAGCTCCGGTGTTGACAAGTAAGAGGTGCGAAACGAGGTGCGAAGAATGAGGAGAGAGCTGAATACCCAGTTATTGCTGAGCATCACAAGGGGATGCTGATTGCCCCCGACTCTACTGATAATGTGACGTCTCGGATGGCGTGCCTATGAGCTCTTGGTTCTGCCCAAATGCGACGAGAAGATTGGAACTTGAGTGTAGTTCACTAGCGCTCAATGTGATGAACAGGATTTATGATTTGTGACCTGTTCTACCGGCAAAAGGAAATGACGGGTTTACTTGTCGTCGGAAGGAAACCGAGAGAAGTTTTCCATGCCATCCATGACGAGGTTGTCAGGTTCGTAATCCAACTGATTTGCATCGTCCTCTGATTTGTGGCCATTGTAAATGTTCCAAATCAAAAATGCCATGTAAACGGAAAAGATGACGAACCCCGTGATGAACATGTATATGCTCATGACTGCGTGGTTCTGCGTTGCCGAATGGCGATGGAAAAGAGAAGGATGGTGCCGGCCCAATGCGCAGAGTACAAAGCTTCATCGGTATGACCCAACAAGCCTAAGCCCACGGAGTAGAAAAGGCAAACGAAGGCAAGCAGTACTGCATACCATTGCCTCAGGAATTGAACGTAGGTCTTCATGATGGGGTGGATTGATCTGTTGTAGAACAAAGAATGAAGCGTTCTGGAGAGTAAAATGTGTTGGCACAGCAGCTTATTCCGAATGGCATTCGCTTGTTTTTTGACAGAGGATTTTTTTTCTTTGAAAAAAAAATCATGCAGGATATGTTAGTTGTCGGAATGCTCAAGGAAGGGCAGTTCCAAAAGTTCATGGGTTTTATGCAATCTGATGCGGGCATTGCCGAAAGAAAAAAGGTGGCCGACTTGAGCAAAACCATTGGCACCGTTTCGCCTGATCACAGCAAGGTCATGTTCAAGATTGCAGTGCACGATCTGGATGCATTGCGCGCTTTTCTAGACGGTTCAAATCCAGTTTCGAAGCCCGTTTTTGATGAAGTGATGGAATCGTACGAGATCTATGAGCTTGAACAGATTTGAGTCCCCAAGGGCTCGAGTTGTGGCTCAATGATCTGTGAAGCGTTTTAGTGGCTCGAATGAGCGCTGGTTTTGGTGTTGACAACATCAGGCTTAGCTTGGTTATGACGAAAAAAAAGGGGCTCAAGCCCCTTTTTTGATTTGAATGGAATGGTGGTCAAAATGTCCAGCCAACGCCCACATTGGGATGGGGCCAAACGGAGAATCCGTCCGTAACATCGTCCCCATCGAATTGAATGACTTGGTCACCCATGTTCAGACCAATGCCCAAATCAACAACCAAGCCGAAGTCAAACTTGAATTGGTAGCCCGTCTCTACACCGACTCCGATACCTCGGACGACCTCACGCCAGGCACTGGTGCCCTCAGGAATTTCATTGATCGCGCCCTTGAACAGGCGAGGTCCGATGTAAAATCCTTTTGTGGCCTCTCCAAGTTTTTGAATTGGATACAACCGGTAAGACAACACTCCCAAGGTGGCATGGAGAGAGTCTCCTTCGAATGCCATTGCGCGCATGCTGATTGAGGTGCGGTCATTGAGGGAAGTTTCAAACCGGAAATCGGGGATGCCACCGCTCACCGAAAACAGGTCAAGCGTGGCGACGTAGGACCGTTGATTTGTTTCTTCCGTCGCCTCTTGGGCTGTGCTGGAGAGGCCCAATGCGAGGACTGCTGCTGTTAGAAATAAGTATTTCATGTGGAATGTTATGAATTTTCGCCCGCAAGCTCAATGCTCGCCTCAGGATTTTTGGCTTGACCCAGGGTTCTTCCTAACACCTCCTTGTGAGTCGTTGAGTTGGAATTGTACGACCAATTTCAGCCCTTAGGACGAGCGTTGGTTTCAAGCTCGCTTGGAAACAGTGACCTAGGGTCAGACAACGTCACAGAGTCAATGCGCCCATGGATGAGGGAGTCCATGCGGCTTGTAAATCCGGAAAATGACTTTCCTGGGCGCATGCAAGACTTGCAACACTGACCGAGCTTTAGCGTGCTTGAGTCACCATTGTGTTAAGGTTCTTGAAGTTGGCCTTCCCCTGAGGCATCTGGGCCCTATCCTCGCGAAAATCTTTATCGATGAAACACCTTTTTACACTCGGTTTCTTGGCCTTCATTGGCCTGACCCTCAACGCCCAGACTTGGGTCAACTTCGACTTTACAGTCCCCATGGAAAAAGCGGAGGCGTTCAACACCAACTGGGAAGAATTCATGAACTCGGAGACAGGCAAAGCGCTTCCAATGTGCTTCATGAGCCAGCATGAAATGGGCGCAGCGACGCACAACACCTCCATTTCGTTTGTCTCGGACGATGTCAATGACATGGCGCCACTTTTCGATTATCAGGCCATTTTCCAGAATCCAGACTGGATGAAAATGTGGGCATGGTTCGGCATGAATGTCGAGCCCGCTCGCCAACAAACCGGCGTTCGCTTGATGGGTTCGACTGCGAAAGAAGGGAACTACTACCAAGCATTCTGGGGCATTGAAGTTGCAGATCCAATGACCACGGCAGCGGCTTTTGAGCAACTCATCAAAGACAGCCAAGCCGACCTGGACAAGTACAATGTCGAAATCGCTTTGCATCAGGCGATGGCAGGTCAAGAGGGTGCGATTTCTCACTACATCTCGGCCGATTTCAAGGATTACGTGACCTTCATGACTGCGTCACAGGCCATGTACCAGTCGGAAGGCTTTGGGAAATTTGCGCAAGCCACTGCGGCAAACAGCAACCCCTTAACATGGACCCGCACGGTCATGGGAGCCTACAACACCGGCGAATAATTCAAACAAGCATTTGCTCGTCACAAAAGCCCGGCCAAAAGCCGGGCTTTTTTTCTGCTTCGATGAATGCTGCTGGAAGCCCGGCCCGAACGGGGAAAGGACAGGGCAATGGATTATTTTGTGCTGTCGGAAGGAAACCGAGAAAAATTTCCCATACCATCTGCGTCGAGGTTGTCGGGTTCGTGATCCAAATGATTTGGGGCGTCGTCCGATTTGTGGCCATTCAAAATATTCCAAATCAAAAATGTCATGTAAATGGAGAAGATGACGAACCCTGTGATGAACATGGATGTGCTCATGACTGCGTGGTTCTGCGTTGCCGAATGGCGATGGAGAAAAGGAGGATTGTACCCGCCCAATGCGCCGAGTACAAAGCTTCATCGGTATGACCCAACAAGCCTAAGCCCACCGAGTAAAAGAGGCAAACGAAGGCAAGCAGGACTGCATACCATTGCCTCAGAAATTGAACGACGGTTATCATGATGGGGTCAGTTGAACTGTGAATAAACAAAGAATCAAGCGTGCCGAACAGGAAATTGTTTTGGCCTAGCTGCGAATTCCGAAAGACAGGGTCCTATTTGTGGGGATTGGAACTCCGTTTCTTTGAAACCCAACCTTGCGCCTGCCCCCATTGGACCATTCGGCGAACCAGAAATTCCTGTCCCAAGGACATGCAAAGCGAGATGCTCAGAATCCCGGGCCATGCC
The DNA here is from genome assembly GCA_002172485.2 of Crocinitomicaceae bacterium TMED114. Taxonomy (GTDB): domain Bacteria; phylum Bacteroidota; class Bacteroidia; order Flavobacteriales_D; family Sanyastnellaceae; genus UBA8752. The sequence continues at coordinate 44,603 of NHFP02000005.1, forward strand.
ATGTCCCCGTCAAAAAGAACGGTGTACGAGTACCAGAATCCGGTGAAGACCAGAAATCCCACCACCAGACGAATGCTGTTTTGTTTCATGCTAGGCTCCATGCACGGAGAATAGTGAGGCGTGCGAGATTCTGCAACGGGTGGGTTTGGGGTGATTTGGACCTCGACGAAACGCAGAGTTTGTGTTGGCTTAACACATAGAAATTATAGGGGTGTCCTGCAGGAAAAGGGAGTGGCGTTCCTTACGCGATGACTCTCCCTGATTCTTTCGCCAAGCGGTCCGTTGAAGTGGCCGTGATTTCGGACCTGCACCTTGGGATGCGCGGTTGCCGCGCCAAGGAGGTCTTGAACTATTTGACGTCCATTGACCCGGACATCCTCGTGTTAAACGGGGACATCATCGATGTCTGGCAATTCAAGAAGTCGTATTTCCCCGCGGCCCATTTGCAGGTGGTGCGCGAATTGCTCGGGATGATCGCGCGTGGCAAAACGATTTACTACGTCACGGGCAACCACGACGAGGTGTTCCGCAGGTTCGTGGGCTTTGAGACCAACAACTTCAGGATCGTCAACAAAGTGGTATTGCCATTGGACGGCAAAAAGGCGTGGTTCTTCCACGGCGACGTCTTCGATGTGACGATGCAGTACTCCAAATGGCTGGCTATGCTGGGGGGCAAGGGGTACGATGCCTTGATCTGGTTCAATCACGTGATCAACCGGGTGTCCATGGCGATGGGGCGCGGGCGCATTTCCCTGTCCCAAAAAGTGAAGGAAAGTGTCAAGGGCGCGGTCAAATTCATCAGCCATTTCGAAGACACAGCGGCCGACATCGCCATCCGCAATGGCTACGACATGGTGGTCTGCGGGCACATCCACCAGCCCGCCCACCGGGTGGTGCACACAGAGGCGGGGGAGGTCCTGTACCTCAACAGTGGCGACTGGGTGGAGAATGGGACGGCGCTGGAATACAACGAGGGCGAATGGCAGCTGCATTGGCAGGAGGACGCCTTGGGCCGCGGCGCCAAAACCGAGGCGGACGTGAAGAGCACCAAGGAATTGTTCGAAGCGCTGCTGACTGAATTCTCGCTCGCTTGACCCCCTGATGGCGCATACAGATGCAAACGGGTGCGCTCGGTTGGCCTCCTTAACACAGGGGAAATCTGGGGAGGTCAACTTGCGCGCATGAACCGTTGTGCTTTCCAACTCTGGTCCTTGGTTTTGTGCTTGGGATGGGGTGTCTCGTCTTCTGCCCAGCAACACATTCACCTGCTTGGCACCATGCCAACACTGGATGTCGGGATGTCCCTCGGTGAGGACTGGTACGTCGAGACCTATTCCTTTGCGTGCATTCTGCCGTTTGAGCAGTCGCGCCCCTCGTTTGCCGATGCGGCGGTGATGGAGAATTACGGGCCGGGCAATCAGCCGGGCGAGTCCCGTGGCATTCGCGCACTGGTCTTTGCCTACACGGAATGGGATGTCACCCGCACGCTCAATGAGGCCTGGTCGTTGACCGGCAGTTACACCCACGAGTGGGTGCCGTCCAATGCCAGCGTCTGGGGTGAAGACCGGTACACCCGCGATGAGCACCGTGTGTGGCTGCAATCCAAATACCAAGGGGACCTCGGTTCGGCGCGGTGGTGGTGGCGCATGCGGTGGGACCAACGGTGGATCGAGTCGGACCCGTATGTCGAAGGCGATCGGTGGATGTCCCGGCCGCGTTTGCGCGAGCAGCTGGGGTGCACGCTGCCCCTCGGAGACGGCACGCTGTCGGCGAGCACTGAAGTCTTCATCGAGGCGTGGAAAGGCGCCAATGCCACCCAAGGCCTCGACCGGTTCCGCGAAGCGTGGACGACCCTGCAGTTTGGCAAGTCGGTCAACGACAACCTCCGCTGGGAGGCAGGGCCACTCGTGGTCAGCTGGAAGCAGATGGGGGAGGCGGGCAGCCTCGGCTGGGCGCATTACTGGTACCTGCAGGCCACGGCCTTCGTCAACCTCACCCGCTGAGCGGGCCCTGAGTAGGTGGCGGGGATTGGGAAACCGCTGTCCGCGAAGAGAAGGACGCTTCCGGTCCCTTTTGATTATCTTCTGTGAGCTGCCATCGAGGCGAGCGCAGTTCATCCATGATCAAACCCGTCTGGACAGGCCGAGTGGCCGCAGTGCGATGGGCTCGGGCCAGCATGCTCGTGCTTGCGATCGGGTTGGGTTCTGGAGCGGCATCCGCCCAGTTGACCGATGCCCAGTTGATGGACAGTGTGCAAGTCCACGCGTTGAAGTACTTCTGGGACCACGCCCACCCGACGTCGAAGCTGTCCCGAGAGCGGATTCATTTGGACAACCTCGCCTGGGATGAAAACACCATCGCAATTGGCGGCACTGGATTCGGTTTCCTGAACGTGATCGTGGGCATCGAGAATGGGCACATCTCCGCCACGGAGGGGGTGACGCACCTGAACACGGCCTTGGATTTCCTCTGGAATGCCGACCGCTTTCATGGCGCCTGGCCGCACTGGATGGAGGGGAACACCGGCGCAGTCATTCCATTCAGCACCTTTGATGATGGGGGTGACTTGGTGGAAACGGCGCTGCTGTGTCAAGCGCTCATTTGTGTGCGGGAATATTTCAAGGACGGCAATGCTGCGGAGCAGGTCGTGGCCAACAAGGCCGATGTGCTGTGGAAGGGCGTGGAATGGAGCTGGTACACGCAAGGGGAGGACGTGTTGTATTGGCATTGGTCCCCCAACCACGACTGGCAGATGAACTTCCAAATCCGGGGGTACAACGAAGCCTTGATGACGTATGTGCTCGCGGCCGCTTCGCCCACGTTTCCCATCTCCAGCAGCGTCTACCACGAAGGGTGGGCGAGAGGGGGCGACATCGTGTCGTCCGCCAGCCAATACGGTCTCCCGGTCGTCCTGGGCCACAACGGAGCGCCGGGCACGGTGGGGCCATTGTTCTGGGCGCATTATGCCTACCTGGGCCTCGACCCTCATGGGCTCTCGGACAATTACGCCGACTACTGGGAGGTGGTCACGAACCACACGGACATCGTCTTTGAGCATTGCGTCCAAAACCCCAATGGATTTGCTGGGTATGGCGACAACTGCTGGGGGTTGACGGCGAGCTACACCCGCAACCCGGACGGCAGCACCGGGTACGCGGCCCACCAGCCCAACTGCGACACGGGGGTCATCACGCCGACGGCCGCGCTGTCGTCCATGCCCTACGCCCCGGGCCCCTCGATGGACTTCCTGCGTAATCTCTACGAGGACGCTGACGGGCAGTACCTCGGTGCCGATGCCCAATACGTCGGTGCGTTGGGCCCGTTTGATGCTTTCTCACCCCATTACGATTGGACGACGCCTCGCCACCTCGCCATCGATCAAGGCACCATCGGGCCGATGATCGAAAACCAGAAGACCCACCTGTTCTGGGACCTGTTCATGGGCGCCCCGGAGATCGCGCAGGGGCTCACCCAGCTCGGCTTCGTGTCCACCGCGCACGACTTGAGCAGCACGTGCGATGTGACCGCCTGTCCGGGGGCGGACTACTGCGGCCCCGGCACCGCATGGGACCCGGTCGCGTCCGCCTGTGTCGTCGCCAACCCCGCCGACATCAACCTCGATGCCTGCGTCAATGTCAGCGACCTGCTCCACGTGCTGTCCGTGTTCGGACAGTGCTTCGACTGACGCTGGCACGCTGCGGCGTTTGATCACAGCACGACTTCCGATGCCGACTGCCAGACCATCCGCGACTGGTGCGCCACCCTGAATCTTGGGGGGAGTGAAGCAGTGCAAGCCTGCTCCTTGGTCACCTCCCTCAGGCCCAACTTTTGGATGCCGGACCAACTTTTTGGGTGTCGGTCGGTTTTCTACCTGAACGCCAATTCTGTTGGGGAGGGTTTTCCTCTTCGACGAAAGGCGGGCCCGGTTGACCATGAGCAAAACCAAAGTGTGCGCGAACTGCAACGGCGAGGAATCCCTGATGTTCCGCGTCCAATACAAACCCGGAAAGACGTGGTGCTTTCTGTGCAAGCCGTGCGTAAATGAGGTCAAACCGGACAACCCGCACTACCGCTACGGCGGCACGTGGAAGGGGTAGTGCCATCAAGGTGGGCACGACAGGGCAGCGCAATTGGGGGGCGCAATTCCGCAGCGGAACGCCTCCCCTCGATCAGAGGGAGAGGATGCGGCGGCGGTCGATGATGTGGCCGTCGAGGGTCGTCGTCACGACGTAGACGCCGGGCGTCAGGTTGTCGATGACGGTGAGCTGAGCGCTTGTCATGCGGAGTTCACGAACGGTGGCGCCAGCTTGGTCTTGCAACACGACCGTGGCGCCCGCGGGGATGCCCTCGAGCTGAAGTTGACCCACACAGGGGACGGGGAAGGCTTGAATGCCGGTGGCCTGCTCGGTGTCGAGACCGGAGACGGCGTCAATCGTGGCGTACCAGGTAACGGTGTCCAGGGCGGCTCCATTGGTGGTCAATTGCATGCGCAGGATGCCCTCTCCAGCGATGCCGTTGGGGTAGACGTGGCCGTTCAGGTACTGCTCACTGCCGGCGGGGAACTCCGCATTGGCCTCCACCACACCGATGGGGTGGCAGTTGGGGAAGCAGAAGGAATACTCCCAGCCCTCGGGGACGTCGGCTTCCACGATGGCCCACTCGACCTGAACTGCGTCGATGGCGTTGTAGTAGGTGTTGATGTTGATGTCGAGGTCCTCGACCGTGCCGGACATGAAGAGCTCGTGCTCGTCGATGGAGTGCGATTGCCCAAAGGCGAGGATGGGCATCAGGCCGAGCAGGAGTGAGAGAAGAAGGCGCATGGGTCGAGGGCTTGAAGACCCGCAAGATAAGGATAAATGCAAAGGGGATGCGAAGGTCAAAGGGCCAATGCCATTCGGATGTCAGCGCGGTCGTAGACGCAGTTGTCGGGGAGGGGGATGACCTCGAATCCGAATTTGCGGTAGAGGTGAAGGGCGCTGGCGAGGGAGGTGTGCGAATACAGTTCGAGGGTGTGCACGCCCCGCTGGCGGCAGAGGCCGATGAGGTATTCCATCATCTGGTGGCCGTACCCGCGCGACCGGTGTGATGCCTTGACGGCCATCTTGTTGAGCTCCAGCGTACCCTCTGCGCGGGGGGTCAGCGCAAACGTGGCGATCGCTTCTCTGTCAAGCAGCCCAAAATGGACCTCGCCGCCGGGCTGGAGTACCATCGTCTCAGGGTCGGAGAGGACCTGGATGTCGTAGGGTTCGAGCAAGAAATAAGCCTCCAACCACGCCTTGTTGAGGTCGAAGAAGGCCGTGCGGTAGGCCGGATCGTAGGGGATGAAGGTCAGGGCCATGTGGAGGATGCCCTGAAATTAAGGCGAGGAGTGATGAGGGGGAATTCCTTGTGAATTCGGGCGGTGGCAGTGGCCGGACAAGTCGGACCTTTGCGGCATGGATTCACTGTCGCAGATCGTGTTGGGGGCCGCTGTGGGGGAGGCGGTGCTCGGGCGCCGCATCGGCAACCGGGCCATGGTTTGGGGCGCAGTGGCTGGCACCATTCCCGACATGGATGTGATGGGCAAATACTTCCTCAGCGAGCTCGACAACCTGGCCTTCCACCGCGGCATCAGCCATTCGTTGCTGTTTTGCGTGGTCGGGGCGTTCGCCTTTGGCTGGGTGACGGACCGCCTGTACCGCAGTCCGCATCACGCCCGCATCGCGATGGCGACGAAGGCTGCGGCAGCCGTGCTGGTGGGCTTTGTGGTGAATTTCCTGACGCAGATCGTCGCCCCGGGCGGCTGGGTTCCGCTGGTGCTGTACATCCCGCTCGTCGGGCTCTGGTGGTGGCGCCACGGACAAAAGCGGTATTTCAGCGGCAACTGGACCGAGCCGAACGCCGACCTCAAAGGGTGGGTGCTGTTGTTTTTCTGGGGGTTCCTGACCCACACCCTGCTCGACTGCTTCACCACCTATGGCACCCAGCTGTATGCGCCGTTCTCGGACACTCGCGTGGCGTGGGGCACCATTGCGGTGGCCGATCCGCTGTGGACCTTCCCCTTTCTGGCTTGCCTGCTGGTGGCGGCGCGATTTGCCCGCGAGGAGCGGAAGCGCGCGCGTTGGAATGCCGCGGGCCTCGCGTGGTGTTGCTTCTACCTCGCCCTGACGGTCGTCAACCACCACAACGTCAAGCGGGCCTTCGAAGCGGCACTCGGGGCGCAGGGGAAACCCGCAGGGACGCTGTTCATCACGCCCACCATCTTCAACAACCTCCTCTGGAACGCGGTGGTGGACGATGGGGACGGCTACCTGCTCGCGCAGCACTCCATCTTCGATGAGGTGCCCATCGCGTTTCACCGCGTCGACAAAGGTTGGGACCTGCTGCACAACTTAGACACCGACGAGACGCTCCGGGTGCTGCGGTGGTTCAGTGCGGGCAAGTTCAATGCGGTCCTGCGGCAAGACGGCAGTGTGCAGCTCAACGACCTGCGCTTTGGCACCTTCTCCGGACGCGGCACCGACGCCGACGACTACATCTTCCGCTTCAAGCTGATTGACCGTGGTCCCGACGAGACCTACGGGTTCGAGCGCGCCCAAGGCGGCCCTCCCGACCGGAAGGGCGAGGAGATGATGCGCGACCTGTTTCAACGGGCGCGAGGGCTGAAGCCCAAGGAGCCATCCTGAGCTCAGACGTTGAATTTGAGCTTGCGCTCAATGGCTTGGATCATCGCGTTGGCGATGTCGATGCCGGTCGCGCGCTCGATGCCTTCCAACCCCGGGGAAGAGTTGACCTCGAGCAGCAGCGGTCCCTTGTTGGACCGGATGATGTCGACGCCGGCCACGGCGAGGTTGAGGGCCTTGGTGGCCTTCAACGCGAGCTTGCGCTCCTCGGAGGTGATGCGGATGACGGAGGCGGTGCCGCCTTGGTGGACGTTGGCCCGGAATTCGCCTTTGGCGGCCTGCCGCTGCATGGAAGCCACAACCTTGCCGTTGACCACGAAGCACCGGATGTCCTGGCCATTGGCCTCCTTGATGAACTCCTGCACGAGGATGTTGGTCTTCACGGATTTGAAGGCGTTGATGACGCTTTCCGCGGCCTTGTTGGTCTCGGCCAGTACGACGCCGCGCCCCTGGGTGGACTCGAGGAGCTTGATGATGAGCGGGGCCCCGTTGACCATTCGGATGAGGTCCTTGGTGTCCTGCGGGGACTTGGCGAATCCGGTGATGGGGATGTTGATGTCGTGCTCCGAAAACAGGAGGGAGGCATAGAGCTTGTCCCGCGAATGGGTGATGGCGTCGGCTGAATTCTGGCAGTAGACCCCGAGGTGCTTGAACTGGCGGAGGATGGCGCACCCGTAGAACGTCACCGCCGGCTTGATGCGCGGCACGATGGCGTCGAACTGGTTGAGGATGTTGCCGCCCCGGTACCGGATCTCCGGCGAGTGCACGTCGAGCTTCATGTACGAGTGCTCGACGTTGAGGAAGACCATCTCGTGGCCGCGGGCCGCACCGGCTTCCATGATGCGCTTGTTGCTGTAGAGCTTGGGGTTGGAGGCGAGGACGCCAATCCGCAGTCCGGTCTTCTCCTCGTCAAATGCCTTGTAGAGGGATGCGATCTCGGCGTCCGAAATGTCGCCTTGCACAAATTCCTGGGCCACGTCCACGAGGAAGCCGTTCACGAAGGCGTCGCGGCCGAGAAGCATGCGGAACTCCATGGCGTCGCGGTTGGCAAGCGTCAGGTCCACGGTCAGCGTGTGCTCGCCGAGCGTCATGGTGGTCTGGATGACGAGGCGCTCCTCGGTGATGCCCGACGTGTTCTTGACCGCTTTTCGGCCGGTCACGCGCGCCTCACACGGGATGGTGATGCTCCGGTTGTCCTGTATGGGATTGACGTCAAACTTGACCCATTCCTGACCGTCCTTGGTGAAGAGTTGGATGCGGTCGGCTTGGAGGGTGGAGGTCTTGGCCCCGGAGTCGACCCGGGCTTTCACGGCGGGCACTCCCAGCTTGGGGAACCGGCACCACTCGATACTTCCAATCACGTTCATGGCAGCGGATGTTTTGAAAAGGCGCGCAAAGATAGGTTCTAACAAGACCGGTTTGAGCCTGCTTTTCGTGTTACCATTTCGTGAAGATGGACCGGGTCAGAAGGTCATCCCGAGGCGAAGGCGCATCTGGTTGATGGGGTCGATGACATCGGCGCCATCTGCCACCCATTGGTTGACTTCGGCTCCGCTGACGAAGACGCTGGACCACGACAGGCCCACGACGACAGGCCCGACGCGGTAGGTGCCGCCGATGGCGGCCGAGGTGGGGGCTTTGGCGACCGAGGTGGGAGAAAGGGTGGCGCCCACCTCGTTCTCGGGGAGGAGTCCTTGGCTGCCGAAAAAGGCGGAGGATCGGGATTGGATCTCACGGTCGAGGCCGACTGTGGTGCCGAGGCTGGCTGTCCACCCGAAGCCGTGGGCGAGCTCTTGCTGCAGCACGACTTCGACGCGCCAGCCGGTGATGCCCTCGGTGAATTCGGCGAGGTTCTGGTAGCGCCACTGGTCGCCGTTGTAGAGGTCGTCGTAGTAGAGGTATTGGTCCACGAAGTCCCCGAAGCGGACTTGGTTCCAGCTGGCGACCACAGACTCGCCGTCGGCACGCGTGCAATTCACATACGCCGGGGTCCAGGCGCGACCGAGCTGCAGGCCGGCGGACACCCCCTTCCAGACTTGGCGGGAGGCGCCGATGCGCACCGCTGCTGGGAGATAGCGGCTCTGGTAGTCGACGGCGTTGTTGAATCCGGACGAGCCCATGCGGTTCAGGGCGGCCGTGAGTTCGCTGTCGCTCCACTCGGGGTGGCCGAGGGTGGCGGCGCGGCGGATGTGGTTGTCGGACCCGTATTCGAACTGCTCAATGGTGCCCGCGTCGAGCTCCAGCCAGACGTTCCAGGTGCCGGCCTCGCCGGATGCCCAATTCCATTCGCGCGGGGTGCGGTCTTGGGCCTGTTCCAGCAGGCTGTCGTCGAGGGTCTGACCGTGCAGCGATCCGCAGCAGAATGCAAGGCCTGCGGCCCAGAGGAGGTGCTTCATAGTGGGGCTCAGTCTTCGGGTTGGTCAAAGACGAGGTGGCCGCCATAGCCCGCCACCTGAACGGTCACGGTGCGGACAAAGGGGCGGCGCTTGGTTTGCACGATGTACTTCGGGTTGACCATGACGTCGAAGTCGGTGTCTTTCAGCGCCTTGTGGACGGCAGCGCGCCGCTCGCGCATGGCCGGTCCGAGGCGGAAGACCATGCCAGGATACTGCGCGAAATCCCGGTCGCCGGACCGGAAGAACCCGAGGACGGTGCGCGTCTGGGAGACGGCTTGCAGTGTCCGGGTGGTGTCGACGATGCAGCGGGCCTTGACGGGCTCGATGTCGAGGAGGGCCACGCCTTCAGCGAGTTGGGTGCTCCGCGTCGTGGTGGTGGTGCAGCCGGTCGCCGTGAAAAGGAGGGCGCAGGCCATGGCCGCAAAACAGGTCTTGCTCATGGCCCCGAAAGTACTTCCGATGCTTTCGGAATTCCGTCTGAGTATGGTCATTTTCGGTTGGGGTTGCTCTGATTTGAGGCAACGGCGAACCGCCGGGTGTAATTTGGGCGCTGCATCAAACGACCATCATGCTTCGATTCACCTTGCCCCTTGTTCTCGTCCTTGCCCAGGCTTCCTGCGGGACCCAGCCCGCTCCGCAGGAGTCTTCCGTGGCGGTTTCCCCTGCCGCGGCGCCCGTTTCAGATTCGGATTTGACGTTGGCGAAGGTGTATGCCACGGCGGAAAACACGGACAAGCGGCTGTCGTTTGAGGGCGAGCTCGAATTCGACGCGGCCCGTCAACCGTTGGAAACGGAGGTGGCCATTTTCGTGAATCCCAACAAGAAGTTCCAGACGTTCCTCGGCATTGGCGGGGCGATCACCGACGCGTCGGCAGAGGTGTTTTCGCAGATGAGCCCGGCCAACCAGGACGCGCTGCTCGAGGCCTACTTCGGCGAGAACGGCATCGGGTACACCATCATCCGGACGAGCATCCATTCGTGCGATTTCGGCCTCGGGAGCCACACCTACATCGAGGAGGGGGATGCGGAGCTGGCGACGTTTTCCATCGCGGCGGACACGGTGAAGCGGATTCCGATGATCCAGCGCGCCGCGGAGCTGGTGGGCGAGGACCTCGTCTTCTACGCCAGCCCGTGGAGCCCGCCGGCGTTCATGAAGACCAACGAAAACATGCTCTACGGCGGTTCGCTGTTGCCCGAATACCGGGACGCGTGGGCGCAGTACTTCGTGAAGTTCATCGAGGCTTATGAGGCAGAGGGCTTGCCGGTGTGGGGGGTGACCATCCAGAACGAGCCCATGGCGGTGCAGCGTTGGGAGTCGTGCATCTACACGGCCGAGGAGGAGCGTGATTTCCTGAAATACCACCTCGGGCCGGCGATGGAGGCCGCCGGGTATGGCGACAAGAACATCGTCGTCTGGGACCACAACCGCGACCTCATCACGCACCGCGCCAACACGATTTTCGAGGATTCCGTCGCCGCGTCCTACGCGTGGGGCACCGGGTTCCATTGGTACGAGACCTGGACCGGCGGCTTGCCGAAATATGACAATCTCAAGCTAATCGAGGAGTCCTTCCCGGACAAGAAGCTGCTGTTCACCGAAGGGTGCCAGGAGGGCTTTGACAGCGCCCACTACGAGCGCTGGTCCAACGCCGAACGCTACGGCAACAGCATGATCAACGACTTCAACAGCGGCACGGTCGGCTGGACGGATTGGAACATCTTCCTCGACGAGCGGGGCGGTCCGAATCACGTTGAGAACTTCTGCTTCGCGCCGGTCCACGGCGACACGCAGACGGACGAGCTGATTTTCACGCCGACGTACTACTACATCGGCCACTTTTCGAAGTTCGTTCGCCAAGGCGCACGCCGAGTCAGCACGGCCGCCAGCCGCAGCACGTTGGAGAGCACGACGTGGGAGAATCCTTCCGGGGAGCGCGTGACGGTGGTGATGAACCGGACGGACGAGCCGATGGACTACGCCCTGATCGTGGGCGATCAGCAGGTGAAGGCGAGCATCTTGCCGCACGCCATGCAAACGCTCGTCTACTGAGCGCGATTCCAAGTTCGGGCGTCAGCGGACGATGAGCGGCTTGCGCCAGTCCCATTCGGCGACCTCGACGATGTAGAGGCCGCTCGGCAGGCCGCTGAGGTCGAGGGTCACGAACTTGGCGCGGAGATTGTATTCAAGGAGGGCAGAAACCCATTTTCATGTTCAAGTCACGTTCGATTCTCCTCGCCTTTCTGTGCGCATTGACCTGGCACGCTTCGGCGCAGAACGGCCCCATCGTCCGGACCAACCTGACTGACCTCGTGGTCGGTCGCTACTCCCTTGGTGCCGAGGTTCCGGTTCGTCCCCACCTTTCGGTTGGCCTCGATGTCGACTACATCGCCCGCGATGTGTTCGTGGGATCGGGTCATCCGTGGTACCCAGGGGGTGACACGAAGAAGCGCGGCATCATCCTCGAGCCGCAGGTGCGCTGGTATCCCGGTGCGGAGGCTGCTCACGGCACGTACACCGCCCTGTCCGGATTCTTCGGGTATGCCCGGTACAACCGGTTGGATGAGGCGTCTTGGGGTGTGGGGCCTCCAGAGTGGATGGTCGGGGGCGCCTCCCTGCATGTGGGGCATCAATTGATTCTCGGCCGGTTCCTGCTCGACGGATACCTCGGGGGAACGTGGACGTCGGAAGACGACATGGGCATCTTCTACGAGGACCTTCCGCTGTTTCCGCAGGCGTCCGGACTTCGCGTGTCTGGCGGCCTTCGTTTGGGAATCAGGCCTTGCGACCGAGGCGGCCGGCAATGAAGCCGGTGGTCCAGGCGGCCTGAAAATTGAAGCCGCCAGTGATGCCGTCCACATCGAGGATCTCGCCGGCGAAGTGCAGGCCGCGCACGACCCGGCTCTCCATCGTGTGGAAGTCGACCTCGCTGAGGGTCACGCCTCCGCAGGTCACGAACTCCTCCTTGAAGGTGGTTTTACCAGCGACCGTGTAGGTGTCGTTGAGCAGGCCGTTGATGAGCCGGTTGCGCGGTTTCTTGCCAAGCTCCGCCCACGGGGTGTCGGGGTCGATGCCAGCCTTCTCCAGTGCGTGGATCCAGAAGTTCTTGGGCAGATCAAAGGGGCAGGCGTTGGCCATCTTCTTCTTCAGCATGCCCGGGAGGGCCTCCTGCAATTCGGCCAGGACCTCGGCCTCGTTGGTCACGCCGATCCAGTTGACTTGAATGGTGAATCCGTAGTCGCGCTCGGCCAGTTCGCGGGCGCCCCATGCGGAGAGTTTGAGGACGGCCGGACCGCTCATGCCCCAGTGGGTGATGAGCACCGGCCCCTCGTGGGACAACTTGGTGCCTTGGATGCGGATGATGGCGTTTTTCACGACCAGCCCCATGCGCTCGGTGATGGTCTCGCCTGGCATGTTGAAGGTAAACAGCGACGGCACCGGGGCGCTGATGGTGTGGCCGAGGGCGACCAGCCAGTCGAATCCGGTGGCCTTGGGGCTGCCGCCGGTGGCGACGATGACCCGGTCGAACGGTTCGCCGTGGAGGTCGAACCCGCCGCCGTCCAGCGGTTGGATGGACTGGATGGGGGCCTTCATCCGGATGTCGATGCCGGCCGAGCGTGCCTCGCCGAGCAGGCAATCGATGACGGCTTGGGAGGTGTTCGCGACGGGGAACATGCGGCCGTCGTCCTCGGTTTTGAGCGGGACGCCGCGCTCGGTGAACCAGTCGATGGTGTCCTTGGCGCTGAAGGTGCCGAATGCCTTTTTGAGTTGGCGTCCTCCGCGGGGGTAATGCTTCGGGAAGGCGCTGGGGGAGAAGCAGGCGTGGGTGACATTGCAGCGTCCGCCGCCGGAGACCTTGACCTTGGACAGGAGCTTGCCGGTCTTTTCGAAGAGGACCACGCTGGTTTCAGGGTGATGATGGGCGGCCGAGAGGGCCGCAAAGAAGCCCGCCGCTCCGCCTCCGATCACCGCCACCTTGCCGACTGCGTCCATGCCGGAAAGGTACGGGGTCAGGCTCCTGATTCGTGGAGGAAAGCCTGGGGGCAAAAGGGGCATCGTAACTTGGGGGCATGCACCGAAACTGCTCTGCCAACGCAGGCTTCTCGTCCATTGGACAGGGCCTGAACCGACTTGGGTTCCTCTGCCTGTTGTCCGCCATGGGACTGTGGCTCCGGGCCCAGCCGCACGCTGTCACCTTCCGGGTGCAGATGCCCGATCCGGCCATGGAAGCCGTGGTGGAAGTGGAGGGGCAGGTCCACGCGATGGAGACGGGTCCGTGGGGGGCTCGAGAAGCGACGGTGCTCGTGGACGGCAGCGTCGACTACCGATTCGGAACGCCGGCAGGGCCGCTGGGTATGGCTTGGGAATCGGCACCGTCCAGCTGTACGGAGGGCGGAATCCGCCATGCAGACGTGACCGCTGATGCCGCGTTGGCCGTGGTCTGCTTCAACGACTGTGATCCCTGCGAGGGATGCGCCGACCCGTTTTCGCCCAACTACGCCCCGCTCGCCGCACCCAATTCTCCGGCACACTTCTGCCTCGATGCCGGACAGGGGGGCTGCACCTATGTCGCCGCGTCGAATTTCATGGCCGAGGCCCAATGGGACGACGGCTCCTGCGAATTCGCCGGACAGGCATCGGATTGTCCGGACCACGATGGTGACGGTCTGGTCGACGTGGGGGACATGCTCATTCTCCTGTCCGCCTTCGGGCAGGCCTGCACCACCGCGTCCGCATCGGATGAGAATCCATTGGAAATCCTGATTCAGCAGCAGATCGATCAGCTGTCCTGGTCGGAGAAGATTGCCCAGATCCACCGCAACACGTTCTGGACGACGCCGGACAACTCGACCCCGCCCATTCCGGGGTTCACCATGTCGGATGGACCGCACGGTGTGCGGTTTGTGCCGTCGACGTCTTTCCCGGTGGGCATCGGCCTCGCAGCGTCTTGGAACCGTCAGCTCGCCCATGACGTCGGCTACGCGATGGGCACCGAATTCCACGCCTACGGCAAGCACCAGCAGCTCGGTCCGGCCGTGGACCTGTGCCGTGATCCTCGCAATGGCCGGAGCCCGGAGACGGGTGGGGAGGACCCCTTTCTGACGGCGCACATGAACGTCGAAGTGGTGCGCGGCATCCAGAGCCAGCCGGTCATCGCTACGGTCAAACACTTCAATGCGGTGAACCAGCAGGTGGACCGGCACAATGTCAACCACATCATGACGCAGCGCCAGCTGATGGAGCACTACGGCTACAACTTCCGTCGGGTCATCCAGGACGCAGGCGCCTTGTCGGTGATGAACGCCTACAACAAGGTCAACGGAGACAAGGCCGCGGAAAACGCCGACCTGCTCAACGGCATTTTGAAGGACCGATGGGGCTTCCCGTTTTACGTAGTTTCCGACTGGGGTTCGGTGTGGGACGCCAGCAAGGCGCTCAAGGCCGGGTGCGATCTCGAAATGGATGTGGACGTATCGGCCTTCGAGGAGCAGCTGACCGCCGATTACGTGAATGGCATCATCAACGATGCCGACCTCGACCGCGCGGTCCGGCGCGTCCTGCGGGTCAAATACCTGACGGGCATGATGGACAACCTGCCACAGGGCAATCCCATCACAGGGGCCAACACGCCCGAGCACCAGGCGTTGTGTCTCGATGCCGGCCGAGAGGCCATTGTCCTGCTCAAGAATGAGGCGGACATCCTGCCGTTGAACATGGAACAGACGATCGCCATGGTCGGCCCGAGTGCCGCGGTCGCCCAGCTGGACGGCTTCGGCTCGAGCTGGGTGGACCCGCCCTACGCCATCACCCCGCTGCAGGGCGTGCTGAACAAGATTTCGTCCAGCCAGGTAGAGTTCGCGCCAGGCTGCGCCATCAACAGCACGGACACCACGGGTTTTGCGGCCGCCCGCGCTGCAGCAATGGCCTCGGACATCGTGGTCTTCGTCGGTGGACTCGACCAAACGCAGGAGGGGGAGAACTACTACCCCGGCCCCGTGGACCGCACGAGCGGAAGCGTCGAATTGCCGGGTGTCCAGCAGTTGCTCATCCAGGAGCTTGCCGAGGTCAACCCCAACGTTGTGGTCGTCCTGAAGAGCGGGGGCATCTGCTCCGCGCCGGAGGCCATCGACGACATGCAGGGCTTCCTCTACGCGTTTTACCCGGGTATGGAAGGGGGCAACGCGATTGCAGATGTCCTGTTTGGCGACGTCAACCCGAGCGGCAAGCTGCCGGTGACCATGCCCGTGGACGATGCGCAGATGCCGGAATGGAATTCGGACTTCAGCGACGATTACAACACGGGCTACCGGTACTACGACGAGCTCGACATCACGCCGCAGTTTCCGTTCGGGTTCGGCCTGAGTTACACGGACTTTGCCATCAGTGCCCTGCAGTTGGACGCCACGACCGTGTCGCAGGGTATGCCCATCACGGCCACGGTGGAGGTGACCAACACGGGCGATGTGGCCGGGGCGGAAGTGGTCCAATTGTACCTCGACAACCAGGCGGCCCCGGTGTGGATGCCGGAGAAGGAATTGAAGGGCTTCGAAAAGGTATTCCTCGCTCCGGGGGAGTCCGCCACGGTGTCGTTCTCGCTGGGGGCCAACGAGCTGTTCTATTTCGATGAGGCTCTTGACCGTTACGAGGTGGCGGTGGGAGACTACACCCTCTACGCCGGCGCGAGCTCCGACGCCCTCGCAACGTCAGCCTCCTTTTCGGTCACGGCGGGACAGCCAACGCCGGACTTCGAGGTCACCCGCGTGTACAGCGTACCCCGGTATCCGGTGGAGGGCGACTCGCTCATCCTGTGCGCGCTGGTCAAGAACCCCGGCACCCAAACCGTCCTCATGGACGAGGCACTGGAGGTGTCGTTCTCGGTGGCGGGGCAGGAGGTCGCGGCCACGCAAACCTTGCTCGATACGTTGAACATCGCGGGGTCGACCCTGCTGTGCGCGAGCACAGGCCAGTGGACCGTGACGGGCGAGGACGACATGGAGGTGCTCGCCACGGTGGACCCCGCCGGAGATTGGGCGGAATTGGTCGAGGACAACAACACGATCACCCACACCGTGGATGTCCAAGCGGGCTCTGAAGTCGTCCCGAACCTGTGTTACCTCAAGCCCGCTACGGCGACGTCTCAAGAGGCGGGGGACCTCGGTGCGGACCAAGCGGTCGACGGGGACTTCTCAACCCGTTGGAGTTCCGATTTCTCCGACCCCCAGACCATCACGGTTGACCTGCTGAACGTCTACACCCTCAATGAGATCGCGCTGGCCTGGGAGACGGCCTACAGCAGCGAATACAAGCTCAAGGTGTCCTTGGACGGTTCGATCTACACGACGCTGGTGCATGAGACGGACGGGGACGGCGGGTACGACCTGTTCTATCCGGACGTGGATGCGCGCTACATCCAGGTCGAGGGGCTGCAGCGTGCCACGGCGTGGGGCCACTCCCTGTGGGAGATCCAGGCCTTTGGCCAATTGGTGGTCGGGGTGCCCGAGGCCCCGATGGCCGAGGTGCAGTTGATGCCCAATCCGGCCCACGAATCAATCCGCTTCGAAGGGTTGCCGGGCGAAGCCGACATGGAGTTGTTCAGCATGACCGGGCAGCGCCTATGGGCGGGTTCGGTGCGGAACGGTGACCCGGTGGCCCTGCCGCGTCTGCGGATGCCGGCGGGCACGTACGTGGTGCGCCTGGAGTCCGGGGACATTCAGTCCTCGTTCAACCTCGTCGTCGACTGATCAACGGCGCATGGGCTGGGCGGTCCAATAGGTCGCTGTGCGCCACAGCCATTCGAAAGGACCGAAGCGGAAGCGCTTCATCCACCAAGAGGACCATGCGATCTGCAGCCCCCAAATGGGCAGGATGACGAGCCACAATTCGGCGCGGCCCATCGTGGCGAACCACCCGAAGCCGTGGCCATACATGACCGTGGTGGCCAGCATCGTCTGCGTGAGGTAGTTGGTCAGTGCCATCCTGCCCACCGGTGCCAGGCGACGTTCCATCCAGGCGCCCATGCGGCCTTCGCACAGCCAGAGGACGGCCCCAATGTATCCGAGCACCATCGGCACCATGCCGAGGGTCCGGAACTGGCCGCCTTGGAAGAAGCTGTACTCAACGGTCCAACCGGCGAGCTCGTTTTGCCAGACGCCGAAGCCGCTGATCAGCGTACCGAGGGCCAGACCGATCAGGGCGAGGCGCCCATTCCACCGGCGGTCCCGCTGCCCGGTGAGCACGCCGGCCTTGTAGAGCGCCATGCCGAGCAGCATCATGCCCGTGGCGCGGGGGGCGGTGAAGGGCATCAGCTCCGTCTGGAAGGCCAGGGAATTCGGAATGCGTTCGGACATCTGCTCCCACCACGATCCGCGGAAGGCGGTGACTTCCCGGGCAATGCTCTCGGCGTCGGGGGTCCAGAAGGCGCGGAGTCCGTCGACATCCCTGGGCGCCCAGTACGGTATGGACAGTCCGAAGAAGACGTTGGTCGCCATCAGCAGCCCGAGGAACGTGCCCGCCGCGATGAGCAGCCCTCGGACGGACCACCCGCGGAAGAAGAAGAGCCAGAGCGAGCAGACGGCATAGGTCACCAGGATGTCCCCGCTCCAGAGCAAGTAGGCGTGGGCGAGGCCGAACAGCAGCAGCCAAAGGTTCCGGCGGTAATGCCAGGCGGCTTCGGATTTCCCCTTGCTCCGGACGCGGTCGGTGAACAGCACCACTCCGGCGCCGAAGAGGACCGAGAACAGGCCCATGAATTTCTCGCTGGCGAAGACCTCGGAGAAGAGGAACGCGATGTGGTCCAGCCCTTCCAGCGGGCCTTCGGCCGTGGGGTTGAGGTAATGGACTCCGGGCAGGCCAAAGGAGATCATGTTCATGATCAGGATGCCGAGCAGGGCCACACCGCGGAGGACGTCGAGTTGGTGGATGCGCTCAGCTGTGGCGCTCAAAGACGGCGCTTTCGCGGTGGGAGAAGGGGGCATACACGTTCGACTCAACAAGTTTAGGCATTCAGGTTGGCGAATCCAATGCCCGGTATCACAACCGTTAAAGTGGTGCGGAGGTCGTCCGGGAGAAGGGAGGCGGGCTAGCTTTGGCGTCATGCTCTGGCGATGTTCGGTGTTGGTCTGCTTGCTCGTTCACACGATGTTCCTCCAGGCCCAATCGGTTCAGCTCAACGGCTACGTTCAGGATGCGGCCAGTGGTGAAATGCTGCCCGGGGCCACCCTGTGGTGCGCTGCGGAGGCCGTCGGGGCAGGGACCAATGCCTTTGGGTTTTATTCCCTCGCCCTGCCGCCGGGCAAGCAGACGCTGACCGTATCGTACATCGGATACACCGCCCAGACACTGGAGGTGGATCTGACCACCGATACCCGACTCGACGTCTCCCTCCAGTCCGGCGTGGCCCTGCAGGAGGCGGTGGTGCGCAGTGATGGGGAGCGCATCGAGGACGCGGTCCAGATGTCGCGGGTCGAAATTCCGATGGAGCAGGTGCGCAAGCTGCCGGCCATCGGCGGGGAAGTGGACTTGCTCAAGACGCTCCAGCTCATGCCCGGTGTGCAGTCCGGTGGGGAAGGCACCTCCGGTTTGTACGTCCGGGGTGGCAGTCCCGACCAGAACTTGATTGTGCTTGATGGAGTGCCGCTGTACAGCGTGAGCCACCTGTTCGGTTTCTTCTCGGTGTTCAATGCGGATGCGGTCAAGAAGATGTCGATCACCAAGGGCGGCTTCCCGGCCCGGTTTGGTGGGCGCCTCTCCTCCGTGGTGGAGGTGCAGATGAAGGACGGCAACCTGCGCGAAACCCACGGTACGGTCAACGTCTCCCTGCTGGCTTCCAAGCTCATGATCGAGGGGCCCATTGTCAAGGACAAGGCGTCCTTCATGATCAGTGGGCGTCGCACCTACCTCGACCTCCTGACCCGCCCCATCATCAACGCCGCCAACAAGCAGGACCCCAGCATCCAGACCAAGCCGCGGTATTTCTTCCACGACCTCAACGGCAAGCTCAATTGGCGCATCGGCGAGCGGGACCGGGTGTACCTCAGCTTGTTTGACGGCACGGACGACTTCGGATTCGAGTCCACTGAGAACCTCGGAGCCAGCAACTCGTTCATCGACTTCGGTCTCGATTGGCGCAACCGGGTGGCCGCCTTGCGTTGGAACCACGAGTGGGGACCGAAGTTGTTTTCCAACGTTACCCTCACCCGGAGCCAATACGAGTTCAACACGGGCGTGGAGTTCCGCGAGTCGTTTGAGGCCATCGGCGACACCAACACCTCCCGGCTGGCGAGCCTCTACCAGAGCGGCATCGTAGACCTCGGGGCGCGGATGGATTTCCTCTACGCGCTCAACAACCGCCACAGCCTGCGCTTTGGGGCCAACGTTACGCTGCACACCTTCAACCCTGGGGCCACCACCTTTCAGGCGGAGTTCGAGGGCAACCTCAGCGCCATCGATACGACCATCGGGTCGGAGGAGGTGGGGTCTGACGAGCATTTCCTCTTCATCGAGGACGAGATGCGGTTGCACCCCAATCTCAAGGCCAACGTGGGATTGCATGCGGCTTTGCTCCGCGTCAACGGAACGGACTTCGCCTCGCTACAGCCGCGGGCCTCCTTGAATTACCGCCTGCCCGACGGCAGCGCCATCAAGGCGTCCTATGCGCGGATGAACCAGTTCGTCCACCTCTTGACCAACGAAGGATTGGCGCTTCCGACCGACCTCTGGGTCCCGGCCACCGACCGGGTCACGCCGCAGACCAGCCAGCAGTGGGCCCTCGGTTGGGCCAAAACGTACGGGGGCGTCGAGTGCAGCATCGAGGCCTACCACAAGGCCATGACGGGCCTGCTCAGCTACCGGGAGGGGGCCAGTTTTGCCAACACATTCAACGCGTCGTGGGAAGACCAAGTGACGCAAGGGGTGGGGGATGCCTACGGGTTTGAATTTCTCCTCCAGAAGAAGCAGGGCCAGACCACGGGTTGGCTGGGATACACGCTCAGCTGGGCCACCCGTCAATTCGACGAGATCAACAGCGGCAACCCGTTTCCGTATACCTATGACCGCCGCCACGACGCCTCGGTGGTTGTGATGCACACGTTCTCGGACCGGGTGGACCTGTCGGCCACGTGGGTCTACGGAACCGGACGGGCCCTGACCCTGCCCGAATCGGTGTTCCGGACCTTTGCACCGGTCGATTTCACGGGCACCAACCCCGAGCTCAACGGCACCACGGTCGAGGTTCCGGGCGAGAAGAACAGCTACCGCCAAAGCCCGTATCACCGGGCGGATGTGGCACTCACGATTCGAAAGCAGAAGCAACGCTACCTGCGCTCCACCATCATCAGCGTCTACAACGTCTACAACAACATGAACCCATTCTTTTCCTTGGTGGAACAGAACGTGGATGGCTCTAGGGTCATTCGCGAGTACGGCATTTTCCCCATCATTCCCTCCATCGCATGGCGCATCGAATTCTGAACGTGTTCCGTCCCATTGGCCTCGGCTGTGCGGTGCTGGTCTCCCTGGTCGGGTGTGAGAAGCTGTCCGAAGGAGTGGTCCGGGAAATCCAGTTCCCTGAGCACACGCCGGAGCTGGCGGTGACCTTCCTCGCCCGGCCGCAAGCGGACTCCCTGGTGGCCCGAACCCATGCTTCAGCAGGGATTCTCGATTCCACTGGAAGCCAGAAGATCAAGGAAGCCGAGTACACGCTGACCCACATGTCCGGCACCACAGTGTCCTGGGGCGGACAGGACGATTGGGTGCAGCACCGGGGCCACGCCCTGATTGATGTGGACCTGGAGTTGGGAACGTGGACCCTCACGGTGGAGGCGCCAGGCTACGAGACGGCCACCGCCGTTCAAACCTTTCCGCCGGTCATCGATTCTGTGGGCAGCTATGCATACGCTGCAGAGTGGTTTGTGGTGGATTCGACCTTCTCGTGGGACCCCTACTGGAACTATGGATTCCGGTCGTTTGAATTCAACTTGACCCTGCCGGACCGGGTGGGTGTCGATGACTTCTTTTTGCTGCGGTCGGCCCAGAGGGATTTCGACGATGAGGAGTCCTGGGAATCGGGCCAGGTCATCTGGTTGGAATCGCTCATTGAAGACGATCCCCGGATGGAGTGGAACGAATCGCTCAACGGTTTTCTTATCCAGGATGTGCCGGGGGCGCAGGCCTTGGAATCCTTGCCGTTCGAAGTGCAGCAGGAGATTTGGGGAGAGGACCTGGAGGAAGCCCTGGAGTCAGCCCCACGCCTGGAGCTGGTGGCCTTGTCGCCGGAGATGGTACTCTTTTACCGCCGGCTGGATGAGATCCGCAATGGCGAGGGCGGCTTGTTCTTTTCAGAACCGATTTTGGCCTACAGCAATGTGAGCAGCGGGTACGGCTGTTTCGGGCTGTATACCTCCACGGCGATCGACTTGGATTGAGGACCGCGTCCCCTGGGGCTCATTGGAACACGCGGACATAGTCCACGGCCATGAACTGCGGGAACGCGGTGGTGGCGTCGGGGTAGCCGGGCCACTGTCCGCCCACCGCGATGTTCAGGATGAAGAAGAAGGGGTTGTCGAAGGGGTAGGGTTGGCTTCCGGTCACGGCGTTGTCGACCGAGTAGAAAGGCTGGTCGTCGAGCAGCCAGGTGATGCCGCTCGGGGTCCAATCGATGGAGAAGACGTGGAACTCGTCGGAGAAGGTCTCGGTCCACGGAATGCTCGTGCCACCACCGGTGTAGTTGTGTTGGGTCCAATCCGCTCCATAGTGGACGGTGCCGTGGACGGTGTTCGGTGAGCTGCCGATGAGCTCCATGATGTCCATCTCGCCGCAGGCGGGCCACCCGGAGGTGGGGAAGTTGGCGCCGAGCATCCATATGGCCGGCCAGATGCCCTGTCCCTTAGGCAGAATGGCGCGGACGTCGATGCGCCCGTATTGGAATTCCTGGAGCCCGATGGATTTCATGCGGGCAGAGGTGTAGTGGGTGCCTTCATCGCGGGCGACGATGAACAGGTGCCCGTCGTCGACGTAGGAGTTCTCGCTGTTGCTGGTGTAATTCTGCAATTCCTGATTGCCCCACCCGTTGGCCCCGAGGTCGTAGGTCCAGTTGGACAGGTCGATGGAGCCGGCGTCGAACTCGTCCGACCAGACCAGCGTCTTGCCCGGGTAGCTTGAGGCGGACATGTAGCCACCGCCAGAGATGGGGAAGAGGGAGTCGTCGTTGCGGATGGTGCTAATGGCTTCCTGGATGCCCCCGGCGAAGGTGGCGTTGGACGACCCCGTGAGGACCACGCGGAACTCCTCGTCCTCCTCCATGTAGTCGTCCACCACGATGTCCACGAAAATGGAGGCGGTTGCGGTGCCGGCCGGAATCACCAAGGAATCGGCCACCGGGATGTAGTCCTCGCCTTCGAGTGCGGTGAGTTCCCGTGTCTCGTAGTGTACCATGATGTCCCGACTGGTGCTCTGGTTGAGCACAATGGGGAATTCGAAGGTGCTGTTGGCTTCGGTTTCATCCTTGCTGATGTCGATGGGGAATCGGATTTCCGGCACCACGTGAGGGTCTTCCTCCGGGCGACATTGGGTGGACAAGATGACCAGGGCACTCATGAACAGGAGCGTGGGCATCGGCTTGAGAACAGGCAGGCAAGGCATGGCGTGAAAATACGCGACCTGAAGCGGCTTTGAGGGCGCTCTCCGCGCCCCATCCCCCTTGATGCGCGGTCCGAACTGACCACCGCGTTTCACCGGACGCTTCACGACCGCTGAGCCGAGGGATGGTGTATTTTGCACACCATGTGCCATAATGAACTGCGTGGGGTCCGTGCTGGACTCCTGTTTCTCGCCTTGCTTGCCGGCTGGATTCCTGTTGAAGCCCATCTGGTGACGTTCCGGGTTCTCATGCCCGATCCGGCGATGGAGGCCGTGGTGGAAGTCAACGGCGAGGTCCACGCCATGGACAACGGCCGTTGGGGCGCCAAGGTCGCCACGGTCTGGGTCGAGGAGGCCACAGCCGAGTTCCGGTTTGGGACCCCTGCGGGACCGCAGGGCACGGCATGGGAGAATGCGGCCAGCGACTGCTTTGACAACGGCCTGCGCACGACAGAGGTGGAGGGCAATACCGCGCTGGATGCAGTCTGCTTTGATGCTTGCGCCCGGTGCGCAGGGTGCGCCGATCCGCTGTCTCCGAACTACAACCCGCTGGCCGATCCAGCCTCGCCGTCCGCCTTGTGTGCGGTGGCCCCCGGCGCCGGCTGCACCTACCCGGAAGCGGTGAACTTCAGCTCAGTTGCACGTTGGGAAGATGGGAGCTGCACCTTTGAATTGGCCGATCTGAGTTGCCCGGACCACGATGGAGACGGCCTGATCGGGGTGGGGGACATGTTGGTCCAATTGGCCGCCTTTGGTCAGGCGTGCTCACCACCGCCGCCGCCCTTTGCCAACGGCCCGCGCCTGTCCACCAGCGGTGGCAGCATCGTCAACGAGAGCGGTGAAAACGTCCTGCTCCGCGGCATGGGCCTCGGCGGATGGATGGTCCAGGAGGGCTACATGCTCCAGACGGCCGGTTTTGCCAATCCCCAGCACGAGATCCGCGCCATCATCACTCAGCTCATCGGCGAGGAGGCCACGCAGGACTTTTACGACGCCTGGTTGCAGAACCATTGCACCAAGGCCGACATCGATGCGATGAAGGAGATGGGCTTCAATTCGGTTCGCTTGCCCATGCACTACAACCTGTTCACCCTGCCCATCGAGGAGGAGCCCGTACCGGGAGAGAACACGTGGCTGGAAATCGGTTTCGAGCTGACCGACAGCGTGGTCTCTTGGTGCAAGCAGAACGAGATGTACGTGATCCTCGACCTACACGCTGCACCGGGAGGTCAGGGCTATGACGCGGCCATTTCCGACTACGACCCGTCCAAGCCGTCCCTGTGGGAGAGCGTCGAGAATCAGAACAAGATGGCGGCCCTCTGGAAGCGCCTCGCGGAGATCTATGTCGACGAGGACTGGGTGGCTGGCTACGACCTGCTCAATGAGCCCAACTGGGACCTGCCCAACGGCACCGCCCTGCGCAACCTCTACGAGCAGTGCACAGACAGCATCCGCTCTGTGGACCCCGACCACATCATTTTCATCGAGGGCAACTGGTGGGCCAACGATTTCACCGGCTTGACCCCGCCATGGGACGACAACCTCGTGTACTCGCCGCACAAGTACTGGAGCATCAACGACGTGGGCTCCATGGGCTTTGCCACCACTATTCGCGACGCGCACAACGTGCCCCTGTACCTCGGGGAGAGTGGCGAGAACTCCAACGTCTGGTTCCGCGATGCCATCCACCTCTTGGAAGAGCTCAACATCGGATGGGCGTGGTGGCCGTTGAAGAAGGTGGCCAGCATTTCGGGCTGCCTCGCCATCGAGAACACCGAGGGATACCAGAGCCTGCTGGATTACTGGAGCGGCAACGCCGCGGCCCCGTCAGCGCAGGAGGCCACCGACATCCTGATGGACTTGACGGAGAAGCTCAAATTCGAGAATTGCCGCTTCCAGCCGGATGTGGCAGACGCGATGTTCCGTCAGGTACAAACCGACGAGACCATCCCCTATGGAGGGGAGATGCGAACGGTGCCAGGCGTCATTCACGCCACGGACTTCGACATGGGCGTGGTCGGTTCGGCCTACGGAGATGTACAGGTCGCCAATTACCACGTGTCCACCGGCAACTACACCGAGTGGAATTCGGGGTGGCAGTACCGCAACGACGGGGTGGACATCACGTTCTCCAACGACCCCGTCTACGACAACGGTTACAAGGTCAGCTGGCTCGCATCTGGCGAGTGGATGAAGTACACCTTGGACGTGACGTCCGGGGGGCTGTACGACATCAAGGTGCGGGTGTCCGTCGGGGAGACGCCGGGCTTGGTCCACTTCGAGGTGGACGGCCAAGATGTGTCGTCCTATGAGGAATTCACCGCGTTTGGCGTGGCCGGGGGGTGGCAAACGGTGACCATCGAGGACGTGTTTCTCGAGGAGGGGCCGGCCGGTCTGGTCTTCTACGCGGACCAGGGCGGATTTGAAATCAGCCATTTGAATTTTGTGGCGACCGGAACGCCCGCCTCGGAAGTGGGCATGGCCTTTGTCAATGCCAAGACGGAGGATGCCAACCAAATTCGCCTCACCTTGAACAAGCCCATCCAGCTTCCCTTCGTGGAGGGGCCGGAGGTGTTCACCCTGCAGGACGATGGGGAAGTGCTGACGTTGTTGACCGCCTCCACGGATCCGCAGAACGACCGCGTGCTCCTGTTTGAGGTGGAGGACAACATGGACGCCACCATGAACCTGACGCTGTCCTACGCGGGCAATCAGATCACGGCGCCGGATGGTGGCACCCTGGCCGCCTTCACGATGGAAGACGTCCACAACGACCTGGACTTTCGGTATGCCATTCCCGGGTGGATCGAGGCCGAGGGCTTCAGCACCCAATCCGGGATTGAGGTCGAGTCCACGACCGACGATGGGGGAGGCCAGAACCTCGGCTTCCTTGATCCGGGCGACTACATGGAGTACGAGGTCAACGTCCAGTACTCGGGCGACTACACGGTGAACTTCCGGACTGCGTCCGAGCAGGACGGGGCGGTGGCCCTCGAGCTGGTCGACCTCAACGGACAAGTGACCGGGCTGGGCACGGTGTCCTTTTCGTCGACGGGGAGCTGGCAGACGTGGGAGACCACGAGCCGAGACCTGGTGCTCGATGAAGGCCTGTACACCCTGCGGGTCATCGTGACGGAGGCGCCATTCAATTTCAACTGGATGGAGTGGCAGTACAACGAGGAGATTGAAGACGCGGGCCCGACGTCCTTCCAGTCGGTCATGGCTTACCCGAATCCCGTGCAGACGGGCGAGGTGAACATCGCTTTCTCAGTGTTCTTCCCGCAGAACTTGACGCTGTCCATCTATGATGCCACCGGCCGTCCGGTGTTCGGCAAGACCTACTACGAGACGTCCGCCATTGCGGAGCGCCTGTCGCTCCACGGCTTGGCTGCCGGCGTATACGAAGTGTTCGTCACCCGCGAGGACGGAACGGTCAACACCGGCCGCTTTTTGAAGCCCCTCCGCTGACCCGAATTGATGGTGTTGGGCGTCGTGCCCGTTTGCCCAACAAAAAGGAGAGCCCCACACGGCTCTCCTTTTTTGATGTCGCATCTCGACCTCCGCGAATCAGGTTGAGTCGAATGCACGGATGCGCGCCGTGCCCACAGCGAAGGTGCCAAGAATGAGGTTGGGGGCTAGGCCGTGAATGAGGAGGCTGATTCGATCTTGGTTTTAGACAACAGCCTCTTCATTAGCGTACCGTTCAGACGATGGCGCATCCAGCTGCATTCGGGAAAGAAAAAAGGGGAACCGGCTGAGCCGATTCCCCTTTTCAGGTTCAAATGAGAAGGATCACTGTGCGACGAGGCGCATGTGCCAGTAGGCTTCTCCGGGGTTGGCGCCGTAGTCCACTGCGATGGTCAGGGTTTCAACGCCATCCACATTGGTGTACTGGTAAACCTCGTAGGTGATGGTGCTGGCGGGAACGCCGCTTCCGTCACCAGGGTGCTCACCACCGTTGTAGGCCTTGTTGAAGCCGATGAAGGCGCCCACGCCGTTCACCGTGACCTCCGTACCGGTGGCGGTGAAGGTGTGGGATCCAGCGGCATACGCGTCCAGCGGCGGGGTCAATTCGGTCTCGTCGATGCACTCTTCGGCAAACCCGAGGTAGCCCTCGGCCCAGATGACGCCGTCGGTGATGTACTCCATGGTGCCGTCGTCGTAGAAGACCCATTGGTCGTCCAGCTGGCAGGCGCGTTCGATGACACCGGCCGCGTCAATGCCACCCCACCAGTTGTTGCAACCGAGACACTCTCCCACGTAGTAGGAAGCTTCGCCGTCGAGCATCCAGGTCTTGCCCGTCGCGCTCGAGAGGGTTCCGGCCGTGAAGGCGGCAGAGCTGATGGTCAAGGTTTGCGTGATGTTGTCGCTTTGGCCTGCGTCGTCGTAAGCGGTCAGGCTCACTTCATAGTTGCCGTCCATGGCATAGGTGTGCACCGGGTCCTCCTGGGAGCTCACGCCACCATCGCCGAATTCCCAGACGTAGGACGTGGCATTGGAGGTGCTGTTGGTGAAGGTCACCGTGTTGCCGTCAACGGCGTAGGAGAAGTTGGCCACCGGAGAGGAGGCGGGGATCGGCGGAAGGTCGGCCTCGTCGTGGTAATGCACGAGGTAGAAGTTCCATGCACTTCCGTCACCTCGGACGAGGGCCATGCTCAAGCGGTCCTCGGTGTCTCCTTCCACCATGTCGATGATGGTGTACACCTTGGTGGCCACGGGGATGTAGCTGTCGCCGTTTTCCGTCTTGCTGCACAGGCCGATGTAGGCGCCGAAGCCGTCCAGGGTGATGGTGTTGTTGTTGACGTTGAAGTCATACGTGTAGTTGCCACCGTCTGCGAAGGCACTCAGGTCCTCGCCGTTGGGACCGGTCCAAACGCCGGGCTCACTCTCGTCCATGCAGGTCTCGTCGATGCCGAGCCAGCCACCGTTTCCGTCGGAGTCCATGAAGAGGGTTCCGTTGGTGTTCTTCTCCCACGTTCCGTCGGGGTTGAAGGTGTAGCTGTCATCGAGGATGCAGGGGCGCTCGCCGAGCGGCGTGGCGCCACCGAAGGACCACCAGCTGTTGTCGTTGATGGCCGGTCCGATGCCGAGTGCAAGCTCTTCGCGGTCGAGGTACCAGGTCTTTCCGCCTGCTCCGGACAGGAAGATGGCGGCATTGTTCGGGTCAACGATGGCGATGGTTTCCGTCTTGGAGGCGGAGCCGTCGAGACCGGTGGCCGTTAAGGTGACTTCGAACTCCCCGCCTCCAGCGTAGACGTGGGTGGGGCTGGTCTCGGTGCTCGTGTTCCCGTCTCCGAAGTCCCAGATGTGGGACGTGGCGTTGACGGAGTAATTGGTGAAGGTCACCTCGGCCCAGTTGGTCTCGCTCACTTCGTATTGGAAGCTGGCGATCACCGCTGTGGGCTCCGGGTCAGGGTCCTTGCGACAGCTGGCGATGACCAGGCTGGCAACGAGGAGCAGGCTCAGGGCCTGGATCGTCTTGTTCATGTTCGTTGGATTGGGTTGTATGGTTGAATTCTCAAGGGGAATCCCGGCCTCAGTTGAAGAGGGAGGCGTCGGGGTAGGTCGTGAGGGTGGGGGCGATCTGCGTCTCTTCGAGGGCAATCGGCAGCCACAAGTGGGTCTCGTTGAAGTTGGCCGCCTTGTCTCCGTCGTCGAGGAAGAGGTCGGCATTGGCGCGTCCGCTGCGGACAAGGTCGAACCAGCGGTCGCCCTCGCAGGCCAGCTCAGCCCGGCGCTCGTACCAGATGAGGTCGAGCAGGCTCCAGCCCTCGTCGGCCATCACCATGGACGCCGTGCGGTAGGTGCTGCTGTTGTCCCCGGGGCCGGCAGCGCGCTCGCGGACCTGGTCGATGTAGGCCATGGCGAGTCCGTCGTCTCCGGAGCCGCGGTGGAGGGCCTCGGCGAGCATGAGCAGGACGTCGGCGTAGCGGAAAACCGGGGTGTTCTGGGCCTTGGTCAGGTGCTCGTTTCCGCCGTTGATGTTGGTGCCAGCGTAAGCCTTCAGATTGGGGAACTTCTCCTGCCAGTACCCGGTGAAGTCCACCGGGTTGTTCTGGGTCATGTCGATGATGGGGTCGCAGCTCAGTCCAGCATCGGCGAGGTCCTGGGCGAGTTCATCCTCGGAGATGATGGCCACATCTCGGCGGTAGGTGTCGTCTTCCAGGAAGTGGTTCCACAGGCTGGGCGTCACGCTCATGAACCCCCAGCCGGTCTCGTATTCGGGGTGTTCTGCACACAGGCCCCGGATGCCGCAAAGCTGGATCATGCCGTTTCCATCCACGCCCTCGAACCAGCCCCAGTCGCTCTGGTAGAGCGGGGTGCGCTGAATCTCAAAGACGGATTCGACCGTATTGCGGTTCTCGAACTTGTAGAGGTCCTCCATGTCGTCGACCAGCTGGTAGACGCCGAGGTCCACCACATTCTGGAAGGCGGCGGCTGCACTCTGGAAGAGCTGTGGGTCGTCGTTCTTGAGGTCGGCCCAGTAGAGGTAGGCCTTGCCCATGAGGGCGTAGGCGGCGCCCTGGGTCACCCGACCTTCCTGCCCGGTCGGGGCGATGAGCGGCAAGTGGGGGATGGCCTCTTCGCAGTCGGTGACGATTTGTTGCATGATCTCCGACAGCGTGCTGCGCTCGAGGTTGACGTCCTCCGGCGTCAGGCTCGTCGTGATGAGCGGAATAGGGCCGAAGTGGCGGAACAGGTCGAAGTGGTAGTAGGCGCGCAGGAATTTGGCTTGGGCCTTGTACTCGGTCACGGCATCGGACTCGATCTGCGCGAGGTCAATCAGGGCATTGGCCCGGCTGATGCCGACGTATCCCCGGCGGTAGATCGGGTGGGTGACGACGTTGGTGTTCGTGTTGGTGAAGTCGTCGAACTCCTGCCAGCCGGGCTGGTCGTTGTTGGACGGGTCACCTCCGGCGTTGGCGTTGTCTGAACGGATGTCCCCGTACATGACGTGGCCTACCCATTGACCATAGGCCATGCCCCAGCCGAGGGGGTCATAGACGGCGATGAGCGCCGAGGCGATTTGGCCTTCGGTTTCGTAGTAATTGCTGGAGAGGAACTCGTTGACGGGTTCTACTTCCAGGCGATCCTTGCTGCAGGCGGCCAGGACGAGGACGGCTCCTGCGAGGACGGTGAGGTTGCGTTGAAGCTTGTTCATGATGGTCGAATCAGAAGGTGACGTTGAGGCCGGCACCGAGGGAGCGGTTGTTGGGGTAGAAGCCCTTGTCGATGCCGGTGTCGAGGATCCATCCGCTGGTGCCGATGTCCGGGTCGAATCCGCGGTAATTGGTGATGGTGAACAGGTTGTTTCCGGTCAGGTAGATCTTGACCTCCTTCATCTTGGCGCGGTGCGTCCATTCGGCCGGCAGGTTCCAGCCGATTTGCAAGTTGCGCAGGCGAAGGAAGTTGCCGTTCTCCACGTAGAAGCTGGACGGGCGCTGGTTGTTGTTGGGGTCGGTCGAGGTCAGGCGCGGGAGTTCCGCGCTCGGGGCCTCGGGGGTCCAACGGTCGAGCCAGAAGGTCTGCATGTTGGCGAATGTCACATCGCTCCGCTCGTAGGTGCGGTAGATTTCGTGCCCCAGCTGGGCGTTGAAAATGGCGTTGACATAGAAATCTTTGTAGGTCAGGTTGGCGCTGAGTCCGAGGATGTGCTTTGGCCACGGCGTGCCGATGTCGCCGATGTCGTCGGAGTTGATGACGCCGTCCCCGTTGGTGTCGAGGAAGCGGATGTCTCCGGGCTGGGCGTTGGGCTGGAGGGGATCACCCTCCTGGTTGATGTGGCTGAAGATGTCGGCTTGCGTCTGGAAGATGCCGTCGGCTTGATACCCGACGAAGTGGCCGACCGCGTAGCCCTCGGTCATCCGGGTGATGGCGGTGTTGCGCACCGGCCAGCCCCAACCATTCAGGTAGCCCGTCTCGCCCGCCACGCTGATGACCTCATTGCGGAAGTGGGTGTAATTGAGGGTGGTGTTGAGCTTGAGGTCGCCCTGTCCCATGCGGTATCCGAGGGAGAACTCCACGCCTTCGTTGAGGATTTCACCGAGGTTGGAGGTCGGGTTGTTGGTGGCGCCGACGTAGCCGGGAATCTGCTGGGTCATGAGCAGGTCCTTGGTTTGCTTGCGGTAGACGTCGGCCTCGAAGGAGACCTTGTCGTCGAACAGCCCGAGTTCCACACCGAGGTCCAGCTGGACGCTTTCTTCCCAGCGGACGTTGGGGTTCGGCGGCGCGGCCAGGGCCGTGCCCGTGTTCAGGGTCTGCACCTCCGAGCCGAAGGGGTAGGTGAATACGTTTTGGATGCGGGCCACGTAGCTCAGCGGGGAGATGCGGTCGGAACCGTTGACTCCCCAAGAGGCGCGGACCTTCAGAAAGCTGATTTGGTCCGAATCCTTGAGGAAGTCCTCCTTGGAAGCCACCCAGCCGAAGGAGGCGGAGGGGAACACGCCGTAGCGGTTGTTCTGTCCGAAGTTGGAGGAGCCGTCCCGGCGGATGGTGGCAGAGAAGAGGTACTTCTCGTCGTAGTTGTACAGCAGTCGGCCGAACGTGCTGATGATGGCGTAGTCCACGGCAGCGCCGCCAAAGGCGAGGTCGGTCGTGTCTTGACCGGCGTCGATATAGTGGAAGTTCGGGTTGAATTCGGCGTCTGAAGGGATGAACTGGGAGGAGCCTCCGACCTGGCGGGATGACGTGGTCCGGTATGACGTTCCGAGGAGGAAGTCGAGGTTGTGCTTCTCCTGCACTTGGGTCGTGTAGTTCGCGGTGTTCTCCCACTGGAAGCCTTGGAAGTTGCCGGAGCCCTGTCCCACGTCGTTGCTCAGGTTTTGGGCAGCCGGGTGGAAGTAGTAGGTGGGCGTGAAGTAGCGGTAGTCGTACCAGTTGAGGTCAAAACCACCGTCGGTCTTGAGGCGCAGTCCTTCGATTGGCTCGTATTCCAAGTAGACGTTGCCGATGATCTGGTCGGACTTGTTGTCACCTCCCGCGAGGTACAGTCGGCTCAACGGGTTGATGTACTCCTTCTGAACCCAAGGCGATTGGGCAAAACCGAAGTCGGCCTCATCGTCATAGATCGGGGTCAGCGGGTCGTAGGCGAAGGCATCGGACTGGACGCCACCAAAGGCGCTGTTGGTGCCGATGTTGTTGTTCTGCGTCCGGTTCAAGTACAGGTTCTGGCCCACGGTCAGGAAGTCCTTGATTTTCTTGGACGAGTTGTAGCGCATGGCGTAGCGCTTGTAGTTGGACTTCTCCCCACCGATGACGCCATTTTGGTCCCAGTAATCAAAAGAGATGTAGCTGTTGTCTCCGGAGGCGGTGATGCGGTGGTTGATGACTTGCGCCGGGTTGAAGATCTCCTCCATCCAGTTGGTGCTGGCGGTAAGCGGGTCACCGAAGTTGGGGAAGCCCAAAACGTCCAGTGCGGAGGTCTGGTTGCTGTTGGCGAATTTCTCGCGCATCAAGATCACGTATTCCTCCGCCCCGAGCATGGTCGGTAGCTTCCACGGCTGGGAGTTCAGGTAGCTCGCCGAGTAGGTGATGCTCGCGTCGCCCTTGCTGCCATTTTTCGTGGTGATGATGACCACGCCATTGGCGGCACGGGCTCCGTAGATGGCGCTCGAGGCGGCATCCTTCAATACGTCTATGGACTCGATGTCGCTGGGGTTGAGGTTGTCGATGTTGCCGAGCTGCACGCCGTCCACGATGTAGAGCGGGGAGTTGTCTCCGTTGGTGCTGATGCCGCGGATGAGGATGCTCTTCCCGGAGCCCGGTTGACCACTCGATTCGTTGACGATCAAGCCGGAGGTCAGGCCCTCGAGTGTGGAGGTCACATCCGGAACGGCAATGCCTTCGATGTCCTTGGCGGTGACCTTGGAGATCGATCCAGTGGAGACCTTCTTTTTCTGCCGGCCGTATCCCACGACGACGACCTCGTCGACGAGCTGGGCGTCAACGTCGAGGGAGACTCGGATGGGGGAGGCGTTCTCCACCGCCAAGGTCTGGGCGACGTAGCCAATGAAGCTCACCTTGAGTGCGGTGGGCATTCCGTTGACCTTCAGTGTGAAAGAGCCGTCGGCCCCGGAGCTCGTTGCGTTGGTGGTGCCGCTTTCCAGAATGGTGGCCCCGATGAGTGGGTCTCCGGATTCACCGTCGAGGACGGTTCCGGTGAGGGAAATCGATTGGGCCAGAAGGGGTGAAGTGGACCAGACAAGCAGCCCGAATGCCAGCAGCGCCATACGGCGGGCGCGGCGAATGATGTTGTGGTTCATCGTTTTGATTTACAGTGCTTTGGCCATGCGTTTTTCGCAAAAAAAGCGAAGTGAAGTCGGCAAGCGGCCCCAGACATGGTGTACAATCTACACTTCCTCGGTCAGGTAGAGGTCGTCCATTGGGCTGAAAATGAAAAAATCAGGTTTGAACTTGGCATTGAGGCCCATGAGGTGCATTTCGTGGCTTGCACCATTTTTGCCCGGCATGAGTGACGCTGCAGGTGCTTTCGACGTGTTGGCCGAATCGCTTGGCGGAGAAGACCTATCGCAAGGCAAGCTGTTTGGTCACCGCTGCTTGAAGGTGGTGGGCAAGGCGTTTTTGGTCGACTTCGATGGCGACCTCGTCTTCAAATTGGGGCGGGACGCCATGGCGCCGTTGTTCGAGGCCCACGCCGACTTGGCAGGTTTCGACCCTTCTGGAAAAGGCCGTCCGATGAAGGACTGGCTGCAAGCCCCCTCGGACGATTCGGACCACTTCCAGATTTGGGAGGAGCAGGTGCGGGACTTTGCGCGAAAGACGGCCTGATCAGAAGAGCCAGCGGTGCCCAACCGTGATCATCCCGTAAGAGTCAAGGGCGCTGACTGCCCAACTTGTTCGTTGCGAATGGTCCACGCGCTCACGCCATTCGGGAAAGACCTTGGTGCCCAACCCCAGCATGGACAGCTCGAAGGAGAACACCCACTCTGAGCACTTCAGATCGGCAGCGGTCTTGCCCCGGCGCTCCAGTTTGC
The DNA here is from genome assembly GCA_002172485.2 of Crocinitomicaceae bacterium TMED114. GTDB lineage: Bacteria > Bacteroidota > Bacteroidia > Flavobacteriales_D > Sanyastnellaceae > UBA8752. Next base: position 78,288 of record NHFP02000005.1, read on the forward strand.
GCTGCTTGGAAGCGCTGATGTTCCGGTTGCAGCGCTTGGTCGGAACCCCGGTGGACGCATAGACGTGCAGCGGCCAAATGCGAACCCCAGTGGAGTAGCTCCATCCGGAGTCCCATTTCCAGCCTCCGCCCACCTTGGCGGTCACAATGGAAGGAAAGGCCAGTCCGAACTGTCCTTCGACAAAGCTGGTCTTTCCGATAAAGGTGCGGCCCCCGGCGAGCAAGGAGGTGCCTGGAAAGACCCCGTCTGAGGAGAACCCAGAGATGTACGCCAATCCCCAGTTGGTCTCGAAGTAGGCTTCGTTGCGGGCGTCTTGCGCCCAAGGGCCCTTTGCGACGCCGAGCAGGATGAACAAAAGGAGGATTTGACGCAGCATGTCGAATCGCAGGATGTGGCAATCTAACACAGCACAAGACGGCATCGTCTTTCGGTCTGCAGGTGTCAGCGTTCCGTTTGCGGACGAATGGTGGCCACGGCGCTCGAATGGGCTTCGATGTCGGACCGGTCCATGCGCATCTTCCGGAATTGGCCGTTGTGGTAGAGCGGCGCCTGGTTGTCGTAGAACTTACTGAAGACGTTGCCCGACTGGCCGGTCGGCAGGATGCTCTCGGCGCCGTCCACATCGGTGAAGTCGATGCCGATGCGCTTGGAAGGGCCGGAGAAGACGGTGTAGTCCACGTCGCGCTTCAGCTTGAACTCGTATTTGCACAGGGCGTCCTTGGCGGCCGGCAGCCCGAACGGCCCCACGTTGAGCCAATCGCCGAGCACAGGCACGTCGGTCATGGCGTGCTTGTGGGTGGCGGTGTGAAGCCGGTCGTAGCGCCAGGCGTCCACGTCCGGCCCGAGGGCGACCTCGAGGTCTTCGTGGGCTTTGAGCAGGGCGATGCCCAGTACGATGGAAGGCCCCTCCTTGAGGTCCGTGCGCACGTCGTCCCACCAGGGGGAGTCCGGGTTGGCGAGGAGCCGGGGGAAGGTGTTCTCGCTGATGATGGTCCGGTGCCAGCTCTCGAATTTCTCCGGGGCGGTCTTGGCGCCTGCGGCCTGCTCGAATTCGTCGTACATGGCCCCTTCAATGGCGCGGTACATCCAGCGGTAATAGAGAGTGGGGGCGATGTCACCGGCGCTGTGGGCGCCGTCCCAGTCGCGCAGGTGAGCTGCGGCTGCGTCGAGGTCCGTGTCGAGGGTGCCCGAGGCGATGTGGTCGAGCATCAATGCACAGTTCTGCGCGTACACGGGCGAATGGTGGTCCAGCTGCAATGCCTGGGCCTCGGCCAGCGTCCAGTCGTTCTTGCTGGAGAGGGCGTTGACGATGCCACTCGCCCGGGTGTTGCCGGAATAATAGTGACCGGGGTAATGCTGTCCGGCCACGCTGTCCGGTGCGTTGTTGGCCGAGTACACGTAGCCGGATTCCGGGTTGACCGATTTCGGGTTGTATCGGAAGGGAATCCACTCGGTGTAGTCCTGGGTGGGATCGGTGCCGTCCAGTGTGACCTTGGTATTGAGTCCCTCAGGCCGCACGGGCATCTTGGCGCAGGCCCACCAGGCGATGTTGCCCGCCGAGTCACCGTACATCAGGTTGATGCCGGGGGCGTGCATGACGGAAGCTGCAGCCTCGAAGTCGGCCATTTCCTCCGCGCGGGAGAACCCGAAAAAGGCCTCGTGAATGCGGTTTTCCGGGTATTGGGGATAGGCCCACCACATGGAGACCGAGTCTTCGATGAGCGGTCCGTGGTGGGTGCTCCGGACGTCAAAGGTCACCGGGTCGCCGCCGGCCACCTCGATGGTCTCCCTGCGGACGTCGAGGTCGCGCCACTCGCCACCGTGCAGGTACCGGTCACCGTTGAGGGTTTCGCAGTAGAGGTCGATGTCGTCGTTTTCGAACATCGTGATGCCCCAGGAATGGTGGCGTGTGTGTCCCATGGCAGGGAACGGCAGGCCCGCGAGGTGGTTGCCATAGTATTCGATCTCCGGGCAGTCGATGTGGGCTTCGTACCACACCGAAGGCTGGGCGTAGGCCATGTGCGCATCGTTGCAGAAGAGGACCTTGCCGGAGGCGGTTTTGTCCTCGCCGATGACCCAGGCGTTGGACCCAAGCCACTGGGGTACGGGGCGCAGGGCATCCAGTTCATGCACGCGGGACGCGATGCCCGAGATGTCCGATGTGCTTCGGTCCGCGGCCGGTGTTGGGGTAGATGCAGTGACCGGAATGAGCGTCGTCAACGAATCCCACTGCGCGTCGGCGGGTGATCCGGTGACGGGAATGGTGGCAAACCCCTCCACGCCTGTCGCCAAGTCGGCGAAGTACTTCGGGTCCAGGTTCCACTTCATCCAGTCCAGGATGGGCTCGAATTTCAGATGAATGGCAAATGAGTACGCCATGAAGCCCGTTGCGCAGTAGATGTCGTGGGTGTCGAACGGTTCGGGGTCCTGTCCGAGCAGCTCGTATTCGAGGGGCGTCCGTCCCTCGTCGATGAAGCGGTTGACGCCGGCCAGGTAGGCCGCCATCGCCTCTTGGATGCGCCGGGGACCGTTGGCGAGGAAGTCCGCGGTGACGCGGTCGGCCGCTTTGCGCATGCCGAGGGTGCGCAGGTATTGGTCGTTGGACACCATGTCCTCTCCGAGCAGGGCAGACAACTCCCCACCACCGGCGCGGCGCAGCAGGTCCATCTGCCAGAGCCGTTCGGACGCGTGGACGTAGCCAAGGGCGAGCATGGCGTCGGCCTCGTTGTCGGCGTAGATGTGGGGGACGGCCATGTCGTCAAACACGACTTCCACCGGAGCCGAGACGCCGTCGGCGGCGATGTCGAAGTTGTAGTCCGGTTGGTGCGATTGGACGAAGAAGACGGCGTAGCCAATGAAGAAGACGAGCAGGACGGCGAGGACGCGGAGGATCTTCAATGCGAAAGAATGAGGGGTCAGGCGAGGATGTCGAGAATGCGGTGGGTGGCGCGGCCGTCCCAGAGTGGGGGGATGGTCCCGGCTTTGGGCTGTTCGAGACAGGCGCGGATGGCGTCGAGGTCCCGGATGACCAAGGTGTTGGTGCCGATGTCGAGGGTGGAAGGCCGCTCTGTGTTTTCCCGGAGGGTCACGCAGTTCACCTGCCGGAAGGTCGTCTCTTCCTGGATGCCGCCGGAGTCCGTGATGACGGTCGAGGCGTGGGCGATGAGGTGCTGAAAGGTGAAGTAGTCCATCGGCTCCACGAGCACGATGTTGGACAGCGCCTTCATCTCCGACCAGATGCCGAACTCCTCGCACTTCTTGCGTGTGCGGGGGTGGAGCGGGAACACCACCTTCTGGTCGCGGGCCACGTCGCGGATGACCTCGAGGATGAAGTTCAATCCTTCAGCATTGTCCACGTTGGATGGGCGGTGCATGGTCATCAGGATGTACCGTCCGCGGTCAAGCCCGAGGTCCTTCAGGATGGGGTTGGCCTGGATCTGTTCGTCGAAGGCGACGATGGTGTCGATCATCGTGTTGCCCACGAGGTGCGCGGCGTTGGTGCCGCTCTTGACGTCCAGCCCTTCGGCCTTGAGGTGGTCGAGGCCGCTCTGTTCGGTCACGAAGTAGGTGTCGGTCAACTGGTCCACCAGGATGCGGTTGACCTCTTCTGGCATGGCCCGGTCGAAGCTGCGCAATCCCGCCTCGAGGTGGCACAGCGGCAGGCCCATTCGGTTGGCAGCGAGGGCGCCGGCCAGCGTGGAGTTCACGTCGCCGGGGACCATGACCACATCCGGTCGGGTGTCCTGCATGTAGCTGCCGAGGTCGGCGACCATGTGGCCGAAGACATCGGCCGGACCGTCGCCGCGGAGGGAGAGGAAATGGTCGGGCTGGAGCTTGAACTGCTCGAAGAAGACTCCGGCCATCGCCTGGTCGTAGTGCTGACCGGTGTGGACGATGTCGATGTCGATGTTTCCCCGTTCGCGGGCCAGTTTCTTGAACTGGGTCACCTTGATGAAGTTGGGGCGGGTGCCAATGACGATGAGGAGCTTCATGGTGCGGGTGGGCCCTCAGCGGCCAGCGAGGGGTTCAGGACGCCCGAAGATAGGGCGCCCCCCCATTGGCCCTCAGCGAACGACGAGTCGCAGGGACGTGTCCGCGCCACCCTCCGTCAGGAGTTGGCCGACGTAGGTGCCGGTCGCGAGGGTGCTGAGGTCCACGGTTTGCTGGCCGGTTCCCTCCCTGATGAGGACAGTCTGGCCGAGCAGGGTCTGGACCGTGAGCGTCCAGGATGTGCTGCCGGAGAGTCCGGTCAGGCGAACGGACCCTGATGCCGGATTCGGGACGAACTGGACGCGGTCGAGGCCGTCGGTCTCGGCGATGTCCGACAGGGTGCAGACGACCACACCGAGTACGTCCTCTGCAGGCTCGTTCTGCTCGACTTGGTCGACGATGACATTGCCCTCCTCATCTTCCACGCGATAGCTGTATTCCGAGGGGTAGAAGCCGCCGCTGACCTGGAAGTCGACGTCGTCTCCGTTCTGGATGTCGACGTAGCCGATCAGCGTACGTCCATTGAACCAGTATCCGCCAATGGCGTCGGCCAACACGGGGCCATCGTACACAAACAGGCTGGCCAGATCCCATCCGCTGAATTCGGACAGGAGGGTGACCTTGAGCCGGCTGCATTCGGGCTCGACTTCACAGGCCTTCAGACCGTAGACTCCCGCTGCGGATCCGTATTGGTTGCTGGAGTTGGCGGGCGAATCCGAATCGAACAGGACCGTGCCCTCGGCGTCGACGACCTCGAAGTTGCCGGGCCATCCATTGAATTGGGAGATGTAGTTCATGTCGACGACGGAGCCCTCATTGACGGCAAAGGCGAAGCTGTTGGAGAACCCGTCCAGGACGGTGGGTTCGCCCACGAGCACGTTGTCGACCAACACCTGCATGACGCCATCCCAGCCTTCCCCGCCGGGGGCGTTCATGTTGAGCGTCCAGGTGTCGCAAGTGCCCACAGGGTTGGGGAACTCGTAGTCGATGACCTGGTTTACCACATGCACGACACCATTGTATGCCAGGAGGTCGGGCACGGTGACTTGGGCGTTCTCGACGAAGATGCCGTCGTCGTTGACAAACGTGGTGATGTTGTCGCCTCCGTAGCTGATGAGCAGGCCGTTGTTCATCAACTGGTCGCTGGTGAGCGGCGTTTCCACGATGTGGCGCCGCAGGATCTCGTCCCAATAGGGGGAGTCGAACAGATCGTCCACGTCGTCGAACCCGTTTTCCTCGGCAAAGGCGAAGATGGCGTCGTCGGTGGGGGCGAAGACGGTGAAGTGGCCGGGCGCGTCTTCGTTGTCGTTGATGACGGGTTGGCCGATGAGGTCGTCGTTGAGCAGGTTGGCGTTGATTTCCTGCTCGAACAGGCTGTGGTCCGGGCTGTCGACCACGATTTGGTACACGGTCGCCTCTGGGGAAGTGGAGGGGGCCATGCCGTAATCGATGACGTGAACGACGCCGTTGTCGGCCACGAAATCGGTGGCGATGATGTTGGCCCCGGCGATGGTCAATCCGTCCGCATTCTCACCCACCACGGCACCCTCCCCATTCAGGGTGGGCAGGACCATGCCGGGCTCGAGGTCGGCAGCGAGGTAGGTGCCCTCGATGAAGTGGTACTCCAGGATGTCCGCCAGATCCGGGATGTTGAGCATGTCGAACTGGTTCAGGTTCATCAAGTCCTGCAGGGCATTGATGGCGTCCACATCCGGCAGGAACACCGTGTAGTCCTCAAGGCCCTCCATGGCGGCGAGGCAGTTGGGGCAGTTGTACTGCATGGCCCAGAAGGCGGCGAAGACGTCGGGCATGTCCTCGAAGTTGCCGGCCCAGGCGTCGTTCAGCAGATCCAGAATGGTGAAGGCGTCGACGGTGATGGAGCCGACCATGCCAAGCTGGGCCTGGAAGCCGATGCTCGAGTCGAAGTGGTAGACCCCGGGGATGTCAAAGGTCACGACGCCCATGCAGGTGCCTTCTTCGGTTCCCTCGGTCTGATCGAGATAGAACTCGGCCGGGTTGTTCCACGGCTCACCGGTGAGTGTGTTGGTGATGCCGTTGACGTCGTGCGTGCCCTGCACGTTGATGAAGGCGACCGTCTCACCGGGGAGGATGGTCAACTCCGACGGTGCGAAGTCGTAGTCGGCCATCACGATGGTGTGGTCGGCCTCGCATTGCGCATGGAGCCGGGCCAGTGAACACAAGGTGAGGACCAGAAACAGGGTGCGGAAACAGCTGGTGCGCGTCATGTTGGAAATACTCTCCACTGTACAAGCGTGACGCATCCCGGTATGTTCTTGCCAAATCAGGGGCATGAATGGCACATTGCCCCTGGCGGTGGAACGGGTCAGCCCATGATGTGGTAGCCGCCGTCGATGTGGCGGATCTCGCCAGTGATGTGCAGCCCGGGCTGCATGAGGTGCACGATCTCGAGGGCGAGGTCGCGTGGCCCGGCATTGCCCAGTGGGCTCATGGATTCGGCCTTTTCGACATCGGACGGCTCGAGCGTCGCTGTGCCCGCCTTGCTGCCGAGGTAGGGCGAGAAACGCAAGGCGTTGACCCGGATGCCGCGACTGCGGCCCAACTCGTCGGCCAATTCGATGGTGATGCGCTCGAGCGCCGCTTTGGCGACGCTCATGTTGCGGTAGGGGTGGAAGGTGACTTTCTCCGCAGCGATGTAGCTCAGCGAGCAAATGCTGGCCCCATCGCGCAGGGCGCCCGTCTTGAGCAGGTGGTGGGTGATGCGGACCAGAGAGAAAGCCGAAACGCCCAGGGTGTCAGAGAACTCGGCCTGCGTGACCTCCAGCAACGGCTTGACCTGCTTGTTGCGGATGGTGCGGTCCATGGCGATGGAGTGCAGGAACCCGTCCAAATGGAGTCCGTTCTCCGCCAGGCCAGTCCCGAGGTCGGCCATGCTCTCCTCCTGCGTCGCGTCCAGGATGATGATGGGGGTGTCCTCGCCCAATTCGGCCTTGACCGTCTCCCGGAAGGCCGCTTCGTTGGCGGAGAGGTAGGCCTGGGCCTTGTCGGAGAGGTCCGTGTGGTGGGGTGTGACGCCGAGGCCGGCGCAGACGACCTGACCGCCCTGTTCGACGATGGCTTTGGCGGCGTGAAGGGCGAGGGAGCCGGCATCGGAAATGCCGGTGATGAGAAAGCGCTTGTCCTGAAGCATGGTCAGACTTTGTAGAGGGCGGTGCCCCACGTCCATCCCGCGCCGACGGCGGCGAAGAGGAGGTGGTCACCCGGTTCGAATTCGGTGGAACGCCAGGTCTCGTCGAGGACGATGGGGATGGTGCCTCCTGAGGTGTTGGCGTAGCGGTCCATGTTGGTTTTGACCTTCTCCCAGGGCAGGCCCACGCGGCGGGCGACCTCCTCGAGGATCTTGATGCTCGGCTGATGCGGGAGCATGCAGGCCACATCTTCGATGGCCACACCGGTCTTGTCGAGCAGGGTGCCGATGGACTCGGGCACGGCCTTGATGGCGGTCTTGTAGACGGCGGGGCCATCCATCTGGAAGCAGTGTAGGCCTTGGGCGAGGGTCTCCTCGCTGGCTGGGCGTTCGGATCCGCCGGCGGGCACGGTGAAGCCGTCGCGGCCAGAGCCGTCTGTGTTCATGTCGAAGCCGATGAATCCGCGGTCCTCCTCGGTGGCGGTCAGCAGGATGGCGCCGGCCCCATCTCCGAAAAAGACGGAGTCGCGTCGGTCCCAGTCGATGATGTTCGAGAAGGTGTCCGCTCCGATGACCATGACGTTGCGGTACAGGCCGGAGGCGATGAACTGGCAGCCGGTGGTCAACGCGAAGAGGGCGCCGGAACAGACGGCGGCGATGTCGAATCCGGCGGCGTTCGTTGCACCGAGTTTCTCCTGGACCATGCACGCCGAGGCGGGAGCCGGTCGGTCCGGGGTGGCCGTGGCGAGCACGATGAGGTCCAATTCCGAGGCGGCCATGCCGGCCATCTCGAGGGCCCGTTGTGCGGCCTTTGTGGCCAATTCGCTGGTGGTCTCACCCTGGCTGATGCGGCGCTCCTTGATGCCGAGCCGTTCCTGGATCCAGGCATCGTTGGATCCGACGCGGTCGAAGTATTGGTTGGGGACGACGTGCTCGGGGGCGTACGAGCCGGTTCCGGCAATGATGGCGTTGGGCATGGCGCAAAAGAGAAGCGCCAATGATACATCTGTTTTTTTATCTAACTCACTGAAATTCAATCGTGGATCAAGTACACGAAATGCATCGAACCAACTGAGTATGACACCATTGACCCAACGGCTTTATGAAGCTTTTGCCCCTAAATTTGAATAAGTCGGGGACCATCGTGGAAAGGGGCAGGTGTGAAATGAAAACGGAGGCCACATGGGCCTCCATTTCAGGATCAACAGATGTGTTTCGGCTCACTCATCGAGAATGCACCGCAAGCAGAGCCCATAGGCCGGATCCAAGCCTCCACAGGCATCGAAAAACCGGTCCTCCTTGATGTGCACAACGGGCACGACCGTTACGATTCCCTCGTGCTCAACGTCCCAGTAACGCGTCCAGAACCACGCGGACTGATCGGCGTTCAAGTTCAACGAGGAAGCAGGTGCCAAGGGGTCAATGATGCCGGCGGGTTGGGCACTAAAGCCGAATTTGTTGAACTCAACGTCCGTGAGGGAGAAGTCCCAATCGGTGGGGTCACAGAACTCGGCACCGGTCACATTCGACCAATCCGCGGTAGAGATGCTGCGCGTGTATTGATGCAGTTGGCTGTATTCGTTGCCGGTGGACACGTCTGGTTTCCGGTCGAGAGCGGCTGGTACCGGGTCGAGTCGGTGTCCGGTCTGGGATGCCCACTGGCCAGCGATTCTCTTCTGGTGTGCTGGTCGGTTGAGACTCCGGAGGTCATCCAGGATGCGGCGGGAGACCTGGTCATCGAAGGGAACTTCGCCTCGGTCCAATGGTGGGCCGATGACATGGAACTCGAAGGCGAGACGGGTCTGATCCTGACGGCTCCAGGTGAAGGCAACTACTCGGTGTGGGTCACGGATTTCTTGGATTGTCCTGGGGTGCAGTCTGATGCTGTGGTCTACGTTGGTGTAGGCGAGGGCGAACCGGACATGACGTGGAGCATTCACCCCAATCCGGTCGGAAAGAAGTTCACGCTGGAGGTGCCGCAAGATTGGCGGGGTTCACTGGCGCTGTTGCTGGATGCTTCCGGTCGCATCCTCGAAGAGCGAAGGGGGATGGGGACCACCACACAATGGAGGGTGGACAGCCGTTGGCCCGACGTTCTGTTTCTCCGAATGCTCCATCCGGAGGGCAGAGGTCAGCGTGTGATTCGCGTGCTTCGAGAGCGATGAAGTGGTGATTTGTGCCCCAATTTGTTCGTCATAGGACTCAGGATGGGCCTCAATGACGGGCCGGCTTCGGTTGGGGACACAAGCCAGTCCATCAGTCCCTATCTTAGAGCCATGCAGCGGAACAACATCCAACAGTGGTGGTGGCCCTTCGAAAACGGAGGTGCGCGCGTGTACAGTTGATTTTTCAGACCATCACACTCATCGCCCCCTCCACTCGAGGGGGTTTTTTGTTTTATGACCTACACACTTCACCATCATCGGCAACTCAGTGATTCACTGACTCCGGTCCAGGCTTATCTCCTCCTCCGGGATGAAGGGCCCGCATCGTGTCTGTTTGAAAGCACGGATTACCACAGCCGGGAGGACGCCCACAGTGTTGTGGCCTTCGATCCACTTGAGACATTGACCTTGACCCGCGAGGCCTTGAGACAGTCGGGGTATGCCGAGTCCATTGAGGCGTTTCTGGAGGGCATTGACTGTCCGGAGGCGAAGACTCAAGGTGGATTCCTGGGCATTTATGGGACCACGGATTTCGAAGCGGTGGACGGCATGGATCCGGATGGACAGCCGCACCCAGGAGGGGGCGACAGCGATGTTGTCGTGCAGTATTCCCTGTTTCGATTCGTCATGATTTTCGATCATTTCAAGCAAGTGTTGGAGTGTTGGGAGTTCTGTCCGGCAGGAGAGACTCCGGCATTGCCATCGCTCTTGAAGAGGCTCGCGTCACCCGCTCCGGCGCCGGCCCCGTTTTTCAAGTCAGGGGAGGTGGAGTCCAGTTTGACCCGGAGCCAATTTGAGCAGATGGTGCAGGCTGGCATTCGGCAGTGCCATGAGGGTGAGGTGTTCCAAGTGGTGTATTCCCGGCACTTCGAGCAGGCCTTCACTGGAGATGATTTTCAGGTGTATCGCGCTTTGCGGAGCATCAACCCGAGCCCTTTTCTCTACTATTTGGATGATGGAAACCGAAGGCTGTTTGGTTCCAGTCCGGAGGCGCAACTGTTGGTCCGCGACCGCATCGCCGAAGTTCACCCCATCGCCGGAACGGTGAAGCGCACAGAGTCAGAAGAGGAGAACGAAAGGGCCATCCAGGAATTGAAGTCGAGTGAAAAGGAAAATGCAGAACACACGATGCTGCTCGACCTCGCGCGGAATGACCTCAACCGCAGTTGTCACCGCAGTGAAGTCAGCCGGTTCAAGGAGGTTCAACTGTTTAGCCACGTCATCCATCTCGTGAGCCATGTTCAGGCCCGGCTCCGAGAGGGAGTGCATGCCGCTCGAATTTTTGGGGACACCTTCCCCGCAGGCACATTGAGCGGGGCTCCCAAACTGAGGGCCATTGAGTTGATTGCATCACATGAACCTCATGCACGCGGGCTGTATGGAGGCGCAGTCGGATGTTACGGTCTGAATGGAGATTGCACCCACGCCATTGTCATTCGCTCATTCGTTTCCAAAACAGGCCGGTTGCATTATCAGGCAGGCGCTGGAGTGGTCATGGACAGCATTCCCGCATCCGAGGCGGATGAAGTAGAACGGAAGTTGCACGCCCTTGCCAAGGCCATGGATTTGGCCGAAACCATTTGATTCCATGGCCATGCACACCACAGAAAAGACGGTGCTCATCATCGACAACTTTGATTCCTTCACCCACAACCTGGCGGCTTTGGTGGAAGAAGCCACGGGTTCACCCTGTCGGGTGATGCGCGCGGCAGAGGGCCGGCACAACATGGACGGGGGATGGAAGGCCGTCATTTTCGGTCCTGGGCCCTCCACCCCCGACGCTCATCCTGACCTTGTGGCCTGTCTCCGGTCCTTGCCGGAGGGAACGCCCGCGTTGGGCGTTTGCCTGGGCATGCAAGCGATGGCGGAGATCCATGGAGGGAGCATTGCGCTCTTGGATCGGCCCCGTCACGGCAAACTCAGAATGGTGAATGAGGTCAGGGCCTCCCACTCTTTCCAATGGCCGGAATGTCCCTTTCAGGTCGGCAGTTACCACAGCTGGGTGGTCGATGGGGTGCCGGACGGTTGGAAGCCGACGGCACGCGATGACGAGGGATTCGTCATGGCCATGGAGCACGACACCTGCCCATGGGCAGGGGTGCAATTCCACCCGGAAAGCGTCATGACTCCATCGGGTCTCGAGATGATGGTTCACTTTCTCAATTCCCCTCGACATGATTGACTTGAATCGCTTGAATGACATGAGGCGCCTTAACCGTTCGGAGGCACAGGCCGTCATGAATGACATGATGTCGGGGTCCATGTCCGATGTTCATCTGGCCGCGGCGTTGGCCTCTTTGAATCACCGCGAGCTTCACCTCGAGGAAATCCTCGGATTCCGGGATGCCATGTTGGAGCACGGCCAGACCGTGGATCTTGGTGGGGTGGCCTGCATGGATTTCTGCGGAACCGGAGGGGACGGAAAGGACACCTTCAACATCAGCACGGCCACTGCTTTCCTCATGGGAGCCATGGGGGTGCCGGTGGTGAAGCACGGGAATTACGGGGTGAGCAGCACGTGTGGGTCCAGCAATGTGCTTGAGAGCCTCGGTTATCGTTTTCCTCAGACAGCAGAGGACGCGAGGCGGTTGTTTGAACACAAGGGCAGTGTATTTCTCCATGCCCCATTCTTTCACCCGGCCATGCGCAACGTGGCCTCGGTCCGTTCGGCCTTGGGGGTTCGTACCCTGTTCAACATCATGGGGCCGCTGAGCAATCCGGCCTCTCCCACCCACCAGATGACGGGCACATTTGACCTGCGAACCCAGCGGTTGTATGCCTGGTGCACGGAACGGATGGGCATCCAAGCGGCTGTGGTGCACAGTTTGGATGGGCACGATGAAATCTCGCTTACGTCCGATGTGCGCGTCTATTCGACCCGAAGCCACTTTCACAAGGTGACCGTGGCGGACTTCGGATTGACGCCGTTGGTGCCGGGTGCCATTGGCGGTGCGGAGACTCCAGAGGACAACGCACAGCTGCTGTCCAATATCCTCAAAGGGGAAGGCACCGTAGACCAACGCCGTGTGGTGGCGGCCAATGCCGCCTTGGCCTTGACCGTATGGGATGCCGAGGCCACGCTGGACGCGGCCTTCTTCCGCGCCTTGAACTTCCTCGACTCCGGGCGTGCCTATGACCATCTTCAATCCTTGATTTCATGAACGCCGCACTCGACACCATCGTAACCGGGCTTCGCCAGTCCCTTCCGGGGCAAGAAGCCCGTGTTCCCATTCCGCAATTGCAGACCTCCCCGCACTACGATGTGCCGTGTCTGTCTTTGGTCGATTACCTGACTCGGCCAGACAAGAATGGCATCATCGCCGAATTCAAAAGGGCGTCTCCTTCGCGGGGTGCGTATCGCCTCGATGCCGATTTGTCTGAGACCACCCGTGGATATATGCAGTCGGGGTGCAGTGGGTTGAGCATTCTCACTGAGCCGGATCACTTCCAAGGTTCACTGGAGGATTTGAGGTTGGCGCGAAGGCTGCATCTCTGTCCCATCCTGCGCAAGGATTTCATGCTTGAACCCTACCAGGTGCACGAGGCGAGGGCGGCCGGGGCGGACGTGATCCTGTTGATTGCCGCCTTGCTCGACAAGTCGAAAGTGGCGGAGTTGGTCGGCTTGGCCCATGACCTCGGGATGGAGGTCCTGCTTGAATGCCATGGCGTCGAAGATCTCGACCTGTGGACGCCCGGCATCGATATGGTCGGGGTCAATTCGAGGAACCTCAGCACGCTGGATATGGATGCCCACCGGTTCGAACGGATGGTGTCTGACCTTCCGAAGGACAGCGTTTGGGTCGCCGAGAGTGGCATGCAGGGGGCGCCGGACATCGCAGCCGCTCGGGCTCTGGGTTATTCCGGTTTCCTGATTGGAGATGCATTTCTGAGAAACAGCCTTCCCCACCAGGAATGTGCTAGAATCGTGCGGGAATTGACGGACGTGAAGGGGGAATGACAAGGCAATTTCACATCAAAGTCTGCGGATTGACCGCGGAGGACAACCTGCAAAACGTTCTCTTGTCGGGTGTGGATGCAATCGGCGTCATTTCCTGTCCGCCTTCTCCCCGTCATGTGGAGGTCGAAGACGTGGTGGACTTGCTGGAGACCTCCCGCCGATTGGACCCTCTGGTCGAGCGTCATTGGGTCGTTCGCGGCCTTTCCTTGACTGAGCTGGATGCGGCCTTCTCAGCGGGCTTGTCCTGCACGCATGTCCAATTGCATGGGGGGTACGCTAGAGCGGCCGCAGAACTCGTTCGAGACCATGGCCGACAGCCCGTTCAGGTCCACTCCATGGTGGATGACGCGTTCCCGTCTGTGTGGCCGGAAACTGAGCGGCTCTTGTTGGATACACCCAGTGAGGCCGGAGGCGGGACAGGCAGGCCGTTTGACTGGACGGCGTTGTCCCGGTGGCAGGCGCCTTCCGTCGAGGTGATTCTGGCAGGCGGGCTCCATCCTAGGATTCCGAAAGCGAAGCTGCTCAAGTTGCCGGACTGGGTCTCTGGATTGGACCTCAACAGCGGGGTGGAGACCTCCCCGGGCATCAAGTCTCCCGAGCTCATTCATCAATTCAAACACCTCTGCACATCATGACGCAGCATCCCCTCATACGGAACGGTTATTACGGAGAGTTCGGCGGGCAGTTCATTCCAGAAATGCTGCGCCGGAATTTCATCGACCTGGAACAGGCTTTCGAAGACGCTTGGAAAGACGCGGAATTCAAGTCCACTTACGCGGACTTGTTGCGAGATTTTGTGGGCAGGCCCACTCCGCTCCAGCGGGCAGACCGCTGGAGTGAGCGTTGTGGAACTTCAGTCTGGTTCAAACGGGAGGACCTCGCCCACACAGGGGCCCACAAAATCAACAATGCAGTGGGTCAAGTTTTGCTGGCGATGCGCATGGGGAAACGCCACATCATCGCCGAGACCGGTGCGGGTCAGCATGGTGTGGCCACGGCCACGGCCTGCGCTTGGGCCGGTTTGCCGTGCACCGTGTTCATGGGAGCAGAGGATATGGAACGGCAACAGCCCAATGTCGAACGCATGCGCCTCCTCGGTGCGGAGGTGCGGTCGGCGAACACAGGATCTCAGACGCTCAAGGATGCGACGAATGAGGCCATGCGGCATTGGATTGCCCATCCGGAGGAAACCCATTACGTGATTGGCTCTGCTGTGGGGCCTCATCCGTACCCGATGATGGTGGCTGAATTCCATGGCATCATTGGAGAGGAGACCAAGACTGCCTGTCAAACCAAGGGGATCAAACCGAGTCATCTCGTCGCTTGTCTGGGTGGGGGGTCCAATGCTTTGGGGCTGTTCCTCCCATTTCTTGACGAAGACATTGAATTGATTGGAGTGGAAGCCGCCGGGGCTGGCGTGGAAAGCGGAAGGACTGCAGCGACGATTGAAAAGGGAAGTCCAGGCATCCTTCATGGTGCCAAAACCATGATTCTCCAAGATGATGAGGGGCAAATCGAAGAGGCCCACAGCATCAGTGCGGGCTTGGACTACCCCGGGATTGGTCCCTTGCATGCACACCTTGCGTCCACGGGTAGGCTCCGCACAGCGGCGGCCGAGGACGAAGAAGCGCTGCAAGCGGGACTGCTTTGCACCCGTCTTGAGGGGATTCTTCCCGCCTTGGAGACGGCCCATGCCTTGGCTTGGACCCTACGGGCCGACTGGTCTGGGAGTGAAGAGGTCATTCTCAATTTGAGTGGAAGGGGAGACAAGGACCTGAAGAACTACATCCAAAATCCCGGTGAATGATGAAGGAGCTGATGTCCATTTTGAGAGAAGACAATCGGGTGAACCTCTCCATTTTTCTGACCGCTGGATTCCCGGACATGAAGACAAGTCAGGCGTTGCTGAAGGTCTTGGCGAATCACCCTGCTGTTTCCTTTGTTGAGCTGGGCATGCCATTCAGTGACCCGCTGGCGGACGGTCCCACCATTCAGAGGGCGTCCGAAATCGCGTTGGCACAGGGCACCAAATTGGATGATGTCTTTGCGCTGGCCAGCGGGTTTCGTGCTTCCTGTGACAAGCCTTTGATGCTGATGGGCTATTGCAATCCAGTGTACCGCCGCGGTGTTGAGGCCTTCGTGACGCAAGCGCGGGATGCGGGGGCCTCGGGCCTCATCCTTCCCGATCTTCCTTATGCCTCGCATGACCGTGATTTTCGGAGCGTCCTCGAAGCGAATGGCCAGACCATGTCCTTCCTCGTCAGCCCGACGAGCACCGAGGAGTCCATGGATGAGGCCTTTGAAAAGAGCACAGCTTTTGTCTACGGTGTGGCCAATGTTGGATTGACCGGAGACGCCCAGTCGGTGGACAGGACGGCCTTTTTCGAGGGCCTTCAGGACCATCGAACGCGTTGCCCCATCGTGGCGGGATTCGGAATCTCTGATCCCGCGGACATCCAGCAATTGGAGGGCTTCGTGGATGGGGCCATCATCGGCTCGGCCTTTCTCCGTGCGCTCGGCCCCATTGGGGAAAGCAGGCCTTCTGAATCCGAGGCAGTCCAACGGGCAATCGCGTTTTTAAATCTGTTCACCCCCCACTCGCAACCATGATCGTCCAACTTCATCATCCATCTTCCTCTGAAGTGATTCAGGAAGCTGAAGCCTTTCTCGCGTCTTTGCATGTGCGGTCTCGGCTTGTGCAAACCGCGGATTCCACGATGTTCGTCGTGTATGCCGGTGACCTGCCGGATCCACGGCGCATCCGACAATGTCCCGGTGTCCGGGATGTCCACCGGATCTCCGATGATTTCAAGCTCGTCAGCAGCCAATGGAAGCAGGGTCGCTCGACCGTCCGGGCAGGTGAGGTCGACTTCGGTCCGAGGGACTTTCAGTTGATCATGGGACCATGCAGCGTAGAGGGAGAGGATCAACTGGAGTCCGTTGCCGCCTTTCTTGCAGCACAAGGGGTCAGCATGATGCGTGGAGGCGTGTACAAACCCAGAAGCAGTCCTTATTCGTTTCGGGGCATGGGGCTGGAGGGGCTGGATGTGTTCCGGCGGGTGGCCGATCGACATGGACTCGGCATTGTGACCGAAGTGATGGAAGTGGCCCAGATCGAAGCCATGGTCGACAAGGTGGATGTGTTTCAAATCGGAGCCAGAAACATGCAGAATTTCAATTTGCTGGAAGCCGTGGGTCAATCGGGTCTACCGGTCCTGCTGAAACGAAGCATGTCCGGCACAATCGAGGAGTTCCTCCAATGTGCTGAGTACATCTACAATGTGGGAAACGAGCGCATTTTGCTGTGCGAAAGGGGCATCCGAACCTTCGAAAGCGCGTATCGGAATACGTTTGATGTGAATGCCATCTCGTATTTGCAAGCGCGATCACATCTGCCGGTGATTGCCGATCCATCTCATGGAGTGGGACTGCGTCGTCATGTGGTGGACGTCGGGCTCGCGGCAGTGGCGGCAGGAGCTGATGGCCTGATGGTTGAAATCCATCCCCGTCCGGATGAAGCCGTCAGTGACCGAAATCAAACGCTGTATTTCGATCAGGCGGCGAAGCTGATCGAAGGGAGCCGAAAGGTCCATGCATTGAGGACCAGTCTGGTGCCGTGAATCCACTGTTGGATGAATGAAGTCGACAGTTGGAGTCCACAATGGAGGCACGATGTGTCATGGACAGGTGGCCCCGAATTGAGCCAAGACGAGAAGGACATCCGCGGAACCGACAAAGCCATTGTTCATGGTCCACGGGACGGCGGATCCGACTGTGCCCTTTGTCAATGCTTTGCTGTTGCAGTCGACGTGGGACGACATGGGCGTGCCCAACATTCTCTACGACCTCGAAGGTGCGGGCCACGGGCCTTGGGGCGCCACGGTGCTGGATGCCGATGGGGTCCCGCAAACGTTGGCGGAGCTGGCCTACGACTTCATCGTCGCCCAACAAGCTCTGCAGGTCGAATAGGTTCTCGGATTCTTCAAGGCCAGGGGGTGCAACTTGGGTCACGCTTCGTGGGTCTGTGTGATGAGACCTTTGGATAAAAACCCGCAGGATGTTCTTCATGAAACCCAATGCCGACTGCTCCCGAGAGGAGGTCGCAGGCGCCGTTCAGGACGCCAATGCTGTCATCATCGATTGCCGCACCCCGGGCGAAACCGCCGGGGGCATGGTCACGGGCGCCCAGGAGCTCGATTGGCTGGCTGGCGCTTGGACCGAAGAGGCCATGCAGTCACTGGACCCCGCCAAGTCTTACTATCTCTACTGCCGCAGTGGCAACCGCAGCGGTCAAGCGGTCAAGCTGCTCCGCGCCAAAGGCTTCAATGCCGTATTCAACGCCGGCGCCTACGAATCACTCCAAGGCCTCTGAGGCCTGCTCGAGTTGGGCTTCGGCCGGCGGGAAACCCTGGCTCACGGTTGCCTTGTGCGACATGAGGCGGCGATCTTGGCCCCATGATGGTGTGGCGGTTGTTGGCGGTTCTGGGTGGCCTGTTCGTGGTGGCCTTTTTCGTGTTGTTCATGCCGCCGATTGTCCACGACCGCGTGGAGCCCGAGCGCACGGTAACGGGCGTGGTGTCCCACCTCGGTTGGAGTGAAAAGAGCCAGGACCTGCAGATGCGGCTCGCCGGCGATTCCAGCCATTACTACCTGAACCGTGCCCTCGGCATGGGCATTGACGGGGCGGAATGGAAGGCGGCCATGCTCGGCGACACCGTGACGTTGGAAGTTGTGCATCGCCCTTGGGGCCTGGCCCGGTGGACAGGCGTTGGCCCCATTCGCGGGTCATCTTTCATGGCGACACTGTTTACCGCACCGGCCGGATCCGCCCGTTGCCGGTGGTGAAGTAGATTCGGTCCATGCCCTCTGGATTCTTTGCCCTGCTCGATGACCTCGCCCTCGTCATGGACGATGTGGCGGCGATGACCAAGGTGGCCGGCAAGAAGACCGCCGGCATCCTCGGGGACGACCTGGCGGTCAATGCGGAAAAGGCGGTGGGATTCCCGGCCTCACGGGAGCTCCCGGTGCTGTGGGCCATCACCAAGGGGTCCTTCCTCAACAAGCTCATCATTCTGCCGCTGGCGTTCCTGCTCAGCGCTTTCGCCGGCTGGCTCATCCAGCCCATCCTCCTTGCAGGGGGTGTCTATCTCGCCTACGAAGGCGCCGAGAAGGTGGTCCACACCCTGCGTCCCCACGCGGATCATGGTTCAGGTCCTGTGGAGCGGCCGGATGAGAAGACGCGCATTCGTTCTGCCGTGCTCGTGGATTTCATCCTGTCGGTGGAGATCATCATCATCGCCTTGAGTCAGGTGGTCGATGCCGAGCTCATGGTTCAGGTGTTGGTCGTGTCCATCATCGCCCTCGTGGCGACTGTGGGCGTCTACGGCTTGGTGGCGCTCATTGTTCGCATGGACGACGTGGGCATGGCGCTGGCCAAACGGGATGAGGTCTGGGCCCAGAAGCTCGGGCGCGGGATGGTCCGGGCGTTGCCGAAGCTCATCCGCGTCATCAGCCACGTCGGCACGGTGGCGCTGCTCCTCGTTGCAGGCGGCATCTTCCACCACATCGACGCTGTGCACCACCTCTTCCACGGGTGGCCAGGTCTTGTTGTGGACGGCTTGCTCGGCCTGTTGGTGGGCAGCGCGGCCCTCGCGTTGAAAGGGCTGGGATCGAGGATTCGGGGCGCGGTCAGTAAGTGACGGGTATGCCCGCATCGTTGCGGGAGAAGGGCACAGTCACCCCGACGGACGGGAAGATGACATTGCCGTCGGTGAGAAGGGCGATGTCCCACAAGGCGCCGGATTCATTGGGCCGTACTGCTCGAATGCCGAGGGAGGAGGTGCGTTGCTTCATGATCAAAATGGTTCGGGATGTGCCCCTTTCTTGAACGGAAAAAGCCCTTCGATGGTTACCCTGTCATGGGACGCAAGCGCGATTTGAAAAACGTGTACCCCAAGCGACCGCCTGCATGGAACCCGGAGGACCCGGAGGACTTGAACGATTGGGGAGAGGAGTTGCACCGCATGACGGAAAAACGCCGTCGCACCCACGAGCAGCACAAACCAGGCAAGGACGAGAAGTCCTCCTGAGGTAAATTCCTCAACGAATTGGCTTCAAGCCTGTGCCCATTTCTCTTCCAAAGCCATGGCATAAAAAAAAGCCCCCGAATCGCTTCGGAGGCTTTTCATGAAAGGAAAGAAGGTCAGGCTGTGGCCATTTTTGCAGCGGAGCCCGCCCGGGAGGCGGACAGCCAAGCGTAAATGGCCAGGCCGAGCATGATCACGAGCAGGGGAATCGGCGGCTCCACAGGCATGGTGGCCATGTGGTAGGAAGCAACGCCAATGATGCCCAACGTGCCGATGGCAAATCCTTTGAGGACTTGATCGGCTCCAGCTTCGAGGTTTCTAGAAAACCACAGGACCATTCCCGTGCAAAAGGCGATGCCAGCGAGGGCTTCATGCATGGAGGTGCCGACGAGCAGGGCCATTTCACTCTCTGCGATGCCCGGGAAGGCACCGGTGGCAATGGCACGGGCACCGAGGAAGATGCCGAATGCCTGTGCCAAATAGACGAGGCTGATGACGGTCAGAGAAGTGCGTGTACTCATCATCAAGCTGCTTTGGCAGCTCCGCGCTGGTACATCATGCCGATGAGAGCGCCTGCAATGCCCATGAAGATCACGTTGGCGACAATGTCCATGCCCACTTCCGCAATGGGGAAGATGTGACCGCCGTCACACGTGAAGAAGGCGTAGACGAAAATGTTGAGCAACCCATTGGCGGTGAGGCCGGCGACGGCTCCGTGAATGGCGCCGTTGCGAAGGGAGTAGTCGCCTGCGAGGTTGACCATGTAGGTGGCGAGGCCGACCATGAGCAAATTGCCAAACAACATGGCGCCCACATTCATCTGATCTTGCGGTACGACGCAAGAACTGGTCGGATATGGCATGATGGCCATATAGAAAACGCTGCTGACAACGACGAAGGCGACGAAGCCCGCGAGAAAGGGAAGTAAATGTTTCATTGAACAGATAAGGTGTGCCTTAAAAGTAAGGTAGGAATCACACTTAATCTACTTGAAATGAAGGGATTGCTGACAGTCTGGTGTGCCAATTAGGATTTGTGAAACTTGTTGTTTTTGTTCCTTCAACAAAAGAGGGTGTTGCTCGATTTTGGGTTGGTTTTTGTCGAACCAGGCACTGAATGAAGTCGACAGCCCCGTGGTGACGCAGTATAGGGTTTTGGACAGCCTCAGTCCGGGTATTCGGGATGTACCAAGCCAGAGGTGATCTACGGATGCCTTGGAAGTACTTTGAAATCCAATGCGCATGGGACGTACAGAGCGGTGTCAACGGCTTCCTGCGATGGCCACATCTCGTGGACGTCCTACCTTTTGCTCGATGCCTTTTGGATTGAAGTCTGTTCTACTGGGGGGGTGCTGTTGTCTGGTTTTTTGGGCGGGGTGCGGAGACGTTCCGGTACCCACTGCTTTGGAAGTCCAGTCTTGGACGTTCCAGGACACCAGTGGTCTCTGGCGAACAGCGGATGTGCCGGGCTCCATTCACACCGACCTCTTGGTCCACAATCTCCTTCCGAACCCCTTTGCGGACCAGTCCGAGTTGGACGTTCAATGGGTTGAAAATCGGGATTGGACCTATCGCACGGTGTTGCACAGTCCGCCTGATGATGGGGAATGGGCGCTGGAATTCGCTGGGTTGGACACGTATGCCGAGGTCGAGGTCAATGGGGTCGGGGTGCTGTCTGCCAACAACATGCACCGAACTTGGCGCATCCCTGAGGCCGACTTGTCTCTTGCTGGATACGACACCTTGGTCGTGCGCTTGCTCAGTCCCATTCGCATGGGGCAGGCTGCCTTGGATGGGTCGCCTTGGCCGGTGCCCGCCAGCAATGAGGCCAAGCCGATTGGGCGCCAGACCAGCGCGGTCACGCGGAAGGCGATGTACCACTACGGCTGGGACTGGGGCCCCCGACTCGCGACCAGTGGGATTTGGAAGCCCGTTCGTTGGGTGCGGACGGACTTGGAATTGCCGCCATTTCGGCTGATGGTGGAATCTGCGGACACAGCCATGGCCAACTGTCGTGTGCGTTGGGAGCGTCCCGTGTCGGACATCACTGCCCGACTGCAGAAAGACGGCCAGGATGTCGCCATGCAATGGGTCCGCATCGATTCGGTGACCCACCAGTTCACCGTGGCCCACCCCGATCTCTGGTGGCCGAACGGCATGGGCGACCAGCCACTGTATCAGCTGCTGCTCTCAGGTTCGGACGGACAAAGGGCGAATTGGCGCTTCGGCATCCGAACACTGGCTTGGAACCGGGCTCCGGATGCGCATGGCCACGCGATGCAATGCGTGGTCAATGGCGTTCCGGTTCAGGCCCGCGGGGCCAATGTGATTCCGCCCGACTTCTTTCCGGTCCGCGCGGAGACCCGATGGCGCAGGGTGATCGAGGATGCTGTGGCGGCCCACATGAACATGGTCCGCCTCTGGGGCGGTGCCCACTATGGAGACGAGCGGCTTTACGATTTGTGCGATGAATGGGGCATTCTCGTGTGGCAGGACTTCATGAACGCTTGCGCCATGGTACCGGGCGATGCGGCATGGCGAGCCAACTTCCTCGCTGAGGCCGAGCAGCAGGTGAGGCGCCTTCGGAACCGGACGTCGCTGGCGATTTGGGCGGGCAACAACGAGTCGGAGAAGGCGTGGCGCGACTGGGGATGGCAAGACATGTATGGACTGCACGGCGCCGATTCCGCGGCGGTCGCCCGGGCGTATCAGGTGGTCTTCGAAGCGGCCTTGCCGGAATTGGTGGCCCGATTGGAAGGAGGGGAATACCAACCTTCCTCTCCCCACCACCTTGATCTGGAACAACCGAAAGCGTCGGGCGACCAGCACGATTGGGGGGTGTGGTTTGGCAAGACCGGGTTTGAGTACTACACGGACGAAGCGGGGCGCTTTGCGAGCGAATTCGGCTTGCAGAGCTTGCCGGATCGCCGCACGTTGCAGGAAGTTGGGGTGCAGGATTGGACGGATGCCACCCTGCAGTTTCGCCAACGCTGCACCATGGACTGGCTCGAACCGGGCTTTGATGGGTGGGACATGATGCGGCACTATGCCGCGATGTACTTCGCCGACCCCGAGGCGGTGGATGTGGCCAATTGGACTGGTGGTGACCGACTCGCCGCTTGGACTTATATGAGCCAGCTGACCCAAGCCGAAGGGCTCCGGCAGGCTGTGGAGCGTCACCGTTGCTCTCAAGGCCGGACATCGGGCTCCTTGTATTGGCAGTTGGACGACGTCTGGCCGACCGTGTCGTGGTCGACGGTGGACCATGCCGGCCGGTGGAAGTTGGCCCACCACGCCGTGCGCCATGCCAACCAGCCGGTCCGCATCGTGCCGGACCGCAGCGCGTCATCTTGGATGGCCCTCAACGCCGGACCGGACCCGGTGCGCGGCACGCTGACTTGGGCGCACCTGTCCCTGACCGGAGACACCCTCACCAGCGGGCAGAGGGCCTTGGACGTCTCGGCTTTCTCCGAAGCGAGGTTGTCCTTCATGCCTTGGTCACAGGAGGCCTTGTGCGCTTGGTCGTGGCGCAATGAGACAGGTCAGATCGTTGACGAAGGCATCTTTTTTCCGCGGCCCGTGAGCCAAGTGGATTGGCCCGCTTCGTCGGTGCGGGTGGAGCCCACCGGTGACGGCGTGATGTTGAAAACGGGTGCTCCGACAGCTGGGGTATGGTTGCGCGCAGAGCACGCTGGGCGCTTCGAGGACAATGGGTTCCTGCTTCTTCCGCACTGCCCCAAACGCCTTCGTTTTCTGGACCCAGACGGTGCCCCTGCCGACCCTGGACTGGTCAGGGTGACCCACTTCGCAGAGGTTCAGTCCGCCCTCAAGCCTTCCATTTGATGTTGCACCCCATCGAGGGCGCTTGACCTTCTGCAGGCACGGGGTCCCCGGCGAGCAGGTGGTCCAACACTTGGGCCAGGTCTTCGCCCGTCACCGGAATGTCATTGCCCGGACGCGATGCATCGAACCGCCCGCGGTACACGCACCGCCGGTCGGCATCGAACACGCTGAAATCGGGCGTGCACGCTGCATCGTACGCCCGCGCCACCTCCTGCGTCTCGTCGTAGAGGTAGGGGAAATCGAACCCGCATTCCTCCGCCAGCGCCTTCATCTCCTCCGGGCCGTCCATCGGGTAGTTGGCCACATCGTTGCTGGAGATCGCGATAAATTGGATGCCGCGCTGACCGTAATCGCGCGCCATCGCGGTGAGCTGGTCGAGGATGTGCACCACGAAGGGGCAGTGGTTGCACATGAACACGACCACCGAGGGGCGCTCCTCCATGAGGGACTGTCCATGGACGAGTTGTCCATCCACGGCATTGGGAAGCTGGAAGTCGGGGGCCTCAAAGCCCAGGGGGATCTCGGTGGTGGGGGTCAATGCCATGGCCACCGAAACTAGCACGCTCCGCACAAAGGAACCTGAGGCCTTCCGCACGAACTGAGACGTCTGTGCCATCGCCCCGAAGCCGTCGATCTCTTAGTCCCGTCGGGACTTGAGCCTTGCCGGTTAGGCGAGGGTGGCGACGCTGAAGGTAAGAGCGTGGCCGCGGACCTTCACGCGGTCGCCGTCGAGGGCGCAGTGCAGTTGGCCACGTCTGGCGGAGCGTTGTTCAGCCCAGAATGCCGTCTGGCCGGTTTGGGTGTTCCAGTAGGGGACGAGGGAGCAGTGGGCCGAACCCGTGACGGGGTCCTCCAGAATGGTGGCCTGTGGGGTGAAGAAGCGGGACACGAAGTCGACGTCGTCGCCGGGTGCGGTCACAATGACGCCGCCGTGGCCGAGGTGGATCTGGTCGAATTCTGCGCGGTCGATGGTGATGGCGTCTACCGTGGCCTGGTCCGGGTAGACGAGGACGTAGTCGCGGGCCTTCAGGACGGCAGTGGGGGCGTGGTTCAGGGCGTTGGCGATGGGCTCTGGCAATTTGGCGGGCTCCGGTGGTCGCGAGGGGAGGTCCATCTCGAGCCGGCCGTCGTCGGTCTTGCGCACCGTCAGGATGCCGCTGGCGGAGTTGAAGCGAACGGCTTCCGCGTTGGGTGTGATGTGGTGAAGGACAGTGTGGGCGCTGGCCAGGGTCGCGTGGCCGCACAGGTCCATTTCGATGTCAGGGGTGAACCAGCGCAGGTGGAATTCGGCCTCGGGATCGTCCGGGGTGGGGACGATGAATGCGGTCTCGGCCACCGCCATTTCCTGGGCCATTTTCAGCATCCAAGCGTCGTCCGGCCACCGGGTCATGGGGATGACGCAGGCGGGGTTGCCACCGAACGGGTCCAGGGTGAAGGCGTGGATGCGGTAGCAGGTCAGGCTCATGGGTGGTGGAGTGTGGCGGCGATGTTCCAGAAGTTGAACGTGCTGTCCGTCCAGGATTGAGCGCCGGGAATGGCGATTTCGAGGGTGTGCTCGCCGGCGGCGAGGTCGCCGAGTTCGAGGCGGAGTGGCTTTACATCGTCGCCCGGGCACCAGTTGGAGCGGCTGAGGTCGGAAGAGGCAACGCGCTCCTCGAGGGTGTCGCCGCGGACGACGTAGGTGGAGGGCCAGAAACCGCTCGTCGGGTTGAACCTGCGGTAAGCGCCGCAGTCGGTGCGCCAAGGGGTCCATCGCTTCAGGGTGTCGCCATCGAGGAGGAGGAGGTGCTCTTGCTCGGTGAATTCGTCGCCACCCGCATGGCCGCCGTGGCCCGTGGTCAGAAAGTCGAGGGTGGCGCCCTTTGAGGCGGCGTCGAGGGTGAATGGGACCGTGAGCGGGCTTTCGGGGAAGGCCGTGTAGGGCCGCTGGTCGTGGGCGAGCTTGGTCGTGTTGAGGAGCGGGCGGGTGGTCTGATCGAGGGCGACATCGCAGGGGAGGTCACTCTCTTCCATGGTGATGCTGGCGCTCACATTGTAGCCTTCAGCAGTCCAGGTGTCGATGTAGATGCCGACCCACAGTGTGTCGGTGTCGGTGAGCCACGATTGCATGTGGGAGAGGTCCGCGGACCAGTGGACACTGTCGGCCCAAGCGCCGACGGATTCTGGCTTGAAGGCTTGGGCGCGTTCACTGTGGCTGAAGTGGCCGACGCCGAAGGGGGTGATGAAGCGCAGCAACTCGAGGGCGGGCTCCCGGTTGGCTTCCTCCGGGTCGGACACAATGCCAGCGAAGCCGATGGTGTCGGCATCGCCGCCCTGCTGCATACGCTGGAGGTAGTCGCGGCCCGCCCCGTCCGCAAAGGCAAACAGGGTGCCGCTCTTGTCCCACGGGTCGCCGGCGGAGCGCAAGCTGACGTCCACGGTGATGGCGCACTGTCGGTCGCGGTGGGGCAAGGCGATCGGCTTCAGCCGGATGCGGCCGGCATCGAGGCGGAAGTCGCCTCGGTCGGTCAGGACCGTATCCATGGGCCGGCCGGGCACGAAGGCCATGGTGTCAGCGGACCACAGCACGACGGTGTGGTCCCCGAGGGCAGGGAGGTCGTTTCCCGTCTGGCAGGACACGAGCAGGGCCGAGATGGCAGCCCAAAGGATGAGGTAGAGGCCAAGATGGAGGCCAGCACCGAGTCGGGGGGGCTGGCGGGTCACGCGCTGCAGGTCATGTCGGCGCCGCAGCAGAGGGGCGACTTGATCTTGCCCTCGCAGGACGGGCAGCGGGAGACTTGAACGGAAGAACCGTCGGGCAGGTCGAGGTGACCGTTTTCCAAGGGGACGTCGCATTTGGCGCATTGGGCCTTGACGGACATGCCGCATTGGCCGCAGGAGTACGTGGCGTTCATGCCCTCAATATCGGAAATGAAACAGCCCCGCAGTGGAGACTGCAGGGCTGCTTCGTGTTCGGGCGGGCTCCGATTACTGGAACACCCGGATGTAGTCGACGGCCATGAAGCCCGGGAAGGGTGTGGTCTCGTCCGGGTCGCCGGGCCAGCTGCCACCGATGGCGACGTTCATGATGAAGAAGAACGCGTCGTTGAACGGGTAATCGAACCCATTCATGTTGGCCGGGGTAATCGTGTGGTAGTGCTGGTCGTCGAGGAAGAGCTTGATTTCGTCCTCCTGCCACTCGAGCGAGAAGACGTGGAACTCGTCCGCGAACGTGGCCGGGAACTCCAGGGCAGGGGCGATGACGCCGTTGTACTGGCGGTTGGCGTTGTCCGGTCCCCAGTGCACCGTGCCGTGGATGAGGCGCGGCTGATGGCCAACGAGCTCCATGATGTCGATCTCGCCACAGGCGGGCCAGCCCACCTGGTCGATGTCGGACCCCAGCATCCACAACGCCGGCCAGATGCCCTGGCCGATGGGGAGGATGGCGCGAATGTCGACGCGGCCGTACTGGAAGTCGAAGATGCCCTGCGTCTTCAGTCGGGCGGAGGTGAAGCCGCCGTCGTTCCGAGCGAAAATGTAGCACCGACCATCCTGCACCGTGACGTTCTCGGGACTGTTGGTGTAGTTCTGGAGCTCATTGTTGCCCCATCCCCAATTGCCGTTGCCGAGATCGTAGGTCCATTTGGATGGGTCCGGGACACCGGGGGTGTCGAACTCGTCGCCCCACACCAAGGTCATGCCAGGATAGGAGTCCGGCGTGCTGTAGCCCGCATCGCTGATCTGGATGCTCGTGTCATCGTTGCGGATGGTGCCCACGGCCTCCTGGATGTTGTCCCGGAGGTAGCCGCCTTCCGGCGCGCTCAGGGAGACGGTGAAGTTCTCGTCCGGCTCCAGCCACTCGTCCACGATGATCTCCACCTCGATGGACTTCTTCGTTTCGCCTGGGGCAAACGTGAGGGTGCCCGAGGTGGCGGTGTAGTCCTCGCCAGCGGTTGCGGATCCGTCCACCGTGGCGTATTGGACGCGCACCTCTTCGGTCTTGGCCTCGTCAATCCTCACGTCGAAGGAGAAGACGGAGTTGGCCTCGTTCTCGAAGGCGGTCCGGTCGTTGGAGAACCGGAACTCGGCGGGCGTCTGCTCCTCGCCACCATCGCAGGTGGTGAAGAGGAGGATGGAGGCCACAGGAAAGATCAGCGGGCGGAGGGTCATTGGGCGGCGAAGTAGAGGGTGAAGTAGCCCTCCCCTGCGGAGCAGTCCCCGAGTTGGAGAGGGGCAGACACCACGAGGCGGTCTTCGGTGAGCTCGATGATGTCAAAGTTCGGACCCGCATCCCACACGCCCATGAACCAGCAGAAGCCGAATACGTCTTGGGGCAGGTAGATCTGGTCCTCGCCATTGATACCGGCACCGTCGAACAGGAGGTAGGACAGCGTGTCGGGCACTTCGAGCGGGGTGACCACGTAGCCTTCGTAGGGGTTCACGGTTCCTCCGTTGTTGTTGTAGAAGTAGTGGCCGTCGGTCGTGAACTGGTAGCTGTCGTCGTACTGCTCGGGCACGAGCCCGGCGAGTGGGCTGCTGTACCATTCGCTGCTGCCGGGCTGCGGCCCCACCGAGATGGCGCCGGCATCGCCGGAGAAGATCCACGTCTTCTGGTTGTCGCATCCAGTCAACAGGGCGAGCGTGCCCTCGCAGGGGAGCTCGACGGTGTTGGCCACGAAGATGCTGTCCGAGGCGCTTCCGGATCCGCCTGCTCCGTAGACGGAGTAGGTGACGCCGTACGTGCCGGCCTGCGGATAGAATGTGGTGTCCTGCGTGGCGTTGCTCGTCAGGTTGTTTCCGAAGTCCCAGAAGTGGAGAAAACCGTCACCGGCCAGCGATGTGAAGACGACACGGTTGGAGTCGACATAAGGCACCGCAGCCGTGTCGACGTAGAGGTATTCCCATTCGAAGGAGGCGTCCGGTGCGCCCGGCAGATCGATGCCGTCTTCTTCGATGGGTTGGCAACCTGCTGCAAACAAGAGGGCCGCGAGGGGGAGGAAATGATGGAAACGCATCAGTATCCGGGGTTTTGGGTGATGAGGCCGCCACTGAGGGTGATCTCATTGCTGGGAATGGGGAAGAGTTCGTTGACGCCGGCGGTGAAGCTGTAGCTTGCGCCGGGGAAGTGCTCGTCAAGGTGGGCCTGCATCACGTCGGCAGCCCGGCCTTGGCGGACAAGGTCAAAGAAGCGGTGTCCTTCGAGGGCGAGTTCCACCCGGCGCTCATGCCAGATGTCCTCGAGCGTCACGTCTTCGTTGAAGATGGGCTGTCCACCGCCTGCCGGGAAATGAGGTCCTCCGAAAAGCGGGAGGGCGGCACACGGTGCAACGCCCGCAGGCGTGCCGGCGCACCAGTCTTCACCGCGGGCGCGGTCGCGAACGGCATTGACCATGTCGTTGGCCTCGTCGATTCGTCCCGTATTCACGCAGGCTTCGGCGTGGAAGAGCATGATGTCGGCGAGGCGGATGACGCGGTCGTTGGTGTGTCCGTTGGGGTTCGGGTCACCGAACGGCGCCTCCTCTGCGGCATTGTTGAAGTACTTCTTGGGGTAGTACAGGTGCGGCATGCCAGTGGCGTCCAGTGTGAAGATGCCGCGGTCGCCCATCACATCACCCTCTTGGAAAATGGAATGGGAGAGGCGCGGATCGCCGGTTTCGAACGCGTCGACGAGGTCCTGGGTCGGCAGGTTGAAGCCGTAGCCGTTGAACTGGCCTCGGGCCCGCTGGAATACGTTGGTGAACGTGCCCTCGAGCTGCTGGCCCCAGTTTCCGCCGGAGGCGTTCATGTACTGGATCTCCCAGATCGAGCCGGGGCCGTTTTCACCGAGTTCGGTGAAGATGTTGCCATAGGCAGGATCGAGGCTGTATTGTCCCTCGTTGATGAGGTCGCCGGACACGGCGTAGCACGCTTCCCATTCGCCGAGGTAGCCGTACACTTTGGTCATCAGGCCTTGGGCCGAGCCGCGGGTGGCGCGACCGAGGAAGTTGACGCTGTAGCTCTGGGGAAGGAATTCAATGGCGAACTCCAGGTCTTCCTTGATGAGGTCCCAGATTTGGTCGGCCGTGGCGCGGGGCTGCTGGTACTCGGTGGAGGCCAGCGGCGTGGTCACGAGCGGCACGCCGCCGTAGGTGGTCACCAGGTTGAAGTACCAGTAGGCGCGGATGAAGTGCGCTTCGGCGAGGTAGGCATCACGGACCTCGGCGTCCATGTCGATGTCCGGAATCTTCTGCAGCGCAAGGTTGCAGTAGGCGATGCCGCGGTAGGCCACCTGCCACTCGACGAGGAGCATCTGGCCGGCACTGTTGCCCTGAAAACGCTCGAAGTCGTAGAGCTGCGGATCGTCGCCGTCACCGGAGCCTCCCTTGTCGGTGTCGTCGGAGCAGACGTCCCCGAAGAACCAGCGGAAGTGCGGCTTGAGGCCAGAGGAACCCTGGATGTTGGTCACCTCCTGTTGCAGGGTGTTGTAGCAGGCGATGGTGGCCGAGAGGGCGTCCTCCGGGGTCTTGTAGAAGTTCGCCTCGGTGGCGCCGACTACCGGAGTCCGCTCGAGGAACTCCTGCTTGCAGGAGATGAGCAAGACTGGGACGAGGAGAAGAATGAGTGTGCGGTTCATGTGTTCTCTGTCTTAGAAGGTGACGTTGACGCCTGCGATGATGGTGCGGGCGACGGGGTAGAAGCCACGGTCGATGCCGATCTCCAGCGTGCCGCGGGAACCGATTTCGGGGTCGAGGCCAGTGTAGTTGGTCCAGGTGAGCAGGTTGCTCGCGGAGATGTAGCAGCGGAACTTGCCGATGTCCATCTTCTCCAAGATGCGGTCGGGCAGGGAGTACCCGATTTGCAGGTTCTTTACACGGAGGAAGGAGCCGTCTTCGATGAAGCGGTCGGACACCCGGTTGTTCTGGTTGGCGTCCACGTGGGAAATCCGTGGATGCTCGTTGGTGCTGCCTTCTCCGGTCCAGCGCTCGAGGGCCGAGATCGGAAGGTTGGTGGTGTTCAGGTCGTAACGGAAGATGCCGTTGTACAGGTCGTTGCCGTGGGAGCCCTGCAGGAAGAGGCTCAGGTCAAACTGCTTGTACTTGACGTTGCCCGTGATGCCGTACGTGAAGTCCGGGTGGGGATTTCCAAGTACGGTTTTGTCGTTCTCGTCGAGGATGCCGTCTTCGTTTTGGTCGACGAAGATGACGTCGCCGGCCATGGCGTTGGGCTGGGCCGTGTTGGCGGCCGCCTCTTCGTCCGTCTGGAAGATGCCGGCGGTCTCGTAGCCGTAGAATACGGCCATAGGGAGGCCGATGTCGGTGTAGGCGACGAAGTCGTTGCCCGTGCCGAACACGCCACCGGTGGACAGCGGCTGTCCTCCTTCACCGAGGCCAGTGACCTCGTTGCGGATGACGCTAATGTTGCCGTTGACGTCGTACTCCCAATCGCCCTTTTCACCGCGGTAGGTGAGGGCGAGCTCGACCCCCTTGTTGCGGGCGCTGGCCACGTTGGTGGCGGCGGGCAGGAAGCCGACCACACCCGGGACGGGCACGACGGCGAGCATGTCGTTGGTGTTCTTCACGAAGTAGTCGAGGACCACGTTGAACTTGCCGCGGTAGAGGTCAAGGTCGACTCCGGCGTTGAACTGCTCCACGGTTTCCCACTTCAGGTCCGGGTTGGACGTGGTGACGGGGCCGGCGCCGTTGACTTGGACTTGCTCGGGACCGAATGTGTAGTTCTGGCCGTTGAACACGACGGAAGTGAAGTCGAAGTTGCCGATGCCGTCGGCGTTGCCGTTGCGGCCCCACGAGGCGCGCACCTTGGCGAATTCAATCCAGTCCTTCTCGACGACCCACGGAATCTCGGTGAGGTTCCACGCGGCGGAGAGGGAGGGGAAGATGCCGTAGCGGTTGTTCGCACCAAACTTGGAGGAGCCGTCCCGGCGAATCGTGCCGGAGAGGGAATAGCGGTCGCCGATCTCGTATTGGATCCGGGCAAAGCTGGACAGGTAGGAGCTCTCACCGTAACCGCCGCTGGCGTTCGGGGCCTGCTCGTTGAAGTTGAGGCTGTTGTCCAGGAAGGCCAGCTCCGGGTCGTTGGAGTTGAGGCTGTCGCGGTAGGTGCCGATGTTCTGGTAGTTGCCGTAGAGGGCGGAGTACCCGAAAATGGCCTGGATGTGGTCGCCGTTTTCGAAGTTCTTGTCGTAGGTGGCGGTGTTCTCCCACTGCATGGTGGACCACTTGTTCTCGTTGCGGATCAGGCTGTTGACCTCGCGCCACTCGTAAGCGGGTCGGTTCGGGTCGTTCGGACCGATGCCGAGGTCGAACGTCGGGGAGAAGATTTTCTGGGAGCCCAAGGAAAGGTCCACGTTCACGGAGGAGCGGACCTTGAGGTTCTGCCAAATGTCGTATTCGCCGTACAGGTTGCCGACGAAGCGGTTGGTGGTCCACTTGTCGTGGGTCGTCTCCACCTGGTTAATCGGGTTGGCGATGTCGCTTCCGATGAGCTCGGAGTAGGCGTAGGATCCGTCGGGGCGCGTGACCGGGGTGACGGGGTCCATGTTCAATGCGCGCACGACCGGGGTCGCGAACTCATTGTTCTCGGCGAGGGCGTTCCGGTTGAGGTGGGTGAAGTTCAACGTCTGTCCAATGCGGAACCGGTCACCGGCCTCTTGTTGAGAGCTGATGCGGAAGGTGGTCCGCTCGAAACGGCCTTTCTCACCACCGATGATGCCGTCCTGCACGAAGTGGCTTCCGCCGATGGCCGTCGAGGACGTGGCGGTGCCCTTCGTGAAGTTGAAGCTGTGGTTCATGATCGGGGCCCGCTGGAACAGGGCGTCTTGCCAATCGGTGCCTTCTCCGAGGCTGGCCGGATCGGCAAGCTGGGCGTAGGGGACGAGGCCGGCGGAGGCACGGCTCTCGTTCATGAGGATGGCGTACTCTTCAGCGTTGAGGAGACCAATTTTCTTCCACGGCTCCTGGAAGCCGTAGTAGGCGTCGTAGGTCACCTGAGCCGGCTGGCCCTTGGCGCCCTTCTTGGTCGTCACGAGAATCACCCCGTTTCCACCTCGCGCACCATAGATGGCAGCCGAGGCGGCGTCCTTCAGAACGGAAATGCTTTCAATGTCGGCCGGGTTGAGAAAGTCGATGCCCCCGGTCGGGATGCCGTCGACGACCCACAGTGGCTCGGCGTTGTTCAAGGAACCCGTTCCCCGAATCCGGATGGACTGGGTGGAGCCAGGCTGGCCGGAGTTTTGCGTCACCTGGACACCCGCGGCACGGCCTTGCAGCGCCTGCTCCGTCCGGAGCACGGGCACTGCAGTGGCGTCCTTGATGTCGATGGTTCCGACCGCACCCGAAATCTTGCTTCGCTGCTGGTTTCCGTAGCCGATGACAATGGCTTCCTCGAGGCCGGCGATGTCGGCGGCGAGGGGATGGTCCACCGTCGTTCGGCCCGCGAGGGCCACGTCGGTGGTTTTGTAACCGATGTAAGTGAAGGTCAACGTGGCCTCGGGCGTGGACACCATCAAGGTGTAGTTGCCCTCGAGGTCCGTGACCGTGCCGTTGTAGGTGCCCTTCTCGACGACGGAGACTCCGGGGAGTCCCATTCCGTCATCGGCGTCGGTCACCTTGCCGATGATGGGCGTGGACTGTGCCCATGCCCCGAAGGGCACGAGCCAGGCCAGAAATAGCAGGATGCGCATGGTGCGGTTCAATGTTGGATTCAGTGTTGGACAATCACCGTTTCGGTGGCCGTGGCGGCGCCATTTTTGACGCGGATGATGTAGAAGCCGTTGGGCTGGTTGCCGAGGTCAACGACCGTCTGGACGCTGCCGGCGTTGAAGTTCTCGGTGCAGACCTGGCGGCCGGAGAGGTCGCGGACGACCAGGTTGGCATCGGCTTCCGTTGCGGCCGGGAAGGCCACGGTCAGAACGCCGTCGGTCACGCTCGGGAAGACGCGGAACTGAAGAGGGTTGCGTTCTGCGACATGGTTGATGAGACACGGTGCACAGGACTCGAAGCACACGGTGTCGAGCACCATGGCATCCTCGGAGGAAATGGTCAGGATTCGGTTGGTGAAGCCTGCCGAGGTGATGGTGCACGCTGAATCGGCCTGAGCGTCCAACTGTTCGGGTGCGCTCCAGCTTCCGTTCATGAATTTGTATTCATGGTCGCCCTGCGGCAGATCGAGGGTGACCGAGTACACATTGTCACCGTCGGCATCGCTCATGAGGACGGTTTCTCCCTCCCAGTTGTCGATGGTCGGGCCTGTGACGTAGACGTCTCCATCCACAGTTTGACTGCTCATGTCGACGTGGAAGGTCACCTCGGTGTCGGGCACCACGACCTCCTCACATTCCTCGCAGCTTTCGAAGCAGATTGGATCCAGCACGACGTTGCCAGCACCGGGTGCAATCGTGATGATCCGATTGACAAAAGTGTCCTCCCCGTCAATCGTGGTCAATGTGCACATGCTGTCTTCCTGACTGTCGAGGTTCTCGGTTCCGTCCCAGTCGCCATTGTTGAACTTGAATTCGTGATCCCCAGCGTCCAGCTCCACATTGACTGCATAGATGCCATCTCCAATATCGTTCATCACGACGCTCGTTCCGTCCCAGTTGTCGATGGTTTGTCCCGTGATGTAGATGGGGCCGAGGATGTCTTGCTCGCTCATGTCGACCTGGAAGGTGACGGTCGACGCGGTAGAACATTCACCGTCGGTCCAGGAGGTCACACCACCGTAGAATTGGGCTTCACACTCGTTGCCATAGGTCACGCCGTCACAGCCGCAGACCGGCGCCCACTCTGTCGTGCACATCATCGTGGTATCGATCTGTAGCGAATCGATGCAGGGTGTGACTTCACCGCATGCATCACAGCCGTTGTAGCAAATGGCATCCAGCACAATCGGGTCGCTTCCCTCGACGATCAACAGGCGATTCACGTATTCACCGGGTGCTGTCGTGCAGGATTCACTGCCGTCAAATGTTTCAGCGGTGTCCCAATCGCCATCGATGAGGTATTTCCATTGAATCGCTCCAGGCAGGCACTCCAGCGTGAGGGTGTAGATGCCATCACCGTCAGCGTCCTCCATGGGGTTGGCCCATTCACTCCATGAGATCCAATCTCCAACCATATACACGGTATTCGTGACATTTTCGTTGGCCATGTCGACATGAAAGGTCACATCGACCGGGCCGCCAGTGGCAGTGCATGAGCCATCTGTAGTACACTGTCCAAAACAGGTGTTGATGATGGTGTCTTCTGTGATGTTCACCAACTCACGGTCGCTCCACTCACCTGCAGCACAGGGCTGACCAACGATGTTTTCCTTACAGGACCAGTCTGCCCCGCATGTTCCATTGGTAAATGTGTAAAGTCCGGTATACCCGGACTCCACTTCAACCGTGATGGTCCAGATGTCGTCTCCGTCTTCATCGGTCATGAGATTGGGATTGTTGGCTCCTGGACCACCCCAGTCCTCTCCGCCGGCGAGGTACACGCCATCGGGGGAGGTGGTTTCGTTGGCCATATTGACGTTGAAGGTGACGCTGACCATTTGGGCTTGCATTTGGAAGAATGCCATGCAGGTCATCAAAAGAAGGGGGAGGTGCTTCATCGGGTGTGGTGTTGATTTCAGTTCTCTGCTTCAGTTGTGTTTTCGTCAGGGTGCGATGAGTTCAAACTCAGCGAACTGGTCTTGGATCCGAAGGCCGAAGTACCCAGGCTCCACGATGTACATGTTGTTTCGTCCAATGAACCCAAGGTTGTGAGTATGGACGTCGAGGGTGACCTTGGAGGTTGCGCCGGCAGGCACAACCACCTGTTTGTAGGCCGCGAGTTCGTCCACGGAGGGGGTGATGCTGGCCACGCGGTCTTGCGAGTAGACGATGACGGTTTCGGTGGTGCTGCGGTCGCCGGTGTTCTGGAGCGTAACCTCGACGGTCACGGTGTCCCCCATGTTGGCTGATTCTCCCGTCAGGATTTCCAGGTTGGTGGTTTGAACCGGGGAGTAGGACAGGCCGGAACCAAAGGTGTACTGGGGGTTGAATCCGCCTTCGTTGAGTTCAGTGTGCTTGCAGTCGTGGGTGAGGTGCGAGGATGGATGGCGCGGCCAGGTAAAAGGCAGACGGCCGGAGGGATTGAAGTCCCCGCTCAGGACGTCAGCAATGGCACGTGCCCCATAGTCTCCTGGCAAGTAAGCCATGAGGAAGGCGTCGAGGAGTGGCTCGATCGCAGAGTGGGTGCGGGGGCGACCTCCGACATAGACTCCGATGACGGGCACGTCGGTGGCGTGAATGGCCTTCACGAGGTCCTGTTGGTTCTGGAAAAGTTCAATGGTCTCGACGTTGCCCTTGAATTCCGTATACGGCATCTCCCCGAGGAATACCACGGCACACTGCGTCGTTCGAGGGTGGAGGGAACGTGTCACGGCGTCAATGTCGGCTTGCCCGAATTCCATGTCCAATTCTGCCAGGTCAATGCGGTCCGCGCCGAAGACCTCGCGCATGGACTCGACCGCGGTGGGGCGTCCGGGTGTGTTGTACTTCGGGTTTCGGCCTTGCCAGGTTCCGGTCCATCCACCGTTCAAGGCATTTAGGCTGTTGGCCGTAGGGCCCGTCACCAGGATTCGTCCCGTGCCTCCGATGGGGAGGATGGGTTGATCGGGGTAGACGGCGTGCTGACCTTCATTCTTGAGCAGGGTCATGCTCTCGAGGGCGGCTCGCGCCGCGGTCCCCTCAAGGCTGGCCTTGTCGGGGTAGTCCTCGATGGAAGGAGGCATTCCACCGGTGTCGAACAGGCCACGGTCGTATTTGACGCTGAGGATGCGGCGGACGCTCTCGTCCAGTCTGGATTCGGCGATTCGGCCCTCGCGGACGAGTTCGGCAAGCAGCACAGGAAATAACGTGTCGGTCGGCACCATGCTCATGTCAATGCCGGCATGAATGGCCATTTCGATGGCGTCCTTGTAATCAGCGGCCACTTTGTGGCGCTTGAAGAGGTACCGGATGTCCTCCCAGTCGGTCACCACCAGCCCTTCGAATCCGAGCTCATCCCGCAGGATGTCGGTGAGGATGTGGCGGTCGGCATGGACGGGGATGCCATTGGTTTCGCCGCTGTTGACCATGACCGTGGCGGCGCCGGCTTCAACGGCTGCGGCGAAGGGCGGGAGGAAAATCTCCCGCAGCTGGCGCTCGGGAATCCAGGCCGGTGTGCGGTCCTTGCCGGACAGCGGACGGCTGTAGCCCATGTAGTGTTTGAGGCAGGCCGCGATGGGAGAGGGGCCTTCCTGGTATCCCTTGACCATCGCCACGCCCATGTCAGTCACCAGCCGTGGGGATTCGCCAAAGGTTTCCCAAAACCGGGGCCAACGGGCGTCACGGGCGACGTCCAGGACCGGAGAGAAGTTCCAGGGAATGCCGGAAGCCAAGACCTCTTGGGCCGCATTTTCGGCGAACTTCCGTACGAGTGCCGTGTCCCACGTGGCGGCGAGCCCCAACTGTTGGGGGGCCAGCACGCCGCCGGTGGTGTATGTTGGACCATGAATGGCGTCAATGCCGTAGAGCACGGGGATCCCGGACGGCTTTTCCGTCGCTTTGTCCTGGATGCCTCCGATGAGCTCGTGCCATTTCTCCGGGGTGTAGGCATGGCCAGCACAGTTCAAAATGCTGCCCACACGAAGGTCGACGAGGACGTGCTTTAGTTTCTCGGGGTCGAGTCGATGGGGCTCATCCACGTTCATGCCCTCCTTCACGCAGACCATGTCGAGGGTGAGCTGGGTCATTTCCCCTGCTTTGTCCTCGAGGGTCAACGTGCTCAGCACACTGTCGATGAAGGCGTCTTTCGAAGACTCTGGAGCGGTGTTGGTCGCATCTGAACAACCTGCGGCGAAAAATCCCATCAGGCCCGCCAACATTGCAGAGAAACGAATCGAAGGTGTCATGTCGCTTGAATTGGACAGCAAGTGTACGAAATACACTTAGTTGGGGCAGGCCCAGAGGCATGACTCTTATGGGGTATAGATGCAGGGGGCTCTGGGGCGCCGAATGTATTTTGGCCCCATGAAGACGAAGACCTTGATGAGCGTGGCCGCGGTGGTGGGCATGCTCGTGTGGACCGGATGTGCAACCGGCGGCAGTTCCGTTGAGCAGCCTGGTTCCGATGAGGGGAACAACCGGACCTTTTATGGAGAGGTAATCGACACGGTTGGCGGGCTGAATGGCCACGCACTGAGGACGGCCTTGAGCCTGTTTGAAGGACGTACGCAGGCCCGTTTCGAGGGCGAAATCACAGCGACGTGTCCCAAGAAAGGATGCTGGATGGACGTGGCTTCCGGTCGGGACACGGTGTTTGTCCGCTTTCAGGATTACAGCTTCTTCGTGCCGACCGAAGGAGTCGAAGGCAAGCGGACGATTGTAGAAGGGGAGGCTTTCTATGACACCCTTAGTGTGGCCGATCTTCAGCATTATGCCCAGGATGCTGGCGCCACGGAGGAGGAAATCGCCGCCATCACCGAGCCAAAGCTCAAGCTGGCGTTCACGGCGACCGGCGTGATGATCGAAGACCAATGACCCGAGGTCCACTGTTGGGGAGCGGCTGGCTCATCGTTGCAGCAGTGCTGATGGCCCAATGCGCCGGAGGGGATGCCTCGTGCGAGCCGCAAAGCACGCCGCGATTGGCCCCCGCCCAACCCAACCGCACCTCCGAACTGGCGGAGAGTATGCGGATGCTCGATGCGGAGTTGCTGGGCGTGAAGACCTTGGTCGAGAACAGCGATCCGGCTTTGCAGGAGGCACAGTTCACCGACATCGACTTCACGCAATTGGCACCGACAGACAGCAGCATGCTGGTGGAGGGCTTCACCGCATTGTCGAAAGCGTTTGCACACCATGTTGCGGCGTTCAATGCTGCCCCCAGTTCGGAGACCTATTCTGCAGTGGTCGGCGGATGTGAGGCATGTCACATGAAGGCCTGTCCTGGCCCGCTGGAGCGGATTGCCAAACGGCATTTGGCCGACTGAAGTCGGGTTGCCATCGAATTTGAAGGAGAATGTGTCCTTCAGGCGCCGCGCCTGAAAGCAGAAAATCCGCACCTTCCGGAGGGCCTGAGCGTCTCCTTCTGGTGCGGACTCTGTCGGGCAGACACCACCGACTGGTGTGGCTGCTCACAGGAAACGGGGGGGCGTCCTGTGCTGCGCCTTTGACGGCGCCCCGAATACCTCAGGTTTCTGAAATGTGATTTGGCCTGAACCATGCGGTAGTCCCTGTTGCACTCGGACGGCCGTGGCCATCTCGATCTCTCCGATTGCTCGGCGAGGTCAAACGAACAATTTGCATTGTCCGTTCCAAGCATCAGGGGCCGCTTGCCTTGCGGCAATCACATCCCATTTTCCGTCGGCTCCATCCCGAGACGAAATCGCCCTAGGATGTCGGCTCCCCATCTTTCGATGTTCGGCCTTCCGCATGGCCCCGATGAATCGGTGGCCATCCCATTCCGCTTCCCGAAGGAAGGACCGGCCTTCGCAGGTCGGCACCCTGGTTGCTGTGCAACCCCGGCCGAAGCCGGCGGTGGGTGGTCCTCTTTGAATCCAGGACGAAACACGTTTCGTCGAGCACAAGGCCCCATCCATTCTCAGGATGCTGTCGTCGCTGAGGGCGGCATTCGACATCGCCTTCGCGGTGCCGGTCAGATTCTGCGAAGCAGTGCGCTCATGGGGTCGCCCCACATGTTCGGACGGTGGTTGGTTGCCCTTCCATCAAGCCACCAGTTGCCTGGTGTATTGCCGTCGCTGACAAGACAATGGTGGGAAAAGTTTTTGGAAACTCCAGCCTTTCGAAGTGGATGGAATTGAACAACGTAAGAACATCGGTTTTCCACAATTGTGGACAGCGTCTCGAACGTCTGGGCAAAAATAAACACGCCCCCTGATGTCCAAAAACAGCCAGGGGGCGCGTCCCGAAATCGGGCGGAAGGGGCAATCAGCGGGCGACGATGAACCGAGCCCGGGCGCGACGTGTGCCTTGGGTGCCTTCCACTGTGTAGATGCCTGCGGACCAATCCCGCACATCGAACATCCAGCCCTGCGGGCCTTGTCCTGGGATGACCTCACGGGAGCGGACCAAGCGGCCCATGCCATCACGGACACGGACCACCACCGGATTTTCGTTGTCGAAGCCGGTGCCGATTCCAACGAAGAGCGTTTCGTAGTCGCCCTGTTCCAGCGTGTAGCTGCCCAATTCAATGCCCAGTGCGGCAAAGGCGATGGTCACTTCTGCACCATTCCACCCATCGCCGAAGACGTCGATCATCTCCAACACGTAGAAGCTGTCTTCCAGACACGCCGACGTCGTGGACACGGCATTGCTCTCGAAACCATCCCCGGACACGACGGGGTCGCCGTCCGTGGTGTAGAGGGTCCAGCTGACCTCGGCACCCCACAATGCGGTGGAGGTGGTGATGTCGGCGGTGAACAGGCAATCATCCTGAGCGTGGAGCAGGGAGCTCAGCACGAGAAGGCAGAAGAAAATGGGCGCGCATGGAGTCGGTGACAGGTTGGTGGCAATCATAACCCGCGCGCTTCAACAAAGTTGCGTTTCGGTCACCACCGCAGGTGCCAACCGAGTTCGGGATCCCTTTTTAGGTGCACTTGGCGGTGGCTTGAACCGCGGGGATGGGACGTGGATTGATGGGGCATTCTATGGTTGGTATGGGCAAGTGCTGTGCGCGATACCAGCAGTGCAATGGTCTGCCCGCAGGGACAGTCCAGCATGGATGGGCGTCATGCCGGCGGGTGACTTTCGTTTTCCTTGGCCGGGAGGCCCGTTGTGAATTGTGGGTTTTCCGCGATGTTTGAGGCATGGCTTGGATGCATCGCATGGCGGTCCTGTTGTGGACCAGTTCGGTCGGTTGGGGAATGTGGGCGCAGGAGTGTCCCACGGGTTGGGAATCTGTGGCCCGCGAGTACCTCTCTGCGCAGTTGGAAGGTCGATGGGACGTTGGGGCCAAGCAGGTCGTGCTCCGGGAACGGGAGGCTTGGTTGGCTTGGAACCAATGGCAAGAAGCTCGGACGGCCAGCCGCATGGCCAATCTACCTGACGCGGCTCGCGAAAGACAAGCGGAAGAGAAACGCAGGGAAGGCAACCGTCTCGGCGTGTCCGTATTCACCTGCGAGCCGATGGACGCTTTGGCTGGACGGTACCGGGTGCGCGTGGATCCGGATGGCCGGTCGTTCAAGATCCTCACCATGGAACTGGAGGGCGAGGTGTGGGGTGTGGTGACCCGAACAGCCCTTCTCGATGCCGAACAGCGTCGGACTGCGACGGCTTACTTCCAGGCAGTGGATGCTCGGGAATGGGACAAGGCTGAAGCGTGGGTGGCGCAGCACGCCATCCCCCGGTTCAAACAGTATCAGCTCGAAGTGGAGGCCTTCCTCAAAGGCTCTCCGGTCATAGAAAGCGGCCAGGCCGCACAAGCGGAACTGCGCAGGGCAGAGTGGGACCGCGGGTTTCTCCGGGCCGAAAAAGAAGGGGCCGACATCCTCGTGGTCCACATGGAATTCCCGTCGGCGACCACGTTGTCCTGTGAGATGACGTTCGTGGACGGGGCCTGGAGAATCCTGCACCGATGAACGCCAAGCGGGATGTGGTCGTGCAGACCGTCGCCGATGCCCTCACCGCTTCTATGGACCGTGCGCGTACCGAACTCGACACCCTGCGGGCGAGCTTAACGAAGGAGACGAAGAGCACGGCCGGTGACAAGCACGAAACCGGACGGGCCATGGTGCAGCTCGAAATCGAACAGGCTGGACAGCGTTTTTCGAGGTTCGAGGCCATGTCCTTGGTATTTGGGCGCTTGAACCCGGAACAGCCTCGCAAGGAGGTGGGGCCGGGAGCCTGGGTGGAATGCGGCGTAGGGAACTTCTTCATCGGCGTTTCCCTCGGTGCGCTCCAATTGCCCGACGGAACCAAATTTCACGCCATTTCCTCGGATGCACCGTTGGCTGTTGCACTGCGTGGCGCGGTGGCGGGGTCGACCGCGAAATTCAGGGGGGCGCAGTGCGAGGTGGTTCGCGTTGGCTGATGGCAGTCGAGGGTCCGCTAACGGACTCCATGCCGCATCGTGGACAACGCATGGCGATCGATGGGCCCAAGGGTGAGGCCTGCCGCCTACCTTTGCGGCAAAATTCAACGATTTGGGACGATCACAAGAAACGTTCGGCAAGCGAGAGCGTGAAGCCAAGCGCGCCAAGAAGAAGAAAGAGAAGGAGCTCAAGAAGCAGGAGGCCAAGGCCAACAAGCGGACCTTGGACAGCCCTGACATGATCGCGTATGTGGACGAGTTCGGCCGCATCGTGGACGAGCCGCCCGATCCCACCGAGCGCGAGGAAATCAACCTCGAGGACATCCAGATCAGCGTTCCCAAAGACGAGGACATGCCGCCTGTGGACAAGACCCGCCGCGGCAAGGTGACCATGTTCAATCCTGACAAAGGCTTCGGATTCATCCGTGACTTGGACAGTGGGGAGAGCATCTTCGCCCACGTCACCAACATGAAGGAGGAAGTGGAGCAGGGGGACAAGGTGACCTTTGAAGTGGAGCAGAGCCACAAGGGCCCGTCGGCCATCAAGGTGACCATTGTCAAGTAGCAATACCGGGCTTTCCCGATTGAAAAAGCCGGCCTATGTGCTGGCTTTTTTCATGCGTCAACACGGGTTGTATTACGTTGAGTTATTAGTTGAGTAACATTTAATTAATGTTTACGTAACTTATGGGAGATGAAATGGGCTGCTCCCTTTTGGACCGCGATGTTGCTTGCTTTGGGCACCGCACACGGACAGACGTCCGGGGTGGGGGTGGGCGTGGACGGTGCGCTGTGGGCAGCCGGGTGGCAGAACGTCCATGTGGCCTTGCCGGTGCACGACGAGATCCGCTTGCATTTGGGCGTGGGATTCATGGGAAGCTCCGATGAGACTGTGGCCCTGACTGTGCGGCAGCGCCCCGACCACTTCGACCAGGCTTCCATCCTCACGTTGGGGGTGCGGGCGTATCCCCATGGGATGAAGCGGACTCGCTTCACAGGTTTGATCGGGCTTGAATATGCCGAGGAATCCTTCCGAACCCAGCGGTTCCCCGGGACGAGTGAAGTCGGACGAATGGAGTGGGTGCGCACGGACATTCGCGGGGTGTTGGGGGTGGAGTGGCGCCCTGTATCCCGTGTCGGATTGAACGTCCATGCGGGTGTGGGGCACAGTGCCGTGCGCGGGACTTCACTCGCTGCGGAATTTGTGCCCCGTCACGGAGAGAGGAGCCCGTTCACCCGAATGATCGGAACGGAGCTGTTGTTCTGGTTCTGACCTCCATTGAAAAGGGCCAACCTGTCGGCTGGCCCTCTTTTCAATGTGGTTGCGTCGCGCTGAGAGGCCCCGACATCACGCCCGTCCGAGTTGCTTCAGTTGGGCCGTGTGCAGTTTGAGTGCCCCCCAGAAGGAGGTGTCCGCCCGGTAGGGCAATCCGAATTCTTCCGCTGTCTCGCGCACGATCTTTGAAATCTTCGGGTAGTGCACATGGCAGATGTGCGGGAAGAGGTGGTGCTCGATTTGGTGGGTGAGTCCACCGCTGTACCAGTTCAGAAGGCGGCTCTTGGTGCCGAAGTTGCACGTGGTCTTGAGTTGGTGGCTCATGGGGTCATCCTCCATGACACTCCCTTTTTCAGCGGGCTTGTAGTCGTGGTCTTCCATGACGTGGGCCGGTTGGAAAACGATGCCCAGGGTCAATCCGCCAACAAAGTGCATGAGCAGCCATCCGGCGATGATCTGACCAGCACCGAGTCCGCTGAACATCAGAGGCAGGCCCACCACAATGGGGTAGTAGATGACCTTGGCCAAGACAATCTTGGTCATGAGCTGCTGCTTGGATTTGCCCATGCGCTTGAGCAGGCCAAACCTCTCGTACTTCTTGATGGCGATGAAATCCTTGACCGTCACCCACAGCAGGGTCATCAGGCCATAAAAGAACCATGCATAATAATGCTGGTAGCGGTGCCAGGGCTTGAGGGGCTTCAGTGGAGAGAAGCGCAAGAGCGGACCCGGATCGATGTCCTCGTCAAGGCCGTCGATGTTGGTGAAGGTGTGGTGAAGCACATTGTGCTGGATTTGCCACATCTCGCTGTTTCCGCCGACGAGTTCGAGGACGCCACCCACGATTTTGTTGATGGTCTTGTTCTCGCTGTAGGCGCCGTGGTTTCCGTCGTGCATCACGGCCATGCCGATGCCGGCAAGTCCAAGTCCCATCAGGACTTCGGCGACCCAGAAGGCCCAGCCGCCACCCGTCGCGCCGAGGGTGATGAGGGCGAGGGGAGCGAAGTAGGCAGACAGCAGGACAACCGTCTTGAGCTTCATGCCCGTCGTGGCCTTTTTGTGGATGCCATTCTCCTTAAAGTGGGCGTCCACACGTTGGCGGAGGGTCTTGGCGAATCCGGTCGTATCCCGTCCGAAGCGGACGGTAGGCAATTCAAAAGGAGCTTGCGTCATGAACGGGCGAAGTTAGGGGCCAACGGCTTCCTTCTGCGCGCAATCCCGCAAGCGGTCAACTTGAGGGTGTGGGTGACGCAGCGTCCTGTTACTTGGCAAAGGGGCTCGGAGGCCTTGGAATCTTCCGCACCCGCATGGCAGCTGGCGTGACTTCCAGGTACTCGTCGTCGGCGATCCACTCCATGTATTCCTCGAGGGAAAGCTTGCGTGCAGGCGCAATGCGTAGGCCTTTGTCGCTGCCGGAGGCGCGCATGTTGTTGAGCTTCTTGCCTTTGATCAGGTTGAGCTCCATGTCCTTGTCGCGGGCGCACTCGCCCACCACTTGACCGGCGTAGATGTCCTGGCCGGGATCGATGAAGAAAATGCCGCGGTCCTGTAGCCGGTCGATTTCATAGGCCCGCGCCTGCCCGGTCTCCATGCTGACGAGGGAGCCTGCCTGCCGGGTCTCGAGGTCGCCGGCATAGGGCTCGTATCCGTCGAATCGGTGCGTCATCACAGCTTCTCCCGCCGTGGCGGTCAGGACCTGATTCCGAAGGCCGATCAGGCCGCGGGAGGGAATGCGGAATTCCATGTGTTGGATGTCGCCTTTGGCCTCCATCACTTGCAGCATGCCCTTGCGCATCATGACGAGTTCCGTCGCCTTGCCCGCGTTGGCTTCCGGCACATCGATGACGAGGTGCTCGAACGGCTCATGGCGCGCGCCGTCGACTTCCTTGAACAGCACTTGGGGCTTGCCGATCTGGAGTTCGTAGCCCTCGCGGCGCATCGTTTCGATGAGA
The DNA here is from genome assembly GCA_002172485.2 of Crocinitomicaceae bacterium TMED114. Lineage (GTDB taxonomy): Bacteria > Bacteroidota > Bacteroidia > Flavobacteriales_D > Sanyastnellaceae > UBA8752. The sequence continues at coordinate 122,758 of NHFP02000005.1, forward strand.
ACGGAAAGGTGGAGGATGCCCCGGCCGTAGACGTTCCACTTGTCCTCGCTGTCGGTGGCTTCTACGCGCAGCGCGAGGTTTTTCTGCAGCTCGTTGTCCAGGCGCTCGCGGATGTGGCGGCTGGTCAGGAATTCGCCGTCTTTGCCCAGGAAGGGGGAGGTGTTGATGGTGAACAGCAAACTCATGGTCGGCTCGTCCACCGCGATGCGCTCCATGGCTTCGGGCTGTTCGAGGTCCGAGAGGGTGTCACCGATTTCGAAGTCCTCGATGCCGGTGATGGCGCAGAGGTCGCCAGACTGGACATGGTCCACTTTTTCTTTGCCGAGTCCGCTGAAGACGAACAGCTCCTTGGCGCGCACCTTGCGGTTGCCGTCCGCGGTGCAGAGCATGTAGTCGCGGTTGGCGTGCAGGTCGCCGCGGAAGAGCCGGCCGATGGCGATCCGACCGGTGAACCGGCTGTAGTCGAGGGACGTGATCTGAAGTTGCGGGGTACCCTCCACGTAAGGGGCCTCCGGAACCGTGTCGAGGATGGTGTCCATCAGGAAGCTCATGTCTTCCGTCGGGTTCTCCCAGTCGGGGCCCATCCAGCCCATCTTGGCCGAACCATAGACCGTGGTGAAATCCAATTGCTCCTCGGTGGCCCCGAGGTTGAACATCAAATCGAACACCTGCTCCTGAACGAGGTCGGGCGTGCAATTCTCCTTGTCCACCTTGTTGACCACCACGATCGGAATCAGGCCGAGCTCCAGGGCCTTGCCGAGCACAAAGCGGGTCTGCGGCATAGGGCCTTCGAACGCGTCCACGAGCAGGAGGACGGCATCGGCCATTTTGAGCACGCGCTCGACTTCTCCGCCGAAATCAGCGTGGCCTGGGGTGTCGATCAAGTTGATCTTGACATCCTTGAAGTTTGCCGCGACGTTCTTGGACAGGATGGTGATCCCGCGCTCGCGCTCGAGGTCGTTGTTGTCGAGGATGAGGTCACCGGTCGCCTTGCGGGGGTCGATGACGTTGCAGTGGTGGATGATCTTGTCGACCAGCGTGGTTTTGCCGTGGTCGACGTGGGCGATGATCGCGACGTTGCGGAGTCCGCTCATGGGAGGGGGTCGGATTTGACGGCGCGAAAAAACGCCGGAATCCGCGTCCGGTCACCACAAAGTGCTGGAAATCTGAGAGAAATGTTGTGGGCGGGGCGATAAGTTGATTCACAAAAGGCGCAAATCCCATGCGAAGGGTCATCTGAATTCATGCCTCTCGACAACGAGATTCCCCGGCTTCGGTCTAAATTTCGCCCCCGATGTCGCAACGTGCACCTATTGGAACGTGGGGCTTGCTCCTGATTTGGGGAGGGGTGCACCTCATGCAATTGCAGCACGTTGTCGGGCACCACTTCGCGGACCTCGTCCATCACGAGGGATGCTCACATCACCACCACGACGCGACGCCGGTCACATGGCCGGCAGAAGACGATCTCGTCAGGGCCGATGGCGATTGCCCATTGTGCGATTGGACCAGTGTCCCGGTGCTGTCTGCTGAAGTATTCGCCTTGGCGGATGTCCTGCCGGATTGGCCCTTTTCCCCTTCATTGGGAGAAGTTCAGAATGGGTGGACAGGTCCGGTCTGTGCACCGGGAATCGGTTGGCGGGGGCCACCGGTGCGGAGCCTGCTCTGAGTTCCGTTTCACCTCCATTTTCCCTCATGTTTCCACCCCCTGTGGCGTGGGACGTGTCCGCCAGTCTGAGTTCAGTCTGGGCGATGCGGTGGTTCACGTCATGCTGTGTTCTGGCCATGTTGATGGTCTTGAATCCGGCGCTGAACCCCTTGTTTGCCCAGCGTCCAAAGACGGTGGATGGACACGTTTTTCACGCCGAAGACCGCACCCCGTGTGGCGACGCCTTGATTCAGGCTTGGCCCTGTGGGACCACGTTTACCGCCGGTACTGACGGTCGGTTCGTGGCGTCGTGCCCCGTGGGCATTGACTCCCTGACCGTGCTGGCCCATGGCCGCGCGATGGAGACGGTGCGGGTTGTGGCGGGCACCACCCACTGCGATGTGGACTTGTGGTGGCTGGCCATCACGCTCGAGGATGCCGCCGTTCAGGCGACCACAAGCGAGGAGGTGGCGGAAGCCCGAGAGGTGGCCGATGCCGGAGATTTGCTCACGACGTTGGACCGGGTGGCGGGCATTCGCAGCCTCGACCTCGGTTCCGGGTTGGTTCAGCCTGTGCTTCGGGGACTGGTCGGCTCCCGGGTGGCCGTGCTCGAAGACGGGGTGCCCCAGGTGGGCGGCCGTTGGGGGGCGGACCATGGCGTTCTGCTCGATCCGGCGCTCTATGGCGGGACGGAGTGGGTGCCGGGTGGCGGTCAGGTCTGGCTGAGCCCGGAGGCGATGGGGGGCGGAGTCCGCCTCAAGCAGCTGGGCATGCTGGGCCAACCGGGCAGCCGAACGAAGCTGGGCATGAGCCACAGGGGAGGGGACGCCCGAAGTCGAATTCACGTGTTGCACCGCCAGCGCCAGGGCGATGGACAATGGCATGCCGGGGTGTCCCTGGCCCGGTTCGGAGACCGCAATGTCCCGCAGGACCGGTTCAACTATATCGGACGCGTGCTCGAGATTGAGGATGGGCGTCTGGCCAACACAGGCGGCCGAGGAGGCCATGCCGTGTTGGGGGCGCGTTGGGAAGATGCCAATCGGGGACAGTTCTCGCTGGACCTCAGGGCGTCCGATGTGCTGCAGGGCTTGTTCCCCGGCATCATTGGCGTGCCCAGTCAATCGGAACTCAAGGGCGATGGAGACCGCTTTTCGGTGGACATCCCCAACCAGCAAGCACAACGGATTCAGTTGACGGGCAAATGGATTCGCCCCGGCATCCTCGACCGCACGGTGCGCGTGTCCCTCTCGCGGAACCTCCGCATCGAGTCTGCACCGCCCCACGCCCACGGCTATGGCCCCGAACCGGACAGCGACCTCAGCCTTTTGCTGGACGAGCGACACCTGTTCGTGGAGAGCCGGTGGGAGGGCATCCACGGGGCCTTCGGATTCCAGGCGGAACACTTGGACGGCCGGACTTCCGGCTGGGAGTTTCTCCTTCCGGATCACTTGCGCACCCGCGTGTCCGCCATTGCCGACCGGAAGTGGAGGGCCGGCCGAATCGGACTGCGACTGGACGGCGTTCGCGTGTCCAATGTGGACCACATGGAGCCGCTGTATGCGTCCGATGGGGCCGTGGTCGGCGACGATGTGCGGGCGACCGCCCTCGATCGGATGATGGCGGGATGGGCGCTGATGGTCAACCAGCCGTTCCACCTTGGTGAGCGTCTGGAGGGCCAATGGACCGCCACGGTGTATTCCCGTGTGCCGGACAGCTATTCGCTGGCGGCCAACGGCATCCACCATGGCACATTCCGATTCGAGCAAGGCAATCCGGCCCTCGCACCGGAGAAGACGGCGGAAGTCCGCGCGACCATGGGGTCCCATGACCCCGCGGAGGACCAGCGGTTCCGATGGTCTGCCCGCGGCTTTGCGGCCCTGCACGATGGCTTCATTCACTTGACGCCCACGGCTTCTTTTGCGCCCGTTGTCCATGCGGGTCAGGTCTACGCTTTCACGGCGCTGGACGCCTTCCGGACGGGGGGCGAAGTCGAGGCGGATTTGCGGGTGGGCCGCGGCCGACTGTCCACCTCGGTGGCCCTGCTGGGCCAATGGGCGCTCGAGACCGGGCTCGGTTTACCGTTTACCTCGCCGACGGAAATCCGCAGTGCGGTCTGGTGGCCGCTGGGGGACAAAGCGTTCGTCCGTCCCCGTCACCGCTGGATTGCCGACGCTGACCTGACGGCCCGAAACGAAGAATCCACCCCGGGCGCGAGCCTTTGGGGTGTTGAATTCCAAGTCGAGGGAGAGCGCATGACGCTCGCTCTGGACGTGGACAACCTGCTGAATGCGGCCTGGCTCGACCACGTCAGCGCGTACCGCACCCTGGGACTGGTCACCCAGGGGCGGTGGGCATCCCTGCGCCTCACGTTCGATGTGACGCAGACGGATGACCGACCATGACCACATCCAGAAATTGAAAACACAACATCATGAAAATCAACATGTACCTCGCCGCCTTTGCGGCCACTGCAGCCTTGGCTTCTTGCGGCACCACTGACACGGATCCGCCCACGGTCTGCGATTCGGACAACCTCACGGGCTTGCCCAGCATCCTCGCTGGAGAGCTCGAAGTGGAGGCCGGAACCACGGTGACCCTGCACGACGCGTTCTGCGACAATGACGGATTGGCCGAGATCCGCTGGGACCTGCACACGGCCGAGGGCCATTCCCACGATGAAGCGCATGAAGGCGAGGAGCACGAGGGCGAAGAGCACGAGGAGGAGTTCATCCTGTGGAGCGGAAGCGACTGGGAGAAGCTCGAGACCCGTGCCGTCGAGGGCACCAAGTCCGAAGAGCAGTTCACGTTTGACGTGCCGCTGACCTCTCGCGGCTTGTGGGATTTGGTCGTCTCCATGGTCGATGCCGAGGGCAATACGGCCGACGACATTTTGCTGGTCGTGCACGTCGAGAACGACCACCTGCCGCTCTTTGCGCTCACCACGGTGGGCGGAGTCGACCCCGCTGAGTGGGAAGGCGAAGAGCAGGTCTGGGAACCTGGTGCGACCGTCAACGTGACTGGCAGCGTGTCTGATTCGGACGGCGTGTCCGAGGCTGAGCTGCTGCTGATTCGCGAGAGCGACGAGGCCGTGGTCTGGTCCGCCGAAATTCCGGCGGCTGGCGAGAACGCCATTGATTTCTCCATCGACGTGGTGGTCCCGGCAGACGCTGCCGCAGGCGAGTACCACTTCGAAATGGAGGCCATGGATGGCGCCGGTGTCGACATGCACACCGGGTTCCACCTCGAGGTGGAGTGATTCACTGCTGACTCACCGACTTCATTCAGGAATCCCCTGCTCCATGGCGTTTGCCGGGGTGGGGGATTCCCTTTTTCTCTGCAGCGGAGCGGATCTTTTGCGATTGATGCACGTCAATGGCCGTTTTGTCAACGAAAGGCGGCAAGCGATGGGAGGGCAGTCTAATTTTGAGGGCTTCACTTCAGCATCATGCGCGATACCGTCATTTCCGAGCTCATCCAAAAGGAACACGACCGCCAGACCCATGGCGTCGAGCTCATTGCCTCCGAGAACTATGCGAGCGACCAGGTCATGGCCGCCCAAGGTTCTGTCCTGACCAACAAATACGCCGAGGGCCTCCCCGGCAAGCGCTATTACGGCGGTTGTGGTGTGGTCGACCAAGTGGAAGACATCGCACGCCAACGGTTGTGTGAATTGTTCGGCGCAGAATGGGCCAATGTCCAGCCGCACAGTGGCGCCAGCGCGAACAGCGCTGTGATGCTCGCTTGCTTGAAGCCTGGAGACAAGATCATGGGCTTCGACCTCGCCCATGGCGGACACCTGACCCACGGCTCTCCGGTGAACTACAGCGGTAAGCTCTATGACCCGGTGTTCTATGGAGTGGAAGAGGAGACTGGCACCATTGACATGGACAAGGTGGCGGAGACCGCAGAACGCGAAAAGCCGAAGCTGCTCATCTGCGGGGCTTCCGCATACAGCCGCGATTGGGACTACAAGCGTTTCCGCGAAATCGCCGACAACGTGGGCGCGCTCCTGCTCGCCGACATCAGCCACCCGTCCGGCCTCATCGCCACGGGGCTGCTGAACGATCCGATTCCCCATTGCCACATCGTGACGTCCACCACGCACAAGACCCTGCGCGGCCCTCGGGGTGGCATCATCATGGTGGGCCGCGACATGGACAACCCGTGGGGTCTGACCACGCCGAAGGGGGCGGTACGCAAGCTGTCTTCCTTGCTCGACAGCGCGGTGTTCCCAGGCATGCAGGGCGGTCCGCTCGAGCACGTCATTGCCGGCAAGGCCGTGGCCTTTGGCGAAGCCCTCGAGCCGGGCTTCAAGGCTTACACCGATCAGGTCGTTCGCAATGCCCAGGCCATGGCCAAGGCGTTCACCGACCGCGGCTATCACTTGATCAGTGGTGGCACCGACAACCACCTCATGCTGATTGACCTGCGCAACAAGGACATCACCGGCAAGGCTGCCGACGCGGCCCTCGGTGCGGCGCACATCACGGTCAACAAGAACATGGTGCCGTTTGACACGCGGAGCCCGTTCGTGACCTCCGGCATTCGCGTCGGCACGCCGGCCGTGACCACCCGTGGCATGGTCGAGTCCGACATGGAGCAGCTCGTAGCCTGGATGGACGAGGTGATCATGAATGCCGAGGACGAGGCGACCATCACCAAGGTGGGGGATGCCGTCAAGGCCCGGATGTCCCAGCTTCCGCTGTTCGCCGAGGCAGTCACGGCCTGATGGCCGCTTGCCGGGTCGAGGTGGTCGCCTCCACGGTGGAGGATGTCCTCGCCGCTGCGGCGGGAGGCGCTGACCGCGTGGAGTTCTGTACTCACCTCGCTTCCGGCGGTCTGACGCCCGGGCGTTCTCTAATCGAGCAGGCCATGGCAGTAGCCAAGGAGAATGGCCTTGGCTTCCGGGTCCTCATTCGTCCCCGAGAAGGGGATTTTGTCTACACGTCCATCGAACGGCAGTCCATCGTGGCGGAGGCCGAGGCGGTCTTGTCGCTCGGCGCTGACGAGGCGGTGTGCGGCGGATTGCTCACCAATGGGGCCATAGACGAAGTTCTGCTCACCGAGTTGGACAAGGCTGTTGGCCTCGATAAGGTGGTCTTTCACCGTGCCTTTGACGAAGCGGTCCATCACGACGAGGCGCGCCGTCAATTGAAGGCGGCCGGTGTCCAAGCGGTGTTGACCAGTGGTGGAGCACCACGGGCCGTGGAGGGCCTTGCTGCCATCCAAGACACGGTTCAATCTGGGCTGGAGGTGGTCGCCGGGGCCGGGGTCCAATCCAATCAGGTGGCCGACTTCGTTCGGGCGGGTGTGGAGGCCGTCCATGCGAGTTGTCGCGTGACCTGCGGCCATCTTGAGGGCCGGCTCTTTGATGCTGCCCGCACCCGGGTGGACGAAACGCAGGTTCGCGCGTTGGTCGAGGCGGTTCGCGACGTTGCCCGACCTTGAGCGCATGATGCCCAGCCGGTTCCGGGACGCCATGTCCCTGCTTTTGCTTGTTCTCTTTTTCGGGTCCTGCGCAGGACCGGAGCGTCCCGTGGGGTCCACTGACGGGTTGATTCCCATCCCGCAAAGGATTGAGTCACGCGAGGGCAGCTTGGTCTGTGACGGGAGTCTCGCTGTTGCCTGGCCAGAAGGGTGGGAGGCCGAGCGCACTGTTGTGGAGAATTGGTTCGACAGTGCTGGATTGGCTCTGATGGAAGCCTCCGATGGGACGGCGGACCTCCTCTTCGAACAGGATGCGACCATCGAGGGAGCCGAAGGGTACCGCATCGAGGTGAGCGCCAACTTCGTTAAGGTTCATGCGGCTACACCGACCGGATGGTTCCGCGGGTGGACCACCCTGCGCAAAATCATGCCGGTCGAATGCGAAACGGGATGCGCCGAAGGGTTCGTTTTGCCCGGTGTTTTCATCGAGGATGCGCCGGTCCTCGAGCACCGGGGATTGCTGCTGGACGGATGCCGCCATTTCCAAGACGTGGACTTTGTGAAGAAGCAGATCGAGACGCTCGCCCTGCACGGGATGAACGTCTTGCATTGGCACCTCACCGAGGACCAAGGCTGGCGCATTGAAATTCCCTCCCGGCCGAGGCTTACAGAAATTGGGGCATGGCGCACAGAGGCGGACGGCAGCCGGCATGGTGGATACTACACCACGGAGGACATCCGCGACGTGGTGACCTATGCGTCGGCCCGGCACATTGAGGTCATCCCCGAAATCGAGATGCCAGGGCACAGCTCTGCAGCCATTGCGGCCTATCCTGAACTTGGGTGCACGGGAGACACGCTGGAGGTGCCCCACCGGTGGGGTGTGTTCAAGGACATTTACTGCGCGGGCAAGGAGGAAACGTTCGTCTTTCTCGAGGAAGTGCTCGACAAGGTGGTGGAGCTCTTTCCCGGACCTCGCATTCACATTGGGGGTGACGAGGCGCCCAAGGTGCGCTGGGAGGAATGTCCGCTCTGCCAGGCCCGCATGAAGGAAGAGGGGTTGGCCAATGAGGAGGAACTCCAGCGCTGGTTCATCGGTCGGATCGGCCGTTATCTGGCCACCAAGGGGAAGACCATCATCGGTTGGGATGAAATCCTCGAGGGTGGGTTGCCGGAGGGCGCGGCGGTGCAAAGTTGGCGCGGTATGGAGGGAGCGGCCGAGGGCGTTCACCTCGGCGCGGATGTGATTGTATCGCCAACCAGCCATTGTTATCTGGATTACCCCTTGCGCAGCACGGATTTGGCAGAAGCGTATGCGTTCAACCCATTGCCCGATTCCTTGACCCACGGACCGGGCCGCATCCTCGGCGGCGAGGGCAACATGTGGACCGAACATGCCCCGCAGGAGCTGGTCGAATCCAAGGTCTACCCGAGACTGACGGCCTTGGCTGAAGTGTATTGGAGTGGACCAGAGCAGACATCGAAAGAGGGGGCTTATGCCAATTTCCTGGCGCGCTTGGACCGTTTCTATCCCAGGCTGGCAGCATTGGCCGTGTCCTACGGACTGGAAACGACCCCGTTTGCCGTGGAGACCCGTGCAGGTGCAGACGGAGGACTGGAGGTCCTCATCCAGTCCAAAGGGCGCGGAGTCGCGGGGCGGGGCCAATGGAATGGCGCGGGGCCGGTGCTCACCGCGGATGTGCCATTCACCGTCGAGGGACGCGGCACCGTCGAGATGGAGGTTGGTCAACGCGGTGTGTGGACGGAACAGGTGGAGTCCGTGGCACTCGATGGGCACGGTGCCGTTTTCAAGCCCATTGAGCTCGGGTATGAATACAGCCCATGGTACACCGGGGGCGGAGACCAGGCCTTGGTCGATGGTCGGCTGGGTTCCTCAGACTTTCGGGATGGCGCCTGGCAGGCCAAGCAGGGGCAGGATATGGTCGCTACGGTGGACCTCGGTTCAACGAAGGCAATCACAGGACTCTCGACAGGCGTCTACCTCTATCAAGACGCCTGGATTTTCGAGCCGGAGCGGATTCTGTGGGAAGGATCAACGGATGGTCAGTCTTGGTTGACTTTGGCCGAGCACGGTCCGTCGGCGGTATTGAAGCGGGACGACCGCCAATTGCGGCTCGTTGTGGATGCCGAGATGGACGTGCCAGTTCAGGAGGCTCGGTTCGTCAGGATGACCGCGGTCAACGCCGGAGCTTGTCCCGACTGGCACGCGGCATCGGGTGCGGAGAGCTGGCTCTTCCTCGACGAGATGGTGGTGCGGTCGGCGGACTGAGCGTCAGCAACCGTCGCCAGTGCTCGGGAAGGTGCGCTGGTTTTCGGGGACGGATCGTCCTTGAGCGTCGACTTCGGTGCCGTGGTGGAAGCGGGTGTCCCAATCGAGCTGTCCCGCGCTGTCCCACCGGAGTTGGCGGCCATGGAGGGGATGACGCTGCGGTGCATGGAAGAAAGTTAGGGGGGTCAGCACCAGGTTGGATGGGTTCATGAGTTGTTGTTTGCGTCCGCATAACATAACGTTTACATGGAGGTCGATGTCGCTTGACATGCGACATGCCGGACGACAGTAGTTTCGCGCGAGAATCAGAACCTGTACACATGCGATTTAACGCTACCCTTCTTTCCTTTTTCTTCTTCGCTGCGGCCAACCTGGCCCAAGCCCAATGTGATTGCCCGCCAGTGGCCGATCGTCCGATCGTGACCGTGGCCGCGGGTGGAACCGGCACCACCAACTGGACCTGCGATAATACTTATGTCATCGATGGTTACGTGTTCGTCCAAGATGGCCAAGTGTTGACCATTGACGCCGGTACGGTGGTCAAGGGTGCAGCGGGTTCTGGCGCCGACGCCGCAGCCCTCATCGTGTCCCGTGGTGGACAAGTCATCGCAGACGGTACGGCCGATTGCCCCATCATCATGACCTATGAAGCCGATCCGCTCGACGGCTCCGTGGCCTACGACACGCGCGGTCAGTGGGGTGGTCTCATTGTCCTCGGAAAAGCCACCACCAACTTTGGCGGTGTCGCCCAGGTGGAGGGCATTCCGGCTGACAACGACCAAGCAGCCTACGGCGGTGACAATGACACCGACAACAGTGGTGTGTTCCGCTACGTGTCCGTTCGGCACGGAGGTGCCGAGCTCGGCGCTGCCAACGAAATCAACGGCATCACCTTCGCTGGTGTCGGTTCGGGCACCATCGTAGAGAACGTGGAGGTCGTGTCCAACCTGGACGACGGCATCGAGTTCTTCGGCGGTGCAGTTTCTGTGAAGAATGCCATCGTGGCCTTCTGCGGTGACGACAGCTTCGACTGGGACCAAGGTTACCATGGTGACACCAATGAGAACTGGCTCGTGATCCAAGACCAGCCGGGCGCTGTGGGTGACCGTGGCGGTGAGCTCGACGGCGACGATTCCGACGACGGAAACGTGTCTGCCGATGAGATGCCATTCTCCACGCCGACCGTGGCCGGTTGGACCATCGTGGGTGTCGGCGGCAACCAAGGCATGCTTTTCCGCAACGGTTCCGGTGGACACGTCTCCAACGCCGTCATCACCAATGTGAGCGAGGGCATCGAGATCGAAGACAAGGAGACCCCGGAAGATGCGTTCGACCGCTGGGTGGCTGGCGACCTCACCCTGATGGACATCACCATCGTGGGCGATGCCGGCATCGATTACGATGGTGAGGAAGTGGCCGACGGCGACGAGCAGCTCCAGGCCTACGCCGACTCCAACAACATTGTGGTCGACAACGCCTTTGCCGTCGACTACACCTTTGGCTTCAACGCCAGCGGCACCTCCGCGACGGACACGCTGAACCTCGAGTGTGGCGCCGGTTCCGGACACGCATGGGCCCTCGGTTGGACCTTCTGTGACGCCATCAACCTCTTCGGTGGTGAGGGAACCATCAACAGTGTCGAAACCGCTTCCGTGCAGGCTGTGACCCTCTGGCCGAACCCCACCCGTGGTGACCTCCGTGTCGCTGGTCTGGCGGCTGGTGCCACCCTCGAGGTGCGCTCCATGACGGGTGCCATCGTGTGGGAAGGCGAGATTCTCGCAGGTGAGGCCGTGGTTCCGACTCGTGGTTGGACGGCTGGAGCCTACATCGTGGTGTGGACCGCCGACGGCGTGACCGGCCGCGAGCGTTTCGTCGTCCGCTGAGGACAAGCCGTGGCGGCGGGGTATCTTACCGCCCATGCCACGACTTCCCTTCGCATTGCTGCTGATTGCGGCCTTGAACGGGCCCGTTTTCCCTCAGGGAGACGGGCCCGTTTTGCGTCGCAGCCTTCCCCGCGACCTGAGCCACAACGGTTGCCGCCACGCCCATGTGCCGGTGGCTGAACTCGCTGCCCTGCGCGGTGCCGCGTCGGATGACAACTTCGACATGACGGGCTCCTTGGCGCGCAGCGACTCCTTCGATGTGCAGCACTACGGACTCGAGCTGGACGTCACGGCGGCTTCCTCCTTGCAAGTCAGTGGATCGGCCCACATCACTTTTCAGACCCTCGAGCCGGGAGCGTCCAACCTGTGGTTTGACCTCCATGGCGAACTCCTTGTGGATTCGCTCACGTTGGATGGCCAAAGCTGGGGTTTCGAGCAGATCGGGGACAGTGTCTTCGTTGACGCGCCGGACGGCCTTTGGCAGCCCGTTGGGCCACAGGTGGTCGGGCTTCATTACCAAGGCCAACCCGGCAAAGATCCTTATTGGGGCGGCATGACCCTCACGGGTGACTACATCTACAGCTTGGGCATTGGATTGACCACCATTCCGCCCAACCACGGCAAGGCTTGGTACCCCTGCTTTGACCAGTTCCGGGAGCGTGCGGCGTACACCTATGGCATCACCAGTGCAGGAGGAAAGCGCTTTCACGGGCAGGGCAACCTGATCCAGACGGACAGCCTTGGAGGGGACACCCTCCGCCGCGTGTTCGACATGCCGCAGCCCATTCCCACGTACCTCAGTGCCATCGCCGTGGCGGACTATGTGGACTTCGATACGACCCACACGGGCGTCTACGGGGATGTTCCCATTCGCCTCACAGCCAAGCCGGCCAGCCTTCAGCTGATGAAGAACCGCTTCGTCGACCTCGGCGTCTGCATCGATGCGATGGAAGATTGGTGGGGCCCACACGCTTGGGAGCGCGTGGGCTACGTGATCACCACGCAGGGCGCCATGGAGCACCCGACCAACATCGCCTACCCGCTGAGCATGCTGCAGCAGAGCAATTTCCAGAATGAGGGGCTCTACGGGCACGAACTTGGACACCACTGGTGGGGGGACATGGTCTCTCCGCTGCTGCACAACCACATGTGGATCAAGGAGGGCTTTGCAGAGTATTCCAGCCACCTGTTCGAAGAGCAGCTGAGTGGCCGGGATGAATTCGTGGAAATGGTCAAGGACAACCAGCTGTTCGTCCTGGAGCAAGCCCACATCGACGACGAGGGATTCTGGCAGTTGTCGCCGATTCCGGACGCCCACATCTACGGCCGGCACAGCTACAACAAAGGCGCCTCGGTGGTCCACAACTTGCGGAACTACCTGGGGGACGACCTCTTCCGCAGTGGGGGACAGGCCGTGCTGGCCGCCAACTACGGGGGAGCGCTGGACGATGTGGCCCTCGAGGCCGCTTGGGAAGAAACCACGGGCTTGGACCTGACGCCGTGGTTCGACGCGCACATCAGGCAGCCCGGATTCTCCACTTGGGTGCTCGACAGCGCCATCACGGCCACGCCGGGTGAGGTGCCGGGCTACTTGACGATGTTGCACCTGCAGCAGAAGTTGCGGGAATGTGAGAACCACCACGACAACGAGCCGCTTGACGTGACGGTCTGGGACCTCGCCGGCCAGCGGGAGGTGGCCCAGATTGTGGTGGGAGGCCAGTACGCGATGGCAGAGATCGTCACCGACCTCCAGCCGGCCTTCGTGGCCCTCAACGCAGAGGGGCGCTTGAATCAAGGCCGCATGGACCTCGACTACTGGATTTCCGAGACGTCGTCCCTGCAGAATCTGCCTTGGGTGGACATGCGCATTGGCTGTGACGAGGTCCTGGACGGAGACAGTGCCTTGGTGCGGGTTGAACACCATTGGGCGGCACCCGACGGCGCTCCGGGGGAGACGCCGGCCGAATTCGCGCCTTACATGGAAGCCATCAGCAGCACCCATTTCTGGACCATCGACGGCCTTTGGCCGGACGACCTGTTGCTCGATGCCCGCTTCACGTACCGCGGTGGAGATGAAGACGACCTGGATTTCGACCTCTACGGCCAAACGGAGGCGGATGCGTTCCTCGCGTGGCGCGCCACACCTGCGGATCCGTGGGTCGAGTATCCCGATTACGAGTTGCAAATGGGCTCGGCCTTCAACGGCGGCGGGGTGTTCAAGGTGTCGAAGCTGCGCCGGGGACAATACGCCTTTGCCAACGGCGACGTCTCGGTGGGGGTGGTTTCACCTATTGCCGACCATGGGGCCTCTCCAGAGGTGTATCCGAATCCGGCCCAGGACCAAGTCCAGGTGGTGTGGCCGGAATCCGCCACACGGCTCACCGTACAGGATGCCTCGGGGCGGGAGGTCCACCGCATGAACGGAACGCAGACGGGGTCCGTTACCTTGGATGTGACGGCCTGGCCAAGGGGCTCCGTGGTCTTGCTCTGGACGGGCGCCAAAGGCGGGGTCTGCGGGTCCTCCCGTCTCGTGCTCGAATAAGTCAGTCTAGACTCGGAGTTCGTGCGGGGGCATTGCCGGCCACGAACAAGGTCGACCTGCCGTGTGCTACGGCATTCTGAAGTAAGGCGGAGGGCCTTTCGAATCTCTCGAGGGGAATGAACGTCAACCTGGGTCGTTCACATTGCAACCTGAGGCCCTGTATTCCCGTTAAACCCGTCCTCCTGAACTTATTCACGATCTTCATTGGCCCATGAATGCGCCCTTGCTTCAGCCCGATTACGTCCCGGTCCAGCACGACACGTGGTCCACGCTGTACCGCCGCCAGCGGGAGATGCTGGATGACAAGGCCGCCCGCCTGTATCTGGACAGTTTGGACGCCATGGACAGCCTCACCGAGGCGACCATTCCGCGGGTCGACGCCATGACGGCGCAGCTTCAGGAGGCCACCGGTTGGGGGCTCGAGATCGTACCGGGCTTGATTCCGGTGGATGACTTCTTTGCCCTCCTCGCCCAACAACGGTTCTGCACTTCCACTTGGGTGCGGCGGCCCGATCAGCTCGACTACCTCGAGGAGCCGGACATGTTTCACGACACGTTCGGGCACGTGCCCCCGTTGATGAACCCGAAATTCGCGGCCTTCATGAAGCGCTTCGGAGAGATCGGGGTGGCCCTGCGCGGCCGCGATGAGCACGTGCTCGCCCTCCAGCGATTGTACTGGTATTTCGTGGAATTCGGATTCGTGGAGGAGCAGGGCATGCCCATGGCATTCGGTGCCGGCATCATGAGCTCGTATGGAGAAACCCAACATGCCTGGACGCTGCGTACCGACCTGCGGAAGTTCACCATGGAAGGGGTGATGTCGACCCCGTTCACCACGACGGAAATTCAAACGACCTACTTCCTCATCGAGGACATCTCCGAGGTGATCCGGGACCTCAACGCCTGGTACGCGGCACTCTGAGCGCGAGGTGCGAGCTTCGCACCATGAAGTACGCTCAGGATCCCGGTGCTTTTTGGAATGCGCGCTTTGGCGCCGAGCCCGCCGTCTATGGCGAGGGCCCCAATGTGTTTTTTGCCCAGCAGTTGGCCCGCATGACCCCCGGCCGCATCCTGTTGCCTGGAGATGGGGAGGGGCGCAACGCGGTGCACGCCGCCGCCCAAGGCTGGTCCGCCCGGTCCTTTGACGCCTCGTCCGTCGGGGTGGACAAGGCCTTGGCGTTCGCGACCCAACGCGGAGTGACCATCGAAGCGGAAGTGGGGAATGCCCACGATTGGGAACCGGGGGAAGCCTTCGACGCCATCGGTCTGTGCTACCTCCACATGCCGCCTGCGTTGCGGGAGGCCTTCCACCCGAGGGTGGTGGAGTGGCTCAAGCCCGGAGGCACGCTCATCGTGGAAGGGTTCGGGCCGGAGCAGCTGGCCTTCACTTCGGGCGGTCCCAAGGCATTGGACATGCTGTTCACGACCGCCATGCTGGAAGCCGATTTTGCCGGGTTGGAAGTGGAAATAAGTGTGACAGAAGAAGTTGTGCTCGACGAAGGACCTTACCACCAGGGGCGGGCCGAGGTCACGCGATTGGTGGCCCACAAGCCGCTGTAAACCGGCTCACCAGCCCAAGGCGCGGGCGCTGATGCGGCCGACCCGTCCGTTGCCGCACAGCCAAAGGGTCTCGCCCGTCGGGCTGAACCGCGCCGCATAGAAGGCGCTGTCGCTGACGTGCCGCCAGGATTGGCCACCGTCGTCGCTCACGTCGATGCCGCCGGGCGTGCCCACGAGGGCGATCTGGCGCCCACTCGACCCTGGCCGGTACCGGATGGAGGAGCCGTAGCCCGGGCCGGTGCCGTCTGCGACGAGCGTCCACGTTTCGCCGCCGTCTGCGGTGATGGCGCCGCGCGCCACATTGTCCGCCTTGGCTTCCCAGTTGCCACCCCAGATGATGCCGTGATCGGCGTCGGCGAAGTCCATCGAAAAGCCGCCCGTCATCTGGCCGCCTTGTTGGAGTGGCGTCTCGAAGGCCGTCCAGCTTTGGCCGCGGTCGAGGCTGCGGTAGACCCTCGAAGCGCTGCCGCCGGACAGCATCCAGACGGTGTCGCCCGCTGCGGAGAGGTTGCCGTTGGAGGCGGCAAAGGCGGCTTCGCCCTCCCGGCTGGCCGGGACGCCCGGTCCGTCTTGCGCGGCGCAGGGCACGGTGCTCCAGGAGCGCCCGCCATCGTCGGAACGGAGCACCGTGAGGCAGCCGTCCAACGGGTCGCCCATGGCGATGATGGTGCTGTCGTCGAGGGCGAGGACCGCGTCGAGGAAGATCGCGGGGTCGTCATTGCGCCAAACAGTCGTTCGCGGCAGATCGAGCTCGCCATCGCGGTCGAAGGGCGCTCTGCGGACGAGGCCCGGCGAGCCGACCACGGTGCCCAGCAGCGCCTCTGAAGTACGGGCGAGCCCGCGGTAGTGGAGCGACACGGCGGAGTCGGCCAGCGCCGGGAGGGTGTCTCCGAAAACGTGGGATTCCACACGGACGCCTTGCACCGTGAGCTGCCGCCAGTGGCCGGTGGAGGAGGCCAACCAAGCGGCGTCATCCGACACGGCCTCCACTGCGCGCCAACTGCCTTCCGCAGGCACGATGCGCAGGCCATCGTCCGTTGAACAGGAAGCGAGGAGGACAACACCCGCCGTGAAGGCGGACAACCTGATGCAGAAAAGCCGAGTTTTGAGAACAGACATGGAGGAGGTCATCACATTCACGTGGCTCAATTTGGGGCTCAACGCAATACCGGGCGCCTTGCTGTGGGTCATTCAAGCGGTGGTGCGGCGGTATCCGCCGGGTGCCGAGCCCAACGCGACGTACGGGTACCGCACCAAAAGGTCCATGGCATCACCGGAAGCGTGGGCCTATGCCAACCGCCGCAGCATTGATTTGTACGCGGTGTATTCCTGGCCCCTGATGGCGGCTGCGGTCCCCTTCACCTTGTACGCGGACCTCGACACCGCACAGCTCGTGTTGTACTCGGCCATGACGGTGGCGTGTGTGTGGCCGCTGGTGGTCATTGAACGCGCCCTCAAGCGGGGCGATCACCTGGACAACTTGTCCTGAACACTTCCGCCATGGAAATGCTATGTTGTAAATGATGAATCAAGCGAAAATCGTGGGGGCCTTGCTCTTGGCCATGACCTGGACGGGGTGCGTCTATGACGACCTGGATACGCTGGGCACGCCGTTTGACTGCGACACCTTCGAGACGACTTACGGGATGGACATCCTGCCCTTGGTGGAGGACCATTGTCAAGGTTGTCACAGTGGACCCACCCCGGCGGCAGGCCTGGCGTTTGGAAGCCATGCGGAGATCGCCCAGTTCGCTGAAATCATGGTCGACCGAATGGACCTTCCGGAGGGAGACCCCCAGCTGATGCCCCAATCCGGCAAGCTCGACAGCTGTTCCATCGCCCGGTTCCACGCGTGGATAGAAGCCGGCAAACCCAACAATTGATGCGCCTTTTCCTCCTTCTCGCACTGCTGTTCTTCGGAACCAGTCTCCAAGCCCAACGCTTCGCGACCCGCGAGGCCCACATTGCATTTTTGAGTGAAACCCCGATTGAGGACATCCGTGCGGAGAGCCGTGAGGCGTCCGCCATTTTCGATGCCGAAACCGGACAGCTCGCCTTTCAGGTGCCCATCTTGAGTTTCCATTTCCCGAAGGCCCTGATGGAGGAGCATTTCAATGAGAATTACATGGAAACGGAACGCTACCCCAAAGCGACGTTCCGCGGACAGGTGATGGACCTCGACCTCAGCGCTGACGGTCCACAAGCGGTGCGCGCCACCGGTACCCTCGAGATGCACGGCGTGGCTGTGGAGCGGGACATCACGGGATCCATGGAGAACACCGGCTCGGGGTGGCGCATCGAGGCCGCCTTCGACGTGCCCTGTGCCGACCACGACATCGCCATCCCGAAAGTGGTGTCGGAAAACATCGCCGAGGTCATCGGCGTGACCTTGAACGCCAACTTGGTCGCCCAATGATGCGGTTGAGTCAAGCGGCCTTGGTGGCCTTGTTGACCCTTTCCTTGACGGCCTCGGCGCAGGACGACCTGATGGACTTCTTTGACGCGCCGACGGGACCGGAGGTGGTCACGTCCACCTTCAAGGCGGGGCGCATCATCAACGTGCAGAGTCCGCAAACGTCGGGCCGAGGCGAGGTGAACTTCATCATCGCCCACCGCTTCGGCCGCATCAGCGACGGGGCGTATGCCTTGTGGGGCCTCGACAACGCCCAGATGCGGATGGGCCTCGATTTCGGGGTGACCGACCAACTGCAGGTCGGCATCGCCCGGTCTTCCTTTGGCAAGACCTTGGAAGCCAATGCCAAGTGGCGTTTCCTCGAGCAGAAGAAGGGGGGAGGTTCCCCGATCAGCCTGACGGGGTATTCGGTGTGGATGCGGGACGGCCTGCGCTTCCCCGAGGACGGCATCGAACGGCGCGGTGTGCACCGGCTGAGCTATGTCCACCAGATCGTCATCGCCCGGAAGTTTTCGCCAGAATTCTCCCTCGCGGTCATTCCCTCCCTCGTCCACCGCAACCTGGTGGACCAGCCGGCGCGGCCCAACGATGCGGCCACCGTGGGCTTCGGCTTCCGCTACAAGCTCAACCAGCGGCTGTCCGTCAACGGGGAGTACCACGTGCTCTTGCCGCGCCCGATCCAGGATGGGCTCCACAATTCGCTCAGCCTCGGCCTCGACATCGAGACGGGCGGGCACGTGTTCCAGCTGCACATCACCAACAGCCGCGGCATGTTCGAGCGGTCTTTCCTGACGGAGACTTATGACCGTTGGCAGGACGGCGAGCTGTACTTCGGGTTCAACATCAACCGCGTCTTCCAGGTCGGGAAGCGGTGATCACTGCCCTTTTTTCAGCTGCACGGGCTTGCGGCCCGGCCGGCGGCCGCGCTTCTTGAGGTCGGCCACCACGATGTAGTGGTCGCTCGCCTCGAGGTCGTCGCCGGCCTCCAAACCATATTGGTCGCGGCGCTCCGGGGCCATCGAAGATGTTTCGATGGAAAATTCGCGCAGCACCTCCACGACGCCGTCCTGGATGAGGATGTAGTCGAGCTTGCCGGCGCTCCATTCGCTGTTGTCGTTGCGCCAGGTGTAGTCCATTGCGCGGTCCGTCTGCAGGCAGGTCAGCTCCCGGAGCAGGGTGCCGTCCCAATCTGGTGCGAAGTCGGGCCCGTGGTCGCCGTTGTCGTGGATGTCGCCGGTGAGCAGGGTCTGCATGGCCCAGCCCGGACCGACCATGTTGAGGTCGCCGCCGTACACCACGGGGGTGTTGGCAGGGAGATCAAGTTGGCCGCCCTCGGACATGGCGTCCCGCAGGAAGGCCATGTATTCGTCGGCCTCCGTGCGGCGTTGGGCAGCGCCATTGCAGCATTTGAGGTGGCTGGCGGTGACCATCAGGTCGCCCTCCCAGGGGGCGTCGATGACGACGGGGAATTGCCGGTAGATGTTGGGGTATTCGGCGGTGATGGGCCAACGGCTGCAGACCATGAGGTCCCAATCGTCCTTGGCCACGTGCCACGCTCCGCCTTGGATGGGCATCCATTCCTCGAGCAAGGCCTGCACCTGCGCTTCCGAGAAGTCCTCGACCTCGCTCATGCCAATCACGTCGGGCTGGACGGCGCCGAGGATGCGGCCCATCGCAGCCGTGGCACCGGCCTCGTCGAGGCGGCGGTTCATGTTCCAGAACGCGACGCGAACCTCGGTGTCTTCGGCGCGCTCGAGCGGGGTGGCCATGGGCAGGGTAGGCGTGTTGTCGAGGGCCATTTCGCCGCTGACCTGCTGACCGGATCCGCACCGGACCGTCCACCGCACGGTGCCGCTCACCGGCACGCCGTTGTAGGCCCGGCCCAGCGCCACCTCGTGTTCCGGCCCGCCGTAGGTGGGGGCCATGCGGACGCGGTGGTCGTTGAGGGTGTGCTGGGACGTGGTCCCGCCCGAACCGCTCTGGCTGACGTAGCGGTCTTGCAGGTGCACCACGATGTCGGCGCCTTGGAAGCCGCCCACGATCTGGCCGGTGGACGCGTTGCCGTCCACATCCACCCCGAGGCGGGTGGCGTGGGGTTCCCACGATTCGTCGAGGGCGATGAGCCGGTCGTAGATGAGGTGGAAGTAGAGGTTCTCGGCATCGCTCGCGAAGCTGGCGGCGACCAGCGGACCGGCCGTGTCGGCGGCGGCGATGTCGGCGGCTGGATTCCAGTCGCTGAAATCGTGGTCGATGGCGATGCCGGTCTGGGCCGTGGCGGCGAGACAGGGCAGGAGAAGCGCGGCCAGGGCGGCGAAGGGGACAAGAAGGTGTCGGTTGGACATGATGCGGTGAGTCGGACCACAAAGATGGACCTTTGTCGCATGCAATTGCTCGGTACCAAAGTTTGCAAGAAACACGACCTCGGCGTCCACAACAACCTCTTCGGCGGCACCATGCTCGGCTGGATCGACGAAGTGGCGGTGGCGTTCGTCAACGAACTCTGCTACAGCCCCAACATGGTGACCCTCAAAGTGGAGGAGGTGCTGTTCAAATCGCCCGTCAAGGAGAACAACCTCATCAAGCTCTACGGCGAGATCACGCGCATCGGCAACAAGTCCATCACCGTGGCGGTTGAGGCGCGAAAGTTCAACGTCTACAGCCACGAAGAGGCGGTGGTGACCACGACGCGCCTCGTCTTTGTCCGCATCGACGAGGACGGCAACAGCCTCGCCATTGCCCAGCACGTCAAGGACAAGCACCCCGACAAGGTCGCCTGAGTCTTCAGGCTTGCTGGGCGTCCCAGTTGGCGCGCATCTCCAAGCACGCTTGGGTGGTCCAGATGTGGAGGCGCTCGCGCAATTCCACCATGTCGTCGCCGTATTGGACCTTGCCGAAACGCAGCGCCACGTCCACGTAGCGGCGGCGGAAGACGCGGAAGGCGTGCGGCACAAACAGGTCGCTGCCTTCCCATGCCACTTCGGGGTTGCGGTACTCCATGGCGATGGGGCAGATGGGGAAGTTGCCCTCGGCGCACATCTTGAACATGCCCATTTTGTAGTCGAGCAGGTCCGGCCCGCGGTAGGTGGTGCCCTCTGGGAAAATGATGACGCTCAGCGCGTCTTCAATCCGCTTGCGCACTTCCACACGGGTGGCCTTTCGGCTTTCCGGACTCGACCGGTCGACCCAAATGGTGCGGATGGCGTTGCCGCCCCAGCCGACGATGGGCCAGCGCTTGACTTCCGCTTTGGCCACAAAGACCAGCGGGTGGGGGGACGGCACCATCACTGCGTCGATGTAGCTGCGGTGGTTGGCGATGAGGATGCAGGCGTGGTCCGGCAATTCCCCCTCGACGGTCACCCGGATGCCGGCCGCGCGGTGGATGGTGCGGCAAAACCACGTGTAGGGCTTGTACAATCGCCGGTGGTCCGCACCGCTGAGCTTTCGGGCCAATGCACTGGCCGTGGCCGTCAGGGCCAATCCGATGAAGGCGAAAAAGCGCCGCAGGCTCCGGCCGTTTCGCGCGAGCCAATTCCCATCGTCAAACGGCTCGGGCAACTCGGTCAGGAAATTGAAGGATCGGTGGGCCATCAGAACAAGGGCGAAGCGCGAATGTATTCCAACCATGACGGACACGACCCCGACTTCCGGTGCGGCTTTCGAATCCCTGGCCAACGCGCGCCGCAGCGTGCGCCGCTTCTCCTCGGCTTCCGTTCCCGAGGAGGTGATGCAGTCCGCTTTGCGCTCTGCCCACCTGGCGCCAAGTTCCAACAACCTGCAGCCGTGGGAATTTCACTGGGTCCGTTCCGGCTCCGCCCATCGCGAGGCCGCCGTGACGGCCTGCCTGTCCCAACCGGCCGCCGCGACTTCTGCTGAGCTTGTCTTCTTCGTGGGCCGCCCCGACTTGCTCGAGGCCCGATGCGCCGCCATGGTCGTCCACTTCGAGGCGGTTGGCAACGACGGCACCGCCAGCTATTACCGCGACAAGGTGGCCGCCAACATCGCCGGCATGTCCGCCGAGGACCGCACCGCGTGGGTCGACAAGAGCGTGGCCCTGGCCGCCGCTCAGTTCATGCTGGCCACCAAGGCGGCCGGCTTCGACAGCTGCCCCATGGAGGGCCTCGACCCCGACAAGGTCCGCGCCCTCTTCGGCCTCCCCGCGGAAGCCACGGTCACGATGGCCGCCTCGGTGGGCGAAGGCACGCCGGAAGGCCTCTACGGCCCGCGCCTCCGCTTCCCGCTCGCCGACCACCTCCGCGAGCACTGACCTCAGTCCTTCAAGCAACGGACGGAGCGCCCCATGTATCGATAGAAGGCATCTCTGGCGATTTGATCGTGATTGCCTCGAAGTCCTCGGTACCAAGCTTATGGAGGCCGTAGGCTGACCGGCAGCATGTGATGGATTTCGGGCGTTGGTCCGGCACCCGCGCGGTGTGGTCGTGCTACCGCAGGCGGTAGATGCGGTGGAGGGCGTAGGAGTGGGGGGCGATGTTTTCTGAATGTGAATGACGTGAACTTGATGTTAAAGGCGATGGGGGCGTGTAATCTCCTTTGAACCGCGGCTTCTCGGGTTTTTCGAATGGATGAATGGGGTTATCGTCCATTATCAATGCACCGGGTAAACGTGGCTTTACAATGGCGTGCATCAAGGTTAAACCCGAGGTCCAACATTCATCATCGAATGGGCCAACGCTTCGGGCGAAGACGACGGGAACTTCAACGCTCCAAACCAAACCCATGCGACTTTTTATTTCTTCTTTTGCGCGCTTGGTGACCATGCTGGTTTCCATTTCGATGGTACTGCAGGAGACCCACGCGCAGGTCTCAGATGTGAATTGTGGACTGTTCTTCTCGGAATACGCCGAGGGGTCTTCCAACAACAAGTACCTCGAGATTTACAACCCGACTGATGCGGCCATCGACCTGACCGGGTATGCCTTCCCGAATGTGGGCAATGCACCGAATGTGCCGGGTGAATACGAGTTCTGGAACGAATTCGACGCTGGCGCCACGATTGGCGCGGGCGAGACATACATGATTGTCCACCCTTCGGCTGAGGCCGGCTTGTTGGCTGTGGCGGACATAACCTTCTCCTTCCTCTCCAATGGCGACGATGGGTTCATCCTCGTCGAAGGAACGGAAGCGGATTTCACCCTGGTGGACGCCATCGGAAACTGGGACGGCGACCCCGGGTCTGGTTGGGACGTGGCAGGTGTCAGCAATGCCACCAAGGACCACACGCTGCGCCGCAAGTCCGACGTGACCCAAGGCAACGGAGGCGACTGGTATGCCTCTGCCGGAACCAATGCGGATGACAGCGAGTGGATTGTCCTGGAGAACAATTACAGTATCAACAACGCTTACGAAGGATTGGACAGCCATGACTTTACGGGCACCTGCGGCGCGCCCGAGCCCGGAGAGGCGCTCACCATGCGCATCTTCCACAACAACGACGGCGAGAGCGAGTTGCTCGGCGTGGACCGCTTCGGTGCCCTGCTCAACGACATGCGGGCCGAGTCCGACTCAGCGGGCATCCCTCATGTGATGGTCAGCTCCGGCGACAACGTCAAGCCCAGCCTCGCGTTCAACGTCTTCCTCGAAGGCGGCCCGTCCTATGACGTCATCGCCCTCGACCACCTCGACTACAACGGCATCTGCATTGGCAACCACGACTTCGACGCCGGCACGGAAGTGCTCGCCGATTTGATCGAGGCCTTCCCGAACAACCCGACGCCTTTCTTGAGCGCCAACTTGGATTTCACCAACGAGCCCAGCCTCGACGTTTTGGTGCAGCAGGGCCGCATTGCGCGCTCCATCACCTTGGATGTGGACGGCCAGCAGGTCGGCCTCATCGGCCTCACGACCCGCGACCTCGCGGGCGTCACCGCCCCGGGTAACACCATCATCGGACAAGACCTCGCTGGCATCCTGCAGGCTGAGGTGGACAGCCTCGAAGGCTTGGGAATCAACAAGATCATCCTCGTCAGCCACCTGCAGGGCTTGGTGGCCGATGACCTCGATGGCGGCGGTGACTTCGCCATTGCCGCGCAAACCCGCGGCATCGACGTTTGGGTGGCCGGCGGCGGCAACCAGATGTTGACCAACGACCCCGACTACGACGACATCTACCTCCAATACCCCAGCGCAGAGGAGACGACCTATCCGCTGGTGGCCCAGAACGTCGACGGTGAGCCGGTCTACATGGTGACCACCGTGGGCAACTACGACTACCTCGGCGCCTTGCAGGTCACCTTCGACGAAAACGGTGTGGTCGTGGACACGCACAGCGACGAGTATTCGGACACCTACCGCGCTTCCGACTACCCGGAAAGCGATGCCTACCTTTACGACAACGTGGTCGCGCCCATCGAAGCGATTTACGCCGACGCCGACACCATCGGATACAGCGAGATCGCGTGGGACCTCCGCAAGACGACCATCCGCGCCCGCGAGTCCGGATTCGGAAACATGGTGGCCGATGCCTTCCTCGCTGCGGGCCGCCGCTTTGCGGAAGTGGATGCCAGCGTGGATTCACCGCAGATGGCCATCACCAACGGTGGCGGTCTCCGCACGGACGTCCTGTATGACGCCGGGGACATCACCGACCTGCAGGTTCAGAACATCTTGCCTTTCGACAACACCATTGCCGTGGTGGAGGACGTTTCGACCGATCGCTTGAAGCTCATCCTGGAAAATGCGTACTCCATGACCAGCTTCCAGAACGGGGCTGTCTACTCCGACGACGGTCGCTTCGGCCACATCGCGGGCTTGACGGTGGTCTACGACCTCTTCGGAACGTCTTACGAGCACAACGCCCAAGGCCAGACCCTGGTGGAAGGCGAACGCGTGGTCAGTGCCATCCTCGATGATGGTACGGTGCTCATCGAGAACGGCACCCCTGTGGCCGGCCTCACAGTGGACATCGCCACCAACAACTTCCTCGCCGAGGGCGGTCCGGCCTTCTCGGGCGGGGACTACTACCCGTTTGACCAGTCGGTCCCGGCCAACTTGACGACGGAGCTCTACGCCGAGAGCGTCATCGAATTCATCGTGGACACGCTGGGCGGCCTGGTGGCTGCCGCGGATTACCCGGAGAATCCGGGGAATGATGCCGGTCGAATTCAAGTGCTCCTTCCTTCCTGTGACAATCCCGACGGCTGCATCTACGGCTGTGACGATGCGACGGCGTGCAACTACGATGCGGCCGTCACTTCCAATGACGGTTCCTGTGTCTTCCCTGAGGAGGGCTTGGACTGCGATGGCAACTGCGCCTCGGATACCGATGAGGACGGCATTTGTGACCAGGATGAAGTTGGAGGGTGCATCGACCAGAGCGCGTGCAACTTCGATCCCAATGCGACGGACAACAACGGTACCTGCGAGTACCCAGAACCCGGTTCAGACTGCGGTACTGGCACGTGCGACCTGTTCATCTCCGAGTACGGTGTGCAAGCCGGAACGAACAACCGCTACGTGGAGATCTACAACCCGACCAGCTACACCGTCAACCTCGACAACTACGCTTGGCCGAACGTCTCCAACAGCAACCCGTTCCCGGGAAGCTACGAGTACTGGAACACCTTCAACGAAGGCGCCATGCTCGCACCGGGTGAGGTCTACGTGGTCGCCCACCCCGAGGCCGATGCCGCCATCCTGGCCGAGGCCGACCAGACCTTTCAGTACATCGCAGACGGCAACGTCGGCTTCGCCATTGTGAAGGGCCAGCCGGACAGCTTTGAGATCGTCGACTTCTTCGCCAACTGGGAGGGAGACAACGATGCGCTCGGATTCTGGAACGTGTGCGGCGACGCGCAGACTGACAACGTGGTCTTGGTGCGCTTGCCGGAGTTCCAGGGCAATCCACTCCCGAGCGGCATGGACAACAGCTCCGAGGACGGTGTGACCGAGTTCGTCGGTGGCAGCTTCGGAACCTGCAACACCGACTGCGAGTGGGAGGTGCGCAGCGCCGACGACTACAGCGGCCTTGGTGCCCACACCCACAACAGTGGATGCGCTCAGGTCGAGCCCACCACCTGCGACCTGTTCATCTCCGAGTACGGTGTGGTCGCTGGAACGGACAACCGCTACGTGGAGATCTACAACCCGACGGGTGCCCCAGTGCTCCTCGACGATTACGCTTGGCCCAATGTCTCCAACAGCAACCCATTCCCCGGCGCTTACGAGTACTGGAACGGCTTCAACGCCGGCCATGTCCTGCAGCCTGGCGATGTCTACGTGCTGGCCCACCCTGACGCCGACGCCGCCATTTTGGCTGAGGCCGACCAGACCTTCCCGTACATGCCAGACGGCAACGCCGGGTTTGCACTCGTTCGCGGAACGGAGGCCGACTTCGAGATCATCGACTTCTTCGCCAACTACGAGGGAGACAACGATGAGATCGGATACTGGAGCGTGTGCGACGGATCCACCACCGACAATGTGGTCCTCGTGCGCCGCCCGCAATACCAGGGCAATCCGAACCCATCGGGTGAGGACCTGAGCAGCGAAGACGGCATCACCGAGTTCTTCGGTGGCAGCCTGGGCAGCAGCGCCAACGACTGCGAGTGGTTCGTGCGCAGCACGACCGACTTCAGTGACCTCGGCATGCACACCTACAGCGGTGCTTGCGCCCAGCCTGAGATTCCCGCATGCGACCTGTTCATCTCCGAGTACGGTGTGGGCAGTGGCAGCAACCGCTGGGTGGAGATTTACAATCCGACCGGGTACGATGTGTCCCTCGACGGCTACGCTTGGCCGAATGTGTCCAACAGCAATCCGTTCCCCGGCAGCTACGAGTACTGGAACGGCTTCAACGATGGCCACGTGTTGGCCGCGGGCGATGTGTACATCCTCGCGCATCCGGATGCCGATGCCGCCATCTTGGCCGAGGCCGACCAGACCTTCCCTTACATGCCGGACGGCAACGCCGGATTTGCCTTGGTCAAAGGCACCGAGGCCGACTTCGAGATCATCGACTTCTTCGCCAACTACGAAGGCGACAACGACGAGGTGGGCTTCTGGACGGTTTGCGGTGACGAGACGGTGACCACCGACAATGTGACCTTGGTCCGCAAGTCCTTCTATCAAGGCAATCCGAACCCATCCGGTGAGGACCGCAGCAGTGAAGACGGGGTGACCGAGTTCACCATGGGCAGCCTCGCTGCCGGCGTGTGCGAGTGGGATATTTACCCTGCAGACGACTTCACGCACATTGGCATGCACACCTACGAAGGGGCTTGCGCCTTGGCCGAGCCTGTGCCGGGTTGCAAGGATGAGATGGCGACCAACTTCGATGCCGATGCCAATGTGGAGGACAACAGCCTCTGCACCTATGCCCCCTGCGACCTGTTCATCTCCGAATACGGTGTGGGCAGTGGCAGCAACCGCTGGGTGGAAATCTACAATCCCACCGGCGACGATGTGCTCCTCGACGGCTATGCCTGGCCCAATGTCTCCAACAGCAATCCGTTCCCGGGCAGCTATGAGTACTGGAACGGCTTCAACGATGGCCACGTGTTGGCCGCGGGCGATGTGTACATCCTCGCGCACCCGGACGCCGATGCGGCCATCTTGGCCGAGGCCGACCAGACCTTCCCGTACATGCCGGATGGCAACGCTGGCTTCGCCCTCGTGAAGGGCGAGCCCGACAGCTTCGAGATCATCGACTTTTTCGCCAACTACGAAGGCGACAACGACGAGGTGGGCTTCTGGACGGTTTGCGGTGACGAGACGGTGACCACTGACAATGTGACCCTGGTCCGCATGTCCGCTTTCCAAGGCAATCCGAACCCATCCGGTGAGGACCGCAGCAGTGAAGATGGGGTGACCGAGTTCACCCTGGGCAGCCTCGCTGCCGGCGTGTGCGAGTGGGACATCTACGCCGCGGATGACTTCAGTCACATCGGCATGCACACCTACGATGGCCAATGCGCCACGGGCGGTTGCACCGACATGGAGGCCGAGAACTACGACCCGAGCGCTGGATACGACGACGGCTCCTGCTTCGACAGCAATGTGGCCGATGAGGTGGCCGCCAGCTTCGCTACGGGTGTCTTCGACGAGGGCGCTGCCGAGATCGTGGACTACCACGCCGGAACGCAGCGTTTGTTCTTCGTCAACGCCAACGACGGTCAGGTCGGTGCCTTGAGCATGGCCAACCCCGACACCCTCGAGTTCTTGTTCTACATCGCCCTCGACAGCGGCAAGCCCAACAGCGTGGCTGTGGTGGGTGACGCTGTGGCCGTGGCCGTGGAGAACGATGTGACGGGCGTGGCCGGTGAGGTCCGCTTCTTCGACACCGATGGCAACTTCCTCAACAGCGTGCCGGCCGGATTCCTGCCGGACGCGTTGACGGTGAGTGACGATGGCACCTTGCTGGCTGTGGCCAACGAGGGCGAGCCTGACTACAACATTCCCGTTGACCCCGAGGGCAGCGCCACCATCGTGGATTTGTCCAACGGCGTCATGAATGCGGTCGCCACCCAGGTGAGCTTCACCAGCATCACGGAGAGCGACCTCGACGAGAGCGTCCGGATCTTTGGACCGCAAACCAACATTGCGCAGGATCTCGAGCCGGAGTACGTGGCCTTCAACGGAGACAACAGCCAGCTGTTCGTCTCCTGCCAGGAGAACAACGCCATGGTGGTCATCGATGTGATGTCTGCAACCGTTTCGGACATCTGGGGCCTCGGATTCAAGGATCACCTCCTCGAAGACAACGCCCTGGACGCCTCCAACAGTGATGGGGCCATCAACATCACCAACTGGCCGGCCAAGGGCATGTACCAGCCCGATGCCATCCACAGCTACACCGTCGGTGGGGAGACCTACATCCTGACCGCCAACGAGGGGGATGCCCGCGAGTACTTCTACGAAGACAGTCTGGGCAATGAATTTGAAGCGTATGTGGAGGAGACCCGCGTGGAGGACGTGACGCTCGACCAGAGCTTGCTCGATGCCTATCCGGGCCTGCAGGAGAATGAGAATCTCGGCAGGATCAAGATGACCACCTCCATGGGTGACACCGATGGTGACGGCGATTTCGACGAGATTTACACCTTCGGCGGCCGTTCCTTCTCCATCTACACGACGGACGGTCAGCAGGTGTACGACAGCGGAAGCGACTTCGAACGCATCACGGCCGAGTTGATTGCCGAGAACTTCAACTCCACCAACGACGAGAACGACAGCTTCGACAACCGTTCCGACGACAAGGGACCTGAGCCGGAGGGCATCGAAATCGGCATGGTCAACACGCGCATGTACGCTTTCATCGGCCTCGAGCGCGTGGGGGGAGTGATGGTCTATGACATCACGGACCCGCTGAACCCGACGTATGAGCGCTACCTCCAGAACCGCGACTTTGACGGGAATGCCGAGGCGGGCACTGCTGGCGACCTCGGTCCGGAGGGCCTCGTGTTTGTGGGAGCCGATGAGAGCGCAGATGGCGAGGCGTACATCGTCACGTCCAACGAGGTGAGCGGCACCATCACGGCGCACCGCTTGACGAGCCTCTTCGACGTGGTCTATGGCTGCACGGATGAGGAAGCCACGAACTACGATGCCGACGCCAACACCGACGATGGCAGTTGTGAGTACATCGGATGTGAGCTCTTCATCTCCGAGTACGGCGTGGGCAGTGGCAGCAACCGCTGGGTGGAGATTTACAACCCGACCGGACAGGATGTGGAGCTCGACGGCTACGCTTGGCCCAATGTCTCCAACAGCAACCCGTTCCCGGGCAGCTACGAGTACTGGAACGGGTTCAACGACGGCCACGTGCTGGCCGCGGGCGATGTGTACATCCTCGCGCACCCGGATGCCGATGCGGCCATCCTGGCCGAGGCCGATCAGACCTTCCCGTACATGCCGGACGGCAACGCCGGCTTTGCATTGGTCAAAGGAACCGAAGCCGACTTTGAGATCATCGACATGTTCGCCAACTATGAGGGCGACAACGACGGCATCGGTTCTTGGACGGTGTGTGGCGACGCGTCGGTCACCACGGACAACGTGACCCTTGTGCGGAAGTCCGCGTTCCAGGGCAATCCGAACCCCTCCGGAGAGGACCTCGCCAGCGAGGATGGCATCACCGTCTTCACCGAGGGCAGCCTCGCGGCGGGCGTGTGTGAGTGGGAGATTTACCCCGCCGATGACTTCACGCATCTCGGCATGCACACGTACGAGGGCAATTGCACGCAGCCTCCGGTTCAAGGGTGCATGGACGAGGCCGCCTGCAACTTTGATGCGTTGGCGGAGATGGAAGTGGAAGGCGACTGCGACTATGAGAGTTGTGTCGGTTGCATGGTGTTTCAGGCATGCAACTTCGATGCACTCGCCACGCAGAATGACTACGAACTCTGTGATTTCAGCGAATGTGCAGGGTGTACTTACCCAGCCGCTTGCAACTACGACCCCACTGCTTCTCAGGATGACGGATCCTGTGACTACCTGGCGGGAGACTTGAATGGAAGTGGCGCGGTCACAGTGGCCGACATTCTGCTGCTGTTGCAGACATTTGCGAGCACATGTGACTGATTCAATTGCCCGGTGCTTAAAACCAGGAAAGGCCGCCTTTGGGCGGCCTTTCTCTTGGTTCTAGCGGGCGGTCGTTGGGCTCGACTGTGGCGTGTAACGAATTGGTGACACAGGGGTAATCTTGAAAAGTGGGTGAAGGTGGGCTGTCTCAGTCAATTTGCCTGCGGTTCACGATGTCCATGAGAGTTCACCTTTTCCTTCTTTTTTCCTTCTGGCTTTTCACGTCGACGTCGACGGGGCAGTTGGTCGATGCTGTCACCTCCAGTTATGCCACCGGCGTGTTTGACGCGAGTGCCACAGAGATTGTCGATTACCACGCCGGAACGCAGCGTCTCTTCTTCGTCAACGCCAATGCGGCACAGGTCGGCGTCCTGAGCATGGCGGATCCCAATGACCTCGAGTTTCTGTTCTACGTCGAGCTCGGCAGCGGGTCTCCCAACAGCGTGGCGGTGGTCGGAGACGCTGTCGCCGTGGCCGTGGCGGCCGACACCGCCGGGGTGGCGGGGGAGGTCCGCTTCTTTGACACCGACGGCGCTTTCCTGCACAGCGTTCCGGTCGGTTTTCTGCCGGATGCGCTCACAGTGAGTGACGACGGAACGCTCCTCGCCGTGGCCAACGAGGGCGAGCCCGATTACAACATCCCCGTCGACCCCGAGGGCAGCGCCACCATCGTGGACCTCTCGGCTGGCGTGACCAACGCGGTGGCGACTCAGGTTCCGTTCACCAGCATCCAGCCCGAGGACCTCGACGGGAGCATCCGCATCTTCGGTCCGGACGCCACCATTGCACAGGACCTTGAACCGGAGTATGTGGCCTTCAGCGCCGATAACAGCCAGCTTTACGTGTCCTGTCAGGAAAACAACGCCATGGTCGTGATTGATGTGGCCACCGCCAGCGTCGTCGACATCTGGGGTCTTGGTTTCAAGGACCACCTGCTCGCGGGACAGGGGCTCGATGCCTCCAATGCGGACGGAGAGATCCAGATCGCAAACTGGCCCGTCAAGGGCATGTTCCAGCCGGACGCCATCCATCCGTACACGGTGGACGGTGTGACCTCCCTCCTGACCGCCAACGAGGGCGATGCCCGGGAGTACTTCTTCATCGACAGCTTGGGCAACTACGGCACCGGCATCGCGGAGGAGGCGCGCGTCAGCCAGGTGGAGTTGGACCCGAGCCTGCTGGAGGCCTTTCCGGGGCTTCAGGACAATGCGAACCTCGGCCGCCTCAAGATGACCGAAACCCTCGGCGACACCGACGGCGACGGCGACTACGACGAGATTTACGCCTTCGGCGCGCGGTCGTTTTCGATCTACACCACCGACGGCCAGCAGGTCTTTGACAGCGGGGATGATTTCGAGGCCATCACCGCGTCGCTCATCCCGGATAACTTCAACTCCACCAACGACGAGAACGGCAGCTTTGACAACCGTTCCGATGACAAGGGGCCTGAACCGGAGGGCATCGAGATCGGGACCATCGGCGCGAGCACCTATGCCTTCATTGGCCTAGAGCGCGTGGGCGGTGTGATGGTGTACGACATCACTGACCCGCTCAATCCGGTTTACGTGCGCTACCTGCAGAACCGCGACTACGACGGCGTGGCCTCGGACGGAACGGCGGGCGACCTCGGTCCGGAAGGGCTGGTGTTCGTCGGGGCCGAGGAGAGCCCGGACGGCCATGCGTACATCGTGACGTCCAACGAGGTCAGCGGAACCGTGACGGCGCACCGTCTCGTGGAGGCGTCCGAGGTGGTCGAGGGGTGCACGGACGACGGAGCATTCAACTTCGACCCTGCGGCCAACATCGACGATGGGACCTGTGAATTTCCCGATTGCGACCCCTTCATTTCCGAGTACGGGGTCGGCCCGGGCCTGAACCGTTGGATCGAGATCTACAATCCGACAGGGCAGGACGTCGACCTCGATGACTACGCCTGGCCCGCGGTGTACAACAGCAACCTCCTGCCGGGCCAATACGAAAATTGGAACACCTTCAACGCGGGCCACATCCTCGAGGCGGGAGACGTGTATATCCTCTGCCATCCACAGGCCGATTCGACCCTGCTGAACGCCGCGGACCAAACGCTGGCGACCTTGCCGGATGGCAACGTGGGGTTTGCCCTGGTGAAGGGGACTGAGGACGATTTTGAGGTGGTGGACTTCTTCGCCAACTGGGAAGGCGACAACGACGAAGAGGGTGCCTGGTCCGTCTGTGGGGACCCCTCCGTCCGAACCAACTTGGTGACGCTGGTGCGCAAGCCGGCGTTCGATGGCAATCCGAACCCCTCGGGTGAAGACCTGTCGACCAGCGATGGGGAGACCGACTTTCCGCTGGGCAGCCTCGCGCCCGGCGTCTGCGAGTGGGAGGTGTATCCGGTCAACGACTTCAGCCACATCGGCAGCCACATCTATGCGGGGGAATGTTTGCCTCCAGTGGTGGGGTGCATGGTCCCGGTGGCGTGCAACTATGATCCTGAGGCCAATGAAAATGATTTGGCGTCCTGCGATTACTACAGCTGTGCCGGATGCATGTACCCGGGAGCCTGCAACTTCGACCCGGACGCCTTGGTCGACGATGCGAGCTGTTTTTTTCTGCCCGGCGATGTGACGGGCGATGGCGTCGTGGGCGCAGCGGATCTGCTCGTGATGCTCGGGGCGTACTTCACATCTTGCCTGTGATGCTCCTCACTTGACCAAAAGGAAAGGCCGCCCTCGGGCGGCCTTTCTGTTGGGCCTGGACATCGGTTGAACCGCAGCTCAGTACTGCGGCTCGAAGTCCATCGCGTCGAGCATGAAGGCCCACTTGTCGGCCTGCTCGTCGAGGATCTTGCCGGTTGGCTTGCCCGCGCCGTGGCCGGCGTTGGTCTCGATTCGGATCAGGACCGGGTCGGTGCCGGCGTGGGCGGCCTGCAGGCGGGCGGCGAACTTGAAGCTGTGCGCCGGGACCACGCGGTCGTCGTGGTCGGCCGTGGTGACCATCGTGGCGGGGTAGTCCGTGCCGTCTTTCAGGTTGTGGAGCGGGGAGTAGCCGTAGAGGTTGTCGAAGTGGACCTTGGAGCTGTCCGAGCAGCCGTATTCCGGGATCCAGCCCCAGCCGATCGTGAACTTGTGGTAGCGGAGCATGTCCATCACGCCCACCGCCGGGAAGGCCACCTTGGCGAGGTCGGGGCGCTGGGTCATGGTGGCGCCGACCAGCAGGCCGCCGTTGGAGCCGCCGGCGATGGCCAGGCGGTCGTGGCTCGTGTAGCCCTCGCTGATGAGGTATTCGCCCGCGGCGATGAAGTCGTCGAAGACGTTTTGCTTGTTCAGCAGCATGCCGCCCTCGTGCCAATCTTCACCGAACTCGCCGCCGCCGCGCAGGTTGGGCATGGCGTAGACGCCGCCCTGCTCGAGCAGCACGATGTTGGAGGTGGAAAAGCTCGGGGTGAGGGAAATGTTGAATCCGCCGTACGCATAGAGCATCGTCGGGCGCTGACCGCCGAGCTCAAGGCCCTTCTTGTGGACGATGAACATCGGGACCATCGTGCCGTCCTTGGAGGGGTAGAAGACCTGCTTGCTCTCGTATCCGGCCGGGTCGAAATCGACTTCGGGGATGTAGAACGGCGTGCTCTCACCCGTGGCCATGTCGTAGCGGAAGATGCTCGTGGGGTAGGTGAACGAGGTGAACGCGTAGAAGAGCTCGGTGGCGTCCTCCTTGCCGCCGAAGCCGCCGGTGGAGCCGGTCGCGTTGGGCAGGGCGATCTCGCGGGGGTTGGAGCCGTCGGCGTCGTAGCGGGTGACCGCGTTGCAGGCGTTCTTCAGGTGGGTGGCGAAGAGCTGACCGCGCGCCGTGCTCACGCTTTCGAGCAGGTGCTCGCTCTCGGGGATCACGTCGGTCCAGGTGCTGCGGTCCGACGGGTTGGCCGGGTCGACGGCGACGAGGCGGTACTTCGGCGCGTCGATGTCGGTCATCAGGAGCAGCCGGCCGTCCATGTGGGCGACGATGTTGGAGCGGGTATTGAAGCCGTCGACCACCATCTGCCAGTCGGCGTTCGGGTCGGAGAGGTCCTTGATGTGGAGGTTGTTGCCGTCCGTTCCCGTGCTCGAGTTGAGGATGAGGTAGCGGTTGTCCTCGGTGGCGTAGGCGAAGTGGTAGCGGTTGGGCTCGTCGTCGTTGCGGAAGATGAGCTCGTCCTCGCGTTGTGGTTGTCCGAGCTTGTGATAATACACGCTATGAAATGTATTCTCCGCACTGAGCTCGCTGCCGTCAGGGGCCGGGTAGCGGCTGTAGTAGAAGCCGTCGCCGACCCAGCTGGCGCCGGAGAACTTGATCCACTGCAGGACGTCGCCTGTTTCCTCGCCGGTTTCGAGGTCCATCACGCGGATCTCCTGCCAGTCGCTGCCGGCCACGTTGCGCATGATCACCAAGTATTTGTCGTCATCGGAGGCGCTGGAGAGGCTGGCGGTCACGGTGCCGTCCTCGCTCAAGGTGTTGGGGTCGAGGAAGACGCGGTCCTCGCCATCGAGACCGTCGCGGACGTACCAGACGCTCTGGTTCTGCAGGCCGTCGTTCTTGCTGATGTAGTAGCGGTCACCAACCTTCCGTGGGGCGCCGACCTTTTCGTAGTTGAAGATCTGCTCGTAGCGGTCGCGGATGGCGTTGCGGAACGGGATGGCGTCCAGGTGGCCGCGGGTGACGGCGTTCTGGGCCTCTACCCACGCGCCGGTCTCCTCGCTGCGGTCGTCTTCCAGCCAGCGGTAGGGATCGGCGACCTCGGCGCCGAAGTAGGTGTCGGTGACGTCTTCGGTGCGGGTGTTCGGGTAATCGAAGGAGCTCATGTCGGCAGTCGGGGTGGTGGCACAGGCGGCCCAGAGGAGGGCGGCGGCCAGGGGGAAATACAGGTTGCGCATGTCGTGAATGGGGCGGCAAATTAGGGGCAGCATGAACAGCCACGAAATCGACTGCCGCATCCACGGTGATGACCTCCAGACGGTGGGGGTCGAATTGGCCGGATGATGGACGGCATTTGAGCCCACTGACGGGGTGAATTCCCTTCCGATGAAGGCGGTTTGTCAGCGGACAAGCCGCCGATTTTTGTCCATGTGAGCTGAAAATATCGCGACGAATCTCTGTATTTCATCGATTAGTTGGTATATTTATGATTGCCCAACCCAGATTGTGCTCACATGAACCGTCTGATCGCTCTTCTCTCTTGCCTGGCCACAGTGGCCTTTGCGCATGCCCAAGTCACCAGCTACGGCTTGTCCGTGGATGTCATTGCCGAACACGATGCCGGCCCCCTCGCCGGCATGACCACGTACCAAATCTTCATGGATTGCGTGAACGCCGACGACATCGTCTCGTCCGTCAGTGGCGATGCCATCTTCCCGCTGGACCTCACCACCACGACGTCCTTCTATCAGGACGGCCTCGGTGCAGCCACCCCCAATGCGGTGAACCCGCTGCTGTTCGGATTCTTCCCAGAATTGCCGTACGACAGCTGGGTGACCATCGGCATCTTCCAGCAGCCCGACGGCGCTGCGGGCGAGGGCGAGGTGAGCACGGTGGAGAGCCCCACCCAAGGGTGGTTGTCGACGTTTGAGGGCGGCGGCAACATTGTGATGGACGATGCGACGGGCGGCGCATGGTTTGTGACGCAGAACTACAGCAACGGAACGCCGGATGCCGATCAGCGTGTGCTGCTCGCCCAGCTGACCACGGACGGAGAGATTTCGGGCACCCTCCTCGTTCAGGTGTTTGAGCATGGCGTGGGGGAGAGCGACCTCCGCTTCCACCTGAGCTTTGAGGGCACCAACGGTTCGGGCGCCAGCGGTTGCATCGACCCGGAGGCCGACAACTACAACGACACTGCGGCCACCGACGATGGCTCCTGCTTGTACGGTGGGTGCATCGACGCCACGGCCTGCAATTTTGACGAGACCGCCAACGAAGACGACGGCAGTTGTGTTTACGCTGCGCCGTTTGAGGACTGCGCCGGCACCTGTCTCAACGACAGCGATGGAGATGGGGTTTGCGATGAATTGGAAGTCTCCGGATGCACCGATTCGACCGCATGGAACTATGACGCCGCCGCCACCGAAGAGGATGGTGGCTGTGTTTATTTCAACGCCTGCGGTGTTCCGGCCACGGCTGTGGTTGAAGTGTCGAGTTTCGACTATGACCCCAGCGTGCTCAGCCTCAACGTGGGCGACACGGTGGTCTGGTCCAATGTGGGTGGATTGCACAATGTGAATGCCATCACGGACCAGTTGACGGGCCTTCCCTTCGACAACCCGCAGCCGTTCTCCATTGCGGCCATTCTGGGCTCTCCGGAGGGCACCTGTTTGGGGTCCTTCGTCTTCACCGTTCCCGGGGTCTACAACTACAACAGCGCCGTGTCCAACCAGGCCGCACTCGGCATGGTCGGTGTCATCGTTGTGGGCGATGGCGGCTGTGCGGACAGCGACGCCACCAACTACGACGCTGCAGCGGAATTCGACGACGGATCCTGCGTCTTCGACGGTTGTACCGATGCCCTTGCGAGCAACTACGATCCGCTGGTGACAATCGACGACGGCTCCTGCCTGTATCCGGGGTGCACCAATCCGGATGCGGCCAATTACGACGTTGGTGCCAATGACGACGATGGCTCCTGCATTTTCCCCGGATGCGTGGACCCCGAGGCGGCCAACTACGATGCAGATGCCAACACGGATGACGGCACCTGTGTATACAGCGGCTGTACCGACCCCGTGGCATGCAATTACGACGCCGGTGCCGACATCGATGATGGCTCCTGCGAGGATGCGTTCGATACTTGGGGCGTGGATTACCTCGATTGCGCGGGGAACTGCCTCAACGATGCCGACGGCGATGGCACGTGTGACGAACTCGAGCTGGCCGGCTGCATGGACATGATGGCCTGCAATTACAACCCCAGCGCTACGGAAGAGGACGGCACCTGCGATTACTGCACTTGTAGCGGTGGCGGTGCGCCCGACACGACGTATGTCGATGGTGACACGCTGACCTCGGTGACGTTCACTGACGATACGGCAGGTTATGCCTTCGACGTGGAGTGGGTGACCACGCACACCGACGGCGTCCTTGCGGGCATGTCCACATATCGGATGTACGTGGTGCTCAACGATGCGTCCGACCTGCTCAGCTCTTGCTATGGCAATGCGGCCAACCCCATGGTCATCGCAACGTCGACGTCGTTCTACCAGGACGATTTCGGAAGCACTTTTGGAACCGGCGTGAATCCCTTGCTTCTCGGCGCATTCCCGGACCTCGCCTACGACAGCTGGGTGACCATTGGATTGGACGGTACGCCGACGGCGGGATACAGCAACATCCAAAGTGCCCAGAGCCCCAATCAGAACTGGATCGCCGGGTTTGACGCCGGCGGCGAAATCCGCATCGACGACATCGTGGGCGGCGCTTGGTTTGTGACGTCCTCCAACCTCAATGGCGTGCCAGATGCCGACCTCCGGGTTCTCGTGGCGCAGTTCACCACCGATGGCGTGGTCAGTGGCACATTCCCCATCCAAGCTTTCCCCCTCGGTGCAGGCAGTGACGAGCAGCGCGCCGCATTCACCTTCACCACGGAAGGACTCGGTGAGCCCGAAGCCACCATGGTCATCAGCACCGGCGCAGGCGGTGGGGGCAATGCTTGCGGCTGCACCGACCCCGCGGCCGACAACTACGATGCCAACGCCGACTTTGAGGATGGCACCTGTGCCTTCTCCGGTTGCACCAACCCCAATGCACTGAACTACGACGGCGGCGCCAACGTGGACGATGGCACTTGCATTGTGCCGGGTTGCACCAACCCCACTGCGGACAACTACGATCCGGAGGCCAACCAGAACAACGGAACCTGCATCCTCAGCGGCTGTACGTATGCTGACGCGGACAACTACGATCCGACCGCCAACACGGACGACGGCTCCTGCATCTACTACGGTTGTATCGATCCGGAGGCAGACAACTTCGATGCCACCGCCAACGCCGACGACGGTGGCTGCATGTACCTGGGTTGTCTTGATCCCGAGGCCGACAACTACGATCCTCAGGCCAACTTGAACGACGGCTCCTGCATCTACTACGGATGTACGGTGCCGGTGGCGAGCAACTTCGATCCGGACGCCAACACTGACGATGGCTCTTGCATTTTTCCGGGTTGTACCAACGAGGCGGCCACCAACTATGACCCTACGGCCAATGCCGACGACGGTTCGTGCATCCTCGAAGGCTGTCTGGATCCGGAGGCGTCCAACTACGATGCGACGGCCAACGTGGACGACGGGTCTTGCTTGTACCCCGGTTGTACGGACGCAGAAGCGATCAACTACAATGCCACGGCCAACGATGACGATGGATCTTGCCTGTTCCCGGGCTGTTTGGACAGTGGTGCGTTGAACTACGATGCCGATGCCAACGTGGACGACGGGTCTTGCCAATATGCAGGCTGCACGGACGCCACGGCCTCCAACTACAACGCGGACGCGGATGTGGACGACGGGTCTTGTACGTTCCCAGGCTGTATGGATGAAGCGGCGGACAACTATGATGCTGGCGCCAACGTGCCCGACGGAAGCTGTGTGTATTCCGGTTGTATGGACCCCGCTGCAATCAACTTCGACGTGCTGGCTTCCATCGAAGACGGTTCCTGTCAGTACAGCGGTTGCGTCGACACGGAGGCTTGCAACTTCAATGCGGATGCCGATGTGGACGACGGGTCGTGCACCTACCCCGCGGTTTCTCACGTGGACTGCGATGGCAATTGCCTGAGCGATGCCGATGGCGATGGCGTTTGTGATGAAGATGAATTCAGTGGTTGCGTCGATCCGATCGCTTGCAACTACAATCCGGCGATGACGGAGGACGATGGCAGCTGCGAGTACTGCTCCTGCGCCGAAGAAGGCGAGGCTGGATTGAACAGCTTCGATTACGAGACCAACGAGGTCGGTTATGGCCTGCGCCTCGAGCGCGTGGCAGACCACACCTCCGGCACCCTCGCGGGCACCACGACTTGGCGCGTGTTGGCCACGGTGCCGCATGCAGACGACGTGTTGTCGAGTGTGTATGGCAATGAGGAGTTGCCTTTGGAGGTGGCGACGACCACGACGTTTTATCAGGACCCGCTTGGAGGCACGTTCTCCAGTGGAGTGAACCCGCTGCTCTTTGCGGCATTCCCGGAGCTCGCTTATGATTCCTGGGTCACCATCGGTATGTCCGGCACACCGGATGCCGGCGCAGGGGAGGGGGCCATCCAGAGTGCCCAGAGCCCCAACCAGAATTGGATCGTCAGCTTCGATTCGGGGGGCGACATCGTCATGGACGACCCTGTTGGGGGCGCCTGGTTCGTGACCAATGTCTACACCAACGGCATCGCCGGTGACGATTTCACCGCCTTGATCGGCCAATTCACAACATCCGGTACGTTGACCGGAACGTTGAACTATCAGGTCTTCATCCAAGGAGACGGTGAGAACGATGTGCGCGTCACGGCCAGTTTCTCCACCGCAGACCTCGCCGGCACCCCTGGTCCGGTGTGCGGCTGCACCAACGCAGCTTCCGACAACTACGATGCCACGGCGGAATACGACGATGGCAGCTGTTTCATCGCCGGATGTACGGATTTCGCGGCGGACAACTTCAACCCGGAGGCCACGGAGGACGATGGCTCCTGCCAATTCCTCGGTTGTACGGATTCCAGTGCCTTCAACTACGACTCCACGGCCAACACGGACGACGACTCCTGCATTTTCCCGGGATGCACCAACCCGAATGCATACAACTATGACGCCGGGGCCAACTTCAACGATGGCTCTTGCATCGTGCCCGGTTGTACGATTGTGGCTGCGGAGAACTACAACCCGCAGGCTACCGAGAACGATGGCTCCTGTATTTTCTCGGGTTGCACCAATTCCGCGGCCAGCAACTACGACCCACTCGCGTCCATCGACGACGGCTCCTGCGTGGTGCCCGGATGCACGGACGAAACGGCATCCAACTACAATCCGGAGGCCACGCTGAACAATGGCTCCTGCGAGTTCCTCGGCTGCACGGACGAGG
Organism: Crocinitomicaceae bacterium TMED114; assembly: GCA_002172485.2. Classification (GTDB taxonomy): domain Bacteria; phylum Bacteroidota; class Bacteroidia; order Flavobacteriales_D; family Sanyastnellaceae; genus UBA8752. Next base: position 163,117 of record NHFP02000005.1, read on the forward strand.
CGGCGTGCAACTACGACGCCACGGCCCTGACCGATGACGGCAGCTGTGAGTTTGCCGCGGACATCTACGGAAGCGACGAATACGATTGCGATGGTCAATGCCTGGCGGATGCCGATGGCGACGGCATTTGTGATGCCAGCGAGGTGCCGGGTTGCACCGATTTGATGGCGTGCAATTACGACGGCGCAACGGACGACGACGGCTCCTGCGAGTACCTGTCTTGTGCGGGTTGCTATGATCCGGAGGCGGACAGCTACGACCCGTCGGCCCTGTTGGAAAACAACGACCTCTGCGAATACCTCGGCTGCACCAATGTGGCGGCCGACAACTTCGACGCCGGGGCCAACGTGGACGATGGCAGCTGTGCCTTCAGCGGCTGCACCGATCCGGATGCGGACAACTACGACCCGCAGGCCAACGTCGACGCCAACTGCATTTACCTCGGTTGCACCAACCCGGCGGCGGACAACTATGATGCGGCGGCCAATGCCAACGACGGAAGCTGCCTGTTCACGGGCTGCACCGATCCGGAGGCGGACAACTACGATCCGCAGGCCAACAGCGACGCCAACTGCATTTACCTCGGCTGTCTGGACCCGACGGCGAGCAATTATGACGCCACGGCCAACACCGAAGACGGAAGCTGTGCCTATCTCGGTTGCACGGACGACGCGGCGTGCAACTTCAACGAGAACGCCAACACGGACGACGGCTCTTGCACCTATCCGGCCACGGCGAGCGTGGACTGTGACGGCAACTGCCTGCTCGACACCGACGGCGATGGCATCTGCAACCCCGATGAGGTGGCAGGATGTCTCGTGCCGGGTGCATGCAACTACAATCCCGATGCCACGGACGGTGGGGTGATTTGCGACTACACGTCTTGCGCAGGCTGCACGGATCCGACGGCGGACAACTACGACGCTTCGGCGACGCTGCCCAACGGACTGTGCGAGTATGAGGGCTGCACCGATCCGGACGCCGACAACTTCTCGCCCGGCGCCAATGTCGACGACGGCAGCTGCGCGTATGGTGGCTGTACCGATGAGGCGGCCTACAACTATGTGCCCACGGCCTCCACGGACGACGGAAGTTGCCTGTACGCCGGCTGTGTGGATCCAGCAGCGTGCAACTACGACGAGAACGCCGACACCGACGATGGCACCTGCGTCTTTGCGGACCCCGGCTACAATTGCTTCGGCTACTGCAACCAGGACTACGACGGAGATGGCATTTGCGATGAATTCGAAGTGCCGGGTTGTACGGCGCCAAGTGCGTGCAACTACGACACCGCGGCCACGGAGAACAACGGCAGCTGTGAGTGGATGTCCTGCGTGGGCTGTATCGATGCGGCCGCGTCCAACTTCGATCCTGCTGCGACGCAAGACGATGGAAGTTGTGTCTTTGGAGGCTGCACCGATGTGACGGCTGTGAACTTTGACGTGCAGGCCGACTTCAACGACGGCAGTTGTCTCTATGCAGGCTGTCTCGACACCGAGGCCTGCAACTTTACCCCAGGCGCGAACTACGACGACGGCAGTTGTGAATTCACCAGCTGTGCCGGCTGCATGGTCACGTTTGCCTGCAACTACGACCCGGAGGCCACGGTCTTCGATCCGTCCAGCTGTGATTTCGAGTCCTGTTGCGGCGACCCTGCTGCGGACAACTACACGGACGGTGTGAGCGACTTCCTCGTGGCCGGATGCACTTACGGCGGTGTTTCGCCTGCGGTGTCCAGCACGGGCTGCACGTTTGAATTCGCCTGCAACTTCGGCGATCCGGTCAACGACTGCGAATACGAGAGCTGTGCCGGATGCTTGGAGGAAGGCGCCTGCAACTACGATGCGGACGCCACCTTGCCGCTGACCTGCCTCTCCGCGGAGGACCAGTTCGGAGTGGACTACCTCGATTGCGACGGCAACTGCCTCAACGATGTCAACGGCAACGGCCTGTGCGATGAGTTGGAAGTGTCGGGCTGTATCGACCCCTCCGCATGCAACCTCGATGAGGTGGCCACCCTGGACGATGGCTCTTGTGAATTCGCCAGCTGCGGTGGTTGTACCCTCGAGGACGCCTGCAACTACGATGCGGAAGCCACCCAGAACGACGGCAGCTGCGAGTACGTCAGCTGTGCCGGATGTATGGATGCGGCGGCGTGCAACTATGACGCCTTGGTGACCGTGGAAAGCGGAACCTGCATTTACGCCCAGCCCGAATACGACTGCGATGGCAACTGCCTCGAGGACACCGACGGCGACGGCATCTGCAATGCATTTGACGAGCCGGTCTTCGGGTGCACCGACGACGCAGCGTGCAACTATGACCCGACGGCATCCGATGAGGATGGCAGCTGTGACTTCTGTTCCTGCTTCCTCACCGGTTCCGATACGGAAGGCTATGGCGTGGAACTGGAGGTGGTCGCCGAAGATGGCGTTCCGGGCTTCACCACGTACCGCCTGTATGCGACCACGGATGGACCGACGGACTTTGTGAGCGCGGTGACCGGTTTGGCCGGAACGGAGCTCGAGGTCAGCACGACCGGCACGTTCTGGCAGAGCCCGATCGGGGGCGCCACGCCTTCCGGCATTTCTGACTTGTTGCTCGGCATCGTGCCCGATTTGGCCTACGACAGTTGGGTGACGGTGGGCCTCGACCGCAAGGCGGAGGCGAGCCAGAATGAGGAAGACGCTGCGACGGTCTCCGGTGTGTCTCCGAGTTGGACGGTGGCCTTCGAAGACGGGGCAGACATCCTCGTCAACGACGGCACCGGCGGCGGTTGGTACGTACTCAACAGCGCGGTCAATGGTGTGGCTGGCGACGACCAGCGTGTGCTGCTCGGTCAATTCACCACGGACGGCCAGCTGAGCGGTTCCATGCGCATCCAGGTCTTCCCCGAGGGGGACACCGAGATGGACCTGCGCTATGTGGCCACTTTCGGTACGCCGGACTGTGGCTGTACCGATCCGAATGCCTTGAATCCCGATCTGGATGCGGCCTACGACGACGGCAGTTGCCAGTACCCCGGTTGTACCGATCCGGAGGCCGACAACTACGATGCGGATGCGGATGTGGACGACGAGAGCTGCGTGTACAGCGGTTGTACGGACCCCGCCGCAGACAACTTTGATCCCCAGGCCTCAGTCTTCGACGGATCCTGCATCTTCTTCGGTTGCACCGATCCGCTGGCCGGCAACTACGACGCCCTCGCCAATACGAACGACGGTTCCTGTGATTATGCCGGTTGCACGTCTCCTTCGGCTGCGAACTACAATCCGACGGCCACGACGGACGATGGCTCTTGCCTGTTCGAAGGTTGCACGGATGCGTCTGCGGCGAACTACTCTCCGGGCGCCAACAGCGATGATGGTTCCTGCCTGTTCCCCGGTTGCACGAACCCGGATGCGGACAACTTCGACAGCACCGCCAATGTTGACAATGGGACCTGCGTCATCAGCGGTTGCACCGATGTGGAAGCAGACAACTACAATGCGGCGGCCAACAACGCCGACGACAGCTGTGAATACCTCGGCTGCACGGACGAGCAAGCGGACAACTTCGACGCTGGCGCGAACAGCGACGATGGCTCTTGCCTGTACGGTGGCTGTACCCAAATGGGCGCTTGCAACTACGATCCGGCCGCCAATGAAGACGATGGCTCTTGCAGCTTTCCGAACGACGAGTTCGGAGTGGATTACGTGGATTGCACGGGGGCCTGCTTGTCCGATGTGGATGGCGACGGCGTGTGCGACGAGGCCGAAGTGGCCGGTTGTACGAATGAATCGGCCTGCAACTTCGATGCAGACGCCACGGACGACGATGGGTCTTGTGAGTCCCAATCCTGCACGGGGTGCACCAACCCCGAGGCGGACAACTATGACGAAACGGCTTTGATCGAGGACGGTTCCTGTGTGATCTCAGGGTGTACCTATCCGACAGCTGCGAACTACAACCCCGAGGCCAACATAGAAATCGGCACGTGCACCTTCGGGGGCTGCACCAACCCGCTCGCCATCAACTACAGTGCACTGGCCGATGTGGATGACGGTTCCTGTATCCTGCTCGGTTGCACGGACCCGAATGCGGTCAACTACGACCCCGACGCCACCTTGGACAACAACACTTGCCAGGTCTTCGGTTGTACCAACCCCTTGGCGGTCAACTTCGACGCCAATGCGGTGGAGGATGATGGAAGCTGTGTCATCGCAGGATGCATGAATCCGCTGGCGATCAATTACAGCGCTACGGCGACTGTGGACAACGGCACCTGCATTGTCCTCGGCTGCATGAACCCGGCGGCCGACAACTACAATGCCGACGCCAACATCGACAACGGCACCTGCATCTTTGGAGGCTGCACGTTGCCGTTCGCGTCGAATTACGATCCGACGGCGACCTACAATGATGGTTCCTGCATCATCGAAGGATGCACCGATCCTGCAGCCTTGAACTACAACTTCTTGGCGACAGTCGACAACGGCACTTGCTTGCTCGTGGGCTGCATGGACCCCACCGCGGACAATTACAATCCGGACGCGGCCTTCGACAATGGCGACTGCCTGTATCTCGGTTGCACGGATCCCGTGGCGGACAACTATGATGCGCTGGCCAATGCCGACGATGGCGGTTGCTTGTACTCCGGTTGCACCGATGTGGAGGCCGACAACTTCAATGACATTGCGAACGTGGACGATGGGTCTTGCATCTACTTCGGTTGCATGGACGAAACGGCCTGCAACTTTGACGCCGCGGCCAACGTGGAGGACGATTCCTGCGATTACGTGTCCTGCCTCGGTTGCACGGATGAGGCGGCCTGCGACTACGACGCCGATGCCACCCAGGATGACGGCAGTTGCAGCTATCCGGTGGATGTGTACGGACTGGACTACGTGGACTGCGATGGCGCCTGCTTGAGCGATGTCGACGGGGACGGCGTGTGCGACGAGGACGAAGTGCCGGGTTGCACCAATCCGGAGGCGCTGAACTTTGACGCCCTGGCTACGGATGACGATGGCACTTGCGAAGTCGCTGGTTGCATTGACCCCGAGGCCGACAACTTCGACGCGGAAGCCAACACCGACGACGGCTCTTGCCTCTACTTCGGCTGTACGGACGCCCAGGCGGACAACTTCGAGGCCGCGGCCAACAGCGACGACGGCTCTTGCATCTACCTCGGCTGTACCGATGCGGATGCGGACAACTTCGACGCGGGCGCCAACAGCGATGACGGTTCCTGCATCTATTTCGGCTGCACGGATGTGCAGGCAGACAACTATGACGCCGGTGCCAACAGCGACGATGGCTCTTGCCTGTACTTCGGCTGCACGGACGCCGAGGCGGACAACTACGACGCCACGGCCAACAGCGACGACGGCTCCTGCCTGTACTTCGGCTGCATCGACTCAGAAGCGGACAACTACGATGCGGGCGCGAACAGCGATGACGGTTCCTGCATCTACTTCGGCTGCACCGATGTGGAGGCGGACAACTACGATGCGGGCGCCAACAGCGACGACGGTTCCTGCGAGTATTTCGGTTGTCTGGACGTGGAGGCGTCCAACTACGATGCGGAAGCCAATGTGGACGACGGCAGTTGCACCTACCCAGGCTGCACGGACCCCTTCGCAGACAACTACGATGCAGCGGCCAATCTGGAGGACAACAGCTGTGAATACTTCGGCTGCACGGACTCCACGGCCGTCAACTTTGACGATTTCGCCAATGTGGATGACGGTTCTTGCTTGTTCCTCGGTTGCCTGGACCCGGCGGCGTCCAACTTCGATCCTGAGGCCAACTTCGACAGCGGGGACTGTCAATACCCGGGTTGTACCGACCCCTTTGCAGACAATTACGACGCAGACGCCAACCTAGAGGACAACAGCTGCGAATACCTCGGCTGCACGGACACCACGGCCATCAACTTTGACGACTTCGCCAATGTGGATGACGGTTCCTGCTTGTTCTTGGGATGTCTCGATCCCGAGGCCGACAACTACGACCCGACGGCCAACTTCGACAGCGGGGATTGCCAGTATCTGGGCTGCACGGACACTGAGGCGGACAACTTCGACCCCGGCGCCAATGTGGACAGTGGATTCTGCATTTACACAGGCTGCACCGACGCGGATGCCGCCAACTATGACCCGCAGGCCAATGTGAACAATGGAGGCTGCCTTTACGGAGGCTGTCTGGATGCGGCTTACATGGAGTACGATGCCACCGCAGACGTGGACGATGGTTCTTGTGTGACCCTCATCGTGGAGGGCTGCATGGACAACGCTTTCTTGGAGTTCAACCCCGAGGCCAACATCGAGGATGGCTCCTGTGTGACTCCAGTCGTGGAGGGCTGTACGGACGCCAATTTCTTGGAGTTCGATCCCGAGGCCAATGTGTTCGATGGCAGTTGCATGACCCCGGTCATCGAAGGCTGCATGGACCCGACCTACACGGAGTATTTCGCGGAGGCCAATGTGGATGACGGTTCATGCGCCACCCTGGTCGTCTTGGGCTGCACCGATGCTGGATACCTGGAGTTCAATGCGGACGCCAACACGGACGATGGTTCTTGTGTGACACCGGTGGTCGTGGGCTGTCTGGACAGCGGTGCTTGCAACTTCAATGCCTTGGCCAATACGGCGGGTGCTTGTGAATACCCTGTGGACCTGTATGGTGTGGCCCACGTGGATTGCTCGGGTGCATGCCTGAATGACCTTGACGGTGACGGCGTGTGCGACGAGGACGAAATGCCGGGTTGCATGGACGTGGAAGCCGTGAACTACGACGCGGATGCGACGGACGCGGATGATTCCTGCCTCTACGGTGGGTGCATTGATCCAGCCTACCTCGAATTTGACGCCACAGCCGATGTGGACGACGGTTCCTGTGCCACCCTCGTCGTGGAAGGTTGTACCGACCCGGACTACATCGAGTACGATGCGGCTGCGAATGTGGACGACGGATCCTGCAGCGAACTCGTTTCCCTGGGCTGTACCGATCCAGCGGCTTGCAACTTCAGCGGGGGCTTCAACGTCGATGACGGGAGCTGCATTTATCCCGAAGACATTTTCGGCAGCGACCAAGTGGATTGCTTCGGCAATTGCGCGAACGATGCCGATGGTGACGGGGTGTGCGACCAGGATGAATTGGGTGGATGCATGGACAATGCGGCCTGCAATTTCAGCCCGGTCGCGACAGACGACGATGGCAGCTGTGAGTACTGCTCATGCTATGAGCCTGAAGTCGTGGCCGGCCCGAGCCTCCTGACCTTCGAAAGCGACAGTGTCGGTTATGGCCTCAAGCTGGAGCGCACCGCGGTGCACACTTCCGGTGACCTCGCTGGACAGTCCACCTACCGGATGTACATCACGGTTCAGGATGCCTCGGACAAGCTGTCCAGTGTGTTCGGCAACGGAGGCCTTCCATTGAACCTCAACACGACGACCTCCTGGTTCCAGGACCCGATCGGCTCCAACTACGGCTCGGCCATCAACCCGCTGCTGTTCGGTGTGATTCCGTCCCTACCATATGACAGCTGGGTGACCATCGGCGTGGAGCAGATTCCGAACTCCGCACTCGGTGAGGGAGAGGTGTCCGGCGTGAGCAGCCCGGGCCAGAACTGGCTCGCCGCCTTCTCCTCCGGCGGCGGCATCGACATCGATGACGCCACAGGCGGCGCATGGTTCGTCACCAACGACGTGACCAACGGCATCGCCGGCGACGACCTCGAAGTGTTGATTGGTCAATTCACCACCGATGGCATCCTCTCCGGAACGATCAACTTCCAACTCTTCCTGGGCGGTGATCCGTCGATGGACATCCGTCCGACGGTGAGTTTCTCGAGTGAAGACATGGCCGATACGCTGGTGTCCCTCTGTGGGTGCACCAACCCGGAGGCGGAGAACTTCAACCCCGGCGCGGTCTACGACGACGGCTCCTGCGGGGCAGCTCCAGGGTGCACGTACCCGACGGCCGCCAACTACGATCCTGTCGCAGTGGGCGATGACGGCTCCTGTGAGTTCTCTGGGTGCACGGTCGACTTTTACCGCAACTACACGACCTACGCGACGGTGGATGATGGGGGCTGCACGGATGCACCGCCTTGTCCGGACTCCAACAACGATGGCTCCATTGGTGCCCTCGAATTGACGGACCTCCTGGTGTACTACAACACCGATGCAGGCGGCTGCGGCATCCTCGATCCGCTGTCTCTCGAGGAGTTGGATGTGGACCCTTGTGCCATGCCGGGCGTGGATTGCGGAGCGGAAGGTTGCACCTACCCGAATGCGATCAACTTCGATTCAGGTGCGACCGTGGAAGATGGCTCCTGTCTCTGGACCGGTTGCACCGATCCGGCCATGCAGAACTATCAGCCATTGGCCAACCTTGATGACGGCACCTGCGTGGCGCCGATCTGCTGGGACTTTGACTTCAGTGGAAGTGTGGGCATTCAGGACCTATTGGACCTGTTGCTCCTCTTCAACCTTGAATGTGGAGCAGAATAACCAAAACCAAATTGCCACCATGTTTCACGGGGCGCCTCCTTTTGGGGGCGCCCTCTGTGTTGGGGGCAACTCGGCTGCGACTCAGCGCGCCGCGAGGGGAGTGACCCCGTCTCGCCGGGGTGACCAAGTGAGCCCGACGGTCCACACCGAGGCGGCAATCAACAGGAAAAGAAGGGGTGCGGAACACTTCATGACCACTGGTGTCAAGTTAACGGCTCCCGTTGGCATTGTTTGCGGTTCACGGCGTTGTGCTGTCTAATTTTGTACAACAATGATCAACGTCCAGCGCTTCTCTTTTCGTGTTCTATTGATGGCTGGTATGGCCGCAGCCACGTCCTCCATCTTCGCCCAAGAGGTGTTCGTCCTGTGTGAAGGGGCTGTGGATTTCGCGTCCGGTGAAGTGCTGGAGGCGCCTCGTTTGGGTCGGTTCAACGCTGCTGAAGAAGTGCCGGTGTTTGAGACGCTGCACATTTTCGAGGGGCACGCCTTTGCGGTGGACGCTCAATTGGCGTCCGACGGCCAAGAGATCTTGGTGAGTGCGGAAGACACGGTCTACCGAATGGATGCGACCACGGGGGAAATTCTGGCACAGCAGGCCGTTGAAGGCGCACGGCAGTTGCATGTGCACGGCGATCGGGTCTTCGTCACCCGCGGTGATTACGATGGACAGTCCGTGATGTTTGACAGCTACCTCGTGGCCCTCGAGGCGGAAACGCTCACGTGGGAAGCGGATTGGGCGGCCGATGCCATGGTGGGACCCGCCTTTTCGACCGAAGCCCTGGCCACGGTGGATGGCGTCTTGCACATCGGGATCAACAACGCATTCGCCTGGGGCGAAGAAGTGGGGCTGGTGGGCCGTCTGAATCTGGAGACTGGTGCATACGACGAAGTCGACCTGGGCCCTGAGGGGTTGAACCCCGTGCATGTCTTGGACATGGGTGACGCCGTCGTCACAGTCAACGCCCGCCAATACGAGGCCACGTCGCTGAGCCGCGTGACGGCAGGTACCGATGCGGTTACGGCCACGGTGGCTGCCACCACGGCGGGATGCGGCGCTGCAGCGCGCATTGGAGATGACATCCTCTTTCAGGTTTACGGTGAGGGCAACTTCCGACGGGCAGATGGGGCGGCGTTGACAGATGCCGGATCCTGGCCGGGCAATGGCAGTGCCGTCTACAGCATGGCCGTCGCAGAGGATGGCCGCATTCTGCTGGGCAACACTGATTTCATCGGCAGTGGCCATGTGGAAGTCCGCCAAGCAGATGGGGCTTTGATGCACACAGTTGAAACGGGCATTGCGCCTGGCCGCATCGTGCTGTCGCCCACAGTCAATGCGGTGGGCAACATGGAGGATGCTGCCGCAGGCGCAGAAATCGTGTCACGCCATGATCTCATGGGACGCCCCGTTTCACATGACGCACCAGGGCTGCAATTGGTGCGGTTTGCCAATGGCCGCGTGAAGAAAGTGTTTCAGGCGCAATAAGCCGACCTCAGGGCGGCTTCAACCGAACAGGGAAGGCACTCCGTAGAAATCCGCTGCGGTGTGCAAGATGGATTTCAGGGCTTGTATGGCCTCCGGGCTGCTGCCTTGGGAGTCGAAATTGAACCACTTGCCATGGAAGTGCGCGTGGTCGGTGTCCGTCGCCAATGCCACGACCCCGCCAACGACCGGCAATTCAATGACCTTGCCATTGAGGTGGGGGAGAAATCGGGCCAGGTATTCATCCAGTCCCACATCCAATGGGTAGGTGAACTCGCGTTCCAACCAATTTCGCTCAGGGGTCCAACGTTCATCACGCCAGCGGAGTTCCAGCTGGGGAACCCGGCTGCGGACATGGAACAGATGCCCCTCTTGGATGAGGGTGTAGACCGCTCCAGTCTCGGTCTGACGTTGATAACGGATTCGCACTCTGCAGAATACGACTTTCCTGACCGGAAATGCCGACTTGCACAAAAGGAGGCCACAGGCCCCTTGGAATGCGGTGTGTGAAGGGGACATATCGGCTTCAGTAGGCGTCGTTGTGGACGTCTCCCACCGCGCGGCCACTCGGATCGATGGTCTTTTTGAGCCGTTCGTCCCATTCGAGCGCCTTTTCCGTGCTGCAAGCCACGCTTTTTCCGCCGGGAACGGTGGCGGCAGCGGCGGCAGATGGGAAGTGACGTTCGAAGAGGGTTCGGAACCAATAGGCTTCCTTCGTGGCGGGGGGGTGAATGGGGTACCTCACGGCAGCGCGGGCCATGTCCTCGTCGGACACCTGCGCCTCAGCGTGGTCTTGGAGCCCGTCGATCCAGCCGTAGCCGACCCCATCGCTGAATTGTTCTTTTTGTCGAAACAGGATGTCTTCTGGCAGCTCGCCACGGAAGGCCTCGCGGATGACGGACTTCTCAATTCGCCCCGGGCCGCCCATCTTGAGCGCGGGGTCGAGCCGCATGGCATAATCGATGAAGTCCCGGTCGAGGAAGGGAACCCGTGCCTCGATGCCCCATGCCATCATCGACTTGTTGGCCCGGCTGCAATCATACTGGTGCAGTCCGAGGACCTTTCGAACGGTCTCTTCGTGGAACTCGCGCGCATCGGGCGCCATGTGGAAGTAGAGGTAGCCACCGAACAGTTCGTCGGCCCCTTCACCGGACAGCACCATTTTGATGCCCATGGCCTTGATTTTGCGGGCCATCAGGTACATCGGGGTGGAGGCGCGGATGGTGGTGACGTCGTATGTCTCGATGTGACGCACCACCTCGCTCAGCGCGTCGATGCCATCTTGGATGGTGAAGGTGAGTCCGTGGTGGACGGTGCCGATGGCGTCCGCCACTTTCTGGGCGGCGGCCAAATCCGGACTCCCCTTCAAGCCGATGGAGAAGCTGTGTACACGGGGCCACCAAGCCTCGGATCGGGCATCGTCGTCCACCCGGGTTTTGGCGTGCTTCATGGCCATGGCAGCGATCACGGAACTGTCCAGTCCGCCGCTGATCAGCAGGCCGTAAGGCACGTCGCCCATGAGGTGACTGTGGACGGCCTGGGTCAATTCGGCCTTGAGTTCTTCCGGCTTGTATTCTCCTTTCGGCAATGCGCCCTTCATCCAGTCGCGCTGGTAGAAGCGGGTGGGGACGTCGGTACTTTTGGCCCAGACATGGCCGGGTGGGAACACCTGCACATCGTCGCAAAACGGCGTGAGCGCTTTCATTTCCGAGGCCACCCAGAGCTCGCCCTGCTGTCCACGGCCGAAGTACAGTGGAATGATGCCGATGGGGTCGCGACCGATCAGCCAGTTCCCGGTGGCAGGGTCGAAGAGCACAAAGGCATACATGCCCGACAAGTGGTGCACGAGGTCGGCGCCGTGTTGCCGGTGCAAGGCGAGGATGACTTCACAGTCGCTGCCCGATTGCCAAGGGTAATCCCGGAGGCCTTCTTGGGAGCGCAGTGCCTTGTGGTTGTAGATCTCCCCATTCACTGCCAGAATGTGTCCACGCTCGGGATCTTCCAGCGGCTGGGCACCGCTCATAACGTCGACGATGGCGAGCCGCTGATGGGCAATGATGGCTTCAGGAAACTCCCGAACTCCAGACCAATCTGGACCGCGGTGGACCTGAAGACGGGACGCTTGGAGCACCTGCGCTCGTGCGTTGGACATGGAGGCTGGGCGCTCGAGCAATGCGGTGATGGAACACATGAGTAAAATATCGTCTAAAAACCGGGCAGGATGCAAGTGAAATTCTGGGGTCAAAGGGCAACCTATTCGGGGGAAAGCAGGTTGGTACTTTGCGCCATTGACCATGCCCATGATTCAAGTTGTCCCCCGTGCTGTGTTTTGCGCCTTGTGGCTTTTGACCGCCGTGCCTGTTTTCGCGCAGGACTTCACTGTTGACACCTTCCAGGACGGGGTGGATGCTTCTCCCGGAGACGGCGTGTGTGCCAGCGTTGCAGGGGTGTGTACGTTCCGTGCGGCCCTCGAGGAGGCCGCTCTTGCGGGTTCACCCCAGGTCATTGCCCTTCCCGAAGGCAATTACAACTGGGTGCTTGGTGAGCTGCTTATCGAAGAGGGGGACATCACAGTCAACGGAGCGGGCGCCCGGGCGACCATTGTAGATGCAGCAGGCAACAGCCGATTCTTGGAAACGACGAGCAATCTCATCGCATTGACACTTCAAGGTTTTGAGTTTCAAAACGGTTTCGATGGAAATGACCCTGGAGGCGCAATAGAGAATGATTGCAACAACCTGACGCTAGAACAGATGGTCTTCCGGTCGTGCGAGACAGGCATTGGCTTTGGAGGTGCAATCCACAATCGGGGAGAGATGGAGGTGCTGTCCTGCTTGTTTGTGGATTGTGTGGCAGAAGGCAATGACGGACAGAATGGTGGCGGCGGTGGTGGAGGTGCTCTGGGTGCCGGTGGTGCGGTGAGCTCTTGGCTAGGATCTTCTTCTTCTTTTGAGAATTGCACGTTTGCAGGTTGCATCGCCCGGGGCGGAGACGGTGGAAATGGCCAGGGCAGCGGTGGCGGTGGCCAAGGTGGCCAGAGCTTTACCTCCTTCGGTGCAGGTGGAGACGGTGGCAACATCGGCTTCGGCTTCGGCAACAACGCGGATGCTGGACAGGCTGGACTAGGCGGCGGCGGTGGCGGTGGCGGCTTTTCCACGTCCATATTCCTAGGTGGTCCGGGCGATGGTACCAATGGTTCGATGTTCGGTGGAGATGGTGGAGATGGAACCCTCAATGGGGCTGCTGGCGGCGGTGGCGGTGCGGCTTTCGGAGGGGCGTTTTTCTCTCGCTCTGGTACTCACTCCTTTCGCCATTGTACGTTCAGCGTCAACGAGGCCTCGCCGGGTGAGGCTGGAAACTCCTCGGGTGGTACGGTCGCACAGGATGGAATGGGACGTGGAGGAGCGATCGGCATTAGCGGTGGCACAATTACCCTCGACAATTGCATCCTGTTTGGGAATTCGGCCATCAATTCGCCCATGGGAGACGGCGAGGACATCTACCTCCACAATGGCGGTCCCATCCTGTCTGATGTTGGCAACAACATCGTTGGCGTCATGGAAAATGCGGACGAAACCGTGTTCGATGCCGCATCGACGGGCAATCAGGTGGGCGTCGACCCCATCCTTTTGGCGTTCGGGGACTATGGCGGACCGACCGATGCCTTCATGTTGAGCGCCTGCGTCCCAATCAGCCCGGCCATGGATGCGGGGGCTGTCATTGGGGTCACTGAAGACCAACGCGGCGAACCGCGCGATGCCAATCCGGACATCGGGGCCATTGAAGGGCCTGAGCCCACGAACCTCGACCCTGTCGATGGGCAAGTCTGCCCTGGGGAAACCGTAGAATTGACCTTGGCTTGGCCGGACGCGACGACCACCTGGCCCGACGGGTCGGAAGGTGACACATGGGATGCCCCGGAAATCAGCGGCGTTGCCGTGGTCACCACCGCCGAAGGCTGTGTAGAAGAGGTCGCCGTGGAGGTGACCGAAATTCAAATTGACACGCCAGACCTCGGTCCGGACCAGACCGTTTGTCCGGGCACCCCCGTGGTCTTGGACGCAGGCAATCCTGGGGCGGTGTTCGCTTGGAGCACGGGAGCGTTGACCCAATCGGCCACGGTCTTGGACAGCGGACTCGTCGACGTTCAGGTCAACGTGCAGGGTTGCATTGCGAGCGGTGAAGTCATGGTGTCCTATTTCGATGCCTATCCCTTGGAATTGGGTTCGGACGTGGTCCTGTGCACAGGCGAGACCATTGAGCTGGACGCAGAAGTCGAGGGTTGGGCTGGATTGCCGCCCACCTTTCAATGGCAGGCGGGTCCAGCCGATGCCCTGTATGAAGTGTCCGTTCCCGGCCAGTACACCGTGACGGCTGAACTCAACGGGTGCACCACCACGGATGTGGTGGGCGTCTCGGCCAGCAATTTGACGGTGGTTGACCTCGGTGCAGATCAGGTCGTCTGCCCAGGAGATCCGGTGGTGCTGGATCCAGCCTATCCCACTGCCGTGTGCACGTGGCAGGATGGGTCGGTGAGCCCCACGTATGATGTGTCCAACACCGGCATATACAGCGTCAATGTGGCGTTGGGGGACTGCCAGGCCAATGCGCAGGTCTTCGTTGAAGTGGTGACGCCGTTCGAAGCAGAATTGCCGGAGACGGCCTCCTTCTGTGCGGGAGACAGTGTATTGCTGCTCGCTGCTTTCGGAGCGTCGAATTACCAATGGCAGGACGGGGCGAATGGAAACCAGTATTGGGCCTCCATTCCCGGCAACTACACGGTAAGCTCGACCCAGGATGGGTGCACCTTCACCGATGAGATCGTGGTCTTGGAGCAGCCGCTTCCTGCCCTTGACCTTGGAGCGAATCAGGAGCTCTGTGAAGGGGAGGGGTTGGTGCTGGATGGCAATGTGTACGGAGCGGATTACGTCATCTTCAACGACAGCTTGTCCACGCCTACGCTGAGCGTTTCGGAAAGTGGCGTCTACACCGCAGAAGTGGCGGCGCAGGGCTGTGTGGCCCGTGACACGGTGGAGGTGGAGTTCCGCCCGGTGCCCGTCTTTGAGCTGCCCGAGGATACGCTGTTGTGTCCTGGAGACGTGTTGTCCATTGCGACGGGCCTGGAGGATGTCCTCGTGACGTGGAGCACGGGTGAAGTGGGCAGCTCCATCGAAGTCAACCAACCTGCGAATTACGTGGCCACCAGTCAGATCAGCGGGTGTGCGCACGTCGATTCCATGGAGGTCGCCATTTCATCGCCGATCGCCATCGCCCTCGAGGCAGATTACGACCTGTGCCTCGGCGATTCGCTGGAGCTTAGCGTGCTCCAGGGCGCCGAAGTGTATCCGTGTTCCTACCAATGGGACGACGGCAACTTCCAACCCATTCGCATCTTCAATCGAAGTGGCGTCCACGCGGTCGAAGTGGCCAATGTGTGCGACACGGCGACCCATGTTCTGCAGGTTCAGCAGTTGGTGTGTGGGTGTCAGGTCTACGTCCCCACCGCCTTCACGCCCAACAATGACGGTAAGAACGACGCTTGGAAGCCCGTGCTCGATTGCGAGCCGTTCAGCTACAAAGTCGTGGTCTGGGACCGCTGGGGACGGCCGGTGTTCACCTCCATCGATTCGGAGGAGGTGTGGTACGGCCAAGTGGAAGGCACCGAAGGTTCCAAGACCCGGGAGAGCGGGGATTACTACGCCATCGACGGCACCTACATGTGGGAGGTCGTGATCGAACTCCGCAAGGGCCGGGTGCCGGAGATTTTCCGGCAGAACGGTTTTGTCAAGGTTCTCCGCTGAGCGGAGTCAGGCTTCAGCGCATCTCGTAGAGACGGTCGGGGTAGTCGGTGATGATGCCGTCCACGCCCATTTGCATGACCGCAAAGAGGTCCGCGCCTTCGTTGACCGTCCAGGGCACAACTTGGATGCCCATGTTCTGAAGCTGGTTCACATCCTTGGCCGTGATGCGCGTCCAATTCGGGGAATAGATGTCCGGCTGAAAGGTCAATTTGGCCAGTTGCGCATCCACAGTACCGTCGCTGTCCACCAGCCACGCTGTGGCGATGGCGGGAGCTTGTTGGTGCACGGCTTCGAGGGCGGGGGCGGAGAAACTCTGGATGCACGTGCGGTCTGCGATGCCGAGCCGCTCTACCTCGGCGATGACCAATCGGGCAAAAGTGGCGGCGTCGGGGCAGAATTCAGGGGTCAGGGCGGGGTCGTGCTTGATTTCCAAATTGTACCTGACCGGGGCGCCGTCGAGCAGCGGCACAGTCTCTACGACGTCCACGACTTGGGCCAATATGGGTTTGTATGCGGGCAGGTGACGTTGTGTCGGAAAACGCGTGTAGGGCCGCATGCCACAGTCGAACCTCTTGATTTCGCCTGCGGTCATGGTGTGCAGGTTGAAGCTGCGTTCTTCTGCCTCGAGGATGTCGCGTCCGTCTGGGGTGCGGCAGATGTGGTGGCTCATCCAAGGCTCGTGGCTGACGATCACCTGATTGTCTCCTGAAATACAGAGGTCCATTTCCAGCACATCTGCGCCTTCCCGCAAGGCCAGGACAAAGCCTGGAATGGTGTTCTCAGGAAGCAATCCGCGGGCGCCACGGTGCCCATGGATGTCCAGCCGATCAGGCATGGACTCCGCGGCCGCGCTGGCATCCGGACTGGCTACAGGCTGAGCGGGTGAATGGCTGGAGGTGCAACCGGTCTCAATCAAGATCCATGCGGTGAAAGCAAAGGGGAGAACATGTCGAAGCATGCCGGGAAATTAGCGTGACTTGATCTGCCAAATGGGCCCGGTCTCGGTTATTTTGGAACCATGAAGTCGAAAGACCTCAGATCGGAAGCCACGTTGATGAGCCGTTCGGATTTGGCGAGGTGGTGCGGGCTTCCAGAGCGCCACCCTTTGGTGGGATTGTTCCACCGCTTCGGCGGAGTTCGCAAGGCCAATGACACGTTGGGTGCCTTGTCGCATTTGAAGGGAGAGGCGTTTCTCGATGCTGTGTTTGCGCACTTGGGGGTTCGCTTGGAGGCGGACGCGCCGTCGTTGGATCGCATTCCGGAGTCGGGGCCGTTCATTTTGGTGTCCAATCACCCGTTTGGGGTATTGGACGGGCTCGCCCTGCTGCGCGAGGTGCGCCGCCGCCGGCCCGATTTCAAAGTGGGGGTCGAAGGGTTGCTGGGTGACATGCCGCCGTTGACCGATGCGTTGATTGCCTTGACCGAAACGGGCCAGGACCGGCGCAAGCGGAGTTTGTCGGGATGGCGAGAGGCGGCCCAACACCTGCAAGGTGGCGGTGGCCTCGGTGTTTTTCCGGCGGGCCGTGTGAGCGGTTACCGCCCGAGTGACCGCGTGGTGATGGACGGCCGTTGGAATGCGACTGTCATCGGTTGGGTCGCCAAGCAGGCATGCCCGGTGATCCCGGTGTACATCGATGGGGCCAACAGTCCGCTGTTCCAATGGCTGGGTTTGATTCACCCTTCGTTGCGCTCCTTGCGGGTGGCGGCTGAAATGCACAACAAAAAGGGGCGGATTCTGCAGATGCGCTTTGGGCGCATATTGCGTCCCCGCGACCTGGCCGGCTTCGAGGGCCATGACCATCTGGCCCGTTTCCTGCGGGCGCGGTCCTATGCGTTGGGCACGGCCTTCGATGTTCGTCGGGAACACTTTCGGTGGTTCCGATTCCCCAAGCGGGCGGAGCCGATTGCCCGGGACATCGACACCGCCATGCTCGCAAAGGAAATGGCCGGCCTGACCGATACGAAACTCTTCGACCATGGGGAATTCGAGGTCCATCTCGCCCCGGCCGATCAGATCCCCCATCTGTTGCGCGAGATTGGTCGGTTGAGGGAGGTGACGTTCCGCGCGGTAGGAGAGGGTACGAATCGGGCGCTCGACCTCGATGAGTACGACCTGTATTACCGGCACCTCCTGTTGTGGGACAAGTCGGCCCAACGGCTGGCCGGGGCGTACCGGGTGGGGCTCGGTTGGGAAATCATGGACAGCTATGGCAGCCGTGGGTTTTACACCCGCAGTTTGTTTCGCATGAAGCCGGGCTTTGACCCTGTCCTCCGCTCCGGTGTTGAATTGGGCCGGTCGTTCATCGTTCCGGATTACCAACGCCAGCGCATGCCTTTGTTCCTGCTATGGAAGGGGATTTTGAGCGTTCTGGTGCGGTCACCCGAAGCGCGTTATGTCTTGGGCCCTGTGACCGTCAGCAGCGATTATTCCCGCTACTCCCGTGCTTTGATCATGGCCTTCATTCGGCGCCACTATTGGGATGCGGAGCACGCGGCGCACATCCGTCCTCGAAAGCGGTTTGCATTTGAGGAGAAGCGCGCGGATACCGATGCCCTGCTCGAAGCCGCGGGAGGGGACGTCAAGCGGCTGGACCGCATTCTGGCCGACATCGAACCGAGTCAAGCTGCGGCGCCGGTGCTCCTCAAGAAATACCTGCACCAGAATGCCCGGATCCTCGGTTTCAACCGGGACCCCAAATTCAACAATGCCTTGGACGGGCTGATGATATTGGACGTTCAGGACCTTCCGGTTGACACCGTCCAGAATCTGCAGCGCGAGTTTGACCTCGGCTGAGTGATTCAGTTCTGCTTTTCGAAGCGCAGCAGGAAATTGAAATCGAAGACAGTCTCGCCGTCAAACTCCCGGAATTGATAGGCTTGTAGGTCGTCCAATTCCAGTTCGAGGATCTCCCAGTAGAGGTCGAGTTCCTTGACTTCGGTGACGAAGGAAGCGACCAAATCCAAACCGAGCGTTTCGGGCATGCCATCGCAATCGAGGTCGAGCGTGGCATTGTCGGCCACCAGCCCGAGGACGGCGGGGTCATCGAGGCCAGACGGTGTCCCTTCCCAGCGGACGACATCCAGTCCACAATTGTCGGACAACGCGGCGAGTAGGCCGGGATCATCCCAACCCGTGATGATGGGTTCGAGGATTTCCACGAATTCCACATTGGCACCGTAGTCCATCAGAGTGAGGTCCACGATTTCTGCAATGCAGTCCGCGGTTAAATCTGTTGCACAGGATTCCGCGAGCAACTCGTCGTCGACAAAGCCCTCGATGTATTCTGCCATGGCGTCGTTGATGACGTCCCCGGCATTGAGCACGGCACCGTTGTAGTTCAGGGTACCGTCGGACAAAATCCAGTTGGATCCAGTGGCCGTCAAGCTGTTGACGCAGGCCGCGACCTCGTCGGTGACCACCGTGTGGCTGCCAGCTGCAAAGAAAATGGTGTCGCTGCAGTCTTGGTCGCCCATCAAGAAGTCAAAGGCCATCTGCACGAGTTCCGTCTGGTCGACTTCGGAAGAGTCGTTGTAGAACGGTCCAGTCACTTTGGTGAAGGTCAACTCGTCCAAGTGGAGGACGGATTTGTCTTCATTGAAGGCCCAAATTCCCTCGTAGGTGATGTTCTCATTGACGTTCACAAAGGTGACCGTTTGGTCTTCAGTGAACGTGGCGTCGAGCAGGAGGTTGCTGGACGCCATGAATTCGGTCAAGTTGGAGTCGGCCGTGCCCACTTGGGACACTTCTGCACTGCGCCATTCGCCGATGAGCCGGGCCTCTGGCGTTTTGAGGTGCAGCAAGCTGCCATTCTGGTCATACTTCTTGCAACCGGTTGCAAAGGCACCGAGTGTACAGGCGAAGAGAAGGAATCGGAGTTGGGGCATGGTCAAATGCGGTAGGAAATGCTCAAGGAGTAGGTGCGGCCTCGGGTGAAGCTGTTCCAGTCGTAGAGGACACCGTCGTAGAGGTGGGTTTTGCGGTCGCGCGGGTTGATCAGGTTGCGCGCCTTGAATCCGAGGCGAACATGGTCACCCAGGGTTTTCCCGAGGCTGAAGTCGAGGGTCGGGGTGGGCTGCTGCATCACATTGGGCAGGGAGCCCAGCGTGACCAAGAGGACCTTCGGGCCTTGCACGTTGTAAGCCATGGTGGCAGACAAGCCTGTGCTGTCGTTCGTGTAGGTCAGGACGCCGTTGAGGATGTACGGGGCCTGTCCGAAGAGGGGGCGGGTCTCGGCTTGCAAGGGATTCTGTGCACGGATGGTCTGCAATTCGTCCCGCCAGATGCGGGAGGCGGAGCGGATGATGCTGATGTTGCCCGACAAGGTCAAATCCCGCAGGAAGCGCGTATCGGTCATGTTGCCGAAGTCCTTGCGTCCTTCAAGCTCTAAGCCCCAGACGTTGGCATAAGGGAGGTTCGACCATGTCAACTCCGTGTTGACCGCCTCCAAAACCGTGTTTTGCTCGATGGGGTCGGTGAAACGCTTGAAGAATACGGAGGCTGACAGCACCTCGCCCAAATTCGGGAAGTGCTCGAGGCGAAGGTCGAAATTGTCGATTCGGGTCTGGTCGAGTTGCGGATTGCCTTTGAGCACCTGGAGCGTTTCGAAGTCAAAGCTGCGGAACGGAGCCTTCTCCCGGAAGACCGGACGAGCCAGGGTGCGGCTGTAGGCGAAGCGCAGGTTGGTCAATTTGATTGGGTCAATCTTGCCCAACAGGTAGGTCATGTTGAGCGAGGGCATCAAGTCCTGCTCGCTCAGGGTGCCTCGGGTGGTCTGAATTTGAAGGGGAGTCAGGTCGGTCGTATCCACGCCGGTCTGGATTTCCATGTCCGCCATTTCGAGGCGCAGACCGAGGTTGCCGCTGAGCCGCTCGTTGACTTTGGCATCGACCATGGCGTAGGCGCCAAACACATTGAGGTGGCCTTCGTCGGTGTTCTTCAGGTCGGTCGCGAGCGTCGTGTAAACGTAATCCTGGCCAGGGACCACCACGAGGTTGCTGTTGTCGAAGTAGGCCGTGGGGTCACCGTTCACGACGTCGAGCGCGTTGCCTTGCTCGGCCAGTGTGAATTTGTCCTCACTCTGGTTCCGTGTGGTGCGCACGTAGCTCAGGCCAGTGCTGAACTTGCCTTCCCAAGAGGAGTTGCCGAAAATCGGCTTGGTCGCATGGACCTTGATGTCCGTCTTGTTTTCTTCGAGGCTTCTCCAGTAGCGGGAAGGGGCCGGGTAACGGGAAGGCTGAATGGTGTAGAAGCGGTCTGTCTCGGTCGGCACGACCAAGTCGCCCACGGGAAACTCGATGCCCTCTTCTGCCAGCGTTTGCAAGGTCCCGTCGATGTCATTGGCCCAATTTGTGCCCAAGACACCATCGGAAACGAGGCCGTCGATTTCGCCGAGAATGGCCGCGGTAGTCGTGGAGTCGTACGCTGCGCCATCGCCGTCGTAGAACACGGCTTGATCGGTGAGCACGACTTCGTTGTCGATGTAGTTGTTGAAGAATGTGCGGAGGTCCGGCGTGCTCATTTTGCCCTCGGAGCGGCTCACGGTCCACTTCAACTCGATTTCATTCGCGGGGAGGTAGTGCTCGCCGCGCAGCTGAAAGGTGTTGAGGTTGCGGGTCTGGTAGCGGTGGGTGCGCTGCTGCTGCACTTCATCGCCATCGCGGGGGTTGAGACCCTCTTGGAAACGGGCGCTGTTGGTGCCGCTCGTGATGCTCATGCCCATGAGGGAGAGCTTATTGAATTCATTCAGCTTGTAGCTGAGGTTGAGGAGGGCATTCCAGCGGTGGTTCTCGTTGGTCCGCTCGTCGGTGTAGTAGTTCTGTACATCGAGGGTGTCCGTGCCTTCAATGGACCCCGCTGCCCAACGCGCGTAGACGCCGTCTTGATAGGCGCGGGTGTTGCGTCCGTATTGGGCTCCGAAGATGTAGCCGAGCTGGCGGCCAAACAGGGTGGTTTGGTTGCCAAAGCTGAGCGAGTGCTTCATGTCCATGGCGGCGCGTCGGGTGACGTGCTCCCACGTGTTTTCGAAGCTCTGACCGATGTCGGTCAGGGGTTGGTTGGCTGCGATGGAAGCGGGGATGCCTGCGTTGAAGTAGAGGGAGTCCGAGTAATTCGGTCCCCACAAGTCGGTGTAGCCCAGACAATCGAGCATGCAGTTGCGGTCCGTCACGCTGGCGATGTCGCTGAGGGTGGTCAAGCCGCACCCAATCAAACAGTCGGTCAGGTCTTGCTCGGTCACCCCATCTTGATCCAGCAAGTATTGAATTTGATCGCCAAAGGACACGTTGACCAGCGTCGGCCAATCATCCGCCCCACGACCATCGGCAATGCCCGGCAATCCGCGGAATCCATCGTCATATCCCAACCAATCCGTGCTGCTGCGTTGGCTGGAAATCACCTCCTTTCCGGTGGTGTTCGTGTTCCACCCCAAGCTGGAGCTGTAGTTGAAGGAGAAGGTCTCCGGGAAGTCCTTGGTTTCCACAGAGATGTAGGCGCCGGCCCAATCTGAGGGCAGGTTGGCTGTCTGGGTTTTCACCACCACCAGATTGTCCACGAGGTTGGTGGGGAAGAGGTCCATCTCGATGGTGTTCCGCCGGGGGTCGATGGAAGGCACTTCCGCACCATTCAGGGTGGTCTTGAGGTAGCGGTCGGAGAGGCCCCGAACGAAGACGAAGTTGCCGACGGTGGAGACGCCGGTCACCCGCTTCATGGCACTGGCTGCATCGGTGTCACCCGTCTTCTTGATCTGCTGAGAGGAGATGTAGTCGATGCTGGATGCCGACTTTTTCTTGATGTTCTCCATGTAGACGTCGCGCGTGCGGTCCACTTTGGCCACCACCTCAGCCGCCTGCTCGATTACAAACGTCTCCACGTAGAGGTTGAAATTCACGATGGTCACTTCGTCTCCCGTGATGGTGACGGTCTCGGTGATGGGGGTGTACCCAATGAACCGACCGGTAATCTTGTAGGTCCCTGGTTCCAACCCCACGAGGTTGTAGTTGCCATCCAGGTCGGCCATGGCGCCCTTGGTGGTGCCTTCGATGAAGGCATTGGCACCGATGAGGGTTTCGCCCGTTTGTCCATCCGTGATTTTGCCGCGAATGGTGCCCTGTGAAAGGGCCAAGACGGGCATGAAGCCGAGCACAGCGAGAATGAATGTGCGCATAAGGTTGAGTTCGATGACAAAAGGACTGAGAAACGTGGGGACGGACGTTAAGGGATTGTTATGACAATGCTTTTTCAGCTTCACGCGTGCGGCGCCCTTCGGATCCCTTGAAAAGAAGAAGGCCGAACCCTGACGGGTCCGGCCTTCCAATGCGCGAATGGCTTTGTGGTTAAGTGAGTGTCACTCGCAGGTGGATCCGAAGACACCCAAGAACGCGAGCAGGTCGGCTGCACCAATCTGTCCGTCCTGGTTCAAGTCAGCCGGGCAATCGCTTCCGCCGCCGAAGCCGGTGCAGGAACCGTCATCGAGGGTTGCGCTGACGCTGTAGTTGTCGGCATCGGCATAAGTGCATCCCAAGACCGGAGCTGTCTGGCAAGATGCGTCGTCACCGGCAGCATAGGCGTTGTACTCGGTGTAGCTCGGGTCCGTGCATCCCGTGCAGTTGGTGCTGCTGTCGAAGCAGAACACAAACTGGTCGGTGGTCAGCGGTGCGGCAATGGAGATGGTGCGTGCAGCAATGGTCTCCTGCGTGCCGTCAGCGGCCACGAACGCGACGGTGAAGTCGCCTTCGCCCGTGGTGAAGTCATAGCTGTAGGCGTTGAAGTTGGCGTAGCTCATGCTGCCAGCATTGCTGCCGTTCAACACGATGCTGGCACCATTCGATCCTTGCTGTGCCATGTCCACAATGATGCGGACGAGGTACTGACAGCTGCCGTCATCGAGGTTGACCGTTGCGTCGTAGTTCTCGGCCAGCACATCCGTACATCCTCCCGTGTACTCGCACAGGCTGTTGTCGATGTTGATGGCGTCGGCGTTGTAGTTGTCGGCCATTGGGTCACCGCAACCGGTCGTGGCACAAGCTGCATTGGCTTCTCCCGGAGTCGGGGTGGCGTAGCATCCTGTGATGGCGTCACCATTGATTTCNCCTGGACCATCCAAGCTTTGTCCATAAGCTGCATTGTCGGCTGCGTAGCTCGGCATCAGTTCCACAGCGAGGACATTGCCGGCAGGGTCACCGAGGTAGACGAAATCACCACCGGAAGAAAGTCCGCTTCCGAAGCTCATGTTGTCCTCGTAGTCGAACCAGTATCCACCGGCTTCAATCACCGTTTCGCCGAAGGTGTAGTCTGCGAAAGGCAGCTCATCGTCGAGGGTGAATCCAGCCATGGAACAGGTGTTGCCGGTGTTGTGGATTTCGATGTAGTCCTCAGGCGTACCGCTGGTGTGAGCCTCGGAGACATACACCTGGCCGAGTTCGCACAACGGAGTACCACCCTCGAAGGAGTCAGCGAAGAGTCCGCGCTCGTCGACGAAGGACCAACCTTGGGTCCAGTCGGAGCCGGATCCTTGACCGCCTTCGATGTAGAGCTTGTCGGATGCCTGCTGTCCAGCGGCGTCGAACGCGAAGGTGTAGTCGATGGAGAGGCTGTTGTCGATCTCGATACCGTTTGCGGCGGCGTAGTTGTCGAGCTGAGCATCTCCGTCGGCGACTTCAGAGCCGTCGTAGTCGAGGGCATCGTCGGTACCCATCACCTTGATGTTGGAGAGGGTGAGGTCACCTGCGATGTAGCGATCGAAGGCGTCTTCTGGGGTTTCCTTGTCTTCGATTTCGATGCCTTCGGAGACGTTGGTCAGGAGGCCGTTGGTGACGTTACCACCGGAACCGTTGCGGAACAGGAGGCCTTGCTTTCCACCGACACCGACGACGGTCCATCCGTTGACGGTCGGGGTGGAGAAGGGCTGCTCGTTGGCGGTGACGTTTCCGTCGTCGGAGTCGTCGCCGTCGAGCTCACCACCGCGGTCGCCGATGCCACCGGGCTGGTCTTGGATGACGAGCCAGTTGGCGTTGTTGGCACCTCGGTAACCCTGGTCCCAGTCGAAGCTGTCGTCACCACAGAAGGCCACGATGGCGTTGGTGACGGAGACAGTACCTCCGAAGAACTCGATTCCGTCGTCCAGGTTGGAGATGACCTCCACGTGGTCGATGGTCGTGCCGGAACCGACACCACCGAGGGTGATTCCGTTGATCTCGTTGGCCGCTCCGAGCTCGGTACCGCCGTGGCGGACGGAGACGTAGGAGAGGACACCGGAGTTGTCGGCGTCGTTGCTACCACCGTAGACGGCGCGGTCGTTGTCGGCAGGGATGCCTTCGACCTGAGCGGGGCCACCGAAGTTGGTGGATGCGTCACCGAGGACGATGAGGCCACCCCACTGACCGCGGGTGTCGTAGGCCACAGAGCCGTCGAGCGGGTCGGCCTCGTAGGTCATGATGATGGGGCAGTCGGCGCCACCTTCGGCGAAGATCTGTCCGCCCTTGGCGACGATGAGTGCGGAAGCATCCACACCGCTACCGGCGGCACCCTTGATGACGGTACCGGCCTCGATGGTGAGGGCCTGACCGCTGTTGACGAACACGTATCCGTCGAGGATGTAGGTGTTGTCGCAAGTCCAGGTGGTGGTACCGGTTCCTTCTCCGGCCTCGGAGATGTTCACGGTGGTCCGGTCGGCCAGCGGCGGGCAGTCGCACTCCGTAGCGGTGGTGTTGGCAAAGAGTCCACGCTCGTCGCAGAACGTCCAACCTGCGGCGAACGCATCGCCGGAACCTTGGTTGACATCGAGGTTGATGGGATCCGTGGCCTGTTGGCCGGCGGCGTCGAATGCGAACGTGTAGTCCACATTCATGGAAGACACCTCAATGCCATTGGCGGCGGCGTAGTTGTCGAGCTGGGCATCCCCGTCAGCAACTTCAGACCCGTCGTAGTCGAGGGCGTCCGTGCCACCGACCAATTTGATGTTGGAGAGGGAGAGGTCGCCCGCGATGAAACGGTCGAAGGCGTCTTCCGGGGTCTCCTTGTCTTCGATCTCGATGCCTTCGTTGGTGCCGCAGATCAAACCGTTGGACACGTTGCCACCGGAACCGTTGCGGAANAGCAAACCTTGGTTGTTGCCTGCGCTCACCACCGTCCAGCCGTTGACNGTCGGGGTGGAGAAGGGCTGCTCGTTGGCGGTGACGTTNCCGTCNTCGGAGTCGTCACCGTCGAGCTCACCGCCGCGATCGCCCACTGCATTCGGGGCATCTTGGATGGCGAGCCAGTTGCTGTTGTTCTGGCCACGGTAACCTTGGTCCCAGTCGAAGCTGTCGTCACCACAGAAGGCCACGAGGGCGTTGGTCACGGAGACAGTGCCTCCGAAGAACTCGATTCCGTCGTCCAGGTTGGAGACAACCTCCACGTGGTCGATGGTCGTACCGGAGCCGACACCACCGAGGGTGATGCCGTTGATCTCGTTGGCCGCTCCCAGCTCGGTACCGCCATGGCGGACGGAGACATAGGAGAGGACACCGGAGTTGTCGGCATCGTTGCTACCACCGTAGATGGCTTGGTCATTGTCTGCGGGAATGCCCTCGATTTGGGCGGGGCCTCCAAAGTTGGTGGAGGCGTCACCGAGGATGATGAGGCCACCCCACTGACCGCGGGTGTCGTAGGAGACGGAACCGTCGAGCGGATCGGCCTCATAGGTCATGATGATGGGCGCGGCTGCCGTTCCATTGGCGAGGATCTGACCGCCTTTGGCTACAATCAGGGCTGCAGCGTCCGCACCACTGCCGGCAGCACCCTTGATCACGGTGCCGGCTTCAATGGTGAGAGTTTGTCCCGCACTCACAAAGACGTAGCCGTCCAGGATGTAGGTGTTATTGGATGTCCAGGTGGTGGTTCCGGTATTCCCGGTGACCTGAACCGTGCCTTGTGCCATGGCTCCAATTGTGGAGGCGAGCATGACCAGCAGGGAGAAAATGGTTCTCATGGTTTGGTTAAAATGTTGGCGAAATGGAATAATCCGCTTCAAAGCTGTCCATTAGGTTTCGCCTCACCGTTGAAGACACTTTATCCGTTTGTGAAACACGTCGCCCCCTTTTCGGGCTTTGTGTTAAGCCAACCCGTACCGAGGTGGGTGATAATGCACCTCAAGGTTAACGCAATGTGAACCTAACGTCACGACTCGGGCGGGTCACCGGCCCTCAGACCGGAATCCACAGGCATTGTAAGCCACCTGTCATCAAGATCAGCAGCATGGACCTTGACAAGGTGGACCATTTTATACGGGGGAGGGACAACACCACAAAGGCGTGGATGCAAAAAGGCAGGGGGGCCATCCACAGCACCGCTTCATGCAGCGGATTGGACCAGACCAGCACGCCAGCAGCATAGCCCACTGCAATGGTGAGGAGCAACCGAATGCACCATGACCGGATCACGGATTCTCCCCGGCGCACGGCCAGCGTGTGTTTGCCGGCCAGCCGGTCGCCCTCGATGTCCATGGCATCCTTGGCCAATTCGCGGACCAGACCCACGCCCATGGCCAGTGCGCCATACCCACCCATGTATCCCCAGAGGCGCGGACGGATGAGATCGGACGCCATGGGGGCCTCCAGGGCTGCCAGCCACAAGGGCACCATGCCGAGAAGGGCGGCCACCGCCACATTGCCAAACAGGGGGGTGGATTTCCACCTGGCGCTGTATTGCCAGAGGATGTACGAAATGCCGCCCGCCATCCACAGCGGTGTCCAGACTTGAAGGGTCCAGCTCAAGTGGGCGGCGATCAACAATCCGGCGCCATTGACCACTTGGTGTGCGACGATCAAGACCCGACGTTTTACGCTGCGACCAACGAGTGCACGGTCAGGCCGGTTGATTCGGTCTTCATGTACGTCGAAGTAGGCGTTGATCCAATTGCCAGACATCATCAGGAGGGCAACCACGAGCATGCCCTCGACCAGAGGCCAACCGGTCAGATTGCCGACCAAGTTGCCGTCGTCCCACCGCGCCAACCACCCGAATTTGAGCAAGAGAAACGTGGCAGCGGCGATGGCGACATTGACCGGGCGGGCCAAAGTCCACAAGCCGGCGAGGTTGCCGCGTTTGCTCGATAGGGAGGAGGGCTGGGTTGCCATGGTCAGCGCAGGGAAGGAGCGTCGATGAGTTCAGTTTGGTCGCCCACGCTGCGGGCGTAGTTGAAGCCGCCGTGGATGGACTGGGCACCCGCGTTGCCCTGGGTGTCCATGGCGAGGTAGCCGACTTGAAGGTCGTCGACGGGCATCTTGCGCGAAATGCGTTCCACGGCCTCCAGGCAAGCTTCGGCCGGAGAGGCCCCTTGCCGCATGAGTTCCACCACGAGGAAGGAGCCAAGCGTTTTCATCACGGCTTCGCCCAATCCGGTTGCGGTGCAGGCGCCGACCTCGTCGTCCACAAACAAGCCCGCCCCGATGATGGGGCTGTCGCCCACACGGCCGCGAAGCTTGTATGCCAGGCCGCTGGTGGTGCACGCGCCGGCCAACCGGCCGTCGAGGTCCTGTGCGATCATGCCGATGGTGTCGTGGTTCTCCACGTTGATGATCGGGTGGTACTGGGCGCTTTGGCGCCATTCCTCCCATGCTTTTCGGCTGTCTTCCGTCAACAAGTTGCACGCCTCGAACCCTTTGGCGAGGGCGAAATCCCGGGCGCCATCGCCGGCGAGCAGTACGTGGGGTGTGTCTTCCATGACGGCCCGCGCCACACGCACGGGGTGTTCGATGTCTTCGAGAAAGCACACGCCGCCGGCATGGCCTTCGGCATTCATGACGCAGGCGTCGAGGGTGACCCTTCC
This sequence comes from Crocinitomicaceae bacterium TMED114, assembly GCA_002172485.2. Taxonomy (GTDB): domain Bacteria; phylum Bacteroidota; class Bacteroidia; order Flavobacteriales_D; family Sanyastnellaceae; genus UBA8752. Next base: position 191,702 of record NHFP02000005.1, read on the forward strand.
TGAGCGGTCGGGTCGTCCGCCCAGGCCCACGCTGGTTCCGGTGGGATCACTTTCCACCACTGCCGTGCCTTCCACAACGGCATCGAGGGCAGAACCGCCTTGCTGCATTTGACGCCACCCTTCGGCGTTGGACACGAGGCCGTGGTTCCATGTCGCGAGCATGTGCCCGCCCTTGAACCGCTCGCCTTTCATCGGAGCGGCCGACAGTGGGGCTGTCTTGGCACGGAGCAGGCGGGTGGGGTCGACGCCAAGGATGGCCGCCATGGCAGCGGCCCGACGGAGGAAGGTGCGGCGAGGGAGCATGGCTCCAAGTTAAGCGCGTCGCGGCAGGAGGAGGAGGGGAAGTACCGCCAAATCCACCACCACGGCAAAGCACAGGGTCAGCGAGACCAGCAGGCCGATGTGGAAGGTGCCCTCGAAACTGCTGAGCATCAGCGTGGCGAACCCGCCACAGAGGATGATGGAGGTGATGATGATCGCTTTGCCCGTGGCGAGGAAGGTTCGCCGGAGCGCCCAAATCGGCTGTCGGCCTTGTTGGAGCAGAATGCGGTATTTGGCCAGGAAGTGCAGGGTGTCGTCCACGGCGATACCGAAGGCGATGGTGAAGATGATGGAGGTCGAGACCTTCAAGTCGATGTCGAGCGCGCCCATGAACCCGGCGATGAACAACAACGGGAGCACGTTGGGCACCAACGAGATCAACATCATGCGCAGGCTGCGGAACAGCACGCCGACAATCAGGGCAACCATGCCGAAGGCGATGAGGAGGCCAAGCACCATGTCGGACGCCAGGAACCGATTGTTGAGGTCGATCAGGTTGGCGGTGCCGGTGACTTCGACCGAGAAGGGCGGGGTGTCGAAGGTATTGTCCAGGTAGGCGTCCACCCGTTCCAGGAAACGCGTGTTTCGCTCGGCGAGGACGTTGGCGCCCAGGTCGGCCGTCTTGGCGGTGATTCTCGCTAGCCCAAGGTCGTCGCGCACCGCGGCGCTCCATCCAGCTCCACTGTTGTCCGAAGTCCGGCGGTCCAATTTGTAGAGGCGGTCGAGCAGCCTAGAGAGTGCCGGGCCTTTGGGGATTCGGTCGGCCGAAGGACGGTCTCCGTTGAACAGCCGGTGTGCGGTGCGGGCCACCGAGGCGGGGCCGAGGACGCTGCCGGCGCCGACCTCTTCGGCCAGCCACGTTTCGACGCTGTCCACCGCGGCCAGCACCCCGGGCAAAGCCATCGTCTCTTGGCCGGGTTCAAAGCGGAGGGCCAGTTCATAGGGCCGCACTCCGGAGAAATCGCGTTCGAAGAAGTTGAACTCCTGGCGCAGCGGATCGTCCGCGCGCAGGTCCTCGAGGAGGTAGTTGTTGACCACAATGCCGCTGAGCAGCCACAGACTGAGTCCGGTGAGGACCACCGTGGCGCCGAGGATGGCTTTTCGGTAACGGACGATGCGGATGAACCAACGGGACAGCCAGGGGGTCCACGGTGAAGCGCTGCTGTCCTCGGGGCCCGCGGCATGTCGGATGGGCGCGTCGGTGCGCATCAGCACGGCGGGCAGCAGGCTGAAGGCCAATCCGAATGCGATGAACACCCCGGCCGCGGTGTACAGGCCGAACTCCTGAATCGGCCCGATGGCCGAGGAAAGCAGCGTGAGGAAGCCAATGGCGGTGGTCAGCGATGTCAGGAAGGTGGCGAGGCCCACTTCGCGGAAGGCCTTGCGAAGGGCGGGGAAAGGGGGGAGTCCCGCCCGAAGTTCGTCGAGATAGCGGGTGATGATGTGCACCACATCGCTCATGCCCACCACGAAAATGATGGTCGGCAGTACGACCGTCATGATGTCGATGCCCTTGCCCGTGAGTTCCATGAAGGCGAGGGTGCCCAGTCCGCTAAGCAGGATGACGGTGAGGGGAATGACAATGCCCCACCACGTCCGGAATGCGAAAAAGAGGAAGGTGATGAGCAGAATCAGGCCCAATCCCACGAACAGCGCCACTTCCCGCTCCATGACGCTGACGTAGTGCACTTGGGCATGTGCACGCCCGGCGCGGTGGCATTCCACGGTCATGCCTTGCGCTTCCTGTGCGGCTTGCCACTGCGTCAAAACGGCGTCGGTATCGGCGGCAATGCGATCGCAGCCCTCCTTGGACAGCATCGGCGTTTGCAGCACGGTCAGGGCCAAGCTCTGGCCATCCTCGCTGAACACCGTGCCGACCCACTGTGGGTTCCGCCAGATCGCGGCGCTGTCGGTGGCGTAATGCTCGGGCTGGTCCCAACGGAGCAGCGGCCGCTGGAATATCATGCCCAAGACGGGATCTCGGACGGGCAAAGTGAGGTCGGTGGGGTCCAACACGCCGGTGACGCCCTGCACGGTGTCGAGTGCGCTAGCCAGGTCGCGGGTGGCCCTCAGAAAGGCCGGGTCAAACACGCCTTGATCTCCTTTCAGTCCGACGAGGATGAAGTCGTTGTCCGTACTGAATGCCTCTCGGAATTGGAGGTAGAACGCCGTCTCGGGTTGCCCCTCGGGGAAGAACGCTTCGAAGTCGTAGTTGAATCCGATGTGGGCAGCGCGCCATCCGGCGAGGGCCGTCATCAACCCAATGGCCACCAGAATCCATCCGGAACGGCGTCTCCAGCGTTCCTCGGGGTCGGCGGCTGGCATGGTAGAGTGGGTTGCGGTGTCTTCCGGCATCATCGGGGCTCGGGAAGAGGAACAGTGGACAATCGTCCCGGTTCTCCGGCATCCAACAAAAAAGGCGACCCGTTGGGGGCCGCCTTTTTTTAGTGGGTTGGGAAACGAATCACTTCTCTTCGTTGACCTCTTCGAAGTCGACGTCGGTGACCTCCTCGTCGCCGGCACTTCCGCCGTCTTGGCCGGCCTCAGGGCCTGCACCGGCACCGGCTTCCTGACTGGCCTTGTACATCTCCTCACTGGCGGCGGAGAAGGCTTGGTTCAGCGCTTCGATGCCGGCCTTGCACGCGACCACATCCTGGGCGGCGTGGGCCTCTTTGAGGGAGGCGATGGCCGATTCGATCGGGCCCTTCTTGTCGGCGGGCAGTTTGTCGCCGAACTCGCCGAGCTGCTTCTCGGTCTGGAAGACGAGGCTGTCCGCCTGGTTGAGGACCTCCACTTTCTCCTTGGCCGCCTGGTCGGCGTCCGCGTTGGCGGCGGCTTCATCCTTCATGCGCTGGATTTCGTCGTCGCTCAGACCGCTCGAGGCTTCGATGCGGATGTTCTGCTCCTTGCCGGTGGCCTTGTCCTTGGCGCTCACGTTGATGATGCCGTTGGCGTCGATGTCAAAGGACACTTCGATCTGCGGCACACCGCGCGGTGCGGGCGGGATGTCGGAGAGTTGGAAGCGGCCGATGGACCGATTGTCCGCCGCCATGGAACGCTCGCCCTGAAGGACGTTGATGTCCACGCTCGGCTGGTTGTCCGCTGCGGTCGAGAACGTTTCGCTCTTCTTGGTGGGAATGGTCGTGTTGGCGTCGATGAGCTTGGTCATGACACCGCCCATCGTCTCGATGCCGAGGGAGAGGGGGGTCACATCCAGCAGCAACACGTCCTTGACGTCGCCACTGAGAACGCCGCCTTGGATGGCAGCACCGACGGCCACCACTTCATCCGGGTTCACCCCTTTGGAGGGCTCTTTGCTGAAGAAGGACGTCACCGCCTCCTGCACGGCCGGGATGCGGGTGGATCCACCGACGAGGATGACCTCGTCGATGTCGCTGGTGTCGAGTCCAGCAGCCTTGAGGGCCGTTTGGCAGGGCTCGATGGTACGCTTGACCAGGCTATCGGTCAGTTGCTCGAACTTGGAACGGCTCAGCGAGCGCACGAGGTGCTTGGGCACGCCGTCCACCGGCATGATGTAAGGGAGGTTGATCTCCGTGCTGTTGGTGCTGCTCAGCTCGATCTTGGCTTTCTCAGCGGCTTCCTTGAGGCGCTGGAGGGCCATGGGATCTTTGCTGAGATCGAGGCCACCGTTCTCGGACTTGAACTCTTCGACGAGCCAGTCGATGATGCCTTGGTCGAAGTCGTCACCGCCGAGGTGGGTATCGCCATCCGTGGAGAGCACTTCGAAGACGCCGTCTCCGAGTTCGAGGATGCTCACGTCATGCGTTCCACCACCGAGGTCGAACACTACGATTTTCTGGTCCGTAGACTTCTTATCGAGTCCATATGCGAGGGCAGCCGCGGTGGGCTCGTTGATGATGCGCTTCACCTCGAGGCCGGCGACTTCACCGGCTTCCTTGGTGGCTTGGCGTTGGCTGTCGTTGAAGTAGGCCGGGACTGTGATGACCGCGCCAGTGACCTCTGTTCCGAGGTAGTCTTCTGCGGTCTTCTTCATCTTTTGCAGGACCATCGCGCTGATCTCCTGCGGGCTGTAGTTCCTGTCGTCGATCTTGATTCGGGCGGTTCCGCCGTCGGCCTCGACGACCTCGTAGGGAACGCGGCCGGCTTCATTGCCGACTTCCTTGAACATCTGGCCCATGAACCGCTTCACGGAGAAGATGGTCTTGGTAGGGTTGGTGATGGCCTGACGCTTGGCGGGGTCGCCAACTTTGCGCTCTCCATCCTGGACAAAGGCCACAATGGACGGAGTGGTCCGCTTGCCTTCGCTGTTGTTGATGACCACGGGCTCATTGCCCTCCATCACGGCCACACAGGAATTGGTGGTGCCGAGGTCGATGCCGATGATTTTGCTCATGATATGTGGGGTTGTTGTTTGCTGTTTCAATGTCACGGGGACGCACCGCCATGGACAAAAGCAGTGCCAACAGAAAACGGAGCCTGCGCGACTGACAGGATGTCGCATCTGTTCGCCAAGGCTGACAAAAGCGGCGGAAATCGCACCGGAATTGGCAGATGTTCCGTCCGCCGTGCCACCTTGCTCCCATGACGGTGGACGACCGCGGCTTTCCATTGGACCTCGCTGGTCCGCCCCAGCGCATCATCAGCTTGGTGCCTTCTTTGACGGAGACCCTTGTGGACCTCGGGGTGGAGGACCGCATCGTGGGGTTGACCAAATTCTGCATCCATCCCGATCACCTGCGCCGGGAGCGCACCCGGGTCGGGGGCACGAAGGGCGTTCGAGTGGATGTCATTCTGGACCTGCAGCCCGATTTGGTCATCGCCAACATCGAGGAGAACGATGCCCAGGACATCATGGCATTGGAAATCGCGGGCGTTCCCTGTTGGGTGTGCAATGTGCGCACTGTGGAGCGCGCGTTCCGGTTGTTGGCCGATCTCGGCGAGTTGGTCGGGGCCGCTGAACGGGGACGCGAAATGGAAGCCGAGGCGAGACGCATTTGGGAATCGGGGCGCGAGACAGCACCCAGTCTGGACCTGCGCATCGCTTATGCCGTCTGGCGCAATCCCTGGATGTGGGCCGGAAGTGATGCGTATATCCAGTCTGTGTTGCGTTGGTGGGGGTGGTCGCCTTGGCCTGAAGACACCCGGTACCCCGAGTTGGATTTGGATGCGGTGCGTCAGGCAGGGGTCGATGAGGTGTTCTTACCCTCGGAGCCTTTTCCCTTCAAAGCGGCGCACAAAGCAGAATGCGAGGGGCTTGATGCCCGCCTCGTAGACGGCGAGATGTTCAGTTGGTATGGGAGTCGCATGCTCCATGTGCCCCGATACATCGCGTCTGAATGGAGTGCCGACTGAATTCGCGACTTTTGCCCTCCGCCTGAGGCGGTTCGAACTTTTGGACACATGAAGACAGCCCCCCTTCGTTTTGCCGTGGTCGGCCTGGGCCACATCGGCAAACGCCACGCGGAAATGATCCGGCGCCATCCCGGCTGTGAGCTCGTTGCGGGTTGTGACATCCGGTCGAGAGAAGAGTTGGGTGTGCAGGAGGACTTGGTCTTCCACCAGGACATGGCCGAGATGCTGGCGGCCCACGTGGACATCGGTGTGGTGTGCATTTGCACGCCCAATGGCCTGCACGCCGAGCAGGCATTGCTGGCGCTGGAGTACGGACACCATGTCATTGTGGAGAAGCCCATGGCGTTGAATCGCCGTGACGGAGAGGCCGTGTTGCACAAAGCCCTGGAGGTGGGCAAGCAGGTGTTCTGCGTGATGCAGAACCGCTACAGTCCGCCGAGCGCTTGGCTCAAGGAGCTGGTCGACTCTGGTCGCTTGGGAAGGATTCACATGGTCCAGGTCAATTGCTTCTGGAACCGGGACGACCGCTACTATGGGAAAATCCCATGGAAGGGCACCCTCGACTTGGACGGGGGTACCCTCTTCACCCAATTCAGCCACTTTGTCGACATCTTGTACTGGCTCTTTGGGGACATCCACGGCATCCATGCCCGGTTTGCGGATTTCACCCACGGACACAATACCGATTTCGAGGATTCCGGATTGGTGACATTCGACTTCGTCCAAGGCGGTCTTGGCACGCTTCAATTCTCCACGGCTGTGTCCGAGACCAACTTTGAAAGTTCGCTGACCATCGTAGCCGAGAAGGGCACGGTCAAAGTCGGCGGGCAATACATGAATGAAGTGGAATACTGCCGTGTGGAGGGGTACGAGATGCCGGAATTGCCGCCCTCAAACCCCGCCAATGACTACGGCGCTTACAAAGGCAGTGCGGCCAACCACGGCTACATTTTTGAGAATGTCTTCGAAACATTGCGGGGCTCGGGTCGGATCACCACCAATGCCTTGGAAGGCTTGAAAGTGGTGGACATCATCGAACGCATCTACGCGGCTGCAGACCGGGGATTGAAGCCCGGCACGGTCGGTCAGCCTTCCTGAAAGTCCGTCAGGTCGATTCCGACCAACGTGGCATCGTCGACCTTGGCGTTGCCGCCTTTCCAGCGCAGCAACTCCTGAAGCAGGGCTGACTCTCGGTCAGAGATGGAGCGGTGGGCATGCTGCTCCAGCATGTCGGCCAGGCGCTTTCGGCCCAGCTTGCGGCCGTGGATGCCGCCAAATTGGTCCCGAATGCCATCCGTGGCGAGGTACACTTGATCTCCGGGTTGGATGTCGATGACGTGCGGCTCGAATGGGACGTTGGGCGTGGTTTTGCCGTGCGCCTTGCTGATGAGGTCGATGCTCTCTCGTGTCCCCCGAATCACTTCGGCTTGGCCGTCCCGGATGAGGAAGAGGTCGCCACGCGCACCTGAGAAATGGAGTTGTCGGGCGTCCGGGTCGAGCGTGATGACTGCACCGTCAAATCCGAACATCTGCGGCGCATCGGAATGCCGGTTCATCTGCTGGTCGAAGGCCATGCGGAAATCGCGCAGGATGTCACTGGGTGTCGGGTCCTTCAACTCGGCGCAGGCCCGGTTGATCAGCATGGATCCCAACAGGGCGACCATGGACCCGGGGACGCCGTGGCCCGTACTGTCGATCAAGGCGAGGGTCCGTTTTCCGTTTTTCTCCGCCATGAAGAGAAAGTCGCCACCCAGGATGTCCCGCGGGCGCTCGATGAAGAGGGAGTTGGTGAAAAGCTGCCGCAATTCCTCTTTGCCGGGGAGGGCGACGCCCAGGATGGCCTTCGCGCTGATCACGCCTTGGGTGATGTGGACCAGGTTTTGTCGAACCTGGTCGGCCAAGCGCTGACGTTGATGGCCTTCGGTTTCGAGTTTGGCCTTGGCCTGGCGGATTTGCAACGTGCGCTGCTCGACCCGTTCCTCGAGGTGGTTGACGTGGTCCCGCAAGGTGGCTTCCAATTCCACTCGGTGGGAGATGTCGAGCAGGGTGAGCAACAAGGTGTCGGTGGCGTTTTCCGGAAGGCTCAACTCCAGGCTGAGATACATCGGCTGCCCTAAATCGTTGCGGACGACCACATCGCCGACCGAGCAACGGCTCTCTTTTCCCAGTTTGAGGAAATCGGCCAGCAAGGCTTGGGGTTGAATGGGGGTCATGCGGCGAACGAATCCACAATCCAAGGCGATGGGGGTACTCAATCCGAGCAGTTCCTTGGCTTTGGGGTTGTTCAGTTCCCAGGTGACCGAAGCGAGGATTTGGTGAATGCGGCCAATGGCTTCATCGCGGGTGCGCATGGGACCCAGCTTGCCAACCTGATCCCGTGCCGCGAGGAATTGGGTGGAGCGTCCGGTAATCAAACCGGCCCCGGCCATGTTGAATGTGGACTCCCAGAACTCGGTTTCCGCTTGGATCAGGCCGCCGGGTGTGGGTAGCCGGTCTGCGTTGCGGGCAGGTTCGGGCAGAAGCGCCTCCAATCGTTGGGCCAGCAGCTCGGCGGAGCTTCCCGTTTCGTGGTAGCCTTCTGCTCGAAAGGCGAGCCAATCGGATGCGTCATCCAAGGCAGCGAGCAGGATGAGCACTGGGGTGGGGGATGCGGAGGAGGTCAAACACCGTGCGGTGTCCATGCGCTTCTCTCGATCGCCTTGTGTGCCCACGACCCAGATGTCCACCAGGTTGGAACCTGCATCGCTCGCCTCCATGGTCCGCCATTCCAGAGGCCGTCCGCCCGGGGTGGTCAACGGCCATTTGGACCGCGCGGCCAGGTGCCCGTGCACGAGCCCCACTCGAATTGGGATGCTGGTCGCATGGGAGGAGGTCGGGGTCACGTTGCTGGTCGGCTGCATAAAGTGAAAGTAGCCTCGGGGGGCGTCAGAAGACGTCAGGGGCTGCGTTGTCTTGTGGTCAGAAAATTCCGAGGCCGGTCAACCCGCGGTGTGCGTCGGGTCGGCACCTCCGGGAGCGAGGTCGTGCAACAGGATGTATTTGACGAGGTCGGAGTTGCTTTTGAGGCGCATCTTCTCCAGGATGCGGCTTCGGTAGGTGCTGACCGTTTTGATGCTGAGGCTCAGCTGATTGGCAATTTCCGTCATCGTCTTGCCTTCCCCGATGTAGAGCAACACTTCGTACTCGCGGTCAGACAGGCTCTTGTGCGGAAGGTCATTGTCGTCCTTCGCCATCTCCTCGATCATCAGGCGCGTCAATTCAGCACTGATGAATTGTTTGCCTTCCGCGATGGTCCGCATCGCGTCCTCCAACACTTGTGGAGCGCTGTCCTTGTGCAAATAGCCCCTCGCTCCAGCCTTGATCATTCGGATGGCGAATTGGTCTTCTGGATACATGCTCAGCGCCAGAACGGCAATGCTGGGGTACATGGCCTGAATTTGCTTGAGGACTTCTAGACCACTGCGTCCCGGGAGGCTGATGTCCAGTAGGAGGAGGTCCGGTGTTTGCTTCTTGAAGAGCGGAAACAGGGCCTCGCCGCTTTCCACATCGGCCAGCACTTCGAAATCCCCGAAGGATTCGACAATCTGGCGGAGTCCCGCCCGAACGATGTTGTGGTCGTCGCACAGGACAACGGTCTTCTTTTCCATGGACTCAATTTACTCTGCTTCTCCCAGAGGCATGGTGACTTCAATGGCCGTACCGGAACCCGGGGTGGATTGGATGCGGATTTCTCCGCCGTGGTTTCGAACCCGCTCGCGCATGCCGATCACCCCGATGCCCATCGGTGCTGGCTCGGCTTCGTTTTGGAGGGGAATGCCCTGTCCGTCATCTCCGATCTCGAGGCGCAACGCTTGGTCGTCTGCAAACAGGCGGATATAAGCCAGGTTGGCCTCGGCGTGACGTTGAACATTCGTCAGGGCTTCCTGCACGATGCGGAACAAGTCCGTTCGCATGGCCTCGTTCAACTCTGGAAGCGGATCCATGTGCAGGCCGCAAAAGGTGCCACCTTTGTGGTTGAAGTCCCGTACGAGCGTTTCGATGCCGGCAGACAAGCCGACTTGATCGAGGACGACCGGACGCAAGGACCGCGCGATGTTGCGAACCTGCTGGATGACGTTGGTGTTCAGGGCAATCAGATCGTCCAACTTGTTCGACAGGGCGGTCGGGTCGGGTCCGCCCTCCGCGTTCAGGCCACGTTGTACCATGTACATGCCCAGTTTCAGGGCGGTCAACTCTTGGCCCAGCTGGTCGTGGATGTCGCGCGACAGCGCGCGTTTCTCTTCGTCGCGCTCCTCTTCTGTGTGGCGAATCAAAGCCATCAACTCGGCATTGAGCCTTTGGCTTTCGGATTCAGCGGCATGGCGCAAGGCGCGGTTGCGGTAGCCCCGGAGCAAGACATCTAGGACCAATCCGAATTCTTTGAGTCGGCGCTTGGACAAATAGTCCGACGCCCCGAGTCTCATGTAATCGACGGCCACGTCCTCTTCGCCAGCACCGGTGATGACGAGGAACGGAATGTCGCGCTCCACTTGATTCCGGACTTGAAGGGCCTGGGTGGCAATCCCATCTGGGAGGAGGTGGTCTGCACAGATGATGTCGGGGAGGCGCTCTCCAAGGGCGGTCTCGAATTCTTTCAAAGTCGAGGTCCAGCGGACATGAATGGGCTGGGAATACCGCCGCGCGGTGCCTTCGAACACGAGAGCATCCACTTCATTGTCCTCCAGCAGAAGGATGTCAAGCGGGCGGTCGGACTGGGGGTCCAGCAGCGGGTGATCGCGATCGTGAGGAAAGCGGGACATCCCAGCCGGGGACAACTCAGCCGACAATGGAGCCGTACGTCACCATGTAGCTGCGGTCGCCTTCAAACAGCGGAAGGCCGCTCTCGAGCAGTTCGATGGCTTGGGTCCGCTGTCCATCCGCGTCGAGTTGTTCGGAGGCCTGGATGATACCGGTTTTGAGCAGATTCGTCATGGACTCGGTGAGGGGCTCGTCCCGGTAATACTCAATCTCCTCAGAAGCGGGGATGCGTCCGGTCATGCTGCCCATGATCTGGATGGCAGCTTCCCAGTTGGCGGAGGCGTCCCGCGTGGCGCGGCCATAGTAGTTGGCCAACCCGAGCATGAGATAGGCGGCCGGGTCGCTCTTGTCCAATTTCTTCAGGTAGTTGTAAAGGCTCTTGGCGCGGGTGTACTTTTCCGCATCCATTTCGGTGTCGGCCTGAGCGATTGCTTCGGCACGGAGCTCTTCGATGAAGTCGAGCTGGTCGGGTACGTACTCCATTTCCTTGTCCTTCTTGATGAACTTGGTGCAGTACTTCAAGCTCTCTTTCAGCGCCTTGGGGTAATTCTCCTTGAGCTCCGGATCATCGCTCTGGTGAATCTTGAGGTAGGCGCGGGCCATGTAGCTGTATGGCTCGGGGGGCTTCTTCGTTTTTTCTTTTTCGGTGAAGCCGATGGCGCGGAAGAGCACGCGCTCGTATTTCTCGTCGACCAGATCTTCGAGCATCCGGCTGTATTTCGGATCCTGGGCTTCGGCTTCAGAGACGTTGGAGAACAGGGCGCAAATCAGCGCCAACATGGAAAAGAGGTGCAGGTTTCCTTTCATGACAGGGGAAGGTAGGAACACAAAGGCGATTCGGGAGATTATTGCAAGGTGGAATCCACGCCAAATCCTGCGAATTTCAACGAAGCCCAGTCGGGTGAATCCACGCTGGTCGAGGGCGGTACGGCCTTCTTTTCCGACCGTGGATGGTGTCCCTTTGCCTTTCAATTGGAGGCGTGGCAGCATTTCGAACAAGGAGGGGATGCGCTGGTGAATGCGCCCACCGGGAGCGGAAAGACCTACAGTGCGCTGGTGCCTTCCGTTTTGGGCGGCGGCAAGCCCGGAGGATTGCGGGTGCTGTGGATCACCCCGATTCGGGCATTGGCCAAGGAAATCCACGGCTCCGCGTCCCGGCTGCTCGCCCACGCCGACAACGGCTGGACGGTGGAGGTCCGCACCGGCGACACGCCTTCAGCCCAGAAACAGCGGCAGGACCGCCGGTTGCCCGAGGTGCTTATCACGACACCGGAAAGCCTGCATGTCCTCCTTGCCAAAAAGGGCAACGAGAAGCGGTTCGGTGGCCTGACCGCCATCGTGGTGGACGAATGGCACGACCTGCTGGGCAACAAGCGGGGGGTGCAGGTCGAGTTGGCCATCGCACAACTCAAAGCCTTGTCACCCGCCATGCGGGTCTGGGGGATTTCGGCCACCATTGGCAACTTGACGGAAGCCATGGAGACCCTGGTCGGCATGGACCGTTTGGCTGATGCACGCATCATCCGCTCGGACATCCAGAAGCGGATTTCGGTGGACAGCCTCATGCCCGAGGCGTTCGAAAGGCTGGCTTGGGCAGGACACCTCGGCGTGCAACTGTTGGACCAGGTCGTGGACATCATTCGCCAGAATTCGAGCACGTTGGTCTTCACCAATACCCGCTCTCAATCGGAGATCTGGTATCAGAAAATCCTGCAGGCCAATCCCGACTTGGCCGGGGCCATCGCGTTGCACCACGGCAGCATCAGCAAAGAGCTCCGCTTTTGGGTGGAAGACGCGCTGTATGAGGGAAAGTTGAAGGCCGTGGTCTGTACGAGTTCGCTCGATCTAGGCGTCGATTTTCGGCCTGTCGAGGCCATTGTGCAGATTGGAGGCCCCAAAGGCGTGGCCCGTTTTGTGCAGCGGGCAGGACGGAGTGGCCACCAACCGGGAGCGGAAAGCAAAATCCACTTCTTGCCCACGTTTGGTCTGGAGCTGCTCGAGGCCGCCGCGCTCAGAAAAGCCGTGGAGACCGGCGAAATCGAGCCGCGTCGGCCGATGGTCCGGTCCTTCGATGTGCTCGTGCAATTCCTGTGCACCCTCGCCGTAGGGGATGGATTCAAGGCAATGGACCTGCGCGACCGGGTGCGCACCACCCATGCGTTCTCCACCATGGATGAGGCGGAATGGCAGGATGTGCTGGCCATGGTGACCCATGGGGGACGCGCTTTTGCAGCGTACGACGAATTCAACCGCGTCGAAAAGGGCGAGGACGGACTTCATCGCATCACCGACCGCCGCGCAGCCCGGCGCCATCGGATGTCCATCGGGACCATTGTGGGGGACACGATGATTGCGGTCAAGTGGCGCAGCGGCGGATTGGTGGGCCACGTCGAAGAGTATTTCGTGAGCAGTTTGAATCCCGGAGACGTCTTCTGGTTTGGGGGGCGCTGCCTAGAATTGATCCGATTTCGCAACCTCGAGGCCAAGGTCAAACCGGCCAAGTCTCCGAAAGGGCGCATTCCGACTTGGCAGGGCGGACGGCTGCCGTGGACCTCGATGGTCAGCCGCATTCTGCGCGAGACCCTCGACGATTATGCCCATGGCCGCAATGTGAGTCCCGAGCTGGAGCGCATTCGGCCCATGCTCGATCTGCAGACCGAGCGCAGCCATTTGCCGGTATCGGGCCAAGTCCTGATGGAGCTCATGGAGAGTCGGGAAGGGCACCATTTGTTCGTGTTTCCCATGGAGGGGCGCATGGTGCACGAAGGGGTAGCTGCGCTCATGGCCTACCGAATGAGCCTGCTCAGGCCCATGACGTTTTCTATGGCCTACAACGACTATGGTTTTGAGCTGCTCAGCGACCAGCCCATCCCCATCGCGGAGGCCTTTGACAGCGACCTGTTCAGCACCGCCCACCTGATGGATGACTTGGAAGCCACCGTCAATGGCGCAGAGCTGGCCCGCCGCCAGTTCCGGGACATCGCCGTCATTGCGGGACTGGTGTTCCGCGGCTATCCCGGACAACCCGTCAAGGACCGCCACCTTCAAGGGTCGAGCTCGTTGCTGTTCGACGTCCTGGCGGACCACGATCCGATCAACCTGCTGTATCGGCAGGCTTTTGATGAGATGACCCACCACCAAATCGAGTTGGACCGACTCCGTGAAGTGTTGGAACGGTTGAATGCAGGAAAGTGGATCATCACCCATCCGGACCACCCCACGCCGTTTTCGTTTCCCATCTTGGTGGACCGGTTGCGGGAGAAGCTTTCCAGCGAGCAGCTCGAGGCGCGGATTCGCAAGATGTCCCGCGCCGGTGCTTAGGCGCGCCGCACCCTACCTTCGCGCCATGCAAGGATGGAAGATCGGCCGCTTGGACGCGGTGCGGTATTGGGCCGTTGTGGCCCTGTTGCTGACTGGATTCAGCAGCGCTGTGGTGGCTCAGGGAACGGTCAAAGGCTTCGTGCGCGCAGCGGAGGACGGGGCCCCCGTTTTGTTTTCTGCGGTGGTGCTGGAAGGAACCACGTTTGGCGTGTCCACCGACATCCAGGGCTATTACAGCTTGTCCAAGGTTCCTGCGGGGACCTACACCTTGGTGGTGTCGAGTGTGGAATTCAAACCCTACCGCACGGAGGTGGTGGTGTTGGATGACCGGGTGGTCACGCGCAATGTGACGCTCGAAGCGGGCCTGATCGAATTGGAAAGTGCCGTCATCTCCACGGAGCGGGGAGAGCAGTTGAACACCGTCCGGATGTCCGTGGAATCCATCCAACCTGCGGACATCAAGCGCATTCCCAGTTTGGGCGGCACGCCCGACCTCGTTCAAGTCTTGCAAACCTTGCCTGGCTTCGTGTCGACGGGTGACCAAGGCGGTCAGTTGTACATCCGCGGTGGTTCACCGGTCCAGAACAAGGTGCTCCTGGACGGGATGATCATCTACAATGCCTTCCACAGCATTGGCCTCTTCAGCGTCTTCGACACGGACATCATTTCCAATGCCGACATCTACACGGGAGGCTTCAGTGGCCGCTACGGTGGACGGATCAGTTCCATCATGGACATCTCCACCCGCGATGGCAGCCTGGCCGGCCTGTCGGGCCGCATTGGCGCCAGCCCGTTCGGCAGCAAGCTCCTGCTCGAGGGACCGCTTGGCAAGCGCAACGAGCGCGGCGGCGGCACGTCCTTCATCCTGAGCGGCAAGCGCAGTTACCTCGAGCAAAGCTCCAAGCTCCTCTACAGCTACATCGATGAGGACGGGTTGCCCTTCAACTTCACCGACCTCTACGGCAAGGTCACGTTTGCCGGGGGCGCGGGCAGCCGCATGAGCCTCTTTGGCTTCTCCTTCAACGACGATGTGAGCTATCAAGCCCTCAGCAACCTCGATTGGAGCAATGTGGGGGGTGGCGGCCAATTCATCGTCGTGCCGACAGGCAGCGCCGTGCTCATCAAAGGCAACTTCGCCAGCTCGCGGTACCGCATCGACCTCCGCGAAGACGGGCTCGCCGACCGCTACAGCCAAGTCAATGGCTTCAACTTCGGCCTCAATTTCAAGTACGTTCTCGGGGACGACGAGGCACGCTACGGCATCCAAGCGGTGGGATTGCGTACGGATTTCCGGACGTTCAATGCCCTCGGTGTGGCGGTGGAGCAGGCGGAGAACACCACGGAGCTGGCCGGTTACTTTGACTACAAGCGCCAGCGCGGACCGTGGATTGTGAATCCGTCCCTCCGGATTCAGTACTACAGTTCCCTGGCCAAGTTCAGCCCCGAGCCACGACTCGGCATCAAATACAAGGCGTCCGAGCGCCTGCGCCTCAAGGCCGCGGGCGGACTCTACAGCCAGAACCTGATCTCGGCCAACTCCGACCGCGATGTGGTCAACCTGTTTTACGGCTTCCTCAGCGGTCCGTCCAACCTGCAGGACCAGCTCATCGGCCCCGACGGCGATGTGCAGGAAATCACCCACAGCTTGCAAACCGCGGCACACACGGTGGCGGGCTTCGAGTTTGACTTGACCGAGCGCATCAACGTCAACGTGGAGGGCTACACCAAGTGGTTCACCCAGTTGACCAACCAGAACCGGAACAAGCTGTTTCCGGACACTTATGAATTCGCCGGCGTGCCGGAGAGCCAGCGCAAGGACTTCATTATTGAGACGGGCCGCGCCGAAGGGGTGGACCTCGTCGTCAAGTACGAGGACAAGTTCAATTACCTGTGGATCGTCTATTCCTTGGGCAACGTCGACCGTTGGGACGGTTTCCGCTGGTATGACCCGGTCTTCGACCGCCGCCACAACATCAACTTGCTCGCCTCCCGCAAGATGGGCAAGCAGCACAAGACTGAGGTTTCGGCCCGCTGGAACCTGGGCTCTGGATTGCCCTTCACCCAGACGCAGGGCTACTATCAGCCCATCGGCATTTCTGAGGGCATCGACGAGAACTACGTCAACAGCAACCCCATCGAGTTGGGCATCGTCTACGCCGACCTCAACGCGGGCCGGTTGCCGGTGTATCACCGCTTGGACCTCAGCGTTCGCCGCACGTTCAAGCTGGGCGAGCGCATCGAGTTGGACGCCAATGCGAGCGTGACCAATGTCTACTCCCGGGCCAACATCTTCTACATCAACCGCGTGACGGGTGAGCGGGTGGACCAGCTGCCGTTCCTGCCGTCCATCGGCCTCGACATGAAGTTCTGACGGCCGCTCCGGTCAGCCCATGAGGCTGCGGGCCTGGGCGCGCGCCGCGTCCCCGATTTCGCTGCCGCTGAGCATGGCAGCCAACTCTTCCACCCGGCCTTCCGCATCGAGGGACTGAAGCTGTGTGGTGGTGAGCCCGTCTTCTTCGGTTTTGCTGACTTTGAAGTGGTGGTCGGCCCGGCCTGCGACTTGCGGGAGGTGGGAGATGGTGATGACTTGAGCGCGCCTTGCAATGCCCGCCATCAAGTCGGCCATCCGCGCGGCCACATCACCACTGACCCCGGCGTCGATCTCGTCGAGAATGAGGGTGGGCACTTCGAGGTGTTCGCTCAAGGCGGCCTTGAGGGCGAGCATGACCCGACTGCGCTCACCACCGGAGGCCACCTTGGTCATGGGCTGGGGCGCCAATCCGGCATTGGCCGTGAAGAGCAGGGTGGGGCGGCATGGGCCTGCGGCTTCGGGGCTGGGCGTGGGGCTCCATTCGAAGTGAAGGCGCGCCGCTGGCATTTTGAGGTGGGCGAGATGCTCTTGCAAAGCGGCGCAGAGGGCTTCGGCGGAGGTACTCCGGTGTTGGCTCACCCGGTCGCCCGCTGCATCGAGTTCGATCCGCAGGGCATCGATGCGGGCGTTCCACTCGGCCAGCTTCCGGTCCCGATTTTCTGCGGAAGACAGCTGCTCCTGCATTTCGGTCATCCGCTCATGCAGGGCATCCAAGCTGTCTGCACGGTGCTTGTCAAACAGGCGCTGCAATCGGTCTCGGTCCGCCTCAGCGCGGGCCAAAGCAGCCGGGTCGAGGTCGACGCTGTCGCCTTCCTGCTCGGCTTCTCGGGCGGCGTCGTCCAGTTCAATCCGGCAGCTGCGGACCCGTTCCAACAATGCTGCAGCTCCGGGGTGCACGGATGCCACGCCTTCCAGCGCCCGCTCGGCATCGTGCAGCCGATCCAGTGCCCCTGCCTCATTCTGCAAGACAGCGTGCACATGTTGGAGGGCCTCCTTGATCTCGCGGGCGTGGGACAGGGCGTCGAGGCGCTGGTCGATGTTGCTCAGTCCCTCGTCTTCAAAGTCGATGTGGCCCAACTCCTCCAACTGATAGCGGAGGTAGTCCGCATCGGCATCCGGCAAGTGGCCTGCGGCCTCCAAGGCATCGCGTTCGCGAACGGCTTCAGCCCACCGGGCTTGGGCTTCACGCCATGTTGCAGCCGCTTCTTGGGCTTCGGTAGACAGGGCGTCCACGGCGTGCAGCAAACCAGCTGCGCTCTGCAACCGTTGCCCATCCTGCTGTCCGTGCAGGTCGACGAGCAGGGGCGCCAAGGATTTCAGGAATTGCAGCTTGACGGGCTCGTCGTTGACATATGCCCTCGACCGGCCCGACGTGGTGATGCTCCGGCGCAGGATGCACGGACCGCCTTCGTCCAGGGTGCCCAGCCGTTGGCGAGCACCAGGGGTGAGTTTGAATTCGGCTTCGACGATGCACTTGCCGCCTCGGACTTCAACCGCTTCGGCGCGGGCGCCCAGGACCAAACCCAGCGCTCCGAGCAGGATGGATTTGCCGCTTCCGGTTTCTCCGGTCAGCACAGTCCATCCGCCGTCCACAGTCCATTCGATGTGGTCGATGAGGGCGTAGTTCCGAATGGACAGCCGGCACAGCATCAGCCGAGGCCTTGGTCGTAAACGGGGATGTTGCCCGGATCGATGAGCTTGAGCACGGGCAACAAGCGGGCCCGCTCTCCCTCTGCAGCCGGTCCGAACATCTTGACGATCTCGTCCTTCTTGGCTTGGAAAAAGGTCTGCAGGTTGTAATTGGCCGGACGAATCCGGTGCACGTTGCGCAGGCTGATGAGGGCATCGGCCATGGATTGCCGGGCGGCAGCCGGATCGTCAAAAGCGACATCCATTCCCAGGCGGTGGTACTCGTAGTAGCACCGGCGCAACGGGCGGAACGTTTGGCTGAGGATGTTGTCGATGAGGCTGTACCGGCTTTGCTTGCCATCGGCCGCGCTCCATCCGGCGGGTGGCGAAGACAGGCCCTGCGCATTGGTCACCACCGTTTGGGCCTGCGTGTAGAAGTTGGTGCCACCCTCCAACGAGAAGGAGTCGTAATCCATCGCCAGAATCAGGTAGGCGTAGAAGGCGAGGACACTGGTCAAGTTGTCGCGGAACTGGTCCTGGCTGTATTGGAGGAGGTTGCCCGGAGCGTAGGAGAAGTCGAAGTCATTGTCGTTGACGAGCAGCAACGGGGCATTGTAATCGCTGTTGTAGATGGGACGGCTGCTTTGCACTTGAATGGTGCCCTCGAAATTGGTCTGCGAGTTCGCCTTGTTGATGGTGATCTGCATGGTGCAGGTCACGCGCTCAGCCAGGGTGAATTCGTCAGTGGTCCAGCGCCGGCCGTTCATGAATTCGGTAATGGCGGTCTCCAGCTGCTCGAAAACAGAGGCCTCCACATTGTTGATGGTGGGGGCGATGACGCTGACCTGGCAGTCCAGCTCCTGCGCTTGACCGAGCGACGCGGCGCCCAGAAGCAGACAAAGGACGAAGGCCCGGAGCGAAGGAAGAATGGAGAATGTCGGGGTCATGGGCAATGTAGGGCTTCAGGATGGGCCGTTCGATTGGAGCAGGCGAGACTGGATCACGTCGGCGAGGTCGGTGGCCACGGCTTCCTTGGACTTCAAGTCAAAACTATCGATCCTGTCCGGACCATGAACGAACCGAACCTGGTTCGTCTTGTGTCCGAAGCCCGCGCCTTTGTCAGCGAGTGAATTCAGCACGATCAGGTCGCATTGTTTCGCAGTAAGTTTCCGGAGGGCGGCCTCGGTGCCATCGTCGTGGGCGAGGGCGAATCCGATTTTGAGGCAGCTTTCGGGCGCCGCGGCATTCAATCCAGCGAGGATGTCGGGGTTGGCCACAAGGTCCACTGCATGCGGCAGGTCCGACTTGGCGGCCTTGCCTTCGATGGGATGCGCAGGACGGACGTCCGCCACGGCGGCCGTGCCGATGATGACGTCGGGGGCGTTCTGTGCGAGGGCCTGTTGGGCGGCCGTGTCCATCTCCAACGCGGTCTGCACGTCCACGCGGTGGATGCCCGGGTGGTCTTCCACTTCGATGGAGAGGGGGCCGGCGATCAGATCGACGACCATGCCGCGTCGGGCGAGTTCTTCTGCGATGGCGACGCCTTGGCGACCTGTGGACCGGTTGCCCAAAAACCGCACGGCGTCGAGCGGCTCGTGGGGCGGACCGGCCGTGACCAGGGCCCTGCGTCCGAGCAGGGGCGATTGGGTGCGGAACCAAGCCGTGAGTTCTACCCGGATGCGTTCCGGTTCGGCGAGTCGGCCCTTTCCCTCCAGTCCACTCGCCAATTCGCCTTCGTCGGGATCGATGACGTGGACACCGCGCTGGCGCAGGGTGTCGAGGTTGGCGGTGGTGGCAGGGTGGGTGAACATGTCCCGGTCCATGGCCGGCGCCACTACGACAGGACATTTGGCGCTGAGCAGGACCGTCAGGAGCAGGCTGTCTCCACGACCCTCCACCATGCCGGCCAAAGTGTGGGCTGTGGCCGGGGCCACCAGGACAACGTCGCCCCACAGACCCAGTTCAACATGGTCTGTCCACATTCCGGCCTTGCGGTCGTCGGTCAGTTCGCTGTGAACGGGGTGGCCGCTAAGGGTACCCAGAGTCAGCGGGGTGATGAATTCTCGGGCGCCGGGCGTCATGACGACGCGCACATCCGCACCAGCCTTGACCAGTTCACGGACGATGAGGGCGGATTTGTAGGCGGCGATGCTTCCGGTAACACCCAGGACGACCCGGCGGCCCTTCAACATCGCCATGGGCGATCAGTCGCGGTTGAACCGGCGGTTGCGGCGCTCTTCGCGCTCCCGGCGGATTTCCTCCTGACGGGCGGCTTCGGCGGCCAACTCCTCTTCGGTCGGCATGCGGAAGTAGACCTTCTCCTCTTCGAGCTCCTTGATGGCGATGCTGTGCGGCTTCGGCTGGCGCTCGTAGTGCTTGGATATCTCAATCTGCTCGCGGTTCTCGAACACCTCTTCGAGGCTTTCCGTCACCGTCGTAAACTCCTCCAACTTGCTGTTGAGCTCCTCCTTGATTTCTTGGCCCAGCTGGTTGCTGCGCTTGGCGATGACGACGATGGCCTCAAAGAGGTTGCCGTTGACCTGCTGGTCAATGGCGTGGGTGTCGCGGGTGACCGTATTGCGGGCGGCCTGGAGGTTTTTGTTGGCGTTCATGGGCACTGTGCTCGACGTGTTTTGTCCGTCAGTCCTTGGAGACCCGCTCGAGACCTTGGCGGCTCTGGCGGTGGAACCGTTCCGCCTCGCGGATCAGTTCACTTTCAGGGAAACGGGCCGCAAAGGTAAAGTAGGATTCAATGGCATCCGCATACCGTTCTGCTTGACGCCGTTCCGTACTCTGTTCGGCGTAAAGGAATTGCGACTTGAGGATGAGGAATTGGGCCTCTTCGCTGTACTGGCTCACCGGCCATTCCTCCATGAAGTTGGCCAGCGCGGTCGATGCACTCTGGAATTTGCCTGTGGTGAAATAAAGTTTGGCGCCGTTCCACGCTTTGGTCTCCAGTTTGTCACGGAGGGCGGAGATCATGGCATTGCACGTGTCACGCTTCTCGGATTCGGGGTGGCGGTCGAGGAACAGCTGCAGTTCATCCATCGCTGTGCGCGTGTCGCTTTGGTCGAGGTTGGCGCCTGGGGACAAGCGGTAGCTGCAGAGCGCGGCTTGGTATTCGGCTTCCTCCGAACGGTCGGACGTCGGAAACGTTTTGGAGAAGTTCCGCATGGTGTAGCGGGCCATGTACCAATCTTCAATGCAGAGGTTGGCTTCGGCATACATGTAGTATACGTCTTCCATGCGCTCGGTTCCGCGGAACAGGCCGATGAGCTCTTGGAGCAGGGGAAGGGCTTGGATGCAGCGGTCGTCCGCGAAGTACTCTTGGGCGCGCGTCCACTTGAGCTCGGGATCCGTGCTCTTCAGCACCTTCTGGTAGTCCCCGCAACCGGCGAGCCAACCGGTGCCGAGGAGGGTCAGAACCACGGCAAGTAGGCCGCAGGTGCGGAGGGGGGAGCAGTGCATGGGGGCGAAAATAGCGGTCCCTGTGCCCTCCGTAGGCCCATTGGACCCCATGAACTGCCAACACATGTTGCACATTGGGAGGGGGGCACGCTGAGGTTCAATACCTTCGCCGTTCGATTTTCAACGGAACACCATCGTTTTGGACATTTTTGATCGCATTCGCGGCAACCGCGGCCCCCTTGGACAGCACGCCAAGGACACCCATGGCTACTTCACCTTCCCCAAGTTGGAGGGCGAAATCTCCAACAAGATGACCTTCCGGGGCAAGGAGGTGCTCGTGTGGAGCATCAACAACTACCTCGGACTCGCCAATCACCCGGAGGTCCGCGCTGTGGACGCTGAGGCCGCCAAGGAGTGGGGCATGGGCTACCCGATGGGCGCCCGCATTATGAGCGGCCAGACCAAGTTCCACGAGGAGCTGGAAAATAAGTTGGCGGAGTTCATGCAGAAGGAGGACGCCTTCCTCCTTAACTACGGATATCAGGGTTGCCAGAGCGCCATCGAGGCCCTCGTCAGCCGTCACGACGTCATCGTCTATGACAGCGAGAGCCACGCCTGTATGATCGACGGCGTCCGCCTCCACCAAGGCAAGCGCTTCGTGTTCAACCACAACGACATGGAGAGCTTCGTCAAGCAGCTCGACCGCGCCCGTGCGCTCACCGCCCAGACCGGCGGGGGCATCCTCGTGGTGACTGAGGGCGTGTTTGGCATGGCCGGAGACCAGGGCAAGCTCGCTGAGATTGTCAAGTACAAGAAGGAATACGGCTTCCGCCTGTTCGTGGACGACGCCCACGGTTTCGGTACCGTTGGAGAAAACGGCCGAGGCGCTGGAGATGAGCAAGGTGTGCACGAGGATATCGACGTTTACTTCGGCACCTTCGCCAAGGCCATGGCCACCATCGGTGCGTTCGTGGCCGGTCCGGAGGACGTGATCGATTACCTGCGCTACAACATGCGCTCCCAGACGTTCGCCAAGTCCCTCCCAATGCCGCTCGTCATTGGCGCGCTGAAGCGCCTCGAGATGATGGCGACCCAGCCGGAGCACAAGGAGAATCTGTGGAAGGTGGCCAGCGCCCTGCAGAAGGGACTGCGCGAAGCCGGCTTCGACATTGGAGACACCAACAGCTGTGTCACGCCGGTCTTCCTGAAAGGTGGCCTCGGCGAGGCGACCAACCTCACGTTCGACCTCCGCGAGAACTACGGCATCTTCTGTTCCATTGTGGTCTACCCGGTGGTGCCCAAGGACGTCATCATGCTCCGCCTCATCCCGACGGCGGTGCACACCCTCGAGGACGTCGAGTACACCATTGAGACCTTCAAAACGGTTCAGGAGAAGCTCCAAGCCGGCGAGTACGTCGGGGAGGGCATTGCCGACTGGGCCTGATTCAGTCGGGCGTGGCCGTGCGTTGCTTCATCGACCTGAGCTACGACGGTACCGCCTACCACGGGTGGCAACGCCAGCCCGCTTCCATTTCTGTTCAGCAGGTGCTGGAGGAGAAGCTGTCCGATTTGCTCGGCCGCGAGACGGCCGTACTGGGGTGTGGCCGGACCGACACCGGGGTGCACGCCACAGCATTTTACGCGCATTTCGAGTGGCCGGGTGAATTCGGTGCCCGCTTCGCCGATTGGCAACAGGCCGCCTGGAAGCTCAACGGCATGTTGCCTCCGGACATCGGGGTGCGGCGCATTTTCGAGGTGGGCGAGGAGGACCACGCCCGCTTCAGTGCGGCCGAGCGCGCCTACACCTACTGGGTGCACACCACCAAGGACCCGTTCCTCGAAGGACGGAGCGCCCGCGTTTACCAGGACCTCGACATCGAGGCCATGAATGCCGCGGCGGCTCAACTCGTCTTCCACGGTGAATTCGACGCTTTCCAGAAGACCGGCGGTGGACAGAAGACCACGATTTGCGACGTGCGCCATGCGGCTTGGACCCGCACCGAACCCCACCGCATGCGGTTCGACATCACCGCAGATCGCTTCCTCCGCAACATGGTCCGCGCCATCGTGGGGACCCTGCTTGAGGTGGGAAAGGGGCGCCGCTCCCCAGACGACATGGCCGCCCTCATCGCCTCCAAGGACCGCAAACAAGCGGGGACCTCTGCGCCGGCTTGTGGCCTGTACCTTTCGCGGGTGGACTACCCCTTCCTGCAGTGAGCGCCCCTGAAACCACCGGCAAGATCTTCGACGCGAGGGTGCTCCGCCGCATCCTGGCCCAAGTGGCGCCCTACCGCCGTCGGTTCCTGCTCACCGGGGTGATGGTGGTCCTGCTCGCCGGCCTCGCGTGGGTGCGGCCGTACCTCATCCGGGTCGCCCTTGACGACCACATTGCGGTCGGCGACGGCCCCGGTTTGCTGCGCGTCTTCCTGTGGGTGGTGGGCTTGATCATCATCGAGGCCCTGCTCCAATTCTGGCAGACCTATTGGGCGAACTGGGTCGCCCAGAGCGTGACGCTCGACCTGCGCTCCACGCTGTTTCGCCATGTGTCCCGGTTCCGGCTGAAGTATTTCGACCAAACGCCGGTCGGCCAGCTGGTCACCCGCCACATCAGCGATGTGGACGGCATCGCAGACGTCTTCTCTAACGGATTGCTCAACGCCATCGGTGACATCCTCAAGCTCGTCGTGGTGATCGGCGCCATGCTGTGGATCGACATCAAGCTGACGGTCTTCGTCCTGTTGCCCATCCCGGTGCTGCTCGTGGCCACCCGCATTTTCCAGAAGGCCATCAAAAAGGCATTTGTGAGCGTGCGCAACGAGGTGTCCCGCATCAACGTCTTCGTGCAGGAGCACGTCACGGGGATGAACATCATCCAGGCTTTCGGGCGCGAGGCCGCGGAACGCGCCAAGTTCGATGTCCACAACCAGGCCCACCGTGCGGCCAACATCCGCTCCATCTGGGCATTTTCCATCTTCTTCCCCATCGTGGAAATGCTGTCGGCCACCAGCGTCGCCTTGCTGCTTTGGCTGGGGGTGGAAGGCGTCGCAGCCGGTGAGATGACGTTGGGCGTGGTCCTGCAATTCATCTTGTACGTCTTCATGTTGTATCGCCCGATTCGCCAGCTCGCGGACCGCTTCAATGTGTTGCAAATGGGCATTGTCAATGCGAGCCGCGTGTTCCATTTGCTGGACAGCGACCAGCGCATGGCGGAGCCCTCGCCGCCGTCCGATATCGCCGACCAGCCACCGCTCAAGGGGCACATCGTTTTTGAGGACGTCTGGTTCGCTTACTCCGATGAGGATTGGGTGCTCAAGGGGGTCAGCTTCGAAGTCAAGGCTGGAGAACGCATTGCCTTTGTCGGTGCCACGGGCGCAGGCAAGTCGAGCATCATCAACCTGCTCAGCCGCCTCTATGAATTCCAGAAGGGCCGCATCACCATTGATGGTGAGGACATCCGCACCATTCCCCTCGACAGGCTGCGGTCGTCCATCGGGGTGGTGCTCCAGGATGTCTTCCTCTTCACCGGTTCCTTGGAGGACAACATCACGCTCTACGACGCGGCCATCTCTCGGGACAGGGTGGAGGAGGCGGTCCGCGCTGTGGGGGTGCAATCCCTTGTGGACCAGTTGCCTGGCGGCTTGGCATACGATGTCAAGGAGCGTGGGGTGATGCTCAGCACGGGCCAGCGTCAGCTGATCGCTTTTGTCCGCGCCTACGCCCAGCAGCCCGGCATCCTCGTGCTCGACGAAGCCACGAGCAGCATCGATCCGGAGAGCGAACAGCTCATCCAAGCCGCCACCGAAGAGCTGACGAAGGGGCGCACCAGCGTCCTCGTCGCCCACCGGCTGTCGACCATCCGCGATGCCGACCGCATCCTGTGTTTGGATGCCGGCGAAATCGTGGAGCAGGGCAGCCACGACGAATTACTCGCCGCCAAAGGCGCTTACCACAGATTGTTCGAGCTGCAGTTCGACGACTGAATTGACCATGTCTGGGACCCCGAGTTCAATGGGGAGAGAAGCGGAGGTGTAGGGCACAGGATGGCTCACCCTCGAGATTCGGTCCGCCGACGGCCGCATGGCCCGCTGGCCCGGCATCCGTTGATCAGATGCACTTGAAGTGGTCGAAGGGCTCGGCGCAGGCCGTGCACCGGTAGTGTGCCTTGCAGGCCGTCGACCCAAACAAGCTCACGAGTTCGGTTTCCGTGCTCTGGCACTTGGGACAGCGTACCGCGGGGGCCTCGCCATTCAGGGCGCGCTTGTCGGATGTCTTGCCGGGAGGGGCAATGCCGTAAGCTTCTAGTTTGGCTTGCGCCGCTTCGGTCAGCCAATCGGTGGTCCAGGCTGGCGCGTAGACCAGCTCCACCTCGGTGGTGAGGCCTTCTTCGGAGGCCGGCTCGGCCAAGCGCTCGCGAATGTCGTCTGCGATGGCGTCCATGGCCGGGCACCCCATGTAGGTTGGGGTGATGCGGACGAGCAACCGCTTGGGCTCCTGGAGGACCTCCCGGACGATGCCCATTTCCACCACGTTGAGCACGGGGATTTCAGGGTCGGGCACGGCTTGCAGTAGTTCCCACCAGTCGTCTGCAGTGCGCTTCACCACTGGGCGTCAGGGTAGGTGCGGGGCAGGACCTGCATCTCGGCGAGCAGGTAGGACAGCTTCTCGGTGTGGATGCCACGTCGGCCACCGATTTGCTCCGGAACGGCTTCTGGGCGGTGCAATCCGCTTTCAGCCAGCATGTCGTCGAGCTCGGATTCCCAGGCGTCGCGAAGGGTGGCCGGATTCACGCCCCAGCCCTCCCGGGCGGCGGCTTCTGCCACGTCGTCGCCGACAAACAAGTCGCCCACGTAGGGAAGAAGTCGATCCAAGCTCTCTTGGACCTTGGCGTGGCTTTCCTCGGTGCCGTCACCAAGGCGCACCATCCAGACCCGGCTGTGACGCAGGTGGTAGGCGCTCTCTTTGGCGCTCTTGCGGGCGATGGCGGCGATTTCGTCGTCGCTGGATTTCGTTAAGGCGGCGTGCAGGGGCACGGCGTACGCGTCGAAGAGGAACTGGCGTGCTATGGTATCGCCGAAATGGCCATTGGCTTGCTGGCAAAGCTGGGCACAACGGAATTCCTCCGGATTGCGGTGAAAGGCGAGGGCGTCTTCGTCGCGACCGGCATGTTCAGCACGGCCCGCCATGGTCAGCCAGGCTCGGGCTTGTCCAATTTGGTCGAGCCCGATGTTGGTCAGGGCAATGTCCTCCTCGAGGACCGGGCCGTGACCGGTCCACAACCCCAGTTGCTGACCGAGGATCAGCGCATCGTCACCGAGGCGCAGCAGGTATTCGAAACGCGCGTTCATGGGCGGCGTCACATGTGCTTGACCTCGTCGGGGAGGTCGTAGAAGGTCGGATGGCGGTAGACCTTGTCGTTGGCCGGGTCGAAGAGCAGGTCGCGCTCATCGGGTGACGAAGCTGTGATGCTGTCGGCTGGCACCACCCAAATGCTGGCACCTTCCTGACGGCGGGTGTACACGTCGCGGGCGTTTTCGACCGCCATTTCCGCATCGGCGGCGTGCAGGCTGCCCACATGGCGGTGGGAGAGGCCTTGCCGACTGCGGATGAAGATTTCCCAGAGGGGCCAGTGTTTCTTGTCCACGACAGAAAAGTTAAGCGGCAGCGGTTTCGCCGGCGGCATCGCGGCGGGCGGCCCGCTTTTCGGCGTGGGCCTGAGCAGCTTCGCGCACCCAAGCCCCGTTGTCCCATGCGTTGCGGCGGGTCTCTAGACGCTCCTTGTTGCAGGGGCCGTGGCCGGAAATCACCCGTTGAAATTCACTCCAATCGATCTCTCCGAAATCGTAGTGGCCCGTTTCCTCGTTCCATGTCAGGTCCGGATCGGGCAGGGTCAATCCGAGCAGCTCGGCTTGCGGAACGGTGAGGTCCACAAACTTCTGGCGCAACTCATCGTTGGAGAACCGCTTGATGTTCCATGCCATGGACTGGGCGCTGTTGGGACTGTTGTCGTCCGGCGGGCCGAACATCATCAAAGATGGCCACCACCAGCGGTTGAGTGCGTCCTGCGCCATGGCCTTCTGCTCCTCCGTGCCATTGGCGAGGGTGAGCATGATCTGGAATCCTTGGCGTTGGTGGAAGCTTTCCTCCTTGCAGACGCGAACCATGGCCCGGGCGTAGGGCCCGTAGCTGCATTTGCACAGTGGAACTTGGTTCATGATGGCCGCGCCATCCACGAGCCATCCAATGGCCCCCATGTCGGCCCACGTCAGGGTGGGGTAGTTGAAGATGCTGCTGTACTTGGCCTTGCCGCTGTGCAGGTCGGCGATCAAATCGTCGCGCTCCACGCCCAGTGTCTCACATGCGCTGTAGAGGTAGAGGCCGTGTCCAGCTTCATCCTGCACCTTGGCCATCAGGATGGCTTTGCGTTTCAGGCTTGGAGCCCGGCTGATCCAGTTGCCCTCGGGCAGCATTCCGACAATCTCGGAGTGCGCGTGCTGGCTGATTTGTCGGACCAGCGTTTTCCGGTACGCATCCGGCATCCAGTCCTTGGGCTCAATCTTTTTCTCCGCCGCCACATAGGCGTCGAAGTGTTGCAACAGGTCCATTTCCATGCTTTGCAAAAATACAATGTGCGACACGGGAAGAACCCATCGGGGTCACAAAGGGTTCTCCACCCAACAGATTCATTCCGAGATTCGCAATTCCATGTCTGACCGCTTCCATGATTTGACCGTGGCCGAAGTGCGCCGCGAAACTGCCGATTGTGTCTCCATCACCTTGGATATTCCAGCGGATTTGTCTGAAACCTTTACTTTCAAGCAAGGTCAGTACTTGACTTTCGATCAAAAGATTGCAGGTGATTCTGTACGCCGAAGCTACAGCATCTGTGCAGGTGTGGGTGAGCCGCTGCGGGTGGCCATCAAGCAAGTCCCTGAAGGCCGGTTCAGCACCTGGGCCAATACGACCCTCAAAGCGGGGGACCGCCTTCGCACCATGCCACCCAACGGCCGTTTCTTTACGGAATTGGACCCCGATCAACGCAAGCATTATGTCGCTTTCGCCGCCGGTTCTGGCATCACGCCCATTCTGTCCCACATCAAAACGGTGTTGGACGTGGAACCCGGCAGCACCTTCACCTTGTTTGACACCAACAAGGACCAATCGAGCATCATTTTCAAGAGCGAACTCGATGACCTGAAAGACCGGTTCCTCGATCGCCTGCGCGTCTTCCACTTCTTCACGCGGGAGCCGGTGGATGTTCCGTTGTACGGCGGGCGCATGAATGACGCCAAAGTGGATGCAGTCTGCAACAGCCTGCTGGACGTGGCGGCGGTGGACGAGGTGTTCGTTTGCGGACCGGAAGCCATGATCCAAGCTGTGAAGGATCGAATGGCGGTTGCAGGTGTACCCGCAGAACGGATTCACTTCGAGCTCTTCACCTCACCAACGGCCAAACCCGCTACTGCTGCGGCGGACGTGGCTCCAGCTGCGGCTGCAGGCGCTGGAGGGCAGGAGGTGTTCGTCATCATCGATGGCTCCACCCACAAATTGGACTACGATGGATCCAAAAGCATTCTCGATGCCGGCCTCGATCAAGGCATTGACCTGCCCTACAGCTGCTGCGGGGGTGTCTGCTGCACATGCCGTGCCCTGGTGACCGAGGGCGCAGGAGAAATGGAGGTCAACTACGCATTGGAGCCCGGCGAAGTGGAGCAGGGGTTTGTCCTGACGTGTCAGACCAAGCCGAAGCCGGGAGAGCGGTTTGTGGTCGATTTCGACCAACAGTAAAGTTCACGCGCGCTCGTCGAGCTCGATCCAGCGCTCGGTTTTGGCTTCGATGTCCGCTGTGACTTCGCCAAGGCGTGTGGCCAACCGTCCCATTTCCTCATGGTCCAAATCCGGGGCGGACATGGCCGTTTCGAGCGACTCCTTTTCCGACTCCAGTCCGGCGATGACGTCCTCCAACCCTTCGTATTCGCGCTTCTCGTTGTAGCTCAGGCGCTGCGAATAGTCGCCTTTGGGGGCAGCCGGACCGTCTTGGGCCTTGCTCGCGGCGGCGGCTTTGGCAGCCGCAGCGCGCTGTGCAGCTTCGGCCTTTTCTTCGGCGTCGGCCGCCAATCGGTATTGGGTGTAGTTGCCCGGGAAGTCGCGCACGTCGCCTTCTCCGTCGAGGATGAAGACGTGGTCGACCAGCTTGTCCATGAAGTAGCGGTCGTGGCTCACGAGCAGCAGGCATCCGGTGAAGTCCAACAGGAATTCTTCGAGGATGCCCAGGGTGAAGACGTCGAGGTCGTTGGTGGGCTCGTCGAAGACCAGAAAG
Source organism: Crocinitomicaceae bacterium TMED114 (assembly GCA_002172485.2). Classification (GTDB taxonomy): domain Bacteria; phylum Bacteroidota; class Bacteroidia; order Flavobacteriales_D; family Sanyastnellaceae; genus UBA8752. The sequence goes on from NHFP02000005.1 coordinate 221,200, forward strand.
TTGGGGTTGGCCATCAGGACCCGCAACAGGTGCAGGCGTTTGCGCTCGCCACCGCTGAGCTTGTAGATGAAATCGTGGTGCCGGTTCCGGGGGAAGAGGAAACGCTCCAGCAACTGCGCGGCGGAGAGCTTCTTGCCTTTTTTGAGCGGCATGAATTCGGCGATCTCGTACAGCGCCTCGATGACCTTCATGCCCTCATCGAATTGGGGCGGCTCTTGGCTGAAGTGCCCGAAGACCACGGTGTCGCCGATGACCACCTTGCCGCCATCGGGGGTGTCTTCACCGGTCAGCAAACGGATGAGGGTGCTCTTGCCGGCGCCATTTTCTCCTACGAGACCGACCCGTTCGCCAGGCTTGAAGTGGTAGGTCCAGCCTTTGAGGATGGCTTTGTCGCCGTACGCCTTTCGCACCTTGTGCAGTTCGAGGATTTTGCCGCCCAGCCGAGCGGGGTCCAATTCGAGGCGCACCTCATCCTCTTCAAGGCGCACGCTGGCGCGGTCCTTCAGGTCTTTGAAGGCGTCAAGACGGGACTTGCTCTTGCCGGTCCGGGCCTGTGGCGTGGCCCGCACCCATTCCAATTCCCGCCGCATGATGGAGCGGGCCCGGTCGCGTTGGGCATGCTCGTTGGCGGAGCGCTCGGATTTCATTTCGAGGAAATCGCTCCAGTTGCCCGGGTATTTGTGCAACCCGAAGCTGTCCAGCTCGAAGATGGTGTCACACACGACCTCGAGGAAGAAGCGGTCGTGCGTGATCATCAGCAGGGTGGTCTTCGACTTGGCCAGGAAACCTTCGAGCCATTCGATCATGCCGAGGTCGAGGTGGTTTGTGGGTTCGTCCAACAGGAGCAAGTCCGGTTGCTCGATGAGGCATTTGGCCAGGGCGACGCGGCGTTTTTCGCCCCCGCTCAGCTTATCGACAAAGCGGTCCGTGTCGTGCAGTCCGAGTTTGCCGAGAATCTCCTTGGCCTGCGCTTCATAGTTCCAAGCATCGGCGCGGTCCATGGCGTCATAGGCGGCTTGCAGGGCTTCCGCATCGTCGCCGCCGGTGGCAACTTCGTATTGCCGAATGGCGCGCATCGCGTCATTGTCGGCCGTGAACAAATTGGCCAGGATGGTCCGGTCCAAATCGAGTCCGTGTTCCTGGGCAAGGTGTGCCACACGGGCTTTTCCACTGAAGGTCACAGTACCGGCATCGGGCCCTTCGATGTCGAGCAGCACCTTCATCAAGGTGCTCTTTCCGGTCCCGTTGCGAGCGACCAGCGCGGCTTTTTGGCCCTGATCCAGACCGAAGTGCAGGTCTTCAAAAATGAGCCGCTCCCCGAACCGCTTCGTCAATCCCTCCACCGAGAGCACATTGCCACCTGCCATGGCGCAAAAGTAGCGGCGCCTGCGCGCTAATTTGCCCGCATGGATTCTCCAGCACCGAATGACATCGTTTGGCACTGTTGTGCGTGGTCAGAACTCGACCGGGAACAGCTATACGGCCTGCTTCGGCTGCGGGCGGAGGTCTTCGTGGTGGAGCAGGATTGCCCGTACCAAGATTTGGACGGCAAGGACCGTCAAGGCTTGCACTTGTGGGCGGAGCGCCAGGACGCGCCTTTGTCGGAAGGAGGAGAAGCGTTGGCCATCACGCGGTTGTTGCCGGCGGGCGTGTCGTACTCCAGTGAGGTCAGCATTGGCCGTGTGGTGACGGCCGCGTCCGTGCGCCGCACAGGCTTGGGAAAGGAATTGATGACGCGGAGCCTGGAGGCTTTGGCCGACCATTGGCCGGGGGAGCCCATTCGCCTGTCTGCTCAACAATATCTGGAGCGGTTTTACGCCGACTTTGGCTTCGAGGCTGTGGGAGAATCCTATCTGGAAGACGGCATTCCGCACATCGCCATGGTGCGCCCGCCCGGCCGGCCTTGAACCTATCTTCGCCGCCATGTCCCACGCTCCCTGCGTATCAGTGGTGATTCCATGCCTCAATGAGGCCGATCACATTGGCTCCTGTTTGGACGCCTTGGCGGGCCAAGTGCAATTGCCGGCTCCGTTGGAGGTGTTGGTGGTCGATGGGGGCAGCACCGACGGGACCCGGGACATTTTGACAGCCCGGGCAGCGGAGGTCGATTGGCTGCGCGTACTGGACAATCCGCAGCGCATCACGCCGGTCGCCATGAACCTCGGCGTGGCCGAGGCCCGATCAGAAGTGGTCGTCATCCTCGGCGCCCACGCGGAAGTGGCGCCTGACTTTGTGCGGCGCAATTTGGACGCATTGGCGGCCCATCCGGAATCCGGCTGCGTGGGCGGGGTGGTGGACCAAGTGCACGGCGACGAGCGCACACGCCGGATCGGCCTCGCCATGTCCTCGCCGTTCGGGGTAGGGGATGCCCGGTTTCGAACCGGAGGAGTGGCTGGCCATGTGGACACCGTGGCCTTCGGCGCGTATCGAAAGTCCGTTCTGGAGGAAATTGGAGGGCTGGACGAGGCCTTGGTCCGCAACCAGGACGATGAACTGAATTACCGTTTGACCGAGGCTGGATGGCGCATCTGGTTCGATCCGCGGATCCGCTCGACGTACCATGCCCGGTCGAGCTTCGCCCAGCTGTTCCGCCAGTACAGGCAATACGGATATTGGAAGGTCTTCGTCAACAAGAAACACCTCACCATCACCACGTGGCGGCAATTGGCGCCGGCTGGCTTTTTGATGGCGCTCGCCGTGCTGGGCGGATTGTCCGTCTGGTCGCAATTCCGGCCGCCCGTAGGGTGGCCCGCATTGGCCGTACCTGCGTTTTGCACCGTGCTCGGCCTCTGGTGTGTGGGCGCCATCGGGGCCTTCGCCCTGTCAGGGGGCCGTTGGACGGACGCGCCAGGGGTGCTGCGGTCCTTTCTCACATTGCACCTCGCCTACGGCTGGGGCTATTGGCAAGGCATCTGGCACTTCCTGTTGCTTTGCCGCTCGCCTTCGGCTGAATTCAAGGCCCTCACGAGATGACGTGGACCACGGTCGAGACGTGGGCGTGGCGCTGTCTGATGCCCGCCTTGCTGGTCGGCGGCACGTGGGCGTCTGTTTGTATTCTGATGGCCGCAGTGGCCCGGTTCGTCTCGTGGAGAAAGCGCCATCCAGGCGAGGGGTGGTCGTGGTCCATGGGGAGCCTATGGTGTCTGGCTTACTTCGGATTGCAGCTCGTTGGAGGACTGTGGAGTGACAATGCGGAAGCGTGGCGATTCAGCTTGGAAGTGAAGTCCTCGTTGTGGGCGCTTCCGCTGCTGGCAGCCATGCCCGGACGCCCATTGTCCCGGGATTTCTGGTGGTCCGTGGGGTGGTCGGTGGTTGCCTATTTGATCTGGCGGCTGCTTCGCGCAGGTTGGTGGCATGCCATCGAAGGCGATGCGAGTCAGTGGCAATACGCCCGGTTTGCCGGGGATGTGCACCCCACTTATTTGAGTCTGCATGCCGCTGTGGCTTGGGTGGGTTGCGGGGGACAATGGGCCCAGCGGCGGGGGTTGTCATGGGCAGTGACTGCGTTGGTGGCGGTTTCGCTGGGGTTAATGGGGTCCAAAGCGGGCATTTTCTCTGCGGCCGGTGTGGCCACGTTGGCTTTGGCCTTCCCCCTGATGTGGGGCCCATCCGAAGGAAAAACCAAGCCTCAGGTGGTGGTCTTCCTCGCCTTGCTGACCCTCAGTGGATGGGGAGCGTCCAGGCAGCGTTTCGCAGAAATGGGAACGGCTGCGGCTGCCGTTCAATCCGATGCTGCACCCGTGCAGAGCAGCAGCGCAGGGCGGATTGCCGTGTGGCGTGCCTCTGCTGAAATCATCGCGCGCCATCCTTTGGGAGTGGGAACTGGAGATGTGACCGATGCTTTGATGTCGGTGTATCAGCGGGATGGAATTGCCTACGCCAGCGAGCGCCGCTTGAATCCGCACAATCAGTGGTTGCAGGCCGGGGTGGCTTTTGGCTGGCCTGGCATGCTGCTGTTGACCCTGCTGTTGGGGTGGTGGTTCAGGATGGGGTGGCGGCGTCGCAACCAGTGGGTGATGCTCTGTGTGTGCCTCGTTGGCATGCATGCCTTGGTGGAATCCGTGCTGGAGGTACAACGCGGCGTGGTCTTCATCCTGTGGTTGTTCGTCGCCACGGAATCCGCCGTGCGAGACCCTTCAAAAGCATAACGGTTTCCCCAATTCCAACCCCTGGACGGTCAGGCGGATTCGCTCCCTGTGTCCCGCTTTGCGGAGGACGGCACATCTCGTGAATCCTGCAGCTTGACGATGGCCTGAAGGAATCCCTTGAAGAGCGGGTGGGGGGTGACCACGGTGCTTTTGTATTCCGGGTGGAATTGGGCACCTACGAACCACGGATGGTCGGGAATCTCGACAATCTCCACGAGCCCGGAATCCGGGTGCGTGCCCGTTGGAACCATGCCGGCCTCGGCGAATTGTTCGCGGTACTGGTCGTTGAATTCGTAGCGGTGCCGGTGGCGCTCTTCGATTCGTGCTTTTCCATAGGCGGCGGAAGCGTGTGATCCGGGGGCCAGTGCGCAAGGGTAGGCTCCCCGGCGCATTGTACCGCCCATGTCGGCGATGTTCTTCTGCTCCTCCATCATGTCGATGACGGGGTGCGGCGTGTAGTCTTTGATCTCCGTGCTGTGCGCTTCTTCAAGACCGAGCACGTTGCGGGCGAATTCGATGACCGCGCATTGCATGCCCAGGCAAATCCCGAAGAAGGGGATGCCGTTTTCTCGTGCGTAGCGGATGGCTTCGATTTTGCCGTCAATGCCACGGGATCCGAAGCCGGGGGCCACAAGGATGCCGTCAACATCGGCAAAGGCCTCTTCCACATTGTCCTTATGGACTTGCTCGGAGTGAACCCACTTGAGATCGACGGCGAGGTTGCTCGCTGCACCCGCGTGGGTGAAGGATTCCGCAATGCTCTTGTAGCTGTCCTTCAATTCGACATACTTGCCGACCAGGGCCACGCGCACCGTGCGATTCGGCTTTTTGTTGCGGGAGAGGAATTGATTCCAGCTGTCGAGGTTGACCACAGCCCGCGAATCCACGCCCAGCTTCATCAGCACCACTTCATCGAGGCGCTCCTCTTGCATGAGGATGGGCACTTCATAAATGGACTGGGCATCAATGGACTGAATCACCGCTTCTTCGTCCACGTTGCAGAAACGGGCCAATTTGTTGCGGATGGACCGGGTGAGTTCGTGCTCTGTCCGGCACACCAGGACATCGGGCTGAACACCGAATTCGAGCAGTTGCTTGACGCTGTGTTGGGTCGGCTTGGTTTTCAATTCTCCAGCGGCGGAGAGATAGGGCACCAATGTGAGGTGCACGACCAAGGTGTCTTCGGGGTGCTCCCAGCGCATCTGGCGCACGGCTTCCACGTAGGGGAGGGATTCAATGTCACCGACGGTGCCTCCGATCTCCGTGATCACAAAATCGTACTCGTCGCCTGAGCCGAGAATTTGCACGCACCGTTTGATCTCGTCAGTGATGTGCGGAATGACCTGCACGGTGCGGCCGAGGTATTCTCCCCGGCGCTCTTTGTCGATGACGCTCTGGTAGATGCGTCCGGTAGTGATGTTGTTGGCCTGTGAGGTCGGCACATCGAGGAAACGCTCGTAGTGGCCCAGGTCAAGGTCGGTCTCAGCACCGTCATCGGTGACGAAGCATTCCCCGTGTTCGTAGGGGTTGAGGGTGCCCGGATCAATGTTGATGTAGGGGTCCAGTTTCTGGATGGTCACCTTCATGCCACGGGCCTGCAGCAGCTTGGCCAACGATGCGCTGATGATGCCTTTACCTAGGCTGGAGGACACGCCTCCCGTCACAAAGATGTATTTGGTGGCTTTCGCCGTTCCCGTAGAGCCGTGCATACGGGGTGACAAGGTACGTCGCCTCGCTGGGACGGCGAACCAAAGTTGTACCCGTTTTCAACGCGGCCTGTTCGCAGGCTCAGAGTTCGTCGGTCAGCGCTTGGATCACCTTGAATCCGCTGAGGAATTCTTTGGCCAGTACCCGGATCACCGAGTATGCGGGGATGGCCAGCATCATACCGGTGATGCCAGCAAGGCTCCCCGCAATGCTGATGAGCAGGAAGATTTCGAGGGGATGCGCCTTGACGCTGCCGGCAAAAATGACGGGCTGCGTAAAGAAGTTGTCGGCCAATTGGCCTGCCAGGAAGACGAGGGCAGCCTGGCCCATCAAGCTGCCCAGATCGGGGGCTTGCAGGTGGGTGGTGAGGATGAGGCCCAGCCCCAAGCCTGCACCCAGGAGGGGGCCGACGTAGGGGATGAGATTGAGCAGTCCTGCGAGGAATCCGATGAGGAACGCATTGGGTACGCCGAGCAACAGAAGGCCGCTGGTGATGATGGTGGTGATGATGGCGACCTGGACGGCGAGTCCGATGAAATACCGGGTCAGCAGCTGGGTCGAATTCTCCAGAACCCGCTCCAGCCGTGGCACATGGCGGTCGGGCGTCAGCGCCTTCAGGATACCGGGAAAGAGCTGGCGGTCCTTGAGAAAGAAGAAGGTCATGAAGGAAATGCTGAACACGGCGATGACGAGATTGCCGGCCAGCGAAAAGATGCCGCTGAGGAAGCCGCCGAGGCCATTGGCACCCAACGTCGAGCTGAGGGCCTGACTGAGGTTGGCCGTGTCGAGCCATGCGAGCGGATCCTCCCCTTGGTCGAGGAACATGGGGGTGAGGTCATGGACCAATGTGCTGAGATCGCGCGCCGTACCCTCGAAGTCGATCGCACTCAGCACTTGGGCTTCTGCAGTAATGAGTGGGGCAAACAGACTGACGAGCAAACTGAATCCCAGGAACATCAAGGCGAGCGCCAAGACGGCGCCGACGGTGGAGCCGATGGCGCGTCCTGCGATGCGCGTCCGGTCACACCATTGAACCAGAGGGCGTCCAATGAAGCTCAACGCGATCGACAGGATGAGGTAGGCCGTCAGGTCCGAAAACCGGAACAAGGCACCCAACAACAAGGACAAGCCGATGATGCCGGCGATGCGGCGCAGCGTCCAGAATTCCGCTTTGAAAGGGCGGAGCGACAGGATGTCCTGGTCCTGCGAGGTGTTCTCCATGTCGGGAAATTACGCGTTCCGTCCCGGGTGGTGGCCCTTCAGGTGCCCCGATCCTTTGCCCACCCCGCTCCAGTTGGCCACCTCCAGTTCGATGTGGACCACATCGGCGGTCGACATGCCAATCCGATCGCCTGTCAACTGCAGGACCAGATCGCTGATGCCGGGGTTGTGCCCCACGACCCACAGCCGCTTGGTGCTTGCATCGGTCATGCCAATGAGATCTACCCAAGTATCCGCATCAGCGAGGTAACCGGTGGGCGTGATGTGGTGCGGCGGCGCGCTGTCCCAGGCGTCGAGGAGGGATTGCAGCGTCTGCTGTGTCCGAACAGCATCGCTCACCACGAGGGCGTCTGAGGCCTTGCAGGGAAAAGCCAAGCCTTGGCGATGGGCTTCCATTCGGCCGCGCTCAGCCAACGGGCGCTCATGGTCACGCTGGCCAATGCGCGCTGGTTCGGCTTTCCCATGGCGGAGGAGGAACAATTCAAGCATCTCAGAATTTATCAGACTGCAAACAAATTTCGTGAGCAGATTGAAATGATTTTTAGTTGAGGCTAAAAATCAATTTGTTCTCGTCTAATTTCGCGGCTTCCATGCCCACGGTCAGCGACGAGAATTACCTCAAAGCCATTCTGCACATCCAAGAAGAAGGGCAAGAGAAGGTCAGCACCACCGATCTCGCGGACCGCGTGTCGGCCACGCCGGCGAGCACATCGGCCATGCTCAAGAAACTGGGGGCCAAGGGGTGGGTGGTGCACAAGCGTTACCATGGTGTGCAGCTCACCGACAGCGGACAGCGAATTGCCATGGACATCGTGCGTCGCCACCGTCTGTGGGAGTCCTTTCTGGTGGACCACCTGGGCTTCGATTGGGACCAGGTTCACGACATCGCCGAAGAGTTGGAGCACATCAACAGTGTGGAGCTGACCAACCGGCTGGATGCCTTCCTCGGGTTTCCGAAGCTGGACCCCCACGGAGATGCCATTCCCGGACCCAATGGCCGCTTCCGCTCCGTGGCTGCGCGCACGTTGCTGTCCGAGGCCCCACGCCATCTGGAACTCATCGTGGTGGGGGTCGTGGATGGCCGCGATGCGTTCCTCCGCCACCTCGGTGTCCTGGGCATTTCGCTGGGCACCCGGTTGACCGTGATCCGGCGGTACGCCTTTGACGGCAGCTTGGAGGTCCGCTTTGCTGACAGCGGCGAAGACGTTCAAATGTTGTCCCCCTCGGTTTGCGAGCGCCTCTGGGTCGACCAAGACGCCGAGGCGCCGTCCATTCCATTTCCTTGAAAAACACTCACATGCAGTTCATTGAGACCTTCCTTCAAGAGTCCGGGCCCGTGACCGCGGCGCTCCTTGCAACCACCTTTACCTGGCTGATGACCGCCGCGGGTGCGTCGCTGGTGTTCTTTTTCAAGACGCTGCATCGGCGGTTGCTGGATGGGATGCTGGGATTCACCGGCGGTGTGATGATCGCAGCGAGTTGTTTTGGTCTGCTGATTCCCGCCATGGACATGACCGGTGGGGAGGGCTTGGCGTCCGTCACACCTGCGGCGATTGGCTTCATCGTGGGGGCGTTGTTCCTGTTTGCGTTGGACAAACTCACGCCCCACCTGCACATCAATTTTGACCGCAGCGAAGCGGAGGGCCCCAAGACGGATTGGCACCGCACCACTTTGCTTGTGCTGGCCATCACCTTGCACAACATTCCGGAGGGATTGGCCGTCGGCGTGCTGTTTGGCGGTGCCGCGGCTGGCATCGAAGGCGCCACCATCGGAGGTGCCTTGGCTTTGGCCATCGGCATTGGCATCCAAAATTTCCCGGAAGGCATTGCGGTCAGCATGCCGCTTCGCCGGCAGGGAGTGTCCCGCGGGCGCTCCTTTTGGTTTGGTCAGCTGAGCGCCATCGTGGAGCCTGTGGCCGGTGTGGTGGGGGCCATCACGGTGTTGACCATCGAGCCGCTCTTGCCTTACGCGCTGGCCTTCGCGGCAGGGGCCATGATTTACGTGGTGGTGGAGGAAGTGATCCCCGAAACCCAGCGTGACAAATACACCGATGTGGCGACCTTGGGGTTCGTACTCGGTTTTGTCCTGATGATGGTGCTGGACGTGGTCCTCGGCTGATTCGATTCAGTCCAGCGCGGTGCGGATGGCGTCCACAAGGTCGACGCCCTCAAAGCGCCCAGAACTCATGAGCAGGAAGACCGTGTTGGGCCCTGCAGCGTCACGGACAGCCTCAGCGAGTTCTGCGGGGTCCGGTGTGACGTGGAGGCTCGGATTCTGAAAAGCGGTCTGGACTTTCTCCGCATCGAGGGGCGGAAGCCGCTTCTGGGCCAGCACATCCGGTGAGTAACAGACCCAAGCTTCGTCTGCCGCATCCAGTGCACCTGCATACGTGGGGATGAAAGCGGGGTTTAGGCTTGAAAATGTATGGAGCTCAAGGACTGCAACGACCTTTCTGTCAGCGAATTGACTGGCAATGGCGCTGGTGGTTGCGGCCACCTTTGAGGGGGCATGGGCGAAGTCGCGGAACACGGTGCATGCCCCACCCTCCAGTGTCCGGTCCAAGCGTCGCTCCAGCCGTCCAGCCGCTCCGGAGAAATCGGCCACGGCTTGGGTGAATTCCTCGGGTGTCACGCCCCACCGTTCCGCCAAGGCCATGGCACCGGCCAAATTGAGGAAGTTGTGCGATCCGACCAGCTGCAAGGGCTTCGGGCCGTCTGCCGTCTTCAGGTGCAAGGTGCCGTCCACCAGAGTGTGCTCCGGCATGGCGTAGGGCACCCATTCGATGTCGCTTCGCGCTGGCGCCACGGCCTCGACAGCCCGTTTCAATTCCATGTCCTCAGCGCACCACACCACGCATCCTCCGTGTTCGACCCGCCGCAGGTATTCCTCGAATTGGGCGCGGTAGACGTCCGGGTCTGGGAAAACATTGATGTGGTCCCAGGCCACGCCGGTGATGATAGTGAGGTGGGGGCGATACCAATGGAATTTGGGGGTGAGGTCCAAAGGAGAACTCAGGTACTCGTCGCCCTCGAGCAGCATGTCCGGTGCGTCCGTGAGGCGCACCATCCGGTCGAAACCGGTCAGTTGGGCACCGACCATGAAATCGGGCGTCCGTCCCAGGCGGTGCATCACATGGAGCAGCATGGCGGTAATCGATGTCTTGCCGTGGCTGCCCGCGACCACAATCCGCCGTTTGTCTTGGGCGGCCTCGAACAGGTACTCGGGATAGCTGACCACCGGGAGGCCGAGCGCTTGCGCCCGGGCGAGTTCGGGGTTGTCCGGCCGGGCGTGCATGCCGAGGATGACCTTGTCCAGTCCCGCATGGATGCGGTCGGGCTGCCAGCCCATGGCACCGGGGAGGAGGCCGGCAGCGGCCAGTCGGCTCCGGCTGGGGTCGTGGATGGCGTCATCGGAACCGGTCACGGTGTGGCCTTGGTGGTGGAGGGCCAGTGCCAGGTTGTGCATGGCTGCGCCGCCGATGGCAATGAAATGGACATTCATGGATCAGGGGTGAAGGTCAATCGGGCCGCTGCGGCAGTGCAGGGAATGGGGCCTAGGAAGGTGGCGAGGAACACGCCGAGCAAGGGCACGGCGAGCAGCAAGGAGAACACGCTGCCAATGCCGAGCAGGCGACCGCGCTCGGCCCAGCCCCGACTCAACGAGGCGCGCCAGTCGAGTTCGGACTGTTCGTAGACCGCATCGAACACAGCGGCTCCATAGAAGTACGCGCCGATGGCCCAGCCGGTCACGAGGAGCACAGGGGACAGCAAAACCGCCACTGGCGCAGCAAACACGGTCAGGAGCAGGCCGATCACCGCCAACCCGAGGGACAGCCCCAATTCGGCAGCCAACAGGGCCACAGACATGCGGACGCCCCGGTAGAGGTCCCGCAACAATTGCCGCACCGTGAAGGGGGTGGACGTCCCGGTTTCGCGCTGTCGAATGGCCCCGGCCAGTGCGCTCATGACGGGGGCCATCAGGGTCAAAAGCAGGTACTTGGTGAGTTTGAGTTTGAGCCAGAAGACCAACAGGCTCAGGCCCCATTCGAGCATCCAGTCCAGTTTGGACGCCCCCCAGAGCAACGCGTCGGAGTACCAGGCATCCGGGGAGCTGGCCAGGTTGTTAAGGTCGAGTCCTGCGGACGACAAGCCAGAGGTCAACGCATCGCGCAACGCATCGGCGAGGGATTGGGTCAATCCCGCACCCGCCATGGTGATGCACAGCAGAACAGCGGGTCCTGCAATGTGGTAGGTTTGTAGTCGGTATTTCCTCAGGATGCCGAATGCCTCGAACCATCCGCGTGCGGCGCGAAGGAACTCCCGGAGGTGGGCCGGGGGAGTGGGGGCGATGGGAAGGCGGGTTGGCATCTCCGGTCCCAAGATCGGAGAGACCGAATCAGGCTCGACCGAAGTCGGCGCCAACTTCCGACAAGTCGTCGAAGAAAGCGGGGTAGCTCTTCTCCACAGCCTCGATGCCCACGATTTCCATGGGGGCGCCAGCGAGTCCGAGAACGGTGCCGGCCATGACCATCCGATGGTCTCCATGGCCATCAAAAGTGGCGGGTTGCACCGTGCCCGGGTGGATCACCATGGCATCCTCCTCCGGCAAGAGGTCGACGCGAATGCCGGCTTTGGCGAATTCGGTGGCGATGGCTTCGCCGCGGTTGCTCTCCTTGTGTTGGAGGCGGTGCAGGCCGGTGAGCGTGGTTTTGCCCGTGCAGAATGCGGCGTAGGCTGCCAAAGGGGGGAAGAGGTCCGGGCAATGGGTGGCGTCAAATCGGAATCCTTTGCGCCGCCCGCGGTCCACCCGGATGCCGGATTCGGTGCGCATCATTTTGGCGCCGCTATACAGCAAGGCGCCTGTGACGGCTTGGTCTGCCTGGGTTGGGGTGTTGCCGAGCCCGTCGACTTCGAGGAACGGGTCGCCAGCCAAGGCGGCGATGGTGAGCAGGAAAGCCCCGGCACTCCAATCCCCGGCCACCGTGTGGTCGAAGGGCGAGAAGGATTGTCCTCCGGGAATCTCAAAGCGCGTGTGGTTGTCGTGTTGCAGGGCGATGCCCACGGCTTGGAGCACATCCATGGTCATGTCGACGTAGGGACGGCTCTTCAGGTTGTCGACGTGAACAACGCTGTCCTCAGGTGCCGCGGGCAGTGCCATGAGCATGCCGGTCAGGAATTGGCTGGACAAGCTGCCATCGAGCCGGAATTCGCCGCCCTTCAGCGGGCCTTGGATTTGAATCGGTGCGTGGCCATCCGTGAGCACCACGTTCACGCCAGCTGGGCTCAGGGCCTCGGCCATGGCGTCCATGGGGCGGTGTTGCAAGGTTCCTTGGGCTTCCAGGGTCAATGACCCGTCGTGCAAGGCGGCAATGGGGGAGAACATCCGCATCCCCAAGCCGCTTTCACCGAGGTCCAACGTTTTGGAACGGGGCTGGAGCCCTCCGACCACCCGGATGGCGTTCGAGCCCACTTCGATGTCAGCACCCAGCCCGGCGGCCACGGACAGTGCCGCCCAGCAGTCGGCTGCATCGGAGGGATTGCGGATCCAGCATTCTCCGTCCGCCAGCAGGGCCGCTGCGATGAGCCGTTGCATGTGGCTCTTGGACGCCGGCGCAACCAGCCTTCCAGACAGTGCGGAGGGGCGGACGATCAAATTCATGCCTTGTCCACTACATACAGCGTGGCGATGCCTCCAGTCAAGGGATGCAAAGCGCAAGCGTTGAATCCGCAGTCGAGAAGGATGCGCTTCAGGTCCTCTCCCTCAGGGAAGACCTTCACCGATTCAGGGAGGTAGGTGTAGGCCGATGCGTCCTTGGAAAACCACTTGCCAAGGGTGGGCATGATGTACCGGAAATACAGCCAGAACAGCTGTTTCATGGGGAACATCCGGGGTTTGGAGAACTCCAGGATGTAGCCTGTTCCGCCGGATTTGAGGGTGCGCTGCATTTCACGCAGGCCCGCCTCGAGGTGTTCGAAGTTGCGGACGCCAAAGGCCACGGTGAACGCGTCGAAACGACCGTCGTCAAACGGGAGGGACTCTCCATCGCCCAAGACCAATTCGACCCGACTGTCCTGCCCGGCGCGGGACACTTTGGTGCGTCCGATGTCGAGCATGCCGGCGGAGATGTCCACGCCCACCACTTTCAATTCCGGGGCTTTCCGCGCAGCTTCAATGGCGAAGTCCGCTGTGCCGGTGGCCACGTCGAGCACCTCCTGCGGCCCTTTGGAGAGCAGCATGCGGACGGCCTTTTTCCGCCAGAGCTTGTCGATGCCCAGACTGAAGAAGTGGTTCAGGAAATCGTAGCGGTGCGCGATGTTGTCGAACATCTGCGCGACTTGCGCCTTCTTGGCGTCGCCGCTGTTATACGGGGTGATCGGAGTTCCCATGGATGTGCAAGGTCGGCATCAACCCACCATCGTGTGGCCTTCGGGGTATTTGTAGTTCCTGCTGACGACGGAGCGGGCAAATGCAAAGGCGACTGTGAGGGTGCCCACGCGGCCAATGATCATGCTCGCGATCAGGATGCCCCGCCCCACAGGGCTGATGTCGGCTGTGATGCCCGTGCTGAGCCCCACGGTGCCAAGTGCGCTGACCTGTTCGAAGAGCAGGTTGAGGAACCCCCGGTCTTCCGTGAGCAAATGGGGTTCGCTCAAGATGAGGGCAAAGGTGCCGATGAGGTTGAAGAGCAGGAAGAACATCAGGATGCCCCAAGCGCGGCTGCGCAGGGTCTTGCCGATGGTCCGCTTGAAGAGGTGGGGGTGTTGGAGGCCCCGGATGGTGCCGATGAGGTCGGCAAACACCACGGCGAAGGTGCTCGTCTTGATGCCACCTCCCGTCGAGGAACTCGATGCGCCGATGAACATCAAAATGGTGAGGAGGAACAGCATGGGCGTGCCGATGGCGCCGATGTCCACGGTGTTGAAGCCGCTGGTGCGCGTGGCACTCTGGAAGAAGGAGGTGGTGATGCGTCCGGTCCAGCCCATGCCATCTAGGGTGCCTCCGCTCCCGGATTCCAGCGCGAGGTAGGCGATGGCACCGAAGCCAACGAGGGCGAGGCTGTAGTAGAGGGCGATTTTGGTGGGGAATCGAATCTGGCGCCACGGGTTTTTCATCCGCTCCTGCAGGGATTCCCTAGAGAACAGGTCGAAAATGGCAACCATGCCAAGGGCGCCGAAGAAGACGAGGATGGTGACCGTCCAATGGACCAGCCACGCTTCGGACACGCGCGGGTCTGCCAGCCCGCCACTGAAGAGGCTGATGCCGGCGTTGTTGAATGCGCTGATGGAGAGGAAAAGGCTCTGGAAAATGCGGTCTCCGGTGGAGGCGAATAGGCCGCCCGGCCAGAAGAGGAACAGGCCAAGGGCGCCGATGAGCTCGATTCCCACGCTCCACAGGATGACGCGTCCAAGCATGCCCCGGCTGCCGAGGATGCTTCCGCGGTTCACGAAATCTTCGATGACGTCGTGCTGTCGGACCCCGACACCGAAGCGGGCCAACAGGGCCAGCAGCGATCCAAACGCGATGATGTTCAGGCCCCCCAGCTTGATCAGCACCATCAGGACGACGTGTCCTTTGTGGGTGAAGAAGGTTTCGGCATCCTGCACCATCAGTCCGGTCACGCACGTCGCGCTGGTCGAAGTGAAGAGCGCGTCGGACAGCGACATGCCCAATCCGTCCACGGTCATCTCCGGCAGCATCAGCAGGCCAGTGCCCGCGAGAATGAGGGCCAGGAAGCTGAGGATGAAGAGGGTGGCTGGATGGAATCGAAACCGGGGAAGGGTCCGTGCCCGCTCCGACAATTCCATGAAGACCACCACGAGGAAATAGGCTTGGACAACCCACACCGTCCAGTCTTCCACGCTGTCCACACCCATGGGGTTCATGGCCCGGCCCAGGAAGACCTGTCCGGTCAGCAGGTCTCCGAGTCCTTCAAGGAGCAGTACGGCCATGAGGAAGCCCTCGAAACGGTGCTTCCTCAGAAACTGAAGGGGGTGGAAATCCAAGAACCACCGCACGAGGTAGTGCAGGACGTAATAGGCGAAGCTGCCTTTGATGATGCCGATGAGGTTGTGTGCGGCGTTGGATTCCAGCGGGAACCCGTAGTACGCGATGAGGCTGGCGAAGGCCGACAGGCTGACCACGACGTTGACAGCCTTGAAGACGGACAGCACCCGCTCGCGGTGGGGTTGCAGCCCGATGTTGATCCGTTCTCTCAGTTCCTGCAGTGTCATGCGGAAAAGGGAAGGCCTAGGATTTCCTGGCGCAGGGCTTCCAGGTCAATGGGCACGACGCCGGGCGTTTCACACACCAGTCCACCTGCGAGGTTGGCGACCGCGGCGAGGTCGGGATGGGCCACTTGACAGGCCAACATCAGTGTGGCCACGGCAATGACCGTGTCCCCGGCGCCCGATACATCGAGGATTTCCCGGGGGTGGGCCGGATGGTGGGCGTCTTGGCCGTCGAAGCGGATGCGGACACCCAGTTCGCTAAGCGTCAGCAGGGTGGCTTTCGGTTGGATGCGCTCGTCGAGCAGGTCCAGCCCGTCTTGGATGCCAGCGTCTCTCGCGGCGGCATCTCCCGGCTCCCATTGCAGTCCGAGGCCTTCTTTCAGCTCCTTCAGGTTGGGCTTGAACAGGTCCACGCCCCGGTAACGGTCAAAGTGCCGAAACTTCGGGTCGACACTCACGGGGATGTCCAGCTCACGCGCCAAGCTGAGAATGCCGTCAATGACGTCATTGGACAGGGCGCCCTTGTCATAGTCCTCCAAGAGGATGGCTTGGTGCGGCTGGGCTGAAAGGGCGTCGCGAATGGCTTGCAGCAGGGCTTTTGCGCCAGCATCGTTCACATCCTGGTCCACCTCTTCGTCCACGCGGAGCATGTGTTGTCCGCCGCTCATGACGCGGGTCTTCAGGGTGGTGGGGCGGTCATGGGCCACGGTGACGCCGTCGCCGCCGATGCCGGCTTCACCCAATTCCGCGCGGAGGTGTCGCCCATGGTCGTCTTCCCCCACCAAACCGGCCAGGGTGACGGCGCAGCCCAGTGCGCGGAGATTCAAGGCCACATTGGCGGCCCCGCCGAGGCGCCGCTCGCGTTGGGTTGCGCTCACCACAGGGACGGGAGCTTCCGGGCTGATCCTGTCCACCCGGCCAATCAGGTATTGGTCCACCATCAAGTCGCCCACCACCAGCACGCGGATTTGTGCAGCGCGGTCCAATGCTGCCAGCGCGCTGTCCCGGGAAGTCCGGGTCCATGGATATTTGGCCTGTTTTGGAGTCATGCGCGCAGTTCGGCGACGGCACCGGCGATCCGTCGGATGGCCTCTTGGAGTTGCGCTTCCGAGGCGGCGTAACTGATGCGGATGCAGTTCGGGGAGCCGAATGCATCGCCGCCCACCGTGGCCACTTCCGCCTTTTCGAGCAGGTACATGGCCAAGTCCTGGCCGCTGTGGATGGCTCCACCTTCGAGTTGGCGGCCGAAGAGGGCCGACACATCGGGGAAGATGTAGAATGCACCCTGAGGCACGTTGACTTCAAAACCGTCGATGCCCCGCAGCCCATCGACGACCATGTCACGCCGCTGGAGGAAGGCCGCTTTCATGTCGGCCGCCAGCGCTGCGCCGCCGTTCATCGCGTGCTCCGTGGCTTTCTGAGAGATGCCGCTGGCACCGCTCGTGAACTGGCCCTGCAGTTTGGTGCAGGCGGCCGCGATCCATTGTGGTGCGGCGATGTAGCCAATGCGCCATCCGGTCATGGCAAAGCCCTTCGAGACCCCGTTGACGGTGACCGTGCGGTCCATCATGCCGGGTTGAGTAGCCAGGCTGGCGTGGGCGTCGGTGAAGTTGATGTACTCGTAGATCTCGTCTGAAATGGCGATGGCCCGAGGGTGCTCGCGCAACACTTCTGCAATGGCGGCCATTTCCTCTTCGGTGTACACACTGCCGGAAGGATTGTTGGGCGAATTGACCATGACGATGCGCGTCTTGTCCGTCAATGCCGCGCGCAATTGTTCCGCCGTCATCTTGAAGTCTTGGGCAATGCCCGTCTCCACGGTGACGGCCACACCGCCGGCGAGGTTGGTCATGTCCGCATAGCTCACCCAGTACGGGGTTGGCAGGATGACTTCATCGCCCGGGTCGACCAGGCTGAGCACCACGTTCATCAAGCTGTGCTTGGCGCCGGTAGAAATGACAATCTGGTCGGCACTGTAGTCCAATCCATTGTCTCGCTTGAGCTTGTCGCAAATGGCTTGCTTCACCTCACCGTAACCGGGCACTGGGGGGTAGTGGGTAAAATTGTCCTCGATGGCTTGGATGCCGGCCGCCTTGATGGCGTTGGGGGTGTCGAAATCGGGTTCGCCCAGGGAGAGGCTGATGATGTCCCGCCCGGCGGCTTTGAGTTCGCGGGCCTTGCGGCTCATGGCGATGGTGGCAGATTCGCTCAGGCGGCCGAGGAGTTGGGACGTGCGGGGTTCCATGTTGCTGGATGTGATGACGAATGTTGGGGCAAAATTACGCTTTGGCGGTGGTCCGCGCGGACATGGAGGCCGCGAACGTTGCCCCCAGCCAAGTCAGGAAGCCGTTGACTGGAAGCAGGGCGAATCCAAAGCTGAATCCTTGGCTCGAGGTCCATTGTTCCAGGGCGTAACCGCAGCAAGGGGCGGCCACGGCCACCCACGGAATCCATGGGTCCGTTCCAGCAGCCGGGCGATCCTTTCTGAAAAGACAGAACGCGAACAGACCGAGCAGGGGACCGTAGGTGTAGCCGGTCACCTTGAACAAGGCTGCGATGACGCTCGTGTCGTTGACCGCGTGGAACCCCAAGATGAGCAATCCGACCCCCATGCTGACAAGCAAATGAATGCGTTGCCTGCGGCGAACCGCGTCGGCCTGGCCTGCATCACCTGCTTTGTCCATCCCGAGGAAATCGACGCAGACGGACGTGGTCAGGGCGGTCAGGGCACTGTCGGCACTGGACAAGGCTGCGGCCACGAGTCCCAGCAAGAACAAAATGGGCAGGGCCCAGCCCATGCTGGATTTCAATGCGACCGTGGCGAAGAGCAAATCGGCGCGTTCGACAACCGTGCCCGTGGCGTCGGTGTGCATCAGCAGCAGTGCGCCGAGCGACAGGAAGAGCAGGTTGACAAACACCAGAACCACCGAAAAAGACGTGACGTTCAGTTGGGCGTCCCGCAGGTTCCGACAGCTCAAGTTCTTCTGCATCATGTCCTGGTCCAACCCCGTCATGCACAAGGAGATGAATGCGCCGGCGATGAACTGCTTCACACCGTGATTGGCGGCACCCCAGTCTTCGAAGAACCACCATCGGGCGTGTCCGGAGTCTGCGATGGCGCGTGGGAGATCCAAGATGGAAAGGTGGAGTTCGCGCCCGATGAGCACCACGGCCACCGCTGCGGCCAACAGCATGCATGCCGTCTGCAGGGTGTCCGTCCACACCACGGTGGCGATGCCGCCACGTCGGGTGTAAGCCCAAATGATGCCCAGGACTGCGGCAATGAGCACGGTGAGTCGAATCCACTCCGCAGCACCGCTGACTTCGGGCAGCACGGTTTCATTGAGGACCAGGACCACCAAATACAGGCGGAATGCCGCGCCCATGCTTCTGGAAAGCAAGAAGAAGGCGGCTCCTGTCTTGTAGGCCCGGGTGCCAATGCGCTGGCCCAGATACTCGTAAATGCTGGTCAGTTGTAGGCGGTAGTAAAGGGGGAGGAGGACCGTGGTGATGACGGCATAGCCCACCACGTAGCCCAACACCATCTGCATGTAGCCAAACTGCTGGGTGCCCACCCACCCGGGAACCGAGAGGAAGGTGACCCCGCTCAACGAGGTGCCGATCATGCCAAATGCGACGGCCCACCAAGGGCTGCGGCGTCCTCCAAGTGAAAAGTCGGACATGCTGGCCTTGCGGCCTGTTCGCTGGCCGAGAAAGAGCAGCAATCCGAGGTAGGCGGCCACGGCGATGAGGGCCAGGATGGGCGTGTCCATGCCGGCAAGCTACATCGCCGCGTAACTTCGTGCCGTGGACATGCCCTCTCGCCTCATCGACCGCGCTGTGGATCAGATTGCCGGCTTGCCAGGTGTCGGTCGGAGGACTGCCCTGCGTTTGGCGTTGCATTTGCTGTCGCGCAACGAAGAGGATGTCCGCCGCTTCACGGAGGCGATCCAAGACATGAAAGAAGGGGTGAAGTCCTGCACCACATGCGGCAACCTCGGTGAGGAAGACCAGTGCAACATTTGCACCGACCCGCGGAGGGAGGAGGCCAAGATTGCTGTGGTGGAGGACCTCCGGGACTTGCTGGCCATTGAAGGAACCGGACATTTCAAAGGGCGTTACCACGTCCTCGGTGGGGTCATCAGTCCCATGGATGGCATAGGGCCCGCTGATTTGCGGGTGGAGTCCTTGATCCAACGCGCATCGCAGCCCACCTGTAAGGAGGTCATTTTTGCCCTGCCGACCACCATGGAAGGGGACACCACGGCATTTTACCTCGACAAGCGACTTCGGGAATCGGATGTCACCATCACCACGCTGGCGCGGGGTGTGGCAGTAGGCGATGAATTGCAGTATGCCGACGAGCTGACCCTCATCCGTTCCCTCCAACAGCGCCTGCCCTACGAGCAGGCGAGCCAGGCTCCGAAAAGCGCCCCATGAAGCTCTCGGTCATCGTGGTCAGCTACAACGTCAAGGGGTATTTGGGCCTGTGCCTGGACTCTGCCTTGGTGGCCATGGACCGACTGGGTGAAGGGCAGTCTGAGTTGATCGTATTTGACAATGCAAGCTCCGATGGATCAGCGGAATGGGTGTCTTTGAATTATCCTCAGGTTCAGGTCATGGAGTCGGAGGAGAATCTGGGATTCAGTGCAGGCAACAATGCCGCAATCCGCGCCTCCAAGGGGGAGTGGGTTCTCCTGCTGAATCCCGATACCGTCGTACCTGAGGATACGTTTGTCGAGGTGTTGGCGCGGGCAGAATCGGACGGTCGGATTGGCGCCATCGGTGTGCCCATGTACGATGGGGCCGGGCAATGGCTGCCTGAAAGCAAGCGGGGCATGCCCACGCCGTGGGCCTCGTTTTGCAGGCTGAGCGGATTGTGGCGGCTGGCCCCGAAGAGTCCCGCCTTGAATCGGTACTACGCCGGCCATGTGGCGCCGGATGAAACTGCAGAAGTGGAGGTGTTGAGCGGCGCCTTCATGTGGATGCGGCGAAAGGCGCTGGATCAAGTGGGTTTGCTCGATGAGTCATTCTTCATGTATGGAGAAGACATTGATCTCAGCATCAGAATTTTAAATGGAGGTTGGGTCAACCAATACTTCAGCGGTGCTCCCATTGTTCACTTCAAGGGCGAGAGCACCAAAAAGGGCAGCCTTTCCTATGTCCGCATCTTCCACGGTGCCATGCGCATTTTCAGCGAGAAGCACTTTGCGGGAGGCCAAGCGTTGGCGATGCGTTGGATGATTCGCGTGGGGATCCAATTGAGGGCCATCGCAGCCTTCGTTCAGGGCCGCGTCCGTCGCCATGCATTGCAGGTGTTGGATGCTTTGATGGCCATGGTGATGGGGGTTGGCGGGGTCCGTTTGCACGCGGTTTGGAGTGGATTGGAACATCCTTGGGGTGCCACTTGGCTGGTCGCAGGATTGGCTTCCCTCGCATCCGTCTTGGCAGGTCATTGGTTCGGCATGAGGGACCGCCCGTTTGTCCCATTGCGGACCTTGGTCGGGGGCGCTGCAAGTGGCGTTGTGTTTGTGTTGCTGTATGCCTTGCTGCCGGAGTCGCTGCGCGTCAGTCGTTTGTCCGTGGGGGTGGTGGCCGTCTTCATGGGATTGATGCCATGGGGGCTGCGCATGCTGCTGGTGTCTCTGCGTCCCTCACGGTTTCGCTGGCGTTCTGGCCGACCGCAGGTGGGGGTTTTGTGTCAGGACCATCGGAAGGAAGATATTCGAAAATGGGTTCAGTCAGCTTATGGCAGTGTTCTGGATCTAAACGATTTGAAAGGGGGTGCTTCTTCTTGGAGTCGAAGCGCAGTTCTTGAGGTGGCGCTGTGTGATGCGGGCCTCGGAGGCACGGCCGTTTTGAACGCCATCATGCAATCCAAAAATGTGGGGCTGGACATGCGTGTGATTCCTGAGAAGATGTGGGTGGCCCTTGGCGGTAACCGCAGGGAGAGTGCGCCAGACGCTCTGATGTCATGGGGCGCGGACGGCTTGGGCCGGGTGGAGCGGCGGCGCGCCAAGCGGAGGGTCGATGTGGCCTGGAGTTTGTGGATCTTGGTGGTGGGACCCGGTCGTGGGTTGCACGGCCAAGAGATGAAGCGCCGGGTGGCGTGGCACGTGTTGTTGGGTCGGCGGACCTGGGTTGGGTTTCACGAGGGATGGGAGGGGTCGGACCGCCTTCCGAAGTTGTCAGATGCCGTTTTTTCGGTGGGCACTGGTCACAGGATGGAGGAGGAATCCGAGGCCAAACGACTGGACCTCAGATATGCGTTTGATTTTGGTTGGATGCGCGAGGTCGAATTGTTGATGACCTTGCGGACGGATTGACCGGAGCCTGTTCTTCTGCGTCGGGGTCAGCCGTACCTTTGAGACGCAATTCAGACCCTCCGGGCAATACATCCATGGAGATACTTCTACCCAAAATGGGCGAGAGCGTGGCCGAAGCGACCATCATCAAGTGGGTCGTGGAAGAAGGCCAATCCGTCTCGGCCGACGATCCCGTCATCGAAATCGCCACCGACAAGGTGGATTCAGAGGTCCCGGCACCCGAAGACGGTGTGTTGGTGAAACACCTCGTATCCGAAGGGGATGTCGTTCAGGTCGGCCAGCCAATTGCCGAATTCTCTGTGGATGGGGAGACGGTGACCGCGACAGCTCCTGCAGCTGAGCCAGAAGCGCCCAGTCCCGAAGTCATGGAGGCGGTCAGCGCCCCGCTGGAGTCTGCTGTGCAAGAGGCCGAGCCAGCTCCTGCCCCTGCTGCAGTGGCGCCAACCGGCAAGCCGTCTCGGACCAGCGGTGGTCGATTCTACAGCCCTCTGGTTCGAAGCATTGCTGAGAAAGAAGGCGTCAGTCAAGCGGAGTTGGATGCCCTTCCTGGTACTGGAAAGGATGGCCGCGTGACCAAAAAAGACATGCTGGCCTATGTCCAGTCTGGTCGAGCCACAGCACCCGTGGCAGCCCAGGCAGTCCAGCCTGTACCCGTTCCGATGCCCGCATCTGCGACTGCACCGAAGCCCGTCGCATCCGCGCCTGCCGTGTCCATGCATGGCGAGGATGAAATCGTGGAGATGGACCGGATGCGGAAGCTCATTGCGGACCACATGGTGCGCAGTGTACAGACCAGTCCCCACGTGACCTCGTTTGTCGAGGCGGACGTGACGCGAATTGTGGATTGGCGAAACCGCAACAAGAAGGAATTCCAATCTCAGACCGGGCAGAAGCTCACGTTCACCCCGTTTTTCATTGAAGCGGTGGCCAAGGCATTGCGCGAATTCCCCGGTGTCAATGCGAGTGTGGACGGGGACCGCATCATTCTGAAGAAGGGCATCCACATCGGCATGGCTGCCGCGACCCCGGAGGGCAACTTGATCGTCCCCGTCATTCGTCACGCAGACCGATACAATCTCAATGGCCTCGCCACCGTCGTCAATGACCTCGCCAACCGCGCCCGTCAGGGTGCCCTCAAGCCAGACGAGATCAGCGGTGGAACGTACACCGTCTCCAATGTGGGGACGTTCGGTAACGTGTTCGGCACCCCCATCATCAACCAACCGCAGGTGGGCATTCTGGCCTTGGGGGCCATCCGCAAAAAGGCGGCTGTGGTGGAGACGCCAGACGGCGATGTGATTGCCGTGCGGCACATGATGTTCCTGTCGCACAGCTATGACCACAGGGTCGTCGATGGCCAGTTGGGAGGAAGCTTTGTTCGCCGCGTGGCGGACCACCTCGAGGCTTTCGATCCCCAGCGCCCCGTCGTCTGACCACTTGGGGGATAGGGCGTGGACGATTTCCCGCTCACTTGACCGATTCTCGGAATGGGTGCGTGTACTTTTCAACGCCATGTTTCGCTCAACGCTCATTCTCCTCGCCTGGATGGCGGTGGCCATGACTTCCCCGGCCCAGATGTCAGTTTGGCATCGCGGGCCTGAAGTCTCTGAATGGCTGTCGCCCTTGGCCCACGACCTCATGGAGGAAGAGGAGGCCAGAAACCGGTACCGCGATGCCAATCGCCTCATCGGGGATGAGCAATGGGATCAGGCCGCCGTGTTGCTTCAAGATTTGTACGATCGAGATTCGGAGAACCGGAACTTGGCATTCAAATTGGCCCTGTGTCTGCGAAGTGTCAAAGGCAGACTGGACGAGGCAGTTCCGCTCGCTGTGCAGGCAGCCAATGGCGATTTCGCCAAGCGCTACAATGCCCTGGATATTGAGGAAACCCTCCCTTCTGAAAAGGCCTTGGACCTCGCTCTGGAAGTGCTTCAGTATGCCGGGTATTACGGGGAGGCGTTTGACATGGCCCACCGTATCACGGAGTTTTACCCCGAGCGGGATTTTCGCCACATCCGTGCCAAGCAGGCCATGAAGGACTGTGTCTTCGCCGCTGATTGCACAGCTTCTCCTCGGGATATGGGCATCCGTCCGGAGACCGGCCTCAACAGTGTGGCGCGAGATTTCTCGCCTGTCGTTTCTCCAGATGGGGGCTCAGTGTATTTCACCAGCTATCGGGAGCAAACGGCACCGCTCGATAAAAGGAAGGGGCGTTTGTTTCGGGCGTCCAGAACCCAATCGGGATGGGGCGACCCGGAAGTGTTGGAGTTGGGCGCGTCTTCAGAGGATTTGACCACCATCGGCATTCTGGGTGATGAAGAGGCTTTGCTCGTTCATCGAGGCCGCGGAAAGGCAGGGGATGTCTGGACCGCCAAATGGGATGCCTCCGGGAAGTTGGTTTGGGGAGAAAAGTTGGAAGCACCCATTGCGTCGAAGCATTGGGAAACGTCCATGACCGAGCGCTTTGACGGTTTGGAACGCATTTTCGTGTCAGACCGTCCCGGAGGACAGGGAGGGAGAGACCTCTACCGCACAGTGCTTTTGCCGGACGGTACTTGGTCGGAGCCCCTCAACCTTGGCGCCCGCATCAACACACCGGGAGAAGAGGAGAGTCCAGTCCTGAGTGCGGATGGCCGAAGCCTGGTGTTTTCCTCCAACGGTCACCAAGGCATGGGTGGGTTTGATTTGTTCCGCTGTGTGCGTTTGGACAACGGAAGTTGGAGCGAGCCCGAACACATGGGGCATCCTCTGAATACCCCCGGAGATGAGGTGATGGTCAGTCTGGATGCTTCGGGTCAAAGCGGATACTTGAGCAGCTCCCGCCAAGGCGGCCTCGACTTGGACATCTTCAGTGTGGAAGTCTATGATCAACCAGAGGAAGCCCTTGCGGTGTTCATCGGCAAGGTGTTGCAGTGGCAGGTTGGGGATGTGCTCGAAGTCAAGTCGACAGACGGAGGTGAACCGGTGTTCCGGGTGTTCCGGGCGCGTCCGGGATCTGGAAGTTTCGTGGCCGCTCTTCCGGCGTGCCGGGAATACCGCTTTTCCTGGGTTCGTGGAGATGAGGTGTTGCAGTCTCGTCTGGAGAAGGTGGCTTGTGATGCCGCCTATGGCAACGAGCGCCGCGTGGGACGGTTGGATGCCTTTGGATGGGCTGTGGAGTCTCAGTCTGGTGAGGCGACCGCTGGTCTGGGGGCCGAAACTTCTGCAACATCGGAAATGGTGGCCGAAGCTGTCAACCACGAAGTGGCCAACACCGAGGAGGTCCAAACTGCAATGTCTGCCGTTGAGGATGCTGAGGCAGAAGTGGCGGTGGAGGTAACAGTAGCGCCCGATGTCAAGACCGCAGAGCCCGAGTCGAATCTCGTGGATTCGGCCGTCGAAACAGAAGAGCCTGCTCTCAGTTTCGCCGAACCTGTGGCGGAAGCCCCTGCACCCAGCCATTCTTTTGAGCCAGATGCATTGGACGTTGCGGAACCCACCTCTGTTTCGATGGTGGAGTTCAAGGCGGTCAGTGCGACCGTGGAATTTGGCTATGGCCGATACTTGACCCGTTCCACGGACGCACAGGTTCAGGACATGGTGAAAGAGCTTCTCGCGCGTCGCGCGGTGGGAGAGGTGCCGGTTTTGGAGATTCAAGGATCGGCATCTTTTGTCCCGGTCAAAAACAAGCAGGCGTACAAATCCAATGAGCAGTTGGCCAAGATGCGTGCGGAGAAAGCCAGGGATGCCATCATCCGGGCCTTGAGCGCCGAAGGGTTGCAGGTGGGCGTGGATTTCAGCATCGTCCTCGACTGGGGTGTGGCGGGTCCTGAGTACCAAGGTGATGCGACCGAAAAGCGCGAGGAATACCGGAACTACCAGTTTGCCAAGTTCTCTTTGGGGCGTCAGTTGATAGAACAGCGCTGAGCCGCATCTTCGCAGCATGGATCGACCGGATTTGAACTTGTCATTGGAGCGGCCGTTGGTCTTCTTCGATTTGGAGACGACAGGCACGGATGTGGCGAAGGACCGCATCGTCGAGATGGCCTTTGTCAAAATCATGCCGGATGGGCAATGGCACGTCCGTCCAGACAAAGAGCAAGGGCAAGGCCGCTTGTTGATCCATCCGCAGATGCCGATTCCCGTGGAGTCGACCGCAGTGCACGGTGTGTCGGACGCCGATGTGGCCGACGCTCCCACCTTTGAAAGCATGGCGGCCAAGCTCTACCGTTGGTTGGACGGGTGCGACCTCGCCGGATTCAACTCCAACCGATTTGATGTTCCCTTGCTGGCAGAGGAATTCCTCCGATGCAACATCGCGTTCAAGGTGGATGACCGGCACCTTGTGGATGTCCAGAACATCTTTCACAAAATGGAACAGCGCCCCCTGCGGGCGGCGCTGAAGTTCTACTGCGACGAGGACCTCGATGACGCGCATGAGGCTTTGCCGGATATCCTCGCCACCGTGAAGGTGTTCGCGAGGCAGGTCCAACTGTACAAGGACCATACGATTCTGGATTCCCGAGGTGAGACGGTCGGGCCGCTTCCACAAGACGTGCCGGGCATTGCTGAATTTGGTCGCCGTGGCCGGAACGCAGACCTCGCCGGGCGTTTTGTCTACAACGACGACGACGAGGTGGTGTTCAATTTTGGCAAGTACCGTGGGGTGTTGCTAAAGGATGTGCTGGATCGCGACCCCGGTTATTACGGCTGGATGATGAACGGCGACTTCCCGCGCTACACGAAGTGGGTGCTCCAAGAGACCCGGGATGCCCTTCGCGCGGGGAAATGAGCCGCGGCCGGATTCTGGTTCTCGTTTCCAATGACCTGACGTACGATCAGCGCGTCCGGAAGACCTGTGCCACGCTGATGGCGGCTGGGTACGAGCCGGTCCTGATTGGGCGGCGGATGAACCAGGATGCGCCCGAGACGATTGACCGCCCGTATCCAACGGAGCGCTTGTGGTTGCCTGCACTGGATGGACCGAGATTCTACTGGGCCTTTCAACAGGCGTTGTTCGAAGCCCTCTCCAGATGGCAAGCTCAAGGAGGGGTTGCCGCTGTGTGGGCCAACGATTTGGACACTTTGTGGCCTGCGGTCCGGGCGGCGCGTCGGTGGGGATGGCAAATCGCCTACGACAGCCATGAATGGTTTACCGAAGCCGAGGGCTTGAAAGGCAAACCGCTGCGCAAGGCCGCTTGGCGATTGTGGGAATGGCGTTGTTTCCGGCACCTCGATCGGATGATCACCGTCAATGAGGCCATTGCGGAGGCGTATCGGAAGCAGGGCCTGATGGTCGAGGTCGTGCCCAATGTGCCGGAGCGGGTGGCGGAGGCCGCCGATCCCATGCCGCGCGAAGAGTTGGGGTGGCCAACGGATAAAAAAGTGATGCTGATGCAGGGGGCCTTCATGGACCGCGACCGCGGCGCTTTGGATGCCGTTCGCGCATTGGTTCACCTGCCTGAGGTTCACCTCGCCTTGATCGGTGCCGGTCCCGAGCACGCCGCTGCCATGGGGGTGGCAGAACATTGGGGCGTGGCGGATCGATTGCATGTGCACCACCGAAAGCCTTTTGACGTCTTGCGGCGCTGCACTGCTGCGGCTGACATCGGGCTGTCGTTGGACCGCCCCACGGTCGACAATTTCCGATTCAGTCTGCCCAACAAGCTGTTCGATTATCTCCACGCAGGGTTGCCAGTGGTGTGCTCGGACTTGCCAGTGGCCGGGCGGTTTGTCAAGGAAGAAGGATTGGGTCAGGTGGCCGTCTTTTCAGAAGACGAGACCGCATTGGTGCAAAATGTGGCGAGTGCGGTTTTGGAGACGCTGTCATCTCCGCCCAAGGAGGATCACTTGTCCAAGGTGGCGGCCCGTCACCATTGGGGCGCCCACGAAACCAAATTGCTCGGTGCGCTTCACTGGGTGCGCTGAGCCCAGCGCTTGCCCCACGCTTTGAACCGAATCCAGACCGGCTGACAGGCCCAGGTCAGTCCAGGCTTCAGCACCGCGCGTTTCAGGCGCAGCTCCTCGGCATACAGTTCCGCATTGAACTGACGGGAGCGACCGCCGGCTTGGACGGCCATCCAGTCTTCATCGGGATGCCATTGGGCCTTCACACCCTTCTGGAACAATTCAAGGTTGACCGCATAATCGGCCAGCACTTGGAAGGAGGGGGTGAACCCCCCGTGGTCGCGGAGCAGAGAAGCGGGATAGGCGATGCCTTGGTGGTGGGCTGTGTTTCTCCAGAAGAGGCTTCGGTCCCACCGCGCAGGATAATGGCTCGGCACGCCAGCTTCTGCCTTTGGAAGTTGAACGCCTCCCATTTGCAGTGTGCGTCCAGCATCCTCGTGGCCCCAGCGACTGGCGGCTTCGCGCAGCCCTGGGAGTGGGCAGTCACCCGCACCGAGGAATACGATTCGGGGTGTGCTGCACCGCGCCAGCATGCGGTTCATGGCGTCATAGATGCCCTGGTCGGGTGCACATTGAAGGTCGAGTTGTATGCCAGCTGGGACGAGGTCGTCCTGAAAATCAGCAGGGCTTCCTTTGGAGGACTGGACCAACACCCGGACTGCGCTCGGCGCACTTTGCCAGATTTCGGCGATGGCATCGCAGGTGCGACGGAGGGCGCCGATGTCTTGCGGTCCCAATACCGGAATGGCCAAGCTCAATGCTGGACTGGCCTCAGTCATGCTGTGGGTTGCGGAGGCGCCTCGAGTTCGGTCAGTTGGCCCCGATCGCATTCCAAGATGCGGCCCGGATGCCGTTGCAGGATGCCGTGGTCGTGTGTGGCCATGAGCACGCAACGGCCATCGCTCGCCAACTGATGGAGGAGATCCAAAATCCCTTCTGCTGTTCTCGGATCCAGGTTGCCGGTGGGCTCATCGGCGAGGATGAGTTCGGGTGAATTGAGGAGGGCGCGGGCAACGGCCAGCCGTTGGCGCTCTCCGCCGCTCAATTCGTGGGGCCGCTTGTATCCTTTGTTGTCGAGGCCGACCAAGGCCAGCACTTCGCCAATGCGCTCCCTGCGTTTCGACGCGTCCTTCCAGTCGGTCACTTTCAGCACGAAGTCAAGGTTGGCCTCTGCCGTGCGGTCGGTCAGCAATTCGAAATCCTGAAAGACAATGCCCAGCTTGCGGCGCAGCAGGTGAACCTTCTCGGGTTGGAGCGCCGTGAGGTCCATGCCGCACACTTGCCCTTGTCCGTGTCTCAGCGGCAATTCGCCGTAGAGCGTTTTGAGCAGGCTGCTCTTCCCCGATCCTGTGCGGCCGATCAGGTAGATGAATTCACCGGCGCGGCCTGTGAGGGTCACGTCGCGCAAAACAACGTGTTCCTCCTGGTGCAGGTCCGCACCGGTGAGTTCGATCAGAATGGGCGCGCTGTCACTCACTCGACACTGTAGTCGGCGGCGTCCAGTTTGGGGTTGAGCTTGACCTCCTTGAGGGTCATGGTCATCTCCTGGCCGGCCGTCTTCATGGTCACGGAAGACTCGAATTTCAGTCCTTTGACCTCCATCATGTCTCCGTAGTCGAGCGTCACGGACATGTCGCCCCGCGGGGTGCTTTCATTCCGCACGGTACGGGAGCGCATGGCGGTCTCCACATTGAACCAGTGGCTCTCGGTCACTTGGCCCTCCTCCCGGATTTCCACCAGGTAATGCGGCACTTCGAGGATGAGGTCAATGCCCAGCAGCTCTGCAGACGCACCATAGTCGGCGAGGTGAAGGAATTCGAGCGGATCGTGATTGCGCTTGGCTTCCATGATCCCAGCTTCGTCCATGGCTTGGTTCTGACCCATGGCGATTTCCGCGCCTTTCTCACCGTCGAATCGCGTCTCTTGCATCACGTTTCCGCCTGCAGAGATGCGCGTGTAGCCGGGGCCGCCCACGAGGTAGGCCTGCTCCATGTCGAGGGCCATGGGACCCGCGGCCATTTCACCCATGGTCTTGATGCCTTTGAGCTTCTCTAGCTTGGCGATGCCACCCCGGGCTTCATAATGGGCGCGGAACACGCCCTCCGCGGTCATGCCTTCCGGGGCAGGGTCCAGTTCCTTCAGGGGTTCACCGAAGGGGTCGAAGAATTCCACCTGGCCGGATGCTGCGAACCGGGCCAGACCATCTGCCACATCGCGGTTGCCCGCAATGGTGATGTTCATGTTGTCTGGGCGCAGGTAGGTGCGGGCGACACGCTGGACGTCCTCCACGGTCACGGCGTCGAGGCGCTCGAGGTAAGTGGCATAGTAATCGTCGGCATATCCGTAGCGCTCTGTGTTGAGTGCAAAGCGTGCAATGGTCTCGGGGCGCTCGAGGGACAGGGCGAAGCTGCCGTTGAGGTAGTTCTTGACGAACTGCAGCGTGCTGTCGGGGGCCGGCGTCTCGACCATTTTGCGGATCTCGGAGAGGAACTCCACGAGGGAGCTGTCGGTCACTTCGTTTCGGACGCTGGCGCGCGCGCTGAATCGGCCGACGAGTTCATCTGGGCCGATGGAGCTCCGGGCGCCATAGGTGTAACCTTTGTCTTCCCGCAGGTTCTGGTTCAACCGGCTGCCGAAGAAGCCACCGAGCATGGTGTTCATCACACTCACCGCCACCACGTCTGGGTGTCCGGGCTTGAGGTAGACTGGAAAGGTGATGTCGATCACGCTCTGGACGGCGCCTGGGACTGGAGCGAAGCAGACCCGGTTCGCTTTGGGCGGTACCGGTCGGGCATAGCGTTGCTTGGCCACCTCGTTCGGCCGCCATCTACCGAAGTAGGTCTCAGCTTGGGCCTTGGCGACGTCCGGGGTGATGTCTCCCACCACGACGAGGTAGGCCACATTGGGCTTCCAGATTTTGGCGTAGTGGTCTAAGAGGTCTTGGCGGGTGATGGCCTTGACCGTCGTTTCGTTGCTGCTCTCGCCGTAGGGGTGCTTCAGACCATAGGTCATGGCGCGGGACAGCCGCCCGGAAATCTGGTTGGCGTCGGTGGCGCTGCTGGCGAAACCGCTCAAGGTCTGCTTGCGCTCCTTTTCGAGCTCCTCATCCGGGAAGGTGGGGTTCATCAGGATATCGCTCATCAGTTCGAGCAGGGTCTCGCTGTGCTGCACGAGGCAACGGCCGTTCATGCCGAACCCGGAGGTACCGAGGCTGGCGCCAATCCGGTCAACCGCCTCGTCAATCTCCGCTTTGGAACGGGTGCTCGTCCCGGCGCGCATCAAGGAGCCCGCCATGGAGACGTAGCCGGCCTCGGCCCCTTCGAAAATGGGGTCGACGTCGAGTGTCAGGCGGTAGCTGACACGTGGGAGCTTGTGGTTTTCGACCACGATGAGGGTGAGGCCGTTGTCGAGTTGATCCACGGTGTAGTCGCCCAACACGATTTCAGGTGCCAGTCCCGGCGCCGGAGCTGCCGAGCGGTCCACCTGTCCGAGGAACGTGGAGGGAACGAGGGCCGCGAGGGCCAGCAGGAGGGAAGAAATGCGGTTCATTGGGCGTTCTCGTTCAAGAAGTAGAGGACGACACGGCGGTCGTGGTTGTAGTAGTCGCGGGCGGCGCGCTGGATGTCCTCCGCGGTGACCGCCATGTAGCGGTCGATCTCGTTGTTGATCAGGTTGGCGTCGCCGTAGTACATGTGGTAGTTGGCGAGGGATTCTGCGATGCCACGCATCGTGCCATTGCTCTGTACAAACCCGCTTTCGGTCTGGTTTTTGAGCTTGTCCAATTCAGCGTCCGTGATGCCGGATTCCTTGATCCGGTCAATCTCCGCCACCATGGCGGCCTCCACCTCGGAGGGGTCGGTGCCAATGTTGGCCACGGCGTAGGCGATGGTTTGTCCGGGGTCTTCGAGGCCGAAGCTGAAGGCGCCACAGAAGACGGCGAGTTCCTGCTCGTCCACCACGGCGCGGTTCAGGCGGCTGGATTGTCCACCACTCAGGACTGTGTTGAGCAGGTCCACGGCATAGTAGTCTGGCGTGCCCTCCGCCGGAATGGGGTAGGCCATCAAGACCAGCGGCAATTGGTCATCGCCCCAGATGGTGTCGCGCACTTCCGTCACCTTGTAGGGCTCCTCGATGGTCGGGCGGGGGATGTCATTCGTTCCGCGCGGAACGGGGCCGAAGTAGGCTTCGATCATCTTCTTGAGGTCCTTGCGGTCAAAGTCCCCTGCGATGGACAGCACCGCGTTGTTCGGGACGTAGAAGGTCTCGTAGAAGTCAGTGAACTCCTGGTCCTCCGCGGCATTGAGGTGGGCCATGGATCCGATGACGGGCCACCGGTAGGGGTGCTCGGTGTAGGCGCGCTTCATGGTCTCCTCGATGAGGTTGCCGTAGGGCTGGTTGTCCACCCGCTGGCGGCGCTCTTCCTTCACGACTTCACGCTGCGTCTCGATGCCGATTTTCTCGACCCGGGCGTGCATCATGCGCTCGCTCTCCAGCCACAGGCCCAACTCGAGTTGGTTGGACGGCAATACTTCATAATAGAACGTGCGGTCGTTGGAGGTGTTGGCGTTGTTCTGGCCGCCGGCGTTCTGGATGTACTTGAAGAATTCGCCGCGTCCGATGTTGTCGGAACCTTCGAAGAGCAGGTGCTCAAAGAAGTGGGCCATGCCGGTGCGGTTGGGGTCTTCGTTCTTGGAGCCCACATGGTACATTACGGAGACGGCCACAATGGGGGCGCTGTGGTCTTCGTGAAGGATGACGTGAAGCCCGTTCTTGAGGTCGTATTCCTCGAATTCAATCGGGGCCCGCTGGGCGGAAAGGCTCCCGAGAATGGCCGTGAGGCACAGGGTCAATGTGAATCGCATGAATCGGTTTTCCGAATGGAGGAGCAAGATAGCGGGTGCACCGGGTAAATTCGTGGCCACCATGGACCACCTCCTTCAACCCGGCCAACAATCTTGGAGCCAACTGCAAGCCTTGTACCGTGCGGACCGCATTGCATTGTCGGAATCAGCGCGTGCCAACGTGGAACGGGCCCACGACTTCCTGCTTGAAGTTGTGGCTTCCGGCAAGACGGTATACGGCGTCAACACTGGGTTTGGGCAGCTGGCCAATGTGCGGGTAGAAGAGGCGCAATTGCACCAATTGCAGGACAACATTCTTCGGAGCCACGCTGCGGGACTGGGGGACCCTCTCCCGACAGATGTCGTGCGTTGGATGCTGCTTTTCAAGGTGTGCGGGCTGGTTCGCGGCCACAGTGGCGTTCAGCCGCAGACGGTGGATCGCTTGGTCGATTTCTACAACCACCACCTGTTGCCCGTGGTCCCACGCCAAGGGTCGTTGGGAGCGAGTGGCGACCTGGCTCCACTCAGCCACATGTGCTTGCCGCTGCTTGGTGAAGGCGAGCTGATGCAACAGGATGGGGACGGCCAGTGGGTGACCCGCCCGGCCATGGAGGTGCTGCAGGAGAAGGGATGGTCGCCCATTTCTCTGGGCCCCAAGGAGGGCTTGGCCTTGATCAACGGGACGCAAATGATGTCGGCGCTGCTGGCCCACAGCCTCCAACGACTGGAGTACTTGTGGCAAAAGGCGCATGGCATCGCCAGCTTGAGCCTGGCGGCGTTCGAAGGGTTGGATGCACCATTTCATCCGGCCGTTCACACGTTGCGGCAACACGCCGGCCAACAGGCCAGTGCCGGGGAGATGCGCCGCTGGTTGGACGGCGCCGCCTTTTTACGGGAGACCCACGAATGGGTGCAAGACCCGTACAGTTTCCGCTGCATCCCTCAGGTCTACGGTGCGGTGCGCCAAGCCATCGACCAGGGCATTGCGACATTGGAGGGGGAGGCCACGGCCGTCACGGACAACCCCATTTTGCTGCCGGAGTCTGGTGAAGTCATCAGCGCGGGCAACTTCCACGGAGAGCCCCTCGCCGTTATTCTGGATCACCTGAAAGTGGCCGCCAGTGAATTGGGCACCATGTCGGAGCGCCGCATCTTCAAGCTGCTCAGCGGAACCCGTGGTTTGCCACCGTTTCTCGCCACCGACCCCGGTTTGGACAGCGGCCTGATGATCGTCCAATACACGGCGGCGAGCATCGTGGCCCGCAACAAGATGCGCGCCATGCCGGCCAGCGTGGACACCATTGACAGCAGCAACGGCCAGGAGGACCATGTCAGCATGGGCGCCAATGCGGGCCTTCAGTTGTTGGCTGTAATTCAGGGTACGCAGGAGGTCCTGGCTTCCGAGTTGCTGACGGCCAGCCAAGCCCTTCATTTCCGGGCAGAGCCAGGGCTGTCGAATCGCCAAACGGAGTGGTTGAGCGCATTCCGTGCGACTGTCCCTCCGCAGCATGGTGATGTTGAACAATCGGCGAGAATGCGTGCATCCATTGATTTTTTGCAAGCTTCTTCAAATCAAGGCCTGTCATTATAGGCTCTTGTCGAATTATCCTCTCCGTTGATTATTTCAGAATGTGTCTGGGTCTATTTTGGAGAAAATCTTCGGACATGACCCGTGCCCTTACCCTCTGTTTCGGCTTGATTGCTGGAATCTCTTTTTTGAGTGCCCAAACGGACTGTGAGGTCTTCAATGTTCAGGCTTTGTCCGCTGCCTATGTGGAATTGGATGTGGACACTGTTCTTCTTCAACCCGACGGTTCGTACGAGATTGAATTGACCAATGGGAATGTGGTGAGCATGGTGCTGGGATGCACGAATGAGGGCTACTTCGAATACGACGCTGCGGCCAATGTGGACGACGGATCTTGTGCAGTCCTCATTGTGCCTGGATGCACCGACCCGTCCTACACGGAGTACCATGCAGGAGCCAATGTGGACGATGGGAGCTGTGAGACCTATGATCCGACGTGCACGGCTGTCGCATTCGGAGGGCACTCTTACAACGTGACGTACATCGGGGGGCAATGTTGGTTTGCGGAGAACCTGCGTACGGCGCAGTATGCCAATGGCGACTCCATCCCAGGTAATTATGGGCCGGTGAGCTGGTCGACTTCTACGAGTTATGGGGTTCAGGCAGTGCAGGGCGACGACGATGCCAACATTGCGGACTATGGGCGACTGTACAATTCCCACGCCATGTTGGACGAGCGCAATGTGTGTCCAACCGGGTGGAAGGTCCCGAGTGATGAAGAATGGGATGCGCTCTTGAGCAATGTGGGGGAGAACCCTGGGTTGAAGCTCAAGTCGTCCCTGTTTTGGAATGGTACATCGTCCGGAACGAACGAGTTTGACTTTGATGCCCGTCCAGGCGGCTATCGATTCTCCTCAGGCAGTTACTACGGCACGGGTGGACTGGGCGATTACTGGAGCACAACGACGTGGCGCCAGTTCAATTCCTCCAACGAGGTGTCGTCCAACAGCATCGGTGCGGTCTACGCAGAACATGGGTTCAGCATCCGTTGCTTGAAAGACGGGGACATTCAGGGGTGCACTGACCCAGCTTACATCGAGTTCAATCCAGCAGCCAACGCGGACGACGGAAGCTGCCTGACACAGGAGTGACTGCGGTGGGCTGAGGCACTACCTTCGCGGCATGCTTGCGTTGCGTGGAATCGAGAAAGCGTACCCCCTAGCAGGAGGGACGTTGCCCGTCCTCAAGGGCATCGACCTCAACATCGAGCAAGGCGAGATGGTCGCCATCATGGGGTCTTCCGGCTCCGGGAAGTCCACGCTCCTCAACGTACTCGGTCTGCTCGATGGATTTGATTCCGGCGGGTATGACCTCGACGGGGTGGACATGTCGGGGTTGTCGGAGAAGCAGGCGGCACGGTATCGGAGCCTTTTTCTGGGTTTCGTCTTTCAGTCTTTCAATTTGATTTCCTTCAAGACGGCGGTGGAGAATGTGGCGTTGCCATTGTTCTACCAGAAAGTGCCCCGCCGCGAACGGCAAAAGCGGGCCATGGAGATGTTGGGCAAAATGGGCATGGACGACCGTGCCGATCACCTGCCGTCTGAATTGTCTGGTGGACAGAAGCAACGGGTGGCCATTGCCCGGGCCCTCATTACGGAGCCCCGGGTCATCCTCGCCGACGAGCCGACCGGTGCCCTCGACAGCAGCACCTCCCAAGATGTGGTGTCGGTGTTGCGGGAGGTCAATGGCTCCGGCATTACTGTGATCATCGTGACCCACGAGGCGGATATTGCCGCCAAATGCGACCGCACCATCCGCCTCCACGACGGGGTCATCATCGAAGATGGGCGAAGCGGGGACGTCGTCGAACCCACGGCCAACGGCGCTGGTTCTACTGATTGATGTTCAACCGCGAGACCTGGATTGAGATTGCCCACACGGTGACCGCCAACCCCTTGCGGACGGCGCTGACCGGCCTGTCGGTGGGCCTCGGCATTTTTATCCTCGTGGTGATGCAGGGCCTCGGTTTCGGTTTGCAGAATGGGGTGGAGCAAGACTTCGCCGACGAGGCCAAAAACACCATCTGGGTGCGGACGGGCACCACGACGTTGGCCCATCGCGGGCGCCAACCCAACCGCTACATCGAGCTCCGGGATGAAGACGAGGAGCGGGTGACGGAACAGGTGGTCGAGACTCCGGCTGTTTCGGGCCGCCTCAGCATGTGGGGGTCGACCGTCCAGTACAAGAATGAGCAGGGGAACTACCCGCTGATGGGGGTGGAGCCCGATTTCGCAGAACTCGACCTCATTCCTTTGGAGGGCGGGCGCTGGCTGCACCAGGACGATGTGGAGAAGGAATCCAAGGTTTGCGTGATTGGGGAGAATGTGATCAACGAACTCTTCAAGCAGCGATCGCCCATCGGCGAATACATCATCCTGCGCGGGATCACCTTTCGCGTCGTCGGACATTTCGCCAAGAATGGGCGCTGGGGCAACAGCATGGTTTACATCCCCATGACCACGATGCAACGCCTGTTCCAGGGCAATGATGCCATCGGCTCCATGGTGCTCTCCACGGGAGACCGGGATTTGGAGGCGTCCACCGCGATGGTGGACGCCATCGACGGAGACCTGCGCTTGCGGCATGCGGTGCACCCCGAGGACCAGCGCGCCGTGCGGGTCCGGGACAACCAGGAGGAGTACGCCATGTTCGATCGGATTTTCAAAGGCATCCGGCTCTTCATCTGGGTCATTGGTGGGTTCACCCTGCTCGCCGGGGCCATCGGAGTAGCGAACATCATGGCCATTGTGGTCAAGGAGCGCACCGTTGAGATTGGGGTGCGCAAGGCCCTCGGTGCGACGTCCGGGAGCATTTTGTCCCTCATCGTCATCGAGGCGGTCTGCTTGACCCTCATTTCCGGAGCGCTTGGTCTCATCGCCGGTGTCGCCACGCTGAACTATGCCGCGCCTTATGCCCAGCACGACTACTTCACCGACCCGGAGGTCAACCTGCGGGTGACGGTGACAGCCTTGGTCGTTCTGGTGTTGGCAGGCGCATTGAGCGGGCTGGTGCCCGCGTTGCGGGCGGTCCGCATTCGTCCCATTGAAGCCCTCCGCTACGAATGATGGGGCTCGACCGCGACCGGCTGATTGAACTCGTCCAAGTGGTCGTGCGGAATCCCCTGCGTGCCTTCCTGTCCGCACTCGGGGTGGGGTGGGGCCTGTTCATGATCATCATTACGGTAGGTGCTGCCCGCGGTCTTGAAAACGGAGTCAAGGCGGACATGGGCAACGATGTGGCCAACAGCATGTTTGCTTGGACCATGAGCACGAGCATTCCTTACAAGGGATACCAGCGCGGACGCGGGCTTGAGCTCGACATCGATGACGTCAGGTGGTTGGAAGCCAACACGCAGCACCTCGATTTGGTGTGCCCAGAAATCCAGCTGGGTGGTTGGCAGGGGACCAACAACGTCATCCACGGCAAGCAAAGCGGGGCCTTTGATGTGAGCGGCGCCATCGCGCAGTACCAAAAGGCCAAGCCGATGAACATCACGAGCGGCCGGTTCCTCAATCAGGCGGACCTCGATGCGGTACGGAAGGTCTGTGTCATTGGGAGCCGGGTGCAAGACATCCTGTTTGAATTCGGAGAAAATCCCCTCGGAGAGACCGTCCAGATTCAAGGTGTGCTGTTCCGTGTGGTCGGGGTCTACACTCCGAAGGGCAATGATGAGGACGCGCAGAATGAGGCCGAAAGCATCTACATCCCGTTCACCACGTTCGGCAAGGCCTTCAATACCCGGGATCGGGTGGGCTGGTTGTCCATGCTCATCAAGGACGGCGTCGATGCAGAAGAGGCCGAGGAAGCGACCAAGCAGCTCATCAAGTCACGGCTCAGTGTCCACCCCGATGATCCCCGGGCCATCGGCTGCTGGACGATGGCGGAAGAGTTCCAGAAGGCAGAATTGCTCTTCTCCGGCATGCGGCTCATCTCGCTGTTGTTTGGTTCGCTGGCCCTCCTCGCCGGCGTCATCGGCATCACGAACATCATGCTGATCTCCATCAAGGAGCGAACGAAAGAGCTCGGCATTCGCCGGAGCTTGGGTGCCACGCCCGTCCGGATCCTCTGCCAGATCATCGGCGAGACCTTGTTTCTCACCTTCCTCGCTGGCCTGTGCGGCCTGGTGCTGGGCGTCGGACTGTTGGAAGCGGTCGACGGCTACCTCGAGGGCGGAGGAGACGCCGGGGTATTCCGCCACCCCGAAATCGATTTTGGAACCGTCCTCACCGTGTTGTGCATCCTCCTCGGGATGGCCATCTTCGCGGGCATCCTGCCTGCGATTCGAGCTTTGGCCATCAAACCTGTGGAGGCCCTTCGTGCGGAAGGATGATGAATTGAACCCATGAAGAAAGGCCGCGTTACGCTTCTGCTCCTCTTCGTCCTCCTGGTCATCGCCGGGGCGGCTTACACCTTGAACGACCTCTACCAGAAGGAACAGGCCCCGGAGGCCCGCTTCGGAGTGGAGGCACCTTACGTCGCGGACATCATCAAGAAGTCGGTGAGCTCCGGGACCATCGGACCTCGAAAGGAAATCCTGATCAAGCCGCAAATCAGCGGCATTGTAGATGAGCTCTATGTGGAGGCGGGGGACACCGTTTCTCAAGGCACCGTGCTCGCTCGGGTCCGCGTTGTCCCGGACATGGCGGCACTGGCTGCGGCCCAAAGTCGGGTCGAGCGGAGCCGGATTTCGTTGGAGAACAGCCGCCGGGATTTTGAGCGACAGGAATCGCTGCTCGCCTCGGGAGTGGTGTCGGAGCAGGATTTCCAGCAGTCTGAAACGTCGTTCCTTCAGGCCAAGGAAGAGATGCTGGCCGCAGAAGACAACCTCCGCATCGTGAAGGAGGGCGCCGCCAGCCGGGCGGGAGAGGCCTCCAACACGATGATCGCCAGCACAGTCAACGGCATGGTACTCGACGTACCGGTCGAGGTCGGTTACCAGGTCATCCAAGCGAACACTTTCAACGAAGGCACCAGCATCGCCAGTGTGGCCGACATGACCGACTTGATTTTCCGCGGCCAGATTGACGAGAGCGAAATCGAAAACCTGCGGGTGGGCATTCCGCTTATCCTCAGCATCGGCGCCATGCCGGGACGGAAGTTCGATGCCACGCTGGAGTACATTTCTCCGAAGGGCATTCCGCAGAATGGCGCGGTTCAATTTGACATCCGGGCTGCGGTGACCCTCGTCGAAGGGGACTTCATCCGGGCGGGATTCAGTGCGAACGCCGACGTGGTGCTCGACAAGCGGGAGCAGGTGTTGGCCATCAGCGAGGCGCTTGTCCAATACGAAGGCCCCAAGCCGTTTGTGGAAGTGCAAACCTCCCCTCAGCAGTTCGAGCGGCGGAATTTGGAAATCGGTCTGTCCGATGGATTGACCGTGGAGGTCTTGTCCGGCGTGGCGGAAGGCGACTCCATCAAGCGTTGGAATCAGCCCATTTTTGACTGATGGCACTCATTGAGGAAATGGACCGGTCGGGCAACTGGCTGTTCCGCTGGCGCAGCTTTTTGCCTTTGCTCTTGTTTTTCGGGGCCATTCCTCTGGTCTTGCTGGGACATGTGGAATGGACGGTCATGTCTGCTGCCCCGGATGGGACGTGGATCTGGCCGCTGGTTTGCCTGTCTGTGGGCATGGCCGGTCAGACAGTCCGTGCATGGTGCGTGGGGTATACTCCACGCGGAACTTCAGGTCGGAACACCAAGGAGGGTCAAGTGGCCGAGTCGTTGAATACGCTTGGGATGTACAGCATTTGCCGACACCCGTTGTACCTGGGCAACCTGCTCATGTGGTTGGGCATCGTCATGTACATGGGCCACGTGTGGTTCACGGTGGCGTTTCTCTTGACCTATGTCTTGTATTACGAGCGCATCATGTTTGCGGAGGAGCAGTTCCTGCGGGGCAAATTCGGCCAGGCTTACCTGGATTGGTCTTCTAACGTGCCTGCTTTCTGGCCTGCACTCCGCCATTGGATGGGGCCGGAAGTGTCGTTTTCACTGAAGAATGTCTTGAAGCGCGAGTACAACGGCTTCTTCGCCATGTTCCTCAGCTTCGCCTGGGTCGACGGCCTCCACATGTTCCGGCAACATGGATGGGAGGGGCTGTTTATTCAGCCGTTCTGGCTGGTTCTGCTCGCGTTCGCCTTTGTGGTGTTCATGGTGTTGCGCACGCTCAAGAAGACCACCAAGGTCCTCGACGTCGCCGGCCGCGAATACGTCTGAGTCAGGCGACTTTGCCGCGTCACATGACGCGGCGCAGAATGTCCTGGGCGAACCGGGAGAGCCAATGGCCGAGCACTTCTTTTTTGCCCGGAATGACCAAGGCTCGGTTGCGGCCGAAGCCTGAAGAAGCACCGGTGACGCACACCGTGCGGCGCAGTGCGCTCACGCGTCGATGTTGGCGTACTTGGCG
This sequence comes from Crocinitomicaceae bacterium TMED114, assembly GCA_002172485.2. GTDB lineage: Bacteria > Bacteroidota > Bacteroidia > Flavobacteriales_D > Sanyastnellaceae > UBA8752. The sequence goes on from NHFP02000005.1 coordinate 261,552, forward strand.
TTGGCCTCGATGAACTCGCGGCGGGGCGGCACGTCGTCTCCCATCAGCATGGAGAAGATGTTGTCGCTCTCGGCTGCATTCTCAATCGTCACCTGGCGAAGCGTGCGGTTCTCTGGATTCATCGTCGTGTCCCAGAGTTGCTCTGCGTTCATCTCACCGAGACCCTTGTAGCGTTGGACGCCCACAGCGGCATCGCTCTTGCCGCGGTATTCGGCGATGAGGCGGTCGCGTTGGTCGTCGTCCCACGCGTAGCCCTGTTTGGACCCGCGCTTGACGAGGTACAGGGGGGGGGTGGCGATGTACACGTACCCCTTCTCGATCAGCTCCTTCATGTGGCGGAAGAAGAAGGTGAGGATCAACGTTTCGATGTGGCTGCCGTCCACGTCGGCGTCACACATGATGACCACCTTGTGGTAGCGGAGCTTGCTGAGGTTCAGCGCCCGCTCGTCTTCTTCGGTGCCCACGGTCACGCCGAGGGCCGTGTAGATGTTCTTGATCTCCTCGTTCTCGAAGATTTTGTGGTGCATCGCCTTCTCCACGTTGAGGATCTTGCCTCGGAGCGGAAGAATGGCCTGGAAGAGTCGGTCCCTGCCCTGCTTGGCGGTTCCGCCGGCGGAGTCACCCTCAACCAGGAAGACCTCGCACATGGCCGGATCCTTTTCGGAACAGTCGGCCAGTTTTCCGGGAAGTCCGGACCCGCCCATGACCGTCTTGCGCTGGACCATCTCCCGCGCCTTGCGGGCGGCGTGGCGGGCTTGAGCAGCCAGGATGACCTTCTGGACGATGGTCTTGGCGTCGTTCGGATTCTCCTCGAGGTAATCGCGGAGCATGCCGCTCACCGCTTGGCTCACAGCAGCGGTCACTTCTTTGTTGCCCAGCTTGGTCTTGGTCTGTCCCTCGAACTGGGGCTCCATGACCTTGACGCTCACGATGGCGGTGAGTCCTTCGCGGAAGTCGTCACCGCTGATGTCGAATTTGAGCCTGTCCAACATGCCGGACTCCTCAGCGTACTTTTTCAGCGTGTTGGTCAAGCCTCGGCGGAAGCCGCTCAGGTGCGTGCCCCCCTCGTGGGTGTTGATGTTGTTGACGTAGCTGTGCAGGCTCTCGTTGAAGGAGGTGTTGTACACCATGGCCACCTCCACCGGAATGTCGTTGACCTCGCCTTCCATGTGAATGACGTCTTGGATGAGTTGCTCCCGGTTCTGGTCGATGTAGGTGCAGAACTCCTGAAGCCCGGTTTCGCTGTAGAACCGCTCGTGGATCGGGTTGCCTTCCTCGTCGTGGTTCCGCTCATCGGTGAGCGTCAGTGTGATCCCTTTGTTGAGGAAGCTCAGCTCCCGCAGGCGCCGGGCCAGCGTGTCGTAGCTGTATTCTAGGGTATCGTTGAAGATCTCCGGATCCGGCTGGAAGGTGACAGACGTTCCCGTGCGATCGGTCGTTCCGATTTCGCGGGTGGGGTAGTTGGCCTTGCCTCGGCTGTATTCCTGTTCCCAGACCTTACCGTCGCGGTGAACTTCGGCGCGCAGGTGGGTGGAAAGGGCGTTCACACAGCTGACACCGACACCGTGCAGACCACCGGAGACCTTGTAGCTGTCTTTGTCGAATTTACCGCCGGCACCAATCTTGGTCATGACGACCTCCAAGGCGCTCACACCTTCCTTGCTGTGGATGGCCACCGGAATTCCGCGGCCATTGTCGTGGACGGTAATGCCATTGGAGGCGGTGATGGCCACGTCAATCGTGTCACAGTGGCCGGCCAGGGCCTCGTCAATGGAATTGTCCACGACCTCGTAGACGAGGTGGTGAAGACCCCGAACACCGACGTCGCCGATGTACATGGAGGGACGCTTCCGCACGTGCTCCATGCCTTCAAGGGCTTGGATGCTGTCCGCGCTGTAATTGTGCTTCTTCTCTTCGCTCATGCTCCGCGTTTTAAGGCGCAAACGAAGATAGCCGACAAGCCGGTCTGAGCGGGGTTTTCAGGTGAATTGAAACCCCTGTGTTTTCAACACTTTCACGGCGGTTGCCCACCGTTTTGTGAACGGTGAATCAGAAGCGGTATCCCGCCCACATCATGACCCGCATTCTCTGGACGCCAAAGCCGTTGAAAATGTCGGTCTGACTGAGGGGGCCGCGAACGTTCAATCCCAGTGCCAATCGGCCGTTGTAACGGTATTCGATGCCGAGGTCGAGGGCCGTGTATGCGGGGAGTTTCCGGGCGAAGACCGCTTCGCTACCACCAAAGACAGCGCCCACGTTTTCGGCCGCTTCAGCATCGCTGGATGCTCCATCACTGCCGTCCGAGGCGAAGGGGACGTAGGAGGGGGCGTGTCGCGCGCCCACGACGTCCACTCCGAAGTCGACGAAGAGGAGTTCTTCGAGGTTCCAGCGTCCGGATGCCGAGATGCGGGTGCGGGGTTGGTACCAGGCGTGCGGTTGCTGACCGGTACCATAGGTGTGGAATTCGGCCCGGGCACTCAGTTCCAGCGGGCCTTGGCCGCGCCATGTGGCCTCTCCAATCACGCTGGCCACGGTCAAGGTGTCGTAGGCCAAGCTGAAGCGCTGCCCTGCGCTGTCCAATCCGGCTTCATTGACCCAGTAATTGAAGTCGCGGTAGGTCGAGGTCCTCGCTTGGGCGTTGAAGGCCAGGTCGCGTGTGAATTTACCGCGGACTCCGCCGTACAGTTCGAGGGCGCGGTTGGTGTGCTGAATGGCGCCTCGGAGGGCATTTCCATCGGCGTGATAGCCCGCTTCAAACCAAGGGTTCTCGTCGATAAGGTCGTGGAGGGCGTTGCGTTGCATGCCGCCATCGACGCCTCCGTAAGGGACGAAGACGTCGTCCAGCAGGCGGAATCGAACTTCTGCGGTCGGGTAGAAATGGAAGGATTGGCGTCCGCGTGCATCCACCCAGAGACCTGCGCCCACGCGCACCTTGTAGGCGCCCCGCTCCTTGGTCACGCTTGGGATGGCGCCGATCAGAGCGGAAGAGCGGCTCACGGCGGACCGAGTGGAATCTCCGATGCCTGAAATGGAGGAGCCCATCCAGTGGCCCTCGACGTCAAGCGCGTACAAGGCGCCTTCATTCCAGCTGTGAAAGCGCCCCTTCGCAGTGAGCAGGTTTTCCCGTTGGTTGGGGGGCAGCACTTCTGGAACCACCACGTTTCCGGGAAGGGGAGATGTTCCGGGCATCAGGCGGCTGACAAGGAGGTGGACGTCGCGGTGCACCTTGGTGCTGTCCCGGAGGTGGTTTTGCAGGCGTGCNGAGAACTGTACCGTGGTGTAGGTCTGACGGTCGGTCGGGGCCGAGAACAAGCTGGCATCCACACTGCCCGCATCGAGCCCGTAGAGGCCCCATGCTTTGCGGTCCAGGTTGGCGTCGAGGGTGAGACTGCTCTTGTCAATGAACCGCCGCAGATGGCCACCGATGGCATTGTGGGACCAACCTTCATCCACGCCCAGGCTGTCGGCCGCTCCTGTGGATCCCGCTGAACTGCGGTGAAGCAGCTGCAGGCCCCAGGCGCCGTTGCGGCTTTGGGTCTCGCCAAGGTGAATGTCAGCCAACGGAGAAGCGAACATGCCAAACCCCACTTTGGCATAGCCAGCATAGAGCCGTGGAAGGGCGGCGTCCATGCGCACGGCCAGAGGCGGCAAAGATTCCGTTTCCGTCATCGGGGACATGGCCTTGGCCAAGGGGGCGTATTGAATGGTAGGCTTTTCCAAGCCGAGGTCCACGCGCTGTGGACTCGCCGGTGGCTTGATGACTTCGCGGATTTCAAGTTCGCGATCACCCACGAAGGTCACTTGCAAGCTGTCCTGTCCGAGAAGCAGGGCCGGCAGGAGGGCCCATCCGGTCAAGGCTGACCAAGCGGCGAAAGAGGAGGAGAGACGCTGGCGGATCATTCTTCTGAGGATTCAGGGGTGATGGGCGTTTCGGTGCGGCTGGAATCTGCTCCAGGCAGGTCCGGCATGGGCGGCGGGTTTTCCAATTGAACCAGTCGGTCGAGGAAGTCCAGGCAGGCATCCTGAACCCAAGGCTCGGAGACGTTGGCTTGGAGCTGCTCGATGGTGGTTCTCGCTTGGAAGAGGTCTTCTTGAGCGAGGTAGGCCTCGGCGAGGAGCAGGAAGCTNCGGTACGCCCATTCCGATCCGCCACCGAAGCGGTTGAGCTGATTGAAGACGGCGACCTGACATCCCGTGGCGTCTCCATTGGACAGCTGAATGGCGGCCAGGTGGTGGGACGCTTCTTCCGCGTGAACTTCGTCTTCGACGAGCCACTCGAAGTCGGCCACGGCGTCGGCTGGCAGGCGCTCCAACAGGAGCAGGGCCCGGTTGTATCGTGCGGCGCGGACAATGTCGGCAGGCGTTTCCGGGTCGGCGAGGATGGGGTCGACATAGGCCAGGACGGTCTCCCCGTCGCCCAGCTCCCGGCTGCACCGCATGATGCCGATGCGCGCCTCGAGCACGTGTCGCTTCAAGACAGCCACCTTTTCGAGCTGCTGATAATGGGCGAGTGCGTCGTCCCAGTCGCCTCTGTTGAATCGGATCGTGGCTGTGAGGACCAAGGCGGGTTCGTGGTAGTCGCTCAGCGGAGCAGAGACGACTTTTTCGAGCACCGCCAGTGCCGCTTCGGGGTCTCCCGAGTCGAATTGGCATTGGCCCAAGTGGAACTGCGCGGGCAACACGCGGATGCTTTCCGGGTGACGTTCGAGGAACTGTTCCAGTTTCGGCACGGCTTGGTCACAATCCCCGCTCAGCGCGAGGTCCTGCGCGGCGGCAAACGTGCGCTCTGCGATGTCGTCATTGGACAACCCCACCACGGCAGGCAGGTTGTNAAGCTGGCCGCCCGCGACGAGCAGGGGCTCTACGATCAAGAAGGCATCCTTGGTCACATCGTCGTCCGGGTAGCGCGAGGAAATCTGCTCCCACAGGGCCAATGCGTCTTCGTTGCGGTCCTGTTTGACGGCGATGAGGGCCAAGTCGACCAGGGCTTGCTTGGCATAAGCGCTTCCCGGCAATTCGGAACGAATGCGTGTGAAGGCCGCGCCAGCAGCATCCATGTGCCCCAGCTCCACTTCGAATTTGCCAATGGCGGTGAGCGCATCGCCCTTGAAAGTGGTCTCAGGATGGGCGTCCAGCAAGGCGGTCATGCCAGCTACGGCCCCCACAGCGTCGCCATTCAGTCCCTTGCAGCGGGCTTGTTGGAACCGGGCGTATTGCTGCTGGGTTGTCCCGGCACCCAGCGCCTCGGCATAGGCGGTGACCGCGCGGTCGTAATCCTTGTCGATGTAGAAGCAGTCGCCAATGCGCAACTGGGCATCGGCCACATGGGGCGCTTGCGGTCCTGCAGCATCTACATACTTGCGGAAGCCCACCTGGGCATCGCGGTATTTGCGTTGGCGGAAGAGGGCATAGGCGGCTCCGTATTCGCCTTCGTCGTACAGGGCGGAATTGAAGGCGCCCGGTGCATTCAAAAAGGCCCGATAGTGGCTGAGTGCCGCGGCATCGCGACCGGCGATGATGGCGATTTCACCCTGCCAGTACTGGCTTTCCGCAGCGAGTGTGGCGTCTTCAGGGAAGGACCGGCTCCGGGAGAAAAAGGCATCGGCTTCAGCCGGTTTTCCCGAGCGGTAGAGGTCCACCCCGTGGTTGAACGCCAATTTCTGGTACGCCTTCTTTTCGCGGGGAGACTTGCGTTGAATCCGGTCGAGGGCGTCGAGGGCGCGTTCGTGGTTCCGCGTGGTCAAATACACATCGAGTAGGAAACCATAGGCCTCATCGCGGCGGGGGCTGTTCGGATATTCTTCGAGGTATTGCTGGAAGGCAGCAATGGCATCGTTGAAGGGATTGAAGTCCGTTTCAAAAGCCAATTTGGCCTGATTGAAAAGGGCGTCTTCCCGGAGCTCCAGGTCGTGGTTCAATTCAGCTGCCGCCGCAAAAGCGGCCTGCGCCTTGGGCTTTTCGCCAAGTTCGAGATAGGCCTGACCTAGGGCGTGGGTGGCGAATTGATCGAGGGCATCCTTGCGCCCTGTGGAGCGCATCAACGCCGTGATGGCCTGAGCGGGTTGTCCATTGGCCAGACGGCACTGGCCCAAGATGTAGCTGAATTCTGCCGTCCGCTGTGGGCTGTCCATGGTCTTCCATGCCGCTTCGAGGTGGGGGCTGGCTTGGGCGCAATCCCCCAGGTGGAAGAAGGCCGTTCCCAGAAGCCGGGAAAGCTCTTGGCGGTCACTGGCGCGCAGGTCGGCGGCGGGGTCCAACCAGGCCGGAACGCGTTCGGTCAGCTCTTCGTAGCGCTCCAGCTGATGCAGGATCTGGGCGATGTACACGGGAACGGCATTCTGGAAAGCCGCGACCGGCAGCAGCTCTTCAAAGGCTGCCAATGCGGTGGTCAGGCGTTCTTCGGCATAGGCGATGTGGGCGAGATAGTACCGCGCAGCCTCGAGGTATTCGGGACGTGCACTGGCATCGCCCACCACTTTCAGCAGGTCTCCGCGGGCGCCGTCCAAGTCGCTTTTCTCGAACCGGGCGTGTCCGCGCTTGAAGTGAAACTCAGTGCGAAGGGCTTTGCTGAGCCGCCTGGGGTTCAGGGCGTCAAATGCGTCGAGGGCCTTGCTCCATTTCTTTCGGCGGTATTGGTAGTTGCCCAATTCCCATTGAAGCTTGGGGACCCAGGTGGACTCCGGGTGGCGTATGATGAAGCGGTCAATGCGCCACACGGCATCCTTGTGGTATAGGTAGATGGCGCACAGGGCGGCGTGGTACTCGGCTTCCACCTTGAGGAGCCGCTCGCTTTCGCCCGCAGGCGCGTCGCCGTGCAGTCTGTTGGAGGCAAAGGCGTCGAACCCTTCCAGTGCCGCAGCATACTGCGCATGGGCGAAGTGCTCGAGGGCCCGGTCAAAGGCCTCTCGGCAGTCGCGGGTGGCCGGGTCGGCGGTGGTTCCGCCGGACAGCAGGCTGACTTGCGACAGGGCCGGTGGTGCGATCAGCGTGACGGCGAGGAGGAGCGGACAGAAGTGGCGCGAAAATCGAATCATGGGGTGGCGCATGGACAACGTGAAAATCGGGGGAAGGCGCACCCGGCCGGGGCGAAACCTTTGGATTTGTTCACGCTGAGCACCTTACAACCCCGGTCAGGGGCTGAAGCCCTCATTCTCCGGTCACCTTGAATTCGGTCCGGCGGTTGCTCGCCCGCCCGGCTTTGGTGTCATTGGATGTCCTCGGACGTCCCTCGCCATAGCCGCGGGCGGTGAGTCGGTCTTTAGGTACACCAGCGGAAATCAAGTGTTGACGGACGGCTGTTGCGCGCTTTTTAGACAGCAGCAAATTGTCGGATTCCATCCCGACGTCATCGGTGTGACCGCCAATTTCCACGGAGAGTCCTGTCTCCAGCAGGTACTCTGCGAACAGGTCAAGCAGCAGTAAACTGGACCGGTTGACCTCTGCGGATCCTGACGCATAGAAGATGTCTTCGATTTCAAAGGCCGCCCCAGCCTCTTTCACCGAGCGCACCGTGAGATTGGCGGTGACGAGGGCGGGGGCCTCTGCTTGGCTGTCGACGACGATACCGGCGCTGAAAGCGGCGCCCTCAGCCTTTGCCACCAGCAGAACGTCTTCATTGGTGGACAGGTCCACGATGGTGGCGTACGTCCCGTCATCGTCCAGCCGGATTGCTTCAGCACGCCGACTCTGCGCATAGCGAAGTTCCAATTCTACGGGTGTGTTGTCCATGCCTTCACCGAGGTTCAATTCGCCTTTGACCACAACAGATGCCCGGGGCCGAAGGTCTTCCGGCATGGACCAAGTCAAGATGTCCAGGCCTTGGGTGCCCGGCCGGCGGCTGGCGAAATAGGCGGTGCTGCCGTCTGTGGAAATGACCAAGCCATGTTCGTCCCCTCCCGTGTTGAGCGGGGCCCCGAGGTTGACGGGGTCCGACCAAGCGCCCGCGTCAAATGGAGAAGCGGTGCTGTCCCGCTGGGTCATCCAGATGTCATATCCGCCACCGCCAGGATTGCGGTTGCTGGCAAAGTACAGGGTTCGACCGTCCGGATGCAGAAAAGGGGCTTTGTCGCTGCCGGTGCCATTGACCGGGGCGGGCAGGAGCCGCGCCGCACTCCATTGGCCGTTGTCGAGGCGTTCCGATGCGAGGATGTCNATGGTGGGGTTGCCGCCGGCATCCTCCGTCGTTCCGGGACGGACCGCGGCGAAGTACAGGGTGCGTCCGTCCGGGCTGATTGCCGGTTGGCTTTCCCAGCCATCGGGGGTGTTCAGGACATCGAGCGGCTGCGGGTCGCTCCAGAGGTACACGCGCTCACCTCCCGTATCATCCAGGAGCTCATAGCGCGTGGCATAGAGGTCGATGTTCTCGGGGTTGCCGGTCGCAGGGGTCTTGATCGCGAGGTACATGGACCGGTTGTCGATCGAAATGGATGCGCCGCCGTAGCCATTGGAGCGGTTGAAGGGCGATTCGAGGGCTTCTCCGGAATCGAAGGGGTGAGAAGGCCCCATTCGACGCGCCCACGAGAACTCTTCAAACGCTTGACTCACCAAGTCGCCTTTGGCTTTACGCTGTCCAGCCCGCGTGAAGAAGAGGAGGGTGCCATCGGCGGACAAGGTGGGCAGGTATTCTCCGTCCCGGGTGGCCACTTCGCTGAGAACGCGGGGCGCGGCGGCATCCGGGTGGGCATTGTACTGTTGAAGAAACCGCAATTCGGGAAGGATGCCCTCCACTTGGGGCACCCGTTTCAGGTCCCTTGGTGTCAGGGGGCGTCCGGAGACGGATTCCCAACGCAGGAAGCGGTCAAACCAATTCAAGGCACCGTCGTAGTCACCGNTGGCGTAAGCGATGGCGCCTAGGATGTAGGGGATGTCCGGCGAGTAGAACGGGCATGCGTCATGCAGCGTCCTCATCCACTCGCGGGGGACAACGAAGGCGTCCGCGTTGCGTGTTTTTTGGGCGTCCCTGAACGTCAGTTGGCCCAGGGCCAGTACGGCGGGCCAAGCCTGTTCATTTTCCTCCAAAGCCGCCTCGAGGTATTTGCGGCGTTTCTCCGCGTCGTACTTGCGCTTGTCGGTCCCCTTGTCCACCAGCTTCTGGACTTTGGGGGAGAGGGGAGCATCACAATCGGCATCCTGCCCCAGCAGGCTGCCGGAAGCGATCAGGCCGATCCACAGAAGAAGTGGGAGCGTCCAAAGGCGGTGCATCGTGCGGGTCAGGCGTTCGGAATGTCGAGTTCGTCCTCGCTGTGGGCAATCAGCGTGGACACGGCACCATCACCCGTGACGTTGACCACGGTGCGGCACATGTCCAGAATGCGGTCCACTGGGAAAATCAGGGCAATCCACGCGGGGTTGAGGCCCACACTTTCGAGGACGATGATCATCAAGACCAGTCCAGCGCTGGGGACGGCTGCGGCGCCGATGGAGGCGAGGGTGGCCGTGAGCACGATCACAGCTTGCTGGGCGAGGCTGAGGTCCACCATGTGGAATTGGGCCAAGGACACCACGGCCACAGCCTGATAAAGGGACGTGCCGTCCATGTTCACCGTGGCCCCGATGGGCAAGACGAAGCTCGTTGTGCGTTCGGAGACGCCAATGCGGTTGCGCACGCAGTCCATGGTGACCGGGAGGGTGGCCACGGAGCTGGAGGTGGAAAAGGCGGTGATCTGGGCGTCCCGCATGCCTTTCATGAAGCGCTTGTAGCCCAGCTTCCGGACCCAAACGGCCACCAGGGAGGGGTAGAAGACAAAGACCATGAAAGCCAGTCCCAGCACCACGACGAGGCTGTACTGGAGCAGGTATTCGAGGAGCTGACGGAACATCTCCGGGTCGCTGCCTGCGGCATTCACAATCTGACCTGCCATGAGGGCAAATACGAAAATGGGCATGGCCTTCATCACGATCCAGACCATCTGGACGAAGACCTCATTCAAGGCCTCGATGGCCCTGGTCAATGGGGCCGACGTTTCCTTGGGCAATCCCACCAGCACCACGCCGAAGAAGACGGCAAAGAAGATGATCTGGAGCATGGACATGTCCGCCAAGGCTTGGAAGATGTTGGTGGGGACCACATCCACCAANGGTTGGAGCGGGCCGCTGGACTTAGTGCGCTCTGCCTTGTTGAGCTTGTCCATGACCCAGTCGTTCATCTCGACCTGCTCAGCGGTGAGCGCCTTCACCTTGTCGGCCAGGCGGGGCTCCGTTCTGAGGCTGATGTCATCGAGGACCTCGATGTTGTTGGCATCGCGCCAGAGTTCGTAACGGATGCGGTTGGATTCCAACAGGTCATCCGAGACGCGCGCACCAGGTTCGAAGAGGTTGACCAGGAGTAGGCCCACCATCACGGCGGTCATCGTCGTCAGCAAATAGGTGACCACCGTTTTGATGCCGAGTCGGCCCAGTTTGGCGGGGTCCCCCAGGCTGGATACACCTGAAATGATGCTGAAGAGAACGAGGGGTACTGCAATGAGCTTCAGGACATTGATGAAGATGTCGCCGAAGGGCTTGATGTAGTCAATGGTGAAGTCGTTCCATCCGAAGGTGATGGAGAGCCAGGCGTAAAGAACACCGATTGCGAGGCCGATCAGGACTTGCCAATGGAGGGCGAGGCGCATGGAGGTGGGGGGCGTTTCAGACGTTGAGTTGCAAAGCGCAATCTACCGATTCAGAGTCGGGCTTGGCGCTGTCGGAGGGCGTGGTCCGCCAACACCAGGAGGACCATGGACTCCACGAGCGGCACCGCACGNGGGAGAACGCAAGGGTCGTGCCGGCCCTTGCCCTGCACGGTGACAGGGATGCCCTCTGCATTGACAGTGCTCTGGGCTTGGACGATGGTGGCCACGGGTTTGAAGCCGACGCGGAGCACGATGTCCTCCCCATTGCTGATNCCGCCTTGGATGCCGCCGCTGTGGTTGGTGGCGGTGCCCACACCGCCTTCCTTGGCGACAAAGGCATCGTTGTGTTCCGAGCCGCGCATGAGCGTGCCGCTGAAACCACTGCCGAGTTCGAGTCCTTTCACTGCAGGCAGGCTCCAGAGGGCTTTGGCCAGGTCGGCGTGCAGCTTGTCAAAAACGGGTTCTCCCCACCCGGCCGGAATGCGGGTGGCCACGACCGTCACGGCTCCTCCCACCGTATCGCCGGNTTTTCGTACGGCCTCAATGCGCTGGATCATGCGTTCCGCAGTGCCCGGGTCTGGACAGCGTACCGGTGTGGCGTCGACCGCTTCTGGGCTGTGATACGCCGGCGGGGCGGGCATGGCAATGTCCTGAATGCGCTCCACGTAGGCCCCCACCGCGGGCGGGGCATCGGGCAGCATCTGCTCGAGCAGTTGTCGGGCAATGGCGCCGCCGACCACCCGGCAGACCGTTTCACGCGCACTGGCCCGCCCACCGCCACGCACATCGCGAAAGCCGTACTTGGCATCGTAGGTGAAATCGGCATGGCTGGGGCGATAGCGGTCTTGGAGGTGGTCGTAGTCCTTTCCCCGCGCATCGGCGTTGGGGATGGAGAAACCGATGGGCATGCCGGTGGTCGTCTCGTCCAGCAGACCCGAGAGAAACGTCACCCTGTCCGATTCCTGACGCTGTGTCGTCAAAGCGGATTGTCCGGGCCGCCTGCGGTCCAATTCGCCTTGGATGCGTTCCAAGTCGAGTTTCACCCCGGCGGGCATGCCATCCAGCACGCCGCCCATCGCGGGGCCGTGGGATTCACCGAAGGTGGTCAAGCGCAGGGTTGAGCCGAAGGAGTTGCCGGGCATGATGCAAATGTAAAGGGCACTGTCTCGCGGGATGTGCGACCTTGTGACCATGGAAACCGGATTCGCCCAAGGCAGGTTGCTCATCAAGGACATTGGTCATCTCGTTGGATTCGGGGAGACCCCGTTGAACCGCTTGTCGGGCCAGGACATGCGCCGGATGCCGGTGCTGGAAAATGCTTGGCTGGCCGTGGAGGACGGCCGGGTCATGGACGGCGGAAGCATGGCGGACTTTCCGGGCATCGCCGATTGGTCGGGTTTGGAGGTCGTGGATGCGAATGGGCGTTGCGTGTTGCCGTCCTGGGTGGACAGCCACACCCACTTGGTCCATGCAGCGCCTCGTGCCGGCGAATGGGTCGACCGCATCCGGGGCTTGAGTTACCAGGAAATCGCAGCGCGTGGAGGCGGCATTCTCAACAGCGCCCGCGCCCTTCGTGAGATGGAAGAGGAGGCGTTGTTCGATCGCTCCCTGAAGCGCATGATGCGGCTGATGCGCATGGGAACAGGCGCTGTGGAAATCAAGTCGGGATACGGCTTGGACATGGCATCCGAGATGAAGATGCTGCGCGTGGCGCGCCGCTTGGGGGAGCTGGGGCACATTCCTGTGAAGACGACCTTCCTGGGGTGCCACGCGGTGCCCGAGGGGTTCGCGGACACCATGGCCTACACACGCCACATGTTGGATGAGGTCTTGCCCGCGGTTGCAGCCGAGGGGTTGGCCGACCACGTCGACATTTTCTGTGAGTCCGGGTATTTCGGTCTGGAAGAGACCCGGATGTTGCTGGAAGCCGGGGACAAGTGGGGACTGCCGGCCAAGGTGCACGTCAACCAGTTCACCGCCATGGGTGGCGTGGGGCTGTGCGTGGAGCACGGGGCCCTGTCCGTGGACCACCTCGAAGTGCTGGAGGCCGACGATGTGGCGGAATTGGCATCGGGGGCGACCATCCCCGTGGCCTTGCCGTTGTGTTCGCTCTTCCTCGATTTGCCGTACACGCCAGGTCGTACGCTGGTGGATGCCGGTTGTGCATTGGCCATTGCGACCGACTTCAATCCCGGCTCGGCGCCTTCGGGCAACATGCACCTCGCAGCGGCCATGGGGTGCCTGAGGATGGGGTTGGAGCCCATGGAAGCTTTGGCTGCGGCGACGGTGAACGGGGCTGCGGCCTTGGGGCTTTCGGAGCAGGTAGGTGGTTTGGCGGTGGGCCAAGAGGCCAGCCTGATGCTCACCCGACCCCTGTCGTCTGTGGACGAAGCCCTCTATGCCTTTGGCGACCCACTTCCCGAACGCGTCCTGCTCCGTGGGCATTGGGTTGGGTGAGCCCGTATTAAAATGAGATGTTCTGAAACGCGCAACGCGCCTTTCATTTTCGCCGAATGAACCTCAAATCCACCGTGCTTTCGACCGGGCTGGTCGCCCTGTGCTTTGGGGTGTCTGCCCAGACCATTCAATTCACCGATCAAATCGAATCGGCCGGACTGCTAGGGGATGACCTCAGCCACACCTCGTGGGTGGCGGATTACGACCTCGATGGGGACGGCCAGATTGGCGCACCTGATTTGTTGGAATTGCTTGCCCAGAGGGGCAGTATCTGCGACTGAATCGGATGTAGTTTGGCGGAACGAATCCGACGCCATGACCACCCGCCTCATCGAATGCGTACCCAACATCAGCGAGGGCCGCGACCGCGCCAAGATTGACGCCATTGCTTGTGTTGTCGAGACTGTAGAAGGCGTTCGCCTCCTCGACGTGGATCCCGGTAGTTCCACACATCGCACGGTCATCACCTTCGTCGGGCCGCCGGAGACCATTGTCGAGGCAGCTTTCCGGTTGATTCAAAAGGCCGGTGAGCTCATTGACATGTCCCAGCACTCTGGAGAGCACCCGCGAATGGGCGCCACGGATGTGTGTCCGTTCGTGCCGGTGGCTGGCGTGACCATGGAGGACTGCAAGGCTGCCGCGCATGCCTTGGGCCAGCGCATCGGAGACGATTTGGGCATTCCTGGATANTTCTACGAGGAGGCTGCCACTTCGCCGGAACGCCGCAACCTGGCCCATTGCCGCAAAGGGGAATACGAGGGCCTCGACAAGCTGTCCCAACCTGAATGGGCGCCGGATTTCGGTCCTGCGGAATTCAATGATCGGGCGCGCAGTACCGGTGCCACGGCGGTGGGCGCACGCGACTTCCTCGTGGCGTACAACATCAACCTCAATACCACGTCCAGCCGCCGAGCCAACGCGGTCGCCTTTGACCTCCGCGAGAATGGCCGTGTCAAGCGCGAAGGCGGGCTGACGGGCCCGGTGGTGAACGATGCGGATGGCAACCCGATGCGGGAGCCGGGCCTGTTGAAGTGTGTCAAGGGCATCGGTTGGTACATCGAAGAGTACGGCATCGCACAGTTGTCATTGAACCTCACCAACATCAGCATCACCGCGGTGCACGAAGCGTTTGACGCTGCTTGCGAGCGGTCCATCGCCCGGGGCATGCGCGTCACAGGCAGTGAAATCGTGGGGTTGATTCCGAAGCGGGTGTTGATTGACGCCGCCCATCATTACCTCCGGAAGCAGAACCGCAGCCTGGGCATCAGCGAAGCGGAAAAAGTCAAGGTGGCCGTGAAGTCATTGGGCCTCGACGACCTCGCGCCGTTCGATGCGCGCAAACGGGTTATTGAGTATTTGCTCGAGGATGCCGCTGGACCACAAGCGCCTCTGGCGGCGATGTCGCTCACTGGATTTGCAGAAGAAACGGCCAGTGAAAGCCCCGCTCCTGGAGGCGGTTCCATCTCAGCCTATGTGGGTGCCTTGGGTGTCTCTTTGGGCACGATGGTCGCCAATCTGAGCGCGCACAAGCGCGGGTGGGACGACCGCTGGGAAACGTTCAGCGAAGTGGCCGAGCGGGGCATGTCGCTGCAAACGCGACTGCTTCAATTGGTGGACGAAGACACTGCTGCGTTTGATGCCATCATGGCGGCGTTTGGAATGCCCAAGGGCAATGAGGCTCAGAAGGCCGAGCGCAATGCAGCCATTCAGGCAGCCACCTTGGGTGCCATGGAAAGCCCACTGGAAGTGGCAGAGGTGGCTTTGGCGTCCATGGAGGTCATGGCCGACATGGCCGATCGGGGCAACCCCAATTCGATCACGGATGCAGGTGTCGGCGCTCTGTGCGCCAGGACCGCCGTACTCGGCGCGGTGATGAATGTGCAGGTCAATGCCGCCGACCTGAAGGACCGGGCCAAGGCCAATGCCATGCTGGCCCGCTGTGCTGCGCTGGAAAAGGAGGCCGAAGCGCGTGAAGCGGCGATTCGGGCGAGGGTGGTAGAGGTGTTGGGGGCTTGATTAGCCTTCGGATTCGTCCGCTTCCTCA
Source organism: Crocinitomicaceae bacterium TMED114 (assembly GCA_002172485.2). Classification (GTDB taxonomy): domain Bacteria; phylum Bacteroidota; class Bacteroidia; order Flavobacteriales_D; family Sanyastnellaceae; genus UBA8752. The sequence goes on from NHFP02000005.1 coordinate 276,663, forward strand.
GCGGCGATGGCTTTCCGTATGGCTTTGGCCAGTGCGGTGACGCGCTTCGCGTCCACGGGGTAGAGCTCTCCTTCAAACCAGCGGCCTTCGTGGGCGACCCCAGCGCTGTGCCGGGCGGATGCCCTGAAACAGGACAACCCCGCGTTCCACATGCGCGCGGCACCGTGGGGCAAGACTGCGCCGGACGCGTAGATGTCGAAGTCCACATTGGATTGCCAATCGACCAGGGTCTCGTGGCCCTTGATGGCGTTGCCGAACCCGGCACTGGACGCCAAGCCGCCAATGGGAAGTTGGGACAACTGCTCAAAGGCGCGGTGGGGCTTTTTGGCGCTGTCGATGGCCCGCCCCGCCATGATGCGGTGGCCGCCAAACCGTTGGATGGCCGTTTCAAGCAGATCAAAATCAAACTCGAGGTGGCCGTTGAGCCCACCGATGAGGACCTGAGCTGCGCCTTGCTCCAGGCTCCACTCAGCATCGCGCAGAATGATCTCTTTTTCGGAAGAAGTGAAGACCAGGTGACCTTCTCGGGGACGCAATGCGACAATCACCGGCAAATCGGTGGCGGCGATGCCCGCTTCAATGGTGCCGGGAGAAGGGGTGACCCCACCGGCCGTATAGCAGCCGGCCAATTCAATGCGCGTCGCTCCGCCTCGAACAGCCCGGGAAACATCGCCGGGCGTGCTGCAGACAATCTGAAGATCGAAGGGGCTGTCCATCACCGGGCAAGGTAAGGCTGGACAGGTCCGAAAACCACGAAGCCGGACCCCAGGGGACCGGCTTCGCGAGAAGACTGGGAAGTGGGAATTACTTCGCAGCCGTGAAGGACCGCTTTTCCTTGATTCGTGCAGACTTGCCCGTCAGGCCGCGCAGGTAATAGATGCGGGCACGGCGCACCTTGCCTTGCTTCATGACCTCGATGTTCTCGAGGAAGGGGCTGCTGATCGGGAACACTCGCTCGACGCCGACACCGGAGGCCATCTTCCGAACCGTGAAGGTCTCGCTCGGTCCCTCGCCGCGGCGCTGAATCACGATGCCCTGAAAGACCTGGGTACGCTCTTTGGAGCCCTCCTTGATCTTGTAGCTGATCTTGACGGTGTCACCTGCACCGAACTCAGGCCAATCCTGAATGGGGGTGAGCTGTTGGGAGATTTGACGAAGACGATCCATGTCGATGGGGATATGCGTGTCCGAATTAACGGGGTGCAATATTACGACATTTCACGCCTCGTCCAACAGGTCGGGGCGAAGTCGTTTTGTGCGCTCCAAGGCCTGCTCCATCCTCCACTTTTCAATTTCGGCGTGGTGCCCGCCCAGAAGGACGTCGGGGACCTTGTGGCCATTCCAATCGGCCGGCCGAGTGTAGACCGGGGGCGCGAGTAGGCCATCCTGGAAGCTGTCGGTCAATGCGCTTTCGCCGTCACCAATGGTACCGGGAACGAGTCGGACNAGCGCATCGGCCAGCACGGCGGCAGCCAATTCACCTCCACTGAGCACGTAGTCGCCAATGCTCAACTCGAGGTTGATGACCTGCTCTCGGATCCGCTGGTCAACTCCCTTGTAGTGGCCGCAGAGCAGAATGAGGTTGCCGCAAAGGCTCAGCTGATTCACCCGGGGCTGCGTCAGTCGCTCTCCATCGGGCGTCAGGTAAATGACCTTGTCGTAATCGCGTTGGCTTTTCAGGTCGGCGATGGCATCCACAATGGGTTGAATGGCCATGACCATGCCGGCGCCTCCTCCAAATGGGGTGTCGTCAATCTTGCCGTGCTTGTCGGTGGTCCATTTCCGGATGTCGTGGACTTCGACTTCCACCACGCCGGCTTTGCGGGCACGGCCGATGATGCTTTCGCTGAATGGCCCTTGGAGCAAGTCGGGCACGGCAGAGAGAATGTCAATGCGCATGAGAGTCAATATTCCGGATGGGCCGGGGCGTTGTNAAAGAAGTTGATGCCGGCGTCGTAGGCCATGTCCAGCAACCGGCCACTGGTGCTGTCGTCGATTTGATTTCCGAAGGTGACCCAACTGCTGAGGGAAAGCTTGGAGAGTTGCAGTCCACTGCGGCCCAATCTGCGGTATTCCATGTCGCGAAGTTAGCCGCGTGCGAATCGCGGAAAACCTGCGGCGGGATTCAGGTGTAATTTCGAGGTGCCGGCAATGCTCCGGCTCCCCAGTTTTCTCGAGCCCCATGGAGCATTCCCCCTACGCATCGGCGGTCACCCGTCCTTTTGAAGTCTACAACAGCATCTTTTTGACCCTGCCTTTGGACGGCATTCGGGGCACAGGATTGCGCGTTCCGCTGTTTGCGGAAGCATGCCAGGAGGGCCTGGCTGAAGGACGCTCTCCCATGGAGCTGCTGGCGGAACACCTCTCTGAGGTGCACTTGCCCGAAGAAGAGCGCTTGGACTTGTTGTTCCGATACGTGCAATACATCGAGCGGCAGGTGGTTCTGGTGGACGCGCTGGAGGATGCCCGGTACGACCGGCTCAACGACTTGGAAGGGGCGGAGTCCCTGGCAGGTCTGCTCCCGCGAATCGCTCGCCGAGACCTGAAAGGGGAACTAAAGGACGCTTTGAAGGACCAGCGGGTTAGGGTGGTTCTGACGGCGCATCCCACGCAGTTCTATCCCGGCACGGCCTTGGGCATCTTGACCGATTTGACCGAACAGGTCAAGGCCGGCGACCTCGAAGCGGCGCACAACCTGCTCCATCAGTTGGGATTGACGCCCTTTTTCCAGGCGCAGGCCCCGACGCCCTATGAAGAAGCCGTGCGCCAGAGTTGGTACCTCGAGCACGTGTTNTTCGAGGCGCTGCCNGCCTTGGCTTTGCGCGTCGCGGCGGCGACAGGGGTGTCGCCAGAGGTGACTGCCGACGTCTTTTCCCTGGGCTTTTGGCCGGGAGGGGACCGCGATGGCAACCCATACGTGGATGCCGGGACCACCCTCCGTGTGGCGCGGCGGCTGCGTTTGACTTTGTTGCGTTGCTACCGCCGGGCGTTCCGTGCCCTCAGAAGGCGGATCACCTTCAAGGGATTGGAAGGGGAGTTGGATATGCTCCAGGCCCGTGTGGAGGAAGCGATCCTCGCCATTGACACGCAGGTGTTCGATGAGGAAGAGGTCTTGCAGGGACTGGAGTCCATCGAGCGCACCGTCCGTTCTGAATTCGGTGGCTTGCANGCCGAGGAAATCGCCCGGTTGCGCATGGCACTGGTCATGTTTGGCCGTCACTTCGCTTCCATGGATGTCCGACAGGACAGCCGGGTTCTGAAGGGCGCAGCGGATGCAGTGGGCCTACCGGAATCACCGGAAGCCCTGCTGAAGATCACATCTCATGCGGACGTTCCGACGGATGCAGATGGTGTGGTCCGCGATGTTGTCGAGGTCATGCAGTCCATCCGGGAGATTCAGAAATTGAATGGACCGCGGGGCTGCCACCGTTTCATCATCAGCAACTGTCGCGGAGCCGACGATGTGGTGCGCTTGTTTGCTTTAGGCCGCGCAGCGCATGGCGAAGAGCCCATGGCACTCGACTTCGTGCCGCTGTTTGAGACGGTGGAAGACTTGGCCGGTGCACCCGATCAGATGCGCAGGTTGCTGTCGATGGCCGCGTATCGAGCGCATGTGGATTCCCGTGGGAATGTCCACCACGTCATGCTCGGCTTCAGCGATGGCACCAAGGATGGGGGATACCTTCGTGCCAATTGGTCCATCCACCAAGCCAAGGAGTCCTTGTCTGCGGCATGCGCGGAATTCGGGGTGGAAGTCGTCTTTTTCGATGGCCGCGGCGGCCCGCCGGCCCGNGGTGGAGGCAATACCCACCGCTTCTATGCGTCGTTGGGGCCGGATGTCGACACCACGGAAGTGCAGACGACCATTCAAGGGCAATCCATCAGCTCGAACTTCGGCACCCCGCGCAGCGCATCTTACAACATGGAGCTGCTGATGACGGCCGGCTTGCAGCACCGCCTTATCGACCCGGAACAGTCCCGTTGGACCCCTGCGCAGCGGGCGTTGATGGACNAGTTGGCCGAGCGCAGCTATGTCCATTACAATGCGCTCAAGGCCCACCCGGCCTTCATGGAGTATCTATCCACCTATGGCACCCTCCGTCATTACGGGGCCACCAACATCGCCAGCCGGCCCACCCGCCGCAAGAAGGAAGGGCCGCTCACCTTGGATGACTTGCGCGCTATCCCGTTTGTGGGCTCCTGGAGCCAAATGAAGCAGAATGTGCCGGGCTTTTACGGCATCGGCACCGCGCTCGAAGCGTTGCAAGCAGAAGGCCGGCTCGAAGAGGCCGCGGCATTGTACCGGGAACAGCCCCTGTTTGCCGCTTTGATCGAGAACAGCATGCAGAGCATGCGCAAATGCAACTTTGCTTTGACCGCCCACTTGGAGGACGACCCCCGCTTCGGGGACCTCTGGAAGAATGTCAAGGCAGAATTCGAGCAGACGCGCGACCTGCTTCTTCACATCACAGGGCAGTCCCAATTGATGGAACGTTCTCCTGCCATTGCGGAGTCCATTGACCTTCGCGAGTCCATCATCCTGCCGTTGTTGGTCATTCAGCAAGCCGCGCTGCAGTGGTTGGATGGACAAGGCCAACCGCCCGCGGAAAAGGAGGTGCTCGAAAAGCTCGTGGTGCGAACGATGTTCGGCATTGTGAATGCCGGCCGCAACGCCGTGTGATCACTGAGGGCGACAGCAGAATTCCCAATTTCAACTCAAGAAAAAGCCCCGCCGGAATGGCAGGGCTTTTTTCGTGCAGAAAGGCGGTGGATCACTTGCCTTCCTCCATAGGGGCGGCCTCTTCGACCGGTGCCATCTTGGGCTTGGTCACGAAGTCGATTTCGGAAATGAGGTTGTCGGCTCCGGCCATCTTGTCGATGACCCACATCACGTAACGAATGTCCACGCTGATGGTGCGCTGGAGTTCTGGCTCAAAGGCGATATCGCCGCTCATGGCTTCCCAGTTGCCGTCAAAGGCGAGGCCGATGAGGTCACCGTCGCCATTGAGGACCGGGCTGCCGGAGTTGCCGCCGGTGATGTCGTTGCCTGAAATGAAGCAGAGGACGAGGTCTCCATTCTCATCGGCGTAACGGCCGTAGTCTTCGTTGCGGATCAGCGTCTCGAGGGTCGGGTCGACGACAAATTCAGGGTTGCTGTTGTCCTTCTTCTGGAGAATGCCATTGGCGGTGGTCACAAAGTCGTAGTGCACGGCATCCGCGGGATCGTAGTCGCCCACTTGTCCATAGCTCACGCGCATGGTAGAGTTGGCGTCCGGGTACCACATCTTNTCCGGCTGCATTTCGCGAAGACCTGCGGTGAGCAGGCGGTATCCCCGGTCAAACTTGCCCTGCTCCGGGGAGGCGAAGTAGCCGCGGTAGGTCTCGATGAGGCTCATGGCGGCAGCCACAGCGAGGTCCTTGTCCAACGCCTTCTGGTCGGGATCGGCGAGGAACTCGGCGAAGCGCTCCGGATTGGTCAAGAAGCTCTTGGGGTACATCTTGTCGGCGTACCGGCTGAAGTCGCCCTTGTACTTGTCGCGTACTGTGGCGAAGAAGCTCGGTTGCTGGTCGGCTGGGATGTCGTTCATGTACTTGGTCATCAACTGGACGAAGAGGTCGCGGTCGGTGGCCTGGTCGTAATCCTTGAAGAATCCTTCGGCTTGGCCCTCAAGGGCGGCGGTGGCACCGGCAGCGCGGTCAGCGTCCTCGCTGAAGAGGCCTTGGGCACCCATGCCCACACGGAAGGCGAAGAGCATCAGGTCACATCCGATCAGACCGGCTTCCAGGGAGTAGACCTGGCCTTTGACGGTGGCGTCGGTGTTGCTGTAGTACTCCTCGAGCAGGCCGAGGGTCTCGCCGTACTTGACCTCGCGATCGGCATTCCCGGACATCCAGGCGGTGAACTCGTCTTCGAGGGCCTTCTTCTTGCCGTAGACGTCGAGCGCCTTCAATCCCTTGGACTGTCCGATGTAGTACTTCCAGTAGTTCGCGGTCTGGGCATACTTGGCGGCATACTGGATGCGCACGGCCGGGTCGGCGTCCATGTGAGACTTCATGGTTTTGAGCTTGAGGTCCCGCACGTCCACCACACTCGGGTTGTAGAGGTCGAGGGCCTGCTGGATGCCACGGCTGCTCAGGAAACGGTCGGTGCTTCCCGGGTAGCCCATCACCATGGTGAAGTCGCCGTTTTGCACGCCGTCGAGGCTCACCTTGAGGTGGCGCTTCGGCTGGTAGGGCACGTTGTTCTCGCTGTAGTCGGCCGGATTGTTCTCGCTGTCCGCGTAAATGCGAAGCAAGGAGAAGTCGCCCGTGTGGCGGGGCCACATCCAGTTGTCGGTATCGCCACCAAACTTGCCGATGCTCTCCGGTGGATTGCCCACGAGGCGAATGTCATTGTAGTCGCGGTACACGAAGAGGTAGAACTCGTTGGCGTGGTAAAAGGACTTCACCTGAGGACGGAAGTCGGGATTGATTCCGCGCTCTTCTTCTTCGATTTGAGCGATGACGCCTTGAATGGNGGCTTGGCGGGCGCCTTCGTCCATGTCGTCGGTGATGTCGGCGAGCACGCGCTCGGTCACATCTTCAATGCGCTGTAGGAAGGTCACGCTGAAGTCCGGGATGGGCTTCTCCTCATCGAGGCTCATGGCCCAGAAGCCATTGGTCAGGATGTCATCCTCGACCGTGCTGAAGCCTTGAATGGCACCGTAGGCGCAGTGGTGGTTGGTGAGCACCAAACCTTGGCTGGAAATGAGCTCAGCCGTGCAGCTGCCCCCGTTCAACGTGATGACGGCGTCTTTCAGGCAGGCTTGGTTGAGGGAGTAGATGTCTTCGGCGCTCAGGTTGAGGCCCATCTGTTGCATTTCGGCTTCGTTGATGCGCTTCAGCATGTGGAGGAGCCACATGCCTTCGTCGGCGCGGGCCGGAATCACGGCGAGTTGGAGGGCTGCGAACAGCAGCAGGAAGAGGCGTTGCTTCATGGGTTGAATCGTTGATCTGATGTGCACGGATGAACTGCGCANGCGCGGCGAAAATAGGGGTGGGGCCTCAAAGGCCCTCCGGTGTCCACCCCGTGGAGGAAATGAGGCTGTCCAGAACGGCGTACAACCGGTCCACGGGCGGGGCGTCGATGCGGTCGACAAAGACGATGTCGGAGAGCAGGATGCGCTTTGTGGGAAGGTCGGTTACCATGGGGTTGTCATAGATGCCGGCCTTGTCTTTTAATGCCACAGCGTGTGCGGCTTCGGCGACGCGCTGCAAGTCAGCGTCATTCCACTGGCCCTTGAAGACGCCCTCCAATGTCACGTTGCGGCGTCCATTGAATCGGGCCTGCCCTTTGGAATCGACCTCGAGAAGGAAAGCGGGGCAAGGACCGAAGCACGGTGTGCGCTCGTAGCGCAGCCAAGGCTCCGNGTCGGTTTTGAGATAGGCGGAAGGGCCCGAACAGCTGGCCANGGCCAACACCATCCAAGGGCCGAGCAGGCGGGGCAACAGACTCACTTTTTGCGCTTCTTGTTGCGGGCCTTTCGGGCTTGATCGCGCTGTTGCTTCATCTCTTCTGCGCGCTTCTGCTGCTCCTTCTGCATGGCCTCCAACCGCTCTGCAAAGCCGCCCTTTTTCTTCTTCTTCTCGTCCTTGGGCTCTGCCTGCTTGGCTTTGATCTTCTCACGGATTTTGGCTTCGTCGATGAAGAACTGCTTCACCGTGGTCACCTGGCCGAAGGTGATGACGTTGGCGATGAAGTAGTAGAGGCTCAGGCCGCTCGAGAACTTGTTGAAGAAGAACAGCATGAACAGCGGCATGATCTTGGCCATGACCCGCATGTCGGGCATGCCGGGCTGCGTGGGTGCGGCTTGCTGGCCCATGGTTTGCCCCATGATCACGTACATGGAGCCCGCCATCAGCAGGGTGAAGCCCGACACGTGCGCGCCGTAGAATGGAATCTCGAAAGGCAGGTTGAGGATGCTGTCGAAGGCCCCGAGGTCATCGGCCCAGAGGAAGTTCTCGCCCCGCAATTCGATGTTGGCCGGGAAGAACCGGAACATCGCATAGAGCAAGGGCATCTGGATCAACTGGGGGAGGCATCCGGCCAATGGATTGACGCCGCTGTCCCGATACAGTTGCATGGTTTCCTGTTGACGCTGCATGGCGTCGTCCTGATCGGGGTACTTGTCGTTGATGGCCTGCATGTCCGGCTTGAGGACGCGCATTTTGGCCGAGCTCACGTAGTTCTTCCAAGTGATGGGGAAGAGCAGGCTCTTGATGAGCAACGTGAGGATGAGAATGATGAGTCCCGCCGATCCGATGTAGCTCGCGAGGAAGGCGTAGATGGGGAAGATGACGTTGCGGTTGATCCAGCCGAAAATCCACCAGCCGAAGTCGATGACCCGTCCGATTTCTCCCCAGCCTGTGGTTTTCAGGATGGAGGCGTCATTGGGGCCGAAGTAGAAACGCAATTCCGCCACTTCGCGGCCGTCGATGTCCTGGGTGGGCAGGGTGACATCCATCCCGTAGCGCATGGTCAGGGAGGTGTCGGTCGCATCGGTGGGCGGCAAGCTGCGCAGCCGACCGGATTGGAATCCAGCATCGGTTCCCACGATGGCCGAGAAGTAATTCTGCTTGAAGGCCACCCATTCCACGGGGTCCTCAATGTCGGTGGACTTGTCGGTTCCTTCGCTCAAGTAGTCCCGGCCCCGTCCTTGTTCGCGGTAGTAAATGCTGCTTTTCTGGCGTTCGACATCGATCCCCTTTTCATTGTGAGCGCCGTCGGCTTGCCATTGGAATCCGACCTCACCGCGGGCGTCTGCAAACTCGGCGTCGACGTCCACGAGGTAGCCCTCGATGGTGTATGTCAAGGTGCGCAGCGGCCCGTCCCCTCGGTTCGCGAGCACCACTTTTTCGGGGGACTCGGACACGACGTCAAATCGCTGATTGTACGAGGCTTCGCCACGCGCAATCCAGTTCATGTCGGAGCTGCCNTNATTCCAGAGTTGGATGGGCNGCTGATTCCAATAATCGAGGTANCCGTCGGCGAGCGTAGCGCGGACTGGAATGCCACCATCCGTGGACAGGTCGACGGTCAGTACATCTGACGTGAGGGTCGCAGTTTGGGCGGTGTAGGTGCTGTCCTCCGCACTGGGCGTCGGTGGAAATTCAGCGACGGCTGTTCCGGTTTCCGGCGCTGTCGTGGTTTCTACTGAAGCTTCGTCGACCGGCTCGGGAGAGGGCACGAAATACAACTGATACACGATGACCATCGCGAAAATCAGCAAGAAACCTGTGATCGTATTGCGGTCCATGGGTCGGCAAACTTACGGGTTCACCACGCGTGCGCGAGGTCATTCATCCACAACCCTTTCACTTTCATGGCTTGCTCGAGGATGTCACGAACGCATCCTTCGCCGCCACGAACCGGGCTCACGTAGTCACAAACGGCCCGCACCTCCGGAACGGCATCGTGGGGACAGCAGGACAGGCCGACGGCTTGCAACACCGGGATGTCGGGAATGTCGTCACCCATGTAGCACACTTGGGACAGGTCGATGCCCCAGCGTTCGCAGAGGGCTTCCATCTCACCGAGTTTGACGGCAGCACCTTGGATCACTTCGGTCACGCCGAGGCCATTCATGCGGCGCACCACTTCATCGCTCCGTCCCCCAGTGATCATGGCCAGCTTCATCCCGCACTTGGCAGCGTGTTGGACGGCGTATCCATCGCGGGTGCTCGCCGTCCGGACTTGCTCGCCACCGGGCATGAGAAAGACCGTGCCGTTGGTAAAAACGCCGTCGTTGTCAAAGACAAAGGCTTCAATCTCGGCGAGGCGCTGCTTGAAGTGGAGGGAGGGGGTCGTGTCCATGGTGTGTGAGGATGCGTTGGGTCAGCCGTTGATGCAAGTCGGCCACATCAGGGTCGGCATCGGCCAAAAGGGATTGTTGGGCATTGAGCGTGTCCCGGTCGTTGCGTGCGGCGGGACCGGTCACTGTATCCAGTGCGTTGCCTTCCAGCGCTTTGGATACGCTGGCTTCGACGAGAGGAGTCAGGAGCTCGGGCGTCAAGCCCATGTTCCGGAGATGGGCCTCCACCGTGCCAATCCAAGCCGCGGTCAAGTTGCCGAGCAGAACTGCACCCAAGTGAAGGTGCTGCCTTTGGAGGTCCGTGACCTCAAATGCGCCGGGGGCCAATGTCCGCGCCCAGGACTGGAAGGAGGCGTCTGCGGCATCGACCGCCATGGGCATGGTCTGCCAGTCCGGTGCCGCAGTCGACTGGAAGGTCATGGGCGGCCAGAGTACCGCGTTGCATTCGCGTTCTCCGAGGATGGATTTGGGGACGGATCCGGCGTGGTGAACCAGCCATGTTCTATTGGGAAGCTGCGGTGCGACAGTGTCTGCGATGTTCCCAAGCGCGTCATCGGATACAGCCAGGAAAACGGCATCGACATCGTCCGCTGTCCAGTTCGTCAGGAGGTGTGAGCTTGGTTGTGGACTGCGGTTCCAGCGGGTGGTGACCACGCCCAAGGCGTCGAGCCGGTCCGCAAGGTGGCGTCCCAGTCGGCCCATGCCGATGACGTGGGCATTCCGAATCATGCGGCGGCGGCCGTTTTTCGACGGCGACGGGATTGGCGGGCCGACATCAGGGCTCCAGCGGTCATCACGAGACAACCGAGCCAAAGCAGGTTGATCTGAGGGAATACGATGGCTTGCATGACGATGAAGTCACGTCGGACGGACAGGTTTTCCCACACCACAGTTTCAAAGGTGGCTTCGGCCGGGCGGAAGCCGTCGATGCGAAGTTTGACCCCACGTTCTTCAACGGTGACCATGTCGGGAATGACCAAGCTGTCCCGGACGATGTACAGGGCCGTGAAGTTGGTGTCCGGTCCTCCGCCGGACAACCGGAAATGGGCTGCGACGGCGAGGTCCTTGTCCAACAGGCCAAAGCCGGTCTTCTGGTCGAGGGTGACGGCAGAAATGGAGTCGAGGGCAAGGACGGATTTGCCGATGATCAAGCTGTCACGGTGCATCAAATCGTGCTTGCGACCGTCCATCCAGCCGTCTTCATCGGCTTCGGGATCGGTCACCCGTCCCCATTTGATGTGGGTGTACAGGTCTTTGTTCCAGAAGCGTCGGGTGTCCGGTTCTGGGGCATTGCCCATTTGCTCATTGAGCTGGATGCGCGGGTCCAACGTGAAGGCAAATGGTCCCGGACGGCCAGCTGACCACGCCACGGCTTCACGCTGTTGGCGCTCGTTCGGCAAGGGAAGGAATGTCCAATGGCCATCGAGGTCGTCCTGGAAGTCGGGACTGGCGGTGTGGTCCGTGTGGCATTGGAACAGGAATCCGTCCCGGGCCACGACGTCGCCTGCGCGGTACGCTTTGGGCAACGTCTCGAAATAGTCCACTGCAAACTTGGCATGAATCCCTTCTTGTCGCCTCTCTCGGTAACATACGTAGTACGGGCCCATGGCAATGGTGTCGCCTTGCAACAGCAGGAGATCCTCGTCGTTGCTCAGGGCTTCATTGAGCATGGCCAAATCGCCGAAGCGATTGGTGCTGATGATGTCCTTTTTGGCGGTGGACAGCACGGCGCCGAAGATCACGAGGGCAAAGCCAATGTGGGCAATGCTGGCACCCGCATGATTCCAACGGCCCTGGAGGACTTGAACCACGTAGTCGGCATTGGCAGTGACCGACCACATGCAAGCGAGCAGCAAGGCCACCCGAGGCGCTTCCCACGCGGCGAAGTCATAGGCGAGGAGGAAGGCGCCGGTGAGCACCACAGCTGCCAGCAGGCTGCGCAGCAGCTTCAAGAACAAGCCTTTTCCGCTGTCTTTTCGGTAACGCAGGAATTGGGTGAATGCGGTGATGCCGATGAAGAGGAAGGCCAAGGGGACTTGCACCGCGTGATAGGTGGCATCAAAGTCGGTTCCCGGTGCCAGGTCATGCGCTGCGAGCTTTCGGGCCAGTGAGGACCCCGTGGATTCGAAGACGCCTTGGAAGAAGCCGCTGAACGGCGCCAGGAAGTGGTTCAAGACCGGCAGGCTCGTCTGAAAGGTGATGTGCACTGCGGAAGCGAAAATCAGCATGCCGCCGACAAACATCCAGAATTCGCGGCTCCAGAGGGGGGATTCCTGGTCTGTTCTTGGGAGGTGACCGAAGTGGCCGCGCAGCACGGCAGCCGTCATGATACCGAGCATGGCCATGACGCACAATGCCGGATGGGCGACAGCGATTCCAACGGCCAGCACCATTTGTAGTCCACCAAAGACCCAACGTTCCCGACCTGCGGGCAGGATGAGGGCGCAGAACAGCCCACAACACCCGAGCAGGAAGGCCAGGAGCTGGGGCAGGATGCCGCTGTCCACGAAACTGTGGACGGAGGTGTCTCCCAGGATGCCGCTTTTGGTGAGGAAGGTGGAGTAGACCACCAGTAGGAAGGACAGCCCNATCATCAGGTAGGTGGCGGTCACAGCGGTTCCGGGTTTGGCCCGGTTGATCAACAGAAGGTGGGCACCTGCCACCAGCACCAGCCAGGGCACCAGCGAGCTGTTCTCCACCGGGTCCCAAGCCCAGAACCCGCCGAAGCTCAAGGCCTCGTAAGCCCAGGCGCCTCCCATGAGGATGCCGGCCCCGAGGATGCCGATGCCGAAGAAGGCCCACGGGAGAGCCCGGCGCATCCACGTCGTATGGTCTTGCGTCCACAGCCCTGCGAGGGCCATCGCAAACGGCATCAATGTGCTGGCGAATCCCAAGAACAAAGTGGGGGGGTGAATGACCATCCAGTAGTTCTGGAGGAGGGGGTTGAGTCCTTGACCGTCAGCGAATTGCGGAATCAGAGAGAGGTAGTCAGGATTGAAGGTCCATGGCAGGCCCGCGTTCTGCGGCTGCTCCCGCAGCAGAAGAAAGGGGTCGAGGCCGAACTGGAATTCCCCGAAGTACAGGCCGAGCAGCATGGAGCTCAGCGCGGTCAGGATGCCGCCGTGAACCGCCATGACCGGGGCTTCCAATCGGCCGGGATTCCGGCGAAGGAAGACCATGGCGAGCACGAGGATCCATCCCATCCAAAGCAGGAAGCCGCCTTCCTGGCCGCCCCAGAAGCTCGACAACATGAAGCCGAACGGCATGGCGTCGTTGAGGTGCTTCCAGATGTACTGGAATTCGTACCGGTGGCAAAAAATCAGCACGTAGAGCAGTGCCATGGCGCCGAAAATGCCGGCAGCATGGATGCGAAATCCCCAACGGCCGAGCGTGGTCCATCGGGTGTCGGCATCTTGTCTCACCGCCGCTGTGTATCCAATGGTGGATGCGAGGCCTGCGGCAAAAGCCAAGGCGATCAAGAGGCGGCCGAGGCTGGCCGCCCAGGTCCATTCGCCGATGTAGGTGATGTCCACGGCAGGAGGTCAGTTGGACGCGGTGGCCTCTCCGAGGCTGTGCGACTGCTCGTTGTATTTGCTGGGACACTTCATCAGCATCTCGCCGGCGATGAATTGGCCATCGATGACTTGTCCGTATAGGTCAATCGATTCGCTTTGTTCCAATCCGGTGGGTTTGGCCTTGGTCAACAAGACCTCTCTGACTTCGCCATTCTTGTCCCGCATGTGGAACCGTGTCTCAGCCACTGCCATCTCAGGATTGTACAGCACGGGGTGGTCGGTATCCAGTGTGCCGGACACTTTGAATTCGATGCCGGGCTCAGCGAAAGCCCGCGCAAAGACGACCGACTCGCTGTTTGTAGTGAACACGCTGAACAACGTACCCATCAAAACGGCCACCAACAGGATGACGACGATGTTCGTGCGGCTCATGGGTTAGGCTTTCGGGTCGTGTTGTTCGGATTCAAGGCGGCGCAACCGGCGGTCCATCTTCCAGAGAGACATGGCGAGTCCGGCCAGAATGATCAGGGCCACACCGGTGACGACGTGGGCTTTTCCACTGCCGAAAAAGAAGCCTTCGAGGGCGTTTGCAAACAAATGGGCCATGGGGCGGAAGTTCATCGGGTCAACAGGTGGTGTTCAACGCGGTTCATGCGCAGGCGCAAGGTGTACATCCAGTAGCACAAGGCCCCCCACCCGATCACGGCCGGATAAAAGACGGCCCGGAGGCTGTTGTCGAGATCGTAGCTGTTGAAGCCGGGGTTGCCATCCTTGCCCGGGTGCAGGCTCTCCGTGTATCGGGGCAGAACCATGAGCAGAATGACGAGCATGACGAACGCAAAGACGTTGTAGACAGCCGCAATTCGCCCGACGCGTTCATCCTCTCCCAGCGCTGCGCGCAACACGCGGTAGCCCGAATAGAGCAGCACCGTCACCAGCGCCCCGTTNAGTTGCGGATCGGAGACCCACCAGGATCCCCAGGTGAAGCGCGCCCACAGGGATCCAGTGGCCAAACCGAGGAGGCCGAAAACAAGCCCGGTTCTCACTGCGGCTTCTGCACGAAGGTCCCATTTGACGAGGCCGGTGCGGAGCTGGGCGAGTGACGCTATGAAACCGATGCCCATGACGAAGAACATCGCGAACCACATGGGGACGTGCCACAACAAGTTCCGGATGCTCTCGACGATGGTGGGCTGGTAGGGGAAGCTGAATCCGAGGTCGGGCGCCACCTCAGCTGGGGCCTTGGCGCGCAAGTCTGCAGGGAGCGGGCCAACTGCGGCATCCTCCACGAAATACGCGTTTCCGAGGAAGAGCGTACCCGCTTCCGGCGTGAACAAGAAGGCGTCCATGGCAGGAGAGGGGACTGCCTCCGGGATGATCACATNGGCCTCCACGCTGTGGGGGGTGATGGCCGTGATGTCGGTGCCGACCAATTCCTTGCCCGATCTCAGAATGAGGGAGAAGTCGGCTGATTCGGCGTCTGGTGCAGCGAAAGGTTGCCCAACAGCCTGAAGCGTCAGTGCGTGCTTTCCCGGTGCCAACCGCGAGGGGGAGGACTCGACCAGACCCGGTTGAAGCGGGGTGGAAAAGCCGCGAACGATGACGTAGGCCAGAAGGGCCACACTGCCCCATTTCCATAGGCTGTTCCAGCTGCTCATGCGCGCCAAATGTACGGGAAGAGAATGCACGCAATGATGCTGGTGCCTGTGCTCAACGCCGCGAGGAACAAGGGCATTTCACCGAGCATGGCCACGGGTGTGCCGTCCAATGCACCCCGGGTCAGCCGGGTGGCCAGAATCAATTGTGGGAGGAGCAAGGGAAGGCCCAGGACAGCGCCCAGTGCGCCGCCTCCGGCTTGGACTTGGGAGGCGACTGCAGTGACGAAGACCAACGTGGTGGTCATGGACAATCCGCCCAGCCAAGCACCGCCCATCAACCACCATGGATGTCCTGCCGATTCCAAGCCCTCTGGCCACCCGAGGAAAAGGATGAACGTGCCGAGGACCAGGACTGTGAGGGCGGTGGTGGTCAGGATTGCGTGGCCCAGCTTTCCCAGCATGAGTCCCAGCGGGTCGACGGTCCATTGCAAGTAGCGGCGATTGGCCGTGCGTTCGCGGTCAAACAACCGGCCTATGGCAGTGAATCCGCTGAACAGATAGACCAGCCAGAGCATGGCGGTCCAGGCTCCGGTGGCCGTCTGCCGGTCCGCAGACTGGAAGGCGACATATACAGATGCAACGGCAAAGAGCGCCACGGCAGCGAGTTGATGGCCTTGGCGCCATTCAAGCCGCCATTCCATGCGGGTCACGGCCGCGGCGGTCTGGAGGGTGCTTCGGAAGCCGCTGGTCATCCGAGCTTCAGGCTGGGAATGTTGGCGGCCACTTTGCAGAACAACTCGGCCATGTTCCGCGCGTCATCGATGGCCCGGTGTTCGGTGCCTGACCACGAGATGGATTCGGATTCCAGTGCGTTTTTCAGGCCGATCTGGTTCTTGGACGCTTTCCATTTGCCGTAGTGCTTCTGGAAGCAGACATGGACGTCGAGCCAGTCGAGTTGGATGTCGTGAAGTTGGGCGTCCGTGTGAAGTTGTCGCTTGTCAAATTCTCCCCAGCTCATGGGAATGACGTCGTGCGTGCCGACCCCCATCCAGTCTTCGTAATCCTCCATGACCTCGTCAAACAACGGAGCGTGGTCCACGTCGGATTGGCGGATGGACGTGAGAGAGGTGCAGAATTTGCTGATGATGGGGTGCATCATCGGGCGCACAAAGGCGCAGAATTCCGAGACGATTTCGAGGTCTTCATTGACCTTGACAGCGCCCACTTCGATGATCTCGACCCGCTTGGGGCGGCTCGTTCTCCAGCAGGTTGCTTCGAGATCGTAGAGGATGAACGCCTTCTCCATGTGGCCGCAAAGATAGCGTCCTGGACGCCCGCGGAATGTGAAGGGAAGACAAGGTTCAGCGGTTGGGACGAGGCTCGGCTTGAAGGGCGTGGGACCTGGATTCCAGCCCGTGGGCGTGGATGATGTGCTCGATGGCAGCGTCCTGACCTGTTGGGTCGTATTCGCTTTTGAGATTGTGGCCAAACAGCCGGGCCAGGCCTTGCCACATGAAGGCACTCAAGCGGCCTTTCAACTCTTGGACGACACCAAATGTGGTGCGGTGGGCTTGGCGGTCGATGAGCCGGATCAACAGGATGCCTTCGCGGAGGGTCATCCGACGCAGTTCTCCTTCGAATTGCGCTTTCAAAGCGTCCTCACGCTGTTGAATGGCGGCTTTTCTGGCCCGAGTGTCAGGTAGCAGAGGCAATTCCGCTTCCAAAGTGTCCATAACGTGGCCGGCATAGGCGGCATAGGGCCACACCTTTAGCACCCGCCGCTCCAAGCGGCTGTAGCGTCTGGACCCCGGCTGGCAAGGGTGGTCTTGGGGCACCGACGGGCCGCCAGTGACCTGTGCCTCTCCAAGTTGAATCAAGGGGGGAAGGCTGTCACAAGGGAGGTCCCATGCCAGGAGCGAGCCGGTCTTCAAGCAGAAGACGAGCAGGACAGTCCAGCAGGAGGGAAGGCGCAACCGCATCGCGGTGTTGGAACGGATTCCCGGACAAAAAGTTGCCCTCCAGTTCGTGGTTCAGGGCGCGTAGCGCTGGCTCCACGCCGTGCTGGGGGCAGCGTCGGCGGTGGCGGGTTTTGTTGGGGAGGCCGCTGCGTGGAGCACGGCGGTGACGGCCGACCAGGGGCCGGCTGCGCGTCGCTCAGAACGGTAGGCCTCGAAGCGCGCCGCATCAAAATGGGTGCCCACGAACCCAGTGTCAAATTTCCCGGAGACGAAGGCGTCGTGATCGAGGACGAAGCGGCCAAACTCGAGGGTGGTTTCCAAGCCGTGGATGTGGTATTCGTCAATGGCGCGGCGCAGGCGCTCGATGGCTTGAGTGCGGTCCATTCCGTGGGCGCACAGCTTGGCGATCATCGGGTCGTAATGGATGGAGATGTCGTCGCCTTGTTCCACGCCAGCGTCCACGCGAATGCCCGGACCCTCCGGTGCGATGTGGGTGCCCAGTGTGCCGGTGGACGGGAGAAAGCCTGCGGGAACATCTTCTGCGTAAACCCGAAGCTCGATGGCGTGTCCCTGGATGCGGAGGTCTTCCTGGCGCAAACGCAGGGCCTCGCCGCGAGCAATGCGGACTTGTTCCTCCACCAAGTCGACTCCGGTGATCATCTCGGTGACCGGGTGCTCCACTTGGAGTCGGGTGTTCATTTCCAGGAAGTAGAACCTGCGGTCGGCATCGACGAGGAATTCAACGGTACCCGCGCCCACGTAGCCGCAGCTCCGCGCGCAATCGAGGGCGCAGGCTCCCATTCTGGCCCGCAAGTCCTCATCGAGCAGAGCGGAGGGGGCTTCCTCCACCACCTTCTGGTGCCGGCGCTGGACGCTGCACTCGCGTTCGAAGAGGTGAATGCCATGTCCATGTTGGTCGCACAGGACCTGGATTTCGATGTGCCGCGGCTCGGTCACGAAGCGCTCCAGGAAGACGGCGCCATTGCCGAAAGCGCTTTTGGCTTCGCTCATGGCACGCTCTGTTTCTCCCCGCAATGCGGTAGGGTCGTGGACCACGCGCATGCCTTTTCCACCGCCGCCGGCACTGGCCTTCACCATGACGGGAAACCCAATGTCTGCGGCGAGGCGCTCGGCCTCATCCAAGTTGGTGACCTCGCCATCAGAGCCGGGCACGAGGGGGACGTTCTGACGGGCCACGGCCTCCTTCGCCGAGAGCTTGTCCCCCATGGTCCGAATGCTGTCGGGCTTCGGTCCGATGAAGGCGATGCCTGCCGCTTCCACGGCTTCAGCGAAGTCGGCGTTCTCGCTCAAAAAGCCGTAGCCCGGGTGGATGGCGTCTGCTCCCGTGGATTTGGCTGCCTCGAGGATGCGGTCAAAGACGAGGTAGCTTTCCGACGCCGTGGCAGGGCCAATGTGCACGGCTTCGTCTGCATACCGGGCAAAGGGCATGCTGGCATCCACGTCCGAATAGACGGCGACACTTCGGACGCCCATGCTCCTCAGGGTGCGCATGATGCGGAGTGCGATTTCGCCCCGGTTGGCGACGAGGACTTTGGTGATGGGCCGAAGGGTAGGCGAGTCGGACATGGTGCCAAAGTTGGGACACGATGGCCGATTGGGTCACAGCGGGTAGCGGCGGGCAATCAAGGCCTCGAACCACCGCGCGGGCAGGGCCCTTTTCAGGCGAATGGCCAATCGTTGAAGTGGGGGAGCCACCGTCACGTAAAGTGGAGGGCGAGACTGCCCCAGCAGCCGAAGGACGGCGCGCCCCATGTCGGCAGGATCCTTGGCGTGGGAGACTTCTGCGTTCACCGCGTTGCAGACTTCATCGAAGCCTGGGTATTTCGCTGCGTCGGGGTTGGCCACCTTGAGGCGGTTGTTGTTGATGGCCGTTTTGAAATCACCCGGCCTAAGGACGGTCACCTTCACACCGTGCCTTGCCAGCTCCATGCTCTGGGCTTCCGCGATCAATTCCACCGCAGCTTTGGAGGAGCAGTANACACCGCGGAAGGGCAATCCGACCACGCCTGCCACGCTTCCCACATGCATCAGGTGGCCTTTGGAAGCGATGAGGTGGGGGATGGCCACCCGACTCACGGTATGGAGGCCGACCACATTGGTTTGGTAGACCGACAACAATTCGGCTTCGGTGGTATCGCCCATGGCCCCCATCATGCCGATGCCGGCATTGTTGACCAGGGCATTCAAACGGCCACTCGTGCGGACCACGTCATCGATGGCAGCTTCAACAGATTCCGGAGAGGTGACATCGAGCTTGACCATGCCCTCCGCGCCGGGCGTGGGCGCTTTTTGCTCCACGCGTCGCCCCGTACCCCAAACAATGTGTCCCGCCTCGGCGAGGGTGGCCGCAATGGAGGCCCCGATGCCGGTGGTGGCGCCGGTGACGAGAATGACGTGGGCAGTGTCCTTGAAGCTCGCTGGCATGGGAAAAAAGAGAGGGCAAGCGATTCCCATCGCACCGCTACGACCACCTGCCCTTGCTGCCTTCCGGCCCTGGGGGATTCAGTGGGAGCTGGCCGTGGGAGACTTGCCCTCCGTGGCAAATGTAGCGCAGGAAGGGGGGAAGTGTATTTTCGTCGGGCAACATCATTCGATACCATGTCCAACGTCTCGGATTCTGAACACCTCGAACAGACCAGTGCCGCCAAGGGCACTGCGCACCCGACCATTCCTTCCGCGCTGTGGGGCCATGCCCTCGCCGGTGGCCTGCTCGTCATGGCAGGCTACGTCGTGGCCTACTTGATTCAGTTCGATTGGTTGCTGGGCAATTGGTCGACACCCTACGTATTGATGGTCGTCGTGGCGGTCATGGTGATGGTGTTGTTGACGGTGCGCCGGGAAGAAGGCGGTTTGGCCTTCGGGCGTGCCTTCGGCTTGGCGTTTCTGGCAGGTTGGTTGGCCCGCATCGGGTACAACCTCTTTTTGCTGGTGTTTTTTCAAATTCTCCGTCCGGATTTGGTGGACGCTTATGCCGATCTCGTGCTCGGGAAATCCATGGAGGCGTTCTCGGCCTTCGGTTTGGACGGGGGCATGCCCGCTGAAATCGAGGGAATGTCCATGGAGGACCTGGTCCGCGACCAGGCCGTGTGGTCCATCTCCCCGGGTGGGCAAGTTGTGGACGCATTGACCGGCATGCTGTGGGTGGCCATTGTGGCCTTGGTGGTGGCAGCCATCCTCCGTCGTACGGCCGAGTCAGACGGGTTCAAGGGATAAGGGGTCGTATCTTGCCAATCCCATCCAAGATTACCTTCCGTGGACACGAATGACCTGACTGCTTCGGCCCGCCCCGAGCTCGACCTGAGCATCGTGGTTCCCCTGTTCAATGAGGAGGAGAGCTTGCCGGAATTGATGGCGTNGATCGATCGGGTCCTCGCCGAACGCGACTACGAGGTAGTCTTTGTGGACGACGGGTCCACCGATGGCTCCTGGGAGGTCGTTCAGCAGCTCAAGTCGACTTATCCAAATCGGGTGGTGGGCATCAGCTTTGCCCGAAATCAAGGCAAAAGCGCTGCGCTTCACACCGGCTTCCGCGTGGTCCGGGGGACCGTGGTCATCACCATGGACGCCGATTTGCAGGACAGTCCGGATGAGGTGCTCGAGCTGGAACGAAAGGTGTTGGAAGAGGGCTTCGACCTGGTCAGTGGCTGGAAGAAGAAACGGTACGACCCGCTGAGCAAGACCCTGCCCACCAAGGTGTACAACTGGGCCACCCGCAAGGTCAGCGGCATTCACCTGCACGACTTCAATTGCGGATTGAAAGCCTACCGCAGGGAGGTGGTTCGGGCGGTGGAAGTCAACGGTGAAATGCACCGTTACATCCCCGTTCTCGCCAAGCAAGCGGGCTTTTCGAAGATTGGGGAGCAAGTGGTCCAGCACCGCGCCAGGAAGTACGGCACGACGAAATTCGGTCTCGAACGGTTTGTCAATGGCTTCCTGGATTTGTTGACCATCGCCTTCATTGGCCGCTTCGGCCACAAGCCCATGCACCTCTTCGGCGTGCTCGGGATACTCATGTTTCTTGTGGGCTTTGGCTTGTTTGGCGCCATTGGGGGCTACAAGCTGTGGGCCATCAGCCAAGAGATCGAGGCCAAGAACATCGCCGACATCAGTGCGTTTTACGTCGCCTTGGTCTTCATGGTCATGGGGGTTCAGCTCTTCCTGGCCGGGTTCCTGGGAGAATTGGTCACGCGCAATGCACCCGCCCGCAACCACTACTTGCTGAAAGACCGCATTTGAATCCGCGCGCCGGACTCATGCGATGACGCCACTGCCGAGCACTTCCTCGCCGGTCTCCGCGTCGTGCCATGCGGCAAACTGCCCGGATGCGATGCCGCTTTGGGGCGACTCAAAAACCAGGGTGACCGGCTCACCAGGTGTACCCATGGTGAGGGTGGCCGGCTGCAAAGGCTGACGGTACCGGAACCGGGCCAGCACCTTCATGGGGGCAGCGGGTTCTGGGGCGCGATCGGGTCGAATCCAATGGACGTCCTCTGAGGCCATGGACAATCCGGACCGAATCAGTCCGGGGTGGCGGTCGGATTCTCCGACATACAATGCGTTGCGCTCCATGTCCTTTCCGATGACAAAGAGGGGCTCCACATGCCCGCCGACATTCAGCCCGCGCCGTTGTCCGATGGTGAAGAAGTGGGCGCCGGGATGGGTGCCGATCTCCACGGCATCGGCATGTGCGAACTCGGGCGCAGACCAAGGGTGTGCGCCGGGTTGCACGGCGGATGCGGGCACTTCGAGAATCGGGCCGTGCTGGACCTCGAGCTGTTGCTGCAGAAATTCAGGGAGCTTCACCTTGCCCACAAAGCAAAGCCCTTGGCTGTCTTTTTTATGGGCGGTGGGCAGGCCGATGGATTCAGCGATTCGCCGCACCTCGGGCTTTTCGAGCTCACCCACGGGAAACAAGGCGTCGGCCAATTGGTCTTGTTGCACCTGGCACAGAAAATAGCTCTGGTCCTTGTTGCCATCGACACCAGCCAGCAGTTGGTGCATGCCCTCGCCCGTGGTGTTTCGGCGGCAGTAATGACCCGTGGCCACGGCATCCGCACCGAGCTGCTTGGCCGCGGCGCGGAAGAGGTCAAACTTGATTTCTCGGTTGCAGAGCACATCGGGGTTGGGGGTCCTGCCGGCGGCGTACTCCGCAAACATGTGGTCCACGATCCGAGTGCGGTATGCATCGGACAGGTCGATGACCTGGAATGGAATGCCGAGGTGCTGGGCCACAAGCAGGGCGTCATTGGCATCGTCTACCCATGGGCAGGCGTTGTCGATGGTGACTGAGTCGTCGNCCCAATTGCGCATGAACAAGCCGATGACCTCATGGCCCTGCTCCTGGAGCAAATGGGCTGCGACACTGCTGTCGACGCCCCCTGAAAGTCCAACGACCACGCGCATGGTGCGAAACTAAAGCGGACCGGTGACCGGAAGTGCGTTCCCTTGGCGATATTGTCCCAAACCGTGGTGAAGCCCACATGAGTTTGTGGCTGGGCGGAGACCAAGGGGCAACCAATCGTGCGTCATTTCGTCAACCCATCGTCCAACCTTCCAGAGAAGGACCAGCTGAGGAGCTGGATTCGGCTCGCGCAGCAGCAGGATGTTCGGGGACAACAGTACATCTACGAGGCATTTGCCGGTCGGATGCTGTTGGCCATTCGCCGGTATATCCCTGGTGAGCAGGAGGCGTTGGACGTTCTGCAGGATGGATTCATCAAGGTGTTCGGCAACATTGGCGGGTACACCTTCAAGGGGTCCTTCGAGGGATGGATGAGGCGCATCATGGTCAATCTGGCCATCGATTCACTTCGTGCCGCCAAGCACTTGCAGTGGGTGGGAGAGAACGAGGAGATGCTCGATGTGTTTTCTGATACGATGTACCCGGATGTGGAGACCGGTCCGGAGTGGGCAGGTCTCACCCAGAAGGACATCCTCGACGCGATGGAGCGATTGACGCCGATGTACCGGGCGGTGTTCAACCTCTATGCGATTGAGGAATACAGCCATCGGGAGATTGCGGCGGAACTCGGAATCTCGGAGGGGACGTCGAAATCGAACTACGCCAAAGCACGCCGCAATTTGCGGGAGTGGCTTCGGGAAAAATTGAAGACGCAGTGAGCGAAGAACGCGACAACAAACGGAAAAAGCCGGTGGGGGGCTTTGAGCAGGGGCTGAAGAAGACTTTGCGGAAGGCGCCCGGACTGGCGGCCCCGAGTTGGGCCACCATGCAAACCGCGATGGCGGGTGGCGCAGCAGGTGGCGCAGCCGCAGCATCTTGGCGTTGGATCATCGGCCCTGTGGCTGGAGCGGCGATGATTGGTGGCGCCTTGTGGTTTACAGATCCAGTGGAGCCCACACTCGATGCGGTGGACATGTCTCCGACAGCCAATTCGGCTTCTGAGGATATCTCAGCCGAGCCCTCCGCAAATACGGCCTCTGAGAATGCAAGCGAGTCGGCGTTGAACGTGACAGGGAGCGAGCCGTCTGTGGACGACATGTCCATCCTCTTTGACGAAAGCACTGAGACAGTGGGGTCTGAGGTGTTGGAATCCGAGCCGGGTATCGCGGAAGCTGCTCCAGAGGAGGTGGAGTTGACTCCGGTTCCAGAAGATTGGGCCAGTTTGCCTGCAGAGCGCGCTGCAGCGTTTGAGACCGACATCAAAGCGGCCTGCGTCGGCACGGAAATCGGCTTTCGGATGGGCCAGCCTATGAAAGAGGTGCGGGTCCTTTGGAATTTTGGCGATGGTCAATTCAGCAGCCAATCCAGCCCACGGCATGTCTTCAAGGCGCCGGGGACCTATGACATCACGCTGAGTGTCACCCGCATCAGCGACGGATTGATCCGCACGCGGACCATTGAG
This sequence comes from Crocinitomicaceae bacterium TMED114, assembly GCA_002172485.2. GTDB lineage: Bacteria > Bacteroidota > Bacteroidia > Flavobacteriales_D > Sanyastnellaceae > UBA8752. The sequence goes on from NHFP02000005.1 coordinate 300,469, forward strand.
AATCTCGTCACCATCCACCCCAAGCCGGAAGCGGATTTCACCTGGGAAGTGCCCGCGACCGCAGCCACGGTCCCGCGCATTGCACTGCGGAACCGAAGCCGTGACGCCGCCTCGGCAACGTGGGTGGTGGACGGCGAGTCGAGTTTGGCGGGGGAGTCGGTGGCCTTTGACTTGCCAAGAGTAGGAGAGCACCGCATCCAATTGGTGGCCAGCTCACCCGAGGGTTGTCAAAGCGTGGCCACCCATGACATTGAAGTGGGCAGTCGCTTCGGATTGGGGGCTTCGGCCAGGTTCAGCCCGGATGGAGACGGACGCTACGACACGTTTTTCCCGAGAAAGTTGATGAACGAGGACCTGTCCTTTGTGTTCCGAGTGGAAGACACCACGGGCCACATCGTCCATGAGACGGTGGAGATTCAAGCTTGGGATGGGGGGCTGCCCGATGGGGGGAGAGCCCAGCCTGGCGAGCGTTTCCGTTGGACTGCAGTCCTTCAGGGCGAAGTGGGACCGTCCTATTTCTCCGATGAGGTGGTGGTCGAATGACCTCCCTTTCCCACTGCACACATTTATCCGTGGGATGTTTCTGCTAAAAGCAACGAATGGAATGCCGGACGGGTTCCACCTTTGCAGCTTACCATGCGCATGATCCGAAACCAGATCCTCCGTGCCTTTTTCACCCTGTTCCTTGTCATGGGAACGGGGGCCATGCAGGCCCAATTTTTCATCATGGGCGACGAGACCGTCGAGACCTGTGCTGGAATTTTCGTTGATGCCGGAAACTCCGAAGATGGGACGGGCAACCCCTACCCGGATGCGAACTTCACCTACACCATCTGTCCGGACAATCCGGGCGATGCCGTGTCGGTCAGTTTTGTGGCGTTCGGTCTCCAAACCAACCCCAACCCCAACAACAGTGACTACCTGTTCATTTATGACGGACCGGATGCCGGTTCTCCGTCGATGGGCAATTACACCGGAAACAACCTTCAGGGTTTGCCGGTCACGGCGACCGTGAACAACCCGACGGGATGCTTGACGTTTGTCTTCCAGGACAACGGCCCGGCCAATGACGCTGCCCCGGGATGGGAGGCCAACATCAGTTGCACAACGCCTTGTGCCACGCCAACATCGGCCAGCTCGATCGTGGATCCGCCGCTTCCGAACCCGGATTCCTTGTCCATCGGGGTTTGCCTCAATGAGCCCATCACCTTCGGCGACGCCGGCTCTGTTGCGGAGCCTGGTTTCAACCTGGAGAATTGGATCTGGAATTTCGACGACGGTACGATCGACACCTTGGACAACAGTGGCAACGTGACCCACAGTTTCGATGAGCCGGGTGAGTACGTCGTCAACTTGAGTGTGATCGACAACAATGGTTGCGTGTCGCTCAACCTGCAACCCTTGCAGGTTCTGGTCAGCACCATTCCGCTGTTCAACAGTTTNCAGAGCACGCCGGTGTGTGCAGGCAGTCCGGCATTCGTCGATGGCAATCCGGTGCAGAGTGTCACGTGGACGGCACTGCCTCCTCAGGTTGTGGCGGGAGAGACGTACCTCGCCGATGGCGCTGGTTTCAGCTATTCCAGTGAGCTCAACTTCGATTTCTTCGAGGATGGTGAGACCTTGGAGAGTTGTGATGACCTGTTGTCGATCACGGTCAACATGGAGCACAGCTACATGGGGGACTTGGACTTGACGATCACCTGTCCGGATGGGACCACGGTGCCGTTGATGAGCTACCCCAATGGTGGCGGTGCATGCTTTCTCGGCGAGGCCGTGGACGATGGGACCAATGTGCCCGGAACGGGGTACGATTACGGGTGGAGTCCCAATCCGGACATCGCCTCCAACATCAACGACAATGCGAACTGGACCAACGTCACCTACACGGACAACGCCGGCAACGCAGAAAGCAACAACATCGCGAATCCGGGCATCTACACTTCAGAAGGCGACCTCTGTGATTTCGTGGGATGTCCTTTGAATGGTACCTGGACCTTCTCGGTGGTCGACAACCTCGCCATTGACAACGGGTACATTTTTGAGTGGGGCCTGAATCTCAATCCGGCGCTCATTCCTGGCGTGACCACCTTCACGCCGACCATCGGTCTCGATGCAGACAGCTCGTTCTGGACGGGCCCTGGCATCATCAACCAGGACTTTGATGCGAATTACTGCGACATCATCCTGGACGAACCGGGCATCTATGACTACACGTTTACGGTCACCAACAACTTCAGCTGCACCTTTGACACGACCCTCAGTATCGAGGTGGTGGAAGGTCCGGAAAACAGCATCACGGCGGGTCCGGATCAGGTCTTTTGTGGCGATCCTGTGCAGTTGCAAGGCGCCTTTGTGGGGGGGGGGTCATCTCCCTGTGGCGGAGATCAAGGCACGACCACTTACTGCTACGACAACAACGAGAACACCACGTGGACCTATTGCCCGGACAACCCGGGGGACGGCACCATGATGAGCATCTTGTTCTACGATGGACAGATCGAGAATTTCTTCGACCACATTCAGGTGTTTGACGGGTCTGACATCAATGCACCGCAGCTGGTGGACTTGACTGGGGACTACCCGGAGTCGGCGGTGATGGCCACCAACCCGGACGGGTGCTTGACGGTGCTCTTCACCTCGGACGGCAGTGTGAGCTGTGGATCGGGAACTTATTCTGAAGTCAGTTGGTGCGCCGGCTGTGGTCAGGACGCTTGCGGGTTCAACTGGAGCTGGGAGCCCCCAGACAACTTGACCAACCCCACCAGCGCTCAGCCCACCGTGAATACGTTCGATGGCACTCCAACGGAGTATGTGGTCTTTGTGGAGCCCATTGGGTTGGAGAATTGTGCCACGACGGATACGGTTTTGGTGGTCCCCGGGTTTGAGTACTCGACGGATTTCAGCGATCCGACTTGCTTAATCACGGACGGCAGCATCCAAATCGACATCAACGAGCCCGCCGCAGATGGACCGTGGGACGTTGTGTTGAGCGATGCGACTGGGGTGCTGGAGCAGCAGAATTACGGCGGAGGATTGCTGGTGTTTGACAACTTGGAAGCGGGCTCTTATACGTTGGAAGTCAGTGACCAGACCGGGTGCAGTTACACTTCTGACTATGACCTCGCTGATCCTGAACCACCCGGGATCACGGTCAGCCCGGACGACATCATTTGCATTGGAGGTGCGGCTGTGTTGACGGCTGAAGCGGCGTCCGGCGGCCCTTACGGATTCAATTGGACGTCCGATGGCGATCCTGTCGGTGTGGGCGCCTCCATTTTGGTCAGCCCGACGGGCACCACGACCTACGAAGTGCAGGGTACGGATGCTGCTGGGTGTATCACCCTCCCGGGCTCTGTTACGGTCGGCATTTACGACGGCTTCACGGTGGGCATCGATGGTGACGACATGATCTGCTTGGGAGACGAGGTAATGCTGTCTGCAGTCAATGTGACGGGCGGTGAGGGCAACGGTTATTCCTACGAGTTCACTTACGACGGGGTGGCCTTCGCCAACGGTGAGGAGNATCAAGTTGGATTCGTACCCCCGTTGACCGGAGAGTTTTGTGTGACCGTTTCCGAGGCTTGCACCACACCACCTGTGACGGCCTGCATGGAAGTCGAAGTAGAACAGCCGTTTGGTCTGACTTTGACAGCGGACCCCACCCGGGGATGCGTGCCAGAAGCGATTCCCTTCTCCCACAGCATCCCTTCCACCCTCGTCCAGAGTGTCGCTTGGGATTTCGGAGACGGCGGACAGAGCGCTGAAGGTGCTCCGGTCCACATTTTCGAGGAGCCCGGCGTCTATGACATCTCCCTGTCGGTGATCACCACCACGGGCTGTGTCAACACGACCATTGCAGACAACTACATCCAAGTGTACACGCCGCCGAGCGTGGGCTTCGATGCCGGACCACAGCCGACCACGGCGCCGGAGACGCGCATCGATTTCACGAGCAGCGTATCCCCAAACGTGGTCCAGTGGGATTGGACGTTCATCATCAGCGACCCGGAGGCGACGAGTTTCGAGCCGAATCCGACGTACACGTTCCCGATGGGCCAAGGGGGCATCTACCCCGTGACCTTGGCGGTGCTGGACACCAACGGTTGTGAGAGCCAAGTGACCCGGAACATTGAGATCTTCGACTTCTTCAATGTGTTCATCCCCAACAGCTTCACGCCGAACAACGACGGATTCAATGACCTATGGGCGGTGTATGGTACAGACATCGATCCCGACCGTTTCGAGATGTGGGTTTACAACCGCTGGGGCGAAGAGGTCTTCCACACCAAGGACGTCGATACCGGGTGGGCTGGACAAGCAGACGACGAGGTGGTGGACCCCACAGCTTGGTACTATGCCCTCGATGGGGTGTACGCGTACCGGGTCGTCCTTTATTCGGAATCGACCAATGAGAAGCGGGAAATCAAAGGGTTCATCAACTTGACCCGCTGAGATTCAAACTGGTCCTCAAGAAAAAGGCCGCCCCATCGGGCGGCCTTTTTTGTCCTTCTGGTCGGCGAAATCAGCTGTTGCCTTCCGCCCAACCGAGCAATTCGTCCATGGTGCCCGTCGCCACGCTGTGGTATCCGGAGCGTGCCTTGCCGTAGATGTCCAGCGCCATGTCCATTTGGTCCGTCTCCTTCATGGCGCGGTACAGCGGCGTGAGGAACTTGCGGCGACCGACCTCGATGAGGAAGGACTCCAGTCGCGGATAGGTCGGCGTGTAGTGGCTGCGGACGGACTGCTCCATCCAGGCAAACAGAACTTCGTTGTTGCCCGTGCTGCCGATGCTCCATGTGGCGTCGAGGTCGGACATGCGCTCGGCCGGAGTGTCATCCGCGAGGTTGGACAGGAAGCGGTAGCGCTCCTGGTATACCCACTCGTTCCAAGGCAAGTCCGCCGTGGCGATGTCGCCGGATTCCCAACCTGCCAAGGTGGCGTCCACTCGCTCGATTCGGGCACTGGCGACTTGGGGGCAGTTGTCGGGCAACCCCGGTCCGTAAATCCATTCATCGAGGCGAGCGGCCGCGAGGTCGGCTTCATCAGCAAGCAGGGTCTCTTTCAAATAGGTCACGAACCGTTCGGTGTCCATGCCCTTGAAGGCATACGTCTCGAAGTAGTTCGACAGCCAAGCGTCGAAACGCTCGCGCCCCACGGTGTTTTCCAGCAAGCGCAGGAAGAAGTAGCCTTTGTCATAGGCGATGGCGGTCATGCCGTCATCGGGATCGCGGCCCTGCAGGTGGAGCTTCAGATGGGTGTCGTCGGGATTGAGGTCGCTGATGGCGTCCACCTCGTCGACGAGTCCCTGGTAGCTCAGGGTGGCGAGCATTTCGCTGACATCCCGACCGTACACGGCCTCCATGATGCGCTGCTCGAAATAGACGGTGAAGCCTTCATTGAGCCAGAAGTCATCCCATGTGGCGTTGGTCACGAGATTGCCGCTCCAGGAGTGGGCCAACTCGTGGGCCACCAGCGAGACGAGGGACCGGTCCCCGGCGATGATGGTGGGGGTGGCAAACGTCAAACGGGGATTCTCCATTCCGCCGAAGGGGAAGGCCGCGGGGAGAATGAGCAAGTCATACCGCTCCCAAGCGTATGGGCCGTACAGCCCCTCTGCCGCGAGAAGCAAGTCTTCCATTTCAGCAAATTCATACGCAGCCCTGTCGATCAGGTCTGGCGTAGCGTATACGGCGCAGCGGTCTCCAACCGAGCGGAATTCCACTTCCCCCACCGCCAGGGCCAGCAGGTAGGCGGGAATCGGCTGTGCCATGCGGAAGGTGTAGCGGCCTTCGGGCGTGACCTCGGTGGGGTTCTCGGCACTCATCAGCGCCATCAGCCCTTTCGGCACATTGACCGTAGCGTCATATGAGAACCGGACGCCCGGCGAATCCTGCACCGGAATCCACGTCCGCGCCAGGATGGCCTGACTTTGGGTGAAGAGGAAGGGCGCCTGGTCTTCCTGGGCTTCCACCCATAGCAGGGCGTTGGCATCCGGGCTGGAGGTGTAGTGGATGGCCACTTGCTTGGCGTCCTCCGACAGGGGAACCGTCAAGGCACTTCCAATGAAGGGTTGGGCATCGCCTAGGGTGAAGGAGGCTTCAGCTCCGTCCACGGTGACCGTGTGCACGGTGAGGTCATGGGTGTCGAAGACAATGCGTTGGGCATCGTCTGCCGTCTCGATGTCGTAGGTCGCCGTGCCGGTGATGGTCCGCGTGTTGAAGTCCACGGTCGCGTCCCAGTTGAGGTGGGTGATGCGGGCTTCAGCTGGACGGGAGTAGCTGTGGTGATCGGTGACTTGGTTCATGGCGAGAACGCGTTGGGCCTTGGCATTGGAAGCGGCGTCTTCTGAGGAAGATGGCCCTGCACACGAAGCGAGCAAGGCGCACATTCCGAGAAGTCCAGTCGACCAGCGACCTGAGAGAAAGTTGGAATTCATGCGGGCAAATTACGCCCGTCCCTGAACCCCGCGCAGGACGAGGACCGAAAGAAGGGTGCCCATGGCCGATTTCAGGGCGATGGGACGGGCCAGCGTTTGGACGAGGGCGGTGACGTCGAGGGTCGGGTCAAACCGCATTTGCCAGGGAATGCCGAACGCGAGAATGACGGCGTGTCCGGCCACCATACCGAGGGCGACCCACCCGTATTTCTGGCGGGGCGTTTCCCCGGGCACGCGGTCTGCGAACAGGCCAAGCAGGAATGCCACGATGGGAAAGCCCAGCAGGTATCCTCCAGTGGGTCCGGCGATCACCTCCACACCGGAGCGGTAGTCGGCGAAGACCGGCAGCCCGGCAATCCCCGCGAGGAGGTAGACCACTACGGCGAGCCCGCCGGCGCGCCACCCCAGCATGAGGGGGATCCAGCAGACGAGCAGGGATTGGAGGCTCAATGGAAGCACCCCCTCCATGTCGAGGGCGATGGGCCCCAGTCCGCCCAGCAACAGCGCGCCGAGCAGCGCCTGAAGTCCCCAGTGAAGGCCGTTATCGCTGAGTTTGTCAGTAAGCATCAGTGGTCGCCACCGTCGTTGCGCCACTCCTGCAGGGTGCCGCTGGACAGTTCCACGAGGTTGTTGGAGCGGTCTGCATCGGCGGTCAGGCGCGCTGCGTCCACTTCGACGGTGCATCCCGGCATGGAGTTCGGCAAGGTGAGGGTGTACGTGGGGTGGGTCCATGGCCAAGCCGCGTGCACGGTTTCTGCTTCTGCCAAGGGACGGTGTCCTTGGGTCACCACTTGGGGAAGGTGGTGGTCGGAGACGGTGCCATTGGCATCGGTGATGCGGACATCCACTGGAAGGGGCAGCAAGCCGACACGCTCGAGTGTGATGGTGGTCGCGTCCTCGGTTACCACGACGCTGCGGATGGCCACGTCGACGTGGTGGGTGGAATTCAACATGTATTGGAAGTACGTGTCGAGCTCCAGTCCGCTTTCGCGCTCCATGACCCGCTTGAAATCCACGGGTCCGGGGTGGCTGAAGGCCCACTCGTCGAAGTACCGCTTGATGCCGGCATCCCGCGCTTCACGGCCGATGACGGCGGCGAGTTGGTTCATCAGCACCTCGCCCTTGCTGTAGGCACCGGTACCGTAAGCCCGGTTGGTGACGTAGTGGTCGGCGTGGGTGGACAGGGGCTCCTCGCCACCATCCCGCACGAGGTTGAGGTAGCCGCCGTACGCCCAGTAGTGCGGTTGGTCGCGAGACTCGTTGAACTCCTCGGCGAGGAACTCGGATTCGATCCAGGAAGTGAACCCTTCGTCCATCCATTCGTGGAGGCTTTCGTTGGTGGCGAGCAGGCCCTGGAACCAGGCGTGGGCCATCTCGTGGGCGGTGACGCCGACGAGGCTGCGCAGGTTGCGGTTGCCGCGGACGAGCGTGCACATTGGGTACTCCATGCCGCCATCTCCGCCTTCGATGACGGTGTACTGCGGCCAGGGGTAGGTGCCGACGTGGTCCGAGTAGTACTCCATGGCGCGGGCGGCGATCTCGGGAAGCTCTTCCCATGCGCTGTAGCTCGTGTCCGCTTGGTGGATGAAATGCAACAGGGGGCCGTCCTCCATCTGCAGGGCCTTGTGAACGAAGTCGGGATCGGCCGCCCAAGCGAAGTCGATGACGTTCTCCGCCACGAAATGCCAGTCGATGATGCCTTCACTCGGCGTCGGGCCATCGCCGTACCCATGGCCACAGTCCTCTGGATTCTGCAGCACGCCGGTGCCTCCAATCATGTAGGCCGCTGGCATGTGAATGGTCACGTCGTAGTCCCCCCAGACCCCATGGAATTCCCGGCCGATGTACGGGTTGGTGTGCCAGCCGTGGTGGTCATACTCACACACACGCGGGTACCATTGGGTCATGCTGTATTCGACGCCTTGCGCATTCATCCAGCCGGAACGGCGGACTTGGCGGGGAACTTGCGCGTCCCATGCGAGGTGGATGCGGACCTTCTTGCCGGGGGCGAGAGCCTTGGGGAGGGTCAGCCACCCGATGGTACCCACAGTGTTGAATTCGGCGGAGGCTTTGCCGACGCGGGCTTCGTTCACCTTGATCCAGCCCCATTCTTCTTCGGGCAGGTTCACGATGCGATCTCCGACGCGACGGTCCGGGTCGACGATGTTCCGGCTGCGCACATCCATCATGCTTTCAGGTTGGAAGGCATTGAAGAACAGGTGAAACGGGATGCGTTCCAGCACATCCGGGCTGTGATTGATGTAGGTCAACTCCATGACGCCGGCGTACTGGTGCACACCGACGTCCATGGTGATGTCCATGGTGCAGTCCATTTCCTGTTGCCAACCGGGGTATTGACCCAATGCAGTGAGTGTGCAGGTCGCGAGCAGAGCAGCGAAACCAGCGGGGTAGAGGCGGGAGAATTTCATGGAGGCGGGAAGTTAGCCATCAACCGGCCCGAAGGCCGTCTTTGAGGTAGTTGCGGAGGGGCGTGGCGGCATCAAAATGGGCCATCACGACATCGATCAAGTCGTCACGTAGCAGCGTGGCGGCCGGCAGATTGGCCATGTAGTAGAACTGTTTGTTGAGGATGTGGGGACAGGATTCCGCAGGCGCTTGGAACTCCTTGGGCAGACGAACGTTGCGCTCGCCCAGCACGCTGCCATAGTGTCGAACAAAGTCAGGGTCGGCGATCAAGTCGTTGAATGCCTGAGGATTGGATGCCATCTGTTCCCGCAGTATGTACAGGTCGTCTTTTTCCATCCAGTACGCTCCACCACCAATGCGAACGGAGTGGGCATCGGCGTGGAAATACAGTCCGGGATCGCTCGATTTCTTGCCGCCGGGGGCAATGCCGGCCGAGGCATGGGTCTTGTACGGTGTCTTGTCCTTGGAGAATCTCGTGTCCCGGTGAATGCGAAAAATGCACTTCTTGGCTTCGGTTCCGGCAAAATCCTCATCGCGTTCGGCGCAGGCGACAATGAGCTCGGTGACGAACACTTTGAAGGGGTCGCGGACGTGCCGTTCGTAGTCCTTTTTTTGCGCGGCGAACCAGTCACGGTCATTGTGGGCTTCGAGTCCGGAGAAGAAGGCGTGGAATTCAGGGGTGAAATGGGCCATGGGCAAGGGCTTTATGGTCAAGGACAAGGAAGGGCATCCTCGACCGCATAAATCATGATGCGCTCCGAGGAATTGATGGGGTTCAACCGCTCGAGCCAACGGTCGATGCGGCTGGATTGAATCGTGGTGACATACCGGATTCCAGGCAGGTCCGCCTTATAGGCTTGCACGGCTTCAGCCAAGTGTTCCCTGCCTTGGAACAGCAAGTATTCCGGCGGATGGGCGCACCAACGGGCCGCTACTTCAGCAGGCGGTTTCGCGCGGCTATCCCGGCGATTGTCAATGTGATGGACGTGCCAGCCTCCGCTATAGAACCGCGGCGGCATCGATCCGCTGTCGACCTGAATCATGGCGAAATCTTCAGCACCGGCCTCGTACAGGAAGGACATGGCCTGGACCCGGGCGCGTTTGGCCTCATACGTGACAGTGCCGGCGAGCAGCACGATGTTCAATGCCCAAAATGCGCTCCACAAGGCCTGCTCCAAGCGACGGTGTCGAGACCACCAACGGCTGCGCTGGCGCCACAGGTCCCACCCTACGGCGCCAAGGACCAGAAGGGCCGGTACGGCCGGTAGGATGAAGCGTTCCTGCTTGTTGACGAAAGCACTGTGGAAGACGAGGAAGGCGACCACGGGAATGGCCACCCGCCACCACACCGGCTGGGCAGAACGCCGGTGGAGGGCACCCCAAAAGATCATCAGGCTCGATGGGGGAATGAGCAGTCCGAGCAGGGTGAGGATGTACTGATACCAGGGGCCGCTCGGGTAGTTGCCTGCGTTTTCGGCGTTGTAGTCGATGTACGCGCGGAGCTGGACCAAAGGCTCGCCCCACACGAAGAGGTCCGCTCCCTGCATGAGGAAAAAGGTGGTCAATGCGGTGAACCCGATGGCAAGGAGCGCGCGCAGCTGTTTCTGGAGCAGGAGAACTGGAACGAGGCCGATGCCGAACAGGCCGCATTGGTAGCGCAGTCCAGTGGCGATGCCAATGCCGATGCCCGCGGTGACGATGGCCTTCCACCCGAGGCGTTCCTCGCGACTCAGGGCCCAGAACGCCCACATGAGCGGCGGAATGCACACCATCTCCACCAATTGATGGACGGACAGGAGCGGCCAGAATCCTCCGGCGGCCATCCACCAGGCTGCCGTGACCGCTACGGAAGGCTTGGACGGGGCCAGATGACGGGCCAGCCCATAGGCGAGCAGGATGAGAAGACAGGAGTACAGACCGTGCAGGATGCGGATGACCCACATCTGGTGCTGTGGATCGGAGAGGCCAAGGTGGGGGAGGGCCGCAAAGATGAAAAACTGGGTTCCGACGTAGGCGAAGTTGGCGGGATGCGCCTCCGGCTCTCCGGTCTGGTTCCACGGCAACCAGCGGTTGTAGTCCTCACCGGCGGCCCAGCTGGCGCCGGCTTCGACCACCAGGAAGTGGTCGTCGTGCATCAGGTAGCCTGTGCTGAATGTGGCCGCAATGAGCCTCAACAAGAGGCCGACCGCGAGGGGGGCAAAGAGGGGGTGTTGATGGAGGGGGCGGTTCACAGTCCGATGCCCCAATCTTGTCCGTGTTGGAGTTCCCGGCGAAGGCGCGCCATTTGCAGCGCTGCCACAGCAGCCTCCACACCCTTGTTGCCGTGTCGACCTCCGGATCTCGCGCGGGACTGTTCGATGTTGTCGTCTGTCAAAACGCAGAAGACCGCGGGCTTGTCCGCATCCATTCCAGCGCGCAGGACGCCCGAGGCTGCGGCTTGGCAGACGTAGTCGAAGTGGGCTGTCTCTCCGCGAATGACACTGCCGACAGCGATGACGGCATCACAACGGCCGTGGGTCAGGAGCCATTGGCAGGCCAAAGGCAATTCAAAACTTCCCGGAACGTTGCGGTTGAGGATGTCGGTCACGCCGACCTCGGAGAGAACATGCAGCGCCCCATCCCGCAAGGCATGGGTGATTTCGTGGTTCCATTCGGCCACAGCCAATCCGATGCGGAAGTCCGCACAATCCCGGAGGCCCTCCACGTCAAAGGCGGAGAGGTCGTGACCTTCTGTGGCCATGAACAATCAGCCTGTGATGGAGGCGGCGAGGCCTTCAGCCGTGGCCTTGAGGTTGGAGGCGGAGTAATCCTGGACGATGCGGTCCAGCTTGGACTTCGCACTGCCATTGTCGCCCAATTCGAGGTCCACCAACGCACCCTTGTAGAGGGCGATGGGAGCGAGGTAGTCTTCACCAATGGAGCTGCCTGCCATGCTGGCGGCGCGGTCAAAGGCGCTGGCGGCAGCATCGAGGTTGCCCAGTTCCACTTCGCAATCGCCGATGTTGATGGTGGCGAGCGTGGAGAGGATGTCGTCGTTCAAGCCGGCGTTTTCAAAGGCTTCGATGGCACCAGCGAAGTCGCCCTGCTGGCGGAGCAGGATGCCCGCCTCATAGCCAGCACGGGAGGCCGCTTTGGTACCGTCGTGGTTGTCGATGACTTCGAGCAGGCTAGGGTAGAGACCGTCCCCGTTGAGGGCGAGGTCCACACTGTCCATCATGAAGTACTGCTCGGCGCGCCAGACGTGCTCATTGGCTTCCATTTCGGCAGGTTCGACGATGAACTTGCCGTAGCCGACGATGCCGAGGATGACGACGGCCACTGCGGCAATCGCGATGATCAGGTTGCGGCTGTTGTTTTCAATGAACTGTTCCGTCTTGTCGGTCAGTTCTTCAATCGGAGCGCCGGTGTTGTTGTCTGCGGCCATGGAGGTCGATGTTGTCGTTCTTGATAAGCTCCGGAATTCTCCGTGGAAAAAGCCGGGCCACATCCGAGGGCCGAAGCCCACTTTTGCGGACGGCAAAAATAGCCAAAGTGACCGAGTCTGAGACTTCCTCCATCCGCATGTGTCTTACCCGCATGCAATTGCTTGACTTCAAGAATCACGAGGAAGTCGAGCTCGACCTGTGTCCGCAGGTCAATTGCCTGCTTGGCGACAATGGTACAGGAAAGACGAATGTGCTGGATGCGGTGCATTACCTGGGCAATGCCAAGGGGTATTTCAACCCGATCGATTCCCAGAACATTCGACACGGCCGAGAGGCCTTCCTCGTCGAGGGGGCGTTTGCCTTGGATGATGGTGCGGGTGAGCAAACGGACCGCGTGGCTTGTGCGGTAGCGAAGGGGCAAAAGAAGCTGCTCAAACGGAATGGCAAGGCGTATTCGAAGTTGGCAGACCATGTGGGGCGCTATCCTGTGGTGATGATTGCTCCGGCCGATGCGGAACTCATTCTGGATGGCAGCGAAGTGCGCCGCAAGTGGATGGACATGGTCATCAGCCAATACGATCGTCCCTACCTCGACCGGTTGATGCAGTATCAACACCTCGTACAGCAACGCAACAACTTGCTGCGCTTTTTCGCCGAAAATCGGGTCTGGGACGAAGGTCAATTGGAGCCCTGGGACGAGCGCATGGTGCCTTTGGCGGAATCCATTGCGGCCGAGCGGGCGCGTTTTTTAGCGGAATTCACGCCGGAGTTCGACCGCATCCACACCAGCTTGTGCAAAGGCAGGGAATCCGTGGGCATGTCCCTGTCGACCAAAGTGAAGTCCGGGGAGTTCGGCAAGGCTTTGGTGGAAGCCCGAGAAGATGACCGCCGGTTGCGCCGGTCGACGGTCGGGGTTCACAAGGACGATGTTTTGTTCCGGATTGGAGACCATCCCTTGAAGCGGTTTGGCAGTCAGGGCCAACAGAAGACGTTTTTGCTCGCGTTGCGGTTGGCGCAAGTGGAGCACTTGGCCCGTCGCGTGGGCCGTCGACCCATCCTTTTGTTGGATGACATTTTCGACAAGATTGACGCCCATCGCGCTGGAGCCCTGATGTCCACCTTGGCGGGCGAACGCTTCGGACAAGTCTTCATTTCTGACACGGATCCCGAGCGCATTCCTGCTTTGCTGCGCGATGCTGAAGTCCCTTTCGCAGCATGGCACGTCACACAAGACGGGGTCGTTGCCATCACAGAGCCCAGCAACACATCGACGCCATGAACCGTCCCCGCCGCAACCGCAACCGGGCGCCGCGGAAAGGCGAGGCTGTGTCTCTTGGAGATGCGTTGAGTCACTGGCTCAAGCTATCCGGTCACGGTGCACGCCTCAAGGAGGCTGAAGCGGAGGCGGCTTGGCGAGAGGTCATGGGGGAGGCGGTGTCCCGAAAAACGCGCTATCTCAAGGTTCGAGAGGGTGTTCTGACCGTGGAACTGGATTCTGCCCCGATGAAGGAAGAGTTCCTCATGGCCCGGTCTCGGATCCGAACCCTGATCAATGGGCATCTCGGATCAGACATCATCCGAGAGGTGGTCATCCGTTGAATCGAATCGCGCTCGCTCCGGCCTTATCTTGGGCGGCCCATGCGCCTGCTGATTTCATTTGTCACCCGCATCGTTCCGCGACACCAGCTTCAACGGGTGGCACACCTCGCGTTGCAGTTGTGTTCTCCGTTTTTGCGGGGCAGCCGGTTCGAGGACCCGATCAATGGCAGGCGCTATCGCAATTTCCTCTCCTATGGCCGCGGTGACCGCAGTCGTCCCAATGCGTTGGCACCCGACACGCTGAGTTTGGAGCGCCACCGTGCCGTCTGGATGTACCTGACGGAACACAGCGACTTGTTTTCAGGTGGATCTGGTCGCAAGATGCTCCACCTGGCACCGGAGTATTGCTTTCTCAAACGGTTCAATCGGGCGGAGGGCCTGGAGGTCGTCCGGGCCGACTTGGTCTCGCCTTGGGCGGACATACATTTTGACGTCCACGAGATTCCCTATGAAGATGCCCACTTCGACATCATCATGGGCAACCACCTCATGGAGCATGTGGCCGACGACCGGAAGGTGATGGCGGAGTATTTCCGGGTGATGAAGCCCGGTGGTTGGGGTATTTTTCAAGTGCCCATGGACCGCAACAATGCCGAGACCCTCGAGGACCCCAATGTGACGGATCCCGCAGAACGCGAGCGTCTCTATTGGCAGAGCGACCATGTCCGGCTGTACGGCATGGATTATGCCGACCGGTATCGCTCGGTTGGGTTCGAGGTGGAAGAAATGGACTTGGTGTCGCTCTTCGGACAAAGTCGCTTTGACCGCTGTGCCTTGGGGCAGGAGCGCTACCTCCAGGTCGTTCGAAAGCCCGCCTGAATCAATTCCAGAGCAGGACTTCGGGCAGGCGGCCGGCGGCCGTCGCGCGAAGCAACCGAATGCCTTGGCCGGAGGGCGTCCAAAATTCTCCCGCGTTGAGATCCAGACGGCTCAGGATGCGCCCTTGAAGGTCTACCACTTGAACGTGGCCGCTTTGTCCCATGCGGATGCCGTGGCCGACCCGCTCGAGGATGATGTGGGTTCTTGTCGTCTCTGCAATGTCCGTGAATTCCCCAGCACATTGAGAGGAGAAGAAGTCCCAGAGCACTTCTGTGGCTTCCACATCCTGACTGCCCCAGACGCCAAACCAATCGTGGCCACCGCCATTCACCCGGTAATGGTGGAATTCCTGCCCGCCGGATGCCCCCGCGTAGCGCAGAAAATCCACAGAGGTGTTGTCCACGGATTCGAGGTTGGGCAGGTTGGACTCCTCGAGTGTGGTCGTACCCATCAGCTCGGTCCAGTGTTCGATGATCTCTGGAACACCCGAGCCGCCCCATCCTGCGAAGCCCACACCGCCGTCGTAGGTGACGATGTCATCGTCGGTGCCGTGCAAGTGGACGACGGGAACCACTTCGCTTGGGGTGCAGCCAAAATCGGCCGCACTCATGGCCCCCGTGACGGATCCCACTGCGCAGAACACTTCCGGGTGCTCGCAGGCCAGGGAGTAACTCATGTATCCGCCGTTGGACATGCCGCAGGCGTACGTGCAGGATTCGCTGAGCCCGTATTCTTCCTGCAAGTGCTGCACCAGTGCCACGAGGAAGCCGTGGTCATCGGTGTTGCTGAATCCAATGTTGGCGTTCCAGTGGGGGATGCCGAAGTCGTTCTCTGTCCCTTGGGGGAAGACCGCGACGAAGCCTTCTTGTTGCGCGAGCGGTGTGAATCCGCTGTACGCTCGAATCAGCTGCGCGCTGCTGGTGTACCCATGCAAGACGACCACTATGGGCGCTCCGGCAGGAATGGGGTCCGGTCCCTCCATGTAGTACGAGCGGATGGTGCCATTGTGCTCGAATTCCAATTGGGCGGAAGCGGCGAAGGGCATGGCAAACAGCATTGGGAGCAGGGTCCACTTCAAATGGTGATGGAGGGAGTTCTTGTTACGCATTGGAAGTGGGTTTGGGGGAAATCTGTTCCACCCCATGGATGTCAAGGAGGGCTTGGGTCATGCTCTCGGCATCGCCTGCCGCGACGGCGATGTCCACCAGGCAGCGGTCCGTATAGCGTTCACCGACAATGTCGGCCTCGACTTTTTGGATGGCCTGCATCACGTGCCGGGTCAAGTCGGGTGTGTACCCGAAGGTCATGGGCAGTTTGAGGACGTTGACCGACAGACCGGCGTCCCGCACGGCTTCTCTTCCCGCCTCGCGATAGGCTTCAATGAGGCCTCCCACACCGAGCTTCACACCGCCAAAATAGCGCACCACGGCAATCAAGCTCCAGTGAAGATCGTGGGCGCGGAGGACGCCGTGAATGGGTGCGCCCGCGCTGCCGCCCGGCTCTCCGTCATCGGCTGCGCGGAAGCGTTCAGGGCCGAATTGCCAAGCATAGCAGACATGTCGGGCGGCGTGGTGTGCTTTGCGCACTTCATCGAGGCAGACTTGCACCGCCTTCGCCGAAGCGGATTCGTCGTGGAAGGGAAGGGGAAAGGCATAGCCGTGGAACTTGCTGCCCTTGGCCTTGAAGAGGCCTTCGCCCGGTCCAGCGAGTGATGGAAACGTGTCGCGAACCAATCAGCTGACGGGGTTGAGTGCCACGCTGAAGACCTGAACGGTGTGCGGATCGCGTCCCGCGAAGAATTTGTCCAGTGCCATCAGAATGTTGCCGGCGCTGAAGTAGCTGGTGTGCAATTCCGTCTCGCCGGCCACCCGCCATTGGACGGTATAACTCTGCTCGCGGTCCCGGTGGGTTTGCGTGTAGTCGAGCAGGGCTTGAAGGGCTTGTACCCGATTGGAGCCATGCGATTTGTGGAACAGGAATCGGTGGGTGTGCCGGGGGTTGTAGGTGAACAGAGCCACCTCGTGTATGCCCTCCCGCTCGGACCAGCTGAATTCAATCTGATCGTCGGCATAGCCGAAATAGCTGCGCAAGTCTTGAAGCAAACGCTCCTCTGTGGCGGGGTCGAAAGTCATGGTGATTCAATTTCAGGCATGGAGGCCGGATCGGGCGTGTATTCGGGAATGTGCTGGCCCAATGCGGTCCGCACATCGCCATCTGTCCACCCGTTGGACCGGCTTTGCGCAATGCTGTCCCGCACGGCATCGCCATCCACTGGGGTCCGGGCGGCCCGGAGGATTTTGGGATGGTGCGTGGGCAAGAGGTTTTCTTGACCACTCATGAGCTCTTCATGGAGCTTCTCTCCAGGACGCAGTCCCACAATGTCCACTTGGATGTCCTGTCCTTCGACAAGACCAGCCAGCCGGATCATGCGGCGGGCGAGGTCGGCGATGCGGACACGTTCGCCCATGTCAAACACGTAGATGTCGTCTCCGGCGCTGGTTGCCGCCGCTTCCATCACCAATTGAACCGCTTCCGGAATGGTCATGAAATACCGGGTCACGTCGGGGTGGGTCAAAGTGATCGGCCCGCCCTGTTCGATTTGACGGCGGAACAGGGGAATCACGCTTCCATTGCTGTCGAGCACGTTGCCGAATCGGGTGATGACGCATTTCATATCGCCCCCTTCTCCCACGCTTCGAACGGCCAATTCGGCCATGCGTTTGGAGGCGCCCATCACGCTGGAAGGGTTGACGGCCTTGTCGGTGCTCACCAAGACGAAGGAATGTGCCCCTGCAGCTTTGGCGGCCTCGAGCGCATGGGTGGTGCCCAGGACGTTGGTGCGCCAGGCTTGCAGCGGCTGTCGTTCCATGACCGGAACGTGCTTGTAGGCTGCAGCGTGGTAGACGATGTCGGGCTGGAATGTCTCAAAGGTTTCCTTTAACCCGTCGCTGTCGCGCACATCGCCAATGCAGGTATGGAGTTTTGAGGCGCCTTCTCCATAACGCGAGCGGGCGTGCAAGCCGAGGTCGTGCAGGGGCGTTTCCGCAATGTCCAAGGCCAGCACTTCGGCTGCGCCGCGGGCCAAAGCTTGAAAGACAAGTTCTGACCCAATGGACCCAGCGCCTCCGGTCACAGCCACCTTGGCGCCTTGCAGTTGGGCAGAGATGGCCGACGCGTCCAATTCGATGACGGGACGGCCCAAGAGGTCTTCGATGCGCACATCCCGCAGCTGGCCAGCGCTCAATTCGCCTTGGATCCAACGTTGCGCAGGCGGAACGTCCATGACGCGGAGACCGAGTTCGAGTGCGGCGTCGATGACAGCGGCTTTTCTGGAAGGGGACAAATGCTGGATGGAGACGATGAGCCGCTTGGCTCCGGTGTCCTGCAACACCCTCGCCGCCCGATTGGCTGGATGAATGGGGGCCCCATCGATGTCCTTGCCGTGCTTGGCGGGGTCGTCGTCCAGGAAGGCCACCACGCGAAGGGGGTCTGCACTGGGGCGTTCGACGGCCTGTTTGGTGATGAGACCGGCTTCCCCGGCTCCGAACACCACCACCGGGGTGGGGCGTGCAGTTTGGAAACGCTGATAGACGGAACGGACCGTGATGCGAAACCCGGTGAGCAGGACGGCCGAACCCAGCAGTTCGATGGCCATGACGCTCAAAGGCACCGGATAGGCCATGCCCAAGGCACGGTAGGTGAGATTGAGCGTCAGGAACAAGGCGGAACCCGTGGTCAAGGCCAGCAGGACGCGGCGTGCGTCTCTGGAGCCGCTGAAGCGGATGATGCCGGCAAAGCTGCGGTGGACCAGCATGCCGAACGCGCGGAAGGCGAGGTAGGCTGGCAAGAAGCGGCGGGCGGCGTCCAGTTCGTGGGAGGGGATGTCGAACTCGAAGCGAAGCGCGTAAGCCACGCCCAAGGCCACCACGCCCAAGGCGAGGTCGATGGAGAAGATCGCCCAGCGGGGGACGATCTGTGGCCGAGCGCGCAATGTGTGCAACAGGTTCATCATCCGACGCCGCAAGATACCGCGGGCGCATGCGGAGCGTTTAATTTCCCAGAATTGATGAAGTGTTTGTGGTCGATTCGAAGGATTCTGGCGCTGGCTGGGTGTTGCATGGGCGTCATGGCGTCATGTTGGGCGCAGGAATTGGACCGAGTGGCGTTGGAGAAAGCCGCGCAGAAGTTGGCCAAGGAGGTGGAGCCTTTTGACAAGGATGCGGCCCGGTTCCTGGACCGGAAGTTGGTGCCTTTGATCACGGCTCCGGGCGCCGACACGGCGATCACCTCGGTGTTCATCGAACGCTTGACCCAAATGGAAGAGCGCAATCTCGGCGCGTTCCCTGAGCGGTTCGGATATGCCCGAAGTGTGCAGGCGGCGCTGGCAGGTGACTCCTTGAGAATTCCGTTTGCTGCATGGGACGCTGCCGTAGAGCGCGCCATGCAGGAACGCCGATGGGCATCCGACTTTGCTCCGCTGCTCTCGGTAGGCAAGGATCTGTTGCTCGACGGGGTCTTCCACCAGACTCAGAGTGTATCCTGGTCGTTTGAAGGCCCCATGGCCATGTCGCTCCCTGAACAGGGCGCTCCACGCCTTTTTCTGGGTCCCACGGGAACACTGCAGGCGTTGGCCAAGGGCGACACCTTGGTGGTCAAACGAACAGCTGGAGAGTACATCTACGCGAAAGGCCGCTTCAAAGGCCGCAGTGGCCGCGTGGATTGGGGGCGTTCTGGATGGGACCCGGAGCGAAACTATGCCGACTTCGGTTCCTTCGACATCCGACTCAAGTCGCCCAGCCTCACCGTGGATTCGGCGCGGTTCACCACGGAGTTGTTTCCCGACCCCTTGCTCGGACAACTCACGGACAAGGCCCGGTTCAGAAAGCGGGACGACAAGTCGGGCGAGGCCATGGATGCCGCGCGTTACCCCAGGTTTGATACCTACATCAATCGGTTGTCCATGCCGGACATCGTGCCCGGTGTCGATTTCAATGGCGGTCTGACCGTGAGGGGAGCCGAATTGCAGGGCAAAGGCGATGAAGCCCAGCCCGCCACATTGGATTTCCGTCGGGGCGATACGGTGTTGGTCCATTGTCGGGCCAACCTGTTCATCTTGAAGTCCAATCAATTCAGTGGGCAAGGTGTGGAAGCTGTGGTGCGGTTGGATGGAGACAGCTTGCACCACCCTGAGTTGAACCTTCGCTTCAACCTCGCGTCACAAAAGTTGTCGCTGCTGCGCACCGAAGAGGGACTCGGCCCCCGGTCATTTTCGGATTCCTATCACAGGGTGTCCCTGGATTGTGATGTGCTGTCTTGGCGGTTGGGCGAGACCCGACTCCGATTGGAGGGACCTCCCGGCGCAAGCCGCTCCACGGCCATCTTGTTCAGCGAGGATTTCTTTGAACGGGAGATGTTCCAGGAGATGCAGGGCATCGATCCGGTGCACCCGTTGGTCCGGGTTCGGAACCATGTCAAAGGCACGGGAGACAGCACCTTCACGAGTTTGGAGCTGGCACGTAGCATTCGATTGAGTGAAGTCAAGACCCGCGCCATGATGATCCGCATGGCACACGATGGGTACCTCGAAATGGACCTGGACACCCGCGAGGCGCGGGCCATGCCCAAGCTCTTCGAAGCCCTGGCCAATGCCGCAGGGCGCCGGGATTACGACGTGTTGTTCTTCCGTTCAGAAGCGGTGGGGGAGCCACACGGTGAACTCAGTCTGCTCAATTACCAATTGAAGGTCAATGGCGTAGACCGTGTGGATGTGTCCCGCGACCGGGGTGTGGTCATCGAACCCCGGGATGGTCGGGTGGTCATCGGCGAGGACCGGGACTTCGCATTTGGCGGAGGCGTTCGTGCGGGCAACCTGCAGTTCGACGGTACAGACTATGCATTCGATTATGAAACCTTCTCCATTGAGCTGAATGCAGTGGAACAGTGCAAGCTCAAGGTCAATGACGACGAGGAGAAGGATGTTCGCGGACGGGCCAAGCGGAAACGTGTACGGAATGCGCTCGAAAACATCGAAGGCGTCTTGCGCGTGGATGTGCCCATCAACCGGAGTGGCCGACTCAGTGAGGTGTATCCGCAGTATCCCGTCCTCGTGACCGATGCCCCGAGCTACGTGTACTGGGACGATGCCGCCATCGAGCAAGGTGCCTATGAGCGGGAGCGATTCCGCTTTGTGGTTGAGCCTTTCAGCCTCGACAGTTTGGACGCCCTCGGCCGCCAAGAGTTGGTGTTCGATGGCACGTTGGAATCAGGGGACCTCCTGCCACCGATTCAGGAAAGACTGCAGGTGATGGAGGATTTGTACCTCGGGTTCACAACCAGCACGCCCCATGGAGGTTATCAGGTCTACGGCGGAGCGGGCACGTTCGATGAGGACTTGACCTTGAATGGCGGGGGACTGCAAGGGGGCGGAAAGCTGGATTTCCGGACTGCCCATGCCGAAAGCGATCGGTTCGTCCTGTTGCCGGACAGCACCAAAGGATGGGCCACGACGTTCACCAACCGGGAGAGTGCCGGACCGCCACCAGTGCCCGAGGTACAAGGCGAGGGTGTGGCCGTGTTGTTTGAGCCGCGTCAGTCGAGAATTTCGGCGCGCTCAGAAGATGTTCCCATCCGGTTTTTTGAAGGAGAAAGCGAATTGTCCGGAGGACTCACCTTGTCTGCGTCAGGCATGTCGGGACAAGGCGACATGAGGTTCAACGGGGCGACCCTCTCATCGGACATGTTCGAATTTGACCGCAGGCGGACCCTGTGCGACACCGCGTCTTTTCAGTTGGACCAGCGGGTTGAAGGGGCGTTGGCCTTCAAAACGGACAATGTGCACTGCACCATCGACTTCGATGCCCGGATTGGCGATTTCGCTTCCAATGACGGCGAAACCAAGATTGACCTCCCCGCCAACCAGTACCTGTGCTACATGGACGAGTTCAAGTGGTACATGGACAAAGACGAGATGGAGATGGCCTCCAATCGAGAGCCCCTCAACGACTTTGTCATCGACACCGATGACGCGGTGTCCCTCTCGAATTTCTACAGCACCCGGGCGGACCAGGACAGCCTGAATTTCTTGGCGCCCACGGCGATCTACGACATATCGGAAGCCATGATCTCCTGTGAGGACGTGAAATTCATCCGAACAGCGGATGCCTTCGTGGAGCCTGACAGTGGCAAAGTGGTGGTGCGCCGCCGTGCCCAGATGGACCAGCTCACGAAGGCGGTCATCGTGGCCAATGTCGTTTCCCGGCACCACCGGCTGTTTGACGCGGACGTCAACATCCTGGGCCGCTACGACTATGAGGCGAGGGCCAGTCTGTTTTACGTGGACGAGAATGGACTGGAGCAGCTCATTCAATTGGAAACGGTGGAGGTCGACACCAGTGGTGAGACGGTGGGAAGGGGCACCATCCCCGTACAGGAGGGGTTCAGCCTGAGTCCGTTCTTCGGCTTTTCCGGTGAGGTTCGGCTGGCCGCAGCCCGACAACACCTCGAATTCGATGGCGCCGTCTCCCTCGAGGCGGCTTGCCCGGAGACCGACAAGCAGCAATGGCTGTTCGATGCGGTCATCGATCCGAAGGATGTCCGGATTCCCCTGGACACCACGTTGCGGACGCCGCTCATGGCCCACCTCGGTGTGGGGGCTTATTTCCGGGATGTGGATGAGCCCGGAGGCGGTCCGTATGGCGCTTTTGTCGATGAGATGAGGGGGCACGATGAATTCCGAATGCTCGCGGCCACGGGAGATATGCGGTATGACAAGCGCAACAGCCGCTACCTCGCTGGCTCGCCAGAGAAGATGCTCCAGCCCGACTTGCCGGGGACGCTGATTTCCCTTGAAGCCGGACAATGTGCCATCGAGGGGACCGGGCCTGTGCGCCTGCCCGTGGACATGGGGATGGTGACGCAGCGTTCGGCTGGAAAGGTGAAGGTGTTCCCAACCGGCACAGGCATGGAAGCCTCCATCACGACAGGGGTGGACTTCCCGTTTGACGATGCGGTTTGGAAAGCTTTGGCGGAGCGCATCCAGGTCTGGCCCACCTCGATTCCATTGGACATCACCCAGACGACGTTCGAGCCGGCCCTGCGCGAGTGGCTCGGGTTGGAAGGGGCCGATGAGGTGTTGGGTGGAATGACCCTCATGGGCGCATTCAAGAAGACGCCTGCCAGCATCCAGCACCGCTTCCTGTTCACGGGACTCGACCTGACCTGGGACGCAAGCGAGGACGCGTTTGTCAGTGGAGAGAATGGCATCGGAATCGTCTCCATGGACAAGCAGCCCATTTTCCGCCGCATTCCGGGCCGCATCGAGTGGGCTTTGGGCGGTGGAGGAACCCTTCGGATTTACCTGCACCTCGACGACGAGAATTGGTACTACTTCGAGTATCGCAATGGGGTCATGAACATCACCAGCAAGGACCAGATGTTCATCGATGCCATCACAGAGTTGAAGGACGACAAGCGCCGCATCAAAGAGGACAACCAGCGGTTCATCTACCAGGTGTTGCCGTCGCGGTCGCGCAGAAACGAATTTGCCGATCGATTCCCAGAGTTCGATTGAGGTCGCTCATCCGGAGCGCGACGTATCTTGAAGGGTCAATGATGGGGCTTTCACAATGGCAGTGGATTTCGGGCATGGCCTTCTTGGGGGCGATGTGGTGTGGAATATCATCCGTTCAAGCCCAATGGCAACTGGCTTTACCTGACCCGCTCATCGAAGGCTACACCAACTTTTTGGGGCAAGGCCTGAGTTTCGTGGACTTCAATTTGGACGGCTGGGATGACTTGACGGTGCCCAATGCTTCAGGCGGTCTGAATTTTCATGTCGGAGGCCCGGCGGGATTCACGCAAGTCAACCTGGGCATCGAGCCCGCTTTCGGACGACCGACTGCCGTGGTCTGGCTCGACATTGACAACGACGGCGACCGTGATTTCCTGCACACGAGTTCCATGGCCATCACCTTTTTTGGAGGGGCATCCCAATTGTCGCGGAGCCGGGTTTGGATCAACGAGGACGGGTATTTTGTGGACCGTACATCGGAGTGGGGTTGGGATGTTCTGGACAATCGTCCTTGCACGGGTCTGGCCTTTCATGACATGGACGGAGATGGGGACTTGGACGGGATGGTCTCGAATTACGCCCTGCCGTGCTCGGACCTTTGGATGACCGAAAATGTCTTGATGGAGAACGCCGGGGACAGTTTCCTCGATGTCAGTGTCTCGTCCGGATTGGCCAATGGCTTGACGCCCACCTTCCAGTCGGTGTGGATGCATCTGGATGGCGATTCATTGATGGACCTGTTCGTCATCAACGATGCCGGGGTCGAGGGTGGATGTGTGCCCACCAACGAGGCCTACCTCAACAATGGAGATGGGACGTTCACCGAGTCATCCGCGTTGCTGGGATTGGATGTGACGATGTCTTCCATGTCGTCGACCATCGGCGATCCCGATGCCGATGGGGCGGAAGAGATTTTCGTGACCAACCAGAGCTTGGAGCCATTCTACACTTATCCGCAGGTCACATCGGCTTATTTCGACCGCGATTCGGCGGGTGACTTCACAGAGGCCTCCGCAGTGAGCGGTCTGGATTTGACCCAGTGGTCCTGGAGTGCCATGTGGGTGGACGCCGACCTGAACGGTTGGGACGACCTGATGGTCGCGACGTATCCGTACAATGTGCCAGGCGACGGCGAGGACACGGAATTCTATGAGAATTGCTGGATGGAGCATCCTGGTGCCGATTTGCAGAGTGGAGCGGCGGCCTTTGCGGACCATTCAGGTGAATGGCCGGGGGAGCTGGCTCCGTTGTTTTGTTTGGTTCGCGGAGATTTGGACCAGGATGGGGACCCCGATATGGTGGGACTGGGAACCGGACAGTACTTGACGGTCTGGGACAATGCCAGCGAAGAGAGCCACCCTGGTCACCATGGTCTGACGGTGTCCGTGTGTGGCACCCACTCCAATTCCGAGGCCATCGGCACCCGATTGGTGCTGCATGTCGATGGGCATCCGCAGCAGCGTGTGTTGCGGGCAGGTGAGGACCTGTTTGCGCAACACAGCACCACCCAGTTCTTCGGCCTGGGCAACGCTGCGCAAGCTGACAGCCTGGAGGTTTTCTGGCCGGACGGTGCCCGCGAGGTCCACGTGTCATTGGCAGCAGACAGTGCGTTGCGTTTGGTCCAAGGAGCGGAGGAGGCGCAGTTGTCTTTGCTGTCGTTGGACGGCGATGTGGCCACCCTTCAGTTGGATTTACCCCCCAAATGGACGGGTGTGAGCTGGAATGGAGAAGAGGGAAGCGAGCTGACTTGGAGTGGTCCTGTTGGTGCCGCCCTCACTTGGGAGGGGCAGTGGTTTCATGGGTTGTTCACACTGTCCGGTGCTGCGGATTGGTCGGCTTTGCAGAGCGTTGAGGCCGGTTGTACGAATCCTGTGGCAGACAATTATGCTCCCACAGTAGAATTGGACGATGGTTCTTGCACCTATCAGGGGTTCTGCGGTGCAGGTACGGTGTGGTCATCGGCCACAGGGCATTGCGTGGTGGCGGATCCCAACTGTCCGCAGGATGTCAATGGTGACGGGTCGGTGGGCATCGCAGACATCCTGTACCTGCTGTCCTATTTTGGCTCGGATTGTCTGGAATTCGCCGATTGACAAGCGATTCCCGACCTTGTGGACATGACGGGCTCCGCACCTTCCCATCCCAAGTACCCCCACCTCATGCAGCCCCTCGACGTGGCCGGCATGCGCATGCCCAACAGGGCCATCATGGGATCGATGCACATGAACCTCGAGGAGCAGCCCGGTGGCTTCTCCAAGCTCGCCCGATTCTATGCGGAACGCGCCGAGGGCGGGGCTGGCTTGATCGTATCGGGGGGCATCAGTCCCAATCGCGCAGGTCGTCTGGCGCCTCACGGAGCCACCCTGATGAAGTCCGGACAAGTCGCCAAACACCGCATGGTCACGGAAGCGGTTCACGCCTCTGGCGGACGGATTGCCCTTCAGATTCTGCACGGGGGACGCTACAGCTACCACCCGTTCTGTGTCGCCCCATCCAAAGGCAAGGCTCCGATCAGCAAATTCAGCCCTTGGGCCTTGAGTGGGCGGGGAGTAGAGAAGACCATCCGCGATTATGTCCGCTGCGCCGAGCTGGCACGCGAGGCAGGCTATGACGGCGTCGAGATCATGGGGTCGGAGGGCTATCTGATCAACCAATTCCTGACCCGTCGGACCAATCACCGGTCCGATCAGTGGGGCGGTGAATTCGCCAACCGAGTCCGCTTTCCTCAGGAAATCGTCTCCCGCATCCGCGAAGCCTGCGGACCGGGCTTCGCCATCATGTACCGCCTGAGCATGCTCGACCTCGTCGAGGAGGGCAGTGGTTGGGGCGAGGTCGTCGAGCAGGCCCAGATCATCGAGGCTGCCGGTGCAGACATCATCAACACGGGCATTGGATGGCACGAGGCCCGCATTCCCACGATTGCCGCCATGGTGCCCCGCGCAGGTTTTGCGTGGGTGACGAAGAAACTGATGGGGAAGGTGGGCGTTCCGCTGGTCACGACCAACCGCATCAACATGCCGCACGTGGCCGAGCAGGTGCTCGCCGACGGCTGTGCTGACCTGGTGTCCATGGCCCGCCCTTGGCTCGCCGATGGAGAGATCATGGCCAAGGCGCTGGAAGGGCGGGAGGCCGAAATCAATACGTGCATCGCCTGCAACCAGGCCTGTCTAGACCGCACGTTCAAGGGCAAGGTGGCCGGGTGCGTCGTGAATCCGCGCGCTGGTCGCGAGACGGAATACCCGCAAGTGGCGACCGAGAAACTTGAAGGCCGATACGCCGTGGTGGGCGGCGGCCCGGCCGGCATGTCCACCGCCCTTGAGCTGGCCCGTCGTGGTGCCCAGGTGGACTTGTATGAGGCCCGTGAAGCATTGGGTGGCCAATTCTTGCTTGCCCGGCAGGTTCCAGGCAAGGAGGAGTTCGCCGAAACCCTGCGCTACTATCAGCACGAGCTGGATGCCCATGGTGTGCGCATTCACCTGTCCACCCGATTCGAACCGGGCATGGTTGAAGCGGCGGAAGCTGCAGGAAATCCGTTCAAAGCGATCGGTTGGTGCGCGGGTGTCCGTCCTCGAATTCCCTCCATTCCAGGCGCAGATCTGCCCCATGCCGTTCCATATGATGCGGTTCTCCGCGGTGAAATCGAAGTGGGGAAGCGAGTGGCGCTGATCGGTGCCGGTGGAATCGGGTTCGATGTGGCCGACTTCTTGTCGCATCCCCACGGAGAGGAGACCATCGAACGCTTCCGGACCAGCTGGGGCATCGATGCCGACATTGAAACGGACGGAGGGCTTGAATTGCCTCAACGCCCAGACACGCCGCGGGAGATTTTCTTGCTTCAGCGCAAGGAAGGCAAGCCGGGCAAGGGGCTCGGCAAGACGACAGGCTGGATTCACCGCCTGACCTTGCGTCAACGCGGGGTGCAGGCCATTCCCGGCGTGACCTATAAGGCCATCGAGCCCGGCGGGTTGCGCATTGAAGTGGGGGGCAAGGAGCAGTTCCTCAAAGTCGATCACGTCGTCTTCTGCTCCGGCCAGCTGTCCAACAACGAGGCTGTGTCCTCCCTGGAATCTTCAGGGATTCCAATTCAGGTCATTGGCGGAGCCAACGTCGCGTACGGAATCGATGCGGAGCGCGCCATCCGTGAGGGCTTCGAGTGGGCCCGCTCCCTCTGAACATCATTGTACGTCCCGGTGAACGGGGTGCGGAACGGCCTTGCGCCAGCGTCCCCCCGTGAGGTCGGGCACGTCCACGCGAACGGAACCGCGGGAGACGCTTTCCTCGCCGAGGATGCCGACCATGCTCCACAACACGCCGTCGTAGACGTTGAGGTCCAAGGGCACCCCTTGGTTCAAGCAGCGGATCAAGCGGTACATCATGATGAAGTCCATGCCGCCATGGCCTTGCTTGTGCTCGGCGGCCAGGGCCTGCAGTCGCGTCCACAGCGGATGGGCATACCGATCTCGCATTTCGGCTGTCTCGCTTTCATCGAGCCAATGGTGACTCCACGATGGGCCGTGGTCGACGTAAAGCCGGGACGGATAGCCGTAGTGGGCGGCTTTGGAGCCGACCACCTTGTCGAGCCGGCTGTAGGGTCGGCCGGAGTGTGTGTCGAACTGGAGCATGATGCTCTTGCCCTGCACGGTTCGGATGAGGGTCGTGTTGACGTCGCCGCATTTCACCCTTCCGGCCATGTCCTGGAGCGCTTGCTCTTCGGAGTCGGACAGGGCTTCGCTCAACGCCGCTTCCCGCGAGCTCATGCTGACGAGGTGGGAGAGGGTGTCGCCGCGCAGGATGTCGAAATACATGCAGACCGGCCCCAAGCCATGCGTGGTGTAGAGGTTGCCGTTCCGAAACAGGTGGTGCTTCAATCGCCAACGGTCTTCGTAGTACGTGGGGTCGAGCATCATCACGCGCAGGTCGTGCAGGTAGGCGCACTCGGCATGGGTCAGGGTGCCAAAGACGCCCTCTTGGATCATGTTCAGAATCCACAATTCCTCCCCGTTGTAGCAGCAATTCTCCAGCATGATGCAATGCCGCTGTGTCTCTTCGGCCACTTGGATCAGGTCAATGCCTTCCTGGTACGTGGTGGCAATGGGCACTTCGCTCGCGGCGTGAAGGCCATGCCGCATGGCGTATGCTGCCATGGGGGTGTGCCATTCCCAAGGGGTGCAGAGGAGTACGAGGTCGGCCACGTCCGTGGAACAGGCTTCCTTCCACGCGTTGTCGTCTCCAGTAAAGACGCGGGGAGCGGTGGTCTGGAACTGGGCAATGTGGTCGAGCGCCCGTTGAATCTTGTCGGGATTGACGTCGCTGATGGCCGTGATTTCGGCGTGTCCTTGACCGATCAGCCATTCGAGCATGTCGATGAGGCTGCTGCCCCGGTTGCCGAGGCCGAACAGGGCAATCCGAACGGTCGGCAAAGCCTCTGTAGCCAGGTCAAACACCGATCCTTGGAGCTTGGCCGCCTGCACGCGCTCGGCGAATTCTGCAGCCCCCATGGGCCCTGCGGCTTGCATGGTTCGGCCGGCCATCAGGCCTCCCAGTCCGAGCAGGCCGCCCCGAAGGAATTTCCGTCTCTTCATGCCCTCAAAGTAGGGCGGTCGGGGGGATGTCAGTCAAGCAGCAGGCCGAGCATCTTCGGGTCCAGTTCCTGAGCATCTCCGGAGGCGCCATATGGCAGGGTGCAGCCACCAATCGCGTGGCGGATGAGGCGCAGGGTGGGGAAGCCGATGGCGGCCGTCATCCGGCGCACCTGGCGGTTCTTGCCCTCGTCGATTTGCAGCTCGATCCACGTGGTCGGGATGTTGGCCCGGTACCGGATAGGGGGTGTGCGCTCCCACGGTGGCGTGTAGTCCGGCAGGAGCCGGGCTTTGGCGGGGCGGGTGGTGAACACCTTGCCTTTGGCCTTCAGCTGCATCGGGCGCTCGAGCGCGCGGAGGTCTTCCGCAGTGGGGGTGCCTTCGACCTGAACGTGGTACGTCTTCCAGATTTTTCGGCCGCCGTGGCCTTCGAGGATGCGGCGCTTGAGTCGATTGTCGTCGGTCAGCAGAAGCAGGCCCTCAGAGTCTCGGTCGAGGCGGCCGACCGGGTAGACGTCCTTGGGAAAGTCGCCCAGTTCGGACAGGTCGGGGTGGCCGGCTTCGGAGGTGAACTGGCTGAGCATGCCGTACGGCTTGATGACGGCATAGGTGGCCATGCTTACTCGACCCAGTCGGCGACGAAGACGTTGGTGGAACGCGTCCGGCCGTTGTTGCGGTTGGAGCTGAAGGCGATGCGCTTGCCGTCGGGCGAGAACATCGGGAAGCTGTCAAACGCGTTGTCGAAGGTGATCTGAACCGGCTCGTCGCCGTGGATGTCCGTCATGAAGATGTTGAACGGGAAGGCGCCTGTGACGTGGTTGGAGCTGAACAGGATGTGCTCTCCGTCAGGGTGGAAGTACGGGGCCCAGTTGGCGCCGCCGAGGTTGGTGATTTGGCGCTGCTCGCTGCCGTCCACTTTGGCTACGAAAAGCTCCATGGCGGTGGGTTGGACAAGTCCTTCAGAAAGGAGCTTGCGGTAGGCGTCGGCTTCCTCGCCCTCGGCCGGGCGGCTGGCGCGCCACACGAGGTATTGGCCGTCGGGGCTGAAGAAGGCGCCGCCGTCATAGCCGAGTTCGCTGGTGACCTGTTGGATGTTGCTGCCATCGATGTCGCAGGTGTAGAGCTCGAGGTCGCCGCTGCGGGTGCTGGTGAAGACCACTTTGTCGCCTTGCGGGCTGACCGTGGCTTCAGCATCGTAGCCTTCGCCACCAATGAAGAGGGCGGGTTCGCCGCCGCCTGCGCTGGCGGTGTAGATGTCGTAGGTGGGGTAGATGGGCCACACATATTCGCCTTTGGGGCCCCGGCGCGGCACCTCTGGACAAGCTGTGTCGGCCGCATGGGTGGAGGCGTAGACCACCGTCGTGTCTCCCGGCATGAAGTAGGCGCACGTGGTGCGGCCAAGTCCGGTGCTCACCGGAGCAGGCGGCGTCTCGGAAGGCGTGCCATCGGCGACGTCCATCACGTAAATCTGGTCACATTCCACGCCCCAGCCTGGATTGGTGGCCTGAAAGACCAGGCTTTTGCCGTCAAAGGACCAATAAGCCTCGGCGTTGTCTCCGCCGTAGGTCAGCTGACGTACGTTCTTCAGATGCACCTCTTCATCGTAGCCGCGGTCCAGGCTGTCCGGCAAATCCGTGGTGGTCGGTGCAACATCTTGCGAACCTGCTTCTGGAGCTGCGGTTTGACATGCAGTCACAAGCAGGACTCCGGCAAACGCAATGGCCGGGAAGGGGAAGGAGACGTTCATGGCGAAAAAAGCGACGCGAATGTAGAACTTCGCCTCTCCAACCGCGATTGCATTTCCATGAATACCTCTCGTCTCGTCCTTGGCCTGTGCATTCTGCTGGGCGCATCCGCTTGTCAATCCGGCTCTGAAGGGGGCGCTGTGGTGGTCCGTGACCAAGGCACTGAAGCCAGTGTGGCCGCCCTGCGGTCCGATGTGGAGTCCCTGACCGCAGATGCTTTTGAGGGCAGAGAAACTGGACAACCAGGGGCTTATGCCGCGGGCGAATGGGTGGCCGGTCGCATGGCGGCGCTTGGATTGGTGGCTGCGGGAGACAGCGGTTACTTTCAGACG
Source organism: Crocinitomicaceae bacterium TMED114 (assembly GCA_002172485.2). Taxonomy (GTDB): domain Bacteria; phylum Bacteroidota; class Bacteroidia; order Flavobacteriales_D; family Sanyastnellaceae; genus UBA8752. The sequence continues at coordinate 331,400 of NHFP02000005.1, forward strand.
TTCCGCTACAAGCCGCACCCTCCGATGCAGGTGCATGGCGATACCCTCAAGACGATGGGCATGGCCACAGTCAACGAAGTGGTGGGCAAGAATGTTTTGGCCGCCACGGCCGATCCAGCGGATTCATTGTCCAGATGGGGCGTGATTGGATGTCACCACGATCACCTCGGCTGGGGCGACGAAAACAGCCTGTGGCGGGGTGCTGCAGAGGGAGATTCGGCGATACACCCCGGCGCAGATGACAATGCCAGCGGTGTGGCCATGGTCCTTGAGTTGGCGTCCCGTCATGCCGTGGTCCCCATGACGCAGGTTCCATTGCTCATGGCCAGCTTCAGCGGAGAAGAGAAGGGACTGTGGGGATCGAATCACTACACCAATGAGGCCACGGTGGGTCTGGACAACATCGATTGGATGATCAACTTTGACATGGTCGGTCGGCTTCGCGGAGACACCTTGGCGGTGTATGGCAACGGCACCTCGCCAGTGTGGAATGACATTCTGGAGACCTGCAATGCGACGGACGGGGCGGGGTTTGAACTGGTGCTGAGCGAGAGTGGGGTGGGGCCCTCCGATCACACGTCCTTCTATCTGGAGGACATTCCCGTCTTGCACTTTTTTACTGGCCAGCACGAGGAATATCACAAACCGACGGACACCGCCGACAAGTTGAACTATGAAGGCATGGTCCGCATCGCCGATTTTGCAGCCTGCATCGTGCGGGAGTTGGGGGTACAGTATTCCATTCCGTTTACCAAGACAAAAGACAGTTCAAATGACGACACGCCCCGCTTCAAGGTGACGTTGGGTGTCGTTCCAGATTACCTCTTTTCGGGTACAGGAATGCGGATTGATGGTGTGAGCGAGAATCGTCCTGCAGCCAAAGCGGGCATGCAAAAAGGGGATGTCGTGGTGCGAATGGGAGACCATGAAGTCAATGACATGATGGGGTACATGGAGGGGCTCGCCATGTTTGATGAGGGGCAGGTGACTCCGGTCGAAGTCCAACGGGCTGGCGAAAGCCTGGTGCTCGACGTGACTTGGGACTGAGTATCTTTGGCGCTCAAGGTGTTCCACCGCGCCAGTCTTCGGGCTGGTGAGGAAAGTCCGGACAGCAGAGGGTACCGTACTTCTTGAAAGGGAAGGCGCCCGCAAGGGTGACAGACAGTGCTTCAGAAATTCAGACCGCCGATGGCCCTCGGGCACAGGCAAGGGTGAGAAGGTGGGGTAAGAGCCCACCAGCGTGTTGGGTGACCGCACGGCTTGGGTAAACCTTTCGGGCTGCAAGACCATGTATACCAGTGTTTGAGGACGACCCGTCCGATGCTGGAGGGTAGGTTGCGTTAGATCAATGGTGGAAAGTCCCTCGGGACTACAGAATCCGGCTTACAGCCTTGACGTCCCCGGGGCCATGCCCCGGGGATTTGTTTGTTTTTGCAATACACTTCGGATGGGATTGCAATACATGATGTTGATTTGCAGTGCCTAGCAAATAGAAAACGACGTATTTCACCACACATCGCCCATGGCAAAAAAATCAGCCATTACTCTGGACGCCAGTGAGCTTCAGCAAATTCGAAGCTTCTACGAACAGGAGCGCATTCAATTGGCAGCCCGTCTGCAGCATGTGGACCAAATCATTGCCCGGTTGGGCGGGGCATCGATGCCCATCTCGGGTTTGGCGGTTCCCAAGACCTCCTCAGCTCCAGCTCTAGCAACTGCGGCTCCGGCAAGGCGAGGCCCAGGTCGCCCTCGAAAATCAGAAGCACCTGCTGAACCTAAAAAGAGAGCAGGTCGTCCAAAGAAGCGGGGACCCAAGAGCGTTTGGGGCAACTTCATCTTGCGTCGTCTCCGCCAGTGCGACCGTCCATTGAGCTATGCGGAATTGGTCCGAGACGCCATGGTCCTGAACAACCTGCCGGCTGAGAAGGAGAAGAATGCCAAGGCCAGCGTGTTGAATGCGGCATTTCGTCTGCGCAACACGCTGAATAAGATTGACACGGTTGGACTGCCTGGAAAGAAGGAAAAGTTCCTCGTTCTCAAGTCTTGGATGAATGCAGAGGACGGCCTCAGGGCTCCTTATGACAAGTTGTTTGAGACGGTGGCATCCAAGCCCATGGACGATCGCGGCAGACAGCCACGTCGTCCTTCAGCTGCGGTGGAGTCCAAGGCTCCGGCGCGCAAGTCCGCAGCCAAGAAGGCGGCAGCAAAGCCTGCGGCCAAAAAGGCTCCGGCGCGCAAGTCCGCAGCCAAGAAGGCGGCAGCAAAGCCTGCGGCCAAAAAGGCTCCAGCACGTAAGCCCGCAGCCAAGCGGACCACAAAAAAGGCCTGACCAAGAGCGGATACCTCCAACGAAAAAGGGCGCCTCATGGCGCCCTTTTTCATGTGCGAAAGTCCCTTCTCAGTTTTGGTGGAAAGGGTAGCGGTAGTTGCGGGGAGGTGTCAGGGTTTCCTTGATGGTCCGAGGGCTGACCCAGCGCAACAGATTCAAGTAAGACCCAGCCTTGTCGTTGGTTCCAGAACCACGGGCACCTCCAAATGGCTGCTGTCCCACAACGGCTCCGGTTGGCTTGTCGTTGATGTAGAAGTTGCCAGCGGCATTCTCCAAGGCGCGCATGGCGTCATCGATGGCGTAGCGTTCCCGGGCAAACACAGCGCCAGTCAGGGCGTATTCGCTGGTGGAGTCGACCATTTCCAATGCGGCGTCGAAATCGTCAGCAGGGTAGACATACAAGGTCACCACCGGTCCGAAGATCTCCTCCTCCATGGTTTTGAAGTGCGGGGTTTTCGCAAGGACCACGGTGGGCTCGACGAAATAGCCGACGCTGTCATCACATCCACCACCACACAGAATCTCCGCATCGTCGCTGTTCCTGGCAAAGTCGATGTAGCCTTGGATTTTGTCGAAGGAGCGGCGGCTGATCACGGCTCCCACGAAGTTGGTCGGATCGCCAGGAGTGCCCACCTTGAGCGTGCCCACTTCAGCAACCAGCTTTTCTTGGATCTCAGGCCACAAGTTGTCCGGGAGGTAGACGCGGCTTGCAGCGCTGCACTTCTGCCCCTGGAATTCAAAGGCTCCGCGAACGATGCCGGTCACCACCTCGTCCGCGTTGGCTGAGCGGTGTGCCAGGATGAAGTCCTTTCCGCCAGTCTCACCCACAATGCGGGGGTAAGTCTTGTAATTGGCGATGTTTTCACCGATGGTCTTCCAGAGATGGCGGAAGACACCCGTGCTGCCCGTGAAGTGCAATCCGGAGAAGTCCGGGTGGTTGAACACGACGTCTCCAGCCACAGGCCCATCCACGGTCACGAGGTTGATGACGCCTTCCGGCAGGCCCGCTTCGTGCAGCAGCTCCATGATGACATGGGCGGAGTAGATCTGCTCATCGGAAGGTTTCCACACCACGACATTCCCCATCAGCGCAGCGGAAATGGGCAGGTTGCCCGCGATGGCGGTGAAGTTGAATGGGGTAATGGCAAAGACGAATCCCTCGAGGGCGCGGTATTCCAGACGGTTCCAAATGCCGGGTGCACTTTCAGGTTGCTGGGCGTAGATCTCTTGCGCAAAGTGGCAGTTGAACCGCAGGAAGTCGATGAATTCACAAGCGGCATCGATTTCTGCCTGGTGCAGGTTCTTGCCCTGACCCAGCATGGTGGCCGCATTGATTCGCGTGCGCCAAGGACCAGCGAGCATTTCAGCTGCCCGCAGGAAAATGCTGGCGCGTTGTTCCCAGCTGAGCGCCGCCCAACCGGTTCGGGCTTCAAGGGCGGCATCGATGGCCGCGCGAACGTGATCGGCAGTACCAAAGTGTGCATGGCCAATGACGCGTTGGTGGTCATGCGGTGGAGTGAGGGGGCGGTGGTCGTCGGTGGTGACGTTGCGGCCGCCAATGACCATGGGGACCGAGACCGGCTCCTGGTTCAGCATGCGCTCATATTCTGCGAGCTGTGCTTCGCGTTCAGGGCTGCCTGGGCCGTAGCTCAAAACCGGCTCGTTCTCCGGATAGGGGACTTGAAAGAATGCGTTGGGCATGGATGTTCGTTCTGGCGGCAAAGGTAGAGGTCAGCCCAAGCGACCAAAGGGTCAGGCCATTCCTGTTGAAAACACCGGCGATTCTGACACGGAGAATGCCCGTTGCGCCTGAATTTGCCGAACATGAGGCGCCGACGGGTCGGTCAAGTGTTCCAAAGCGTGAAATCCGTTGGATTCCGCGTGGTGTGGCTGTGCTGGTTGGCCGGACCGTGGTCTTTGACAGCGCAAGAGACTGACCTCGACGCCGTTCGCGAGCGGGCGGAAGCCCATTACCAGACAGGGCGATGGTTGGAGGCCTTGGCGGATTTTGAACGGTTGGTCAGTCTGTATCCTGAAGAGGGTTGTCTACATGGAAGGTTGGCCGGCTGCGCATTGCGCGAGCCAGGAAGGTTGTCCATGGCACGTCGCCACTTGCGCATTGCCATTCGCAAAGCATGCTCTGACGTCGACTTGGAGTTCCACAGGGCGCGGCTGGCTCAGTTGGAATACGACTTTGATCGAGCCGCAGACTTGTACACCGCGTATTTGGCAACGGCTGGAAAAAAGGCCCGGTTTGGTGAGGAAGCCAATACGGCATCCATGATGTGCCAAGCGGTTCAATGGTCACCGGACGAAGCGGTTGGCTTGCAGGTGTTGGATCGCATCCCCGCAGATCCAGACGCAGCCTTCCGATTCTATCGACCGGAAACCCCCGGGTTGCGGTTGGTCTCTGTCCCTGCCTATTTGCGTTCCAAAGCCGATGCCAAGGTCGAGGCGGGGCGAATGGCTTTTCATGATGGAGACACCTTGCTGGTTTACGGCTCCCTCGGGAAGAACGGCAAAAATGGCTGGGACCTGGTCAGCATCAGAATGGAAGCCGGAGGGTTCGGTGAACCGATTCCCTTGGGGGACTCCATCAACACGGCTTTCAATGAGCGCGATGCCTTTTTGAGTCAGGATGGCATTCTCTATTTCTCCTCGGACCGTCCCGGAGGATTGGGTGGCTATGACATCTACGCCATTCCCTGGTCCGGCGCCGCTTTCGCTGGACAACCCGAGCGGTTGCCATTTCCCATCAATTCCGTCAATGATGATGCCTTTTTCATTCCAGAGCCAGATGGAGGTGCTTGGTTTGCTTCGAATCGCGCGGCGTCCGATGGCCAAGTGCATGCCTTTCGGGTGGCATTGCAGGACAAGCCTTTTGAAGCGGGCACCGTGGCGTGGATCGAGGAGAAGGTTGAAACCGCGGGGTTGTCCTTGCGGGTATACCAGCAGGGAGACATTCTCCAAGAGGTTGGATTGGCAGGTGCGGAGTCAGGGCACCTGTTGTTGAATCCTGCTTCTTCCGATGAGGGTGTGAGGGTGGCCCTTGTCAACCGCAACGGGGACATCGTAGCAGAGACATTCGGCGCAGCAGACGGGGCATGGGAGCTCCGAAAGGAGGGTCGCGGTTGGAATTTCTCCGAGAGGGTACAGCCCGATTGGGCCATGGTGGCGAATCTGCAGGCCGATGGGCAAGGTTTGGGTGCTGCAGGGACCCCGTCCGCAGGCCAGGGTGACCAAGGATCGCCATTGGCTTGGGGAACCTGGGTGCAAAATCGCAGGTCTCCAGAGCCACAGGCTGACAATGTCGCCTTGGTCGCAGGGGAAGCGGAGGAGGCCGAGGACGTTGAGGACGCGAGTCAGGCCGAGGTGGTCTCTGACCTGCCAGTGCAGGAAACCCTGCCTCCGAACGAATCGTCACCTGAATCGATCGAGGTCAATGGCCTGACAGAGAGTGCGTTGCCCGAAAGAACGGCAGAGGAGTGGGCTGCAGTCATTCCCAAACCCGCAGAATATGATCGTCTGAGGGCTGACAATCCAGAATTGGTCACCCAAATCCAGGAACAAGCCACACAAAAGCTCCTTGCCGTAGAGCAATCGTTTTTGGACAACCCGGATATGGCGCAGGCTGGCGAGGTGTATGATGCCTTGGACGTTGTTCAAGGTTGGATGTCGGATGTTCACGCGGCTTTGCCGAGTGCAAAGGTTGACTTGGATACTGACGGCATTCGTGTCATGCTGGACAATTGGAGTGAAGCCGTTCAGTCCGCAGAGAAAGCAGACCTCGCCGAACTCGCAGAAGATGCTGTGCTGGCCGAGCGCAGAGAAAAGTTGGCCATCCGCGAATTGCAGCGCAATGGCGGTCCAGCATGGAATGAGCTTACGCGCCGATGGGCAGATCATCGCGCCGCGCAGGCATCTAATGGAGCCGACTTCGGCACGACAGACTGGACGATGGAGGAGGGGGATCAGCTGTTTTTGGATGTGGATGCCGTGTTGTCTTCGGGCAAAGGGGTGTGGTCGCGAAAAGAGCTGGCAGGTTGGCGTGGGGACTGGCTGGACCGACAACGCCGGCAATGGCAAGCCCATGAGGCATTGTGGGAATCTGAGAGAGAAGCCATACTGAAGTCGCAGACCGACATGGCGGATGCCACTTCGGCCCCGGGCGAGGGTGCCCAGAACGAAGGTGAAGTGAGGTTCGAAGCATTGGAAGATCCCTTGGGTGAGGATGGGTCCGAGGCCTTGGTTGGGTATGGGTTTCGAAGTGGATTGAATGCAGAGCGCTCCATACCGATGGCGACTTGGCGCAAGGAGATGGCCCGAGATGTGAGCGGGAATGAAGAGGTGGAAAAGGCTTGGCGGCGGTTTGCTTCAGCAGCTGGCCGTTCGGCTGTCCCACAAATTGAGAACGCTCGGGACTTGATGGCATTGGATGAAAAAGTCGCCAGCCGTTGGGTTGACCTGCGGCAAGCCATGCTGGAGGCATGGGAAATTGGTCTCACAGAGCGCTCGGCCAATGGGCAAATTGAATCGGAAGCGGAGTTGGAGGAATGGCGCGCTTCAGGTGCTTTGAAGGACAATTCGGAATGGAAGGCATTGGAGTTGGCTTTGTCTGAATTGGACATGGCTTGGAAATCCATGGAGGGGGCGAGGACCACTGCATCTGAATTGCGCTCCACAGAGGACAAATGGGATCAACAAGAAGTGTGGTTAGCAGCGGGTCTGAAGCGGGCTGAAGCAGCGCAGCGCGTCCAAGCCATCTGGAGTGCACAGTCCGAGAATTGGCGCGTGGCGATTGCGGCCGAAGAAGCCGCGGCCCTGGCAGCTGCCGAAGAAGCTGCGGCCCGAGTGGCTGCCGAAGAAGCTGCGGCCCGAGCGGCTGCCGAAGAAGCTGCGGCCCAAGCGGCTGCCGAAGAAGCTGCGGCCCTGGCGGCTGCCGAAGAAGCCGCGGCCCTGGCGGCTGCCGAGGAGGCAGCCCCTCAAGACTTGCCGTTCCCAAGAGACTGGAGTCCGACGAAGTCAAGTTCGTGGACCGCATTGCTTGAAGAGGCCACGGCACAGTGGTCGCAGGAGGGGCGTGACCAGATGGCGCTGACCATGCTTCCGGAGGATCTCGAGTTGATGGAGCGCTGGAAGCAATGGGAAGAGCTGATTCAGGATCGCCCCGGTGTTCAGGCTTCAGCCAGGGATCAGAATGCGTGGGAAAAGCGTCGCTTCTTGGCGCAAAAGCAGTTTCGGACGGCCATTTCATCATTGGACAGCAATGGCTTCCGTTCCCGTCTTCGTGCCGGTGAGGAACTGATGGATCAGGTCGGTGTGACACCCGTCCCTGAGAACGTCGAAACAGCGGATGCTGCCAGCGCCGAGTCAACGGCATCGGTGAACCCAGAAGGCAACCCCAACCCGGAGCTCGGTGTCGACAATGAGTCGGCTTCCCCTGTCACCTCATCGGCTCCATCCGCGGACCGTGCGTCGCAGTTCGGTGTGGTGTTGCCCGCAGCAGAAGTGGTGGGGGCGGGTGCAACGGGAAGCACTGGTGTGCAATTGCGTCCGATTTCAAGAGAAGAGATGGAGCGGGCCATCCTCTCCAAAGCGTCGGTTGCCGACCCCTCGGTGGAGCGCGCGGCAGAAGCGTTTTCAGAAGGGGAAGGGGCGCCTCGATTGGAGGGGGTGGAATACAAGGTGCAGATTGGCGCATTCCGAAATCCGCTTCCGGCGGCCTTGTTTGCAGCGTTTGACCCCATGTGGGCCAAGACGTCGGCCTCGGGAATCACCCGTTACATGGCGGGCAGTTTTGACGCATATGACCCTGCTGTCGAGGCCAGGGACGCGATTCGAGCCTTGGGGTATGCGGATGCGTTCGTGGTGCGTTTTATGGATGGGGAGCGCGTACGTGGCGCGCGTCCAGCGCCTGCTGCTTTGGCGGAAGAGCGCCGTGAAGCGGAGATGGCAGGGAATGGAGCCCGAGAGGGGACGGCCTCGTCAACGGCAGATGGGGTCCCATCCATCACAGGGGACTCCCAAGTGCGCGAAGGCGCCGTTGTCAGAGGGCAACCGAGCGGGGTGGTTCCCACCCGTCCCGAGGAGATTGAGTCTTGGACCAACATTCGGGGGCGTGTTTATAGTGTTCAGATTGGTGCATTCCGCGGGGTGCCCGATGAACGCGCTTTGGCTGACTTGGGACAATTGACCAGAGAGAATGCGGGGTCGGACGGCTGGTTGCGGCTCTTTTCCGGGCGATTTGAATCTGAGTCCGAGGCCCGAGATCACCTGGCCCAATTGAGAGCCAGTGGCCGGAACGATGCATTTGTGGTGGTCTACATCAATGGCCGAAGGATTCCTCTGCTCGAAGCCAGTACCACGGCCACCAGTGGCACCGCTGCACTGGAAGGGCCAGCTCCTGAGTCACAGAGGTCCGAACAGAATCCGGTGGAGGTGACTGTGGCACCGGTGGAGCCTGTTGTTCAAGGGTGGAAGCTTCAGCTCGGCGCCTTCAGCAGTACCATCCCGGTTCGTCTGGCCAATGCCATTTTGGATGCGCCGCTGGAGTGGGAAGTGCAATCCGTTCGAGAGGGTGGATTGACGCGTTACGTGACGCGTGCAGTCTCCTCGGAAACTCAAGTTCGGTCCTGGCTCGAGTCAGCACGTGACATGGGGTTCCAGGACGCCGTGGCGGTCCCCCAAGATTGAGGGGGGTCAATTTGCTAAAAGTGAGGCTTTCCGACAATCGTGACGTATTTTTGCGCCCCTTTTCGGGGTTCGCGTCCATGGCCCCTTGATTTCCTTCTCCTCCGGATGACGCGTCCGTGGGATACAAAGACCCTTCGGATTCATGATGACCGAAGAAAACCAGAAGCCTGAAGATCAGGCGAATGCATCCAACGATGCTGCTGCGGACCAGCCGCAGGAGGCCCAAGAGGCAACCACGCCCGAGGCCAACGAAGAAGTAGAAACCCCCGCTGAAGAAGCTCCCGCTGAGGAGGCTCCTGCTGCTGAAGAAGCTCCTGCTGAGGAGACTCCGGCTGCTGAAGAAGCTCCTGCTGAGGAGGCTCCTGCTGCTGAGGAAGCTCCCGCTGAGGAGGCTCCTGCTGCTGAAGAAGCTCCCGTTGAGGAGGCTCCTGCTGCTGAGGAAGCCCCTGCCGAGGAGGCTCCTGCTGCTGAGGAAGCTCCGGCTGCAGAGGAAGCCCCCGCTGAGGAGGCCCCTGCTGCTGAAGAAGCTCCCGCTGAGGAGGCTCCGGCTGCAGAGGAAGCCCCCGCTGAGGAGGCCCCTGCTGCTGATGAAGCCCCCGCTGAGGAGGCTCCTGCTGCTGAGGAAGCCCCCGCTGAGGAAGTAATGCCTGCTGAGCCTTGGGTGATGCGCGAATTGGATGTGCCAAGCGACGAGTTCGATTGGGACGAAGACGCGGCTTCCAAGGAGGAAATGGATCCCGAAGAGCGCGCCAAGCTGGAGGACCTTTACGAGGGCAGCCTCAACCTGATTCGCGAATCTGAGGTGGTCGAAGGCACCATTGTCAGCATCGGCAAGAAGGAAATCGTGGTCAACATTGGCTACAAGTCAGAAGGTGTCATCGGCGCCTCTGAGTTCCGCTACAACCCGGAGCTCCGTGTCGGAGACACTGTTCCGGTTTTCGTGGAGCAACAGGAGGACCGCAATGGTCAGCTGGTGGTTTCCCACCGCACTGCGCGCATCCACAGCGCTTGGCTCAAGGTCAACGCCGCACTCGAGAACGACGAAATCATCATGGGTACGGTGAAGTGCCGCACCAAAGGTGGTCTCATCGTCGACGTGTTTGGTATTGAGGCCTTCTTGCCGGGCAGCCAGATTGATGTGAAGCCCATCCGCGACTACGACGAGTATGTCGGCAAGCAGATGGAGTTTAAAGTGGTCAAGATCAACCAGGAGTACAAGAACGTGGTCGTCTCCCACAAGGCCCTCATCGAGGCCGAGTTGGAAGAGCAGAAGCGCCAGATCATCTCCGGTTTGGAGAAGGGTCAAGTCCTCGAAGGCGTCGTCAAGAACATCACCAGCTACGGTGTGTTCGTCGACCTCGGCGGTGTGGACGGATTGGTGCACATCACCGACCTCAGCTGGGGCCGCGTGAGCCATCCGGAGGAAGTGGTCGAAGTGGACCAGCGCCTCAACGTGGTCATTCTCGACTTCGACGACGATCGCAAGCGCATCGCGCTCGGCATCAAGCAGCTTACGGCGCACCCGTGGGATGCCATGTCTGAGAACGTCAACGTGGGCGACAAGATCAAGGGCAAGGTTGTGGTCGTGGCCGACTACGGTGCATTCGTCGAAGTGGCGGAAGGCGTCGAAGGCCTGCTCCACGTCAGCGAAATGAGCTGGAGCCAGCACTTGCGCAGCGCCCAGGAGTTCCTGAAGGTGGGCGACGAGATCGAAACGGTGGTGCTCGGCATCGACCGCGAAGAGCGGAAGATGAGCCTCGGCATGAAGCAACTCGTACCGGATCCGTGGGACAACATCGAGTTCAAATTCCCCGTGCAGTCCAAGCACACGGGTAAGGTGCGCAACTTCACCAACTTCGGCCTGTTCGTCGAGATGGAAGAGGGCATCGATGGCCTCGTCCACATCTCCGACCTCAGCTGGGAGAAGAAGATCAAGCACCCGTCCGAGTTCTGTAACGTGGGTGACGAGATTGAAGTGGTCGTGCTCGAGCTCGACAAGGCCAACCGCCGCATGAGCCTNGGTCACAAGCAGCTCCAGGAGAACCCATGGGATACGTTCGAAAGCGTGTTCGAGGTGGGCTCCACGCACAAGGGGACGGTGGTGTCCATCGATGGCAGCAATGTCGGCGTGGCCCTGCCATACGGTGTGGAAGGTTACTGCCAGGCCAAGCACCTCAAGCGTGAGGACGGCACCGAGATCAAGGTGGAAGAGAGTGCAGACTTCATCGTGCTCGAATTCAACCGGAACGCCAAGCGCATCACGGTCAGCCACCTTCGCACCTACGAGGAGCCGCCCGCCAAGAAGCGCGGTGGTTCGGACAACCGGAAGCGTCGCGATGACCGCGATCGCGGTTCGAGCCCGGCCACGCAGCGTGCTGTGCGCGAGATGAACGAGCGTCAGGCGAAGACCACGTTCGGCGATCTCGACGTGCTCTCCCAACTCAAGGAGCAGATGGAAGGCGCCCCTGCGGCGGAACCTGCTGCCGAGGAGCCTAAGGAGGAGAAGAAGCCCGCCGCCAAGAAGAAGCCCGCCGCCAAAAAGAAGACCACCAAGAAGGCCAAATCTGAGGAAGCTGCCACTGAAGAGGCTCCGGCCGCTGAGGAGGCTGCAGCCGAAGAAGCCCCGGCCGCTGAGGAGGCTTCTGCCGAGGAGGCTCCGGCCAAAGGCGACGACGCTGCAACGGAAGGAGAGGAGGAGAAGTCCTGATCGAATTCCAACTGTCATGAAAAAAGGGAGGCGCATTCGCCTCCCTTTTTCGTTTCTGCTTTTCTCGGCTCCCCTACTTTTGTACTTGCCTATGGGTACCGAGCACCTCCTCATCAGCCCGCTCCAGTTCCAGTTGACCTTGGACCGCCTCGCCCATCAATTGGTCGAGGAGCACGGACAATTCGAGAACAGTGCCTTGATTGGGATTCAGCCCAGGGGCATCCAGGTCGCGGCGCAACTGCGGGATCGCATTCAAGCCATTCTCGGTGGGGTCCCCCCGCGCTGCGGAGACTTGGACATCACGTTTTTCCGGGATGACTTCCGACGCCAGGACAAGCCGCTGCAAGCCGCCGAAACCAATTTGGATTTCACGGTAGAAGACTTGCGCGTCGTCCTCGTGGATGACGTCCTGTTCACGGGCCGCACCATTCGAGCCGCCATGGACGCGCTCTTGGCGCATGGCCGTCCTGCAACGGTGGAGCTTGCGGTTCTGGTGGACCGGCGCTTCCGCAGGGAGCTGCCCATCGAACCGAAGTACGTGGGGCGCAGCGTAGACAGCTTGGACAGCCAGCGTGTGAAGGTGGTTTGGGCAGAACAGGAGGGTACAGGAGAGAACCGTGTCGAATTGATCAACCCCGATCCTCAAGATGGCTGAATTCTCCTCCCGTCACCTGCTGGGCATTCGCGGACTCAAGCGTTCCGACATCGAGGCCGTCTTTCAAAATGCACGGGAATTCAAAGCGGTGATCAACCGCCCCATCAAAAAGGTCCCGAGCCTGCGGGACTTGACGGTGGCCAACCTTTTCTTCGAAAACAGCACACGGACCCGGTTGAGTTTCGAACTCGCGGAAAAGCGGCTTTCGGCTGACGTGGTCAACTTCTCTGCTGCGTCGTCGAGTGTGAAGAAAGGGGAGACCCTCGCCGACACGGTCAACAACATCCTGGCGATGAAGGTGGACATGGTGGTCATGCGCCACCCTCATCCAGGCGCCCCCCATTACCTCGCTGAGAAGATTGGTGTGCCCATCATCAATGCGGGCGACGGAACCCATGAGCATCCGACGCAGGCCTTGTTGGACAGCTTCACGCTGACAGAAAAACTCGGTTCACTGGAAGGAAAAAAGGTCTGCATCTTCGGTGACATCCGCCACAGCCGCGTGGCCCTCTCCAATGTGCTTTGTCTCAAACTGCTGGGCGCAGAGGTCATGGTGTGTGGTCCAGTGACCTTGATTCCGAAGCATTTCGACAGCCTGGGTGTCCAAGTGGGACACGATGTGGACAAGGCCTTGGCATGGTGCGATGTGGCCAATGTGCTTCGAATCCAACTCGAGCGCCAAGGAACTGAGGTCCCATATTTCCCGAGTCTGGAGGAATACCATGCGGGATTCGGCATCACGCAAGCGCGGCTGGACAAGCTGTCGCACCGCCCGTTGATCCTGCATCCAGGCCCAATGAACCGGGGCGTGGAAATCGCCAGTGATGTGGCGGACGGCGGCGATGCCGTCATCTTGGATCAGGTGGAAAATGGCGTGGCGGTTCGCATGGCCGTGCTGTACCTCTTGGCCGGGCGATTGGGTGGGTCAGAGGATTGACCTATTTTCGGCCGAATCAAGATTCGCGATATGAAATTCGAAGTCGACAAGCGGGAGAAGGTGGTCGTTGTGACCGCCAGAGTGGAGAAGTTGGATGCGCTGTGCGCTCCTGAACTCAAGGGAGAGCTGGTGCTCGCCAACAAGGAAGGTCACCGCAACATGGTCCTCGACCTGAGCGAAACCCGTTACATCGACTCCAGTGGCCTCAGTGCCATCCTCATCGGACACCGCGGTTGCCGCGATTCCCAGGGCACGTTTGTCCTCAGTGGCTTACAGCCGGCAGTGGAGAAGCTGGTCAGCATCAGCCAACTCGACAGTGTCCTCAAAATCGTTCCGACCGCACAGGAGGGCGTCGATTTCGTGTACATGGAAGAAGTGGAGCGCGACCTTTGATCCCAATGACCATGAGAGCTTTTTTGTTAGCGGCCGCCATGGGCTTGGCTGCCTTGTCCTTTGCACAGTGTGACCCCATGTCCGTGGATTTTGGAGAAGAGTCTTGGGGCCTCGCTCCAGATGGAGAGACCACGTTTTTTGACACTGCTTACGTCGATGTCGCCTACATGGACGAGGTGCACCTGTTGGTGCCGTCCTTCGCCATTGATGTGGTGCCCGACTTCCCATTGAATGCCCCCATCGACTCGGTGGTCATTGAAGGGGTGTTCCTCGTGGATACTGTTTCTGGCGATACGTTAACCTTTGCGGAGGCGGGGTTGGATTACACCTGCAACAACAACGGAGATTGTGTGAACCCCTGCACGTTCCTTGGCGGGGAGCAGTACTGTGCTTCATTCAGCGGGACACCCATCGTGGAAGGCGATTACGTGCTGGGCATGGAGGTGGCCGTGTGGGGCACGGTTTTCGGATTCCCGCTCTCTTACCCGACCAGCTTCGACGGCTTCCCATTTCTCATCCTCGGAGACACGACCAATGGGGTGGCAGAAGAGCAGGGTCAGGTGTTGGCCTATCCCAACCCGGTTCGCGATCGCGTGACGGTCGAAGGTGCCCTCGGGGCCCAAGCTGTGCTGCGTGCCTTGGACGGCCGGTTGGTGCGTCAATTCGATGTGCGTTCCAATATTGAGGTCGTTAGCCTGTCTGCTGTACCCAACGGCATCTACTTCCTCGGCCTGCAGCGCCAGGGAGAGGAAGAGGTGATCCGCCTCTCCGTGCAACACTGATCTCTTGCGCTTCGAGGTGACCATCCTCGGCTGTGGGGCGGCGTTGCCTCTGCCGGGAAGGAATCCCACCGCCCAAGTCGTCAACGTCCACGAAAAGCAGTTTCTCCTCGATTGTGGGGAGGGGACGCAGATTGCGCTGCGGCACGCCCGGGTGCGCATGATGCGCATCGACCACATTGCCATTTCCCACCTTCACGGGGACCATTACCTCGGGCTGCCCGGATTGATTTCGACGTTCAACCTGCTTGGAAGGACGCGGGCATTGCACGTGTATGGCCCGCCGAAGCTCCAAGAAGTGTTGGCGTTGCATCAGGAAGTTGGAGAGGGCCGGTTGGATTTCCCCCTGCATTTCCATCCGACACAAACGGAGAAGAGGGCGGTGCTGTTTGAAGACAAAAGCGTGGTGCTGGAAAGCTTTCCCGTGCGCCATCGCATTCCAACGACGGGCTTTTTGCTTCGGGAGAAGCCCAAAGAACCGGGTGTCAAACGGGAATGGGTCCGCGATCACGATTTGGTGCCCTCCGAAATCCTGGCATTGAAGCGGGGAGAAGATGTGGTCCGGCCGAATGGAGAGGCGATTCCCTTTTCAAAAGCGTGTCACCCGGTTCCAGACGCACGGAGCTATGCTTTTGCTGCCGACACGAAGTATTGGACGGCCGTTGCGGAATTCGTGCAGGGAGTCGATGTGTTGTACCACGAGGCCACCTTCGATGACGGGATGAAGGCCCGCGCAGAGAAAACGTATCACACCACGGCTTCGCAAGCGGCCAAGGTGGCGCGGGATGCCGGCGTCGGCCAGCTGGTGATCGGGCACGTGAGTGCGCGGTACGATTCTCCATCGCTTCACCTCGATCAGGCGCGGGCCATCTTTCCGAATGTGGTTGCGGCCTCCGATGGGCAGGTCATCCCGGTGCAGGCTCACTTGTGAAGATTTTTGGAAAGACCGCAAAGGGTAGAGGCTCGCAAGCCCGTGTATCGGCTAAGTTTGTAATCTGGAATCAGTCTGAATAAGACATGCCCCGCATCCTCATCGCTGACAGCAATGCCCTCGTGGCTTGTGGCTTGCAAGCCACCCTCCGGTCCCACGGACTGAACGAGGTGGTGGGACAAGCGCGCTCGGAGGACGAGCTGATGGCGCAGATTGAGGCCTTTCAGCCGGATTTGGTCATCCTGGATTTCGTCGCACCCGGCTTTTCTGTGGAGACCATTGTGCGATTGAAGGCCATGAAGCGTCTGCGGGTGTTGGCTCTGACGGACGCACAGCGCGGAGTCACCTTGGTGCACGCCCTGCGTGCCGGTGTGGACGGATATGTCAAAAAGGACTGTGATCTCCAAGAAATCGTGGAGGCAGTCCGGGAAACGGATTGTGGCCGGAAATTCTTCTGCTCTCAGATCCTCGAAACCATCCGAAAGGAGGGCATCAACCTCGAATCCCTCGATGTGGTGGATCCCGATTGTGGCGGTGTGAGCCTGAGCAAGCGCGAATTGGAGGTCATTTGTCTCATCGCGGAAGGATTCACCAACCCCCAGATTTCCGAGAAGTTGTTCGTGAGTCCGCACACGGTGACAACCCACAGGCGCAACATTCTCAACAAGCTGGGTGCGAACAATACGGCTGCGGTCGTTCTCTACGCTGTACAGGCCGGATTGGTGAGTCCGAACAAGTTCCTGTTCGCGCCGGAGGCCTGATTNCCAGTGCCGTAGGGGGGCGCCTCGCTCCCTATTTTTGCAAACCTNAGTGGAACCTCAATGAAAGGCCCATGATGACGACGACCCTCTTCGATATCCGCCCTGTCAACCACTCTCGTCGAACGGACGTGGACTTGGACAACCTCAAATTCGGCAGTGTGTTCTCCGACCACCAATTCCGGATGGATTTCGAAAATGGTCAATGGAATACCGGCGTCATTGAGCCGTTTGGAAACATGTCACTCAGCCCTGCTGCCATGTCTTTGCACTACGGTCAGGCCATTTTCGAAGGGATGAAGGCGTTTCGTCAGGAGGATGGCAGCGTTGCTCTGTTTCGCCCTCAAGCCAACATTACCCGGTTGAACGTCAGTGCAGACCGCATGTGCATGCCGGCTGTGGATGAGGCGCTGTTCCTCGAGGCCCTCAGTGAGTTGGTCCAATTGGACGCAGCGTGGGTTCCAGATGGGGACGGGGCATCCCTTTACATCCGGCCATTCATGTTCTCTACGGAGGTCCATGTCGGCGTCAAGCCCAGTGATGAATACCGGTTCATGATCTTCACTTGCCCGGTGGGTCCGTACTACAAGGGCAGTGTCAAGGTGAAAGTTGAGACCGAGTACACCCGGGCAGCACCTGGTGGAACCGGCTTCGCCAAGGCTGCAGGAAACTATGCTGCTGCGTTGAAGCCAACTGAGCTGGCCAAGGCACAGGGGTATCAGCAGATTCTTTGGACGGATGCTGTAGAGCACAAATACATCGAAGAGAGCGGAACCATGAATGCGGTCTTTGTTCTCGACGGAAAATTGGTGTCCCCAGCCTTGGGCGACACCGTGCTGAATGGAGTGACCCGCAACAGTGTGCTGACCTTGAGCCGTCACTTCGGGATGGAAGTGGAAGAGCGCAGGCTTTCTGTGGCTGAATTGAAGGCGTCTGCAGAATCCGGGGCCTTGACAGAGGCCTTCGGGGTTGGCACTGCGGCCACCATGACGCCTATCGAGGCCATTGGATTTGCAGGTGGCGATGTGAGTCTACCACCCATTGCATTATGGACCGTCATGCCCAAGCTGTCCAAGGCCTTGGACGACATCCGTCGCGGCCGTACAGAAGATCACTTCGGTTGGCGTTTCACCCTTTGATCGAAATGCAGAAGATCAGCTGGCTGACCTTCTGTTGGATCTGGCCGGCATTGTCCGGTCTGCTGATTTGCTCGTTGCCGCTTGCAGCGCAGCAAGCGGGAGTCGACCTCATGGGCAGTCCCATTCCGGGAATCACGGCCCATGGTCACCACGCCATCGGAGTCAACCCGGTATTGTTGGCCACCGAACGACCTTTTATCGAGCAGGATGACCGCCGCAATCGACCTGATTCCTTGTCCAGGAAGGAAAAGCGCCAATGGCGCAAATCCAACCGCTTGCGCTTCTTCAGCGGAGTTGAAGGGGGCGTGATTTTGCGCACGCCGGTGCTGGACGGGACACCCATGGTCCAATGGGCAGGTGGAGAGCGCACTTGGACATTGGCCGAGCGCAGGGAATTGGCAGAGCAAATGGGGCAGTCTCCCACTTCCGCCGACGCTCAGCTGCGCTGGGCAGGGTGGTCCCGACACGGACGCCGCGGAGGATGGGCATGGACGGTTGAAGACCGGTATTCAGCATCGGCGTCACCCAGCCCTCTGCTGGCGAGTTATGTGATGCTCGGGCCCGCTTCGAGTCTGTACGACCAGGTCCAATTGACGGATGGCACCATCGTGGATGTGGACGCATTGACCGATGCGCAATTTGACATGGCAGAACTGGGCATTCGGGCGGATGGCGAAGTCTTGGCACTCGAGTTGTTGGATGGCAGCCAGTTTGCAGTCCAGCACGTCCGATCTTATGGTGTTGGGTTTGGCATCAAACTGTTGGATACAAAAGCACTGAAGGTCTCCTCTGGACTTGCCGCCCGCTATTACCGTGGCACCGGTTACTATGAGGTAGACGCTGAGAATCGTACGGCATTTGCCGCCTTCAACAAAGGATTCGGTGCAGAGCTTGTGGCGCCCAGCGCCACGTTGGGGAGTGCCCTGCGGCCAGCTGGATTCGGTGTGGCCATGGATGTCTCGGTCCGCGTCGATGTGGCAGAACTCTGGTTTGCCTCTGTGGCCGTTACGGAAGTGGGAGGCATGGATTGGCAAGGGGAGTCGTACAGCCTCAACAACCCCGTCGCCACCTTGGAAGACTGGGCGGCCCAGCAAGGAGGGGCGCTGGACTTGCTCAACAATGGCTTGTCTCCGTCCTCCCTGTTTTTGGAGGCCACGCCTGAGCGTCGGGTGGTGAACTTGCCGACCCGCGTCCGACTCAATGGCGGCATGCGATTGGGAGGACGCGCCTTGGTCGGGGTGGAATTGTCGGCTCCGATCAACGACGCTTTGCTCCGACAGCCCACAGAAATTGGAGCAGGTGCACGACTGCCGTTGGGCCCCATGCTGGCCATGGGCGGTGTTCGGTGGCGCGATGCTCAGGGTTGGACCACACCTGTGGGGCTTTTCTGGTGTCCGAAGAAGAGCCAATCTCAATTTGGTCTGGCCACGGACGACCTGTTTGGGTGGTTGTCACCAGAGCGTCGTTGGGGTTGGGGATGGAGTTACACTCGAACCTTGGTTCCGGTTCGGGGTTTGGAAGGAAGGAAGTGAACCTTTCAATCCGCCATACAATGAGACACACACGATCTTTTTCATTGATCCTGCTCGCACTTTTTGGGGCCTCCGTCGGGATGGCCTGGAGTTGCGACTCGTCCTCTTCTATTTCTTCTTTGAATTCTCCGGCCATGACCGACACCACTTCATCCNTCCTTTTTCCTCCGACTGGCCGCGAATTTGCTGTGCTCGCCGGTGGTTGTTTCTGGTGCACCGAAGCGATTTACGCTGAGATGCAGGGCGTGGACCACGTTGAAAGCGGTTACACAGGAGGTCAAATCAAAAACCCAGGCTACCGTGAAATCTGTACAGGACGGACCGGCCATGCTGAAGCGGTGCGCATCACGTTTGACCCGACTGTGGTAAGCTTTGGTGAGTTGCTCGAGGTGTTCTGGAGAACCCACGATCCCACCACGCTCAACCGACAAGGGGCGGATGTGGGAACCCAGTATCGTTCGGCCATCTTCCCGCAATCGGAGGAGCAAGAGCGCGTCGCCCGAGCCTCGATGGCGGCTGCGGAGGAGGCCCAGCTTTGGGACAATCCCATCGTGACCTCGATTGAGCTGGCCGCGCCATTCTATGTGGCGGAGGATTACCACCAGGATTACTTCGCCAACAATCCGGACCAAGGCTACTGCGTGGCTGTGGTCGGGCCCAAGGTCAAGAAGTTCAAGGCCTTGTTTGCGGACAAACTCAAGTCGGCCCATTGAGCTGACAGTGTCAAGACACGTTCAAAGCACTCCTTCGATTGGATCGCCAAAGACCAAGACCGCACCGGGTCACGGTTGCCCATTCATGTGGTGGCCCAAGCCTTTGTAAACGAACTGATCGAAGCTGGATTTGTCATTCTGATGATGTCGCCTTCGATTCCCCTTCTTGGTCAAGCCGCTGGCTTGGCACTTCTTTTTCTCACGTCTCCAACTCCTCCTCCCATGAGCGTTTCCACGGATGTCCAAGCCCAATACGTCCTTCACCCTGCTGCGGAACGCGGCCACGCCAACCACGGTTGGCTTGACACCCACCACAGCTTCAGTTTCGCCGGATGGCATGATCCGAAGAAGATGCACTTTGGCGCACTTCGGGTCTTGAACGACGACGATGTGGCTGGTGGAGGCGGGNTTGGGACGCACCCCCATGACAACATGGAGATTGTCACCATTCCCACATCGGGCGCGCTGGAGCACGAGGACAGCATGGGAAACAGCTCCGTCATCCGCACAGGAGATGTGCAGGCCATGACCGCGGGCACTGGCATCCGGCACAGCGAATTCAACCACAGTGCGGAGGAGGCTGTCCGGTTCTTTCAAGTGTGGATCTATCCCAACCAACGGGACTTGACCCCGCGGTACGACCAGAAGCGCTATGATGTTGGCGCCCTCGACGACGGATTCACCACCTTGGTGACACCGGACGGAAGTTCAGGGGTTCGCATCCATCAGAACGCCTGGTTCAACCTCGGCAATTTCAGCGCGGGACATGAGGCGGAGTATGCCTTGCACGGACAAGGACAAGGCGTCTACGTGATGGTGGTGGAAGGGGAAGCGGAGATCCTCGGACAGACCTTGGGCCGGCGAGATGCCATCGGCGTCTGGGACACGGGCTCCTTGAACATTCGCGCCACGCAGTCTTGTGAGCTGTTGCTGATCGAGGTCCCCATGCGTTGGTGATGGCGCTGTTTGCAAGTGCGCCTTCTACTTTGGGAATGAAGGGCATGGATCCGTTGGCCCCACCTAATTTCGATGCCAATTCGCATGCTGGAGAAACTGTGGAACCGTTTGGGCAGGGCAACCTTGCGCCATGAACCTGCGGCCATCCGCACCCGAGAAGGGCGGGGGTTGACGGACTCACGTCACCTCGTTTTTCTCGTGCCGGCGACCAAAAGCCTCCATCGGGCCCAGCTAAGGAAACTGGTGGCGCATTTGTCTGTAAGGCAGGACATGCCGGATTGGACCTGCGTCGTGGACACCGGATGGACCCGGAAGGCCCATGCCAAGTCGCGTGCTCAACGCATCAAGANGATGGAGGGCGCGGTAGACCTTCCACCAGATTTTCCCCAAGACCCACGCATTCACCTATTCTGGCGGGATGATGTGTCCCAGCAAGGACTGCCAAAGGAGTTGCCTGCACCACTGAAGGAAGGGGATACGCTCATTTATCTCCACCGTGGTGGGGACGCCCTCGTGATGGAGTCCTTGTTGAAGCGTTCTACCTTGCCCTTCAAGGTGGGACCGACCCAGCAGGAGCCTGAATTGGACTTCATGCTCACTTGGCCAGAGGGTGGCGACATGTCATCCTTTGTCCAATTGACGTTGCATTATTTGAATACCCTCGACTTGAAATGACCAAGCGATTTACGGGCCTCGGCGTGGCCCTCATCACGCCCTTCAATGCACAAGGTGCCATCGACTTTCCCAGCTTGGAGCGCATGGTGCACCATGTATCGGGAAGCAAGGCCCATTTCCTGGTGGTGCTCGGGAGCACCGGAGAAGCTCAATTGCTGGCTGAAGATGAGAAGCGCCGGGTGCTCGATTTCGTGCAAGAGGTCAACGCCGGGCGATTGCCCATGGTCGCCGGTTTCGATGTCAGCGGTGGTACGGAGGCCGCCGTGCAACGCCTGAGGCAGTTGGACACCACGGGGTTGGATGGCCTGCTGATCAGTCCGCCAACCTATATCAAGCCAGGACAAGCAGGAATGACAGAGATGTTCGAGGCGCTTTCGGAAGCATCCCCGCTCCCGATCATCCTCTACAACGTCCCGTCCAGAACAGGTGTCCATTTGTTGCCCGAGACCATTGTGGACATTGCCAACCGGTGCGATCAGGTGGTGGCCTTGAAGCAAGCCCANGATGACCTGAGTGAATTCCGTGCCATCCGTGCCGGTGTTCCGGAATCGTTCAGCATGCTGTCCGGCGACGACGTGAATGCCATGCCCATGATGGCCTTGGGAGGAGATGGATTGGTGAGCGTCATTGGCAATGCCTTCCCCAATGCCTGGGCCGAAGCCATGGACTTGGCCATGTTCGGCTCTGTGAAAGAAGCTGAATCCAACTTGGCTGACCAGCGGNAATTGCTGGATGCGATGTTCGAAGAGGGAAACCCAACGGGAATCAAGGCNATTTGTGATGTGTTGGGCCTGTGNGGCGCGACTCCGCGGCGTCCCTTGATGCCAGCCACGAAGGATTACCGCGACCGATTGTATTCAGCGATTGCAGCTGTTGGGACGGGGTCCGTTCGGACCGAGCTCTAAGTTTCCGACCAGGATCAGACGGCCAGCCCCTGTTTGACGGAGATGACCTCCTTGCAAGCAGTGACAATGTCGCTGGGCCCCAATCCGTATTTCTCGAGCAATTGAGCCGGCGTGCCGGATTCGCCGAAGCTGTCGTTCACAGCCACGAGGCGTTGTGGGGTGGGCATGTGTTGGGTCAGGCAAGACGCCACGCTTTCGCCCAGTCCGCCCGCACGTTGGTGCTCTTCCGCAGTGACCACGCAGCTGGTGCGNCTGACGCTTTCGAGCAGCGCCTTCTTGTCCAAGGGTTTCACCGTATGCATGTCGATGAGATCCACAGAAATTCCATCAGCTGCAAGCGCCCGGGCCGCAAGGATGGAGTTCCAGACCAAGTGGCCATTGGTGACAATGGTGACATCGCTGCCTGTCATGACCTTGCGGGCTTGCCCAATCACAAAGGGTTCCTCCGCGTCCGTGATGACGGGCACTTTTGGGCGACCAAAGCGGAAGTAGACTGGGCCGTGGTGGCCTGCAATGGCGTGGGTAGCGTTGCGTGTCTGCTCATAATCACAAGTGTGGATGACGGTCATGTTGGGCAGCATTTTCATCATGCCCACGTCTTCCAGTATTTGGTGGGTCGCACCGTCTTCTCCGAGGGTCAATCCACAGTGTGAAGCGCAGATCTTGACGTTTTTCTCACTGTAGGCGACGCTTTGGCGAATTTGGTCATAGACGCGGCCCGTGGAGAAGTTGGCGAAGGTTCCAGTGAAGGGAATCAACCCGCCAATGGTCATGCCGGCAGCCACGCCAATCATGTTGGCCTCTGCGATGCCGGCTTGTTGGAAGCGCTCCGGAAAAGCGTCCTTGAACGCGTTCATCTTCAATGAGCCGGTGAGGTCGGCGCACAAGGCCACCACGCGGTCATTGGCTTGGCCCACTTCGAGAAGGCCTTGGCCGAAGCCACTGCGGGTGTCTTTGCGGGTCAGACCATCGAGGTCCGATTGGCTGGCGGAGAGAAAGTCCATCATGGTCAAAAGCTGAGGGTGTGATTGCCCCCGGGGCGAATATCCAATTTCCGGGTGACGGAGAGGTCGGTTTTGGCCGCGTGTTTTGCACGGAAGATCACCACATACCGACCGGGCTGCAGTGCATACCGGCCGGACGGGTCTTGGCCGTCGAAGGCGACGACCAGTTGTCTGCCTTGTTCTGATTCCTTGAAAATGCCGCCGTANCCCGAGGTCCCGATGTCGAGAAGGAGGGAGCCGGGCTCCGAGATGCGGACGGGCACGATGCGACCATCCCCAATGCGGACATCTTGGACGACTTCAGGGGGGAGCGTGCCGAATTCGAGGCGGTAGTTGCCCGCCAAATAGCGTTGTCGGGTGCCGACCTGCTGGGTGTGGACGGGGGCGCAGTCCCCATCGCGATACACCGTGACCGGAATGCCAAGTAGCTCGCTTCTGTCGCGGCTCGGTGTCAAGTCGAGAAAGCCCAATGGTGCCTCGATTTCGATGTGGTTGTGCTGCCGAGGGANCAGCGGGACGTTGGCCTTGGTCACCGGTGGAATGCTGTGGACCACAACGTCGTAGTGGGGAACGGGGTTGAGCACCAAGGTGTCCGGGATCCCAGGTTCCGTGCTGGTGTGGACGGCTTGCAGAACGGGGTGGCCGGATGACCGTTCGATGAACTCGAACGGCACATTGGTCACAGTGGGTTGTCCTTCCGAATCCAGCAGGTCCAATTGGACGGTGGTGCGGTGGATGGCCTGGTCGATGACAATGTCGAGCACTTCACCAAACACCTCAGGACGAGAGGCGTCGAAATAGCGTCCCACACATTGGAAGGTATCCTTGTATTTCTCCTCCAGACCAATGCCGATGATGAAGGGTTGAATGACAATGCCTTGTGCCTGCAAGGCGCGCGACACAGCGCAGGGGTCTTCGTCGCAAGCTTCGATGCCATCGGTGATCAGGACAATGACGTTGCGGCCAGGCCCTTTGGTGGCGGCGAAGTCATCTGCAGCGGCGAGCAATGAACGGGCGATGGGCGTGGTGCCTTGGGCGCGAAGTTTTCGCAACTCCTGCTGGATGATCAGGTTGCGCCCGGGGCCGATGGGCACGATCAACTCCGTATCGTCACAGTCTTGTTGGCCGGGAACGTGTCGGGTGCCGTGCCCATAAACGCGCAAGCCGAGTTCGATGTCAGGTTGGAGATACAGGCTGTCGAGGGAAGCCGCGAGCAATTCCCTGGCGACATCCCATTTGCGCCGTCTCCCCCAGAATGCATTCATCGAGTTCGACGCATCGAACACGAAGAGGATCCGGGTGACTTCGGGCTGCGGTTCAGCAGAAGACGCACTTTGCCCATGCATGGGCGCTGCCGCGGACAAGGTCAGTCCAAAGCCAAGGGCCAATCCGCACCAAAACGGTCGGCGACGACCGGCCATCAGTAATCGTCGAGGGAGGAGTCCAATTGAGCCAAGGCGGAGGCCAGTTGCTCATCGTTCGGAGCCACACCGTGCCACTTGTGCGTGCCTTCCATGAAGTCCACACCCCGGCCCATGTCGGTGCGCATGAGCACGACAACCGGTTTTCCTTGACCAGCCGCATTGCGGGCTTCCTTAAAAATGCGGTCCAGGTCGTTCAAATCGTGGCCGTTGCACTCGAGAACGGTCCAACCAAAGGCGGCCCATTTGGCAGCGAGGTCACCCAGGGACATCACGTCCTCCACCGCGCCATCGATCTGCTGTCCGTTGTAGTCAACGAAACTGATCAGGTTGTCGATTTTGTGGTGGGCAGCATACATGGCGGCTTCCCAGATTTGACCTTCCTGAAGCTCTCCGTCTCCGTGGAGACTGTAGACCCAGCGGTCTTCACCGTTGAGCTTTTTGGCTTGCGCTGCACCACAGGCGACGCTCAGGCCCTGGCCCAAAGAACCACTCGCCACGCGGATGCCCGGCAGCTTTTCTTCCGTAGCGGGGTGACCTTGCAGGCGGGTGTTCAACTTCCGGAACGTGGCCAATTCGGACACCGGGAAGTACCCCCTGCGGGCCAGTGCGCTGTACCACACCGGGCTGATGTGGCCATTGGACAGGAAAAACAGGTCTTCGCCTCGGCCATCCATGGTGAAGTTCTCCGGATCGAGCTGCATCTCGTCGAAATACAGCTTCACGAGAAAGTCCGTGCAGCCGAGGGAGCCACCGGGGTGGCCGGAGCTGGCGCCGTGAACCATGCGGACGATGTCGCGCCGGACTTGGCTGCAGATGTCTTGGAGTGGATGGGTCGTGGACATGGGGCGGTGAACGAAATCGCATCGAAAGTACGCAGGTCGCTTGCGCTGTTTTGGCCCCTGTGGACAAAAGCAGGGAAAGTCGGCCGGGACAGTGGCGGTTATCTTTGCCCTCCAAATCGAGAATCCATGGCCCTGAAATGCGGCATCGTCGGCCTGCCCAATGTTGGCAAATCGACCCTCTTCAATTGCCTCTCCAACGCCAAGGCGCAGAGTGCCAACTTTCCGTTCTGCACCATCGAACCGAACCTCGGCGTGATCAACGTGCCGGATGCGCGGTTGGAGAAACTGGTGGAGATGGTCCAGCCGCAGAACACCGTGCCCACAACGGTGGAGATTGTGGACATCGCCGGACTCGTGAAAGGCGCCAGCAAAGGGGAGGGACTCGGCAACAAGTTCCTGGCCAACATTCGGGAGACCCACGCCATTTTGCATGTTCTCCGGTGCTTTGAGGACGACAACATCGTCCACGTGGATGGCAGTGTGGACCCCATTCGAGACAAGGAAGTCATTGATACGGAGTTGCAGTTGAAGGATTTGGAGACGGTGGAGACCCGGATGCAAAAAGTGGCNAAGCAGGCGTCCATCGGAGACAAGGACGCCCGGAAGCAACTCGACCTCTACGAACGGGTGAAAGCGGCCTTGGAGCAAGGCATCTCTGCNCGGNCCGTGGAACGCGAGGACAGCGAAGAGCCCTTGTTTCAAGAAATGCAGCTGCTCACAGGGAAGCCCATTTTGTACGTCTGCAACGTGGAGGAAGGGGCCGTGGTCGATGGCAACGCGCATGTCGATCGCGTCCAGGAAATGGCAGCCGCAGAAGGGGCGGGAACACTCTTGATTGGTGCGGCCATTGAGGCGGACATCGCGGAACTGGAGGATGCAGAGGAACGGGAAATGTTCCTGGCTGACATTGGATTGGAGGAGCCCGGCGTGGCCAAGCTGATTCGGTCGGCCTACAGTTTGCTCGACCTTCAGACGTACTTCACTGCCGGAGAAAAGGAGGTGCGGGCCTGGACGGTCAAAGCGGGGAGTACCGCCCCACAGGCTGCGGGCGTGATCCACACGGACTTCGAAAAAGGCTTCATCCGCGCTGAAGTCATGAAGTATCAGGATTTCGTGGAGCACGGGAGTGAGCAAGCGGTCAAGGAGGCCGGCAAACTCAGCATCGAAGGCAAAGAGTACATCGTCGAGGACGGCGACATCATGCACTTCCGTTTCAACGTCTGATGATGCGCAGAGGATCGCAATCCAACTGTGGGCTCGTCCTCGGTCTGTTGCTGTGGATGGGGTGTGTCGTGCCGGATGCCGGACGAGACGCTGGCTTGAATCAGGACAGGACGCGCATTCTGGAACGCATGGCCGCGCAGGAAGCGGCGTGGAACTCAGGTGATCTGGAGGGATTCATGGCCGCGTATTGGACATCCGACAGCTTGTTGTTTGTCGGGAGCCGCGGGCCTTCCAGAGGTTGGACCACTACATTGGACAATTACCGCCAGTCTTACCCCAACCGNGATGCCATGGGGAGACTCACATTCGGTGTGGAGGACCTGACGTTCGCCGGAGTCAACCACGCACTGATGCTGGGAAGTTGGCGCTTGGATCGCCCAGCTGAGCGCGACACCCTCTCAGGTTGGTTCAGCCTGGTTTGGGAACGGAAAGATGGAGATTGGGTCATCGTCCGTGACCACAGCAGCTGAACGCCACGGGCCTCAGCGGTAGACGAAGACGTCCTCGTCGGGCTTGTGCATGTAGTATGCTTCTCGTGCGTGCCGCTCCTTGGCCGAAGGGTCGGTTCTCAATTGCTCAAGGTCCGCCTCCAATTCAGAAATCCTTTGTCGGTGCTCCTCCATCTTGGTTTCGATGTCATGGCGTTCGGCGTGGGTCTTCACCATGCGCAACAGGTCAACGTCGGCCAACGTGAGCATCCAAACCAGAAAAAGGACAGCNGCCAAGACATACCGGTTGGTCAGTCTCAGCCGCTCGATGATGTCGTGGATGCGGTCCATTCAGTTCAGGCTTGCTCTTCATCGCCCGCGGCATCGTCTGCCGTCTCTTCGGCAGCGTCGGCTTCAGGTGTTTCAGGTGCCCCCTGATCGGATGCGTCCTCAGTGGATTCAGGTGCTTCACTTTTGATGATGCGGATGGCCAGTTCGTCTTGACCCTCCATGGCATCGCCTTCGATTTTGTCGCCTTCCTGAAGCTGTGCACTGATGATTTCCTCAGCGAGCGGATCCTCCAGGTATTTCTGGAGTGCGCGGCGGAGCGGGCGAGCACCGAACTGTTCGTCGTAGCCTTTCTCCACGAGGAAGTCCTTGGCGGCGTCGGTGAGCGTAATGCTGTATCCGAGGCTTTCAATCCGTCCAAACAACTTGCGAAGTTCGAGGTCGATGATCTGGTGAATGTCCTCGCGCTTCAGGCTGTTGAAGACAATCACGTCGTCAACCCGGTTCAGGAACTCCGGGGCGAAAGCACGCTTCAGTGCATTCTGGATGACCCCNCGACGGTCGTCTCCTTCCTTGGCCTGTTTTGCACCCGTTGAGAAGCCCACGCCAGTGCCAAAATCTTGAAGCTGACGTGCACCGATGTTGGACGTCATGATGATGATGGTGTTCCGGAAATCCACGCGACGTCCGAGACTGTCTGTCAGTTGCCCATCATCGAGGGCCTGCAGAAGCAAGTTGAAAACGTCGGGGTGGGCCTTTTCAATCTCATCGAGGAGAACGATGGAGTAGGGCTTGCGACGGACCTTTTCGGTGAGCTGTCCACCCTCTTCATATCCGACATATCCCGGAGGCGCACCAACCAGGCGGCTGACGGCAAACTTCTCCATGTACTCCGACATGTCGATGCGGATCAGGGCTTCCTCGGAATCGAAAAGGTTCTTGGCGAGTTCCTTGGCGAGTTGGGTCTTTCCAACGCCTGTTGGCCCGAGGAAGATGAAGCTGCCAACGGGTTTGCTCGGATCCTTGAGTCCAGCGCGGTTCCGCTTGATGGCGCGAACCACCTGTCGGACAGCCACGGGTTGGCCAATGACTTTGTCGGCCATGTCCTCGTCCATTCGGGAGAGCTTTCCGCTTTCTTTCTCAGCGATGCGCTGAACGGGAATGCCCGTCATCATGGCCACCACTTCTTCAACGTGGTCTTCTGTCACCGTCACCCGATGGGTTTTGGTGTCCTCCTCCCACTTCTTTTTCGCTGCGGCGAGCTTTCCGGTCAATTGACGCTCGGAGTCACGAAGGCGTGCGGCCTCTTCGTATTTCTGGCTGCGGACGACCCGGTTCTTTTCCTCCTTGACCTCCTCGATCTCTTGCTCGATGTCGATGATCTCCTGGGGGACATTGATGTTGTTCAAGTGCACGCGGCTGCCCACTTCGTCGAGGGCGTCGATGGCCTTGTCCGGCAAGTGGCGGTCGGTGATGTACCGCGAGGTGAGGGAGACACAGCATCGAACGGCTTCTTCCGTGTAGTTCACGGAGTGATGCTCTTCATACTTGTCCTTGATGTTGTTGAGGATTTCAATCGTTTCCTCGACGGAGGTCGGTTCGACCAGGACCTTCTGGAACCGGCGTTCCAAAGCGCCGTCCTTTTCGATGTGCTGTCGGTACTCGTCCAAGGTGGTGGCGCCGACGCATTGAATCTCGCCACGTGCCAGCGCNGGCTTGAACATGTTCGAAGCGTCGAGCGAACCGCTGGCCCCACCAGCGCCCACAATGGTGTGGATTTCGTCAATGAAGAGGATGACGTCCAAGCTCTTTTCCAGCTCGTTCATCACCGCCTTCATGCGCTCTTCGAATTGGCCGCGGTACTTGGTTCCGGCCACCAACGAGGCGACGTCCAAGGTCACCACGCGCTTTCCGAACAGCACGCGAGACACTTTCTTCTCCACGATGCGGATGGCCAGGCCTTCTGCGATGGCACTCTTGCCCACNCCGGGCTCACCGATGAGGATGGGGTTGTTCTTCTTGCGGCGGGCCAGCACTTGGCTNACGCGCTCGATTTCCTTTTCGCGGCCCACGATGGCATCGAGCTTGCCCTCCTCAGCGAGTGCGGTCAGGTCGCGACCGAAGTTGTCGAGTACCGGCGTCTTGCTCTTGCTGTCTGCCTTGGAGGCGCCGCCGCGCCCAGGACCATTGCCCATGGAACCGCGTTCTTCTTCGTCATCTGCCATGCCTGGAAATTCAGCTCGGGGTGTGCTGGACGTTCCACCGCCATCGGACAGGATGCTCTCGAATTCCTGTTTGGCTTCGTCGTAGTCGACGTTGAGCGCGAGCAGGGCCTTGGTGGCCACGTTGTTTTCGTCTTTCAAAATGGAGAGGAGAAGGTGTTCAGTTCCAATGACCGGGCTCTTGAAGGTCTTGGCTTCGAGATAGGTGATCTTCAAGATTTTCTCAGCCTGTTTGACCAAGGGGATGTTGCCCGGATTTCCCGCAGTGACAGCAGAAGGGGAGATGCTGCCCTCGACCATCTTGCGAAGTCGAGGCAGGTCGACGTTGAGGCCTTCCAAGATGCGGATGGCCGTGCCTTCTCCCTCTCGGATGATGCCCAGCAGAAGGTGCTCGACACCGATGTAATTGTGGCCGAGTCGCAACGCTTCCTCACGGCTGTACGTGATGACGTCCTTGACCCGGGGAGAGAATTTTGCGTCCATGTTCAATGTTGATGGGGCGAACCCCGATTGTCAAAGCTATTGCCGCCAAAGGAGCGGTTGATTTTGTAGGCGTGTGATTTTCCACAAGCCACCGTCAGGCTTGTTCAAAATACGGACCAAAAGGCACCCGCTGGGGGAAGGGGAAGCGGTATTTTCGCTGAACCCCCAAATGGGGCCGTAAGCCGCGGTCTGCGGGGGGATGACAACATGGCAGAAGGAGAGAAAATCATTCCGATTTCGATTGAGGATGAGATGAAGTCGGCCTACATCGATTATTCGATGTCGGTCATTGTGTCGCGGGCCTTGCCCGATGTCCGAGACGGCTTGAAGCCGGTTCACCGTCGGGTGCTGTTCGGCATGCTGGAATTGGGCGTTTTGTCCAACCGGGCCTACAAGAAGTCAGCGCGCATCGTCGGTGAGGTATTGGGCAAATACCACCCCCACGGAGACAGCTCCGTCTACGACACCATGGTGCGATTGGCTCAAAATTGGTCCATGCGCTACCCGATGGTGGATGGTCAAGGAAACTTCGGCTCCATTGACGGAGACAACCCGGCGGCCATGCGTTACACGGAGGCCCGCCTCCGCAAAATCGCTGAAGAGATGCTGGCCGATCTCGACAAGGAGACGGTGGACCTCGCCAACAACTTCGACGACAGTCTGCAGGAGCCGACCGTGCTCCCAGCCAAAATTCCCAATCTCCTCGTCAACGGAGCGGCGGGCATTGCGGTCGGCATGGCAACCAACATGCCGCCCCACAATCTGACCGAGGTCATCGACGGTTGTGTGGCCATGATCGACGATTCGAACATTTCCGTGGAAGGCTTGATGCAATACGTCAAGGCACCGGATTTTCCGACCGGAGGCGTCATCTATGGCGTGGAAGGCGTGAAGGATGCCTACGAGACCGGCCGCGGCCGTGTGGTCATGCGCGGAAAGGCCCGGTTCGAAGAAACCCGCACGGGCAAGGAGCAGATCATCATCGAGGAGATTCCGTACCAGGTCAACAAAGCGGACATGGTCCGCAAGGCGGCTGACCTCGTCAACGAGAAAAAGATCGAGGGCATCAGCGAAATCCGCGATGAGTCCGACCGGAAGGGACTCCGTGTGGTCTTTGACCTGAAACGCGACGCCATTCCCAACGTCGTGCTCAACAAGCTGTACAAATACACGCAGCTCCAAACCAGCTTCTCGGTCAACAACATCNCCCTGGTCAAAGGGCGCCCGCAGTTGCTGAACCTGAGGGAGATGATCTTCCACTACATCGAGCACCGTCACGAGGTGGTGGTCCGCCGCACCCAATTTGAGCTGCGCAAGGCGGAGGAGCGGGCCCACATCTTGCAGGGCCTCATCATCGCCATCGACAACCTCGACGAGGTCATTGCACTTATCCGTGGCAGCCAGACTCCGGAGGAAGCCCGCACTGGCTTGATGGAAAAGTTCGAGCTCAGCGAGCTTCAAGCCCGCGCCATCCTCGACATGCGCCTCCAGAAGCTCACCGGTCTCGAGCGGGACAAATTGCGCGCCGAGTACGACGAGTTGATGGAGCTCATTGGTCGACTGAAGGCCATCTTGGAGGACAAGGCCCTCCGGATGGGCATCATCAAGGACGAACTCCTCGAAATGAAGGAGAAGTTTGGCGATGAGCGCCGCTCCCGCATCGAGTTCTCCAGCGCTGAACTGAGCATCGAAGACATGATTCCGGACGAGCAGGTGGTCATCACCATCAGCCACGCCGGCTACATCAAGCGGACCCGCCTCGCCGAATACAAGGAGCAGTCCCGCGGTGGAGTGGGGTCCAAGGGCGCCATCACGCGCGACCAGGATTTCATCGAGGAGATCTTCTCCGCGACCAACCACAACTGGCTGCTCATCTTCACCCAGAAAGGGCGCTGCTTCTGGATGCGCATTTTCGAAGTGCCGGAAGGGTCTCGCACCTCCAAGGGACGGGCCATTCAGAACCTGATCAACATCGAGTCGGACGACAAGGTGATGGCCTACATCCCTGTCCAGGACATCAAGAATCCGGAGTATGTCAATGCCCACAACGTGGTCATGTGCACCAAGAAGGGGGTCATCAAGAAGACCACCCTCGAAGCCTATTCCCGTCCGCGGACCAATGGCATCAACGCCATCACCATCCGCGAGGACGACGAGCTGCTGCAGGCCAAGTTGACCACCGGAGACAATGAGATTCTGATGGGTCTCCGTTCTGGTAAGGCCATCCGTTTCCCTGAAGAAAAGGTGCGTGCCGTGGGCCGCACGGCTCAAGGTGTGAAAGGTGTCACCTTGGCCGACGAGCAGGATGAAGTCGTGGGCATGGTCATCCTTGTGGACGGTTCCAAGGACGTGCTCGTGGTCAGCGAGCGTGGCTACGGAAAGCGTTCGGCAGTGGAGGATTACCGCATCACCAACCGTGGCGGAAAGGGCGTCAAGACTCTGAGCGTGACCGAAAAGACCGGCAACCTCGTCGCCATCCTCGGCGTCACCGATGAGGATGACCTCATGGTCATCAACAAGAGTGGCATCACGATTCGGACGGGTGCGGATGAGTTGCGCACGATGGGCCGCGCCACACAAGGAGTGCGCCTGATCAACCTCCGGAAGAACGATGAGATCGCAGCAGTTTGCCGGACGCCCAAATCCGAAGAGGAAGAGGTGGCCGCAAATGCAGAAGGCGCCGAGGGTGCTGACGGTGCTTCGGAGGCAGGTGCCGCTCCTGAAGCGGTGCCGGAAGGCGGAGAGGAGTAAGCTGAGACCGGCGCTGCAAGTCTGGCACGGCTTGTGCTAGATTTGCACCCGATTCAAGCTGATTCCATGCTCAACCTCAAGTCCATCGTGGCCGTCATGGCCATCCTGCCTCTCGGTCTCGTCGCCCAGAAAGACGTCGTCAGTGCATACAATGCCAATAAAGACGGTGATTACCTGAAAGCGGCCGAGTTCATCGACCAAGCCATTCTGGATTCCAAGGCCAACGTCAAGGAAAAAACCTGGCGGTACCGCGGCAACATCTACACCAACATTGCCTCAGACAGCGTGCTCTACGCCCAGGTGCCAGACGCACTTGAAAAGGCTGCCATGAGTTTGGCCAAGGCGGAAGAGTTGGATGTGAAGAGCCGTTACGACGACGAGCGCAAAGCGGACATTGCCCGTGGTGCCTCCATTGCAGGCAATGCCGGCATCAGTTACTTTAACAACGGTGTTTACGGTCGTGCGGGGGAGTTGTTTGTCACGTCGTCGAAATTGACCATGGCACTCGGCGCTGTGGACACGATGGCCATCTTCAACAGCGCGCTGTGCTTCGAGAAGGCGGCCATGTACGACCGAGCCGTGGACCAGTACATGATGTGCGGCGGGTACGGGTACCAGGTGCCCGATGTCTTCTTGTTTGCGGCCAACATTCAGAAGATGGAAGGGGACACCGCCAAGGCGCTGACCACATTGCAGAATGCCCGCCAGGATTTCCCCCGTGAGCAAGCCCTCATCATTGAGGAGCTCAACATCTATTTGGTGGGTGGCCAATTTGAGTTGGCCAAGGAAAACCTGATGCTGGCCGCAGAGCAGGACCCAACGAACGAGATCCTTTGGTTTTCACTGGGCAGCGTCTATGACAACTTGGGCATGACGGACGAGGCGGTCGAGGCATACGCCAAGAGCTTGGAAATCAAGCCGGACTACTTCGATGCGAATTACAACCTCGGCGCATTGTACTTCAACAAGGCCGTGCAGATGGTCAATGAAGCCAATGACATGTGGAAGCCCCGCATGAGCAGCGACGAGTCCACAAAACAGAAGGAACTCGAGGAGGGTGGCAAGGCCATGTTCTCCACTGCGTTGCCGTACTTGGAGCATGCGCTGGAAGTGGAACCAGATGACCGTGAGACGTTGCGCAGCTTGCGCGACATCTATGCCCGTGTGGGGATGGACGAAAAGATGCTTGAGGTCAGCACCAAACTCAAGACTTTGGAGTAATCGAGGTTCATCTTCGAGGGAATGGGGAGTCCACAGCTCCCCGTTCTTTTGATTTCTNTATTTTACATAATGTAAATTATCGTTCAGTAGGGACGAGTGGATTCTGACGCGGGTTTCAAGGCAGGGTGCTGGACTGCGTGACGTGATTCATGAATTCGATGGGCCCCGTGTCTCGCCTGCTCCAGCGCCTATCACCTTGTAGTTTGTTGCCACGACGCGCTCTTGAGGCTTTGACTCAATCGTCATGCACGGTGGTCTCCAGGCTGGTGATGGATTCGCTGCGGTTCATTGTTTCAGCGTTTGGATGTGATGCGGGCCGCTTGCGCGCTTGGATCCAGGGAAATCGCTCTCCTGATTTTTCAAATTCATGGCCATATGGTCAGCCGTGCTCAAATCCTCAAATTTTCGAGGTTCGCTTCGTCCTGCACCACGTGCCAGCGTCTTGCTTTGAGCGAGTTGCGCATTGGGCGTTGCTCAGGAGCCTTTAGCGCAGATTTCTATTGACCAACCACGGGCTGATCTGAATGGGGCAATTCAAGCCTTCTGTTCACCGGTTTGGCTCTTCTTCTTCTGCACCCCAAATCCATGGGTTTGGGGGCCGATGGCCTGTTTTACATAATCTGAATCCCAGGCAAAAAGAAAAGCCGGCACTTAGGCCGGCTTTCCAAATGAGGTTGTCTGAGAATTACTTCTTGACGATCAGGTTCTGAGCGGCAGAGAAATCCTTGTGGGTCACGCTAAGCGTGTAAGCACCAGCAGCAAGATTGTGGTTGACCATCACACGGTTGCCACCGATGATGTCACCTGAAGTGATTTCCTGGCTGATGGCGGTCTTGCCGCTCATGTCGGTGACTTCAACGATGATGTTCTCGGAACCAAGGTTCACTTCTTTGTCGAACTGGATGCTGAAGTGGCCTTCGAACACGGGGTTAGGGAACACGTTCCAGTTGCTGTCCTCGAGGTCGAACAGGTCAGCCATGGGGCCGTTGTCCGTAGCGAACTCACAGGTGCTGTTGTCATAGGAAGCAGCACTGTTGTAGTTGGAGGCGTCTGGGTTGGTGCAACCGAAGACCTCGGCGTCGTCCGTCGTGAACGTCACGTCGTAGTCACGCCAGGTTTCTCCGTTCGGGGTCCAGCCTTGCATGTTCAACGTGCCGGTGGCAGTGCCGTCGGTCGTAATTTGCATGAGGAGGACGAGATTGCGGGCATCTGCAACGGCACGAACGTCGGTCGGAACCACAAACCATGCGCCGTCGACCACTTCCAAGGCGCCCCCATTATTGAAGGCGTCAAAGTCAATGCCGATGTTCCACATGCTATTGTTGTCACTGTTTTCAGCACCCACGGTCACCCAGCTGTCGTAGGCGAGGGACTCGTCGATTCCGACCACGGCTTCGTTCAGGTCGATGGTGGTCGCACCGCCGAGTGGATTCTGGTAAAAGGACCCGGTGGAGGTCACGTTCAGCATGTGCTCACCATCGGCGAAGATGGCGTGAAGGCTGTGCTGGTTAGAGGGCAGCTCGGCGTAGACGCGGTAGGTGTTGCCGGGAGCGGCATCACCATTGTCCACGGCTTGTACCACGAGCTGAACGTTGCTGGCTGCGGCGGAAAAGCCGAAGAGCACAGCGGCAGTAAGGGCGAACAAGTTCTTCATGTTCAGTGGTTTAATGATTCAAAGACTAGAGGAGGCAATAACAAATCTTCTCCAAGATAGACGTTTTTTCGGCCTGAGGAAAGAATTCCGTCGACGAATTGATGATTTGTTCATCTCGGTGGCCCCTTACTTTGTGGGCGACATGCGCATTCTCGACCATTACATCGCGGGCCAATGGGTTCCTGCTGGACCTGACCCTTCCCCCCTTCTCGACGCCGTTCATGGTCATGCTGTGGCAGCGGTAGATGCCAGCTCTGCGGACATGACTTCGGCCTTCCGATACGGCCGTGATCAGGCAGGGCCGGCATTGCGCAAAATGACCTTTCAGAGGCGCGGGCAAATGCTGAAGGCTTTGGCGCTTCATTTGATGTCCAAGAAAGAGGAGTTCTACCGCTGGAGTGCGCACACAGGCGCGACGCGCGCAGATTCCTGGATCGATGTGGAAGGAGGTATTGGCACCCTGTTCGCCTATGCCAGTCTCCGGAAGCAACTTCCAGACCTCCCTTATCTCGTGGATGGTGACCCAGCCATGCTGTCCAAGGAAGGCACGTTCATCGGGCACCACATTGGCGTTCCCAAGCGGGGTATGGCCGTTCACATCAACGCCTACAATTTCCCGATTTGGGGCATGCTGGAGAAGGTCAGCTGCAATTTGCTCGCAGGTGTGCCGGCCATCGTCAAGCCGGCAACATTGACATCTTATGTTGCGCACAGCATGGTCAAGGAGATCGTGGATTCAGGAATTCTTCCAGAAGGGGCGATACAATTGGTCTGTGGCAGTGCGCGGGACATTCTGGATCACGTCACGTTCGAAGATGTGGTGACATTCACCGGTTCGGCTGAAACGGGTTTGGCCCTCAAGTCTCATCCGCGCGTGCTCAGTGAAAATGTGCCGTTCAATCTGGAGGCCGACTCGCTGAACAGCATGGTCCTTGGACCAGATGCGGCGCCTGGGACACCAGAATTCGATCTCTTCATCAAGGAGATGCGGCGCGAGCTGACCATTAAGTGTGGCCAACGGTGTACTGCGGTTCGCCGCGCCATGGTGCCTGAAATGCACTTGGAGGCGGTGGCGGATGCCTTGAAGGGGCAGCTGGATCGGGTGGCTCTGGGTGACCCTGCGCTGGAGGGTGTGCGCATGGGGGCGTTGGCTGGCATGGAGCAGCGCGCAGAAGTGGAGCAGGCGGTGTCGCGGCTGTTGTCTGAGGCGGAAGTGTTGTACTCGATGGACTCTCCTGAGCTCATGGGGGCCAGTTCAGACACTGGTGCTTTCTATGGTCCCCGATTGTTGACCCATTCTCGGCCTCTGGAGGCAGCATTGGTTCACGAAGTCGAGCCCTTCGGTCCGGTGTCTTCCCTCCTTCCTTACCGAGATTTATCCGAAGCTATAAAATTGGTTCACAAAGGAAAGGGGTCTTTGTGTTGCAGTATTGCTACAGGTGATGCGGCCGTTGCGCGTGAGTTCGTGACCGAGGCGGCGACGCACCATGGGCGGATCTTGGTGCTCGACGCCAAATGCGCCAAAGAGAGCACCGGTCACGGAAGTCCCATGCCGCAATTGGTGCATGGTGGACCTGGCCGCGCCGGCGGAGGGGAAGAGATGGGCGGACTCCGCGGTCTTGGACACTATTTGCAGCGGACCGCCATCCAAGGTCATCCCGATACCATTACGGAGATCACGCAGCGCCATCAGCCTGGTGCGGCGCGGCCTGAATCCGATGTCCACCCCTTCCGCAAGCACTTTGAGGACTTGTCGGTCGGTATGACCTACACGACGCACCGGCACACGGTCACCGAGGCGGACATCGTCAACTTTGCCAACGTCAGTGGAGATCACTTCTACGCCCATGTGGACGAGACCGCGTTGGATGGCACCATTTTCGAAGGACGTGTGGCCCACGGATATTGGGTGCTGTCCAAAGCGGCGGGCATGTTTGTGGAGCCGCACAAGGGGCCTGTTCTACTGAATTATGGCTTGGAAACGTGTCGTTTCACGAAGCCGGTGTATCCCGGTATGACCATTGGGGTCCAGTTGACTGTGGAAGAGAAAATTCAACAGGAATTGCGTGGGGACGATGATGTCTTGAAGGGCATCGTCAAGTTCAAGGTGGATGTGACAGACGAAACCGGAGAGACTGTGGCCATTGCGACCATATTGACCATGGTGAAAAACCGAGATCAGCCGACATGATGGCGCGCCCCGGCCGATTGGGGGTGCTGCTCTGGCTATTGGTCGGGTCAGCTCCCTTCGGTGTTTCGTGGGGTCAAACTGCTGCGTTGACATCAGAGCAACGTCGCTTGGACGTTTTGGCTTTGGACAGCTTGTTGGGGGCTTGGGTGCCAGAATGGGTGGTGGATTTTCAGTGCCTGGATGCGCGAAATCGACTGGTGTCCTCTGCCATGGAGCCGGGAGATTTTGACCCATTGGAATGGGCGCTGGACATGCAGGAGTGGCTGGCTTGCGCAGAAGATGCGCATTTGAGGGTGGCCTTTGAATCTCTCATTGAATCACGCTCTGAGTATTCGCCTCCATCTTGTGAAAGGCTGTTGGGAGGCTGGGTTGATTTCGGCCCCGGTCACGGCATTTCGTTGTCAGGGCAATGCGCTTGGCTCAAGCGGACATGGCCTTGGGTGGGCGCGCTTCGGCCGGATTCCTTGGGGTCTGATGCGCTCGATGTGGGCGCGGCAGCCGGCAAGAAGGAAGGCATGGCTGTGGTGGACCATGGGGCGTTTGTTCGGTGGGTGATTCCGTCGTTTGGAGCGGGGAGCGATGCGGCCTTTGCGCGGCATTTTCGGCGCAGCCGTCGGCAGGTTCGCCGATCCAAGCGGCCGGTCATGCTGGACCTTCGGGGCAACCTCGGTGGGTACCGGACGCGCCGGCATGCCGTGCTCGGGGTTTTCTTGGATGAAGCAGAATGGCCGGAAGAGAAGGAAGGGCGTTGGACGCCCCGGCCCGAATGGAGTGTCGTCCCCCACATGCCGTTGGTGGTGACGAGGCGACTTTGCGACATGCCGCTGGCCGTTTTGCTGGATGGAGGGAGTTTCAGCGCTTCCCTGCTGCTGGCCGGGGCATTGAGAGCAGCTGGGAGGGCGCGGGTTTTTGGGTGCGCTCCCCTGGGTATTCAAGGCGAGAGTTCTGGGTCACCGGGACGTCACCGCCTTCCCGGTTCGGGAATGGTAGTCTGGGTTCCCACCGTGCTGACCCGCCACGAGGGGGCGGGTTTGGCGCCATTTGATCTAGAAGGGGGCTTGGATTGTGATGCGGGTTCGATGGCTTGGCGGGAGGCCGTTCAATGGCTGCTGGCGGGAGACCTCGTTCCCCTGCGGTAATTTGCGCTTCCTGATGCGCCCTGCCATCCCATCCAAACTGTCGTTGCTCACGTGGAGTGTGGTTCTGTTGCTCGGGGTGGCCCATCCCTGTTTGGCCCAGGATACGCTTCGATTGGATGGGGCTGAGGGCCGGATGCTCGAGGCCTTGTTGGACCGCTTCAAACCGCTTCCCTACGTCGACCGAATCTGGACAGGCGCTTTTGTGGCCGCTTCGGAAAAGTCGGATGCGCTCAAGGGGCGACTGGATTCGCTGCAGCGTTCCGATATGGAAGAGTCTGCCTTGCTGGTTCAAGTCCGGGCCATTCGCCAAGAGATGCGCGCCGTTCGACAGGATCGGAATGCTTTTGTCTCCGGGTTTCTCTCCCCTGTCAATCAGTTGGCATTGGACAGCATCTTGAATCCTCCGGCTCCATCCATTCAGCATTTCGGCTTTCACGATCGCATGAAATGTCTGGTATGTAAAGACCCTGGGGCCTTGGATGTGCCGCCCGGCGTCCTCTCTCCCACCCTCAAGCAGTGATGTGCAAATGAAATCGCTTTGTTATCCAATCCAACGCCACTTGACAACCCCGCTGGTCCTGGCTGCAGCCTTGTTGGCGTCTTGCAGTGGCCCAGAGCGCGCTTTGCATGAGGAAGTGAATCCGTTCATCGGAACTGGAGGCCACGGACACACTTATCCCGGGGCAACGGTCCCGTTTGGCATGGTGCAAGTCAGCCCGGACACGCGGTTGGAGGGTTGGGACGGTTGTGGTGGTTTCCACATCACGGATGACGAGGTGTATGGATTCAGTCACACCCACCTGCAAGGCACGGGGGTAAGCGACTACGGGGATGTGCTTCTCATGCCGACGGTGGGTCCCATGGATACGGGGTCGGTGTGGCGCGAGCGTTACAAGGATCGCTTCGTTCGGGGCAGTCAGCATGCCCATGCGGGCTATTATCGATGTGAGCTGGAGCGAAGCGGTGTGGAGGTGGAGTTGACGGCCAGCGAGCGGGTGGGCTTGCATCGATGGACCCTGAAGCAGCAAGACACGCTCCAGTTGGTGGTCGATCTCGCGCACCGCGATGACTTGATCAATTATGGCATGTATCCCTTGGATGATTCCACCCTTGTGGGGCAGCGTGTGTCCGACAATTGGGCCCGCGAGCAGCATGTCTACTTCGCCATGCGCTTCAACCGCCCGTTTGAATGGCTCGATCAAATGGCGGAGTTGAAGACCCAAATTGATGCCGATGGAAACCTGAAGCAAGAGTTGACTTACGTTCCAATATTTTCATTGGCTTTCAAGGATGTAAGTGAGGTTCAAGCTCGGGTGTCCTTGAGTTTTGTGGACATGGATGGAGCCGTGGCCAATCTGAGCCAGGAAGGGACTGACCCAAACGGATTCGACGCCGCTCGCGCCGAGGCTGAATCCGCTTGGGATGCTGCATTGGGACGCATTCAGCTGGATGAAGACGACGCAGACGAGCGCACGGTGTTTTACACGGCGCTGTACCACAGCCTCACCGTCCCCAACCTGGCCACGGATGTGGATGGTCGCTATCGCGGGACCGATTTGCGCATTCATCAAGCTGAAGAAGGGACGCCGCGCTACACCGTGTATTCTCTCTGGGACACGTTTCGGGCCACTCATCCCCTGCTCAATGTGCTCGAGCCGGAGCGAACCGAGGCGTTCGTGCGGAACTTCATTGGGATGCACGAAGAAGGCGGGCAGTTGCCGATGTGGGAGCTGGCAGGCAACTACACAGGCTGCATGATCGGTTACCATGCTGTGCCGGTGATTGCGGATGCCTGGGCCAAAGGATTGCGCGGGTTTGATGCGGACAAGGCGTTGGATGCCATGGTGGCTGCGGCCACGGCCGACGAGTTGGGCAAGCCGGTGTGGGACAGCCTCGGATACCTGCCACTGCAGCGAGAATCCGAAAGCGTGTCCAAGACGTTGGAATATGCCTTTGACGATGCCTGTATTGCCCGCATGGCGCAGGATTTGGGGCGAATGGACGTTGCTGAGCGATTTGGTCGTCGTGCGCAGGGTTGGCAGAACCTCTACAACCCCGACAATGGCTTCCTGCAGCCGCGGTATGGCGCGGCTTGGCGCGAGGCGTTCGACCCCACAGAGGTCACCTTCGAATACACGGAGGCCAATGGTTGGCAATACAATTTCTTCGTCCCCCATGACGTGAGCGGTCACATGGCGCTCTTAGGAGGTCCCGAGGCGTACGCGGACATGTTGCAGGACATGTTTGGCGGAAGCAGTGAGATGACAGGGCGACATCAGAGCGACATCACGGGGCTGATTGGGCAGTATGCCCACGGCAATGAGCCCTCGCACCACATGGCGTATTTGCCGGCCTTTGCGGGACACCCGGACCGGACGCAGGCCTTGGTCGACAGCATCTGCGATGTGATGTACACCTCGGAGCCGGATGGACTGAGTGGCAATGAGGATTGCGGGCAGATGAGCAGTTGGTATGTGTGGAGCGCGCTCGGATTGTACCCTGTGACGCCGGGCTCTGACCGCTACGTGTTGGGAACGCCGCGGTATGATGCCGCCACGTGGACCTTGCCCAATGGACGGACTTTGGAGTTGAAGGTCCATCGGAAAGGTGCCAATGCCAAGTTCATTCATGGGCTGTCCATCCATGGCGAGCCGGTCACCCGGAGTTGGGTCACCCACGACGAACTGATGGCGGGAGGCACTTGGGAGTTTGATGTGCGCAGTGTGCCGGCTCCAAAGGATGGTTTTGGGCGGGCACCTGGCGATTGGCCCAACGAAGACTGGACCTTGGCCGACGAAGTCTTTGTTGCAGCGCCTTATTTGAATGCGCCTCGGAGTTATTCCGGTGACAGTCTGCTTGTCGACGTGGGATGCATCGATTCCGAGGCGGACGTGTTTTACCGCATTTCGGATGACGGGCTCTCTGGTGAGTTTGCACCGTTGGGAGGCGCTATGCTGGTTCGAGGTACGCAAGTGATCCAGCTGTATGCTGAACGGGACGGCCACCGAAGCGCCACTGTGTCGGGTCGGATTGCCAGGGTCAATCCAGACTATGGAGTGTCCATCCTGAACCCATTCGCCAACCAGTATGCCGCTGGCGGTGAGCGCGCTCTGATTGATGGCATCCAAGGTGAAGGAGATGATTTTCGGACGGGCGATTGGCAGGGATACTACGGCCACGATGCCGTGGTGACGGTCGATCTCGGAAAGGTTCACCGCGTGACGGAGATGAATGTGGGGGTATTGCAGGATGTCAAATCCTGGATTTGGGGACCGTCCAACGTCGTTTGCCGGACCGCATTGGACTCCTCCGAATTCACACCTTTCGGACAGGCTGAGCCGGGGATGGATCCCGAGCGATACGGGGCCCATTCGAGCCGACTCAGCTTCAAGGGAGACCGCAAAGCCAGGTATCTCCAGTTGGAGTTGAACCAATTCAACAGGGGGGTCATTCCGGATTGGCATCCGGGACGCGGCAACCCCACTTGGGTATTTGCGGACGAATTTGGATTTCAAGCAGACCCCATCGAATGAAATCGGCAGCGGACTTTCTGGACAGGGGATTGGCCATGACCACCCCGCATCCGCTGGGTGAGCGCATTGTCAAGGCGGAAGGATGCTGGCTGGAGACAGCATCTGGTGAACGCCTGTTCGATTTGGTCAGCGGCATCGGGGTCAGCAACTTGGGGCACGGCCACCCCGCCATCCGCGAAGCATTGCATGCGCAAGTGGACCAGCACTTGCACGTCATGGTCTACGGCGAGTATGCGCAGGCAGCGCAAGACCGCGCAGCCCAAGTCCTGCTGTCCACGTTGGAAGGCACTGACCTGGAGGCGGTCTACTTTGTGAACAGCGGCACGGAAGCCATTGAAGGGGCAATGAAGCTGGCGCGCCGCGTGACGGGGCGGACGGAAATCTTCGGTGTCATCGGAGGTTACCATGGGGCCACGTTCGGGGCGTTGAGTTTGTCCACTCCTTCCCACCGCCGGAATGCGTTTCTCCCGCTCCTCCCCGATGTGCACCACTTGCGTTTCGCTGAGGAATCCGAGTTGGAGCGCATTACGGAGAAGACCGCGGCTGTGGTCGTCGAAACCGTGCAAGGAGATGCGGGAATCCGCCCCGTGCCTGAAGCCCATTTGAAAGCCCTCAAGGCGCGCTGTCGCGAACTAGGGGCGTTGCTCATTTTGGATGAGATCCAATGCGGATTGGGTCGGACCGGTCATGTGCATGCCTTCGAAGCAGCGGGCGTGGTGCCGGATGTCTTGGTGCTGGGCAAGGCATTGGGTGGCGGCATGCCCATTGGGGCATTTGTTGCATCTGTTGACCACATGAAAGCGCTGAGGGAAGCGCCCAAGCTGGGGCACATCACCACATTTGGGGGGCATCCGATGGCGTGCGCGGCGGCAGCGGCTTATCTGACAGAATTGAAGAAGCTGGACCTGAGTGTGGTTCGGGCACAGGGTGAATCCTGGAAAGCCGCATTGGATGCGCACCCTCGGGTTGTGGAGGTGCGCGGCGGTGGTCACTTCATCGGGGTGGATCTCGAAGGTCCCGAGCAGGTGGCAGAATTGGTCCATGCTGCGCGCCGCAAAGGATTGATCCTCTTTTGGTTCCTCAGTCGACCCCAGGGCTTCCGGATCGCGCCTCCGCTCAATGCGCAGCCTGCGGAGTTGGAGGCCGCATTGGCCCACCTTCTCGAAGCCTTGGACGAGGTGAAGGGGTAACGAA
Organism: Crocinitomicaceae bacterium TMED114; assembly: GCA_002172485.2. Lineage (GTDB taxonomy): Bacteria > Bacteroidota > Bacteroidia > Flavobacteriales_D > Sanyastnellaceae > UBA8752. The sequence continues at coordinate 375,101 of NHFP02000005.1, forward strand.
AAAGCCACCCCCGCGTTCGGAGGTGGCTTTGCCTTGTTACGGATGGTCCATGAGAACCACAACCGTTTCTAGAGAACCTGAAATCGAAACGTGTTCCTGCTTCGACACCCGCAAGATGAAGGGGGCTGTGTTAAGCAGACGTCAATGCGACCCTGTCAAAGCGTCAAGCAAGCGACAGGAAATCGGTCATGCGGGCCACGCTGCGTTGGGCCTCGGGCAGGACATCGGGGAAGAGTTGCCATCCGTGGTGGCTCCCCTCCTCTTGGACCCAGGTCAAATCCAGCCCGAGCGCCTCGGCCCGGGACGCCAGTGCTGCGGCATCGGCATGCAGCATTTCTGATTTGGACGATTCGAGGAGCACGGCGCCAAGAGAGCGAAGCGCGTCATCCGCGGCGAGAATGGGACTGCAGTCTGGGTGGGTGGCCGGGTGACCGGCGAGGTAGAGCCCTGCATATTCCCGCAGATCCTCCCTGTCGAATACGCTGTGTTGGGCTGAATTCTGTTGGGCGGAAGGCCCATCTACCCGAAGGTCGAGCCAAGGAGACAGCAAGATGAGCCGGTCCCCGCACCCACGGCGCAAGGCCCAGGACAGGGCGAGGTTGCCGCCCGCTGAATCCCCTACGATGTCGAGCGGGCTCGGCTCCTTGATCTCGGATAAGGCATTCAGGGCTTCTGGGTAGGGGTGTTCTGGAGCAAGGGGGTAATCGATGAGCCGAACGGCGCGACCAGTGGCCTTGGCCAAAGCCGCAGCCCCCGCGCGGTGGGTTCTGGGGGAGCCGAATGCGAAACCGCCCCCGTGAATCCAAAGGATGTCAGGGGAGCCAGGTTGATGCGACGATCGGACGATGCGCTCCGTGGGCAAGCCGTGCCAGACTTCCTGCTTCAGCTGCATGTCGCGTGGCGCCACATAGAACCTGGCCACGGTGTCCGCCGCGAGGCGCCATTGGTTCGGCCGGGCGTCGAGGACCTCGCGGCGCAAGGTGCGGACCACTTGGTGGTAGCCGCTGATGAGGGGATGATACCAATCGCGGTTCATGGGGCTCATCGAAAAGGCAGCGGCTGCCCCTTTGGCCAGGCATACACGGGGTATCGATCGGATGTCCCTTCAAAATGCGGAGAAGCCTTATACAGCAAGTCCAACTGGGCGCGGTGTCCCATGGGACTTCCCTCCTGCTTCTTCTGACTGCGAAGGGCCTCCCATTCCCTTTTCAATTGAGCATCCTCCTCGATCATGTCCTGGGCGTTCTCCTCAAAGACGTATGCTGAGAAGTATTCCTTTTGCTGAAGCGCACTGTCGAAGAAATTCCACGCGGCGAAGGCATCCACAGCCTGGGGGCTCAATGTCTCCATGAGATAGCGCGCAGCAGGCTGGTCCAGCGAGATAACTTTGTCTCCGGCAAACAACTGGACGTCCTCACGGCGGACCTCGACAGCGTCTATGTTGCGGTAGTGGTGGCCTTCATAAGGGCGGCTTCCGGCGCTGTGCTGCAGGATGTGGGTCACGTCCAATTGAAGGGTGGTGTCGCGGGGGACATCGGTCATCTCGACGCCATTGGCTGTCAGTCTGTCCAGCACGTGTCGCCAAGCTTGGGGCACGATGAAGGCCGGTGGAACCGAGGCACTGCGGGTGCCCGCATACCGGTGAAGGTGACGGATGTTGCGGGTCCACGTGCTGTCCCGGTCATAGCGCAGTCGGCGCTTTCCGGTAAGGGGGCTCCATTCATACCGGGCGGCATATCCCGAAAACTGAAGGGAGTCGACGCTCGCGGTATCCAGTGTCCAGGCCACGTCGATGTGCTCCGCGCTCCGGAACAGGGCGTCTTGCTCATTTCGCAATGTGCGCAATGCTGCGGCGTGGCGAATGCCAGCCTCCAAGACGACGTCGAGAAACAAGCGGGTGGCGTTCACCCGGTCGTCGAAGGGCTTGAGCATGTGGGCTTCCGTGGTGAATCCGATGGTATGGTGCAGGGCGCCATAGCCTGTGGAGTATCTGGGGGTCTCAAGGAAATCCTGTATGCCGTCGTCCGGGGTGGATCCCAAAGTGTGGACATAAGGTGTCATGGCCTCCCCTTGGGCTTCCATGTCGCGGTAGAGTTCCGGCAGCAGTGTGTTTTCCAGCCAAGGCCCGAGGACGCCGCCGAGCTTGTCAGGCTGACTGGCAATCAGGGTCAGGGTCGCAGGGTAATCGGCGCCATTGGACGTGTGGGTGTCGACAAAGAGGTCTGGCGACAGTTCAGCGAACAATGCATTGAACGCCAAAGCGTTGCGGCTGTCGCATTTGATGAAGTCCCGATTGAGGTCCAGGTTGCGCGCATTGCCCCTGAAACCATAGGATTCCGGGCCGTTCTGGTTGGCGCGGGTACAGCAATTCCGCCTCAAACCTCCTCCGATGTTGTACATCGGGATGATGGCGATGTGGACCCCGCTCGGAAGCGTTCCCTGTTGCAGCATGTCGGTCGCCCAATCCAGGCAGGCATTCACGCCACAAGGCTCTCCCGGGTGGATGGCGTTGTTGACGAGGAGGGTCAGCGTTGCGTCCTCCTCCGCCCCCATGCTGAAGACATGGAGCGGACGGCCGACATCGGAAGTGCCGAATTCGCGGAGGTGCGTCTGGTCAGGAAAGCGGTCTCTCAAGCTCTGATAAGCGGCCACAGCCTCTGCCCAGGTGGGCGTTGTGCCCAAGTTTTGGCTCCAGAGTCGGGGCGACCAGGCCAGGGCCAAGGCGCTGAGCAGGATGGTGAACGGGGTGCAGACACGAAGTGAATCGGCGCGCAGACAAAAGTGGGTGGACATGCCGTGTAAAAGTGGGAAATTGCAGCATGGAAATCGTGCCAGATTCCAAAGCTGCACCGCGGGCAGGACAATTCCTCCTGTCAGAGCCCTTTTTGACGGACCCTTGGTTTGGTCGCAAAACGGTGTTCTTGTGTGATCACGATGCTGACGGCACCATTGGGTTGGTGCTGGACAATGGCACGGGACGCCGCTTGAAGGATGTCCTTCCAGAGGCCGAGGCTTGGGGCTTGGACCATGAGGTGTACCTCGGCGGCCCGATCCACGATGACAGCTTGTTTTTCCTGCACACGCTTGGAGATCGCGTTTCGGATGCCATGCCGGTGCTGCCGGGATTGTGGTTGGGTGGGGACTTTGAGGGAATCCGAGAAGCCTTTGGGCAAGGTCAAGTCGCCCCGGGCAGCATTCGTTTTTTCGTTGGATACAGCGGGTGGTCAGCTGGTCAGCTGGATGCAGAAGTGGAGCGCAGCAGCTGGTACGTTCACGATGCTGGCCTTCAGGAGAAGTTGGACATTGTGTTGAATGCCGAGCCCGGTGATTTGTGGCGGCGGCTTTTGGGGCAAAAAGGGCCTGAATTTGCCAAGGTCACAGGGTTGCCGGTGGACCCCAGTCTGAACTGAACTGACCTGCCTTTTCAGCTGCCAAAGGACCAGTGAACCCGGTATCCGGAATGGCGCCGGACATTGAAAACGCGTCCATCCTCAAACATGAGGTACTGCCCTTTGATGGCGGTGAGCCGGCCTTCCAGCTCGGGGGTGGTGTCCAGCTTGACAGATTTGACCTTGTCAGGAAATGAAGTGGCCGGATAATGCAGGTGGGTAATGTCGTCTTCGTCGGCGAGAAAGTCCTCGTAATCCGGCGGACATTGTTCGAATGCGTGGTCCAATGCTTCAAGCAGTGCCGACTGGACGTCCGCAGGGTCCGGGTTGCCGGCCGTGAGCATGGCCCGCCATTGGGTCTTGTCGGCGAAGTGGGCCTTCATGTCGACCTCGATCAGGCCGGCCAGCTGCCGGTAAGGCGTTCTCGCCAGGATCAAGGCCCCGCTCGCACCTTGGTCGATCCAACGTGATGGTATGTTGGTGTCCCGGGTCACCCCCACTTTGATGCCGCTGGTGGCGCTCAAATAGACCGTGTGTGGTTGATTGTGATGCCGTTCCTCCCATTCTGCGTCACGTAGGGCGATGCCTTCGTGAATCCGGCTGAGTTCGGGCCGGATGATGCTTTCCACGGCAAGTGGTGAGGACTGAAAGGCGTCAAACGACATGCCGTCCCCGTAGGTCTTCCGAATTCGTTTTCCGGTGACCGTGCAATGGATGTGCCCCAGGAAGGACAAACGGATCTCCTGACCGACTGCAGTGGTGATGTCAAACGGTTTTTGGCCATCCAGGATGTCAGCAGAACACCAGTCGTAGCGGACGTTTTCGGCGTCGGATTGACCTTTCAGCTTTCGAATGTTGCCTTCTCCTTCCATTCCTCGATTCAGGAGTGAAAAGGTAGGATTACCTTGTNCGCAAAGCACCAAAGCATGAAGAAAACCATACTCTTCGCAGCACTTGCTGCACCCTTGTTCTCCTTCGGTCAATTCACGGAAGGATTCGAAGACTACATCGCAGGAGACTACGTGTGCGTGGTCAGCGACCACTTTTACCCTTGGACTGTTGGTACCGAAGGCANGGATGGTGACCTCCAGATCACCGACGAAAACGCCTTTGAAAGTTTGAACGCATTGAAAGTGGAGCAAACCGCTGCAGCTGGAGGCCCTGGCGATGTGCTGCTTGAAGTGGCGCAGACCGAGGGCAACTGGAGCGTGACCTGGCAGATGTTGGTCGAGGAAGGCTTTGCAGCCTACTTCAATGTTCAAGGAACCGACGCGCCTGGATCCGGAACCGACAGCTGGCAAATCAACTGTGCCATCGATGCCCAAGGCAGCACGGCCGTGGATGGACCGTGGGGTGTCGCTGCTCCTGTTTCGGTCAGCATCGGTTCTTGGTTTGAAGCCCGCGTGGTCGTGGACCTCGATCAAGGGTTGGCCAAGCTCTGGCTGGAGGGCCAGGAGGTCGCCCAGTTCCCGTACTTTGGCAACTTCTCCAGCGTCAACTTCTTTGCCTTTGGAGACGGCACGACCACCGGTTTCTACTACGTGGATGACATCGCACTCGAAGTCAGTGATGTGGTCTTGGTCGACGTGGCTGAGCAGGCTGCTAATGCCTTCAAATTCGCTCCGAACCCCACTTCAGGTGAATTGCGTTTGAATGGCATGACAGAGTCCACTACGTTGGTCGTCCTCGATCAGATGGGCCGTGAAGTGGCCCGCACTGCAGTCGATGCCGGTCAGCAANCGGTCGAGTTTGACCTCCCCAACGGAGTGTACTTCCTTGGCACGGCGGACAACGCGCCCCTTCAAAAGCTCGTGGTGCGCCACTGAGCTTGTCGTTTTNAATCAANTGACGGCCCTGCCTTCCCCCAGGAAGTGCAGGGTCGTTTGCGTCAGGGCTTTCAAAGGAGCCGGCAGGTTTGGCTCGGTCCAGGGCTCCGATGCACCGAACGTGTGCCCGCCTTCTTCCATGAGAAACAGGGTGGGTGACTGTGCCCAGTCTGCGAGCATGTGAGCGCCCTCGACGTGGACTGCCCCGTCGTCTTCGGCGTGGGCAATGAGGGAGGCTCCCGGGAATGCCCGCACGGCAGATTCAATGTGGAGCCTCTGTTCATTGGCTTTGAAGTCCGTGTAGAACGACCAGTCGTGGTGCATTCGCTGTCGTGTGCGGTGGTTGACGACCTCTAACTGTCCGGTTTCTTGCCACAGTGGGAGGGTGTCTTCTGAGGGGAAACGCGAGGCGAAATCGGCCACAGCGGCCCACGTGATGAGGTGGCTGACCCCTTCCCTGCCATCGGACAGGCATTGTCTGTGCCCTTCCATGGCGGCCAAACATGCCATGCCGCCTCCCCTGCTGTGTCCCAAGACTGCCAAGGGGCCCGTTGCTGTTGGATTGGCGTGGTCGCTGGGGCCAGGGTCGCGCAGGGCCCGGATGACGGCGAGGGCTTCGTCGAGCTCTCGGCGGTGGGTGTTCCGACCGAAGGCATCGAGGTCGGCAAAGGTGCTGGGGGCTTCAGGCGTTGTGCCGTTGTGGGTGAAGTTGATGCGTAGGAAACGCCACCCGGCGAGGGCCATTTGGTCTCCGACAAGCCTCCATGCCCCCCAATCCATGTATCCTTTATACCCGTGCAAAAACAGGACGGTGCCTTTGGCCTGAGCATGGACCGGCAGGTGCCACGCGCCGTGAATGTCCCGGTCCTCCAGACGCTGCAACAGAAAGGGATAGTGGGAGATGGTCATGTCAATGAAGGGTTCGGACAGCTTCTGCAGCGTTGGGGTGCTGAAACTGAAAACCGCTTTGAACCAAGGCCTCTGACAACACCCTTCTTCCCGTCAATGGCTGGTTGGACTTTGGGGATGCGTCCACCGCTCCTGCAGCGTTGTAAAATTCGCCGCGTGATACAGCTTCTGGTGCCACCACGTTCCACGGGCCGCTGAGCCGATGGGCGGCCGCATGGAGGATGGCGCGAACCACATCGGTCTGGTGAACCATGTTGACGGCTCCCGATGGATCGCGCAAGGCCTGTCCCCTCAAAAATGAATTGGGGTGGCGTCCCGGGCCGAACAACCCTCCTGCCCTCAAGANGGAGGTGCGNNTGGGATCGAACAGTTGCTCGAGGTCGAGCAGGCAAACGCCCGAATGGGGGCTGGTCCGGCGGATGGCGTCAGATTCCACATAGCTGCCCGCTTTTCCTGGGTATACGCTGGTGCTGCTGATGAGAATGGTGTGGTCTGCGCAGCTGAATCGACTCGCAGCCCATTCGAAGGCTTCCATTCCAGCTGACGGGGGCAGCGCCACCAGCAAGAGCTCGGGTGCAGGCAGGTCTGAATCGAGACTGTCAGCGGACCAGGCCATTGGGGTGCCACCGGCATTGGCGATGGCATCGAGGGTGTTCTGGGCGCGCCCAGTTCCCCAACACGTCCATCCTTGCGCTGTCATGGCGCGGCAGGCAGCTTGTCCAAGCCACCCGCATCCGAGGATGCCCCAGTTGTAGGACTTGTTTGCATCGGAAGCCATGGCGCACGGCTAAATTAGCCGCGTTCATCAAGCCCATGCAGTCAAAGATGTCTTTCCGTGCCCCGATTCGTGCCATGCGCACTGTGCTCTTTGGAGGTTCCTTGTTTTTCTCTGGTCTGCTTTGCGCGCAGGCCACCTTGTCTTTTGAAGTGGCAGGCATCGCGGAAGGCGATACAGTCTATCTCGCCAATTACTATGGCAACAAGATGTACTACGCGGACACGGCGAGCGTGGGGGCGAAAGGACGTTTTGAATTCCCCTCTCCGCCGGCCGATGAAGGCGGCAAGTATGGGCTGGTCCTTCCCGAAAATGCGTTCGTGGAATTCATTGTGACCGGCGAGGACATCGCGCTGACGGCAGACGTGTCGGACTTGCCGGGCAGTGTGGAGGTCGAGAAGGGACAGGATACCCGTTTGTTCTACGATTACCTCGGCTTTATCTCGGACATGCGGGACAAGCGAGCCCCCATTGATGCGCGGGCGCGGGACACCACCTTGACGGAAGCAGAGCGCGCCCAGCTCGTACAGGATTTAGAGGTGCTCAATCTCCAAGTGGAGGCCGAGCAGGTCCGCATTCAAGAAGACCATGCCGGCACCTTGTTTGCCAAGATGATCGCCATGGTGCAGGAGCCGGATGTACCGGAGGCACCCGCCGGCGTGGAGAACCCCCAGCTGTGGCGTTACTACCAATTCCGCAAGTTGTACTGGGACCGCGTCGACTTTTCCGATGGCCGGCTGGTCCGGGATCCGGCACTGCATACTTTGCTGGAGCAGTATTGGGGCAATGTCATGCCGCAAGTGCCGGACACGGCACTCTTCGATGTCAACAAGCTCATCGCTCGGACCGAAGGTGATCCGGACATGTTCAAGTATTTCGTGCACTTCTTNACCTTCTCTGCAGAGAAGAGCCAGGTCATGTGCATGGACAAGGTGTTCGTTGACCTCGTGGACCGGTATTACTCCACCGGTAAAGCGGATTGGCTGGCTGAGGCCCAGCTGAAGAAGGTGACGGATCGGGCGGAGGACTTGCGGTACAGCCAATGCGGGAACCGGATTCCCAACATCATTCTTCCCGACACCACGCAGGAGAATTGGGTCAGCTTGTATGACGTCGATGCCGCGTACACCTTGGTGTCCATCTGGGAGTCCACCTGCGGCCATTGCAAGAAGGAAATGCCCAAGCTTCAGGCACTTTATGACGAGTGGCACGACAAGGGGCTGGAGATCTATGCCATCGGCAATGACTTTGAGCCGGAGCCGTGGTTGGAATTCGTCCGTGAGAAAGGCATCGGGGATTGGATTCACGTTTCAGACAATCCCCGCATCAATGCCACCGACAGTGCCACAGCGCTGATCATGGCGGGTGTCACCACGCTTCAGAGTCTCAACTTCCGGACCACGTTCGATGTCTACGCCACACCCAAAATGTTCTTGTTGGACAGGGATAAGAAGGTCATTGCCAAGCAGGTCGGCGCGGAACAAATCGGTGAGATTCTGGCCCGCGAGCAAGAGGCGGCGGCCATGAAGAAGCCGTGAGTTCGGAGGAGACACCCCCTGCCCTCTCCTCCCCGTCAGCGCTCTCGAAGGCCATTTCCAATGTCCCGTCCCGTGCTACGCTCGAGGTTTGGTTGCAGGCTTGGCCCGCATTGAAGGTCAAGGTCCAATCGGGCCATGTCTTGGTGCTGGAGGATGTGCTGTTTCAATTGGCGTCAGATCCAGGTAAGCCGGGGTTTCGAGCCGGGTGGGTGTTGGCACTGTTGGCGGAGCGGGGCGTTTTGGAGTCGAGCGACGCCCCCCGTCGCTTGTTGGCGTTGCTGGATGACACGGATGATCTGTCCCGTCAGCGCGAATTGCTCCGGGCGTTGCTGCATCTGGACCTGCCGCATTCTGTCCTCGCTGAATTGTTGGAGTGGGCCTGTGCGGTGGTGTACTTGAAGGGTCTCCCCCCTGCCCAGTATCACATGGCCTTACGCATGTTGGACAAGGGAATGTCTTCTTCGCTTGCCTTTCCCCGTCAGGATGTCCAGGAAGCCTTGGTCCATTTGCGATCTACTGACCATCCGGGGCACCTCAAAAAGAAAGCCGCGTTGTTGATGGCGCGGCTCTCCGAGTAGACTGAAGTTGTGGCTTGTCTGTCTCACTCACAGGTTGATTCCCAGTATTGGAGGAAGATCAATAGGTCGGGCGTGTTAACGGTGCTGTCGCCGGACACGTCAAACAAGCAAGGCCCTGTTTCGTTCGGCACATCAGGGAATACGCAGGTGCCGTCGTCCATTGTGGCCACCGCACTGTAGTTCAAGGCTGTCGTGTAGGTACACCCTGCGAAATCCCCTGAGCCATTTATGCTGCTTCCATCGCAGTTGAATCCTGCAGCAGCGTAAGTGCAGGACCCGTCGTCTGCAGTCGCTTGTATGCTGTAGTTGCAGGCGTCGATATAGGTGCACCCATAGGTTTCTTCCGCATCGCAGACGCCATTGTTGTTGTAGTCGTGACAAGGGGCTTCGTTTTCATCACAGATGCCATCGTCGTCTGCATCATTGATGCACTCGCCGTTACAGTCAAGACCCGGTGAGGTATAGGTGCAGAGGGTGTTGTCTGTATCGGTGGTTGGATCGCTGTCGTAGTTGCATGCCGTGGGATCGGTACAACCCGTGACCTCGTTGGCATCGCAGACCCCGTCACCATCTACGTCATTGTCGACGATAAGTCCGTTTTCGCACGCCTCACAAACGCCATCGACGTAGGTGCAGAGCGTGTTGTCTGTATCGGTGGTTGGTTCGCTGTCGTAGTTGCACGCGGTGGGGTCGGTGCAGCCGGTGACCTCGTNGGCATCGCANACGCNNTCATTGTCGGNGTCNTTGTCGACGATCAGGCCATTCTCACAAGTTTCGCATACGCCATCTAGGTAAATACAGGAGTCATCAGCATCCGTGGCGGCAGCATTGTAGTTGCACGCGGTCTGATCCT
>NHFP02000006.1 GCA_002172485.2 Crocinitomicaceae bacterium TMED114
GCCGGAGCTTCCTCAGCGGCAGGAGCCTCTTCAGCAGCAGCCTCAGCGGCCGGAGCCTCCTCAGCAGCAGCCTCAGCGGCCGGAGCCTCCTCAGCGGCCGGAGCCTCCTCAGCAGCCGGAGCTTCCTCAGCGGCAGGAGCCTCTTCAGCAGCAGCCTCAGCGGCCGGAGCCTCGACCACTTCCTCCACGACTTCCGCCGCGGCCTCAGCGGCCGGAGCGGCGGCGGCGGCGGCACCACCTCCACGGCGGGAACGGCGGCTGCGCTTGCGCTTGGACTTGGACTCGTTTCCGTAGAGCTCGTTGAAGTCCACAAGCTCGATCATGCACATGTCCGCGTTGTCGCCCAGGCGATTGCCCACACGAATGATGCGGGTGTACCCTCCCTCACGGGAAGACACCTTCGGCCCGACCTCGGTGAAGAGCTCGGATACGGCGTTCTTGTCCCGCAAGTAGCGGAAACAAACGCGGCGGCTGTGGGTGCTGTCCTCCTTGGAGCGGTTCACAATCGGCTCGACAAATCCGCGGAGGGCCTTGGCCTTGGCCACGGTGGTCGTGATGCGCTTGTGCTCAATCAGGCTGCAAGCCATGTTCGCCAGCATCGCTTTGCGATGAGCGGTCTTGCGGCCGAGATGGTTGAATTTCTTTCCGTGTCTCATGATGACGGACGTTTATCACCCGGATTACTCCGAGTCCAACTTGTACTTGCTGACGTTCATGCCGAATTGCAGGCCCTTGCTTTCCACGAGGTCCTCGAGCTCGGTCAGGCTCTTCTTGCCGAAGTTGCGGAACTTCAACAAGTCGTTCTTATTGTAGGCGACCAGATCACCGAGCGAATCGATGTCGGCGGCCTTCAGGCAGTTGAGGGCACGCACACTAAGGTCCATATCGACCAACTTGGTCTTGAGGAGGTGGCGCATGTGCAACGAGCTCTCGTCGAGTTCCTCGGCCTCATTCTTCTCCACAAAGTCGAGCGTGATGCGCTCCTCGCTGAAGAGCATGAAGTGCTCAATCAAGATGCGGGCAGCCTCTTGGAGCGCGTCCTTCGGAGCAATCGACCCGTCACACTGAAGCTCGAGGTTGAGCTTCTCGTAGTCGGTCTTTTGCTCCACACGGTAGTTCTCGATGTCGTACTTCACATTCCGGATCGGCGTGAAGATGGAGTCGATGAAAATCGTGTCCACCGGCGCGTCTTCGTGCTTGTTCTCGCCGGCCGGAACGTATCCACGGCCTTTCTGAATGCGCAGCTCGATGTTGAGCTGCACACCGTTGTCGAGGTTGCAGATCACGTGGTCCGGGTTCATCACTTGGAAAGCGCTCGTGAACTTGCCGATGTCACCCGCGGTGAAGGTGTCCTGGCCGCCGATGACCACGTTGACCACCTCGTGGTCCACGTCTTCAATCTGACGCTTGAATCGCACTTGCTTGAGGTTGAGGACCATTTCGGTCACATCTTCCACCACACCCTTGATGGTGCTGAACTCGTGCTCCACGCCTTCAATGCGAAGGTTGGTGATGGCATAGCCCTCCAAGCTGGAGAGCAGGATGCGCCGCAGCGCGTTGCCGATGGTCACACCGAAGCCAGGCTCCAGCGGACGGAATTCGAACCGACCGTTGAAGTCATCGCTGTCGAGCATGATGACCTTGTCAGGCTGCTGAAAATCGAGAATCGCCATATCGTTGGTTTCGGTTATGAATTACTTACTGTAGAGCTCGACAATGAGAGACTCCTTGATGTTTTCTGGGATTTGCTCCCGTGAAGGAACGGCGATCACCGTACCTGCCAGTGCATTGCCATCCCAATCGAGCCACTCGTGACGCTGTCCGCCAGACGCAATGGCGCCGGTAACAACCTCGAGGGACTTGGACTTCTCGCGAACACCCACGACATCCCCAGGACGCACTCGGTAGGACGGAATGTTCACCACCTTGCCGTTGACCGTAATGTGACGGTGGCTCACCAACTGGCGAGCACCGCGGCGGGTCGGGCTGAGGTTCAGGCGGAAGACGATGTTGTCGAGGCGAAGCTCACAGAACTGGAGCAGCACCTCACCCGTGATGCCGGGCTTGGCTTGAGCGCGCTCAAACATGTTCCGGAACTGACGCTCGAGGATGCCATAGGTGTACTTGGCCTTCTGCTTTTCAGCGAGCTGGACAGAGTACTCGGACTCCTTCTTACGGCGGCGGTTGGGGCCGTGCTGGCCGGGGCCGTAGGGACGGCGCTCGAGTGCCTTGTCCGGGCCGAAGATGGCTTCCTTGAAGCGACGGGTAATCTTGGACTTGGGTCCGCGGTAACGTGCCATGTGGTCTTGCTTGTTTCGTTGGGTTCCGGGATCAGACGCGACGGTGCTTCGGAGGACGGCAACCGTTGTGTGGCATCGGGGTGATGTCCACGATCTCGGTCACTTCGATGCCCAAATTGTGCAGGGTGCGGATGGCGCTCTCGCGACCGCTTCCGGGACCTTTCACAAATACCTTCACCTTCTTCAGGCCAAATTCCATGGCCTCTTTTCCGCAATCCTCAGCGGCGCACTGGGCGGCATAAGGCGTGTTCTTCTTGGAACCGCGGAAGCCCATCTTGCCAGAGCTCGACCAGGAAATAACCTGACCGGTGGCATTGGTGAGCGAGATGATGATGTTGTTGAAGGAGGCGTGAATGTGGGCTTGGCCCATGGCATCCACTTTGACCTTCTTCTTGTTCTTTTTGGTGGCTTTGGCCATCGTAGTAGGGAGTTAATCGATTCAGCGTCCCGGGTCAGGGACAGGGAATTACTTTTTCTTGTTGGCCACCGTCTTCCGCTTGCCCTTCCGGGTGCGGGAGTTATTCTTGGTGCGCTGACCGCGGAGCGGCAGGCCAAGACGGTGACGGATGCCGCGTTGGCAACCAATGTCCATCAGGCGCTTGATGTTCATCTGAACCTCAGAGCGAAGCTCACCTTCCACGCGGATGCCCGCGATGATCTCACGGATCTTGGTGATTTCGTCGTCGTTCCAGTCCTGAACGCGCTTGTCCTCCGAAACGGAAGCTTGGGCGAGAATGTCCGCGGCGCGGGAGCGTCCGATGCCGTAGACGTAAGTCAGGGCAATCACTCCTCGCTTGTTCCGGGGGATATCGATACCGGCGATACGGGCCATGGCGAATGCTTTTTAGCTCCGGGGATCAACCCTGGCGCTGCTTGAATTTTGGGTTCTTCTTGTTGATGACGAAGAGTCGTCCCTTGCGGCGGACGATCTTGCAATCCGCAGAGCGGACCTTGAGGGATGCACGGGTCTTCATGACGTCTGGTTTACTTGTATCGGAACGAAATGCGGCCTTTGGTCAGGTCGTAGGGACTCATGTCCACGCGGACCCGGTCACCGGGGAGAATCTTGATGTAGAACTTCCTCATCTTCCCGGAGATGTGCGCCGTGATGACGTGCCCATTCTCGAGCTCCACACGGAACATCGCGTTCCCGAGCGCTTCGGTGATGGTGCCATCTTGGGTGATCGACGCTTGTTTGGCCATGCCTAGTTTGTTTCGTTTCGTTTTTGTCGTTGCTCCTCAATCCTGCTTCACTGCCCCAAGGGCCTCCTCAATCCATTGGAATGTCGATAGAACTTCAACCTCGCCTTCGCGCACGACCACGTCGTGTTCGAAGTGTGCACTGGGCAGACCGTCCGCTGTCGCGATGGTCCAACCGTCACTTTCCTGCACCACCTCCTTTCGGCCGAGGTTGATCATCGGCTCGATCGCGAGGACCATGCCCTCCTGCAGCTTCACACCGTTGCCCGGGCGCCCGTAATTGGGCACTTCCGGCGGCTCGTGCAAGTGGGTTCCCAGTCCGTGACCGACCAGTTCTCGGACCACACCATAACCTGAGGCTTCAGCGTGCTCCTGAACGGCCCAACCGATGTCGCCGATGCGGTTGCCCGCGACGGCCTCCGCCACAGCATCCTCCAGGCATTCCTGGGTCACCTGCAGCAGGCGGCGCACTTCCGGCTTCACTTCCCCCACCATGAAGGTGTAGGCGCTGTCGCCGTAGTACCCCTCCATCAGCACCCCACAATCGACGGAAACAATGTCACCATCCTGCAGGGGGTCGTGGTTGGGAATTCCGTGGACCACATGGTGGTTCACGGAGGTGCAGAGCGTGGCAGGGAAACCATTGTATCCTTTGAATCCTGGCACTGCGCCGTGATTCCGGATGAACGTTTCCGCCACCTGATCCAGCTCCGAGGTGGTGACCCCGGGTTGAATCAGCTTGGCCACTTCGGCCAAGGTTCTACCGACAAGCAAAGAACTCGCTCGGAGAAGCTCGATTTCGGATTCGGTGCGAACCTGTATCCGTCCTCTTGCCATTCCGATCAGCCCGCCATTCCGCTCACACTCGTCCCTTGACGGCCCCGGAGCTTTCCGGATTCCATGAGGGAGTCGTATTGACGGGACAACAGGTAGCTTTCAATTTGTTGGAGGGTGTCGAGAATGACGCCCACCATGATCAGCAGCGAAGTGCCACCGAAGAAGATGCTGAATGCCTGGGCATGTGTCAGGTTCGCCGTGAAGACGATGGCCGGCAGGATGGCGATGAGGCCAAGGAAGATGGCGCCCGGCAAGGTGATCTTGGAAATCACGTTGTCGAGGAACTCCATGGTGGGCCGGCCCGGCTTGACACCCGGGACAAAGTTGTTCTGGCGCTTCAGGTCGTCCGCCATTTGCTGCGGATTGACCGTGATGGCCGTGTAGAAGTAAGTGAAGGCCACGATCATCAGGAAGAACAGCAGGTTGTACCAAAACCCGTTGAAGTCCCCGAGGGCAATGAGCACTTCGTTGTCAGCCAAGTTCTCGTTCTGCGTCAGGTAGAGCGGAACGAACATGATGGCCTGAGCGAAAATGATGGGCATCACACCGGAAGAATTGACCTTCAGGGGGATATAGCTGCGGGCAGCGGCGCCTTGTGGCAGGTAGGTCGGACCGGAGTTGGACTGCAGTCGCGTCATCTCCACCGGCACTTTACGCACAGCCTGAACCAAGGCGACAGACAAGCCAATCACCACGAGCAGGGCAGCAATCTCCACGAGGAAGAAGTACAGGTTGGTGTCCGGGTGGTTGAATTCCTGGATGATCGCCTGCGGGAAGGTGGCGATGATGCCGATCATGATGAGCAGGCTGATTCCGTTGCCCACACCGCGCTCGGTGATGCGCTCACCGAGGTACATGATGAGGAGCGTGGAGCTCGTCAGGATCAGGACCGCGCTGAACCACCAGAATGCCGTCGGATTCGTCACAGCGCCCGGAACCGACACCACAGAGGACGCGAGATAACCCGGGGCCTGAACCAAAGTGATGGCGATGGTCAGGAAACGGGTCCATTGGTTGATCTTTTTACGTCCGCTCTCCCCTTCGGATTGCATCTTTTGAATGCTGGGAACCGCGAGGCCCATGAGCTGCATGATGATGCTCGCGGAGATGTACGGCATGATGCCAAGCGCGAAGATGGACGCGCGGGAGAACGCTCCTCCCGTGAAGAGGGAGAGGATGTCACCGAGGCCGCCACCACCGAGGGCGCTCATCTGCTCCTGCAGGGTATCACTGTCGACACCCGGGATGACGATGAAGCTTCCAACCCGGTAAATCAGGATGAAACCGAAGGTGATTCCGAGGCGCTTGCGCAGCTCTTCGTGGGACCAGATGTCCCGGAGTTTCTTGAAAAAGCGACCCATGATCAGGAGATGGATTCAATGCTGCCACCGGCGCCTTCGATGGCGGCCTGCGCGGTAGCGGAGAATTTGTGGGCGGCGACCTTCACACCAGTCTTCAGCTCGCCACGTCCGAGGATCTTAACGAGGTCCTTTTTCTGGGCAAGGCCATTCTCCACGAGGAGGGCCGGGGTGATTTCGGTCAGGGACTTGCGCTCGATCAGCTCTTGGAGCGTGTCGAGGTTGATGCCCTTGTAGGCCACACGGTTCGGGTTCTTGAAACCGAACTTGGGCACACGGCGCTGAAGCGGCATCTGACCGCCCTCGAAGCCGATCTTTGACTTGTAGCCAGAACGGGACTTCGCGCCTTTGTGACCGCGTGTGGAGGTTCCTCCGTGTCCGGAGCCTTCACCACGACCAACTCGCTTGCGCTGCTTAATGGAACCTTTTGCCGGCTTGAGGCTGTTGAGATTCATGTTTGTGCTGGTTTGGGATTAGAGTTCTTCAACCTTGATCAGGTGGTTCACTTTGCGCACCATGCCCAGGATTTGGGGAGTGGCTTCGTGCTCCACAGGGTTGTTGAGTTTCTTGAGCCCGAGGGCCTGAAGGGTCAACTTCTGACGCTTGGGACGGTTGATGGCGCTGCGCACCTGGGTGATCTTGATCTTGGCCATGGTGCTCATCCGTTGAAAACGCGGTGGACAGAGATGCCACGCAGGTCTGCCACATCAGAGGCGCTGCGCATCATCGTGAGGGCCTTGAAGGTGGCCTTCACCACATTTTGCGTGTTGGAAGATCCGAGCGACTTCGCCAAGACGTCCTTGATGCCGGCGCTCTCGAGCACGGCACGCATGGCGCCACCGGCGATCACACCCGTACCCGGGGTGGCCGGCTTGACGAGCACACGGGCTCCGGCGTAAACAGCTTCCTGTGCGTGGGGCACCGTGCCGTTGATCACGGGCACCTCGACCATGTTCTTCTTGGCATCCTCGATGCCCTTCTGAATGGCCGTTACCACCTCGCGGCTGCGACCTGCACCGTGGCCCACCTTGCCCTTCTCGTCGCCAACGACGACAATGCCAGTGAAGGTGAACGTACGGCCACCCTTCGTGGTCTTGGTCGAACGGTTGATGGTGACCAAGCGATCCTTGATGTCGCTCTCGGGCTGGTTGTCCCGGTCGTTGCGCCGACGGTTGTTGTTGTCTCTCATCTCGAAATCAGAATTGGAGTCCGCCTTCGCGTGCGGCATTGGCGAGGCTCTTTACCCGGCCATGATAGAGGTATCCATTGCGGTCGAACACGACGGACTCGACACCGGCTGCCTTCGCGGCCTCGGCCACTTTGGTGCCGACCATCTTGGCCTGCTCGATTTTGGCGACGCTCTGCGATTCCGCAATGGCGCGGGAGCTGGCGCTCGCCAGCGTCTTTCCACTCAAATCGTCCACCACTTGGGCGTAGATCTGCTTGTTGGAACGGAAGACCGTCAAGCGCGGACGCTGGGGCGTTCCGCTGATTTTGCCACGGATGCGCGTCTTGATGCGCATGCGGGTCTTGAATTTCTTGCTGGCTGACATCTCGTAAGCGATTACTTGGCTGCAGACTTACCGGCCTTGCGGCGGATGTACTCGTCCACGTAGCGAACACCCTTGCCCTTGTAAGGCTCCGGCTTGCGCAGGGAACGGATCTTGGCGGCAACAGTGCCGATGAGTTGCTTGTCGTGCGACTCGAGGGTCACGCGAGGGTTAGAACCTTTTTGTGATTCCGCGGTCACCTTCACTTCCTTGGGAAGCTCGATGATGATGGGGTGGCTGTATCCGAGGGCCAAGGTCAACTGCTGACCGGAAGCCTGGGCACGGAAACCCACACCCACAAGCTCCAGCTCCTTTTTGTAACCGTTGGTCACGCCTTCCACCATTCCGGCGCAAAGCGAACGGTACAGACCGTGCTTGGCGCGGTGATCCGGCTGGTCCGTGGACCGGCTGAACTTCACTTCGCTTTCCTCCACAGTCACACCAATGACAGCGTCGAACGCCTGCTCGAGCTCCCCTTTCGGTCCCTTGACCCTGAACACATTGCCTTCGACCGCGACGGTGACGCCGGACGGGATGGCAACGGGGGCATTTCCAATTCTGGACATGATGCTTCGATTCTTCGGATTAATACACGTAACAGAGGACCTCGCCCCCTACGTTGAGGTGCTTGGCCTCCTTGTCCGTCATCACACCCTGGGACGTGCTGAGGATGGAAATGCCCAAGCCATTCAGGATGCGCGGCAAGTCACCCGCACCGCGGTAGGTCCGCAGGCCAGGCTTGCTCAGCCGCTGCATCTCGGTGATGGCGGGACGGCGCGTCTTCGGGTGGTACTTGAGGGCGATTTTGATGGTGCCCTGCGGGCCTTCCTCCACAAACTTGTAGGAGAGGATGTATCCCTTGTCGAAGAGGATCTTGGTGATCTCCTTCTTCATGTTGGACGCGGGAATCTCCACCACTTTGTGGCCGGCCATCTGCCCGTTGCGAAGGCGCGTCAGAAAATCTGCGATCGGATCTGAATGCATGACTTACCAGCTTGCTTTTTTGACTCCGGGGATCTTGCCTGCGAGCGCCATCTCACGGAAGGTCACACGGCTGATGCCGAATTGACGCATGTAACCGCGGGGGCGACCCGTCAATTGGCAACGGTTGTGCAGACGCACCGGGGAAGAGTTCGGCGGGAGCTTTTGCAGGGCGTCCCAGTCGCCTGCCTCCTTCAGTGCCTTGCGCTTTGCAGCGTAACGGGCGACGAGGCGCTCACGCTTGCGCTCGCGCGCTTTCATGGATTCCTTGGCCATATCGTATCAGTTCTTCTTGAAGGGGAAACCGAAAGCCGCGAGGAGCTCCTTGGCCTCCTCGTTGGTCCGGGCGTTCGTGACGATGGTGATGTGCATGCCGTTGAGGTGCTTCACCTTGTCGAGGTCGATTTCGGGGAAAATGATTTGCTCTTGGATGCCGAAGCTGAAGTTGCCACGTCCGTCAAAGCCGGTCGCCTTGACACCCTGGAAGTCGCGGGTACGAGGCAGGGAAACGTGAATCAGGCGGTCGAGGAACTCGTACATGCGCTCGCGGCGGAGCGTCACGCGGGCACCCACGGGCATGCCTTTACGCAACTTGAAGTTGGACACGTCCTTCGTGGAGTAAGTGGCCACCGGCTTTTGGCCCGTGATCTGGGACAACTCGGCCAAGGCACCATCCACAATCTTGCGATCCGCGATGGCCTTGCCCAATCCTTGGTTCAGGCAAATCTTTTCGATCCGCGGCACCTGCATGGAGCTCTTGTATTCGAAGCGCTCCTGTAGCTTCGGGACGACGGTCTCGTCGTACTGCTGCTTGAGTCGGGGTACGTAGCTCATCAGTTCAGCGTTTGATCGGATTTCTTGCTGTAGCGGGCCAGCTTGCCGTCGTCACCGCGGCGGCGGCCGACACGGGTCGCATTCCCGTCACCGTCCACCACCATGACGTTGGAGATGTGGATCGGTGCTTCCTTTTTCTCGATGCCACCCTGCGGGTTGGCCGGGCTCGGTTTGACGTGCTTCGTGACGATGTTCACGTTCTCGACGATGACACGGTCTTCTTTCCGGATGACCTGCATGACCGTTCCGGTCTTGCCCTTGTTGCCACCCGCGATCACCTTGACGGTGTCGCCCTTTTTGACTTTTACGCGCTTGTACATAATCGGAGCGTTCAGAGCACCTCGGGTGCGAGGGAGACGATTTTCATGAAGTCCTTCTCCCGAAGCTCACGGGCCACAGGACCGAAGATGCGGGTACCCCGAATCTCTCCGGTGGTGTTGAGGAGGACGCAGGCATTGTCATCGAAACGGATGTAGGATCCGTCCGGGCGACGCACTGCCTTTTTGGTGCGTACAATGACGGCCTTGCTGACCGTGCCCTTCTTGATGCCGCTGTTCGGAGAGGCATCCTTGACGGTCACGACCACCTTATCGCCGATGCTGGCGTAGCGCCGGCGCGTACCACCGAGCACGCGGATGCACAACACTTCTCGTGCTCCACTGTTGTCGGCGACCGCCATCCGGGATTCTTGCTGGATCATGGCTCTTGCTTTCTTTCTATTGAGGGCCTTCGATTACTTGGCCCGTTCCACCACCTCGACCAAACGCCAGCGCTTGTTCTTGCTGAGCGGGCGGGTCTCCATGATGCGCACCGTGTCACCAATGCCGCAGGTATCCTGCTCATCGTGTGCGGTGAACTTCCGAGTACGCTTGACAAACTTGCTGTACTTCGGGTGCTTCTCCTTGTACTCCACCGTCACCGTAATGGTCTTCTGCATCTTGTTGGAGGTGACGATGCCCTGGCGCACCTTCCGAAGGTTGCGCTTCTCAGTTGCGATCTGTTCAGCGGTCATGACTTCTGTTGTTCTGCTTTGGCGTTCTTCCGTGCGCTGAGCTCGGTGAGCATGCGCGCGATGTCACGGCGCTTTTGGCTCAATTGGAATGGGCTCTCCAAACCGGCGATGGTGTGGTTGAACCGGAGTTTCTGCAGGGCTTCACGCTCGGCTGCAATCCGCTCCTTGAGATCGAGGTCGCTCAGACCGGTGATTTCACTCATCTTCATCTGTTCCTCGATTAGGCGTCGTAACGTGCAACAAACTTGCAGCGGACCGGGAGCTTCTGGGCTCCGAGGCGCAATGCCTCCTGAGCCACATCCTCGGGTACACCGTCGACCTCAAAGAGGACGCGGCCAGGCTTCACCGGAGCCACCCAGTGGCTCACAGCACCCTTACCCTTACCCATACGCACCTCGAGCGGCTTGCTCGTGATCGGCTTGTCCGGGAAGATTCGGATCCACACCTGGCCCTCACGCTTCATGTAGCGGTTGATGGCGATACGGGCAGATTCGATTTGACGGGAGGTAATGAACCCCATGTCATTCGTCTTGATGGCGTAAGTGCCATACGCGATGCTGCTGCCGCGCTGGGCCAGACCGCGCACGCGGCCCTTTTGCATCTTCCTGTATTTCGTTCGTTTCGGCTGAAGCATGATACTGGGCTTTAGCTACGGGGTTCACGGCGGCGACGGCGGCGCTCCGGACGGTCGCCACCACGGCCACCTCCACGTCCACCACGTTTGTCCTCCTTGCTCGGGTCAGCCGGGCTGAGATCTTGCTTTCCATAGACCTCGCCACGGAACACCCACACCTTGACGCCAATCCGACCATAGGTGGTGTGTGCTTCGACAAGTGCATAATCGATGTCAGCACGGAAGGTGTGCAGCGGCACGCGGCCTTCCATGAACATCTCTGCACGGGCGATCTCCGCACCGTTCAGACGGCCAGCGAGGCCAATCTTGATGCCCTCAGCACCCATGCGCATGGAGCTGGCGATGGACATCTTCACCGCACGGCGGTAGCTGATGCGCGCCTCCAATTGACGGGCCACGCTTTCTGCCACGAGGCGGGCGTCGAGTTCAGGTCGCTTGATCTCAAAGATGTTGATCTGAATTTCCTTGCGGGTCAACTTCTTCAGCTCCTCGCGCAGCTTGTCCACCTCTTGGCCGCCCTTTCCGATGATGACACCGGGACGGGCCGTGTGGATGGTCACGGTCACGAGCTTCATGGTGCGCTCGATGACGATGCGGCTCACGCTGGCCTTGACCAGACGGGCGCGCAGGTACTTTCGGATTTTGTCGTCCTCGACAATCTTGTCGACGTAGTTCTTTCCGCCGTACCAGTTGGAGTCCCAACCTTTGATGAATCCCAGGCGGTTGCCGGTGGGGTGTGTCTTCTGTCCCATTACTTCTTCAGGCTATCGACGATGAGCGTCACGTGGTTGGAGCGCTTGCGGATACGGTGGGCGCGTCCTTGCGGTGCGGGCTGAATGCGCTTGAGCATGCGGCCTCCGTCGACCTTCACCTCACTCACATACAGACCGGCCTCTTCAGGACGGGTTCCCTCGTTCTTTGCCTCCCAGTTGGCGATGGCTGAACGGAGCAACTTCTCCATTCGACCAGACGCTTCCTTAGAGCTGAACTTGAGGATGTTCAAGGCGCTGACGACGTCCTTGCCGCGGATGATGTCTGCGACGAGGCGCATTTTCCGAGGCGAAGTCGGGCAATCGTTCAGCTTGGCGATGGCCACCTTGGACATCACTTCCTTGCGGGCTGCTGCTGCGTTTCTCTTACGGGCTCCCATAATGCTACTGATTGCGGCCGTCAACGACGTCCCTTGTCTTTCTTGTTGTCCGCGTGGCCACGGAAGGTGCGGGTCGGAGAGAACTCGCCGAGCTTGTGGCCCACCATGTTCTCGGTGACGAACACCGGAATGAATTGGCGGCCGTTGTGCACGGCGATGGTCAAGCCGACAAATTCCGGCGTGATCATACTGGCGCGGCTCCAAGTCTTGATGACCGACTTCTTGCCACTTTCCTGCATGGCCTCTACACGCTGCAAGAGCTTGTAGTGGACGAATGGGGGTTTCTTGAGCGAACGTGCCATGTCTTATTTCTTACGGCGTTCGATGATGTACTTCGAAGAATGCTTCCGCTTGTTGCGGGTCTTGTAACCTTTCGCAGGCATGCCGTTGCGGCTGCGTGGGTGTCCACCGGCGTTGCGGCCTTCACCACCACCCATCGGGTGATCGACAGGGTTCATAACCACACCGCGGACACGCGGGCGGCGGCCGAGCCAGCGGCTGCGACCGGCCTTACCGGAAACTTGCTGGTTGTGCTCGCTGTTGCCGACGCTGCCAATGGTGGCCAGACAGGTGGTCAAGATCATGCGGACCTCACCGCTCGGAAGCGCGATGATGGCATACTTGCCGTCACGGGCCTTGAGCTGGGCAGAGGCTCCTGCGGAGCGGGCGATGTTGGCGCCACGGCCCGGGTGTAACTCGATGTTGTGGATCATGGTACCGAGCGGGATGTCGGCCAAGAAGAGGGCGTTGCCCACCTCCGGAGCGGCACCTTCGCCGCTCATGATCTTCTGGCCGACCTGCAGGCCTTCCGGAGCAATGATGTAGCGCTTCTCGCCGTCCGTGTACTCCACGAGGGCGATGCGGGCACTGCGGTTCGGGTCGTACTCGACCGTCAGGACCTCAGCGGCCATGCCATGCTTCTCGCGCTTGAAGTCGATCACGCGGTACATCCGCTTGTGACCGCCACCGCGATATCGCATGGTCATCTTGCCGTCGTTGTTGCGGCCTCCGCGCTTCTTGAGCGGCTCGAGGAGCGGCTTGTGCGGCTTGTCGGTCGTGATGCTGTCGAACTTCGACAACACCTTGTGCCGCATGCCGGGCGTGATGGGGTTGAACTTGCGTACTGCCATGATCCCTTAGATGTTCTCGTAGAAGTCGATGACGTCACCGTCCACCAGGCGGACAATGGCTTTTTTATAACACTCGGAGCGTCCGCGGAGGATTCCAGTGCGGGTGAAGCGGCTGCGGACCTTTCCGTCCACGCGCATCGTGCGCACACCGGCCACGGTCACACCGTACGTCTTCTCGACGGCGTCCTTGATCTCGGACTTGTTGGCGTCGTCGTTCACCACGAACCCGTAGGCATTGATGCGCTCGCTCTCGGCGGTCATCTTCTCGGTGATCAACGGCTTGATGAGGATGTTCTTCATGACTTCAGGCGGTGAGAAGGCCGGTGATCACTTCGTGGGCATTGTCCACAAAGACGATTTGGCGGCAGTTCATGATGTCATAAGTGCTCAGGTCACCGGCCGTCATGACACGGTGCTTGGGCAGATTGCGGCTGCTCAGGTAGAGGGCGCGGCTCAGCTCTGGGACGACCACGAGGGTCTTCTGGTCCGCCAAGCCCAGCTTGTCGAACGTGCTGAGGAGCTCCTTGGTCTTGGGGGCGTCCATGGACAGACCCTTGACAATGCGCACCCCTTCTTCCTTGACCTTGTAGGTCAAAGCGCTCTTGCGGGCCAGCTTGGTCACCTTCTTGTTGAGCTTGATGTCGTACTTCCGGGGACGCGGGCCGAAGATGGTACCACCACCCACGAAAAGCGGGTTCTTGATGGAACCGGCACGGGCACCGCCCGTTCCTTTTTGACGCTTGATTTTCTTGGTGGAACCTTGAATCTCAGCGCGCTCCTTGGCTTTGTGCGTACCCTGACGCTGGGCGGCCAGGTAGCGCTTGACGTCCAGGTAGATGGCGTGGTCGTTGGGCTCGATACCAAACACGTCCGCACTCAACTCCTTGCTGGAGGTCTTTTTGCCTTCGATGTTGTAAACAGGGACTTTCATGACTTACGCTTCAGGCTTGCGGACAATGACAGTGGCGCCTTTATGACCGGGGACAGCCCCTTTCAAGACGAGCAGACCTTCCTCGGACATGACCTTGAGCACCTCGAGGTTCTCGATGGTCACGCGGGTGTTGCCCATCTGACCCGCCATGCGCATGCCTTTGTAGACACGAGCCGGCGTAGAGGCTGCACCGATGGCACCTGGGGCGCGCATCCGATTGTGCTGACCGTGGGTGGCTTGACCCACACCACCAAAGCCGTGGCGGCGAACCACACCTTGGAAACCGCGGCCCTTGCTGGTTCCCACGACGGAGACGAACTCTCCCACTTGGAACACGTCCTCGAGCTTCACCTCGTCACCGGGGTTGTAGTCCTGATCGAAGCCTTGGAATTCCA
This sequence comes from Crocinitomicaceae bacterium TMED114, assembly GCA_002172485.2. Classification (GTDB taxonomy): domain Bacteria; phylum Bacteroidota; class Bacteroidia; order Flavobacteriales_D; family Sanyastnellaceae; genus UBA8752. The sequence goes on from NHFP02000006.1 coordinate 14,313, forward strand.
CGAGCTCCTGACGGGCGTGAACGCCCGCCTTCTTGAAGTGGCCGGCCATGGCTTTGTTGGTCCGGTTTTCCTTGCGGTCACCAAAACCCACTTGCACGGCAGCGTAGCCATCCTTGTCTTCAGTCTTGACCTGGGTCACCACGCAGGGTCCCACCTCGAGCACGGTACAAGGCAGGTTCTTGCCCGCCTCACTGTACATGCTGGTCATGCCGACCTTTTTTCCAATCAATCCGGGCATGTCACACTTTGATTTCGACTTCCACACCACTCGGCAACTCGAGGCGCATCAGCGCGTCGACGGTGGCGGAAGAATTGCTGTAGATGTCCAGCAGACGCTTGTAGGCGCTCAGCTCGAACTGCTCGCGAGACTTCTTGTTGACGTGCGGCGAACGCAGCACGGTATAGATGCGCTGGTGCGTTGGGAGCGGAATCGGACCGCTCACCACGGCGCCCGTCGACTTGACCGTCTTCACGATCTTCTCGGCAGACTTGTCGACCAGGTTGTGGTCGTAGCTCTTCAGCTTGATGCGGATCTTCTGGGCCATCTGGCGTTGACTTATTTTCCTTGTGCTTCTGCGATCACAGCCTCGGCCACACTGGTCGGGGCTTCGGCGTAGTGGCTGAACGTCATGCTGCTGTCCGCGCGACCGGAGGTCAGCGTACGCAGGTCGGTCACATAACCGAACATCTCGCTCAGGGGCACTTTGGCCTTCACGATGGTCTTGCCACCGCGCTCGTCGGTGCCTTCCACCATGCCACGGCGCTTGTTGAGGTCGCCGATGACATCACCCATGTTCTCCTCCGGGGTGCGAACCTCGAGGGCCATCATGGGCTCAAGAATTTTGGGGGTGCAGCTCTTGACTGCGTTCCGGTACGCCATTTTGGCGGCCAACTCGAAGGAGAGCTGGTCCGAGTCCACGGCGTGGAAAGAACCGTCCACCAACTCGACCGACATGCTGTCCATCGGATAGCCGGCGAGCACGCCGGTGATCATGGCATTCTTGAACCCCTTCTCCACAGAGGGGACAAACTCCTTCGGGACGTTGCCCCCCTTCACGGAATTCGTGAAGACGAGGCCTTCCTCCTCCGGCGTCGGAGACGGACCGATTTTCACAATGATGTCGGCGAACTTACCGCGACCACCACTCTGCTTCTTGTACACCTCACGGTGATCCGTGCTGCTGAAGATGGCCTCTTTATAGGCCACTTGCGGCTGGCCCTGATTGCATTCCACCTTGAACTCGCGCTTCAGGCGGTCCACGAGGACATCGAGGTGAAGCTCACCCATTCCGGAGATGACCGTCTGACCACTGTCCTCGTCGGTGTGGACGCGGAAGGTCGGATCCTCCTCGGACAGCTTGGCGAGGCCGTTGCCGAGTTTGTCGATGTCCGCTTGGGACTTCGGCTCGATGGCGATGCCGATCACCGGGTCGGGGAACGTCATGCTCTCCAACGTGATGGGGTGGCCCTCAGCGCAGAGCGTATCGCCCGTACGGATGTCCTTGAAGCCGACCACAGCACCGATGTCACCGGCCTCAAGCTGGTCGATCGGGTTCTGCTTGTTGGAGTGCATCTGGAAGATGCGGCTGATGCGCTCCTTCTTGTCGGAGCGGGTGTTCTTGACGTACGAGCCTGCAGGCAGGGTGCCGGAGTAGGCCCGCACAAAGCAGAGGCGACCGACAAATGGGTCGGTGGCAATCTTGAAGGCGAGGCCGCTGAACGGCTCGTCGGGATCGCTGTGGCGAACCACCTGCTGCTCCTCGTTGTCGGGGTTCATGCCGACGATTTCACCGATGTCATAGGGGGACGGGAGATAGCGCATCACGCCGTCGAGCATGGTCTGCACTCCCTTGTTTTTGAACGCGGAGCCGCACATCATGGGCGTGATGTCCATGGCGATGGTGGCCTTGCGGATGGCGGCGACCATCTCGGCCTCCGTGATGCTGTCGGGATCCTCAAAGAACTTCTCCATGAGGGTGTCGTCCTGCTCAGCCACAGCTTCAACGAGCTTCTCGCGGTACTCAGCCACGGTATCGATCAGGTCGTCCGGAACGGGAACTTCCGTCCAAGTCATGCCCTTGTCTTCTTCGTTCCAGACCATCGCCTTGCCCGTGAGCAAGTCGACCACGCCCTTGAAGTCATCCTCAGCACCAATCGGCACCTGCAGCGGAACNGGNTTGGCTCCNAGCATCTCNCGGATNTGCTCCAGNACNTTGAAGAAGTCGGCACCGGAACGGTCCATCTTGTTNACGAANCCNATGCGNGGNACNTTGTACTTGTCCGCCAGACCCCANTTGGTCTCGGACTGCGGCTCCACACCAGANACGGCNCAGAACANNCCNACNGCTCCNTCGAGCACNCGCAAGGAACGCTCCACCTCCACNGTGAAGTCCACGTGTCCNGGNGTGTCNATGATGTTGATNCGGTAGTCCTGNTCTTCGAACTTCCANAANCANGTGGTNGCAGCNGACGTNATNGTGATGCCNCGCTCCTGCTCCTGCTCCATCCAGTCCATNGTNGCNGCACCATCGTGCACCTCACCAATCTTGTGGGAGATGCCNGTGTAGTACANGATGCGCTCCGTCGTGGTGGTNTTGCCAGCATCGACGTGGGCCATGATGCCAATGTTGCGCGTGAANTTGAGGTCCCTCTTGGACATGNTTTCGTNGGTCGGGGNTTGGGGATCAGAACCGGAAGTGGGAGAAGGCCTTGTTGGCTTCTGCCATGCGGTGCGTGTCTTCTTTCTTCTTGAACGTGGCGCCTTCGCCCTTGTTGGCGGCGATGATCTCAGCGGCCAGACGGTCTGCCATCGTCTTCTCGTTGCGGAGTCGGGCGTAGCTGATGATCCACTTCACAGCCATGCTGCGCTTGCGGCTGTCGCGAATGGGCTGGGGAATTTGAAAAGTGGCACCTCCCACACGGCGGCTGCGAACTTCCACATTCGGGGTCACGGCNTCCACGGCTTGCTTCCACTGCTCCAGACCGTCTTCGCCCGTGCGCTCGGTCACCTTGTCGATGGCCGTGTAGAAGATGTCAAAGGCNGTGCTCTTCTTGCCCTTGAGCATGAGATTATTCACGAAGTACGTGACGTCCGTGTCGTTGAACCGGGGGTCCGGAATCAGCGGGTGCTTTTTTGCTTGTCTACGGCGCATGACAGATTACTTCTTAGGGCGCTTGGTTCCATACTTCGAACGACGCTGGTTGCGACCTTCCACACCGGNGGTGTCCAATGCNCCGCGCACAATGTGGTAGCGCACACCTGGCAGGTCCTTTACACGACCTCCGCGAACCAGCACGATGCTGTGCTCTTGGAGGTTGTGGCCTTCACCACCGATGTAAGCGTTGACTTCATTGCCGTTGGTCAGGCGGACACGGGCCACCTTCCGCATGGCGGAGTTCGGCTTCTTCGGAGTGGTCGTGTACACACGCACACAAACACCCCGTCGCTGAGGACAGGAGTCGAGTGCAGCGGACTTGGAGGTATACACCTTATCCGTGCGGCCTTTGCGGATCAACTGTTGGATCGTCGGCATTGCTTTTTATCTGCGTCTTTTTCAAACAATCAGGGACAATTCATGCCCTGCCCCATTTTTCAACGGGGGTGCAAAACTACGTGAAATGACGGGAATTCCAACATCGAATTGTGTAGATGATTCCACAGCCCTTCGTGGACTGCGACCGGAGCCGGCCAACCCAATCCGGCTACTTTTGGGATCATGGAGATGCTGGCGGGATTGAACGACGCCCAACGGGCGGCAGCAGGGCACATTGAAGGCCCGATGATGGTGGTGGCAGGAGCTGGTTCCGGAAAAACCCGTGTGCTCACCCACCGCATCGCTCACCTGATCGACCAGGGCGTCGATCCCTTCTCCATTCTCGCCCTCACCTTCACGAACAAAGCCGCGCGCGAAATGAAGGGCCGAATCGGCAAGATCGTCGGCGAATCGGAAGCCCGCAACATCTGGATGGGCACCTTTCACTCCGTTTTTGCCCGCATCCTCCGAATCGAAGCCGACCGGATCAACTACCCGTCCAACTTCACCATCTACGACACACAAGACAGCCGCAGTGTCATCAAGGATGTCATCAAGGGGCTTGGCTTGGACGACAAACTCTACAAGCCCAACGCCATCCACGGGCGCATCTCGGGTGCCAAGAACAACCTCATCGGCCCGCAGGATTATGCCGCCAACCCCGACATCATAGGGGAGGACCAGCAATCGGGCCGTCCCCGGATTGCGGAGATCTACGCCGGCTATAACAAGAGACTGCAGCGTTCTGGCGCCATGGACTTCGACGACTTGCTCTTCAAGACCAACGTCCTCCTNCGGGANTTNCCNGATCTNCTCCACAANTACCAGCAGAANTTCGCCTTCATCCTNGTCGANGAGTATCAGGACACCAACTTCGCCCANTANCTCATCATCCGNCANNTNGGTGCNGCCCGGGANAACGTCTGCGTNGTNGGNGANGACGCNCAGAGCATNTACAGCTTCCGCGGGGCCAACATCCAGAACATCCTCAANTTCCANCGNGACTACNCCGACTGCGTNGTNTACAAGCTNGAGCAGAACTACCGNAGNACGAAGACCATCGTCGAGGCNGCCAACACNNTCATCGCCAAGAACCAAGACCAGATTCAGAAAGAAGTCTGGACCGGCAACGACGACGGAGACAAGATTGATGTGCACCGCGCACTCAGCGACAACGACGAAGGCAGCCACATTGCGGACTCCATATTGACCACCCGGTCCAGAGAGCAGGCCCAGCATCAGGACTTCGCCATCCTATATCGCACCAATGCCCAAAGCCGGGCGTTCGAGGAACAATTGCGGAAGCGCAACATCCCCTACCGCATTTACGGTGGACTCAGTTTCTACCAGCGAAAGGAAATCAAGGACCTCATTGCCTACTTCCGCCTCACGGCCAACCCGGCCGACGACGAGAGCTTCAAGCGCGTGGTCAATTATCCGGCCCGGGGCATCGGCAAAACCACCATGGACCGGCTGACCGTGGCTGCTGCCCACCACGAATGTTCCCTGTGGGACGTGCTGCAGGATCCGTTGCGCAAGCCGGAGGACATCAAAGGAGCGGCTTGGGGCAAACTCCAGGACTTCGCCACCATGGTGCAAGGGTTTGCCACCCGCCTCGAGACGGCCAACGCCTTCGACCTCGGCCACCACATTGCCCAGCACACCGGCCTCCTCCGCGAGCTGCACAAGGACAAGACCCCCGAAGGCGTGGCGCGGTATGAGAATGTCGAAGAGCTGCTGGCGGGCATGAAGGAATTCTCCGAAGAGGTGGACCCAACCAATCCCGACACCATCCGCACCATGGGGGACTTCCTCGTGGATGTGGCGTTGCTCACCGACGCCGATCAGGACGATGGTGACGAAGACAAGGTCTCGATGATGACCATCCATGCGGCCAAAGGGCTGGAGTACCCTTACGTCTATGTGGTGGGATTGGAGGAGAATCTCTTCCCCAGTCAGATGGCCCTCAACACGAGAGAAGAACTGGAAGAAGAGCGCCGCCTCTTTTATGTCGCGCTCACCCGCGCCGAGAAACGGGCCACCCTCAGCTACGCCCTGACCCGCTATCGGTGGGGCCAACTCATCCAAAACGAGCCTTCTCGTTTCATTGAGGAAATCGACGAACAGTACCTCAACCTGCCCACGGTGAGTGCAAAGCGCCCCGAGCCTTTCGACTTCAATTCGGCCCGGACCTCCTTCTACAAGCCCATGCCGTCGGGAAACCGCGGGGGCGTGCCCCCCAAGCCGGGCATGAAAAAGGTCTCCAATGCGCCGGGTGGAGCACCTTCTGCTGGTGTGGCGCCGGCCGCCTCTGGGGCCATCGCACCTGGCGTGGAGGTGAAGCATGCCCGATTCGGCAAAGGCAAGGTCCTCAAGCTCGAGGGCGAGGAACCCAACGTGAAGGCCACCGTCTTCTTCCCCTCTGCAGGCCAAAAGCAGCTCCTGCTGAAGTTTGCCAAACTCGACGTATTGTGATGGACCGTTGCGTTTGGATGTCCTCCCTCCTTGTGCTGATCGCCACGGGCTGCAACCGCTCCACCGAGGGCATGCAACTGCAAGTCGAAGGGCAAATCCACACCGTGCCCTCCGGAGAGCCCGTGGCGGGCGCGGACTGGACCCTGTTTGAGCGGGCTGTGGAGGACGGCGCGTTGCAAGCCGAGGAGGAAGTCGCGGCTGCGGAATCCGATGGCCTTGGCCAATTCTCGACGGAATTCCCCCGCCGAAGCAGCTACAGCTTGCGCTGGACCTCCGAGGCTGCGGGCCATTTCACGGCGGCCGGCACCCTGGACCCCGACGAGCTATTGCCCGGTGAACCCGCTCAAGTGAACGTGTCCATGAATGCGGTGTGTACCCTCCATGTCCAGCTCGCCAGCCTGGCCCCAGAGGACAGCACGGACCGCTTGGCCTTCAACCTGGGTGAAGACTTTTCATGCGCCTGTTGCCCAACCGATGTCTTGGTGCTCGAGGGAGTGGGTGCCGACTCCAGCTGGTCCTGCCTGATGCATGGAGACCGCTGGATGACCTGGGGTGCCGACTTGGAAGTGGCCCTCATCGGACAGCCCGACGGCATCTTCATCGACTCCACGTTTTGTCCGGCCTTTGGTTCGGCCAACCTCAACCTCACCTGGTGACGTCTGCTACGTCCCACACCATGCAGGTCAACCGGACGGCCCGATGGTGGTCCTTGGCACCCGATGCCGATCGCGCCCACGGTGGCGTCCTGTATGTGCTGCACGGCTACGGCCAATTGGCCGAGTACTTCATTCGAAAGTTTGAGCCCCAACGCGCGGCAGGCTGGACCGTCGTGGCCCCGGAGGGCGCACACCGCTTCTACCTCCAAGGGACGGAAGGCCGGGTGGGCGCCAGTTGGATGACCCGGGAAGCCCGGCTCGACGACATCGCGGATTACGTGAACGCCCTCGACGCACTGCGAACGAAACTCGACCCGGAGCGCCAAGGCCGGCAGGTCCTGCTCGGCTTCTCCCAAGGGGCGGCGACCGCGTTGCGTTGGGCCGCACTGGGCCAACATGGCGCCCACTCTTGGGATGGCCTCATTGCCCACAGCGGGGTCATCCCGCCCGACCTCAAAGCGATGGAAGGCGAATTGAACCAAGCTCCGGACTTGCACCTCATCGTCGGCTCGGAGGACCCCTACATCACCGATCACACCGCGCAGTTCAAGACTGCCGAGGAGAATTGGAAGGAGGCCAGTGGCCATCCCGATGCGGTGCACCTGCACACCTTTAAAGGCGCACACCACATCGATCCGTTGACGGTGGGGCGCCTGCTCGATGCCAAGGTCCACAGCGCGGGTTAATTTGGCCCCATGATTCGATTCACCCGCAACGCCTTTGGCCTGTCCGCCATGGCACTGTCCCTGAGCCTGCTCACCGCCTGTGCAGAAGGCAAGGCGCCTTCCGCCCAAGAGGAGGAAACCCCGACCCCTGGCGAAGTCATTTCCGCTGAATTCCCCGGCGGAGCCGCCAAGGTCATGGAGTTCATCGCCGGCGAAGTCACCTATCCGGAATCCGCCAAGGCCGACGGTGTGGAGGGCAAGGTCTTCGTGGAATTCACCATTGCCGAAACCGGAGCGGTGACCAACGTTATGGTCAAGAAGCCGCTGCACCCGGCACTCGACAGTGCAGCCATCGCTGCCGCCGAAGCCATGCCAGCCTGGTCTCCCGCGATGAAGGACGGCCAGCCGGTCGCCACGACCATCACCCTGCCCATCTTCTTCAAGCAATAACGCCCGCTTTTGCAAGAGGTGGTCTCGGCGCATTGTGCCCCGGGGCCACCTTTTGCTTTGGGGCCGCGTTACCTTTACATCCGAAACCTGAGACTATGAAACCGTTCTCCGCCTCCCGCCTCCTCCTGATTGCCCTGCTCCTCCCCGTTGCAGCATGGGCACAGCGCCTTGATGCCCCCCTCTCCCACGGCATCGATGCCCGAGAGGTCCAGTACTTCGAGACGCACAGCTTCGATGCCCCTGTCACCCGTGGAGAGACCACCCCGCCCGATTTCGACGGACTGCGCACCATGGCGGAATGGGAAGAAATCGAAGTCCTCTGCGTGGGATGGGAAGGCTACAGCGCCATTGAGAAGCAGATTGTCGTGAACGCCGCCCAGGAGTGTCAGGTCATCATCCTGACCAGCTACGCCAACGACGTGGAGGATTACCTCACCTCCAACAACAATGGCGGACCGGCTGCGAGCCTCGACAACATCACCATCATCGACAACCCGATGAACACGGTGTGGATCCGCGATTACGGTCCCAACACCGTGTACGGAAATGGTGTGGACGACCGGATCATCGTCGACTGGATCTACAACCGTCCCCGCCCAGCTGACGACGTTTCCCCTCAAGTCATCGCAGACGAGATGGGCATCGACCTCTACGAAACCACCGCTAACCCTTACGACCTAATGAACACCGGGGGCAACTTCATGAGCGATGGCTTCGGAACTGGCTTCGCCTCCAACCTCATCGTGGATGAGAACAGCGGCGGCAACACCTGGTGGGACACCCAATACCCCGACCAGAGCGTCGAGGAAATCGAAAGCATCCTGGCCGACTTCATGGGCCTGCACACCTACGTGCGGATGGAGAACCTGCCCTTTGACGGCATCCACCACATCGACATGCACATGAAGCTGCTCGATGAGGAGACCATCCTCATGGCCGAATACCCCGAGGGCGTGGCGGATGGACCGCAAATCGAGGCCAACCTTGAGTACGTGCTCGCCAACCACAACAGCGTGTTCGGCACCCCGTACGACGTGATTCGCATTCCCTCTCCCCCGGAGCCGGGCTGGGGCGGCGGATACCCCGACGCCGGCGGTGACTACATGACCTACACCAACTCGGTGTTCGTCAACAACACCATTCTCATGCCGACCTACTACGAGGAATACGACACCACGGCCATCGCCATCTACGAGGCGGCCTTGCCCGGTTACAATGTCGTCGGCATCGACTGCAACCAAATCATCTCCGCCAGTGGCGCCATCCACTGCATCACGCACAGTGTGGGCGTGGAGGACCCGCTGCTCATCAGCCACCAACCCCTCGACGACACCGAAGACACGGTCAACCCCTACCCGGTGGAAGCCTTGGTCCAGCACCGCTCCGGCATCGCTTCTGCCCGCCTCTTCTGGCGTACGGAGGGTGAGACGGAATACGCCGAGGTCGCCATGACCGCGGGCGCGGATGACATGTGGTCCGCGGACATTCCCGCCCAAGCAGAGGGCACGGCGGTCCAGTACTACGTGGAGGGCACGTCCGTCAGCGGCAAGACGCAGGACCGCCCGATGCCCGCTCCGGAAGGCTTCTGGCAGTTCCGTGTGGGAGAAGCGGTCATCAACGGCCTCGACGGCGCCCAGGCCTTCGCTGGCTTCCAGCCCGCATTCCCGAACCCCGCCTCCGCCATCACCTGCGTGCCCGTGGAACTCCGCCGGGCCGCTGAGGGCCGCATTGCCCTGCGCGATGCCGCCGGTCGCGAAGTCGCCGTGTTGTTTGAAGGCCAGCTCCCCGCGGGCGTCAGCAAACACTTCCTCGACGCCGCACCGCTGGTGGCTGGCGCCTACGTCCTCACACTCGAAGTGGAAGGCCGCGGCGTCTGGTCCCAGCGCCTGATGGTCCGTTGACCAACGTGCCTCACGGAATGAAAAAAGGCGGCCCGTTTGGGCCGCCTTTTTCGTGTTCAGGCTCCGTGCTCAGTCCCGGCGGCCGAGGAGGCGCAGCAGGAAGAGGAAGAGGTTGACGAAGTCGAGGTAGAGGCTCGTGGCCCCCAACAACGCGAGCTTCCGACCGGTCTCGCTCCCGTACTCGACACCCGCAGCAATCCGCTTGAGCTTCTGGGTGTCGTACGCGATCAAGCCCGTGAAGACGAGCACACCGCCAATGCTGATGGCGTAGTCCAGGGCGGACGAAGCGAGGAACCAATTCACCACCGAGGCGATGATGATGCCGATCAACGCCATGAACAGCAAGCTGCCAAAACGGCTGAGGTCTGTGGAGGTCGTGTAGCCGATGATGGACATCGTCAGGAAGGTTCCGGCCGTGATGCCGAAGACCTGCATGATGCTCGCCCCGGTATACACCAGGAAAATGCTGCTCAAGGATGCACCCATGCAGGCGGAAAAGGCAACGAACAGCAAGGTCAAGGTCGCCGAGCTCATCCGCTGCAAACCGAAGTTCATCGCAAGGATGAAGGCGAGGGGCGCGAGGGTCACGGCCCAGCCGGTCATGGACATGCCCCCCATGGGGTTGAAGAGCATCGAGATGGCGCCGCTGGTGGCGAAGTACCACGCCACGGCTCCTGTAATGGCGAGGCCGCCGGCCATCCAACCGAAGACAGCGTTCATGAAGCCGCGCTCATCGGCGACGAGCGGGGTACCGCTGCTGTCAAATTGCGCTTGACGGGATCCGCCGTTGAACAGACGGGGAGGGTCTTGAGGTGTCATGTGCGCAAAATGGGCAATCCTGTCCGAATCACGCGCCTTGCGTGTCAATCAATCGGATGAATTCCTTGCGGGTTTTGGGATCGTTCAGAAATGCCCCCGTGAATGCACTGGTGGTGGTCAAGCTGTGCTGCTTCTCAACCCCCCGCATTTGCATGCAGAGGTGGCGCGCCTCGATGACCACCGCCACGCCCTTGGGATTCAAGGTGTCCTGAATGCAGTCGCGGATCTGCCGGGTCAGCCGCTCTTGGACCTGAAGCCGACGGGCGAAGACGTCCACCACCCGGGGAATCTTGCTCAACCCGGTGATGTTGCCCTGCGGCAGATAGGCCACGTGCGCTTTTCCAAAGAAGGGGAGCATGTGGTGCTCACAAAGGGAGAACACCTCGATGTCCCGAATGAGCACCATCTCTTCGCAGTCTTCCTCAAAAAGGGCGCTGCGCAGAATGTCGGCGGGATCGGCCCCATGGCCCTGCGTGAGGAAGGCGAGCGCCTTGGCCGCACGCTCAGGCGTTTTGACCAGGCCTTCCCGATCGGGGTCCTCCCCGATGGCCTCGATCACAGCGCGATAATGGGCGGCCATCTCCGTGATGGCCGAGGCGTCATAGTGGTCTTCCCGGTGATAGAGCGGCATGCGGCGAAGGTAGTCCGCACCGGCTTGCCCCTCACTCGCCGCCGTAGTAGTCGGCGTAGTTGTTTTCCGTCTCGTACAGCCGAATGTGGTGCAACGTGCACCCCGTGGCGTTGACAGGGCCTTCCAACTGCTCCCAGATGGCGATGAGCAGGTTCTCGGTAGACGTCTTGACGCCCTTCATCCACGGCACATCCAAGTTGAGGTTGCGGTGGTCCAGAGGCTCTTCCACGTGCTCCTTGATGATGTCCTTCAAATCCTTGAGGTCGATGCAGTAACCCGTCTCTTCCGATGGAACGCCCTTGAGCGTCACGTGCATCTCGTAGTTGTGGCCGTGCCAGTTGGGGTTGGCGCATTTGCCGAAGACCTCGAGGTTCTTCTCTTCCGACCAGTCGTCGTTCCACAATTTGTGGGCGGCATTGAATCGGGCGCGGCGGGTGACGTAAACGTATTTCATGGGAAGGGGCGCGAAGGTACTTTCGTCCCATGATTACCATCACGGGGGCCGCCGGGTTCATTGGAAGCGCTTTGGCCGCGCGACTCAACGCCGAAGGATTCAACGATCTGGTGCTCGTGGACGACTTCTCGTCCCGGCCCGACAAGGCCCGAAATCACGAGAACAGGACCTGCGTAGAGCGTGTGGACCGCGCGGATTTCCCCGCCTGGTTGGAGGCGAATGAGAACCAGGTGCAGTTCGTCTTTCACCTCGGTGCCCGCACAGACACCACCGAGCAGGACCGGGCGCTGTTTGACCGGCTCAACCTGAACTACAGCCAGGACATCTGGCGACTGTGCACCCGACTGGGCCTGCCACTGGTCTACGCCTCGAGTGCCGCCACGTACGGCGGGGGAGAACACGGTTACAGCGACCGCCACGACGTCGTGGACCGCCTCCAGCCGCTGAATCCCTACGGCGACAGCAAACAGGAGTTCGACAAATGGGCGCTGGCTGAGGCCGAGGCTGGCCGGGCACCCTATTTCTGGGCCGGACTCAAATTCTTCAACGTCTATGGCCCGGGAGAGTACCACAAAGGCCGCATGGCCTCTGTGGTCTTGCACGCTTTCCGACAGATCGGCGAGACCGGCGGCATGAAGCTGTTCCGAAGCCACCGCAAGGACTACGCGGACGGGGAGCAGCTCCGGGACTTCGTGTATGTCCGCGATGTGGTCGATGTCTGCCACTGGCTGATGCACCACCGCAAGGACAGCGGCCTATACAACCTCGGTTCAGGCCAAGCGCGGAGTTTCTTGGATTTGACCCGGGCCACGTTCAACGCCCTCGGCGTCGAGGAGAACATCGGCTTCATTGACACCCCCATCGACATCCGCGACACCTACCAATACTTCACAGAAGCTGACATGGGCAAACTCCAGAGCATCGGCTACCCGCGGGAGATGACCTCTTTGGAAGACGGGGTGACCGAATACGTGAAGGACTACTTGCTCCAGGACCGCATCCTCTGAGGCGACGCTCGCGGCTCAGGAACCGCGCTCCGCATCATCGGCGAGGCGCAACAGCTCCGCTCGGATCGCCTCCAGACGTTGACGCAGGGCCTCAGTTTGCCGGCGCTCCTTCAAGGCCTGCTTGAGCTGTCGCTTGGCCCCATCAATGGTGTAGCCCTTGCCCTTGAGTAAGTCGTGCAGGACCCCAATGATTTCGATGTCCTGGGACGTGTAGGCGCGCTTTCCACTCCCCTGCTTCTTGGGGTCCAACGCCTTGAACTCCTTCTCCCAATAGCGCAGCAGCGACGTGTTCACGTCGAATAGCTCCGCCACTTCGGAGATGGTCCAGTAACGTTTGGTTGCCATGACCTGCAAGATGCGCCCCGCAGGAGGTTCAGGCCAAATCGACTCAGTCGAAGCTTTGGTTGGCGTTTTCCGACGCGGCCAACAACGTCTCGTATTGCTCGGGAGACAGATCGTTGAAATAGTAATGGGCGGGGTTGACACGCTTGCCCTCCTTGAACACTTCGTAGTGCAGGTGGGGCGCCACCGAGGTGCCCGTGGATCCGACCAAACCGATCACTTCACCCCGCTCCACACGCTGGCCCTTCCGGACCAGGATCTTGGACATGTGGGCGTAGAGGGTCTCGTAGCCGAAACCGTGTTGGATTTTGATGTGGTGACCGTAGCCGTTGTATTTCTTCTTGACCTCGACCACCTTGCCGTTGCCGGTGGCAAAAATCTCGGTGCCGGTCGGGGCGCTGAAGTCCATGCCCCAGTGCATTTTGCGCACTTTGTAGATGGGGTGAATGCGATAACCGTAGCCACTCGCCATGCGCTTGAGATCGCTGTTCCGCACGGGTTGAATGGCCGGAATGCTTTGAAGCAATTCCTCTTGGTTCTCGGCGAGTTGGACCAATTCCCCCACGCTTTCTCCCTGTGCCAAAATCCGGCGCTCCAGCTCGGCCATGTCCTGCCGCAGGGCGATGACCTGTTCGCTTTGCTCCAAGCCTCGGAGGTCGCGATAACGGTCGGTTCCGCCAATGCCCGGGTTGCGCAAGTGCGGCGGGTACGGCTCAGCGCCGAAGATGTTCCTGTAGATGACCTCATCCCGCTCCACCAGTTCTCCAAGGGCGTCGGACATCTCGGTCACCTGCCCTTCCATGGTGCTCAATTGGGATTCGAGGAATTCGATTTGGCGCTTCTGGCTCCGCACCTTCGGACTCTCGAAATAGCGGTCAAAAACGAGGATGGCCACAAAGGCCACACCCGCAAACAACAGGGTGCGCCCAAAGAACCAGCGCGCGTAATCCCGCGCTGTAAAGGGCACCACCTCCGTACGGAGCTGGTCCTGATTGAACCGAATGTGGTGTTTCCGCATGGCCGAAAATTCCAGTGCAAAAGTACGGGAAAGTCCCTACTTTCACAACCGCAAACCCGCGACTGACGCGGCTTTCACAGAATCTACCCTCCACAACGGCGTGTGAAGAACGCCACAACACGGACCCATGGACGCCGCCAACATCCGCCGCACGTTCCTCGATTTCTTCCGCGAAAAGGCCCACGAGATCGTCCCTTCCGCACCCATGGTGCTCAAGGATGACCCCACGCTGATGTTCACCAATGCGGGGATGAACCCCTTCAAGGACGTGTTCCTCGGCAACCGCCCGGCGAAGTCGCCCCGGGTGGCCGACACCCAGAAGTGCCTGCGCGTCAGCGGCAAGCACAACGACCTCGAGGAGGTGGGGGTCGACACCTACCACCACACGATGTTCGAGATGCTGGGCAACTGGTCTTTCGGCGACTACTTCAAGCAGGAAGCCATCGATTGGGCGTGGGAATTGCTCACCGACCGGTTTGGCATCGACAAGGACCGCCTCTACATCACCGTCTTCGAGGGAGACCAAGGCGACGGCTTGCCGCTGGATCAGGAGGCCATGGACATCTGGCTGAAACACGTTCCAGCCGAGCGTATTCTGCCCGCCGACAAGAAGGACAACTTCTGGGAAATGGGAGAAACCGGGCCTTGCGGACCGTGCTCGGAAATCCACGTGGACATCCGGAGCGCGGCGGAGCGAGCGGCTGTCCAAGGCGCCGAGCTGGTCAACAAGGACCACCCGCAGGTCATTGAAATATGGAACCTCGTGTTCATGCAATTCATGCGCAAGGCAGACGGTTCCCTCGAGCCCTTGCCCGCCAAGCACATCGACACCGGCATGGGCTTCGAGCGCCTCGCCGCCGTGTTGCAAGGCAAGCAGAGCAACTACGACACCGACGTGTTCCAGCCGCTCATCGGCCATCTGTCCAAAGCGTCCGGCAAGCCCTATACCGGCGGAGACGACAAGGTCAATGTGGCCTTGCGGGTGTGCGCGGACCACGTGCGCGCTGTGGCCTTCTCCATTGCAGATGGCCAACTCCCCTCCAACGCGGGAGCCGGTTACGTCATCCGCCGCATCCTGCGCCGTGCCGTGCGGTACGGCTACAGCTTCCTCGGATTTGACCGTGCATTCCTGTTCGAACTCGTCGACCTCATGGCGGCGGACATGGGGGACTTCTTCCCTGAGCTCCGCGCCCAGCAGGCCCTCATCGCCAAGGTGATGAAGGAAGAAGAAGAGGGCTTCCTCCGCACCCTTGACAAGGGCATCCAGCGCTTGGAAGAGAAAATCTCGGGAGCGCAGCGCCTAGACGGTGAAGCCGCCTTCGAACTCTACGACACCTATGGTTTCCCCATTGACCTGACCGCCCTCATCTGTGCCGAAAACGGCGTGGAGGTCGATCAGGCTGGTTTCGAAGCCGCCTTGGCACGGCAAAAGGACCGTTCCCGCGCAGCCGGTAAGGTCGAAGCGGGAGACTGGAACGTCCTCGAGGACGACAAGGTGGAAGAATTCATCGGCTACGACCGGATGGAAGCCGACGTCCGCATCACCCGCTGGCGGGAGGTCAAGGTCAAGAACAAGACGCGCTACCAACTCGTCTTCAACCTCACCCCCTTCTATCCCGAAGGTGGCGGACAAGTCGGGGACACCGGTATTCTGGAGGCCCCCGACGGATCCTCCCTTCCCATCCTCACCACCCGCAAGGAAAACGAGCTCATTCTCCACATCGCGGAGCAACTCCCCACCGATCCCAAGGCCCCCTTCAAGGCCCGTGTGCACAGTGACAAGCGCCGGGAAACCACCCTGAACCACACGGCCACCCACCTGCTACACGAAGCCCTGCGCGACGTGCTCGGCACCCATGTCGAGCAGAAGGGGTCCCTGGTCAAGGATGCCGCGTTGCGCTTCGACTTCAGCCACTTCCAGAAGGTCACTGCGGAGGAATTGCTCGAGGTGGAGAACCAGGTCAATGCGGCCATCCGAGAGAACCGCGCCCTCGACGAGCGCCGGAACATCCCCCTCGACGAGGCCAAGGCGGCAGGCGCCATGATGCTGTTCGGCGAGAAGTATGGAGACACCGTCCGCATGATCGGTTTCGGGTCCAGCGTTGAATTGTGTGGTGGCACCCACGTGGGTGCCACTGGTGAGATCGGATTGTTCCGCATCACCTCGGAAAGTGCGGTGGCCGCGGGCATTCGCCGCATCGAAGCAGAGACCGGCGCGCGCGCCGTGGCCGGCACCGTGGCCCAACGCGACCTGCTCCAAAGCACCTCCGAGGCTCTAAAGGGACCGTCCGACCTGGTCGGCGCCATCGAAGACCTTCAGGCCAAGGTGGCCTCACTCCAGAAGGAAGTGGATGGCCACCGACGCGAACAAGCCATGGCCATCAAGCGCCAGCTGGTCGCCGACATTGAGCGGCCCGGCGGTGAAGGAACGCCCGGCATGTTGGTCACGGAGGTCCCGCTCGACGCGGGCGCCATCAAGGACATCGCCTTTCAACTCAAGGCAGAGGCGGCGCCACTGTATGCCGTTTTCGGAAGCCGTTCAGGTGGCAAGCCAACCATCACGTGCCTCATCACAGAGGAGCTCGCCAAGGAAAAGGAATGGAACGCCGGACAGCTTGTCCGGGAATGGGGCCGCCACATCCAAGGCGGGGGCGGTGGTCAGCCGTTCTTCGCAACGGCCGGTGGCCAGAATGCCGATGGAATTCCGGACGCGCTCGAGGCGGCCCGGTCCCTGTTCAAAAGGTGATCAGGCGAGGGCCGTGCCCGCCTGCTTGTCGTAGACGGGACCTTGATACTCTTCGTTGTAATCCAAACCGAGGTTGAGAACGTAGAATGCGTTGAAGGCCACCACCAACACATGGTCGATCCAGTGGTGCTTGCCGAAACTTTGAGCGAGCTCCACCATCCACTTGGCAAGGAAGTAGAGGTTGATGCCCGGGACAAGCACCCACAGCGCGTGCGTCTCGGGACGCCCCACAATGCGCATCAAGGCGACCAAGTTGAGGCCCGGAATGAAGGCGTGCCAAAAAGGTTGCCCAGCCTTGTCGTAAAGGCGGGCGGCGCCACTGGCAGCGATCATGCCGAGGAAAACACTGAGTACGGCGCGTTGGCTGATGTCCATGTGCTGGGGCTTTGCTTACACAAGGTAGACGTGTACTTCGGACAAGGTTGCCTCCAAGTGACTCCCCATCAACAACTTGACCTTGATGAAGCCGTCTCTAGAATCAGTCCAGCGAGACGTATCGCCGGACATCATCGGCGGTCACGGTCTCCCCGCAGAGGATGACGAGGCGCTCCACCACATTCCGCAATTCCCGGATGTTCCCGCGCCAAGGCGCTTTGGCCAAAGCCTTCAATGCCGCCTTGTCAAAGACCGGCGCAGAGACACCGAGATCGGCGGCTACCCCGCCGAGGAAATGCTCGACCAAGAGCGGCACATCCTCACTGCGCTCCGACAGGCTCGGCAGGTGAATCGGAATGACGTTGATCCGGTGGAAGAGGTCCTCCCGGAACCGGCCTTCGGCAATTTCTGTGGCCAAATCCTTATTGGTGGCGGCCAGAACGCGCACGTCCACAGAAATGTTCTTGTCGCCGCCGACGCGCTGGATGACTTTTTCCTGCAAGGCGCGCAACATCTTGGCTTGCGCTGGAAGGGCCATGTCCCCGATCTCATCGAGAAACAGCGTGCCACCTTGTGCCTGCTCAAACCGGCCTTTCCGCTGCTTGACCGCACTCGTGAACGCGCCTTTTTCGTGACCGAAGAGCTCGGATTCGATGAGCTCGGAAGGGATGGCGGCGCAGTTGACCTCGACAAACGGCCCGCCTTTCCGGGCGCTCTCGGCATGGATGTGGCGCGCCACCACCTCTTTGCCCGTGCCGTTGGCCCCCGTGATCATGACGCGGGCATCCGTGGGCGCCACCTTGGCGATGATGCCGCGGATGTCTTCCAGGGCGGCACTGCGCCCCACCATGTCGTGCCCATCCCCGTTGCGCTTCCGCTGGCGCAACACCACGGTTTCCTTGCGGAGTTCCTCGCGGTCCGTGGCATTGCGCAAGGCCACCAGCACCCGATTGAGGTCCAGCGGCTTCTCGATGAAATCGAACGCTCCGGCTTTCAAGGCTTGGACCGCCAGTTCCACACTGCCGTGGCCGGTCATGATGATGACGGGGGTGGCCACCCCTTTGAGCGCGAGGGCCTCCACAACCTCGATGCCGTCCTTTCCGGGCATCTTGACATCGCAGAATACGGCGTCGAATTTGCCTTCCAGCGCGGCTTTCAGGCCGCTGTCGCCGTCCTCCGAGTCGACCACCTCGTGTTTCTCGTACTCGAGAATGTCGCGCAGGGCGTGCCGGATCAGTCGTTCGTCGTCGATGATGAGAATGCGGGCCATGGTGCGAAAATCGCCGATGCAGGTCAATCTTCCTCCCCCCCTCCATCCACAGCGCGCCATTCGGAGGACAGACCCTTGGAAATCCCGCGGGTCGCTTCCACCAGAATGCCCTCCGCGACGGTGTGGCGGGAGCGGCGCACTTCCTCAATGATCGGGAAGCGGTCCAGCACATGGTCGATCAGCACGCAAGCCAAGGCCATGTACGGCACCCTATCGGGGTGGATGCCCGGCGTGTCGCGCAAAGCCGCTTTGTCCAATTTGGACAAGGCTTGGCACCTGGACTTCAAGGTGGGCAAAGGCAATGCATCGGCGATCCTCGGGTCGTGCCAGGCGGCATCGGCATCTTCCACCGCAGCGAGCGCATTGAACGCACCGCTGGTTCCC
Organism: Crocinitomicaceae bacterium TMED114; assembly: GCA_002172485.2. Taxonomy (GTDB): domain Bacteria; phylum Bacteroidota; class Bacteroidia; order Flavobacteriales_D; family Sanyastnellaceae; genus UBA8752. Next base: position 33,039 of record NHFP02000006.1, read on the forward strand.
ACCAGAACGGTCGGTTGTCGGTCACCGAGGTCCAACATGACGGGGTCCAATGCGGCATCCACGATCTTCTTCAGGGACTCGACATCAGAGGCCCGCAAGGGATCGGCTGGCTTGATCCAATCGGTGAGGCGCGCGACCCCCATGTCCAAGCTGTACCGCCCGAACACTTGCTCCCGGTCCCACACCACGCATTCCACACTCCCCCCGCCGATGTCCAAGGTCAAGGCCACGCGATCACCCAAGGAATCCAGCGGGACCGTGTCGGCCACTCCAAGGTGGATCCAGTGGGCCTCCTGATCTCCGTCGATCACGTCGATGGCCCACCCCAAATCCGCCGCACGGCGCAAGAAATCTGGCGCATTGGCGGCATCTCGGAGCGCGCTGCACCCGACTGCACGGAGGTGGGTCACCCCCAAGTTCAGCGCCGCCTCGCGAAACGAGGACAATACGTCCAAACCACGGCGCATCCGGTCCGGTGCAAGCCGGCCGGTCCGAAAGCTGTCCGCCCCCAGCCGAACGAGACGCCGCTGCTGAAACACGGTGGCCCATCCCTCCGCGGTGATTCGGGCAATGTGCAGTGTGAAGGTGTTGGTGCCGCAATCGGCGATGGCGACCCGGTGTCGGTGCTCAGCGTCCATGGCCCCTGACCCACTGGGCAATCAACTTCCACCCCGTCAGACTTCCGTCGTGCAAGACACCGTGGCGATAGATGCGACCGGCCAGCCACAATGTCGCCCGCGCCGTCAGCAACAGCAGGAGCCAAGAGCCGATCACCTCCCACAAGGACACGCCCACGGCGACGCGAACAAGCATCATCACCGGTGACGTCAATGGGAACCAGCTCAATGCCGTGAAGGCGGCCATCTCGGGATTCTGTAAAGCGCCACTGCCCACGACGTAGGCGAACATCAGCGGCAAGATGATGGGGACCACCATGCTCTGACCCTCTTGCTCGGAAGCCACGGAAGCGCCCACGGCGGCATACAGGCTGCCGTACAGGAGATACCCTCCCACGAAAAATCCGATGGTACTCAGGGCCATCAGCCCCCACTGGATGTCCAACAGGATCGCAGTGAACTCGTTCTCGGCCATGACCGTCAACAGGTCAACAGGCACCTCTTCTCCCACGGCCATGGCACCTCCGGGGGTCAGGGCGCCGCTGTCAAAGAAGAGTTGGAATGCAGAAAAGGCGACCGTGGACAACACGCTCCAAGCCACCAATTGGGTCAGTGCCACGGCCCCGGTACCCATGACCTTGCCGAGCAGCAACTCCTCCGGTCGCACCGCGGCGATGAGCACTTCAATCACGTGGTTGGACTTCTCCTCCACCACGCTCCGCATGATCAAACCGCCGTAGACAGCGAGCACCAAGAACAGGATGGCACTGAAGAGAAACCCAATGCCCCCGCGAATTTCTTCGCCACCGCCCTCGACGCGTCCCGCTTCCGACACTTCGCGGTCCACCAGGATCAAGTCCAGCTTCAACCGTTGGTAGGCTGCCCAATCCAAATCGGTGCTGGCCAAGACACGTGCGTGCTCCATGGCGCGGCTGAGATCCCGCTCGATGTGGCGCTTGGCCACCATGCCTGGTGAGGTTTCGTAAACCAGATAGCCGGCTTTGTTCTGCAGGACGGCCTCGTCGTATTCGACCAACAAGGTGTAGCCCTGCGCCTGCCAAACGCTGTCTGCCGGTGCCTCGCGGACAAATCGATAGCCGTGATTGGCGCGCTCCGGAAAACATCCTGGACACCGCGGCACATACTGGCCCGATGCCGCATCCAACCGGGTAATCAGGCCGGGGGCATCCTCCACCAAAACACGTTGCTCCTGTTCCGTTCTGTCGGTGAAAAGGACAACCCCCGCCACAAAGCCCACCATCAAAAACGGCATGAGCAAGGTGCCGATGACGAAGCTCTTCTTGATCACCCGCGTTCGCCACTCGCGGAAAATCACCGCGCCGAGCAATCCGACCCTCATGCGGCCTCGGTGTTGGACCCCGCCGCATTCACGGCTTGGATGAACAGAGACTCCATGGTGGGGCGGACCTTGACGAATTCCAGCACATCCACAGAAGAAGACAGGGCCTGCAGCACACCGGCAGTCTGAGCGGGGTCGCGTAGCCGGAGGTGGGCCCGTCTCACGCCGTCCGCCACATCGGGCTCGATGCGATCCAGGTGTGCCCCGGCACCCAGCGCGTTGGTGAACGCAAGGTCATTGCCCCGAAAGACGACTTCTTGCTCGCCGGCCCACCCTTCTTCGCGAAGGACGTCTGCCTTTCCGGACAAGACCACTTCCCCTCCATGCAACAGGACCACCTCGTCACAGAGGCGCTCCACACTCGGCATGTCGTGGGTCGACAGTAAGATCGACGTCCCCGATTCGGCCAAATCCCGCACCGCATCGATGATCCGGCGGGCGTTGATGGGGTCGAATCCACTCAGCGGCTCATCGAGAATGAGCAGTGCCGGCTCATGCACCACGGTGCAGATGAACTGGATTTTCTGGGCCATGCCCTTCGAGATGTCGGAGACCTTTCGGTCCCACCATCCGGCCACTTCAAGGCGCTCGAACCAACCCTTCAAGGCCCGGACAGCATCGGCTTTGTCCATGCCTTTGAGCCGGGCAAAGTACACGGCCTGCTCGCCCACCTTCATGTCCTTGTACAAACCGCGCTCCTCTGGGAGGTACCCTACCCCGCGGACGGCTTCACGTGACCAGGGGTGGCCGCCAATCCGGATGGAGCCAGCATCCGGCTCGACAATGCCCATGACACTGCGAATGAGCGTGGACTTTCCTGCCCCGTTCGGGCCGAGCAGGCCCATGATAGAGCCCGGTTTGACATCCAAGTTGACGCCTTTCAAGACGCGCTGGGGCCCGTAGGCCTTTTCCAATTTCCTGATGTCGAGGGCGTGTGTCATCAGCTGAACATGTCCCGCACGCGGTCAAAAAAACCTGTGTCGCGGGCGTCCGGATTGGGCTGGAAGTTGGCCGCTTCGCGCCAGCTTTCCAAGGTTTTGCGCTCCTCGGCCGTCAATTCCTGGGGGGTCCACACGTTGAGGTTCACCAGCAAATCGCCTCGGCCGTAACTGTCCACGGAGGGCAGCCCCTTGCCCTTGAGGCGGACAATCTTGCCGCCTTGCGTGCCAGGTTCGATGCGAATCTTGGCCTTGCCCGAGAGCAGGGGAATCTCCACCTGGGACCCGAGGGTCGCGTCGATGAAGGAAATGTGGTGGTCGAGGTGGAGGTTGCGTCCGTTGCGGGTGAAGTCGTCGTGGTCAGCTTCGCGAATCTGGACCAGCAAGTCGCCAGGAATGCCGCCTGCCGGGGCTGCATTGCCCTTGCCGCGCAGGTTGAGCTGCATCCCGTCTTCCACGCCAGCGGGAATTTCGATGTCCACCACCGTCTCCTCCCTACGCAAACCGTGTTGGTCCGCATTCTTCGGCTTGGACTTGACACTGCGGCCCAGTCCGCCACAGGAAGGACAGGTGGATGCAGTCTGCATCTGACCGAGAATGGTGTTGCGCACCTGCCGCACCTGACCGGTGCCGTTGCATTGCCGGCAGGTGTCGTACTCGACGCCTTCCGCCTGGACGAGCCGGAACACCTTGACTTTCTTGGTCACGCCCTCGGCGATTTCCTCCAAGGTCAACTGCACCTTGATCCGCAGGTTGGAGCCTTTGGTGCGACGGGGACCGCGGGGGCCGCCACCGCCAAACGCATCTCCAAAAGCACCGCCGAAGATGTCTCCGAACTGGCTGAAGATGTCGTCCATGTTCATGCCGGCACCACCGCCGCCTGCGGCACCGCCCACACCGGCATGGCCGAAGCGGTCGTACTTGGCCCGCTTCTGCTGGTCACTCAGAACCTCATAGGCCTCGGCTGCCTCCTTGAAACGCCCTTCCGCATCCGCGTTGTCGGGGTTCTTGTCGGGGTGGTACTTGATGGCCAGCTTCCGATAGGCCTTCTTGATGTCGGCCTCCGAGGCGCCCCGGTCGACGCCGAGGATTTCGTAGTAATCGCGCTTGGACATGGACTGGATCAGTTGCCGACCACCACTTTGGCGAAGCGGAGTACGCTGTCATGAAGCTTGTAACCGGGCTCCACGACGTCGACCACCTTGCCCTTGAGATCCTCGCTCGGTGCGGGAATCTGGGTGATGGCCTCGTGGAGGTCGGTGTCGAATTCGGCGCCTTTGGCTTCCATGCGCAGTACACCCCGGGCTTCGAGGATGCCCCGCATTTTCTGTCCGATGAGCCGATATCCTTCCTGAATCTGGGCGAGGTCTTGCCCTTCGCCGGCGGCCTCGGCCCGCTCGAAGTCGTCGAGGACGGTCAACATCGCCTCGCTCAGATCGCGGCCGGCGCTGCGCACCAAATCGGCACGCTCCCGCATCGTCCGCTTCCGGAAATTGTCGAATTCGGCGTACAGTCGCAGGTACTTGTCCCGCCAGGCCTCTTCCTCTTCGTTCAACGCCTCACTTGACGCAGGCTCCCCGTCGGACTCGGCGCCGTCGGCATGGGACTCCTCAGCATTCGGCACTTGGGCCTCCTGCTCTTCGGATTCGGGCGCGGTGTCTTGGGTGTCCGCGGTGTAGCGGGGCTTCTCCTCGTTCATGGCGTGCAGCATGGGATTGCGAATTTGAACCACCCTGTCCAATGCACGTGCCATCCCCTGCGGGACAGACATCGTGACAGGGTGCACGACCGGCTGTCAGTCGAAGCGACCGAACCTGTCAGGCGTGTCAGAGCTTGGCGACGTGCTGGTCGATCTGAATGTGGAGCTCCATGCCCCGAAGGTTCTTGGCGACAATGATGCCGTTCTCATCCACAAGAAAGCTCATGGGAATGCTGCTGACCCCATACAGTGCGGCGGCTTCGCTGTCCCATCCGCCGAGGTCGCTGCCATGCCAATCCCAACCCAATTCGTCCTGCTTGATCGCCTTTTCCCAGCTCTCCTGCTTGCGGTCCAGGGAAACGCTGGCCACGGTGAATCCATCGGCCGACTTGAACTTGGCCTTCCGGTACTTCTTGTAGGCGTTCACCACATTGGGGTTCTCCCGGCGACAAGGGCCACACCAACTGGCCCAGAAGTCCACCAACACCAGTTGACCGCGGAGGTCACTGAGTCGAACTTGATCCCCATCGACCCCTTGAAGGATCAGCTCTGGTGCGAGGTCGCCCACACTGGACCCGATGCGGCGCTCATCTTGGGCGGACACTGGAAGCGCGAGGGCAAGGACAACCGTGGTCAGCGCCACGGAAAAACGGGGGAGGGAGAGAAGACGCATTTGAAGAGACAATTTACGGTTTGAACGGCGGGCGGACCCGACTCAGTCTGCGAGGCGCTCAATGTGGGCGCCCAAGGCGCGCAGGCGGTGCTCGATGTACTGGTAACCGCGGTCGATCTGGCCGATGTTGTGAATGGTGGAACGGCCCTCTGCGCTCAAAGCAGCCATCAAGAGCGACACCCCGGCACGGATGTCCGGCGACGTCATGGTGACCCCGCGCAATGGCGCCTTGCGGTCGAGGCCGATGACAGTGGCGCGGTGGGGATCACAAAGAATGATCTGGGCCCCCATGTCGATGAGCTTGTCCACGAAAAAGAGGCGGGACTCGAACATCTTCTGGTGGACCAACACGCTGCCCCGGGCCTGCGTGGCGGTGACGAGGAGGATGGACAGCAGGTCTGGGGTGAATCCCGGCCAAGGTGCATCGGCCACGGTCAGGATGGACCCGTCGATGAAAGTGTCAATCTCGTAGTGCTTCTGGTACGGGACATAGAGATCCTCTCCGCGGCGCTCGACTTGGATGCCCATGCGCTGGAACACCCGCGGAATCTGGCCCAAATCGTCCCAACTGACGTCCTTGATGGTCAGCTCGCCCTGGGTCATGGCCGCCATGCCGATGAAACTGCCGATTTCGATCATGTCGGGCAAGCAACGGTGGTCGCATCCACCGAGGGATTCGACGCCCTCAATGATGAGGAGATTGGATCCGACCCCGGAAATCCGGCCGCCCATGCTGTTGATCATTTTACAGAGCTGCTGCAAATAGGGCTCGCACGCGGCGTTGTAGATGGTGGTGGTGCCCTTGGCGAGGACCGCGGCCATGACGATGTTGGCCGTGCCCGTTACCGAAGCCTCGTCGAGCAACATGTGGCTGCCCTTCAATCCATCCGGCGCCTCGGCGCGGTAGAAGCTTTCGCCGGCATCGTACCGGAACGTCGCCCCGAGGTTCTCGAATCCAATGAAGTGGGTGTCCATCCGGCGGCGGCCGATTTTGTCTCCGCCAGGCTTGCTCATGTAGCCCTTGCCAAACCGGGACAGCAAGGGACCCATCACCATAACACTGCCGCGCAGCCCACTGCCTTTTTGACGGAATTCGGCACTTTCGAGGTAATCGAGGTTGACGTCATCGGCCTGGAAACGGAAGGACCCCGCATCCAGCTTCTCCACCTTGACCCCCATGGAGGAGAGCAGGTCAATGAGCCGGTTGACATCCACGATGTCCGGCAGATTGGAAATCGTCACGGGCTCCGCCGTCAGCAGGACGGCACAGACCACCTGAAGGGCCTCATTCTTGGCCCCTTGGGGCGTGATGGATCCATTGAGGGGATGCCCTCCTTCGATGACGAATGTGCCCATGATGCAATCGGTGTTTGCCTTCCAAGTTGGCTCGAGAGACGGCCGCATCGAACGGGCGCGTCAGGGGTTTTCGACAAGCCCTCCGGGGCAGGCGGGTCCCTTCGAAACGGGGTCGGTCCTGCCGACTGGGTTCAGCGCTTGCGCTTGCCGCCCCGGTGCTGGCGGAAGTTGTTGGAGGTCTTCCGCTTGCTTTTGAGAATCTCACTCGAGGACACCAGCTCCTTTTCCGCTGGAACGTCCAGAACGCCGCCGGACATCTCGCGCAACTGCGCCCGGATGAGGGCATCTTCCACAGCGCCCTTGTTCCAGGTGAGGTACTGTCGCTTGAGCAGGTTGGCGATCATCATGGCCAGGGCTGAGCGCTCCTCCCCTTCGGGCATGGCGATGGCCTTGGCGATGAGATCTTCGACAATGCGTCCGTAGAACGAAGGGCGTTTGCCGACTTGAGTGTAGGCGAGGGCCTCGGGACCCGGATCCTCCTCTGCTTTGGGCGGAACCGGGAACGGTGAATCGATGTCCAATTGCCAATTGGCCATGATGTGGAGGTGGCCCCACAGCTTCTCCTCGTGGTCGGGCATCTCCTTGGATCCGGGCACCAACGTGCGCATCACACTCACGATGGCCGTGGCACAGCGCGTGCGCTCCGCCTTGTCCTCGATGGTGATGCAGTGCGCGATCATCTCGTGCACCACGCGTCCGTACTCGGGGATGGCGATGTGGGGGCGGCGGCTGTTGTAGGTCAGGCCGTCAAAGGCCGCAGTGGTCGGGGTCGTGGGCATGTCGCGATGGACTGGAAATGAGGGATTCAAAGTCGAACCGGGGACTCAGCGCTTCTTGAAGGTCTCGGACCGCGCGCCGAAGTTGACGTAATACTCGCCACGTGCAAGATAGCGCAGGATGGCATTGTCACCATGACCGCTCAACACGACTGTGCCGTATTGGTCGACGATCTCGTATTGGGTCGGCTCCGAAAAGCGCATGGTGGCCGATTTCGAATCGTACTCGAATGCCACTTCGGGCACTTCTGCGAAGAAGCCGGCTTCTCCTTTGATGGCGAGGGCCCCATCCGGAGCGAGGTGGGTCAACCGCAACAAGTTCTCACCGCGAATCGGCTGGATACGGGTTTGGTAATGGCGTTCGCCTTCTCCCCCTTGCCCATCGATGCGGACGACATCGACCCATTTGCCCCACTTGAACTGCTGCAGGACATAGGGCATTCGACCCCGCTCATCCGCGGAGGTCCAAGCCACCTCTCCCGTCGGCACCACCTTGAAGTCGACCAGTTCGAACCCCGGGGACGGCGCGATGACTTCCGGATTCAACACGCGCGGGGTACACCCCGGACGGTGCATGAGCCGGATGGCCACCCCCTTGCCCAGCGCAATGCCCTGGCCCCTCAAGTCGATCTCAAACGCGTGCGAATTGACCTGATCTGCGGTCAACCTGCCGTTGACCCGCACTTCATAGCAACAGAATCCCACCCCATCGGGATTGGTCTCATTGACCACGAGGGGGTTCTCCCCTTGGTATGACCCGCTCAGCTCCACCACCTCTTGGGCGTGACCGGCCAAACTGGACAACATGCCCCAGCAGAGGGCAGCCATAAGAGGAGCGCTCTTGGACACGGCCCGAAACTACGAAACCCGCCCCACCGACCCCGCGTACCTTCGTGGAGTGACGCGACAACGAATTCGACTGCTCATCGTGACCGGCCTCCTGTCCATTGGGGGCACCCTCGTGCTGCAACTCATTTGGTTGCGCCAAGCCATTGACCTTGGCGAACGGGAGTTCAATGACCGGGTGGTCATCGCACTCACGGAAGTCGTGGACCGCGTGCAGGCCATGCGTGGGGACAGTGCCGTGGTCGAGCCCGTCCGCCAGGAAGCCTCGAACTATTTCGTGGCCAACCTCAACGACACCCTGCACCCCTATCTCCTCGAATCGCTGCTCCGCGAATCGTTTGAAAGTGCCGCCCTCGATGTTCCCTTCGATTACGCGATCTACGATTGTTTCAGCGACAGCATCGTCTATGGCGGCCGGGTCGGAGGGGCCAAAACCGATGCGCCCCGCCCACCGCGGTTCGATCAGGACGGCCACTATTTCGGCATCCGGTTCACTGGCCGCCGGGCAGATGTGGTCATGTCCCTCGATCGCTGGATACTGGCGAGCCTGCTTCAAATCCTGGTGCTGGGCACCTTCGTGTATGCCATCGTGATTGTGTTGCGCCAGAAACGGCTGTCCGAGGTCCAGGAAAACTTCATCAACAACATGACCCACGAGTTCAAGACGCCCATTGCGTCCATTGAATCGGGGGCGCAATTGCTGCAAAGGGAGGACATCGGCGGTGACTCGGAGGCTCGAAAGCGCTATCTCGAACTCATTCTCAATGAAAACCTCCGCATGCGGAGACAAGTAGACAAGGTGATGGAAATGGCGGTGCTCGAACAGAGCACGCAGGTCTTGGAACGCGAGCGCATCCAGCTGGACGATTGGGTCCAGACCGCCGAGACCTCGATCCGTCCCACCCTCGAACAACAGGAGGGCCGGTTGACCGTCGACATCGCCGACAGGGCGGCAAACCACGCCATCGTAGGAGACCGCACCCACCTCGTAGGGGTGCTGCGCAACCTGCTGGACAACGCGGTGCGCTACAGCGGAGATGCCCCACCCGATCTGGAGCTGCGGCTCCAAACGGATTCCGAGACTGGGACCGGCATGCTCGACGTCGCCGACCGCGGTGTGGGCGTACCGGAGGCGCACAGGGAGCGCATTTTCGAACGGTTTCACCGCGTGCCCACCGGCGACCGTCACGACGTGAAAGGCTTTGGACTCGGACTGCATTATGTGCGCACCATTCTCGATGCCCACGGCGCCACCGTTGAATGCCTGCCGCGGCCCGGTGGAGGGTCTTTGTTCCGGGTTCAGTTCCCCCTCGCCACATGAGCTTGACGGCCCACATCCTGCTCGTGGAAGACGACCCCAGCTTGGGGCTGTTGCTCCATGACCTGCTTCGCCTCGAAGGCCACAAAGTGGAGTTGCTTCGCGACGGACGGGAAGTCATGCCTGCCTTTGCAAAAGGGGGCTTTAATCTCGCCGTGCTCGACGTGATGCTGCCTGGCAAAGACGGATTCGAATTGGCACAGGAGCTGAGGCGCGTGTCCCCCGACTTGCCCATCCTCATGCTCACCGCGCGGGATCGGGTGGAAGACCGGGTGCGCGGATTGAGGGCAGGGGCTGACGATTACGTCATCAAGCCCTTCAACAACGAAGAATTGCTGCTGCGCATCCAAGCGCTGATCAAACGCACCGAGCGTCAAGCCAAGGACGACGGCCCGCGGATTTTAGAGGTGGGCATGCTTCGGTATGACCCGGAGTCCTATCTCCTGCAGTGGCCAGGTGGAGAGCAACACCTCACCCGAAAAGAAGGGGACGTGCTGAAATTGTTGATGCAGCGCATCGGACGCACCACAGAACGGGACCTCATCACCCGCATGGTCTGGGGAGAATCCGGCCACTTTGTGGGCCGCAGCATGGACGTCTACATCGCCCGGTTGCGCAAAATCCTCAAGGTCGACCCCACCGTGCGTCTCGACACCCTGCACGGCGTCGGGTTCCGATTGGAATGTCTGGCCGAGGACTGAGAGTCAGTCGCAGAGAAGGCCGAAGTAGGTCAAGAGCAAGAGGACGTCCGACACCCCGATGATGCCGTCTCCGGTCAGGTCCACTGCGCACTCGGATTCTGCCTCGAACGTGCAACTTCCATCGTCGAAAAAGGCCGTGGCGTCATAATTGTCCGCACCGGGCACCGTGCACCCCGTCGGACCGGCCCCACAGAGCACATTGTTGACAGCGAAAGGACTGAATACCGGGTCGTCCGGGTCTGTGCACCCCGGGCAGGCGGAGGCCTCCAATCCCAAGCAAGCCCGGACTTCACCCCCGTCCCAAGATGCCGGAAAGGTCAAGTCCAACGTGCGAACCACGCCGCCTTCCTGTCCATCCGCAAGGAAGCCGAAGCTCCATTCTCCCGATTCGAGGATGGCATCCGCCGTCCATGTTCCGAATCCGCCCGGCGCCATCTGAAGGGGCTCAAACCCAGACAACTGAAGCTGCACCTCTTCTGGAATGCTGCCCGATTGGGAGGCATCAAGGCGAAACGTCACGGCATACTGGCAACTGCCATCGTCAAAGGGCAGCACGGAACAGGGATTGAAATTCAACGCCACCGCATCCTGACATTGGCTTTCCTCGGATGGCGGAGGCAGGAACCCCGCGCACCCGCAATTGGCCTGGATCACATCGTCCACCGTGCAGACATCGCCGTCATCGCAGGCGCTTCCCACAAATACGCACCCCTGATCCACGATGGCCTCTTCCGAGAAATTGCAGGCTTCGGGATGGGTACAACCCATGTGCAGGGGGAGGGCGCCCGCTTGGACCTTCCGCGCTCGGTAGCTGACATTGCTCCCGGGGAAGTAAATGGTGCCCCGCAAGGCGCCATTGGGGGCGAATTCACTCGCACTGCCGCCTCCCAGCTCGTCGCTCAACGCATTGCCCCAACCAATCAACGTGCCCCCATCTGCGAGGCGCTGGATGCTGCCTTGGGAAGACGCGAAACTGCCTTCTGGATGGGGCCAATCCTGCAGGAGGGTCGCCGTACCTGCCTCGAGGTTGAGCTGATACTCCACGCCGCGCGACACCAATGGATCGCTGCCGGTGGCATTGTCGTAAATCAGGATGCGGTCATTGGGCAGCAGCTGGGCATCGTGTTGCTGGGCGAATGCCCCATTGGCTTCCGTAAAGGCAAAGTCGGATTCGGGCCCACCCAAATGCCACAGGATGTCGCCCGTCTGCCGGTCGATGAGCACGACCAAATCCATGTTGCGCAGGCACAGTAGAATGTTGCCGTCCGCCTGCGTTTCGAAGGCGTTGTGATGGTAGGCATCAATCAGACTCGCCTCCCAATTGCAGTGGGTGCACCACGTCGGGGGAATGTGCTCGGTGGCCCGCCAAAACCAAGTGACGTTGCCTTCCGCGTCTTGTTCCTGCAGCAGGCAATCGATGACCGCCCTCTCCGGGTCCTCGAGGGGAGGAATGCTGTCGAACAAGTCCATCACCACATTTTCCTTTCCCATCAACAGCCGCGTGCCGTCCGCCCTCAACTCGAGGTCGTGATAGTCCTCACTCGCTCCGTTGAAACTGACCGACTCCGTCGTGGTCAGGCTGCTGTCCAACACGTGCCATTCGCCGAGCAACGTGGAGAACCAGGACAATCGGCCGTCCGGATTTTGGTCAAAGTTGAATCCGTGAAGGGGCGTCAACTGGTTGTACACCACATCGCCTGCACCGTTCACGATGATGGGATAAGTCTGATTGGCACTCACCCGAGGAGACACCAAAATCCAACCGGGCGAGAGCGTCTGTCCGGGTTCCACCACCACGGCCACATCCAAGCTTTCTTGAGCCTGAAGGGGGGACAACATCCACAACACGGCGCATCCTAACACGCCCTGAATGGCCGTTCTTCCCCACGTGAGGGCGGACAAATTCAACCGAAAGCCTGCACATGAGGGGACCTCGTGCTCAACTTGCACATGCGGAATGGTCGTGAATACGTCACACATTCGCTTTCAATTTAGTCAATTTTATCGACATTTTATAATGATTCGTCGACAATCAAGCCTGATTCAAGGGGTGTTTCGTGCACTCCTCTTCATGGTGGGCCTCACCGCGTTTCAACAGGAAGCCGCTGGACAGGTTCAGCTGAACTCCGGCGACCGGTACGACCTGATTCATGTGGGATTTGGTTTGAGCACACGCGGACTCCCGGTGTATGCGGGCGTGGAGCAAACCATTGACGATCAATTCTCTGCGGCACTGATGGCCTCGTTTCAATCCTACGGAGAGAACGGCAGTGCGGGCAGTTGGACCCACCAATACCTCGGCCTTGGGCTCCAGGGCAACTACCATTTCATCGAACTCGACGCCGATGACCTCGACCTGTTCGCCGGATTGACGCTCGGCTGGTACGTCCACAACTACAAGTGGGCCGGGGTCGGCGTGGCTCCAGGCAACTATGGCGGCAACGCGATTGGCGGTTTCCAGCTCGCTGGCCAGATTGGGGCCCGATACGAACTGGACGACTGGACCCTCATGGCCCAACTCAATGGCGGACTGCTCTTGAGTGGCTTCCTCGTCGGATTGAGCTTCCCTCTGTGATGTTCTGGAATCTCGTCCTCCTCGCTGCCGCACTGTCCTTCTTTTCGGGAGGACGCGCACAGTCCGGCGGGGTGAATCCGGGAGAGAATGCCGCCGCACCGGTGGTCGGAACCCAACTGATTCTGCATGTTGGCGGACAGGCGCCTGCCGGACCTTTGGCGGATCGGTTCGGACTGTCCAATACCGTCGGCATGGGCATCCGACGCAGCACGGCATCCGGTTGGCGATTCGGACTGCATTATCGCTTCCAGACCGGAGCGGATGTCCGCGAACCCGGATTGCTTCAGAATCTCGTCGATCCCAACGGACACATTGTGGACAATGAAGGGCGCATCGCGCTTGTCACGGCCCAACAACGCGGCACGGTATTCCATGTCACGGCCGGCCGCAAGTGGAAGAGCGGGGGGCGCCACCCGGAAACGGGGTTCATTGCGGAACTCGGTGCCGGATTCTGGGAGCACAAGGTCCATTTTCAAAACCGCGGCAACCGGGTCACCCAACTCGACGAACCCCATTTGACCGGCTATGACCGGTTGACCGGCGGCTGGCTGCTGCTTCCAAGGGCCGGATTCGAATACCACAGTCCCAATGGGCAGGTCCGGTTCCAGTTCGGTCTGGAAACATGGCTCGGCCGGCTGCAGCCCAACCGAACATGGAATGCGGACACCGGCACCACCGATGTCGGACCGCGTGCAGACCGGGCTGTCGGGGTCTTTGCCGGTTGGATCCTGCGGCTCAAAGCCCGCACCACATCCCTCGACTACTTCTACTGAATATGCGCGGGCTCTACAGCATCGGCATCGCCCTGGCCTGGTGGCTGCTGCGGGCCGCATCGGCCTTCGGACACCGGAAGGCCCGGCTGGCTGTGCGGGGACGACACGGTTGGATGGCGCGCATTCAGGCAGCCAAAGCCACGGCCATCGCAACGGGAAAGACCGGCCGCTGGCTTCATGTGCACTGCGCATCCGTCGGCGAGTACGAGCAAGCCGCCCCCCTGCTCGATGCCTTGGCAGCCCAGGCGCCAAACCGTCCCATTCTGCTCACGTTCTTCTCCCCTTCAGGCCGGGAAGCCATCACGGAATCCGCCGCAGACCACATTGACTATCTCCCTTGGGATGGGGCCTCCGAGACCCGTCGGTTCGCGGTCCTGCTAGATCCTGAAGACACGGTGTTGATCAAATACGAACTCTGGCCCAACCTGCTGCGCGCCCTCGGCCAACACGGCACACGCATCCACCTCGTCGCCGCCCGATTCGATCGTGGCCGGCACCCCATGAACGGCTGGGGATGGTGGGTCCGGCAACACCTCGCCACATTGGACTCCCTTCATGTTCAAGATGCCGCTTCCCAATCCACGCTCGCGGAATTCGGTCTGTCTTGCTCCGTGACCGGCGACCCCCGGGCAGACCGGGTGCTCCAAGCGCTCGATCGTCCCATGCACCCTGTCGTCCAAGAGACGCTTCAGCGCATTGAGGCGTGGAAGGGAGAACGGCAGCTCCTGCTCATTGGCAGTGGCTGGCCTGGGGAATGGGATGCCCTGCGCATCGCCCGTGAGAACTGGCCCGCAGGCTGGGCCTTTGTCATGGTGCCACACGACATCACCGGTGCCTCAGTGGATGCATGGTGCTCCGAGGCCGACGTGGTGCGGACCTCCGAATGCGCCTCGGGCGCGTTCCAAGAGGCAACGGGATTGGTCCTCGACCAAATGGGGTGCCTCCGCGATGCCTACCGGCTCGCTGACCTCGCCATCGTCGGCGGTGGATGGCGAGCAGGGGTACACAACACCTTGGAACCCGCAGCCCATGGCCTTCCCGTGGCCGTTGGCCCCAAAGCCGAAGGGTTCCGAGAAATCGCGGGGCTCCATGACGCGGGTGCCTTGACCATTCACCTGCACCCGGGCGGACTGGCGGATTGGATCGCAGAATGGACACGGACCGAGCATGAGGTGCAACGCCGCGAAGCTGGTCAGGCCGCGAAAGCTTGGGTCCTCGCCCACCGTGGGGCTGCTGACCGAATCGTTTCGGCACTGCTGGCCAAGTCCTGACCTCATCGAGGGCCATGAAAACAAAGAAGGACCTCCTTTCGGAAGTCCTTCTTGACTGAGCGAGAAACGAGACTCGAACTCGCGACCCCAACCTTGGCAAGGTTGTGCTCTACCAACTGAGCTATTCTCGCTTGCGGACGGCGAATTTACACCAAAACAACATCTCCGCAATGCACCCGTCGACAAAAGTGAGAGAAGACACGACCTATAATATAGGGTTGGTTTGGAGAATTTATGTGACCTTATGAGACTCCCTTTTACGCCTCACCATGAGAACCTTTTGCATCCTCGTGCTCACCCTGCTGTTGAGCGCCCCTTCCACCGTCTGGACCCAAGCCAAGACACCGACGGCTCCTGCCCAGCGCAAATGCGCCGCACATGAGAAGCACGTCCAGCTGATGGGACTGGACGCCGCCTACGCCAAACGACACAGCGATCTCGAGAAGCAGACGGCTGCATTTGTGCAGGCCCGTCAAGAGGCCCGAGCCAATGGTGCGCAAATGCAACCGGTCGTGGTCACCATTCCCGTGGTGTTCCACGTGGTCTACTCCAATGATCAGGAGAACATTCCAGACTCCAGACTTCAGGAACAGATTCAAACGCTCAACGACGATTTCCGCAGGCTCAACGCAGACCAAGACAGCCTGTGGCCGCAGGCGGCAGACACGGAAATCGAATTCTGTCTGGCCTCGCGCGACCCCAATGGGGCGCCTACGGACGGCATTCTCCGCGTTCCCACCACGGTGGGAAGTTTCGGCAGCTCGGACAATGTAAAATTCAGCAGTGCGGGTGGATCTGATGCTTGGCCTCGTGAGGACTACATGAATTTTTGGGTTTGCAATCTCGGAGGCGGTTTGCTCGGATATGCGCAGTTCCCGGGCGGGACTGCAGCCACGGATGGCATTGTCTGCGGATACCGGTTCGTGGGCTTGAACGGAGCGGGTGCCGGCGCCTACAACCTCGGTCGCACCGCCACCCATGAGGTGGGACACTGGCTCAACCTCCGCCACATCTGGGGCGATGGCCCTTGTGGCACCGACGACTTTGTCGCCGACACCCCAGAGTCCGATGGCGCCAATTACGGCTGTGCAATCGGCAGTGTGAGCTGTGGGTCGGAGGACATGGTCCAGAACTACATGGACTACAGCGAAGATGCCTGCATGAATGTGTTCTCACAGGGGCAAGCGGACCGGATGCAGGCCTTGTTTGCACCGGGTGGAACCCGCGTCAGCCTGCTCAGCTCCAACGGCTGCCTGCCCGCCGTACCGAACTTCGACTTGGATGCCGCCATCCTTGAAGTCGGCGCACCTTCGGGCTTCTCTTGCGCCACCAATGTGACGCCGTCAGTGACCCTGTTCAACTACGGCGCCAACCCCCTCACCTCCGCTACCATCACCTACTCTGTGGACGGCGGTGCGGATGACACCTTCAGCTGGACGGGCAGTCTCGAATTCGGGGAATCAGAGGCCATCACGTTGCCCACCTTGACGCCGGGCGATGGAGACCACACTTTCGATGTGGCCGTTTCTGCCCCGAACGGGGGTTTTGACCAAAACAACGACAACGACAGCGGCAGCAGCAGCTTCAGCTTGGACTCCCAAGGCGTCGATGTGGTCATGACGCTGACCCTCGACAACTATCCGGGAGAAACCACCTGGGAACTGGTCAATGCCAACGGCGATGCCGTCTGGAATGGTGGCCCCTACAGTGGAAACGGCACCGTGGTCGAGACCTCCTGCGTGGGCGACGGTTGCTACACGCTCAACGTCTATGACAGCTTTGGCGATGGCATGTGCTGCGCCTACGGTACGGGGGGCTACGAGTTCTCCCAAGATGGTGAGGTTCTCGCCTCAGGCGGAGATTTCGCCTCCGTCGATTCCAACGAAGTGTGTGTCGGAGACGTCGTGCTCGGCTGCATGGATGCTGGCGCATGCAACTACAACCCCGATGCCGTTGGCGACGACGGAACCTGTGATTTCAGCTGCTTGGGCTGCACCAACCCAGCCTTTTGCAACTACAATCCGAACGCCACCGTGGACGACGGATCCTGCGCAGAGGTGGACCAATGCGGCGTGTGTGCTGGTGATGGATCTAGCTGTGTGGGCTGCACCGATAGCACGGCCTGCAACTACAACCCCAATGCCACCATCGACGATGCCTCCTGCACCTATGCTCCACCGGGCGGCATCTGCGACTGCTTCACAGACCTGACCATCACCGAATCCCTCCTTGGGGGAGAAGTTGGAGCGCCGGCGACGTTTGCTGGGACAGGCGAGGTCAGCGGAATCGACATCACCCTCGACTACACCAATGACAATGGAAGCTGGCCTGCAGACATGCTGGTCGTGATCACCTCTCCAGATGGCAACTGCATTGAATTTGGCGGATTCAGTTCCGCTATCACCGCCGGATGTGAAGACCTCGGTGGGTACAGCAGCATTTGGCCCGAGGACTGGACGGTCAGCGTGTCCGGGATGTACACCGCCTCGGTCGACCTCTCAGCTGCCGGACTCACAGGCAGCGGAGACTGGACCCTCCAGCTCGTCAACGGCTGGAGCTCCAGTGGTGCCGTGACCTACGTGGCCGACATCACCGTCCACGACGTGTGCATCGGCGGGGTCGTGGAAGGGTGCACAGACCCAGCATTCTGCAACTACGACGCCAACGCCACCACCGACGATGGGTCCTGTGCCGACTTTGATCTCTGCGGGGTGTGCGCCGGAGACAACAGCACCTGCGGAGGCTGCACCGACAGCACCGCTTGTAACTATGATCCCGCTGCCGTGGTGGACGATGGCTCGTGCCTGCAACTCGACCAGTGCGGCATCTGTGGCGGCGATGACAGCAACTGCAGCGGCTGCACCGACCCTGCAGCGTGCAACTATGATGCAGATGCCATCCTTGATGACGGATCCTGCCTGACCGAGGGCTTGGACTTTGTGTTGACCCTAAACTTCGACAACTATCCCACCGAGACCACCTGGACCCTGACCGACTCGACCGGTGTCACCACCGCCTCGGGCGGACCGTATTCGGGTGCCGGCACCACGGCCATCGAATCGTTCTGCGCGCCCAACGGCTGCTACACCCTGACCGTGTTCGACAGCTGGGGCGACGGCATGTGCTGCACCTACGGACCGGGCTCCTACACCCTGACGGTCGATGGCGTCACCCTCGCTGAAGGCGGCGAATTCGGAGACGCAGATGCGACGTCCTTTTGTGTGGGCGAAGGCTTTGGTTGTACCGACAACACCGCCTGCAATTATGACCCGACCGCCGAAACCGACAACGGGGCCTGCGACTTCAGCTGCTATGGCTGCACTGACCCCACGAGCTGTAACTACGACGCCGACGCCACGGTCGACGACGGTTCTTGCCTCTTCGACGACAGCTGCGGCGTTTGTGGTGGAGACAACAGCACCTGCTCCGACTGCACCGACCCACTGGCCTGCAACTACAATCCGGATGCGACAGTCGACGACGGTTCCTGCACATACCCGCTGGCTGACAACCTCGATTGTGACGGCAACTGCCTGAACGACAGTGACGGCGACGGCATCTGTGATGAAGATGAGTCTGCTCCGAGCAGCTTTGTGCAACTTGGATACGACGTGGTCGGTCAGAACACCATTGGTGGCATGACGACATACCGCGTGTGGGCTGAATTCTCCGACCCGACAGAGCAACTCGTGGCGGTGTATGGATTTGATAGCGTCCCGATGACCATCAACACCACCACAGCATTCTACCAGAATGCACTCGGCGGCCCGCTCGCCGTGAGCATCAACCCCGCTGTGCTGCCGGTCGATCCCGACCTCGCCTATGACAGCTGGCTGACCATTGGTGGCGAAGACAACACTGCAGATGTCAGCACCATTGGACTGGATTTTGCCGACTTCGAAGGCGCTGGCGGCAGCATTGTGGCCGACGATGTCAACGGTGGCTCGATCTTCATCTACCCCGACCTCGAACCAGCGGCCTTCCCCAATGCGGACGGACACGTGCTCATTGCACAGCTGACCACCGATGGTGAGGTGAGCCTGACCGTCAACCTCCAAACCCGGGCCGCGGACGGCTCCAACCCTCAGGTCCTCCAGCAGAGCCTGACGTTCCAGGAGGTGAACGAGTGCTTCGGTGACTTCAACAACGACGGCCTGATCGGCATCGGCGACATCCTGTTGCTCCTCGGTG
Source organism: Crocinitomicaceae bacterium TMED114 (assembly GCA_002172485.2). Classification (GTDB taxonomy): domain Bacteria; phylum Bacteroidota; class Bacteroidia; order Flavobacteriales_D; family Sanyastnellaceae; genus UBA8752. Next base: position 52,133 of record NHFP02000006.1, read on the forward strand.
ACTTCGGATGTCCGTCCAACTGCACCTACGACATGAACGGCGACGACGGGGTCACCACCTCCGACATGCTGGTCATGCTCTCCATCTTCGGAACGAGCTGTGAATGAACCTCGGCCATCGCGGCCATGAAAAAGCCCCGGCCTTGCGGTCGGGGCTTTTTTGTACCCGGAGCGGGACTTGAACCCGCACGGCCCTACGGGCCAACAGAGTTTAAGTCTGTCGTGTCTACCAATTCCACCATCCGGGCATGTGGCGAAGGTGCAAAACAATGCCAGAAGGCGGAGATGCTGAAGTACCGAGGGATCTCAATCCAGTACGCCTGTGACCCAACGCTGGCCTGTCCACACCAGCTCGGCAAAGCGCCCGTTGGTGTCGTATTGGCGGGCCAGGGCCAACCAATTCCCCATTGCGTCTTGCAGGTAGATCTGCTGGTCAGCCATGTCGGCCTGCTTTTCCACCGCCAACCGAAAGGATTGGCCCGGGAACTCCCCATCCGGTACGGTCACGTAGAGGTAGGGAAAAGTGAAGTTTTCCGCGATGTAGAGGTCGTATCCCAAGGGGAGGGTGCCGAGTGTGTCTGGGTCGAAGTGAAGGATGGACGGGCCCACATCGGCCGCGTCATAGGGCATCCCGAAGACTGCCAATACCGCGATGACATCGCTTGCACCAATCTGTCCGTCGCCATTGGCATCTGGGTTGAACGCTTGAGACTGTCCGGGAAAAGAGACCATGGACACCAACACGAGCACGAGGGCCCGCAAACAGGGAGTGGAGATGGAAGGCATGACAGATTCGGTCATCAGGAATTTACATTTTGTTTGTCGAAGTCTTATATAAACTGAGGGCGCGATTTGTGGCCGTTCCCGCGAGCGGACACGGGTTATCTTCGCCGCCATTCCCAACTCCCTGAGGCGCATGCAACTGCACATGGTGGACGTACGCGGGCAATACGCCCGCATCCAGGACGAAGTCGACGCGGCCGTCCTCAATGTGATCCGGTCCGGCCAATTCATCAACGGCCCAGCTGTCAAGTCCTTCACAGCCAACTTGGCGAATTGGCTCGGCAGTACGGAATCCGACCCGGTCCATGTCATTCCCTGCGCCAATGGCACCGATGCGCTCCAAGCGGCCTTCATGGCGCTCGGCATTGGGCCTGGAGACGAGGTCATCACCCCCTCCTTCACCTTCATCTCCACGGTGGAAATCCTGCACTTGCTGCGCATCATCCCGGTGATGGTGGATGTGGACCCGTGCACGTTCACCCTGGACCCCGCTGCCGTTGCCAATGCCATCACGCCCAAAACCAAGGCCATCCTCCCGGTGCACCTCTATGGTCAATGCGCGGACATGTCCGCCCTTCGCGCCCTGGCCGATGCCCACGACCTCGCACTGGTGGAGGACACGGCACAGGCCATCGGCTCCTCGTGGGAGACTGCACCGGGCCAATGGGAGCAAGCTGGTACGATGGGCACCATCGGCACCACCAGTTTCTTTCCTTCCAAGAATTTGGGCGCCTATGGGGACGGCGGGGCATGCTTTACCCGAGATGCGGACCTGGCCGAACGCCTGCGCATGATCTGCAACCACGGTTCACGGCGGCGATACGAGCACGAGATCATCGGCATGAACAGCCGCCTCGACAGCATTCAAGCGGCCATCCTCGATGTCAAGCTCCCCCACCTTCAGGACTACAACGCAGCCCGCCAGGAAGCCGCCGGTCGGTATGACGCCCTTCTGGAAGGGCACCCCATGATCGCCACCCCCTACCGGCATCCGAAGTCCGACCACGTCTTCCACCAGTACACCCTCAAATTCAACACCAAGGGGGATGGGCCTGGACTGCGGGATCACTTGGCGCGTCACTTGGGACAAGAAGGCATCCCATTTGGAGTGTATTACCCGAAACCCATCCACCAGCAGCCTGCCTTTGTAGATGTAGCATCCGCCTCGGCAGCATTGCCCGTGACAGACGACCTCACCGACCGGGTCATCAGCCTGCCCATGCACACAGAGATGACCCCCAAACAGCAGGAACTCGTGTGTGACGCGGTCCTCCGGGGGGTCGATGATTACCTTTGAGGAAAGTGCCAAACGTCATCTTGCCATGAACATTGCAGTCGTCGGAACCGGCTATGTCGGACTTGTGACCGGCACCTGTTTCGCAGAAACAGGCAACCAAGTGATCTGCGTGGACATCGACGCTGAGAAGGTCGAGAAAATGCGGAATGGGGAAGTCCCGATCTACGAGCCGCACCTCGACGTTCTGTTTGAGCGCAACATCCAAGCGGGACGCCTGAGCTTCACCACCGACCTCACTGAGGCGGTGGAGCCTGCAGACATCATCTTTCTCGCCCTCCCGACCCCGCCCGGTGAAGATGGCAGCGCCGACTTGAGCTACGTGCTGGGCGTGGCCGACAAGCTGGGCAAGATGATCACGGACTACAAGGTCATCGTCGACAAGAGCACCGTGCCGGTGGGCACCGCAGAGAAAGTCACCGCAGCTGTCGCGGCACATGCCCAAGTCGAATTCGACGTGGTCTCCAACCCCGAGTTCCTGCGGGAAGGGTACGCCGTGGACGACTTCCTCAAGCCGGACCGCGTGGTCATCGGGGTGGGAAGTGAGCGTGCAGAACAAGTCATGACCCGACTCTACCAGCCGTTTGTGCGTCAGGGCAATCCGCTGATCGTCATGGACGAGCGAAGTGCGGAATTGACCAAGTACGCAGCCAATGCCTTCCTCGCGACCAAGATCACGTTCATGAACGAGATCGCGAACTTCTGCGAGAAGGTGGGAGCCGACGTCGACAAAGTCCGCCGGGGCATTGGCACCGACACCCGCATTGGACCGCGCTTCCTGTTTCCGGGCATCGGGTACGGCGGTAGCTGCTTCCCCAAGGATGTTCAGGCCCTGCACCGCAGCGGGCGGCAAGCGGACCATGAATTCGCAATCCTGACCAGTGTGATGGAGGTCAATGAAGCCCAGAAAACGGTGCTGTTCAATCCCATCTGCAATCGGTTCAATGGCGACCTCAACGGCGTTCACATCGGACTCTGGGGACTGGCCTTCAAGCCCGAGACCGACGACATCCGCGAAGCACCCGCCCTGTACATGATCGAGAAGCTGCTCGAAGCCGGGGCCACCGTGTGCGCTTACGACCCGGAAGCCATGGACAACGTCAGAGGCCGGCTGGGAGACCGCATCGCCTTTGCCGACGATCCGTACGGTGCCATCGAAGGCGCCGACGCCCTGCTCATCTGCACGGAGTGGCAGGTTTTCCGAACGCCAGACTTCGGCCGCATGAAATCCGCTTTGAACAACCCCGTCATCTTCGATGGCCGCAACCTCTACGATGTGGAGGACATGCAGCAAGGCGGTTGGGAATACACCTCCATCGGCCGCCGCGCCACCTCGGTATGAAACGGGTCCTGATTACAGGAGCCGCAGGGTTCCTCGGCTCCCACCTCTGCGACCGGTTCGTGGCAGAAGGCTGTCTTGTGATCGGCATGGACAACCTCATCACAGGGGACCTCCGCAACATCGAGCACCTGATGGGCCTCGACCGATTCGAGTTCCACCACCACGATGTCAGCCAGTTCATCCATGTCAAGGGTGAACTCGACTACATCCTCCACTTCGCCTCTCCCGCCAGTCCCATTGACTATCTGAAAATCCCGATTCAGACCCTCAAGGTGGGGTCACTCGGGGTGCACAATTGTCTGGGCCTGGCGCGGGTCAAAAGGGCCAGGATGCTCATCGCCAGCACCAGCGAGGTCTACGGTGACCCGGAGGTGCACCCGCAACACGAGGAGTACTGGGGCCACGTCAACCCTGTCGGGCCCCGGGGTGTTTACGATGAAGCCAAACGCTTCCAGGAGGCCATGACCATGGCTTACCACACCTTCCATGGACTCGAGACCCGCATCGTGCGGATCTTCAACACATACGGTCCCCGGATGCGCCTCAACGATGGCCGGGTGCTGCCCGCCTTCATCGGCCAAGCCCTGCGGGGAGAGGACCTCACGGTGTTTGGAGATGGCAGTCAAACGCGGAGCTTCTGTTATGTCGACGATCTGGTGGAGGGCATTTACCGCCTCCTCCTGTCCGACGAGACCCGCCCCGTCAACGTGGGCAACCCCGACGAAATCAGCATCGCCGACTTCGCCGACGAGATCATCTCCCTGACCGGCACGGACCAAAAGGTGATCTACAAGCCTTTGCCCCAGGACGACCCGAAACAACGGCGACCGGACATTTCCCGTGCCAAAGAGGTGTTGGACTGGACCCCGAAAGTGGGCCGGTCGGAAGGGTTGGCCATCACCTACGACTACTTCAAGGGCCTCTCCGAAGCGGACCTGCGCAAGACCGAACACAAAGATTTCACCTCCTACAGCAAATGAGCGGACTGGTGGAACACGACGGATGGTTTGCCCACGAGAGTGCGGTCATCGACGACGGATGTTCCATCGGAGCCGGGACCCGCATCTGGCACTTTTCGCACATCATGCCGGGGGCGGCGTTGGGTGAAGGGTGCAACATCGGACAGAATGTGGTCATCAGTCCGGATGTCGTTCTCGGCCGAAACTGCAAGGTCCAGAACAACGTCAGCCTTTACACAGGCGTGACCTGTGAGGACGATGTGTTCCTCGGGCCGAGCTGTGTGTTCACCAACATCACCAACCCACGCAGCGCCGTGGTTCGCCGTGGCCAATACGCCCAGACACGCGTTGGCCACGGGGCCTCCATCGGCGCCAATGCCACCATCGTATGCGGCCATGACATCGGCCCCTACGCCTTCATCGGCGCCGGAGCAGTGGTGACCAAGGACGTTCCCGCCCATGCGTTGGTCCTCGGCAATCCTGCCCGACAAGTGGGATGGATGAGTGCCTTTGGACATCGCCTCGAATTCGATGACCAGGGCATGGCCACGTGCCCCGAGTCCGGCCACACTTATGCGCTCCACGATGGAGCAGTACACCCCATTGATTCTGCATTATGAGCACGAATGATCTTCACCAGAGACTGCTGGACAAGGACGCCACCCTCGCCGTCATCGGCCTGGGATATGTGGGCCTGCCCATTGCCTTGGCCTTGGCCCGCCACATCCGCGTCATCGGCTTCGACATCCACGCCGGACGGGTCGAGCAAATGAAGCAGGGCATCGACCCCAGCGAAGAACTTGAAGCCGTTGCCTTCGAAGGATGTGACATCACCTTCACGGCCGACCCTGCCGACCTCCAAGCGGCGCAATTCTATGTGGTGGCGGTGCCCACGCCCATCAATGCAACGAACCAACCCGATTTGACCCCCCTCATTTCGGCGTCGCGCACCGTGGGTGACGCACTGTCACCGGGCGACTATGTGGTCTACGAATCGACGGTGTACCCCGGCTGTACCGAGGAAGATTGCGTGCCGGTGCTCGAGGAGCGCAGCGGATTGACCTTCGGGAAAGATTTCAAAGTTGGCTACAGCCCGGAGCGCATCAATCCAGGCGACAAGGTGAATACGATCGAGACCATCGTGAAGGTGGTGAGCGGAAGCGATGACGAGAGCCTCGACGTGATTGCCCGGACCTACGACCTCGTGGTCAAAGCCGGCACCCACCGCGCCTCGAGCATCAAGGTCGCCGAGGCTTCCAAGATCATCGAGAATACGCAGCGCGACGTCAACATTGCGCTCATCAACGAACTCAGCATCATCTTCAACCGGGTGGGCATCAACACCTTTGAGGTGCTCGAAGCCGCCGGAACGAAGTGGAATTTCCTCAAGTTCACACCGGGACTCGTGGGAGGCCACTGCATCGGGGTCGACCCCTACTACCTGACGTGGCGTGCAGAGAAATTGGGCTACCACGCCAAGGTCATCAACTCCGGCAGGTACGTCAACGACAGCATGGGCTACTACGCAGGAAAGCAAGTCGTCAAGCGCCTATTGGAGAAAGGCGTCAATCCTCTGGCGGCGAAGGTGCTCATCATGGGGGTGACCTTCAAGGAGAACGTGGCCGACATCCGCAACTCCAAGGTCTTCGACGTGATCCGGGAGTTGCGCTCCTTCAACGTCGAGACCGATGTGGTGGACCCCTTCGCCTCACCGGACCAAGTGGACCACGAGTACGGGGTCACTTTGGAGGAGGCGCCTGCAGAAGCGGCGTATGACGCCGTCATCGTGGCGGTCAACCACGCGGACTACATTGGATACGATGCAGGGTCCTTCCAGCGTTTGTTCAAGGACCCGGAGCGCGGCTTCCTCGTGGACATCAAGGGCATCTATCGCCACCTCTCTTCGAAACTGAACTACTGGAGCTTCTGACATGCCCGACACCCAGCATTCCCCCAAGGTCCTGCTCGTCACCGGCGGTGCAGGTTTCATTGGCTCGCATGTCGTGCGCCGGTGGGTGACACAGCATCCCGATGTGCGCGTCATCAACCTCGACGCATTGACCTATGCTGGCAACCTCGCCAACCTGACGGACATCGAACGCGCCCCGAACCACCGGTTCGTCAAGATGGACATCCGCGACACGGAAGGCGTGACCGCGCTGATGCGCGAGGAAAACGTCGACAGCGTGATGCACCTCGCCGCTGAAAGCCACGTCGACCGTAGCATTTCCGGCCCGATGGCCTTTCTCGAGACCAACATCATGGGGACGGCCTCCATGCTCTCTGCCGCCCGGGCCGCGTGGTCCGACTCCGAGGGAGGGATGGCCGGAAAGCGGTTCCACCACGTCTCCACGGACGAGGTGTACGGTTCGCTGGGCGATACCGGATTCTTCACCGAAGACACCGCCTACGACCCGAGGAGTCCGTACAGTTCTTCCAAAGCCGCGAGCGACCACATCGTTCGGGCTTGGCACCACACCTACGGCATGCCCGTGGTGCTGTCCAACTGCTCCAACAACTACGGGTCCTACCAATTCCCGGAAAAGCTCATCCCCCTCTTCATCCGCAACGCCGTCCAGAAGAAGCCCCTGCCCGTCTACGGCCAAGGTGTCAACGTGCGCGACTGGCTGTGGGTGGAAGACCACGCCGCAGCCCTAGAGGTCATCCTCACCCGCGGTGCCAGCGGCGAGACCTACAACATCGGTGGGGAGAACGAGTGGCGCAACATCGACCTCATCCGACTCATGTGTCGTCAGCTCGATGCCAAGTTGGACCGCACCGAGGGAGAGACCGAACAACTGATCACGTTTGTCACCGATCGGGCGGGCCACGACATGCGCTATGCCATCGACCCCACAAAGCTCCGCGAAGACTTGGGGTGGCGCCCATCCATCACGTTCGAGGAAGGCTTGGCCAAGACCATCGACTGGTACCTGGACAATGAGACTTGGCTCGAAAACGTAACGAGCGGGGCGTACCGCGACTATTACGAGCAACAATACGGCGACCGCTGATGGGTTGGCTCTCGAGGTGGTTTCGACAGGATGGCGCAACGTCTCCACGACCAGTGGAACTTGCACCGCTGGACTTGTCTGCCTTCCACTTCGATTTCCACAGTCACTTGGTGCCCGGTGTCGACGATGGTGCTCCGGATCTCGATGCCGCCATGGAGATGATCGATGGCCTGGTCGGACTGGGATACCTGGGCGCTGTGACCACCCCGCACATCATGGCAGGGACCTACCCAAACGACCGCAACACCCTCGAGCCGGCGTTTGCGAAACTGCGCGAAGCGGTCTTCAACAAACACCCCCAATTCCAGCTTGCCCTTGGCGCCGAGTACTTTTTAGACGCCTCGCTCCTCGAGAAAGTGGCGAACGGCGAAGATCTCCTTGCGCCTGGAGGCCGGCTGCTGTTCGAATTGGCCTTCGGCGCCCCTCCGGAGGATGGACTGCTTCGCGAATTCCTCTTCGAAGTGCAAGTGCGCGGCCTCCAACCCGTGATGGCCCACATTGAGCGCTACCCCTATTGGCACGGAGAACTGCACCGGTTTGGGGACTTCGCCGAACAGGGTGTTTGGCTTCAGGTCAATGCGGCCTCGATTGTGGGGGCGTATGGCCCTGAGGTCCAACAGGCCGCCGAAACCTCCATCGAGCGCGGTTGGGTGTCCCTTCTGGGTACTGACGCCCACGGCATGCGCCACATCGACGCCCTCGCCGCATCGCGGACCCATGCCATGGTCCACCAGCTCGCAAAATCAGCCCAGAATCCGACGTTGTTCTGATCAGCCGACCGGAGCGAGGCGGATGACCATGCCGTCCATGTCGTCCTTGAGGTGCAGTTGGCACCCGAGACGGCTGTTGTCCTCCACTTGGAAGGCTTCGTCCAGCATGTCCTCCTCATCGTCTGACTTCTCGGCGAGGTCTGCGGCTTTGGCATCCTCCACATAGCAGTGGCAACTCGCGCACATGGCCATGCCGCCACACGTGCCCTCGACGGGCAACTCGACGCTCTTGCAGAGCTCCATGACGTTCATGTTCATGTCGGTGGGGGCCTCCAGTTCGTGGGAGACGCCCTCGCGGTCGATGACGGTGAGGCGGATGGTGGACATGGTCAGAATCCGTTGACCCCGTTGACCGTCGTGTACTTCAGCACGAGGTTCTTGTCGGGGTAAATGCGCTTGAAGGCACTCTGCACCATGAGCGTGGCTTCGTGGAAGCCGCACAGGATGAGCTTGAGCTTACCTGGATAGGTGTTGATGTCGCCAATGGCGTAGATGCCCTCGACGTTGGTGCTGTAGTCGAAGGTGTCGACCTCGATGGCGTTCTTGGTGATATTGAGGTTCCAGTCTGCAATCGGTCCCAGCTTGGGGCTGAGGCCGAACAGTGGCACCCAATGGTCACAATCCAGCTCGATGTCTCCTTTGGTCTTGTGCCTGACGGTGACCCCTTCCAAGCGGCCGTCTCCCCGCACCCCGTTGACTTCGCCATTGGTCAGCAGGCGGATCTTGCCTTCACCGGCGAGGTCCAGCACCTTCTGCACGCTGTCGGGGTGACCCCGGAATCCCTCCCGGCGGTGCACCAAGGTCACTTCGGAAGCCACACCGTCGGCCAAGAAATTGGTCCAGTCGAGGGCACTGTCGCCCCCACCGCTGATGACCACCTTCTTGTCGCGATAGAATTCTGGGTCCTTGATGATGTACTCCACCCCGTGGTCCTCGTAGTCCGCCAACCGTTCCACCGGAGGCTTGCGCGGCTCGAAACAGCCGAGTCCGCCGGCGATGGCGATGATGGGGGCACGGTGCACGGTCCCGCGGTTGGTCGTCAGGATGAATTGTCCTTCGTCGTCCTTTTCGATGGTCTCCGCTCGTTCGCCCAAGGTGAAGCCCGGCTTGAACGGTGCCGCCTGCTCCATCAACCGATCGACGAGGTCGCCCGCGAGGATTTCCGGGTAGGCTGGGATGTCGAAAATGGGCTTCTTCGGGTAGATCTCAGCGCATTGCCCTCCTGCCTGCGGCAGTGCATCAATCAGGTGGCACTTGAGCTTGAGAAGCCCGGCTTCGAACACGGTGAACAGGCCGCACGGCCCGGCACCGATGATGAGAATGTCCGTCTGGATCATGAGTTTGCGGGAACGAAGGTAGGATTGAACGCCTTCCGGGCGTTCAACAACCACAAGGCGGAGGTGTTCAAGCCTGCGCGGAAGCCGGCATGTTGACCGCCACAACCTGCGTCACTTCCGGCACGGCGCGGCGCACGGCCTCCTCCACGCCGGCCCGCATGGTCATGGCCGCTTGGGCGCAATGGGCACAAGCACCTTGCAACTCCACCTCCACGGTGAGGTCCTCTTTGACGGCCATCACAGTGATGTCGCCGCCATCCGAACGGAGGAATGGGCGCAACTCGTCGAGGGCGCGGTCAATCCGCTCCCGCAACGCCTCCTGGTCCTGGTGGGCTTGGGCCATGCCGCAATTTACGCCGGGCGGCGGTCCAATTCCTCGAGCAACCGGTCTGTGACGGCCGCAATGGCCTTGGCGGCCTCCGTGCCTTCCTGCAGGGCAGCCGGTCGGCCGGCGTCTCCCGCTTCCCGGATGGCCTGTACGAGCGGCAACTCCCCGAGGAACGGGGTTCCGGACGCCTCGGCATACCGCTTGACGCCATCCCGCCCGAAGAGGTGGTACTTGCGGTCCGGCAAGTCGGGCGGCGTGAAATAGGCCATGTTCTCGACCAATCCGAGGACCGGCACATTGATGCTCTCCAATTGGAACATGCTCACCCCTTTCCGGGCATCGGCGAGGGCAATGTCCTGTGGGGTGCTCACCACCACCACGCCGCTGAGCGGCGCCATTTGGACCAGCGACAGGTGCACGTCCCCCGTTCCCGGAGGAAGGTCGACAAGCAGGTAATCCAATTCGCCCCAATCCCCATCGGTGAACAGCTGGCCCAGCGCCTTGGACGCCATGGGACCCCGCCAGACGATGGCTTGGTCGGGATCGGCAAAGAATCCGATGCTCAGCAGCTTGACGCCATGCGCTTCGACCGGGCCGATGAGGGGTTTGCCCTCCTTCTCGACGGGCTCGGGCTTTTCCCGGACCACATCGAACATGGTCGGCATGCTCGGGCCATGGATATCCGCATCGATGAGGCCCACGCGATGGCCCCGGCGGGCCAGCTCTACGGCGAGGTTGGCCGTCACCGTGCTTTTGCCCACGCCACCCTTTCCGGAAGCGATGGCGATGACGTGTTGGACGCCTGGCAACACCTTACGGGTATCCAGCGTGCGCTCCTCCTCGGACAAGGCCACCACCTCCACGTCAGCTTCGATGGCTGTCCCGAGTCGGGTGGCGAGTTTTTCCAAGGCAAACTCGACCGCTTCCCGCATGCGCTGGCGGGCGTGCATGGCGGGGTTGGACGACTTGACCCGCAGGCGCAGGGTCCACGCCCCCTCTTTCTCCTCCATCTCGAGCAGCTCGACGAGGTTGAGCGTGATGATGTCCTTGCCAAGGTCCGGCTCCATCACCCCGGACAGGGTGTCGAGCAGGTGTTCGCGGGTCAATGTCTCCATGGGTCAAAGTTCGGTGGAGGGATCCCAGAAGTGGGCATCGAAGTCCACCACTTGATTTCGGTCGACCTCGACCCCTTCCGCACGCAGGCGCTGGGCCATGGTGGTCGGGGTTGGAAAATGCAGGCGGCCGCTGAGGACACCGAGTCGGTTGACCACTCGGTGTGCGGGCACAGGGTCACCTTCTCCAGACAGGGCGCGGTTCATGGCCCACCCCACCATCCGGCTCGACCGAGCTGCACCAAGGTACCGGGCGATGGCGCCGTAGCTGGTCACGCGTCCCGCGGGAATCTGTCGGGCCACATCGTGGACATCCCGCTCGAAATCGCCACTTCCCGGACGGGCGGTTGGCAGTCCAGTCGGCCCGCTCATGCCCGGGTCCGCAGATAGTGGATGTTCTTGCCTTCCTCCAGCCAACGCGACTCATAGTAGGTGCGGATCCGAAGGACATCGGCGAAATTGCCATCGACCCTGTGGACCAAGTCGCCGTAGACATCTCGGCTGTCCTCGAGAATGGGGAATCCGGCCTCCTCCCAGCCCGCCTTGGACAGCTCGTACAGGAGCTCGCTGTCACTCTTCACGTGGATGAGGCCGCCGGGCTGGACAAAATGCTGGTAGCGGCGGAGGAACACCTCGGAGGTGATGCGCTTGGTGCCCCTATCGTCCTTGGGCTGGGGGTCGGAGAAGGTCAACCAGATTTCGCTCACCTCGTCCGGGCCAAAGAAGTTCTGGACGAATTCAATCTTGGTCCTCAGGAAAGCCACGTTGGCCAGTCCCTCCTCCTGTGAAGTTTTGGCGCCACGCCAGAAGCGGTGACCCTTGATGTCCACCCCGATAAAATTGCGGTCCGGATGGCGACGGGCGAGTCCCACCGTGTATTCCCCTTTGCCACACCCCAATTCCAAGGTGATGGGGCGGTCGTTTCCGAAGACCCGTTTCCCCCATTCCCCCCGGTGCAAGGTCGCACCGTCGACGATGTCCTTAAGGTCGGGTTCGAAGACGTGGGAAAACGTGGCGTTCTCCTTCCACTTCCGGAGCTTGTCTTTGCCCATGGCAAGCGAAATTACGCCCCATGAGCGGAGCTGCGACGCGCCAAACTGACCGACCCCATGTACTGTTTGCCATTCTGGACTGGGGCATGGGGCACGCCACCCGCACCTGGCCGCTCATCATCGCCGCCCGCAGACTCGGTGCCGACATCACGATCGCCACCCGGGGCACGGCAGGCCAATGGATCGACGCCCGCATGGCCGAATGGGACAGCGCCCACCCGGGTGCGCTGGCGCCTTGGCGTCGCATCGAGAAGCCCGGTGTCACCATCCAATATGCGCGGGGTGCCGGGACATTGCTGCGCATTGCCGCCCAGATGCCGGGGTACCTCGCGTCCGTCTCGGCCGAGCGCCGATGGACCCGCGCCACCGTGGCCTCCCGGGGCATCACCCACGTCTTCAGCGACAATTGTTACGGCTGCTCCCCCGGTCGCCCGGAGATTCCGAGCGTGCTGCTCTCCCATCAACTGAGGCTGCCGGTCCCCGCCTTGCTGCGGCCCCTGGCCCGGGCGCAGGTTCGGCGATGGGCCCGCACCTTCGATGCGATCTGGGTACCCGATGCGACAGGGTCTCCCCTCGCCGGCCCACTGTCTCATGCCGTCTCCGCACCCACCCACTATGTGGGCCCCTTGAGCCGCTTCCAGGTTCTCGAGCCTGAGGCCGCATCGGATGCATTGGATCCTGACCCGCCCGTCCTGCTCGGACTGGTCAGTGGTCCAGAGCCCCAACGGTCCGACATGGAGGCCGCCCTGCGGGCCTGCTTCCAGCGCGATGGCCGCCCAGCCCTCATTCTCGCCGGCCGGCCGGGAGGTGGGGAGCGGCGCGACGGCCATGTTCTGACGGTCCACGACGCCGACGACCATCGCTTCCGCCGAGCCGTCCTCTCCGCGCAACACATCGTCTGCCGATCGGGGTACAGCACCCTGCTCGACTTGGTGGTTCTCGGCCGGACGGCCACCCTGGTCCCCACCATCGGACAGCCAGAGCAGGAAGACCTGGCCCATTTGTGGCAGCGGCAGCACGGCTGGCCCACCCTCCGCGCCAAGGACATCGCGGACCACACCTTCCCTGACCATTCCGCCCAACCCGTTTCGTGCGACCTTTCCGATCCCACGACCCACATGCAACGCTGGCTCTTTCCCGTTCAGCCCACCGCAAGCCCGACCCACGATGACTGATGAGGACTACATGAAGCAGGCACTCGACCAGGCCCGCCAAGCCGCAGAGCTCGGCGAAGTGCCCGTGGGCGCCATTATCGTGGCTGGGGGTCGCATCATCGCCCGAGCCCACAACCTCTGCGAACGGCTTCGGGACTTCACGGCCCACGCCGAAATGCAGGCTTTCACCTCAGCGAGCGAATACCTCGGGGGCAAGTTCCTCGACCAGTGCACCCTCTATGTGACTCTGGAGCCCTGCCCCATGTGCGCGGGCGCAGCGTTCTGGACGCGCATCGGCCGCGTTGTTTACGGAGCGCGGGACCACAAACGCGGTGGGTTGGACTTCCATGGGAGCCGGGACGAAGGCCTCCTTCATCCCAAGACAGAACTCGTTGGCGGCGTGCTGGAGGAGGACTGTGCGGAACTCCTTTCATCGTTCTTCGCCGCCCGCCGAAAAAAAGGGCCCGGAGCCGCCTAATTTTGAGCTGTGGAAGAGATTACACGCGACTTCCTGTATGCCCTCAGTGCAGACATCTCCGGCCGTCAGGATGACCGCCTGAAGACGCGCTTGTCCGAACTCCACCCTGCCGACATCGCCGACATCTTCGACCGCCTCGAGGAAGAAGAGGTCCAATACCTCTGGAAGCTCATCGACATCGAGGAGCGCGGTGACGTCCTGGTCGAATTGGAGGAGGACGTCCGCGAAGGCCTGCTGTCTACCCTTTCGACACGTGAAATCGCCGAGGAAGTCCTCGAAAACATCGATTCGGACGACGCAGCCGACGTGGTTGGCGAACTCCCCGAGGAACGCGCAGCCGAGGTCATTGCCGAATTGGACACGGAGGACCGGGAGGACCTGCTGTCCTTGCTCCGCTATCCGGAAGGCACCGCCGGCGCCCTGATGGGCACGGAGCTCATCCGGGTCGAACTCGAATGGACCGTCACCCAAGCCATCCGAGAGATGCGCAAACAGGCGGAGGAGGTCGAGACGTTCCACAGCGTCTATGTGGTGAACGCCGCTGGACAGCTCATCGGCCGGCTTTCCCTCAAGCGCCTCCTGCTCACCGCCACCAGCGCGAGGAGCACCATTGGCGACCTCTTCAAGGAAGACGACACCCGCACGGTCAAAGTGGACGACCCCGACGAAAAAGTGGTGCAGGTCATGAAGAAGTACGACCTCGTGGCCCTGCCCGTGGTGGACGACCACAATCGGCTGCTGGGCCGCATCACCATCGACGATGTGGTCGACCTGATGGAAGAGGAGGCTGAGAAAGACTACCAGCTCGCCAGCGGTCTGAGCGACGAAGTCGAAAGCGACGACACCCTCTGGACCATGACCCGCGCCCGCCTGCCCTGGCTGCTCATTGGGCTGTTCGGAGGGCTTGCCGGTGCCTACGTGATCGGCTGGTTTGACATCGAGCGGTTCCCATCCATGGCCCTGTTCATTCCGCTCATTGCCGCCATGGGGGGCAATGTGGGGGTCCAATCTGCCGCGATTGTGGTGCAGGGATTGGCTTCCGGAAGAACCCCTGCGGATGCCCGCCTCGCGCCACGTTTGCTGAAGGAGTTTTCCGTGGCGCTGCTCAACGGCGCCATTTGCGCCGGAGTCATCCTCGGGGCCAGTTTGATCTTGGGCTATGGCTGGAACCTGAGCCTCACCGTCAGCACGGCCCTCATTGCAGTGATCATCTTCGCCGCCCTCTTCGGCACGTTCGTCCCGCTGGCCCTCGACCAACTGAAGATCGACCCTGCCCTCGCCACCGGTCCCTTCATCACCACAGCCAACGACATCATCGGCCTCATCATCTACTTCGGGATCGGCGTCCTCATGTCCGTTGGCGGATGAAGATCCTTTTTCTCGATATGGTCCACCCCATCTTATCCGAGCGGCTCACAGCCGCCGGCATGACCTGCGTCGATGCCACCGGACAGCCAGCCACCGAAGGTGTTGCAGCCCACCCTGACGCCGATGGCATCGTGCTCCGCAGCCGCATCCGAGTGGATGTTGACCTCCTCGATCGCCTGCCTCACTTGAAGTTCATTTGCCGCTCGGGAGCCGGCCTCGAAAACATCGACCTCGACGCAGCCCATAGACGTGGCATCCAGGTCTTCAACAGCCCAGAAGGCAACCGCCATGCCGTCGGAGAACATGCCCTCGGTATGCTGCTCTCTCTGCTTCACATGCTGCGGCAAGCCGACCAAAGCGTCCGTCAGGGCGAATGGGACCGCGAAGGCCACCGCGGCGTCGAATTGTCCGCCCGAACCGTGGGCATCGTGGGCTACGGCCACATGGGCAGCGCTTTCGCCGAGAAACTGACCGGCCTGGGCTGCCGCATCCTGGCGCACGACCCTTACCGGAACGACATCGACGGCGCCTTGAATGGCCGCGTGCACGCTGCGGACCTCGACACCTTGCACAAAGAGGCCGACATCGTCAGCCTGCACTGCAACCTGACCGACGAAACCCGCGGCATGGTGGATGCGGATTGGCTGTCCAGATTCCAGAAGCCGGTGGTGCTGATGAATACGGCCCGCGGCCCCATCGTGCGCACCCAGGCCTTACTCGACGCCCTTGACCGGGGCAGCGTGGTCTGTGCCGCGCTCGATGTCTTTGATCGGGAGGCGAGTTCGTTTGAGCACGTGCAAGGAGGCGACGCCACCTGGCAGCGGCTGTTGGCCCACCCCCGGATACAAGTCAGCCCGCACGTGGCGGGCTGGACTGAAGAGAGTTATGTGAAGCTGTCGTCCGTATTGGCCGACAAAGTGCTCGCCGAATTCGGCGGGTGAATCAATTGGTGCGCTCGCGGGAGTTCGCGGAGTAGAGCACCTTCAACGCAGACGCCTTACGNAGCTCCTGCTTTACGTCGGTGACCACCCCCATCTTGGTGTCCTGGTCGACCTTCATCGAGACCCACATCTTGGTCTGCTCTGCCTCGGCGAGGGTCAGTCGCTCATTCTCCACCCACTCGCGGATTTGGGCGACGTCGGCAAACTGATCGTTGAGCTGGATGACCGGCTCCGTTCCGTAACGCTTGTCCTGCGGGGGACCAATGTTGATGTAGCGGATCAAGTGCTTCTTTTCAATCTTGTAGATCTCGGAAGCCTCCGGACGGATCACCCGGACCATCTCCTCTTCCGTTCGCAGCACGGTGGCCACCATGAAGAAGAAGAGGAGCATGAAAACGATGTCCGGAAGAGAGGCCGTGGAAATGGCCCCCATCTCGCGCTTCTTTTTCTTGAACTTGCCCATCAGTAATAACCTTGGCTGGCATCACGCGGCTCCGCTTCGGAGATGCGCTGCGGGAATACGAGACGAATGGCCTTGATCTTGTCGAGGAGACTCTCCTCCTTCGTCCGGCCGTAACGCTCCTCGAGGGAAGCGTAGGACTCGTTGAACTTGGCAAGGGCCAACTCATCGCGCAGCTCGTTGATGGCCGCTTCCAACTCGTTCTGCACCTGCAGGTACAAGTCGTAGGACGTGTTGCGGTCCGTCTGCAAGCTGATCAAAGCAGAACCTGGAAGCTCCCGGTAATCGCTGCCAAACAGTTCGATGGCCTTCAGCTTTTCCTGGACCTTCTCGGCGCGCTTGTCTTGGCCGGCGGCCAGGAAGCTTTGCTCGAGGGCCACCAGTTCCGCCTTGCGGACCCATTGGCGCTCCGGGTATTTCATGTTGTCATCGCCGAGCGTGACGTTGGGGCGCTCCGGATGGAGGAGCCCCGTGCCGGTGGCGATCAGGAAATCCTTGGCGCCATCCTTGAGCTCTCCGATGGACAACACTTCCTTCTCGACGAGAAGCTCGTCGCGGAAGTTGGTTCGGACGTTGTAGACGTCGCCGTCCTTGACCTCCTGCTGCTCCATGTCCGGCGGGACCGGCGGAGGCAGCTGACGCTTCACACCCTCATCGCTGTCGATGGTGGTCGTGACNAGCCAGAAGATCAACAGCAAGAAAGCGATGTCCGCCATCGAGCCAGCATTGATTTCCGGGACTTCTCTGCGTGCCATGAGGGGTCAGAGCCAGTTCTTCAGGATGGACTTGCCTTCCACCACCAGGATGGACAGGAGGGCAAGCAACCCGAGGATGTAGATGAATTGGATGCTGGCGTCGGCAATCTTCACGTCGCCCTCCGTCACGGTCGCTCCGCCGGCCAACATGGCCTGAGTCACGGTGGTATCAGCGAGGCTGTATGCGATGAAGCCCGTCACGAAGAAGACCACAAAACCAATGAGCGTGCCCATGGCGCGCTTGGGGTTGGTGGCAAGCTTCTGGGCAAAGTGGTAGAGGCCGAACCCGAGGATGGCCACCACACAGACGGCGCCCGTGTAGAGGTTCAGGTTCACCAGACTTTCGACGGGCCCATTGGGATCGTCGGCATTGATGGCCGAGACCACCCATATGCACCCGAGCACGATAATCAGGATGCGAAGGGCGATGAGGGCCGTACGGATGATGTTGGACTGCATGGTGCTGCTGTTTTGCGACCGCAGGACCGATCAGCCGTTCAACTTCTTCTTGTACACGAGGTCGACGAGGTCCATGGAGGCTTCCTCCATGTCAAAAACGATGCCGTCGATCTTGGACAGGATGTAGTTGTAGAAAATCTGGAGGATGATGGCGACGACGAGACCGGAGACCGTCGTAATCAACGCCACTTTAATACCGCCAGCCACAATGGAAGCGTTGATGGTGTTCGCTTGGGCGATTTTGTCGAACGCCTCGATCATTCCAATCACCGTACCCATGAAACCGAGCATCGGTGCGAGGGCGATGAAGAGGCTGATCCAGCTGAGCCCACGCTCCAGCTTGGTGCTTTCTAGGCTTCCGTAGTCTTCCACTGCCTTGGCGAGCTCTTCGTAGCTGCCGCCGCTGCGGTCGAGGCCCTGATGGAAGATGGCGGCCACGGGACCACGGGTGTCTGCGCAGACCGCCTTGGCTGCGTCCACGCCACCGCTGTTGAGGGCGTCCTCCACCTTGGTCAGGAGACCCTTGGTGTTGGTGGTGGCCATGTTGAGATAGATGATGCGCTCGATGGCGAGGGCCAAACCGAAGATGAGGCAGAGCACAACGAAGCTCATGAAGAGCACGCCTCCCTCAATGATGCGCAGCTTGATCTGCTGGCGGGCGCCGGTGACCTCGACGGTCTCTTCCGGCATGGCGGGGGCCTCCTCGGCCATCGGTGCATCCGCCGGAGCGGCTGCGGAATCCATCATGGCGGAATCGGCCATGGTGCTGTCAGCGACCATCATGGTCGTATCTGCGGACATGTCCATCGTGGTATCGGCGTCCTGAGCGGAGACCGGGGCGGCAAACAAAAGGGCCACTGCAAAGAGGGCGAACAACTGCTTCATGGTGAAGGTGTGGATCGTGTGTTGTGTCGTTGTAGTCAAGCGCGTAGGCTTGTGCGGGGCGAATTTAGGCAAAGCGATCCGCCCAAACAGCATGGATGTGGAGTGCGTTTCTGTGAATGGGGAATGACGGCCCTGCTGCCGGCACTGATCAGAGCTCGCCCATCCGCCCGGCGCGGTAGTCCGCGATGCAACGCTGGATTTGCTGGCGGTTGTTCATCACGAACGGTCCGTAGGAAACGACAGGCTCTCCCAGCGGCTGACCGCCCAGCACGATGAATTCCGCACCGGCCTCGCTGTGGAAGCGAAGGTGGTCCCCTCCCCGCTGGTACAGGGCCAGCTGTTGGGCACGGAGTTCCCGGCGTCCCTCGACCTCGAGCTTTCCGTCGACCACGTGCACGAACGCATTGTGCGCTGCCTCTACAGGAAGGTCCAGCCGCCCTCCTGGCGCGAGGTGGACATGGTGGTAAAACGCGGGGCTGTGGAGCTCCATCGGCGAAGACTGTCCGAATGCATCGCCCATGAGCACCTTGATTCGGTAGTCTTCGGTTTCAATGACCGGGAATTCCGTCTTGTCGCGCAAAGTGGTGATGGGGGTGCTGAACTTGTGCGCTGCCGGCAGGTTGAGCCAGATTTGAAATCCGTGTACCACGCCTCCGTCCCGGCGGATGTCCATGCTGCTCACCTCCTCGTGAATGGCGCCTCGGCCCGAACTGAACACCATGAATTGGCCCTCTCGGTAGACCAGGTCATTCTTCAGGCTGTCAGTGTGCCGCCCGCTCCCGGAGAGGAGGTAGGTCGTAGGCGCCACACCGGCGTGGGGGTGTGCCTTGATATCCATGCCCAACGTGCCGGGGTCGATTTGCAATGGACCGAATTCATCCAGCATGACAAAAGGCGAAACGAGGTCGGTGTGGTCACCGGCAAACCCNCGAAGCACGGGCACATTCTGAACCATGGTCCGCTTGCAGTCCAGTACCTGAGCCACCTTCCGTTCCGTGGCCGCTGCAAAGAAGCCCGAAGCGGCCGTCAACCAGCTCGGGGTGACCACCGCCGCCCCCACAATGGCCGATCCGCGCATGAATTCCCTTCTGTACATGACGAAAAGATAGGGGGCCAGACAACAGAAAACCCGCCTCAGGGGACGGGTTTCTTGCGGAGAGACGGGGATTCGAACCCCGGAGGCATTGCTGCCAACACGCTTTCCAGGCGTGCGCCTTAAGCCACTCGGCCACCTCTCCTCCTGCAGCGGGCGACCCCGCTCAGAATGGGCGTGCAAGGTACTTCACATTCTGACACGCTCGTCAGTGGATTTGTGGAGGCACAAGAATCCTGGGCCGCGGCCGAGAAATCCGCTCAGCGGATGACGTCAGCCGGGGTCTGTTCCCCGGCGAAATCCAACTTGAACGCAGCCCGAAGGCCCTCCCGGGTCGGCTCCTGAGCTGCCAACACCATCAGCTTGGTCAAGGCCGCCTCCAACGTGATGTCGAGGCTGGGCTCCACGCCGAGTCGGGTCAAGCCCGCCCCCGTGACATACCGGTTCGCATCCACCGAGCCCACGGTGCATTGGGTCACATTGACCATGAACACCCCCGCCTCCTGCGCCTCGGCCAGAACGGCCAGGAAATCGGCATTGCGCGGTGCATTGCCCGACCCATAGGTTCGCAGGATGGCCGCACGCAATCCCGGTTGTGACAACTGGTGCCGCAAAGCATCGGTTGTCAATCCCGGGTGCAGGTGCACCACCGTCACATTGGGTTCGATGTCGACGCGCAACGCCGGCTCCCCCAACGGGCGCAACAGCAAGTCCCGGCGGAACCGCACATGAATCCCCACTTCGGCCAAGGCCGGAAAATTCGGACTGGTCATGGCCTGGAAACCCTCGGCATCTTGCTTGTGGGCGCGGTTGCCCCGGAGCAACTCATCGCCGAAATAGATGACCACCTCCCGCACCAGCGGGCCGCGGTTGGGGTCTGTAGAATCCCACTTGGCCGCAATCTCGATGGCGGTGAGCAAGTTCTCTTTGCCGTCCGTCCGCAATACCCCGATGGGCAATTGGCTCCCGGTGAGCACCACGGGCTTTCCGAAATCCGGCAACATGAAGCTCAGCGCACTGGCGGTGTAAGCCATGGTGTCGGTTCCGTGCAGCACTACGAATCCGTCGTAACGATCGCGGCGCAGGTGCAGCAAGCGGGCCAGTTCGCTCCAACGAACGGGCGTCATGTCGCTGCTGTCGATGGGCGCCATGGATTCGAATTCCAACTCCGCCTCCAAACCTTCCACCTCGGGCACCCGATTGCGCAGGTGGTCGAAGTTCAACGGCTTCAAGGCCCCTGTATTGAGGTCCTCCTCGGAACCGATGGTTCCTCCGGTGTAAACGAGCAGGATGCGGCTGGGCGTCATGCGGAGGGGGAATGGAAGGCCGGCAGGCGAAACAGGCGCTCTGCGTTGGCGGTGGTCAAGGCCGATACCTCCTCGATGGGCATCTCCAACAGGTCGGCCACCCGCTGGGCCACGAGTCGAGTATAGGCAGGCTCGTTGCGCTTTCCGCGGTAGGGGGTCGGTGCGAGGTAAGGACTGTCGGTTTCGAGCAGAATGCGGTCTGTCGGTAAATGGGGCACCACCTGGTCGACCCCCCCATTCTTGAATGTGGTCACCCCGCCCAATCCGACATGGAATCGGCCGTAGGACATGACCTTGTCCGCCTCTACGCGCCCTCCGGTGAAGCAATGGAACACTCCGCGCAAGGGCGTATCCGCGTATTGGTCGAGGATGGCGAAGGTGTCCTCGAAGGCCTCCCGGACGTGCAGCACGACGGGCAAATCCCGCTCGAGGGCCCAGCCAATCTGTGCGTGGAACGCGGTGATTTGCGCATCCCGCGTCTCCCGGCCCCGAAACAGGTCCATGCCGATTTCTCCAACAGCAATGCAAGGATGGGCGTCCAACGCACGAAGAATCGGAGCGCATTCGGATTCCCATTCGGCGTCGACATGGCATGGGTGAAGTCCCATCATCGGATGGCACCGGCCAGGATGGTCGGCCACCAAGTCGAGCAGTGGCTGGATGCTCGCGGCATCGATGTTGGGGAGCAGCAGCCGGTCGACCCCCGCTTCCACGGCGCGCGCAATGGCCTCGTTGCGGTCCACATCAAATGCGGAGGCGTAGGCGTGGCAATGCGTGTCGATGAGCGAAAGACCCATGGTGCAAAATTAAGCCCCCTCCCCGGGCTCCTGTTGGCCGGCGCGCAGCTTCTGATAGCGCTTGATGGCCAGCGTGAGGAGCAGTGCCAGACCGAGGATGCCGGCCACCCCCCAAATCCAGCCCACGGCATCCTTAAGAACAATCAGGAAGACCACAGCAATCAGGATGACCGTCGGCAGCTCATTCAGGAAGCGCAACCGGATGGAGGACGCGGACGGCGATCCATCCCGGCATTCTGCGAGGATGCGCCACACCGCCCACATGTACACCCACAGCCCTCCGACAAAGGCCAGCTTCACCCACATGAAGGGCATTCGAAGCCACGCGGGATTGAGCCAGATCAACGCCACACCGAATGCGGTGGCCAGCACCCCGCTGGGCAAGGTGATGGCCGCCCAGAGACGCCGCTCCATGATGCGGAACTGCGGCACCAGCACATCCCGCTCTGCAACGGGCTTGTCCTCGGCTTCCCGATGGTAGATAAACAGCCGGACGAGGTAGAACAATCCCGCAAACCAAGTCACCACAAAAATGATGTGGAGGGCTTTCAGGACATCGTAATACATGATGCAAAGGTGAAGGAGTGTTGTCGGATTCCCGCCATCGGGTCCTGCGGGCGACCTTTGCAGGGCAACAACGACCACCATGGCGCCCAAAACCCGCACCGCGAAAGAGACTTTCGCCACCACCACCCACATTGTCCTGCCCAACGACACCAATGTCCTCGGCAACCTCATGGGCGGACAGTTGCTGAATTGGATGGACATCACGTCGGCCATCAGCGCCAACCGGCATTGCCGCCGGGTCGTGGTCACCGCAGCGGTCAACAACGTCTCCTTCGACCAACCCATCCGGCTCGGCGACATGGTCACCATCGAGGCCAAGGTCAGCCGGGCCTTCACCAGTTCCATGGAGGTGTTCATGGAAGTGTTCGTCGAGGACAACGCGACAGGCAAGCGCTCCAAGAGCAACGAAGCGATGTACACCTTCGTCGCTGTCGATCAATTGGGCGCGCCCATCATGGTGCCGGAACTCGTGCCGGAAACGGAGGAGGAACAGCGTCGGTTCGAGGGCGCCCTGCGCCGCCGCCAACTCCGGCTCATCCTCGCCGGCAAGATGAAGCCCAGCGACGCCACAGAGCTGAAGGCCCTGTTCAACTGAGCAAGGACAGCGCGGCCGCAAGGATGCGCTCAGGCGACACCCGCTGAATGCAGAGGGTCTTGTGCCGGCAGCGGTCACCGAGGCGGCTGCAAGGCCGGCGACGCTCCGGGCCTTCGGGTTGAAGCTCCACCGTCTTTGGGTGAGCGCGCCAGGGGCCCATCCCGAGCGCGGGTGACGTGCATCCCCAAACCACGACCATGGGCACTGCCAATGCCGCCCCAGCATGCATGGCCCCCGTGTCGCCGGCGATCAGGACATCCGCGCGGGCCATGTTTTCGAACGTCTCCGTCCAATCCATGTACCCGGCACCGTTGTGCACGGGAGCGCCGTCACCTTGGGCACGGACCAACCGCTCGCCCAACTCAGCTTCGTCAGCCCCGCCGATCAGTCGGACCCGGTGTCCAGCGTCGACCAAGCCCTGAAGGATGACCTGCCAATGGTCCTCCGGGATCGCTTTGCCTGCATGGGCGGCGCCCAGCGCCAACACCGCCTCCCGCTGTGCCGGCGCACCCGCTTTTTCAACCGACTGCTCCGCCAAGCCCACCGGCAAACGCAGTGCCCCATTGTCCCCGGCTTCCGCCAGAGCGGCCAAGGCATTCCCAAATGGACGCAGCGTGTCGAGGTACCGCTCCACGACGTGCTGCCCGCGCAACCGATCCACGCCTGTGCGAACCAACCAAATTTTATCTAGGCTCCGCTTGTCCACGGTCAAATCGAGGGTTCTCCCCTCCCCTTTCCGCAGCGCCCGCTTTACGAAAGCGGAACGCGCATTGGCCTGCAAATCGACCACATAATGGAAGCCCTGCGCCTGCAGGTCCGCCTCCACTTCCGCTGTAGTCCGGTCCATGGTCCACACGCGGTGCACCCCCTCCAGACCGGTCACCGCCGCAGCAAACTGCTTCTTGGTCAGGACATGCACCTCCACTTCCCCGTCGAGGAGGACATGCAATGCCCGCACCACCGGTGATGTGAGAATCACATCCCCCATGCTGGAGAATCGAATGACCAGGATTCGGATCGCAGTGGATGCCATCGGACCCGGAAGATACCCACCGGAAATGCAGGAAGCCGCCCCCGGGTGGGGACGGCTTCCGCCTCAAGCGCGATTTGGTGAAACGCTTTCCTCTAGTTCTGGAATCACTCGGAAACCAGGAGCTTCTTGACCACCACGTAGTCGGAGCTGCTCAGGCGTACCTGATACATGCCACCGGCCAAGGTGTTGGCGTCGATATCGAGCACGTACTGGACGTCCTCGCTGGCGTTGCCGTCGAACAACTCCTGAACGAACTGGCCACTCATGGTGTACAGGTCGATGCGCAGGCGCATGTTGTTGCTGACGATGAAGCCCAGCGTGCTGTATTCGTTGGTCGGGTTCGGCTGCAGACCCGTGATGCGNATCGGATCCTTCAGGTTGCTCACACCGCCGGTGATGTCCACTGGGCTGTGCGTGCCGTCGCCACTGACCGTCACGTTGTCGAGGTTGTTGAACTCACCCGTACCCATGTCGGTGTAGGCGAAGTCCGTCGTGTTGCCACAGTCGTCCGTGATGGAGTAGCTGTAGTCAATCTGCCAACCGAGGCAGCAGTCGAGGTCGAAGAAGATGTCACCGGAGGAGGACAGGGCTCCCTGGCTGACGCCGTCGACGATGAGCTCACCATTGTAGAAGAACCAAGCGCTACCACCGTANTTCTCGTTCTTGTTGTTGGCGCCCTCACCGATCTGGAGACCGTAGTAGGCGTTCATCGGCTGGTGCTGCAAGCTGAACTCAGATCCGGCGAATGTACCCGTACCACTCATGGTACCGTCGGCCATGACGTAGTAGATCCACTCCGTCCAGATTTCGATGCCCGGGAAGATGTCTGCACAGTCCTTCTTGTAGTTGTGCATGCCCGGCAGAGCGAGCCACTCGTTCCAGTCGTGACCGCCATCGTAGGTGGCTTCGAAGATGAAGCCGCCGCCGTTGCCGTCCGTCGTTTCGAGGACGATGTGCATCGTGCTGTCCGGTGNGATCTCCACGATGCTGCTGCCTCCGTCCACGAGGGTGAAGGACTCTCCGAGGCTGACCATGTTCATGTCTTCGTCCATGTATCCGAAGTTGAACAGGCGGATGGACTCTGGATCGCGATCGTCGCAGGTCTCCCCGTTCTCGAGGGCCTCCGGGTCGGCAGGAGCGCAGTAGTTGGCGATGTCTGCCGTCGGCAGGTAGCCGCTCTCCACGGAGGAAAAGGTCNAGCTGACCTCGCTGTCGCAATTGTCTGCGTACTCCACATCGCACGCCTCCGGAATCTGGATGAAGTCGAAGATGTCGTTGATGCCGTTCAGGTTGTCGTCACCGCAGGCATACTCCACCGTCTCGCCGTTCTCGATGTCACAGGTCGCCGTGAACTGCGGCGCCATTTCGTCGAGGACCGTGATGTCCTGGCTCGTGGTCACCGTGTTCTCATTGCCACAGTCGTCGGTCGCCACGCTGGTCCACGTGCGGGTGAAGGTGTAGCTGCCCTCAGCAGCGCTGTCTCCATCATCACACGTGTGCACGTTCGGGCTGTCCGCGAAGGTCAGGATGTTGGCCACATCACTGTCGCAGTTGTCGTCCGTCGTGATGGCCGGGATGCCCGTGGCCATGTCGCTGCGGTCGGTGGCACAGTCGCCGTTGAGGTAAAGCGTGACCGGATCGAGGGTCTCGATCGTCTGGGTCGGATCGATGTTGTCTTCCACCGAGATCAACTGCTCCACACTCGTGGAAGTGCTGTTGCCACAGTCGTCGGTCACCGTGAAGTTGAACGTCCGGGTGAACGTGTAGCTGCCTTCGAGTTGACCGTCGTTGCCCATGCAGGCGTATTGCGGAGCGCTGTCGCTGTAGTCGGTCTCGACCGTGAGGTCGGAGTCGCAACCGTCGGAAGAGGTCTGCGTGGCATAGCCGAGCGCTTCCGTGCTCAGGTCGGCCTCACAGTTGGCGTCCACCTGAACCACGGCGTAAGGCGGGGCCGCGGCGCTGAGTTCAGGCGCAGTCTCGTCCGTGACCGTGATGGTCTGAACGTGATCCTCGCTGCTGCTGTTACCGCAGTCGTCGGTGGCCAGGGCCGTCCAAGTCCGGGTGAACGTGTAGCTGCCCTCGGCGTTGCCGTCGGAATCGTCGCAGGTGTACTCCGGAGCGGAATCCTCATACGTGATCTCAATCATGACGTCGCTGTCGCAGTTGTCGTCTGCCTCGGCAGTGGCCTGACCGGCAGCAGCCGGCGTGGTGTCCACCGTGCAGTCGGCCGCGAGGACCGTGCTGTACGTGTCCGGGCAGCTGATGTCGACGGTCGGGTTGATCTCGTCGTTCACCGTGAAGAGCTGATCGTGCGTCTCCGTGGTCTCGTTTCCACTGTCGTCACAAGCAACGGCTGTCCAGGTCCGCGTGAAGGTGTAGCTGCCTTCGGCATTGCCATCGCTGTCGTCGCATCCATAAACCGGAGCGCTGTCGCTGTGGAAAATACCAATGGTCACATCGCCGTCGCAGTTGTCCGTGGCAGATGCCGTCACCATGTCGAGGCTCAAGTCAGCGTCGCAAGCTTCATTCAGCAGCTCCGTGCGATCTGCCGGCCAGTTGACCGTCATGCTCGGGGCAATCTGATCCAACACCGTGATGGTGTGCTCACAGAAGCTGTTGGCCGTAGAGTTCTCGTTCTCACAAGCATCCTCCGCGTAGAAGACACGGGTAAACTCGTAGGAACCGTTGTGCTCGGCATCGTCAGCACCGTAGACGTAGTCGGCACCATCGGTGTCGCAGGCGCTCGGGAGATCCATGAAGCTGACATCCTCGTGCCAGACCTCCGGGTTGGCGTCACAGTTGTCCGTCACCGTGGCCATTCCGGTCGCATCGGTGCTCAGGTCCGTGCTGCAGTTCTCGTCCAGGTAAACCGCGATGTCCTCTGGGCAGAAGTCGAACTCCGGTGCCAGCGTGTCCACAGTAGCGACATACTGAATGGCGGATTCAGCTTCGTTACCACAGTCATCGTAAGCTTTCCAGATTCGGACGTAGGTACCTGGGCAGGAACCAGACGTCAAGAATGCCATGGAAATCTCGTAGGTCAACTCGCTGTCGCAGTTGTCCGTCGCGTGGAGCGGGAGGACTTGCATGTCATACGGATCCGGCATGTCACCGCAGCTGATTGGAGCCGGGTAAAGTTCGTCCGGGTTGCCGTCGAAGATCGGAGCCTCATCATCCGTGAAGGTGATGGTCTGGTCACANGTCAAGGTGGTGGCGTTGCCACAGTGGTCCGTGGCCGTCACCGTGAAGGTGCGGGTCACCGTGTAGCTGCCTTCATCAGAGCTGTCTCCATCGCTGCAATCGGCCACAGCCACATCCTCATAGGTGTAGGCCACCGCAACATCTGCGTCGCAGTTGTCGCTCACCGTCCAAGTAGGCTCGCCGTTGGCTGCAATGGACATGTCGCCGTCCGCGAAGCAAACATTGGTGTTCATCACATCGGCAGGGCACTCAATGGAGAGCATCGGCTCGGTCGTGTCTTGAACCTCGATGGTTTGGCTCTGGCTGTGCATGTTGCCAGCGCAGTCCACCACTTCCCAAGTGCGGGTCAACGTGTAGGTGTCCTCACAAGCGCCGTCCGTGCGAACCTCACCAGCGTAAGCGATATCCACAACGGGATCGCAGTGATCAGAAGCCGCGAGGGTGCTCAGGTCAGCCACAGCAGGCACGGCATCACACTCTACCGTTTCGTCGGCAGGGAAGCTCGTGAACTGCGGAGCCGTCGTGTCTTCGATGGTGATGTATTGGATGTGCTCGGCATAGTTGCCGGAGCAGTCCTCTGTGCTGTAGGTACGCTTGATCGTGTACTCCTGGAGGCAAGGCGTCGTGAGGATGAGGTCGCTGTAGCTGACCACGGCCTCGGCATCACAGTTGTCCATGGCCTCGGCGTGGAGACCATCTCCCGGGGTGTACTCCGGAACGGCGTAGTAATCGCCCAACTCGTGCTGCACCAGACCCGTCAGACTGGCATCGCTGCACTCCATTGTGAGGTCAGCCGGAGCCAAGCTCCACTCAGCCGGCGTGCGGTCCATGACCACCACAATCTGCTGGAAGTTCGTGCTGTTGCCACACATGTCGTAGGCCGTGTAGTCGATGATGTAGTCGTCCCAGCAACCCGCGGAAAGCGGCATGCATTCCACATCGACATGGCTGAGTTCACAGTTGTCGTAAGCTTCAATAAGACCCACGCTGTTGAGGTGGTCGTAATCGCAAGCACCCCAGAGGTCGCACTCGAGCGTGTCCACACCTTCGGCGATGAAGCCCGGTGCGATCATGTCCTGAATGTCGATGCGCTGGTCCGCCGTCGTGGCGAACGAATTGCCGCAGCTGTCCGTGGCCATGGCCGTCCAAGTCCGGATGATGCTGTAGCAGCCCGTGCTCACGCTGTCCACGATGGCGTCGCTGTAGTCGAGGCCCGTATCTGCGAGGTCACAGCTGTCGAAGTAGGTCGGCGTAGCCTCTCCGGTATTGGAGGGGTCGAGGTCGACGTAGCATATGCCATTCACATTGAGGGTAATGTCGGCCGGAGCCGTCACCGTCACCTCGGGGAGAATGTTGTCCTCAATGGTGATGACCTGCGTGTGGTAAGTCTGGTTGCCGAAGCAATCCGTGGCCACCCACGTGCGGTTCAGCACGCGGCAGCTGCTGGCGGTGTAGGAAGCCGTGGTCTCACCGACGAGCTCCACGCAGACAAACACGTTGTCCTCATCCGCAAAGCCGGCAGTGTTCGGATCGAATCCAGCAGCACATCCGTACTCGCTGTCGTCGCAGTTGTCCGTGAAGAGTACCACTTCGGCGCTGGCCGGGTTGTCCATCAACCACTGGTCGCTCTCTTCACAGCTGAGGGTCAGGTCCTCACCGCCAGACACGTAAGTCGGCGCAGTGTTGTCGTCGCGCGTCACCATCTGCACCATCTCGGTCGCGATGTAGCACTGATCGTCAAATGCGATGTAGTGGAACTCCACGTACTCGCCTTCCTGGCAATCGGTAGCGAAGTCGCACTGCGGCTCCAGCGTGGCGATCACGTCGCCTGCGAAACCGACAGCCTCCTCTCCTGCAATAGCACCGTTCCAGCTGAACCAACCGGAGAATCCGTTGTCGTCGCAGTTGTGGTTGTTGGCACCGTCACCCAACTGGAAGCCGAAGTACTGGCTTACGGGCTGGTGGTTAAAGTGCAACAGCGTCCCGAACTGCCATGCACCGGGACCACCCACGGCGTAGGAAGCCGCATCATTGAGGGTGTAAATGGTCCAGAGGTCGGTGTTCACCGCACAACCGTAGTCATTCTTGAAACCACCGGCCCAGTCGGCACCCACGGTGCGTCCCTCGAAGAAGAGGTGAATCTCCAGACGGAGGTCGTTGTTGTCCTTGTCCATCACAACACCTTCCAAGATGGCGTTGCCATTCTCGAACTGGGTGAGGGAAACACCACCGTTGGCAGCATCCTCGATGAAGTAGTGGCCCTGACTCATGTCGCCGTTCACATCATAGAACTGCAGCAAGGCGTCCGGACCGTTGTTGAAGTTGGCATCGTCGCCCGCCGTGATGGCATTCCAACCTTGGGTCGTACCGCCACCGGTGCAAATCTGGTTGCGGCCGTCGGTGCGCCCCTTCACCGTCACCACCTCATCCAATTCCAAATCGTTGCAGGCGAATGCCGTCACGGAAGCCGCCATGGCATCCTCGAGGTCGCTTTCGCACTCCACAGTGTAGTCGGCCAAGTCGCCGTCCATCTGGAGTGAAGCACAACCCAAGCAGGGGTCTGCACTGTCCAAAGCGATCACAGAGCCCAGCGCGTAGAGGTAGCTGTCGCCTCCGAATTGATAACCACCGTGCGTGATGGCCAGCTCTTCACCGTCGCTGTTGATCAAGCGGCGGTTGCCGCCTTGCTCCGTGTAGGTGAACAGCTCACCGTAGTAGTTTTCGATGACCTGACCCTCGGTCATTTCAGCACAGAGTCCCACGAAGACGTGGCCTGCAATGAGGTCACCGAGAACATCCACAGGGAGGGTGTTCAGGTTGTAACCAGCCGCATCCCATGCATCATCGNCAGGGAGGAAGAGTGAACCGCAATCGTTCATGCTCGCATTGGGACCCACCAGGTCACCGAGACCCATAGAGACCAACGCGTTGATGAGGTCGTCGGACGGGCTACCGAGCACCGTACCGAGCAACGTCGTGGAGCTGTCAATCGGAGCACCATCGGCCACACCCACAGCGATTGGACCGCCGTCGGAGGTCGGGTCAGGCTCGTCTTCGTTACAGACACCATTGCCATCGAGGTCATTCAGGCAGTTGCCATCNCAGTCCACGTAATCGACGCCGTANAGGTCNNTCGGGTAATCACAAGAGCCATCTTCATTGTTGGCCTCAGCNAAGTAGTTGCAGGCCTCAGTGTCGGTACAACCGCTAATGACACACGTGCCATCGTCGATGTCAGCACCGGCGTAGTAGTTGTCGGCAATCGGATTCGTGCAACCCGTGCAGCTTGCGTCGTCGTCCGTTGCGCAGGAATCGTAGTTGTTGGCTTCCGAATCCGTACAACCTGCGATCTCGCTCTCGTCACACACTCCGTCTTGGTCGGCGTCATTCAAGCAGTCGCAGTTGCAATCCAAGGCGGATGCGGGAGTCGAGTTGCAACCGTGATCCAAAGCGGAACAAACATCCACGGGATATTCGCAGAGGCTGTTGTCTGTGTCCGTGTAATCTCCTGCATTGCAAGCCGCTGGGTCCGTACATCCCTCAGACTCACATTCGTCACAGATGCCATCATCGTCCGCATCGTTCACACAATTGCCATCGCAATCCAAGTTGCAGAGAACGGCATCCTCTCCATATAGGTCAATCGGATATGTACAGGTTCCGTTGTCGTCCGTGGCACAGTCATCATAGTTGCAAGCCTCGGCATCGGTACATCCGAGCAACTCAGCTTCGTCACACACACCGTCACCGTCGCTGTCGTTGATGCAGTCACAGCCACAGTCAAACATGGCCGCCGTATTGGTGGCACATCCAATCAGCTCGTCACTGCAGATGTCCGTCGGGTACAAGCAGCTGCTGTTGTCGATGATGGTAGCATCTGCGTTGTAGTTGCAGGCGTCGACCAGGCCGCAACCTGAGCAAGACTCGTATTCACAAGCTTCGTTCGCGGGATCATCAAAGTTGCAGGCATTGACATCGGTACAGTTGTCATCGCAAGGCTCACCGAGGCCGTCGCCATCCACGTCCGTGCTGGAACCTCCACAGACACCGCAGATGTCCTCGACGTTGCCATCACAATCGCATTCTCCATCGGGGATGCCAGCACCACCACACACGCCACACTCATCGAGGTAGGCGCAAGCTTCGTTGGATGCATCGTCATAGTTGCATGCGGAAGTGTCCGTGCAGTTGTCTGCATCGTCACACAAGCCGTCCGCATCAGAATCGGCAGCACAAGAACCACCGCAAACTCCCAGTGCGTCGAGCTGGTTACCATCGCAGTCACAATCTCCTGCCGGAATGCCGTCGCCACCACAGATACCGCACTCATCGAGCACGTTGCCGTCGCAGTCGCATTCACCATCCGGTATGCCGGCACCTCCGCAGACACCACATTCATCCAAGATCGCACATGCCTCGTTGGCAGGGTCGTCAAAGTTGCAAGCCGTGAGATCCTCACAGAGGTCCTCCTCGGAACAAATGCCGTCGCTGTCCGCATCGTTGATGCAAGAGCAGTCACAGTTGACATTGGTCGCACCATTACAGAGGTCAGCAGGGTACTCGCAAGAACCGTCGTCCTCGGAGGCCGTGTCGTCATAGTTACAAGCCGTGTCGTCCGTACATCCCGGGGTCGGAGCACCGTCACCGAAGTAGAAGGTGTCGCGGAATTCGTCCGAACCATCACCATTAATGAAGACCTGGATGTACAATTGGCCGCCGAGATCACCGTCCGTGGTGAACTGACCAGCCAACACGCGGAGGTCGTCTCCAGCTACACCGTTGGCGTCACCATTCAAGGCATACCAAGCACCGCCGACACCGTCGTCGATGGCGATGTTGCCACCCGGCAAACCGCCTCCCGGTTCGAATACCGTGGTCCAGGGGTTCTCGGTGGACTGCACCGAGGCCACATCGGCCTCACCGGCCAAGGCATTCGGGACGCCCTCCAAACCGATCGTTACCCAGCTGTCATACACCAGATCCGGGTAGACCCCGAACAACAGACTGTTGATGCCATTCGGCGTGGCTCCGCCCAACACCGCATGGTAGAAGGTGGTGGTCGTGTTCACAAACGTGGGATTCAGAGCATCACCCGAAACGGACGACAAAAAGTCGTCACTGTTCACCATGGTGACGTAAACACGCTTGCAGCTGTAGCCGGTCAAATCCGTTGCGCCGAGCGCACCAACGAGAAGACCGATGTTTTCGGAGACGACTTCGACTTCGAGGTCGTAGCCTTCAGGGGCAGGGGCGGAATTGACCGCAATCTGCTGGGTCTGAGAGAAGGAAGTGGCCCAACAGACGAAGAGGGCCATGAAGAGAGATGTGAGACGCATCACAAGTGTTTTGGTTCCTAATGGTTAAACCCGTCGTGAAACAGGCAGGTCCAAGTTCTTGAAAGTTCCCGCCCTTCCAAAATCCGAGAAGGCGTCTTGGTCGAATTATACAGGCCCTCCACCCCATCTCACCACAAACTGACCGAATCAAGTGTCGATAGATCAATATAATTGTTCCATCAAAGCGTCAATTTTAGGGGTCGAAATTAAATAACGCC
The DNA here is from genome assembly GCA_002172485.2 of Crocinitomicaceae bacterium TMED114. Lineage (GTDB taxonomy): Bacteria > Bacteroidota > Bacteroidia > Flavobacteriales_D > Sanyastnellaceae > UBA8752. The sequence goes on from NHFP02000006.1 coordinate 84,770, forward strand.
CGCTCACAAAACCACGGCTACGAATACAAATTCAGCCCTTTTGCCCTCCATTGCATCCACCGTGTCTTACCTGCCCATGGCCAAGCTCGAAAATTTTCAACCGGACACGGATTGGAGTTAACATCCTGATAATTAAGGCCCGCGTGGAATAAGACCATCGATGACGAAGCCAACCCATCACAGCTGCGAACAAATCTTGATAATGCCCCCAATCTGACGGTGTGAATGAACGAAAAAGGGCCAACCTTGTGGTTGACCCTTCTCTGACCTTTGGTCTTCTTGTTGCGGTGGCAGGACTCGAACCTGCGACCTTCGGGTTATGAGCCCGACGAGCTACCAACTGCTCCACACCGCGATCCGTTTCCCAAATCGGGACGTCGAAGATAGGTAGGACTCCTTTCTTTGCAAGCTCAAACCACTCTCCGTGTCCACAACGAATGCAAACCCGGTGCACCGCGCCGGCTTCGTCAACATCATCGGCTCGCCCAACGTTGGCAAGTCCACCTTGATGAACCAATTGGTCGGTGAGCGACTCAGCATCATCAATGCCAAGGCGCAAACCACCCGACACCGCATCATGGGCATTGTCAGCGGAGAAGACTGGCAAATCGTCTATTCCGACACCCCCGGCGTATTGGATCCGTCCTACAAGCTGCAGGAGGGCATGATGAAGTTCGTTCGGACCGCACTGCGCGATGCCGATGTGCTTCTGATCGTCACCACCCCGGAGGAAACCACCTTGGCCCATCCCGAGACCTTGGAGAAGGTTCAGAAGATGGACATCCCCGTCCTGCTCCTGCTCAACAAGGTCGATACCAGCGACCAGGAGACCCTGAAGGGACGCATCGCCCACTGGCAGGAGTTGATTCCCCGAGCCGAAATCCATCCGATCAGCGCCTTGCACGGATTCAACTTGGATCACCTTCTTCAGCGCATCGTGGCCCAACTGCCCGAGTCTCCAGCCTTCTTCCCCAAGGATGAGATGACGGACAAGCCCCTCCGCTTTTTCGTGTCGGAAATCGTACGGGAGAAAATCCTCACGCACTGCAAGCAAGAGGTTCCCTACAGCAGCGAGGTTACCGTGGAGAGCTTCAAGGAAGACAAAACCAAGGATGGACGCCCCCTACGCCGGATCCACGCCACCATCTTGGTGGCCCGCGAATCGCAGAAGGCCATCCTCATCGGCACCGGAGGCAAGATGATCAAGCGGCTGGCCACCGACGCCCGAAAGGACCTCGAAGGGTTCCTTCGTGAGAAGGTCTTTCTAGAGCTCCGCATCAAGGTCGACAAGGATTGGCGCAACGATGAGCGCAAGCTCAAGCAATACGGATACTTCGATGGTTGATCCTGGCCAGGCAGCCCGCGTTGCCTTTCCCAACGCCAAAATCAACGTCGGCCTGCAAGTCAGGGGTCGTAGGCCGGATGGATTCCACGCCCTCGACAGCCTGTTTGTCCCCATCCCGTGGTGCGATGCCCTCGAAATGGCCACGCCGGGCACCCAGAATGACGTCGCGTTGCACTTGGCGGGAAACGCAGTCGACGGGGCACCCGAAGACAACCTCATCGTCCGTGCCTATCGGCTACTCCAAAAAGACTTCCCCCTCCCGCCTTGCGACTTCCACTTGGTCAAGGCCATTCCGTCGGGCGCCGGGCTGGGGGGAGGCAGTGCCGACGGCACCGCGACGCTGACCCTGCTCAACAGCCATTTCTCGCTGGGCCTCAGCCAAGCGCGACTTGAAACTTTGGCCGGCAAGCTCGGGTCAGACTGTCCCTTCTTTGTCAGTAACACTCCAGCCCGCGTCACCGGCAGGGGGGAAGTCTTGACGCCCATCGATCTCGCCCTCGACGGCTGGCACATTGCCCTCCTCCACCCCGGCGTTCATGTGCCCACGGCTGCGGCATTCAGTTGGGTCACGCCCGACGACGATCGGCCAGGTCTTGACGAGTGGGCCGGGAGTGGACCGGAAGACTGGAAGGGACACCTGAAAAACGACTTCACTGCCCCCGTGTGCGACCGGCACCCCGAAGTCGGACAAGCCTTGTCTCTGCTTCAAGAAGCGGGCGCAACTTTCGCGGACATGAGCGGCAGCGGTTCCACCGCGTACGGCTTCTTCAAGGACGCCGTGGAATGGCCTGCCGTCCCTGAGCAATGGACGCGTTGGACCGGACCCATGCGCGGCTGATGCGCCCCACAGGTCACCCTACACGTCACTTCGGCGCGCGGCGGTAGAGCCAGGCTCCCAGCAGACTGAAAAGCACATTGGGGGTCCAGGCCGCCACGCCAGGCGGTACCCCGGCATGGGTTGCGGAGACCGACATCAGCTTCGCGCTGAAGATGTAGATGAAGCCAATCAGGACGCCGATGAGCAAATGAATGCCCGTACCGCCACGCTGCTTCCGACTGGCCACACTGACCCCGATGAGGGTCATCACGTAGATGGCGAATGCGTTGGAAGTGCGGGTATGGCGCTCCAATTGGAGGAAGCGCTCGGCGCCGGATCCCTTGGCCTTTTCCCGGTCGATGGCGGCACGCAACGCCCCCCGGTCCAACGTGGACATGGCCTGGTTTCGTTGGCCGAAATCCGAAATGCGCATGGCCAGTGCCGTATCGAGCACCGCGATCTTCTCAAACTGCTCCACGTCCGCTGCATCCCAGCGTCGGCGCCGGAGGTTCGACACCCTCCAGGTCTGCTTGTCCGGCAGCCATTTGGCCTTGCTCGCCGTCCATTTCTCCACCATCCGGTCCCCCTCCCATTGCTCGAGGACAAAGCGGTAACCGACCTGGCGTCCGGCATTGACCGAACGTAGGTAGACGATGGTCCCCGGTTGGACTTCGCGATACAGGTGTTGCTCGGCGATGTGAAATTCCTTGTGGATGTATTGCACCTCGAAGTCCATCTTCCGCTGGTTCGAGTGGGGCAAGATGAAATGCGACAGCACCAGACTCCCCGCAACGAGCAGGGTCGAGGCAACGAGGTACGGCCGCATGAGCCGCTGGAAGGAGACTCCGCCAGCCAGAACGGCAATGATCTCGCTGCGTTGGGCCAGCCGGCTGGTGAAGAGCAGGATGGTCAGGAAGACGATGAATGCACTCAGCATGTTGCCCAGCGCGAGACAGAAGGACAGGTAGTATTCCCCGAAGACCTGTCCCCAGGGCGCCTCATTGTCAATCAACCGCTCCAGGTTCTCGGCCACATCGAAGACCACGGCCACCACACAGAACAAGGCGACCATCAAGAAGAAGGTCGACAAGAAGTGTCGGATGATGTACCAATCGAGGATGCGCATCAGGGCAAGGTGCTGGTCAGAGACGTTGGGTGAGTACCGGTACCAGGGCGTCCTTCCAGGCGGTGAAGGTGCCGTCCGCAATCCGCTCGCGCGCCTCGCGCATCAAGTCGAGGTAGAACGCCAGGTTGTGGACCGAGCCGATTTGCAAGGCGAGAATCTCGTTGGCGCGGAACAAGTGACGGACATAGGCCTTGGAGTACCGCTGGTCGACATCCGTGGTGCCGTCCGGGTCGAGGGGCGAGAAGTCGTCCTGCCACTTGAGGTTGCGCATGTTCAATGTACCCTTCCTGGTGAAAAGCATGCCATTGCGGGCATTGCGGGTGGGCATGACACAATCGAACATATCGACCCCGAGGGCGATGTTCTCCAACAGGTTGGCCGGTGTTCCCACGCCCATCAGGTAGCGCGGCTTGTCCTCCGGCAAAATCTCCGTGCAGAGCGACACGCTCTTGTACATCTCCTCATGGGGTTCCCCAACGGACAGTCCCCCGATGGCATTGCCCACTGCTTGACGTTCTGCCACGGCGTGCGCACTCGCCTTTCTGAGATCATCGTAGGTGGAACCCTGTACGATGGGAAACAGCATTTGCTCATGGCCATACAGCGGCTCCGTCTCGTTCATTCGTGCGATGCAACGGTCCAACCACCGGTGTGTGAGCTCCATGCTCTGGCGGGCATAGGCGTAGTCACAGGGATAAGGCGGGCACTCGTCAAAGGCCATGATGATGTCGGCCCCGATGACGCGTTGAATGTCGACGGCCCGCTCCGGCGTGAACAGGTGCTTGCTGCCATCGATGTGGCTGCGGAAGGTCACGCCTTCCTCCTTGATTTTGCGGTTTTCAGCCAAGCTGTAGACCTGGTACCCCCCGGAATCGGTCAGGATGGGTCTGTCCCATCCCATGAACAGGTGCAGGCCTCCGGCTTTCTGGAGCACGTCCAATCCCGGTCGGAAGTACATGTGGTACGTGTTGCCCAAGATGATGTCCGGATCGACCTCCTCGGCCAAGACATCCTGTGGAACTGCCTTGACACTGCCCTGCGTCCCGACCGGCATGAAAATGGGCGTGCGGATCGCACCATGGGCCGTCTGCAGCGCGCCGGTGCGGGCTCGGGAATGGGGATCGGTGGACTCGACGACGAAGGACATGCGCAGGAGGATCTCAGCCCGGCGCGGTGTGCCGGAGTGTCAAAAGTAACTTGGGCGCATGTTGGGTACGCTCTTCAATGCCGCAACCGTCGCCGTGGGCTCCTCGGTGGGCCTCCTGCTGGGGCGTCGGGTCCCCGAGGGACTGCGCCAAGCGGTGTTTTCCGCGTTGGGGCTGTTCACCTTGTTCATCGGGGTGGACATGATGGGCGACATCACCCGGCCAATGGGCGCGTTCATGGCCCTTGTGCTGGGGGCTGTGATCGGTCACAGCATCGGGCTGGATGCCCGGGTCAAGCGGGCCGCCAACCGCCTCGGCGAAGGAGAAGGGGCCGCCCTCGTCCAATCCACCCTCCTGTTTTGCGTGGGGGCCATGACCCTGGTCGGCTGCATGCAGGACGGCCTGCTGGGTGACCCGACTGTCCTCATGGCCAAAGGCACCATGGATTTGTTCAGCTCCCTGTTTCTCGCTGCAGCGCTGGGGCGCGGCGTCCTGTGGTCCACCGGATCCGTCCTGGTCATCCAAGCGGGCTTGACCTTGGGCTTTGCCACGTTGGGCACCGGCATTCCTGAACCCCTCGTCCAAGAGCTCTCCGGCCTCGGGGGCATCCTGCTGCTGGCCCTTGGCCTCGACTTGCTGGACATTCGAAAATTCCCCCTCTTGGACCTGACCTGGTCCTTGCCGCTCCTGCCCCTCATCCTCTACCTGCTCGACCTCGTCGGATTCCCCGGCTGACCGCCCAGATTCCACCGCCATGCCCGCCAACAAATACGCCCTCCTGCGGTACCGCATCATCGACCGTTGCTTGACCAACCGGATGCGGCCCTATCCCACCAAGGAGGGTTTGCGGCGGGCCTGCGAAGAAGGGCTGTATGGAAGCGAGGGCGAACGCATCAGCATCTCCACCATCGAGAAGGACCTCTGGGCGATGCGCAATGAAAATGAACTCGGCTACCACGCCCCCATCGTCTACAATGCCGAACACCGCGGCTACGAATACGAGGACCCAGATTACAGCATCAGTGGATTGAACCTGCAGGAACAGGACCTTCAAGCCCTGCGCTTCGCCACCCTCACCTTGCTGCAGTTCCGGGACATGCCTGTGTTCCAGCAGTACCAGAGTGCCATCGGCCGGATTTTCGACCGCGTCCATGCCACGGCCCCTGGACAGGGCATCGACCAGCACATTCAATTCGAACAAGCGCCGCAAACGTTGGGGACGGAGCACATCGCCGCCTTGATGTCCGCCATTGGAGAGCAATGCGTGGTGCGCTTCACCTACCGCAAATTCGTGGCTGGTGGCGACCCTGAGGAATCCGACCGGTGCATCGAACCTTACCTGATGAAGGAATACCGCAACCGCTGGTATTTGATCGGGAAACCCGAAGGCGCAGACGATGTCAAAACGTTTGCCCTCGATCGGATGTCCGACGTGGCATTGGATGACGCCCGGTTTGTGCGGGATCCGAAATTCGATGCAGCCCGTTACTTCAAAGACACCATCGGCATCACCTCCGGAGCCGGAGGCGTCCAAGAGTTTCGCTGGGCTGCAGCGCCCCTGTTGTCCCACTACCTCGACAGCCAACCCATCCACGCCACACAGCGCCACCTGGATGTGGCGCCACCGCACCCCGGATGGACCTGTTATGCCATCGACGTCCACCCGACTTACGAGTTGAACCAGTGGATTCTGGGGTTTGGCGCACACGTCCATCCACTCGGGCCTGCATCTTGGGTGGAAGCCCTCCGACAGACCCACCAAGACGCCCTCGACAGACTGGGCTGAGCGCGGCTTCGCGATTTTTTTTGACCCTCCGTAAATCCGTTACGGACCCACCCGGGAACGTTGTACTGTCAACGCTTCCCCATGGTACACTCTCCTTCCCTCTCCCCACTCGGCAGCCTGCTCTCCATCGCTTACGCCGGCACCGATATGTCCATCCATGTTGTCTGCAAATCCGCCACCGGCGACCTTGTCAAATGGGCGCTGGACTACCCCGTTTTTCAGCGCCTTCTACGCGAACGGGCGGACCGCTCTCGGGCCATTGCCCTCCTTTCAGCTTTCCGCGACTGCACCCTGACCGATCCGGATTCCGGCCTTCGCCGATGGAACCTCCTCGATGTCGTGGGCATCCTCGGCCAAGGCTTGTCTTTGGATGCCCCTGCTTCCACCGCGTCCCACCACCTTCAAACCGCAGCATGATGACCCCAATCGCCCTGCCCCAACCCATCGCCTCCTTGCAGTCCGCCCGACTCCATGTCGCCTCGTTCCCCTGTCCTGAAGGATTCAGCAGCTTCGCTTGGAAGCAACTCCAGCACACCGCATTGGCCGTCTGGCATGCGCACCTGTCCGGCTCCACTTTTCGGGGAAGCCTGAATTTCTGCCGACCGGAGTTCTATGACATGCTGTGTCAACCGGATGGCACCTCCATCGTGTCTCCGGGTCGAATCCGCCGATACAAAGCCGCTTAAGACCGGTGTGAACCTGTGAAAAAAAGACCTCCAACAAGGGGAAACCGGACGACCTCCTCACGTAACTTGGCTACGCCTACAAATTTCGTCGACAAGAATATATACTTCGTCGATTGTTTAGCTAAATTAATAGGACCAAAGCCCGAATATGTCGTTCAAAGCGCCCAAAAACCTCCAAGTGCTGCAGCGGGAGCTGCGGACGGTCCTTCAAAAAGACCATGGCGCTGAGGACCAGTATGGCACCCTGCTGTCCTACATCGGCCCTGTGGATTCCTCTGGAATGGAGGGACTGTTGGACCTCGCAGAGAAAAGCGCAGCCGCCAATGGTGGCCGTACCCTGATGAAGCGCATCGGCAATGTGCTCATCGAATGTCTGCAAAACGTGATGCGACACGGGTTGATCGAAGAGAACGGATTCACCCAGCTCTATCTGACCTTGGAAAGCACCCCCGTGGGTTTCCAAGTTCAATGCGGCAACATGGTGGACTCGGAGATGCGCAGCCACCTTTCCGACCGCCTGGCCGACATCAATGGCATGGAAGAGGACACCTTGCGCAAGACCTACATCGAAACGCTCTGCAACGGCCAGCTGTCTGACAAAGGCGGGGCCGGCCTTGGTCTCCTGAGCTTGGCCAAGAAGGCCACGGGCCCCATCGATTATCGATTTGACTCACAAGAGGATGGACGAGAGCTGTTCACGCTCATCGTCACCATCCGATAGCCCCGGCCTTTTACGTTTTTCGCTTCTTTTCCCGCGATGCCGGGAATAGAATGTTGTTCAGGATCAACCGATATCCCGGAGAATTGGGGTGTAGGTTCAAATCCGTTGGCGGGTCATTGACGAGGTGCCGGTAATCCTCAGTATCGTGTCCTCCGTAATAGCTCCACTGGCCCTCCCCCAAGGTCCCATGGAGGTACTTGACCGACCCAATGCCCCGACTCTCACCGAGGATGGTGGCGTCCGGCCGCACGAACTCCTTGCGGAATGCTGTGGTCTGTCCCATGAATCCGTGGATGACACGCTCGTGGCTTTGGGTGAGCATCGTGGGAATCACATCCCACTTCGCGGAGAAGTCGAACAGGGTGAAGAAGTCTTTGATCTCCTTGGCTTTGCCGTGCTCTTTTGTGGCGTCGATGTCGCTGAATTCATAGACCAAGGGATCGCGGACCAGGCGATAATTCCAGAACGCAAAACCTTGCTCGAAATCCAGCTTCTGCTGGGCCAAAGGATCTGCAGGGTCCCCATCGAACATGGGCTCGCAGATGTCCGTTTCCTGAGCGGCCAAGGCGATGTCGAAGCTGTCCGTACCGGAACACATCGTGAAGAGGAAGCCCCCACCCAACACGAAGTTGCGCATCTCCAGGGCCACGGCCCGCTTCATCTCACTCACTTTCGCAAACCCGAGGGAGGCAGCGGACGCTTCCTGTTTGGCTTGCTCCTCCTGATACCACGCGGCATTGCGGTAGACCCGGTAGAACTTGCCATACTGACCGGTGAAGTCTTCGTGGTGCAGGTGCAACCAATCGTACTCGACCAATTTGCCCTCCATCACCTCCGCATCGTAGACCACATCGTAGGGGATCTCGGCATAGGTCAACACCAGCGTCACCGCATCGTCCCACGGCAACTTGCTTTTCGGGCTGTACACCGCCACTTTGGGAGCCACCTCCAGCTTGACCCGCTGTTGGTTCACTTCGGGGTCGGCAATGCCGTTGAGGATCTGCCGGGCTTGCACATCGGCCAGCGGCTCGAAGTCCACACCCCGAATGGTGCACTCGCTGCTGATGGCCGGTGCAGAGGGAATCAGGAAACTCCCACCGCGGTAGTTCAGCAACCATTCCACCTCCAGTCCCTGCTCCAAAACCCAGAAGGCCACGCCGTATGCCTTGAGGTGATTGGATTGCCCCTCATCCATGGGGATGAGCAGTCGACTGGCTTGCAAGGTCCCGGCCAGGCCCAGCATCGCCATCAACAGCACGGTACGGAAGGGGTGCATCATGTCCCGAAAGATAGCCCAGACCTCTCCCCGGCGGCGGTCAGGAGGCCTGAAGGAATCAGAGCGGCGCGTCCTGGTCGTCCGGCCCGTTCATCTTGGAACCGACGGTCATGGTCTTGGCACCGCTGTTGGCGAAGTCGGTATTGGGCGCCATGGCCCCTCCCCCGTCGAAGGGACTTTCGGCAAATGCATTGTAGTCCGAGAACTTCGCGAGGTGCTTGGTGAAGCGCATCTTCACGGTGTCCAGTCCGCCGTTCCGGTGCTTGGCCACAATCAGCTCCCCCATGTTCTCGGTGTCCATGCCGTCCGCGTCCTCGGTGATGCCGTAGTACTCCGGACGGTAGATGAAGCACACGATGTCCGCGTCCTGCTCGATGGCACCGGACTCACGGAGGTCGGACAGGATGGGGCGCTTGTCACCACCTCGGGTCTCGACAGAACGCGACAACTGCGACAGCGCAATGACCGGCACGTCCAATTCCTTGGCGATGCTCTTGATGGAGCGGCTGATCGTCGAGATCTCCTGCTCCCGGTTGCCCTTGCCGTTGTCATTTCCCGCTGTCATCAACTGCAGGTAGTCGATGATGACCATGCTGATGCCGTGTTTCTGCTTGAGGCGACGGCACTTGGCCCGGAGTTCGAACACACTCAATGCCGGGGTGTCGTCGATGAAAAGCTTGGCCTTGGCCAACTTCTTGATTCGGGTCTGCAGCTGTTGGTACTCGTAATCTTCAAGGTCGCCCTTTCGGAACTTCTCGGCGCTCAGCTCGGATTCCGCTGCAACGAGACGCTGAACCAACTGGGGCGAGCTCATCTCCAAGGAGAAGATGGCCACCGGTACGTCGTGGTCGACCGCCATGTTCCGCGCCATGGACAACACGAAGGCCGTCTTGCCCATGCCGGGACGCGCGGCGAGCACCACCATGTCGGAGCGCTGCCATCCCCCAGTCAGTTTGTCGAGGTCGGCAAAGCCGGTGGGCACACCGCTGACGCCTTCCTCATTGAGGCGGGCCTGGTCGATGCCTTCGATCACCTGCCGGATGACGGCCCCCATTTCCTGGTACCCTTGGCGGATGTTGCCCTCGGCGACTTCGAACAACTGCTGCTCGGACCTATCCAAGAGGTCAAACACGTCCGTGGTGTCCTCAAATGCGGATTCAATCGTTTCACTGCTGATGCGAATCAGCTCGCGCTGGATGAACTTCTGCGCCACAATCCGTGCGTGGGCTTCGACATTGGCCGAACTCGCCACCCGGTCCGTCAGTCCAGCCACGTAGGCCGGCCCGCCGCAGAATCCCAAGGTGCCCTCTTTTCGCAGCTTCTCCGTCACCGTCAGGAGGTCAATCGGCTCGGCGTCACCGAAAAGGTCTTTGATCGCCTTGTAAATCTCACCGTGTGCCTCCTTGTAGAATGCCGCAGGCTCCAAAATGTCAATCACAGCGTTGACGGCAGTCTGCTCGAGCATGCATGCACCGAGCACCGCCTCTTCCAACTCCACGGCCTGGGGCGGCTTCTTTCCGATGCCGGCCATGCCCGTGCTGATGGCGGGCGTCTTGCGCGATTTTTTGCGCTGGGTATTGAGGGATTTGTCGTCGGCCACGTTGATCGGGATGAAGGAGCAAATTACCACGTCATTCTCCCCCGCTTGCACGCATCGTTTCCACGGCGCGTCCACACGGCTGTCCACATCGTAATTTGACCGCACATGCCCCTCCGATTCCGACATGTACTCATCTGGTTTCCTGTCCTTTGGGCAGCATGTGGTGTCGAAAAAGCGCCCCCCAGTGTGCGCTGGATTCAACCCTCCGGGGTGTCCAATTGGGGGATCTCGGAAGATGTCCCCTTGCGCGTGGCCATTTCTGACCCTGCGCCTTCCGCTGGAAACACGGGGGGCACCACCTGGCAAATTGACATCGGCCCGGTTTCCGGTGGAATCTGGTGGAGCACCTCGGGGAACTTGACCGCCAGCAGCGAAGGCATCCGCCGAGATACCGTGCGGACCACATGGTCCACCCCGGCCGACTTTCAAGGAACGGAAAATCCAGTGCAGCTGCGCCTAACGGCCAAGGCCACGGACGGGGAGGGACAAACCGCCGTGGATTTCGCCGAGGCTTGGCTGACCCGAACCGCACTGACGAGCGACGCACTCTGGTCGCTGGACGTCGGTCCTCCCGCCCAATGCACCGGCCTCGGCCTGCCGACACCGGGACCCTGGCCGTTGAATGGCGCGGACCTGGCGCACCTGTTGTTCCTCGATGGACAAGGGCTCCTGCTCCTGGGCGGCGAAGAACTCCAAGCAGTCCCGGTCGGCGACGGTGCACCTGCCCCGGTCCTCTGGACGCGCACCTCCCCTTCCGGACTGATCGGCGACCATGTCCGTGTCCTCCGGCGAACGGCCCCTACAGGAGGTCCTGCCCACGCCCTCGTCGGATGGGGTGACCGGGTGGAACGCCTTGGACCCGATGGCACGCCGGTGTCGACCTGGCTGCTGCAAGAAGGAGAAGTGCTGATCGACGCGGCCCGCATGGAATCTGACCTCATCGCACTGGTCCGCACAGCCCAGGGTGAATGGCGCATGGTGCGGTACAATGCGGACAGCGGCGCCCGCATCGGCGCCATCACATGGACTCCAGAAGCAGCGGGCTCCGCCGGGCCGCAGGGCATCGGCTGGCTGATGCACCTCGATGGCGCTCCGGCCGCACTGGAAACCGACGGCCGTGCCCGCCGTTGGTTCACCGAACCCGACGGCAGCACGGGATTGACCACCCTCACCCTAGAGGGCGAGGGAACCGTCTCCCAAGCCGGCCTTCTGGAAGACGGCCGCAGCTGGATCAGCCGCCAGCAATCCCGCATTTACGATGGCTCCGCAGAGGGCGACCTGTTTCATTCCGGCCAAGTCCAAGCCATGACAACCGACCGGGCCAACGGCCTCATTTGGATGCTCACGGAGGACGGTGGTGGCATGGCCTGGATTGCGGTGGACGGACAGACACTGATGCCGCTGTCCTTGCCCACCCAAAATGTGCCCACCACCACTTTGCAAGGGTGCGTCGCGCACAATCGACCAGGCCCTCTTTGACCACTTGTGCCCCATTCTCAGCAAGCCATGACCATCCTGCGTTCCTTTGCACCATGTCGGACATGCTCAAGTTCCCCCAAGACAGCCCGGACTTCAATGTCGCCCTCAGCATGAGCCTCGTCCTCTTCGGATTCGATGGGGACCAACTCCAATTGTTGCTGGCGCGAAGCCAACGTGACCCCTTCAAGGATGCGCTGTTCTTGCCCAGCCGTTACCTCGAGGCATCCGATGAATTGATGCTCAGTGCCCGCAGCATGTTCCACGGGCTCTTCGGTTACGACGATCCGGAAATCATCGAGCAGCTCAAAGCCTTCGGTGGCGTCTTCCGTCATCCCATGGGGCGTGTGGTCAACGTGGCCTTTTACGCCCTGGTCCGAAAGGAAGATTTTCTCGCTGAAAAGTGGGAGTCCCACAGCATGCAATGGGTACCGAGCGACCGAGTACCCGACCTCGCATTCGACCACAATGACGTGGTCACCTACGCCCGCGAACGCCTCAAGCGCCGGGTGAAGCGCCGCCCGGTGGGCTTCCACCTGTTGCCCTCAGAATTCACCCTGGGGCAGCTGCAAAGCCTCTACGAACAAGCCTTGGGCAAGACCTTCGACAAGCGGAACTTCCGCAAGAAACTGTTCAAGAGCCCCTTGCTCACCGACCTCGAGAAAAAGGCGACCGGCCGTGAAAAGGGCCAGCACAAGGGAAGCCGCCTCTACGCCTTCGACCGCGAGCGGTACCAGCGGATGAAAAGCGAGGGCTACGACTTCCTCTTCTGAGTCCCGGGCTTAGAGTCCGAATTCCGCCTTCAGGGCGTCCACGCAATCGAGTGCCTCCCACGGGAACAGCTTGACTTCGCGGGTCACGATTTCGCCATTGGCAGCGCGGAACGACTTGTGGACCACCTCGCAGGGGCGGCCCATGTGACCATATGCGGCCGTCTCCGTGTAGATGGGGGAACGCAAGGCAAACCGCTGCTCAATGGCGTAGGGACGCATCGGGAAAATGGCCGCAATCCGTTCGGCAATCTCACCGTCGGACACGCCCACCTTGCCAGTACCGTAGGTATTGACATAGAGGCCAACCGGCTCCGCCACACCGATGGCGTAGGCCACCTGAACGAGGACCTCATCGCACACGCCTGCAGCCACGAGGTTCTTCGCAGCATGACGCGTCGCGTATGCGGCGCTCCGGTCCACCTTGGACGGATCCTTGCCGCTGAAAGCGCCACCACCGTGCGCACCACGGCCACCATAGGTGTCGACAATGATCTTTCTCCCCGTCAGCCCCGTGTCACCATGGGGCCCACCGATGACAAACTTGCCGGTCGGATTGACGTGCAGTTTGTGGTCTCCTTTGAACAACGCCTTCACCCGATCCGGACAATCCGCCAGCACACGCGGGATGACGATGTTGGCCACATCCTCTTTGATGCGGGCCAGCATGGTCTGCTCGTCCTCGTGGAAGTCGTCATGTTGGGTGGACAGGACCACGGCCTCGACGCGAAGGGGGGTGTGGTCGTCGGCGTACTCGATGGTGACCTGACTCTTGCTGTCTGGGCGCAGGTAGGGCATCTGGTCCCCTTCGCGACGCAACTCGGCGAGCACCCGCAACGTGCGGTGGCTCAGGTCGAGCGGAAGCGGCATGTAATCGTCGGTCTCCCTGCAGGCATAACCGAACATCATGCCCTGGTCTCCTGCCCCCTGCTCCTCTGGAGCGGCGCGTTCCACGCCTTGATTGATGTCCGGGCTCTGCTCGTGAATCGCACTCAGTACGCCACAGCTGGCGGCGTCAAACATGTACTCGCTCTTCGTGTATCCAATCCGCTCGATGGTGTCGCGGGCGATCTTCTGGAGATCGAGGTAGGCTTCACTTTTGACCTCACCTGCCAGCACCACTTGTCCGGTGGTGACGAGGGTCTCACACGCCACTTTGGATTGGGGGTCAAAGGCAAGGAAATGGTCGATCAGGGCGTCGGAAATCTGATCCGCAACCTTGTCGGGGTGTCCTTCGCTGACGGACTCGGAAGTGAAGAAGTAAGGCATGTTGGTGTTCTGAGGGCATCCATGGATGAATGCCGCGGCGCGAATATGCTAACTTTGCATCGCTTATCTCGAAAGACGGAGGGATCGGCCGGATGATGTCTTGGCAACCCGCTTCCGCGCATGGCACACCACCGACATGCGCACGTCCATCACCACCGCAGAAATCGCCCGCCGCGTGTTTGGAACCGTGACAGCCTGAACCACCTCGCTGTGGTATCAGACCCTTCCGACAAGGGAATGCGAATGGGACGTGTGTTGAAATCGCCCCGTTGTCGTCATCTTTTGGGGGCCCATCCCCAAGACCGTTGGCACATCAAACACCACCCAAACCCACCGGCCAAAGCCGGGAAGCGTTTCGCCTCCATGCGTTGCGCATCCTCAAGGACTTTGCGGCCGATCTCGTCGACATCGACGACCCCGACGCCCTCCTCTGGGCTGTGGCGGAGCGGACCATCAGCCAATTGGGCTGGGTGGATTGTGTGATTTATTTGAAAGACCCACAGCGGGATGTGCTGATTCAAAAGGCCGCCTTTGGTCCCAAAAGCGTGGACTACAAGTCCATTTTCAAGCCCATCGAAATTCCGCTCGGACTGGGCGTGGTGGGGCGCGTGGCCCAGTCCGGCACCGCGATGCGCATTGCAGATACGTCCGCTTTTCCCGACTACATCCCGGACGACGCGGTCCGGTTGTCGGAAATGGCCGTCCCCATCCGCTGGGGAGGCGATGTGCTGGGGGTCATTGACAGCGAGCACCCGGATGCCGATTTCTTCCAGGCTGAAGACGAATTCATCCTCGAGACCATTGCAGGCATCGCGGCCACCAAAATCCAAAGCGCCCGGAGCGCCAAGACCAACGCCGACCTGGCCTTCTTTTACAAGGAGAACCCCAACCCCGTTCTGCGGCTTTCCGAAGCGCAGAAGGTCACGTTCATCAACGAAGCGGCCCTTCACTGCTTCCCGGAGCAGGAGCGCAGCTTGCTCGCCTTGCCGGGATTGTCAGAGGCATTGGCAGAATCCAAGGCGAACAAGGTCAGCCTGTGGATCTGCTCCCTCGAGCGTTCCGCTGCCAGAATCCAGAAGGAATCTCCCTCCACGCCACCTCCCGACCACATCAGAACCCGGCACTTTGAGTTTCAGGTGGTGGCCCTGAAGAATGGGGCATTCAACCTGTATGGCAAAGACGTCACCCACATCCGGAACCTCCAGCAACAAGCGGAGGTCGCCCATGACGCCAAGTCGCGGTTCCTCTCGGTGATGAGCCACGAAATCCGGACACCGTTGAATGCCATCCTCGGGCTCACCGACCTGATGCAGCACGAGGAGATCCACCGCAAAGACCAGCTGCAGCACCTGGCCTACATGGAGTTCTCCGGCAGACACCTTTTGAGCTTGGTCAACGATGTGCTCGACCTCGAAAAACTCGCGAGCGGCAAGGCCCAAAGTGTCCAGAGTGTCTTCGCCTTGCGCGAGCTGATCCACCACATCGCCGATGGGTTCCGCAACCGCGCCCAAAAAGTGAAGCTGGACTTCCATGTGGACATCGAAACGGATCTACCGGAGCGCGTCCAAAGCGACGTGAAGTGGGCCACGCAGATCCTCAACAATTTGATCAGCAACGCCATCAAGTACACCGAACAGGGACACGTTCGGTTGCGCGTTTTCTGCGGCCCACTCGTTCACGGACAGCACGACGTGCGGCACATCGTGTTCGAAGTCTCGGACACGGGAAGGGGCATTCCGAAGCATGCCATGGAGCGCATTCTCCAGCCCTTCGAGCAAATCCACGAAGCCACCAACATCGAGGGGACCGGCCTGGGCCTGACCATCGTGCACAGCCTCGTCCAACAGCTCGATGGCACCTTGTCCATTGAAAGCGAACCCGCCGTGGGCAGCACCTTCACCGTCTCTCTTCCCATGACCCTCCTGGGCGAAGACGTGGGCGATCCCCGAGGAGAAACCGATGCCGCCTCGGACCACCAAACTGCGGAGCCAGGCCCCCACCCCGTCCTTCTCGCAGACGACAATGAACTCAACCGATTCGTGGCCTCCAAGCTGCTTGCCCGGTGGGGTTATGATGTCATCGAAGCGGTGGATGGCGAGGAAGCCATTGCACGTTGGAAAGAAGTCGGTCCGTGCATCATCCTCATGGACGTTCAAATGCCGGAAATGGATGGCATCGAAGCCACCGAGCACATCCGTCAGATGGAAGCCAAGGGGCCGATGGCACGGTCCCCCATCATCGCGTTGACGGCCGATGCGGAGGAAGAGACGTTCAAAAAGGTCCTGGCGGCCGGCATGGACGACCGCGTCGTCAAGCCGTTCGATACAGCTGCACTGCGCTCCATTCTGAAGCGCGCCAAGATCGGGAAGCCCCTTTCCTGACGCCGTCACGCCGTACGCACTTACTTCTTGCGGAAGAACAATCGAATGGGCACGCCGCTGAAGTCGTAGCGCTCGCGGAATCGGTTTTCCAAAAAGCGCTTGTATGGGTCTTTGATGTACTGCGGCAGATTGCAGTAGAAGACAAACGTCGGCACCTGAGACGGAAGCTGCGTGATGTACTTGATGCTCACGCTTTTGCCCTTGTAAATGGGGGGCGGCTGATCCCGACAAATCGGCAGGAATTCATCGTTGAGCTCCGACGTGGAGATCTTCAATTTCCGCTGATGGTAAACGTGCAACGCCGCCTCCAGCGCCTTGAATACACGCTGTTTGGTGATGTTGCTGGCAAAAATGACCGGCACGTCCGAGAACGGCGCCATCTTCTCCTCCAGCTTCGCACGGTAGGCATTCATGGTGTGTTCGTCCTTTTCGACGAGGTCCCACTTGTTGACCACGACCACCACGCCCCGGTAGCTGTCCAGCACATGCCAGAAGATGTGTTGGTCCTGCTTTTCGAATCCCTGCGTGGCATCCACCAGAAGCAGGCAGACGTCACTTTGGTCAATGGCCTTGACCGTGCGAACCGCACTGTAGAATTCAAGGTTGTCATCCACCTTTTTGCGCTTGCGCAATCCGGCCGTATCCACGATTTCAAAATCAAACCCGAACGCATTGAAACGGGTGTGAACACTGTCTCTCGTCGTCCCCGCGATGTCCGTGACGATGTTGCGCTCCTCGCCCAGCAACGTATTGATCAACGTGCTTTTGCCCACATTGGGTCGCCCCACCACTGCCAGTTTAGGCAGGCCCAATTCCTCACCCTCTTCCTGTGTCGGCATCAATTGGACCAACGCGTCCAAGAGGTCTCCAGTGCCATATCCGTTGTTGGCGCTAACGCCATACAATTCCTCTCCAATCCCCAAGGCATAGAATTCCGCGGTGGCATACTCCTGGGAACCAGTATCCACCTTGTTGACCACCAACATCACCGGCTTACCACTCCTGCGCACGAGCTGCGCGATGTCCTGGTCCAAATCCGTGATTCCAGTCTGCGCATCCACCATGAATACAATCAAAGCAGCTTCTTCCATGCTGGTTTGCACCTGCTCCCGGATCACGCCTTCAAAGACATCATCCGTGCCGGTGGCGTATCCACCGGTATCAATCACCGTGAACACCCGTCCACCCCACAGCGCCTTGCCATACTTGCGGTCACGCGTGGTACCAGCGGTCGGGTCCGTGATGGCATCCCGTGTCTCCGTCAACCTGTTGAACAAGGTGGACTTCCCCACGTTGGGCCTTCCAATAATGGTAACAAGATCGTTCATGGTGAATCGGCTTCAGTCGCCGTCAAATTTCGGGCAAAAAAAAGGGGCCCCCGAAGGGGCCCCAAGGTGGCGTCGACATACTCTCCCGCAGTAGCAGTACCATCTGCGCTGGTAGGCTTAACTTCTCTGTTCGGAATGGGAAGAGGTGGACCTTACCGCAATAGACACCTATCGTTCTTGTTGAATGCATTGGGCCGTTGCCTTGCAATCAACGAATGTGTTGACATATTGGTAGAGTAATCAGCTTCATAAGCTTTTGAGCAATTAGTAGCGCTCGGCTTTGATGTCACCATCTTTACACCTGCGCCCTATCAACGTGGTCGTCTTCCACGGCTCTCAACGAGATCTCATCTCGCGGCGAGTTTCGCACTTAGATGCTTTCAGTGCTTATCTCATCCATACATAGCTACTCTGCGATGCAGCTGGCGCCACAACAGATACACCAGAGGTATGTCCATTCCGGTCCTCTCGTACTAGGAACGGGTCCACTCAAGTCTTGAACGCCCACAATAGATAGAGACCGAACTGTCTCACGACGTTCTGAACCCAGCTCGCGTGCCACTTTAATGGGCGAACAGCCCAACCCTTGG
>NHFP02000007.1 GCA_002172485.2 Crocinitomicaceae bacterium TMED114
TTTTCCTTGAGCAAGAGTTCGGCGCCGAGCGTGTCAAAATCTTCGGACATCTCGAATGTGAGCTTCGACCTCTTGCCGGTCCGTCGTTCGGTGATAAAAATTTCCATGTCGTTCATAGCACTACACGTGTCCTTGAGAATGTTGTGTTGCTCTTCTGCAAGTGATTCCAGGTAACCCAGCATGTAGTCAGCCTCGTCCAATCCTTCTGGCAGCGGTGCCTCTGTGATCATGGCGTCGTGGGCGACTTCATGCATTTGTAGTTCTCGTTCGAACTGCACCTGCTCTACTCGTTGGAGCTTCTTTACCCAATCCGTGCAGGCTTCCTTCAGCGCACATGTTCGTGGCTTGGGAATAACTGGGCGGCGAATTTCAATGCAACCGTTGCCAATGCGTATGTCAGCACCTTTGCCGATGGTGACTTTGTACAGGCGCTGCAGCTGCTGAAGGCTCGTGGCATCGGAGCTTTCCGTATCAGGTGCTACTCTGAACACGACGTTAGGTTGCTTCGGTGCAATTGTCTTCCCAATCTCGGTGTCAATGTCCAGTCTGCGTTTCTCGTTGTACCCCAACAAGACTGAAGTCGAGCCGGGCAGGTAGTTTACCAAATAAGTTTGCATACCGAGCGGTACACCTCCCATCACAAAATTTGCCTTGACTGATCCAAATGTGGTGTGGGTGGTGCCCGAATCGCCTGCCGTTTGAATGGTGTAGCGATGCCGGGGATTGATGCGTAGCCCGAGTTGCAAAGCGACACGAATGTCGACGTAGCCCGTGAACGAATCTGCAAGTCCAGAGCTGCCTTCGTCGATACAGAACACGAGTGGCTGTCCTGTCTCCCGGTGCTGCCCTTTCAGAAAAGTGCCCACCTGTTTCGGAGCGTCAGAGCTGGTGTATCCCAAGTCGTGTTTCAAAGTGCACTTAATCTCGCCGAGAGCTCGTTTGTCCGATGCGGCTGATCGCTGATTCCAGTAGTTAGTCGGTTCGTCGTCATAACAAGCATCGATGGCTTCCAGTTCGGCGAAGGCGGCGGGTGAAGCTGAGATTGTTCGTTCATTGTCGCTGCCGTGCCAAGACTGGTCTGCGGTATCTGCATTCTGGCGCGAAGCCGGCGCATAATTCGAAGCTTGTCGCCGCAGATGNTTGAGCTGNTTGGTGAGTGCCGCTGCTGTAGCNGGAGCNTTGGCGGTNAAATCTTGATAGAGGTCGAAACGATCCTCAGGCGGCAAGACAATCGTTTTGATGANGTTGCCTTGACCTCNTGCAAGAGCTCTACGTGTAATNTTCTGAAANCGTAGTCGGTGCCGTTGCACGTTCGAGTCATTGAATGNACTGCCGTCNGCCTCGCATACNGGGTACGGCAATGTGTTTGCGAGTGGGCGTAGGCGACGTGCCAGAGGNGTGCCGCTCACAAACGTGGTGTTGTCNTTGTTGATTGCATCNTTCGATTTGCCAGGTGGCGCGCAATCTGCATACATGAANAGGTGATCTGGATGACTGTTGATATAATCAGTCGTGTACCAGCTGAGGTTGGGAGCGTTGATTACTTCCATGCCAGAAGGGTCTANCAGCCCTGCTACTGAATGNGCGTCCTTCTCAGCCTCTTTGTNCATGTCTGCGGGCCCAGAGNNGGGATCATGCGGTCCGAAGTAGAGGAAATCAGCCTCCTTCTCCGTTGCAGTCCGTACATCTTCCAATTCGGCGTTCAAGCTCGCGAGTAGTGCTAGCTGTACGATGTCTCGNCGCGTGTGTAGCAGCGATAGAAGTGGGGATGNTTCTGGGCTTTCATCGTCATATTGAATGTGGGCACAAAGGTCGTGTATTTTGTAAACTTCGTGATCTTCTACGACCCGTTGTTTGTACCGCTTTTGNTTTCTACACTTCAATCGTTCCATCTGAGTCATGCCTGGACTTGATCCCATACTCAAGCCGTCAGCGTCTTCGTCGTCNNGATTGTTGTGCAGCGTATTGCTCGGAACGTTGGCGGCGTCCCGAAAGTTCTTACAGAGATTGTTGACAGGTATNTTTNCTACGGCAGCTTTGTCAGGGCTGCCGTGGATCGGTGGCGAGTCCAGGGACGATCCAGCCCGATCTGCCGTCTCGTCCCGTACCGTGTTTGAGATACCTTTTGTGCGATGAGATGTATCAAGTCTCACCGCACCATTTCATTTGCCTCGCCCCCCGCCTTTGCCTTTGCCCTTGCCGCCGCCTTCTGTCTTCTTCTCCCATCCTTCCTTTATCTTNTTGACCGTATGNGGATGAAACAGGTTGGCGTCGATNTGAGCTTGCCGGAGANTCTTNGTCTTCTCGTAGCTGCGACGTTGGCTGGCTGATGGCACNTTGTACGCCGAGTCTTTCCCNAANGCTACTTCNACAAACGTATCTCGATGNAGTTTCCGAATGACTTGAGCTGCGTGAGGCAAGTCCTCGATGCCGTCANCCTGATGAAGNTTGGTTCGTTCAGCGGCTGCGAAGGGACATCCCATGATGTTGTGATTGGCACAAGGCATCANAGTCTCTCTGGCATCTGGGTTCACGGAGATCATGTCCTTGGAGAACTTAATGCAGGCGGGATGTCGGCAATAGGCGTCNGCACAAGGTTCAGACAGGCCTTTNATACAGCTCGGTTTGCTCCACTCNCCNTGAGGAAGATTGCNTGGAACTTCGACTTTGCATGGAAAGACCAGAGGGGAAAAAGATGGCTTGCCTTTGCTGTTCAGCGTGCTCTTGCCGCCCCCAGTTCCAGCCTCTCGAGACTTGTCATAAACCTTTTCTTGTTTGGAGTTCAGTGCAAGGAGGTAATTGGAAGATTCCACGACGGGTGTAGCTTGGATCACGCCCCCAGTCGATGAGTTGTCAGTACCGTCTTGCTCATTGTTGTTGAGAGTGCGTCCGTTGTTGCGTTGACCGCGCTTGGTATCTTTTCCACGTCGTTTGCCATCGGAGGTCTTGTTATCATCTTTCGCTTCTGCCGGAACATCTCGTTTTCCCCATTTGTGTGCAGGAGAAGGTTCGAATCTTCTCAGAGGTCTGACCGCGTCCAAAGCCTTGGTGATAGCATCGAGAATGATGTGATCGTAATGATTAGACTTCCTTTCCAGAAACATGGGCCCATAGGCAGGTGAGTCGTAGATCCAGTCGATGACGTTGGCCGGACAACTGTACACCATCTTAATAGAGCGGGTGAGTGCGGTGTCCTTTGACAGCTCGTTGGCATGTTCCATCCGAGAGTCGTACTGTTGCCATCGCTCTTGCCATTTGCGAAGAAGTTCCACGCGTTTGCCGTCGTCCAAGATAAGCATGTACAGAGAGGACTCGATCCGCAACGTCTTAGCTGCCCAAAACTCAAGATCTCGACGCTTGCCGTCGATCAAGGTGTCGTCATTTTCGATGCAGAAGTAGACGCATTCAGCGTGTCCGATCCCAGGGGCCGCGAAGCGCGGGTCGGCCGGGAACAGCGATCGCCAGGCAGGATCTTGCTTGGCTGCGAACTGAACGACCTGACTGAAGCGGAAAGCACCATCTGCGCTTGAACGGCGCTTCAGCTCGGCTGCCCACATCTTCTTGAAGTCCTTCTTCGACCCAATAGTGATCTTGTCAAGGAAGATATCAGTAGCATCAGCTTCTCTCTCGAACAGGGTGATAGACCCAGCTGCATGCACCCAGTCCCTCGAAGTATACTCGGCTACCGAATGGTGAGCCAAGCGGGAAGATAGTGCATTCAGGGTGGCTTTGTCAGCTTCTCTGCTTCGTTTGTTCTTGAGTGTACCGTGATCGCTTCTTAGATTGTAATTCAGAAGAGCCAGGAGAGCACCTTTTGCAAGGCTGATGCCCTTGGGGGTACCGTCTGCTTCCTTCTCCAGCTCCTCGTAATCTTTAACTGCCATTCTAGATACGATGGGCACATCAGCTTCCTTCGCGTCGCGCAGGGAGGTGAGAACATCTTGTCGGATCGACAGTCCAGCGGGTGTTTTCTCCAGTGCTGCTTGGCTAGAGCCGTTAGCCGAGCTGACCGATTGCAGAGCCTGTGTCAAACTGGCAACCAGCTGATCGGCTGCTGACATGTTGGCGATACCAGAGATAGACTGCGATTGTTGAAAATTTGATGGTGCCTGTCCCAGACCGTCTGTAGTAATCTCGCCCCCCGCCGCCGGGCTTGCAGGCACCGTAGGCGATGCAGGGGCCGGTGGCGATTCTTGATCGGAGGACGGATAATCGTCTGGACAACCNNGGCAATGGTTGGTCGCATCATCATCTGGGATGTATATCCGATGGCACCGTGCACATTGCTCGTCGTGCGGGTCCAAACAGTCTTGACAGCAGTCCAACAGCATGCAGCTGTGCTCATCGCGACTGAGCAAGTGGTGGAAATAGAACTGAGTATTGCACCGCAAGCAGGGAGCTTTGAAATTGTCCGTAGAGATCGGGATCAGCGGTTCGTGCCCCAAGCGATGAATCAGCTCACTCCACATCGCCCCCGCATACAAAGGTGAAGGCGTGGATGCCANGCACTCATACAGCCATGCTGCCACAGTCCCAGTGTGGGAATGCATGTAGCGAATATTGCCCTCGGCAGCTGCGCCGAGCACGTGATCGCGTTCGATGAACCGTGTCATGTAAGTGCCCTTCACGCCATTGAACCGGTGAGCTAGCAATCCGGAGTCAATGACCGATGCTGAGCTCGAGTTGGCGTGCTCGACCAATGATGCATAGTAGTCGATTCTTCGTTCGTTGTCGTCTCCAAGCGGCTGCACCAAGGTGCCGATGGGTACCGGGCGGGTCAAAGACCCACGTGNCAAGCCGGTGCACGCCTGCAAGGTCTCCANNAGTTCTTCGCCTGGGTAGACCGTGCCGGTGTCNTCAGGATCGAGCGAGATNACCACNGTAGCATAGTGCAGCTTGGCTGCCGCCCCCCGCTGTTTGCGAGCNGTAGGATAGAACAGCATNCGGTGCTGAGAGTCGACCACAATCAGCGCCGCNTCTCGGATGCAAAGAGGCTCCACAGCGGGCATNGCATCTTCAGCTGCNGGTTCGCCNGAGTCGATCTTGGCCTCATCTGAGCCCGCTGCCATGTCCAGTGACGCACCAGCGGCGCCGTCGCTCTGAGGCATGCCAGTCATATTCTGCACCAGACTGCGAACGTAGTCGGCCTCCATGACTGTGCCAATCTGTTCAGAGTGCTGTTGTTTGTCGTAGCTGATCACTGAGCTGGGTTGAATTTGATAGACTGCCTTCCAATTAGGCTGCATCTCCATGACCACGGCCGCCCGATCTTCGCTCAGCCGGGTGAGTCGATGGTCGGTAGAAGCAGGTGAGCAAATCACGTCGGGCAGGTATCCGATGACAACGCCCCGTCGTACTTTGTGACCGTCGCATTGAAACATGCAGGCTGGCTCCTTTCGCACGAGAAGCTTGCCGTCCGTGATTTTCATTCCCTCAATGACACCGTTGGCCAGGAGTGTAGGAATTTCTGCCTGATCGCCGGTGAGCTTCTGAACGCCAGTGAACAATTCTTGTTCGGAGGAAGTACCATCGTCGCCGCTGTCCGAGCTGTCAGAGCCAAGGTCCACCGCAGCCAGCGATGGTGCGTCTGCATTGGCCGTTCGTTCATCCGGTGGAGAGTTTGGTGTATCAACCTTTGAAAGGTTCGCAGCGGTGCGGGTGGCTACGACTCGTGCACGGGCTTCCGGAAGCTTTTCGCATTGCTGACACAGCCACTTCGGCTCTGAAGGGTGAGTATCGCATGGAGCTGATGGAAAATATGTGCTGCAATTCAAGCAAAGAGTCGTCGGCTCGGGTACAGCTGCGGCAACCCGCGGGATAGCCACGCGTGATGCATGTTCTTGTACCAATTGTAGGAACTGCCGCGGTTCGAACGCCGCCCCCAGCTCGTTCAAATACCCGTCAACGCTGCCCAGAGCGTGCTGCACACTGGAGCGGCCGAGAGGGCAAATGCGAGACCCGGGAGGGCCAACCTTTAACACCGCATCGTTCCAATCAAATTTCGGATTGCGCTCTGGTCCGATGCCGCTGAAGCTCGTGAGCGTTCGCGGTGGAACGTCGACAATGTAAGTAGCTGCGACAACGTGACCGCGCTGATCATGCCATTGGCGCTGATCGCCGGTATACTTGTTGCCAAGAGCGATGACTCCGACGTCGCCGGTGCGCAGAGCGAGGTTGTACTGCTGATAAATCAACCGCTGAACCCATGCACGTACTCGGTGATAGAATACTTCACCCGTGCCTGTGGATTCGGTCTGAACTTGGTAATAGCTGACAGACTCCTGGATAGCCAACGCAGGAAGATCAGAGGNCGGNGCCGACGGCTCGTCATANTCNTCCANGAATNCNTGNTCGTCTGCCNNGCCGGTCTGGCGAAGTANGACCACCTGATGCNCTGGGTCCAAGCCCCGGAAGCTGCCTATNNCGACGGCAAAGTGCATTCGGGCTGGCTGGTCCCACGGGTCGATCTGTTCATNCGACTGGCTGTGCTCCGGAGACGGTGNAGGTCGCGGGCAGAGCTCCAGNAGAGCTGCGTTGACTGCAATNTCGTACTGNAGGTGCTCGCNGCAGCGTCCACAGACGCCTTGTTTCGAGTACCTGTCCCTGGTGCATGCGTCGTGAAAAGGATAGAAGCATGCAGAGCAGATATGGACAGTATCATCGCCTCGGCGGTGACAGAANTGGCAAATAGCNACNGCGGGATCGACGCCGCGAGTCTTGAGCTGCGTCCACGAGTTCGGGTCGGCAGAGAAATGGTCGACTGGTCTCAGAGTGTAGCCGTGCTGACGAATGAATAAATCAATGCTGCCAATCAGATCACTGAAGTCGAAACCATCCGCTCGACCGCCTTCANCGGCGCCCCCAGATGCATCCATAGATANCATGGAAGATTCTTCAAGGAGACGNTTGCGTGCCGTCGCACTGAGCTCTTCTACATAAATTTTGAAGATACTGGATCGCTCGTGATAAAATTCAGGTCGCTTCCGCTCCCGCTTGCCTCGGCGTGGNGGTGCTGGGTANTCTGCATGCAGTTGCCGTTCNTGTTCAATAGCCTCCTGNAANCATGCTCCGACGCGTGCCGTCGAGTCTTCGGCCATATCCATNGATTTGTCCAGCTCGTGACTGAAGTACCTCGCACGCTGACGTATGGACGAGAGTTCGGCCGCGGGGATCGATTTGTTCTTGCCGGCACTAACCAGTGAAAGGTGAGTGTCTGAGCCGACAATGCTGGATTCCAGGTCATCCGGGACGCCTTTTATCTGATATTCCGAGTCAAGCATCTGCGTCAACTCTCGCATGTTGCGGTTCAAGACGTAGTGCTCAGCCAGAAGGTCGTACGGGTGCACTGGTAGACTGACGTAGGCTCGCATCCGACGTGAGTACACCAACGGTAACACGTGCGGCAGCAGTCGAGTAATCGGATAATAAAGCTGCCATTTGAAGATCAAGCGGTGCCATCTGGAACGGGCACGCCGATGTTCTAGGTAGGCGTCCAGTGCATATGCCAGCCTGACATCCCATCCCTGCAGCAGGCCAGCGGACTGGCCGATAACATCTTCGAGCTCCAGGGTGACTGTACGCCGTAACACCGTGACCAAAGTGGAAATTTGTTCTTCGGTAGCATCNTAGCTTGGCGGGAGGCAGAATATCTCCNGATCGTCATCTTCCTCGAGCGGAATATAAACCAAACTGCTNTCTTGCAGCGTGGCATCGNTTCGTCGGAAGTGGTCGANNGCAACAATGAGAGTNTAATCTCGGTCGCCCAGCGTGATGTGTTGCTTCGACGCCAGCGCCGGAACTCGGTGAAACAAATCGCCCCATTTCTGTCCGCAGTACTGTATAGCTTCCGTCTCATCCGATGCACTGTAATGGCACAGGAAGTCGACGTGCTCGGAATCGCCTTGCGCCCGCCAGACTACGTCCGGTGGGTTGTCGCACAAGTCGATGCCAATGANAACTGAATTGATATTTGATACTGATTCTGATGCCGACGACAGTGTCAAGTCATGTGAAAGTGCGCTGTCTGAACCCACTGAAACTGGCTCGGCCGCGGGCCGGCCCCGTGTCTCCGGTTCCCTTACCAAGGAACCGCCTGNNGGAGGGGCTACGCGGGAATTTGCCACCTCCNCCTGTTGTACTCCATCGGCAGNCACCCGTGTTANCTGCCGCGGAACTGAAACGACAGCTCGGCTGTCGCCAGTGCTCGATGANGCAGATGTTGGTTCAGGTGCACAGAGGTCTGATGCGCTNNCCGCGGAGGNCATGGCAAGAACTCCCTGGGCCGTGTCCCCNCNAGGAGGTACAACGGTCGTTGTAGGGACAGACTTGTGGNNGTCNATGGTGTTGAGGGNATCGGGTCCGGNCATAGNNGCNATNTNGTGCGCAACCTCCACGTCAACCNTTTNCGTTCGGNTGGGGGGTGCTCGTGCATGTTGANGGTATGNTCCGTGTTCTGNNTAAAGAGNNCGTTGAGCAATCATTCCACCACACCGGTTACTATCCGGCCCGCACAACTGCCNNTCCANGNCATCCGCAGAGGCNCTGGCCGGNGGCCGAGTNACCGTAGCAGCTGACNCTTCACTNNGAACAGCAACGGAGGGTTGGGCAATAGACTGCACCACATCACCNGAAGGTGAGGGGCAGCCGTNTCCCTGACTAACAACAGGCGGGATGACCGCAGGCCCTGTTGCAGCCGGCTGGCGCTTTCCGCTGNGGNTCCGGTTGNCACCGATCACTGCATCCNCCGCTCGCGGCGGAGGGGCAGGCCNCATACCAGCTCCCATNGAGGAGGAATGATGTTCTGGAACTCNGGNCGCCGGCNCTCCAGCNGCNGCNGCANGTTCTGCATCTTTTCGAACTGCGAGCGGCGTACTNGGCGGCGTTGTCCGTCTGGCTGCNGAATTCGGNGCGTCGAACGGNGTCTGCAATGNCAGCTCGGCACCACTTTGTTCGGGCGNGGCAGNCACAGGTGANACAGTGGACAATGGTGGCAAGGGCGTTGATGCGGGTGCGATGGCAGCAGGNTGTGGGCCGGGAGCCANTGCAGTCCGGAGCATNTCGGTGAGCGCCGCGAAGTTCGAGCCCATTGCCNTCANCTCCGTGGTCACACCGTCCACCTTCGCTTCCAAGCCGTCCACCCGGGCGGCTAGCGCCTCAGTCTGGATAGCAGCGGTCCCCGTATTCCCCAGGTAGAACGTACTTTGGTCTAACTGGTTCGCACTGTCGGGGTTGGACATCAAAATTGAGCCCCCGCCTGAATCGCCCTCCTCAGCCAGCCTCCGTCGACGGGTAATCTGGATAGTGCCTGGCGGTGAGCTGTGAGGTTGGTTCTGGGCGCCGTCGCCTGCAGCCTGCACCGTTGCGAATTCTGGCGCAGCACTTTCAGCAGCGGTCGTGGGCATCACAGGCAAGCGTGGAATGCCGGCCGATGGCCCTGTAATCGGATTCTCTGGATTCTGGGTGTCCAGATTGGCCGAAATCGGCTCATTCTGGGACGGAATTGCAGCCAAATCCGGACTGGTCGTCGTAGATTGCTGCTGGGATTCGGGTTCTTGTTGATCTCCGTTGGCGCTCTCGCTCCCCATGTGGGTCACGGGAGGTCGGCAGGAGGCGGCAGAGCCATCGGCAGCTACTGGGCTGCTTGCAGAGCTCATCTGGGGTGCCACAGACGGCAGGTCCAGCGTGGCGTCGAGCGAGGTACTATGGATTTTGTCCTGCTCGGCTGGCTCGCCCAGGTTCTGGTGGCCACCTCCTGACTCAAAGTACTCATCAGAGCTCGAAGGCGTACTCTGGATGATG
>NHFP02000008.1 GCA_002172485.2 Crocinitomicaceae bacterium TMED114
AGTGATGGAGTTGGTCAATCGGCTGGGATTGAAGGAATGTTTGGGGGAAGACCCACTTTCATTTCACCTCAATGAGGCCGGAAGCAACTTGAGTGGAGGGCAGCAACAGCGCTTGGCATTGTTGCGGTCCCTGCAAGTTGACACGAAAGTGTTGCTGCTGGACGAGGCGACGAGTGCACTGGACGTGGACAGCAGAGACCGGGTGTTTCAGCTCCTGAGAGAAAGGGCAGACCGTGGCACCTTGATTCTGATGATCACGCATGACCGCGAGTTGGCGGCGATGTGTGACGAAGTCCTGGAGCTCGAATCATGATTGTCCTTGGACTCAACGCCTACCACGCTGACAGTTCGGCGGCCATCTTCGTCAACGGCGAGCTTCTCGTGGCCACTGAGGAAGAGCGGTTTCGGAGAGTGAAGCATTGGGCGGGCTTTCCTTCCGAGGCCATCAAGTTCTGCCTCAAGGAGGCCAATTGTTCGCTTGAGGATGTAACCGCCATCACCATCGGTCGAGACCCGTCCGCCAAACGGTACCGCAAAGCCCGGTTCGTCATCAAGCACCCACGTGCGGCTTGGTCCATGTGGTCCCAACGGTCCGCCAACAAGGACGACATCGAGAAGCTCCACGAGCGTTTCGAGGAGGTGCAACTCGGCGTGGACACGCAGATGGTCCGGGCCAAAATTCAGTTCATCGAGCACCATCGGAGTCACCTGGCCTCGGCCTTCTTCAGCTCCCCCTTCGAGGAGGCTGCAGTCCTCAGCATCGACGGTTCTGGGGACTTCACCACGACCATGATGGCGCGGGGCAAGGGGACGGACATCGAGGTGCTCGACAGCCTCGATTTCCCGGCGAGCGTGGGCCTCTTCTATACGGCCTTCACCCAATATCTTGGATTCCCCCACTACGGGGACGAGTACAAGGTGATGGGGCTGGCACCATACGGCACGCCCCGGTTCCAAGAACAGGTGGCCACGTTCCTTCCGATTGAGGAGGGAGGGTGGTACCGGTTTCCGATGAAGGACTACCGCCTCGATGGCGGGGTGGTCAGCTATCCGGACAACCTGCCCACGGTGGCCCCTCTTTTCGGTCCCCGATTCGAAGAGGTCTTCGGCCCGACCCGGAAGAAGGGCGAACCGTTGACCCAAGAGCACATGGATCTCGCAGCATCCGTCCAGCGCCATTGTGAGGAGGTCATCTTCCATCTCCTTCGTCGCATCCATGAAGAGACGGGGCTGGATCGGGTGTGCATCGCCGGGGGTGTGGCGCAGAACAGTGTGGCCAACGGCAAGATGACGCGCAACACGCCCTTCAAGGAGGTTTACATCCCTTCAGCGGGCCACGATGCAGGCGTCTCCATGGGCTCCGCCCAATATCACATTCATGCGGATCTCGGACAGCCCCGGGTGCCTTCATTGAAGCGTGCCCACACGGGCTGCCGATTCAGCAACGAGGAGGTCGAGGCATTCCTGAAATCGAAGGGTGTAGAGTACGTCCGATATGAGTCGGATGCTGAGCTCTACGACGTCGTCTCCGACGCGCTCGTGGACGGCAAGGTCATCGGCTGGTTCAATGGCCGGGCTGAGTTCGGCCCCCGCGCCCTCGGAGGCCGGAGCATTATCGTGGATCCGCGCCGCACAGACGCAAAGGACTTGCTCAACTCCAAGATCAAGCGCCGCGAGAGCTTCCGCCCCTTCGCGCCCTCCATTCTGAGTGAGCACGTCAAGGATTGGTTTGAGCTCGATGAGCCGGTGCCGTTCATGGAGAAGGTGTTCCCCATCAAGCCGGAGCGCCACGCGGAAATCCCGGCTGTGACGCATGTGGATGGGTCAGGCCGTCTGCAGTCGGTGTATGCCGACGCCACGCCCCGCTATCACGCTCTGATCAGCGCCTTCCATGCGAAGTCAGGCGTGCCCATTCTGCTCAACACGAGCTTCAACGAAAACGAGCCCATCGTCAACGCACCTGAGCACGCTTACGCCTGCTACGCCCGGACATCGATGGACATGCTCGTGATGGAAAACTGCGTGGTCCGCAGGGACTGAATTATTATTTGGTGCATTGAATTGCAATGGCACCATTGAAGCGACTTGCCTCCTCTACCGATGCAAAAGCGGTACGTTCTGAATCGCCGAATTCGCACGACTTGATTTCTTTGAAATTGGCGTTTTTCAATGCTTCGGTTGTTGAGGCAGTATCCCACAGCCATAGGTGGTGATGGTTGCCTGCCGACTGAATGACCCTATTCTTGAGGCCTTTAGGGCGCTCCTCTACCCCCATTAGCGTTCCTCGGATGAAGGCAACGGATGCATCGGCTTCTTCACTCTTCAAGTACTGTTCTACCAATGGTCTCAAGTCGGGCATTACCAACCTGAATACTCCTCCTGGTTTGAGAACACGGAAGGATTCTTTCAAGGCGTGATGGAAATCTTGGAAACTGAGGTGCTCTAGGACGTGTGAGCAGTAAAGGTTGTCTACTGAATTGTCTTCGATTGGAAGTCTTGTGGTGATATCCCCAATTCGGACGCCATCCGGAAAAGTCACACGGTTTCGCGTAATGAGTTTACCAATGAAAGGGACCTTTTGAAGCCGCAGAGTGGGGGATGTGTCGTAATTCTCCCAGTCGTCAGGGCATGATAGTCCACAGCCATATTGTACGTTTCTCATGATTTCAGACCAACTCTCCGACCAGTTTCTCGACGGTCACGCCCTCGGCTTCGGCCTTGTAGTTGCGGACGATGCGGTGGCGCAGAATGGGCAGGGCCACGGCGCGCACGTTTTCGATGTCAGGGCTGTACTTGCCGGCGAAGGCGGCGTGGCATTTCGCCGCCACGATGAGGTATTGCGATGCGCGAGGTCCAGCTCCCCAGCTGAGGTACTGGTTGACCTGCTCGGGGGCGTGCTCGCGTCCCGGACGCGTCTTGGCGGCCAGCTTGACGGCATATTCCACCACGTTGTCGGCCACCGGCATCTTCCGGATGTGCTGCTGGAAGGCGGCGATTTCCTCGGCGGACAGGACGGGGCTCACGGAGGCAGAGGCGCCGCCAGTGGTGCGCTTGACGACCTCGAGTTCGTCGGCGTACTCCGGGTAGTCGACCCAGACGTTGAACATGAAGCGGTCGAGCTGGGCCTCCGGAAGCGGGTAGGTGCCCTCCTGCTCGATGGGGTTCTGCGTGGCGAGCACGAAGAAGGGATGCGGCAGTTCGTGGCGCTGACCGGCGGCGGTCACGGCGCGTTCCTGCATGGCTTCGAGGAGGGCGGACTGCGTCTTGGGCGGCGTCCGGTTGATCTCGTCGGCGAGGATGATGTTGGCAAACAGCGGGCCCTTGTTGAATTGGAACCGACGTTGGTCATCGAGGATCTCGGAGCCGATGATGTCGCTCGGCATGAGGTCCGGGGTGAATTGGATGCGGTTGAAGCTGAGGCCGAGGGCCTGGGCAATGGTGTTGACGAGCAACGTCTTGGCCAAGCCCGGCACACCGACCAACAGGCAGTGCCCGCCACTGAATACGCTCACGAGCACCTGCTCGACCACGTCTTCCTGTCCCACGATGACCTTGCGGATTTCCGCGGTCAGTTCCGCGTGCTTCCCCCGCAGCGCGTCCAGCGCCTCTTTGTCCGATGCAAATGCCATGATATAAAGTTACGACCTCAAGCGCCGCGACCGGCCACAACGGGGTTGCGGATGACGCCAAGGTCCACGGATGGGTCGTCGCCCGCCCAGCCACGAAGCTCGACCGTGTCCCCGTCTTCGAGAAAGGTCCGTTGCGTGCCGTCTTCCAAAGTGAGGGGTTTCGAACCGTTCCAGGACAGTTCCAGCAGACACCCCCAGCTCTCTCGCTCCGGGCCACTGATGGTGCCGCTTGCGAGGATGTCGCCGGCGCGCACATTGCAGCCGTTGGAGGTGTGGTGGACGAGCTGTTGCCGGATGTCCCAGTAGAGATGGCGGTGGTTGGTGTGGGTCAACAGGGTCCGCACGCCCTCCGGTGTCTCGTGCCACGCTTCCAACGTGATGTCGAAGTGGGAAGGGCCGACGCGCTGCAGATAGGGCAGGGGCGTGGGGTCTTGCGCTGGTCCCTCCACGCGGACAGGCTCCAAGGCGGACAAAGGCACGACCGTGTCGCCCACGGTGGTCGCGAAGTTCTTGCCAAGGAAGGGGCCGAGCGGGACGTACTCCCAGGCCTGGATGTCGCGGGCGGACCAATCGTTGACGAGGACGAGGCCCTTGATGTAGCTGTCGGCTTCCGCCATGGTGATGGGGCGGCCCCGCTCGGAATCGCGTGAGATGACCACGCCGACCTCCAGTTCGAAGTCGAGCTTGCGGGTGGGGCCAAAGGTGATGCTGCCGTCGGCCTCCTTGCGCTGGCCGGAGGGCCGCCAAACGGGCTCACCCGAGGCGATCAGGCTGCTCGATCGGCCGTGGTAGCCGACGGGCAGGTGCTTCCAATTGGGCAGGAGCGCGTTGTCCGGGTCGCGGAACATCTTGCCCACATTCTGGGCGTGGTGCTCGGACGAATAGAAATCGGTGAATTCTCCCCACTGGCGCATGCTCCCAAGTTCGGGCGGTGTAGGGGAATCAGCGGCCGCCGGATGCGGTTTCTCCGAACCAGTCGCCGTCGAAATCGCAACCGCCGAAGTCGTCGGTCAGGCGAACGTAGGTCTCGGCCAGCCGCCGGCGCACCCACTTGGACAGCTTTTCCTGCCGGAGGTTGCCCTCCACCTGCATCTGAAAGAGCTCGTAATCCTGCTGCGGATTGGCCGCGTGGGCGGGCTTCCGCTCGTCGAGTCGGAACACAGCGTAGGCCTGCTGTTCTTCACCATCCACTGCGGTGGGGGCGGAGTATTCGCCCGGACGCAATTCGTTGATCAGGAAGAACTGGGTGCGGTCCAGTTCATCCACGCCATGGAAGAGGCCGCCCGTGCGGGGGTTGATGACGCGGCCACCTTGCTTTCGTGTGTCTTCATCCGTTGAATACTTGGACACGGCCTGTTCAAAGGTGAGCGAGTCGGCGGCGAGCAAGACGGACACACTGTCGGCGAGGGCGGCGGCTTCCTCGAGGGCGGACTCCGGTACCATTGGCTTCATCAGCACGTGGCACATGGAGAAGACTTCCCCGCGGATGTTGGTTGTCTTGACGAAGTGGAATCCGTAGTCGGTTTCAAATACCGGGCTGAAGGCACCTTCCGGCGTGGCAAACACTTGGGCTTCCATTTCCGGAACGAATTGGCCCCGGCGGATGTCCTCGTAGCAGCCGCCTTTGTATTTGGAGCCGGGGTCCTCGCTGTGGCGCATCGCCGCGAGGGTGAGGCTGAGTTTCCCGGAGACGACGTCGCCGCGGATGCTGTCAAGGGCAGCGCGCGTTTCGAGCTTCTGGGCCTCGGTGAGTTCCGGTTCGATGAGCAGCCGGCTGTAGCGCAACTCCTCGGGAATGAGGGGCAGGCTGTCGGTGGGAATTCCGGCGTAATGGTCGGAAATGTCACGCGGGGTGGCGCGGACCTGGCCTTCGATTTCGGCCTGCATGCGGTCGGCCATGAGCTGCTCGCGCATGGGCTCGCGGAATTCTGCTTTCCAAGCGGCCACTGTCTTGCCGTACTCGGCCTCGAAGGCCTCCACGCTGCCGAACATGCGGATGTAGTACTCGAGGCGGCGGTCGATCTGGGCGGTCACTTCCCCGTCGTCGACCTCGATGGAGTCGAGGCGGGCTTGGTGCAGCAGGAGCTTTTGGAGCATGAGCTGCTCCACCACCGGGCAAACGTCACTGACCGGCATGCCGGAGGCCTCCATCTGGAAGACTTGCGCGTCGACGTCGCTTTGGAGCACGATTTCATTGCCGACGACTGCGACGATGCGTTCGAGTTGCTGCAGGTCGGGCTGCTCTTGCGCTCGGCCGAGGAGGGCGGTGAACACCGTGCAGAGGAGGACGAAGGGGCGTGCGTTCATGGGGTGTCGTCGGGGGAGGCCTTGGTCAGGGCCGCTTCCGCCCAGGCGGCGTCGACGGCTTGCTGGCGCATGGTGGCCAAGGTACGGTTGCGGCGGCGGTGGAGAATGAGTTCGCTCACCCGGTCGGCCACCCGCTCGACAGGGGTGACGTCGCCGGCATCGAGTCGGTCCGTGATGAGCAGGAGGGCGCGCTGGTCGGCCGGCCGTCCGGCGGCCGTGTCGGCGGGCCAAGTGATTTTGCTGACGCGCCGGGCATTTTGCAGCCGGGCCGTTTTGCGCGGGTCGAGCGGCACGACGGCGCCCAATTCCTCCCAGCTATACCAACGCTCGGCATCCAAGTCAAATGGGAGGCCCGCATCGCTGCAGCGGCTGCTCAGGACGGACAACAATTCTGGGTCGTCCGAGGCGAGTTGTTTGGTCCAGTCCCGGAGGTCGCGCGGGAACTCGGTGTCGTCGGGGAAGACCATCCACCGCGCCCGAAACAGGGGTTCCTCGAGGCGGAAGAGGTCGGGCTGTTCGTCGAGGAAGGCCTTTAGTTCAGCCACCTTCACCACGGTGTCCAGGTTGTCCCGCAGGTAGCGGTCCTCGTAAGCGTGGATGTACAAGGCTTCCCGGTAACGGCGCACTTCGCGTTCGACGTCGCGCTCGGGCTCTGGCAATGCGGTTTCGGCCAAGTGAACGACCGTGCGGCGCTGTTGCCAATCTGCGATGAGCCGATCGGCCCAGACGGCGCTGTCGGCCACGGAAAGGCGGGTCGGCATTTCCGCCAGCAGGTCGCCCACCGTCAGGGTTTCTCCATAGGCGGTGGCCACGATGGCGGCGGCGGGATCCACCGGTTCGGGGTCCTTGCACCCGGTGAAGAGGGCGAGGCCCCAGGCGGTCAGGAAAAGGGCCGCCGGACGCATCAACGGATGGCGTGCAGGACCTCGGTGTTGACTTCGCAGTCGTAGCGGGCGCGCAGCTCTGCAATCCAGCTCTTCTCGAGGAAGTCCTGGTAGTCGGCGATGACCTTGCCCCGTGCTTCATCGAGGGTCTTGCCGGTCGGCGGCAACACCTCTACGATCTGAACGAAGCGGAGCTGACCGTCGACTTCCTCTACGGCGGTGATGCCGGGCTCACCATTCAACTCCGCCAGGGCGGCATCGTACACGGGGTTGAGGCCTTCTTCCAGGCGGCGCTCTTCCACGGTGATGCTCAGCGGGTTCTCAGACACCATCTCTCGACGCTCGGTCTCCACATCGCCACCGGCTTCCGCCACGGCGAGGATGCGGTCGGCAGCGGCTTGGTCCGCACAGCGGAAAATGCGGCCGTCGATGCGGGTCTTCCAGGCGTAATCGGCCTCGTACTCGGTCCAGTACGCCTGCAATCCGGTGGTGTCCCGGACGGCGCGGCTCCACACCTTGCGGTCGGTCAATTCGAAGAGGAGAATGCCGTCGTGGTATTCCTCCATGAGCAGCCGGAAGTCGTTGTGCTTGCCTTCGAGGCGGGCGTCTTCGTAGGCGATGACGGCGTCGTCGGCGAACTGGTCGAGGGCGTCACGCAGCAGGCCGTCGGCATCGCGGCCGGTCACGTCGATGCGGGCGCGCTTGCTGTCCACGAACCCGATGAATTCGCGCACGGGCGTTTTCTCTTTGCCAATGGTGAGGATGGGCTTCTTGGCGAGGCCTTTCTTGACCACGATGGACTGGATCATGCTGTCCACAACGGTGGCCTCGATGACCTGGCCCAGCCGCTTTTCATCGATGGAGAACCCGTACTCCGCTTTGCGCTTTTCGATGAAGCTCTTGCGGACTTGCTCGGAGCGGCTGTCGCGTTGCAGGCGCTTTTCGAGGTCGCGCTTCGACTCGTCGAAAGTCGGGGGCGCTTGGTATTCGAGGCGCTGGATGAGGTGCCAGCCGTATTGGGTTTCGACGGGGTTGGAAATGGCGCCGTCAGTGGTCAATGAAAAGGCCGCTTCCTCAAACGGCTCCACCATGCGGCCGGTTCCGAATTGCGGCAGTTCGCCGCCTTTGGTGCGGGAGCTCTGGTCGTCGCTGTGTTGGCGGGCCAATTCGGCGAAGTTGGCGCCCGACGCCAGTTCGGCGGCGAGGGCGTTGATTTTGGACTTGGCCTCTTCGGCACCGCCCTTGTTGTTGTCGGGGCGGATCATGATGTGGGCCACGCGTACCTCGCCGCGGGCAGCGCGGCGGCCGGTGACCTCGATGATGTGGTATCCGAAGCGGGTGCGGATCGGCCCGATGAGGTCTCCCACGCTGGCCTTGTAGCAAGCGTCTTCGAAGGAGTAAACCATCATGAAGGCGCTGAACCAGCCGAGGTCGCCACCGTTGTCCTTGACGCTCGGGTCGTCACTGCCTCCCCGCGACCGGGCGATGGCGGCGAAGTCTTCCCCGGCAGCGATGCGCTCTTTCAGCGCGCGGGCTTTGTTCCACGCGGCGAGGGTGTCCATGGGTGTGGCTTCCGCGCTGAGGCGGACGAGCAGGTGAGAGGCGCGCACCTCTTCCAGGGTGCGGTCGTACGCTTCTTGCACCAAGGCGTCGAGCAGCTCGTTGTCGACGAGGTAGGGGCGGGCGAGCTGGGTGCGGTATCCCGCCAGCTCGGACACGAAGGAAGTGGCGGTGTCCATGCCGAGGTCTTCGGCAGCCTTCACCTTGAGTTTGAAGTCAATGAAGAGCTCCATGTACGCATCGAGGGCTTCGGGCGTCACGACGCTGTCGCGGTTGTTCTTCTTGAAGATGTGGGCGAAGTCGTTGGCGCTCACAGCTTCTCCGGCGACGGTGACCACGGTCTGGGCGTGGGCGAGGGGCAGGAAGGCGGCGAGAGCAAGGAGGCCCAAGGCATGGCGGAACACGGAGGAGAGGGACATGTGACTCATCGTGGCGAATGGATGGCCGAATGTAGCGCCTGTCTCGGCATTTGAGCTTTTCTAAAACCAGCTGGATATCCTCGCAGCGGACGGTTTTTCAGTCTTTTTGGTCAGGTGCCCTGCTCGTTCACGTGCTCAAAATGGGTATCCATGCGGAGCACAAGGATTCGTCAGGTGGCCAACGGCATTGCCCTCAGTATCGCGTGCGCCTGCGGTTCGGGGATCGCCTGACCTTGCGTATGTTTCTGTATTGGCTTCTGCTGCGTCGGAAGGTGTTGCCGCGTGGTTGGATGACCTTGCCAAAAGACACCATGAAGGTTCCGTACCAATCGTCATTGGTAGGGTTCCCTCTGATGACGGGTGCATCTTCGATGAAACTGTGCGCCGACAAGCTACCGGCACTGGCCCCCGCTTCATCCAACACCGCCTGATTGGCTTGACTTGACAAGGCAGCGCCGATGCCCACCATCTGGGCCGGGTCCGCATAGAACGAAGAGATGTCGTCTAGGTAGTCCGAATTCGTCCAGCGCACCCCCAGCTCTAAACTCAAATAGAAGTCATGGATGCCCCCCCTCCTCTGTCCGGCAATGACGGCCATGAATCCAAAAGGAATGGTGGTGATGGAAGTTTCATAAGCGACACCTTCCGTTTGCAGGGGCGCGAGGTCATACCAACGGTTCGGATCAAACCTGAACTGGTTCGAGAATTCGGCATACATCACATTTCCTGTGTCGAGTTGCGCTTGTGGATTGTGGTACAGCCGTGCCACACCCACAAAGCCTCGGATGGTGATCATGGCTCTTCGCTGGCGGGCCAAAGTCAATGGCGCTTGAAAGAGGTCGCGCTCCAAACGGAGCGACAGTTCGACCATGCGATTTCTGAAGTGGAGATTCCGGCCCCGGCGGGGTGCATATTGGGTGTTTTTGTCGCTGCCTGCGATGTGAATCTTGCTGAAATCACTTCGGATATGCCACAAACCAGAAGGGTCGAGTTTGCGACGGACAAAAACCCCGAAAGCGGGCCGACTTTTGAGTTCTTGAAGGTCCCAGATGAAGGCCCGGCCGGGCCCGGTTCCATCGCCGATGTCACCGATGTAGTTCGACATCCCGGCAGAAAGCCCCACGTCCCAGTCACCCTGAGCCTTGATGGTTGAGTTTGAGCTGAACATGAACAGGGCCGCCATGGCGATGGCATGGCAACGCAACGGAAAGGCGCTCCTCCACCGCACCGCTTTTTGCGCGTGGGTTTGAAGTGCCGAAGCGATGGTTTCCCTCTGAAGCATGATGTGACCAAGATATGTGTGTTCTTGCGGTACGTGATGAATGTGCTGAGGTTGCTTTCGTCGCGAATTTGTTTTCATGTCCCGCGCGAATCATCATCCGCAGCTGCTCTGCGACATGCTCGGCATCCGACACCCAGTGATTCAAGCTGGCATGGTCTGGTGCACCGGGGCAGAGCTCGTCGTGGCTGTGAGCCGGGCGGGTGGGCTTGGCACCCTCGGGGCCGGCTCGATGTATCCGGACGAACTCCGGGCGGAAGTGCGCCGGGTCAAAGACCAGTGGTCTGGGGCTTTTGCGGTCAACGTTCCGTTGTTGTATCCCGCCGTGGAGGAGCACATGGCCACCATTGTGGAGGAACAGGTGCCCGTGGTGTTCACCAGCGCGGGATCCCCCCGGAAATGGACGGACCACTTGAAATCTGCGGGGTGCACTGTCATCCATGTGGTGTCGAGTGCAGTTTTTGCCCGCAAGGCGGTGGCGGCTGGGGTAGATGCGGTCGTGGCCGAGGGTTTTGAGGCCGGAGGACACAACGGCCGGGAGGAGACCACGACCATGTGTCTGGTACCTGAGGTGGCAAATGCCGTAGAGGTTCCTGTAATCGCTGCAGGAGGTCTGCACGATGCGCGTTCCATTCTCGCCGCTTTGGCCCTGGGCGCCTCGGGTGTCCAAATGGGCAGCCGCTTCGTGATGACGCAGGAGAACCCAGCGCATGCCGCATTCAAGCAACGCATCGCCGAGGCCGGGGCGGGAGAGACGCGGCTGATGCTGAAGGACGTCACGCCTGTCCGGCTGTTGCGCGGTCCGGAGGGTAGCTTTTACGACCAGGTGGCCGCGGCAGAGGATGCCGGGGCCGATGTCGAGGCGCTGCGGGCCTTGTTGGGCCGGGGGCGCGCCAAGAAGGGCATGCGCGAGGGTGACCTGTTGGAAGGCGAGCTCGAGATCGGACAAGTCAGCGCCCTGTTAGATGACCTGCCGGGCGCGGGCGTTCTGGTCGAGCGGCTCGTGGACGAATACCGGGTTTTTGGGACAGCGGGCATGGCCCCGGGATTCCATTGGGACGCTTTGGGCTGAATTCCCCGACCTCCTTCGGAAAACAATCCGCAAAGGCAACCGTTTCCTTGCCGGTGGCGTACAACTTGCACCCGCGATGATGTCTGGTCGGCTTCACATTTCCCTGCTTTCCTTGCTCCTGCTTGCGCTGGGCGCCTGGCCCCGTGTGTCGGCGCAGGAGTGGTCCTGCATTCAGGTGCAAAACGACGGAAC
Source organism: Crocinitomicaceae bacterium TMED114 (assembly GCA_002172485.2). Lineage (GTDB taxonomy): Bacteria > Bacteroidota > Bacteroidia > Flavobacteriales_D > Sanyastnellaceae > UBA8752. The sequence continues at coordinate 11,343 of NHFP02000008.1, forward strand.
GGTGGACCTCGGATGGTCCGTGACCGCGCCCGGTGCGACGACCATGAGCGTCACGCCGATGCTGCCTCCGCCGGACTGGACGTCCCTCCCCGCCACCGATGTAGATCTGGCCGCCAACCCCACTGGCACCAACTTCACCCTCCTCGCTACGACGCAAGAGTTCTGCTTCACCTTGCAGGCCACCGACGGCACAGCCCCGCTCAGCGGGCTTTCCGACACCTTGTGTTCCATCTACCTCGAATTGGAGCCCGGCTTGGTACCAGGCACGGTGGACCTCGCTTGGAACAGCCCGTTCCATTTCAACCCGCCGGCCGGATTCAGCGGCATCTATGCGGTGGAGCAATTGCTGCCGGACGGCTCCTGGACAGAGGTGGCCTCGGCCCCTTGGCTCATGGGCAATTCCAACACGACTTTCCCGGTGACCCAGTGTGACGGCATGGTCACCTATCGGGTCACGCTGACGGAGGACGGACCGTTTGGCATCCCCGGCTGCACCCACCAGAGCAACGAGGCGTCGATCTTGGTGTCCGACGAGCTCGACCCGCCGCCGCCGCAGATCGTGGCCATCGATGTCGACAGCATTTCCGGCCTCGCCGAGGTGTCTTGGGAGCCGAGCAATGCACCCGATGTTGCGGGGTACATCATCTACGTCTGTTCGGGGTCCGTCGAGACAGTGCTCGCCACCATCGAGGACCCCAATGTCTTGAACTGGACCAACCCGTTCAGCGCGGCGTCCAACACGATCGAGTACTACAACGTGGCGGCCTTCGACAGTTGCTACGTGGGCGGTGTGCCGGACCCCGGTGCGGCCAATCCTGCTTGCGTCCCGTCGTGCTACCTCGATGTGGACTGGACCCAGTGCACGGACCGTGCGGACCTGCAGTGGTCCCCCGTCTACCAATGGCCTGCCGGGGTGGAGCGCTACGAGGTCTGGGCGTCTGAATTGACGCAGGATGGCATCGAATCAGGGCCATTCCTGCTCGGCGAAGTGGACGGTGCATTGACTTATTTCGAGCACATCGGTGCCAACATCGGGAGCCTCTACCGGTATCGGGTGGTGGCCCACGCCGAAGGGGAATCCTGGACGCAGTCGTCCAACGTGCAGGAGGTCTTGTTTACCTATCCTAGAGGCCCGGAGTGGATGCGGTGGACGGAAGTCAGCATCGTCACCGATTCCGTGGCCGTGTTGCGCGCGGAGGTGGACGCGAGCTCCAGCGAGCCGCACACCTACGAGTTGTGGCGCAATGAACCTTATGACGACGATTATGAATTCGTCACGAGCACGTGGTCGCTCGGAGGTCCAATCCAGATGCTGGACAGCACCATTGAAGGGGGGTTGGGCCAGTACCGGTACTACCTCAAGGTGGTCAATGCCTGTGGAGACAGCGTACTCGGCACCCCGGTGGCGGAGTCCGTGTATCTGACGGGCACGGTGTTGGAGGGCCGGTTGGCCAACGCCCTGTCGTGGACCGCGTTCGAGGGGTGGGACGCGCCCCGCAGCCGTCATGTGCTGTTGCGCGGTGTCCAGTTTGGATCGCCCCTGGAAGAGGTCGAAGATTTCGGGCCGTTCAATCTGAGCTACGACGACGAATTGGAGGATCAGGTCGATTCGCCGGGCGAATTCTGTTACCGCGTACGGGCGGAGCAAGTCGATAGCGGCTGGGCCTCCATGTCCAACGAGGTGTGCCTCACCCTGCCACCCGTGGTGTGGATCCCGAATGCGTTGGTATACAATGGGTTCAACAACACCTGGAAGCCGTCCATCGCGTTTGCCGATGTGACCGAATACCGCGTGGACGTCTTCTCTCGTTGGGGAGACCTGATTTGGACGACCGAGAATCCGGAAGCCGCATGGGACGGCACGAAGGATGGGGCCCTGTTGCCCGAGGCGTTCTATCCTTATACCCTGCGCATCCAGGATGGCGCCGGTCGGGTGGTGGCCCGCCGGGGGCACGTGCAGGTCGTTCGCAGGCCGTGAAAAACCGGGGCGCAAAGGGGCCTTGAACCCAGCGAGTTGTGGGCTACTTTTGCCGGAATATCCGGACTCCGCCCGATTCGCCCGACATGACCGCCGACACGCCCCACCACAGCCCCAAGTTCATCGGAGAAGGCCTCACGTATGACGACGTCTTGCTCGTCCCGGCCTACAGCGAAGTGCTTCCGCGCGACACCAATCTCCGCAGCCGTTTCTCCCGCAACATCGTCCTCAACGTCCCGGTGGTGGCCGCGGCCATGGACACGGTGAGTGAAGCCGGTATGGCCATCGCCATGGCCCGCCAAGGCGGCATTGCCGTCATTCACAAGAACATGACCATCGCGGCGCAGGCCGCCCAGGTGCGCAAGGTGAAGCGCAGCGAAAGCGGCATGATCCAGGACCCCATCACCCTTCCTGTGGACGCGGTTGTGGGCGACGCACACCACATCATGGCGGAGCACCGCATTGGTGGCATCCCCGTGGTGGACGACGCCGGCTTCCTCAAGGGCATCGTGACCAACCGCGACCTGCGATTCGAAGGCGACATGGCCCGTCCGATTTCGGAGGTCATGACGGCGGACCAACTGGTCACTACGCCCAACGGAACGGACCTCAAGCGCGCCGAGGAAATCCTCCGCGATAAGAAGATCGAGAAGCTGCCCGTGGTCGACGCCGAGGGCAAGCTGGTGGGCCTGATCACCTACCGCGACATCATCAAACTGCAGGAGTTCCCCAACGCCTGCAAGGACAAGTTCGGCCGCCTGCGCTGTGCTGCTGCTGTGGGCGTGACCGGCGACACCATGGAGCGCGTGGAGGCGCTGGTCGATGCCGGCGTGGACGCGCTCATCATCGACACGGCCCACGGTCACAGCCGCGGGGTCATCGAGATGCTGGCTCATGTCAAGAAGGCCTACCCTGACACCGACATCGTTTGCGGCAACATCGCCACGGGGGAAGCCGCCAAGGCGCTCGTCGAAGCGGGCGCCGATGGTGTGAAGGTGGGCATCGGCCCCGGCTCCATTTGCACCACAAGGGTCATCGCCGGTGTGGGCGTTCCGCAGTTGGGTGCGGTCATGGCCGTGGCGGAAGCCTTGACCGGCACTGACGTCCCGCTGATTGCAGACGGCGGCATCCGATACACAGGAGACATCGCCAAGGCGTTGGCCGGTGGCGGGCACTCCGTGATGGTGGGCAGCATGCTCGCTGGCACTGAGGAAAGCCCGGGTGAAACCATCATCTACGAAGGGCGCCGCTTCAAGAGCTACCGCGGCATGGGCAGCCTCGAGGCCATGCAGAAGGGCTCCAAGGACCGCTACTTCCAAGATGCCGAGGACGACCTTAAGAAGCTCGTTCCCGAGGGCATTTCCGGCCGCGTTCCCTACCAGGGCACGGTCCAGGAGGTCATGTACCAAGTCATTGGCGGCCTGCGGGCCGGCATGGGCTATGTGGGGGCCAAGGACATCCCGGCCCTGCACGGTGCCAAGTTTGTCCGCATCACGTCTGCAGGCGTCAAGGAGAGCCACCCGCACGATGTCATGATTTCGCGCGAGGCCCCCAACTACAGCCTCCGCTGATTTTCAGCGGCCGCTGAACTGCGTCACTTTTCGGAGCGGCTTTTGGAGCCGCAGGAGCCGTGGTGGTCGCGCGCCGTTGAGCTTCCATGCCCGGGCGTCCTCGGCGTTGGCCCGCAGGCGGTTGCCTAAGCTGGCATTGGATTGTCCTCCGGTCCGCATTTTGACTGTGACCCGCGGCAGGTAGGCGAGTTCCGCTCCGCGAAAATGGAAGAAGCGGAGCATGAGTTCGTAGTCGGCTGCACTTTGCAATGTGAGGTTGAACAGTCCGCCTTGCTCGTAGAGTTCCCGCTTCATGAAGAGCGTCGGGTGCGGCGGCATCCACCCCTTGCGCCAGTTGCCTGGATGACCGGACCGCCACTGGCGCGTGACGGTGTGTCCATCTTCTCCTACGTAGTCTAGGTCCGCGTAGATGGCGTCGGCGCCGGTGGCGTCGAATGCGTCGAGGACGTCGGCGATGACGCGGTCATCCGCGAAGCGGTCGTCGGCGTTGAGGATGCCGATGATGTCGCCTTTGGCGCGGGCCACGCCGCGGTTCATGGCGTCGTAGAGGCCGCTGTCGGACGCGCTCGTGAGTTGGGCGATGCGGTCCTCGAAGGGCGCGAGTTTCTCCAGTGTGTCGTCGGTCGAGGCCCCGTCGACAATGTGGTAATCCAAGGTAAAGTCGCCCCGTTGAGACACCACGCTCTCCACCGCCTCCGCCACGGTGGCCGCTGCATTGAACGTAACGGTGACGACGGAAACGGTCATGGTTGAAACAAAGCGCGTTGTGCTGCAAGATGCGACGGGCTAAGGAGGCACCGCGCATGGGTGTCTCGGGCGCTGGATTCGAGGTCGCTTGCAGACATGGACAACAGGTCGTTCGCCGCTTGGAACCAGGCGTCCAGATCCAACGGCAGACAGCGCACGGTGGGGCCCGGGTTCATGTGGGTCCATGCCGTGCGGTCGGAGACCAGGACAGGGCGGGCGGCGGCCACCGCTTCGGCGACGGCATGCCCGAAATTCTCGTTGAAGCTCGGCACCATGACGAGGTGGGCCGCTTCGACATGGGGTTGCAATGCCGTGGGGGGAACGGGACCGATGAGTTTCAAGGAAATGCCATCGGCTTGTGCTTCGAGGTGCTGGGCCTCGCCCCCATCTTCCAACGGCCCCACGATGTGGTACTCCACGTCATGCCCCGAGGCGCGCAGCATCTTGGCCAGCTCCACGCCGAAGCTGTAGTTCTTGATGGGGTGAATGCGGCCCACGCTGAGCAGTCGGATGGGGGGGCGCAGGGCTGGGGGCAACCCTGCGAACGGGGTCGGCAGGTTGAGGGCCACCTGGATGCGGGCTTCAGGGAACCAGCGCTGGATTTCCTCCCGCTCGGCGTCCGTGGAGGCGTGCCAAGTGAGGTCGGCATACCGGCCTGTCCAGCGTTGCACGGTGAGCCACGTCCGTTTGCGGAGCGGCTTGATGGACAGGGCGCCCTCGCCGAGCATGCCCCGCGGTGCCAGTGTGGTGGCCACGCCCAGCTTGCGGGCGACACGCCAGGGCAGCCGGCTGAAGGGGCCGCTGTACAAGCTGTTGAGGTACAGTCGGTCGGGTTGAAGCTCCGTCAACAGAGCCGTCCAATGTGCGGCCGTCTGTTGGGCGGGGGGGAGGTGCAGTACTTGCGCTTTGCCAAAGGATTCCCACGTGTTCATCTCTACGGGCAGCGGTTCCGAAGCGCCGAGATCGCGGTCGCCGGTAACAATGCGGAAATCCACGTCGTCGCCGAGGGCGTTCACGAGGTTGGCCACGCTGCGCACAGGACCGCCGGCCCGGTAGGCGGGCAAATACCAGTCGATGGCGACCAGAACGAGCGGGCGTCGGTCACTGGAGGTCATGGCGTTCGATCCATTGGCCGAGGGCGACCAGGTTCCAGATGCGCGACCAGCTGACCCGACCGGCTTCAAAGTCGGACCAGAGTCGGTCCAGCGCCGGGCCATGGAGCAATTCTCGGTCGGACAGGGTCCGCAGCCCGGCACGACACAAGGGCTCCAGTGCGCCGCGCAACCACACTTCCCACGGCAGGGTGAATCCCATTTTGGGCCGGTCGATGATCTCGCATGGCAATCGGTCATCCAGGGCCGCGGTCAGCAGGGGCTTGGGCGTGCGCGGAAACTTGATGTCGTCACGGATGGCAAGGGCCGTCTCGACGAGCCGGTGGTCGAGGAAGGGCACCCGAACTTCTAAGGCATGCGCCATCGACATCTGGTCGGTGTCGCGCAGGAGCACGTGTTGCAGGTAGGTGTGCAACTCGGCAAGGCTGACCCGACTCAAAACAGGGAGTTCTCGGCCGGGAGAACGCGTCAATGCAGAACGGCTCCACACGGCCACTCGGTCCTGGGTCACGGGGGTGGCCAGAAGGCGCGCCACGTCCGGATCGAGCAAGACCCGGCGGCTGATGGGGTAAGTGGCGGCAGGGTCCATGGTGTCGCCGGCCAACAAGTCCGCGAGCTTGCGGCTGGCCACCCCCGGTCGGGCGCTTTGGACAGCCCGTCCAACGAGGCGACGCAGACCTTTGGGCCAGGCCATCGCCCATTGCTTGTCCATCAGGTCGAGGGTGCGCCGGAACACGGGGTACCCGGCAAACAGCTCATCCCCGCCCAATCCACTGAGCGCCACGGTGAGGCCCGCCTTTTTGGTGGCCTGTGATACGACAAAGGTATTGGGCCCGTCGCCGCTCGGATGGTCTGTGGCCGCCATTGCATCGGGAACGGCGTCAAGGAAATCGTGGGCGCGAAGTCGGATTTCGTGGTGGTCCGTGCGGCACAATTGTGCCATGCGCCGGGCGAATTGGCTTTCGTCGAATTCGTCTTCTTCAAAGGCCACATTGAACGTGGCCACTTTGCCTTCGCTGACCTCGGACATCAAGGCGACCACCGCGCTGGAATCGATGCCGCCGGACAGGAATGCGCCAAACGGCACATCGGACCGCATCCGCAGGGCCACACTGTCGGTCAACAACTCCCGCACCCGGATCGCTGCCGGCTGGGCGTTGTAGGTCCAGGGCTCCCCGAGTCGGGCGGCCTCCAAGCCCGCTGTGGCGGCGTCCCACCAGCATTCGCTGCGGACTTCATTGTCATCGGCCCACAGCAGGTGGCCGGCAGGGAGCAGGTCGATCCCTTCCACGAGTGTACCGGGGCCGTGTACGGTCTGGTATTGGAGGTAATCGACCAATCCCTTGCGATCCAGTCGGGGTGCCATGCGACCAGAGGCTAGCATGGCGCGGATTTCGCTCGCCCACACGAGCCCGTCCTCCACCGTCGCCACGTACAGGGGTTTGATGCCCATCCGGTCGCGGGCGAGCAGCAAGCGTTCTTCGGCAGTGTCCCACAGCGCCAAAGCGAACATGCCGTTGAAGCGGTGCAGCGCAGCCGTTCCCCATTCGCGCAGGGCGGCGAGAACGACTTCGGTGTCTCCGCTGGTCTGGAACGGGTAGTCCAATTCATCCCGCAATTCCCGGTAGTTGTACACCTCCCCGTTGAAGGCGAGGACGTATCGGCCACACCAGCTCACCATGGGTTGGTTGGCCGCGTCGGAGGTGTCGAGGATGCTCAGCCGGCGGTGTCCCAGCACCACGTGTTGGTCATCCGTCCAATGCCCTTCGGCATCCGGCCCGCGGTGGGCGAGGGACGCGGTCATCCGCCGCGCAGCGGCCCAAGCCGCTCCGTCCACCTTGCCGTGGATGCCGGTGATGCCGCACATGGGCCTCAGGTCCCGGGCTGGTCACCGTAGCCCCCATCGCCATATCCGTACCCGCCGTACCCAGTGTAGCTGCCGTATCCGCCATACCCATATCCATAATTGTACAGGTAGCGGTACGCGTACTTCGAGGCGTAGTAACGCCAACGGGTGGGCACGATGCCGTTGAGGATCATGCTCACGTGTTCGAGCTGATTTTGGGCGAGCAGGTCTTCCAGTTGCCGCATGCCGCGGAGGTTGGTGCGCTTGACGTTGGCTACCAGCAGGGCGCGGTCCACGTGCTTCATCAACACGAGGGCGTCGGTGATGAGCAGCATGGGTGGGGTGTCAATGACGACGAAATCGTAAGCTTTTCGGGCTTCCGCTATCAGATTGTCCGTCCGCTCGTTCAGTACGAGCTCCGATGCGTTGGGCGGCACGGGTCCGGACGTCAACACATCGAGTCCGTCGACGTGGGTGCTTTGAACGGCGTCCTTCCAATCGGTCTTGCCGATGAGGTAGCCGCTCAGGCCGATCCCCCGTTCCAGCTCGACGGCCTTGTGCACCCGAGGCTTGTGGAGATCAAAGTCGATGAGGAGGGTCCGCTTGCCGGTTTGCGAAATGAGGGCGGCCAAGTTGGTGGCCGTGAAGGTCTTGCCCTCGCCGGGGTGCATGCTGCTCACCAGAATGGTGTTCTGTCCTTCCCGATTGAGCAGGTATTGGAGGTTGGTCCTGAGCCCTCGAAAGGCCTCAGTGGTGGGGTGGCGCGGGCTCTTGCTCGCCACCAGCACGTATTCTTTCTCCCCGATGTCCTCATGGCGCGGAATGCCCCCGCTGACCGACAGGGACGTGGCTTCCCGCAGTTCGTTGACGCTCTCCAGCCGCTCGAACAGGAGCAGCCTCAACACCGCCAATCCCACGGCCACAGCCAAGGCCATCAGGGTGTAGTTGCGGATGGTCTTGCCTTTGTCCGGCCCCGTGATGCCGATGCTGCGTGCCGCCTCGATGATGCTCGCGTTGGAGGTGATGGCCGCGCGGGCGATGAGGTTGGTGGCCCGCTGCTCGAGCAGGTAGCCGAAGAACTTGTCGTTGATGGCCAGCCGCCGTTCGATGGCGAGGATCTCGCGTTCGCTTTTGGGCAGGCGGAACAGCTTGCCTTCCAATTCACCCACCCGCTCGCGCAGCTGACCGTCTTCCAATTCAAGGCCTTTCCGCGCTGACGTGATGTACTCGAACAGGCTGAACCGCGTGGTGGAAATCAGCGAATCGAGGCGCTTGACCTGGAAGCTGCTCGGCGTGACGTCCAGCAGCATTTGCGTGCGCTGGAGCTGCAGGTCATACAGCTGCCCCACTTTGTCAGCGGCCACGGCATCCGAGGTCAGGAAGGCCGAAGGGGGGATGCTTGTGTTCTCCACGCCGCGGCCGAGGTAGTCCTCGAGGGCTTCCAAACTGCGGAGGTTGAGCCGAAGCTCTTCCCGCTGGCTTTCGAGTTGAACGAGCTCCTGGAAATAGACCTGCTCGTTGCGGGTCAGGTCGAGTACTTCGGCCCGCTCGCGTTGCTGGTCAATGATGTCCTGNANGCTGTCNATGTTGGCCTCGATCTGGAAGAGCTGGGTCTCGATGAATTCGTCCGTCTTGGCATTGACCTCCTCTCGGGCTGCGGTGGAATATTCGATATACCGCTTCGACAGGGCATCGAGGAATTCGATGGCCCGCTCCGGCCGGATGTCGTTGATCTGCAGCTTGAGGATGCTGGTCTGTCCCACTCCGCTGANTTGGAGTCCGCTGCGATACTGGCGGATGATCTGCTCGTCGTTGCGGACTTGGAANCGCTGTCCTTGNGCAATGGCCTGCTCGATGGTGCCCCNNCCATNGGNNGCCCNNNGGANGGCNAGTTTNAAGTCGCCGTTTTGNACCACNTCNTNAAAGCTGGTNNTCCCCCTCGTAGACACGGCCATTTCTAAGCTCAGCCCGCAAACGGTAGCGTTCTGAATCCAAGACCTCGACGTCGAAGTCAATCCCGAGTGCGTTGTTGCTGAACTGCTCGGGCCAGGCTTCCACTTCCACGCCGCTCAATCCGCCCACGGGCAAAGCGCGCACACGGCCCACGATGAAATGNGTGATGTTGTGATCGAGATCGCCGACGGCCTTGGCCACCAGGTCCCGGCTTTTCAGGATCCGGACCTGGTTGGCGATGTCCGGTCCTTGCCGCTGAAATCGGCGGCTGATGACGCCCTTCACCATTTCGCGGGCCTTGTCGTACTCGTCCTTCTCTTCGAGCAACAGTTCCGCCTGAGCGCTGTATTGGTCGAGTTGCTGGTGGGTGACGAACCGGCCATATCCGTAGGCNATCGCGGGCAGGAGCAGGAGCAGTAACCAATTCTTGGCCGCCACTTTCAAAGCCAGCCTGAGCTGTTTCAGACTGCTGTTCGAGGCGCTCACATCCATCCCTGCCATTCTATAAAGATAATCTTCAGTCAGTCAGACTCTTCGGGTTAACTTCGAGAGTATGTTGAGGTTGCTTCGGTGCTGTCTGATTTTGCTGGTTAGTGTGGCTTGGTCATCTGTTGCTTTCTCCCAAACGGGACCTGCTAATTGTTGTAACACATGTAGTTGCGCTTATTGCGCTGATATTGAAAGTTGTGCTCCAACTATTAACCCAGAGTTTGATTGTTCCATGGGTGGAAATGAGATCTGTGGGAATAACCATCCAACAACAACTTGCTCTACTTATTGGGAGAACAATACCGAAGGGGTTCAGTCGGACACACCGCAGCCCACGGATCCAAATGGCTGCATCCCCATCGATGGAGGCCTTGGGTTTCTGATTGCCGGGGGCGTTGGTATTGGGGTGTTGGGNATCCGGCGCCGGAAGGAGGAGCTGGAGTTGGAGCGCGCTTGAGCGCCTAAGCGGTGGATCGCGATCTCGTTCGATTTCTGGGGCTGGGCTTCGTGGGATACCTCGCGTGGTATGTGGCCTATCAATATTTTTTGAAGGACCAGACGCTTCTCGACGAGTACCTGATTCATTCGATGGTCATTCATTCCGAATGGGCATTGCGCCACCTCGGCTATGCGCTCTACGAGGTGAGTACGCCGGAGCTGCGTTGGCAGATTGGCATTGCGGACAGTGTGGGGCTGTTGCAAATCGGGGCGCCATGTGATGGGCTTGTGCTCTTCGCCCTCTTCACCGTCTTCATCCTCGCATTTCCAGGGCCTGCCAAGCGCAAGCTGTGGTTCATTCCAGCGGGGATTGTGCTGATCCACCTGACCAATTTGCTGAGGGTGGTCAGTCTCGTTATCATCCAGTACAACCGGCCGCAGTCGCTGAAATTCAACCACGACTACACGTGGACGGTGCTGGTTTACGGCTTCATCTTCTGGTTGTGGTACTTGTGGGCGACGCGGTTCAGCCAGCCCGCCAAAATCGCTGCAGCATGAGTGGGGGAGGAGCTGGTCGTGCTGGTGGAGCTGGAGCGAGCGGGCCGTTGTTGCCGTGGAGGCGCCCGTGGTGGGCGTTGGTGCTCGCGGCCATGATCGGCTTCGGCTATGTTCAGGAGGACACCAAAATCAAGCTGAACCACTACATGGCGGTGGGGGACCGGTATGCGGACTTCTACGACTATGGCCATGAGGAGTGCGAATGGGACCGCGCTTGCATGATCGAGAAGCGGAAGTCGTGGTGGGATGGCTATGCACCGCTCTGCCGCACGAATGTGGCGTACACCCGAGATACGTACGAGGTGTTTCACGGGTGGGGCAGGGCTGAGATGGTGCGCGCGAAGTGGGGGCTGATGGCCGCCATTGTGCTGTGCTTTTTTGCGTTGGACGCCTTGTTTCTGCGGGCTGCGGGCGTGGCCGATCGTTGGAAGTTGCTGCTGCTCATCTACGGCGTTGCAGGATTGGTGACCGCCACCTTTTGGTGGGTGGATGGGCAGGCTGGTGCGGAGGAAGCGGGCTACAATGTGGCCCGGGAGGTGCTGGGTTTTCTGCAGTCGCCGATGCCATCCTTGATGTTGGTGCTGCTGCCTTGGCTCCGCNAGCGGGCCTTGGCGGGCAAGGCCTGAGGCANGCCTACCATGAGGCGCACCGAATCGAGGCGGGCCCTCAGGTTCGACGGCCTGCCGAAGCGCGCTAATTTCACGACATGANATTTCAGGAGTTGCCGGGGCNCGCCCGGTTGTGGGTGCACACGGCGGACCGGGATTTGACGGCCGAGGAGCAGCAGGAGCTACGGGNGAGGCTGGGCAAGTTCTTGGCGGGCTGGTCGGCCCATGGGGCGGCGCTGCATGCGGCGGCCGAAGTGTTGTACGACCGCGTGTTGGTGGTGGGTCTNGATGAACAGCAGGCCGGGGCGACCGGGTGCAGCATCGACAAGTTGGTGGGGCTCGTGCGCGCCCACGGAGCGGAGGCCGGCGTCGATTGGTTTGACCGCCACCANGTGGTGTGGCGACAGCCGGGGGGCACTTGGTCGGCCGCGCGGACCGCGGAATTCTGGGCGATGCGCAAGGCGGAGGTGGTGACCGGTGAGACNGAAGTCGTCGACCCGTTGGCGGCGACGGTGGAAGCGGCGCGCTCGGAGCGGGGTTGGCTGGTCAAGAACTTCGACGAAAGCTGGCATGCAGAGATGTGGTCCTGAGCAGGTTGAGCGGCAATCTGAAATGATTTCGGGGGTATAAAATCAAGATTGATGCCTTAATTCTTTGTCTTCAGCGATGTTTAGAGGGGTGTTGGGGGTTTGTTTCGGAGCAAGATTCATCGTATCTTTCCTCCTGGCGGAGGGTGTAACGTGACGACCAACGGCACTGCCTGAAGCCTGACCGAATTAGCAACCGCTGCATTCATGATGCTCCGCAACACTTGCCGCGCCATTCTGGCCGTCGGCTTTCTGACCTCCGCGCTGATGGCCTCCCTTCAGGTCCGCGCCCAGTCCATTACCCTGTTCTCCGATTTCTATGCCACGCAGTATGGTGTGGCTGTGACGAGCGTGACCCAAGGGCAAATCATCAACCTCAGCGAGGGGGAGATCTGGCCCACCAATGGATTCAACCAGACTTATGAGATCGACCTGTCCGAGTACGGTGAGGACACCTACACCATCATCTTGCTCGACGCAGGTGCCGATGGAGGATTGAGTTTCGAGGTCAACACCACCAACCTCCCCTTCATCTGTGGTGGGACGTGCAGTGGCGAATTGTCCGTGGGTCCGGCCGGTGCCTTCAACTTCTCCTTGACGGAATTGGATGGCATCCCCGGATGTATGGATGAGACGGCCTGCAACTACGACGCCGAAGCGGGCTTTGACGATGGGAGCTGCTGCTACAACACGTGTGTGACGGTGCGCCTTTACGACGCCTTTGCCAATGGCTGGGTGGATGCGCAGGGCAATGTGGGCAGCGCCACGGTGGGCAACCTCAGCGGAATGGAAATGGGGTCTGTGGAATTCGCCGAAGGGGCGTCCATCGACCTCGACCTGTGTTTGGCCGATGACTGCTATGTGTTGCAACTCGACTTTGACAACCTCGCTGTGGAGGCTTCTTGGGAAGTCTTTCGCGATGGACAGGTCATTCTCGAGGGCGGCCCCGGTGAGCCCGGCGGCATCATCGAGGAGTTCTTCTTTGTGGGGGATCCAGCCTGTTTGAACCAGGGTTGTACGACGGAGGGCGCGTGCAACTATGATCCGACGGCCAACTTCAACGACGGAAGCTGCGAGTACTTCTCCTGCCAGGGATGTACCGACCCGACGGCCTGCAACTACGACCAGTCGGCGACGATTTCCAGCGGGGATTGCGATTACTCCTGTTATGGATGCACCGCCAGCGATGCTGTGAACTATGACGCGGACGCCATTTATGACGATGGTACCTGCTGCTACGAGGAGTACTTCTACTTCTTGGAAGTCGGTGGTGGAAGCTGGGATGGTGAAATCAGCTGGAACATCCGGGACATGGCCACCAATACGGTGGTGGACTTCGGTGGTTCGGGCATCCATGCGGTGTGTCTGCCCGAGGGTTGCTACAACTTCGAAATGTTCGACAGCTTCCAGGACGGATGGAACAACGGCATTTACTCGTTCACCACATTCGACGGCACCGTGGAGTACACGGGCTCGCTCGATGAGGCGGAATTCGGGGACCAGCAGATCAGCGGTGCCGACCGCATCACCTTGGGCGACGTAAGCTGTCCGGTGGGATGTACCGATCCGACCGCGTGTAACTTCAGCCCCAATGCGGTGTTTGACAGTGGCTTCTGCAACTTCTCCTGCTACGGATGTACCGATTTCAACGCGACGAACTTCACGCCGACCGCTTCCATTGACGACGGCAGTTGCATCTACTGCGATCCGGGCGAGCTGATTTTGGAGGTGCGGATGACGGACGCCTTTGGCGACGGATGGAATGGCGGTGTATACTACATTTCTGATGGGAACGGCAACATCGCGGCCACCGGTACGCTAGACCAGGCCGATCAAGGTGACCTGTTGACGAGCGGCACAGACCTCGTGTGTTTGGCCCCGGGTTGCTACCTGTTTGACATTACCCCAGGTGATGACTCCGACGACATCGGTTGGTACCTCGAAGACGTGGCAGGCAACTTCTATGGTACGGGCGTGGACGAGGTGTCGAGCTATGGTCTGGACATCGGCGAGACGGGAACCTGTGACATCATCGGGTGCACGGACCCCTTCTGCTTGAACTACAACCCGAGCGCCAACCAAGACGACGGTTCCTGCGAGTGTCCGCCAGCCAACAACTATGCCTACAGTGCGCAAGCCGTTCAGTGCGGCGCCCAAGTGTCAGGAACGCTGACGTATGCGGTCGATGGGGAAGGCCTTGTCGGAACGACCTGCTCAGGTCAAGACATCAATGCGGCAGGTGTGTGGTACGTGTTCAATGCCCAGGCCGACCAGCAAATGGTGGTCAGCACCTGTGGTACGGATGCCTTCAACCCGGCCGGCAACCCCCTCTTTGACTCCCAGGTGTTCGTCTTTCGTGCTGTGGACGGCGACCTCGACAACCTCGAATGTCTCGGCGGAAACGATGATGGCTGTGAGGATGGATTCATGAGTGAGGTGGCGTTCAACGTCGAGCAAGGCGAGGACTACTACATCCACGTGACCCGCTTCAGTGAGTACACCAGCGGTGATGAGTTCCTCTTGTCTGTGGAGTGTGTGGATTGCAGCAGTGGTGCGCCCATCAACGACGAATGCGCCAGTGCGCTGGAACTCCAGAACGGCGTTCCACAAGTGGGCTCGGTGTGTTGCACCAGCCCGGACAACGTCAACGTCAGCTTNCTCGCAGGCTTCCAGACGAGCTACGGTGTGTGGTACCAGTTCAACAGCCTTGATTACGAGACCTTCTTCTTTGACCTGCTCAACCTCAACTCGGCCAACATCGGCCTGGCCATCTTCGACGTGGGCGAATGCGGCGACCTCGAAGCGCAGGTCGGTTGCCTGGTCTCTGAGCAGTGCGCCGGTGAGATCAGCCAATTCACCGTTCTGCAGCCCAATACCGACTACCTCTTTTATGTGTTCACCACTGACCCGGACGACTGCGGACAATACCAGTTCGTGACCACGGGCGTATACCTCGGGTGTATGGACCCGGTGGCACCGAACTACGACCCGACCGCGACCATGGACGATGGAAGCTGCGACTACGGGAGTGTGGTGCCAGCCAACAATACGTGTGGTGCGGCGATGGAGCTCACCTGCGGTGTGCCGGAAACGGGATCCACGGGTGGCGCGACCAACCTTGGTGCGCCCAATTTGATCAATGGCTGTGACCCGGTGCCCGGACCTGGCATCTGGTACACCTTCGAAGGAACGGGCGAGTTGCATACGCTGAGCCTGTGTGGCTCCAACATCGACTCCAAGCTCAACCTGTATGTGAGTGACGCGGTGTGTGCTGGTGGCATTCCCGCCCTCTTCGAATGTGTCCTCACCGTGGAGGACGGGGTGTACGCTTCCGAAGAAAGTGACTTCATCAACTGCGGCTTCTTTGACCAAGACGACGCTTGGGTGCAGTTCATCTCCGAGCCGGGACGTCATTATTATGCTTATGTGTCGGCGGAGGATGCCGACGGGGACCCCGTGACGGATGACAATGGCACCGTGGAGATTTCCCTGACGTGCGCTGCCGCTGTGGAGGGGTGCACCAACAGTGTGGCTTGCAACTTCAATCCGGAAGCCAACATTGAAGACGGTTCGTGCGATTTCCTGAGCTGTGCCTGTCCGGACGGATTCGCGGATGGCATTCCGCTGATGCTCGAGATGTTCGACAGCTTCGGCGACGGATGGAATGGCGCGGAGTACTTCCTCATGGACAATGCTGGNGACACGCTCTTGTCTGGAACCTTGGACAGCGCCCTCTTCATNTTGGACGTCGACAATTTCCTCGGTGGCGATGAAGGATTTGACACCTTCTGTCTTGTGGAGGGGTGTTACCGCCTCTCTGTGGGCGGTGGTGACTTCGATGAAGAGATCAGCTGGAGCCTGTCCGGTGTGGACGGTGAAGTGGCCAGCGGCACCATTGGTGAGACCAACTTTTCTCTGGGAGGTGTGGTCTGCGGTTGTGCCGACCCCGGTGCCTGCAACTTCAATCCGGATGCCACGGCTGACAATGGCACCTGTGACTACACGTCCTGTGCCGGCTGCACCGATGAGGCAGCGTGCAACTATGACGATGAGGCCATCATCGACAATGGCACCTGCTGCTTCGAGCAGTGCATCCGCTTGCTGATGACCGACGACTTCGGCGATGGTTGGAACGGTGCCCAATACAGCCTTTACTCCGTGGATGGCTTGCTGTTGGCGCAGGGTGGCTTGCCCAGCATCGGCTTCACGGTGACGCCTGAGGGAACCAGCGGGACGGACGAGTTCTGCCTGGCCGACGGCTGCTACTACTTGGAAGTCTCTNCGGGTGTAATTCCCGTGGAGGTCGGGTGGACCTTGTTGGGTGCATCGAGTGGCATCACGTCAGGCGGCGCTCCGAGTGCGGCGGTGTATTTCGAGGTGGGAGAGACCGATTGCATCTCCGGTTGCACCGTCCCTGTGGCCTGTAACTACAATCCTGACGCCAACATCACGGTGCTGGAGGACTGCGTCTTCGACGGTTGTGGTGGATGTACCTATGACATTGCAGAGAACTACGACTTGAATGCCCTTCAGGACAATGGATCTTGCGAATTCATCCTCCAAAGTCCGTGTCCGACCGACCTCAACCAGGACGGCGCGACGACCACGGCGGACTTGCTGGAGTTCCTCATCAGCTTCGGAGACCCGTGTAACGAATGATCACAGGGGCGTCAGCGTCGACGTCTACAAATTTCGTTTGCGAGACCCGTTACGTTATCAATAGCCCCGGATGGAAACATTCGGGGCTTTTTTGCTGTGCATGTGTGATTATCAGGCAAATGGCGAAGTTNATCGTCCCCGTTGCGACATGTGCCCATAGAATTCTCTTGTCTCAGGCTTCACGATTCGCCAATGATTCCTCTATATTGGCGGAGCAATTGGAAAAAACCTTAATCATGAACCTGAGAACTACCATTCTCCGAGGTGCCCTTGGCGNTTTCGCTTTGGCCCTTTTTGCGTCTGTGCAAGCCCAGACGATAACGTTCGACGCGGATTNCTATCCGAGCGAGCTTGATGTGTGCATCGTAACCTTCAATGGGGACACGATTTTTAACGAAACTGACCACAACCTGGTTTTTCCGGGTGGTGCCAACAGTACGTCCGACTTCAATGTTGTGACCTACGGCGCCGGTGACTACACCGTGACCATGAGTGACGATTATGGTGATGGTGGTTCTGGATTCTTCGTGGACGCAGGAGACTTCAACTGTGTGGGCACTTGCTCTGCTGCCCTCGCGAACTGCGGTGGCTTTGGCAACTACTGCCTCGAGACTTGGGCTTTCACGTTGACAGCTGATGTCCCGGGTTGCACGGATGAAAACGCGCTCAACTACGACATGGATGCCACGTTAGATGACGGCTCTTGCCTTCTTGACCTCTGTCCGGACAGCGCGGTGACCATGGTGTTCATCAACATGTTTGACTCCTATGGTGACGGCTGGAATGGCAACACTTACGAGCTGTACAACAATGGTAGCTTCGTCACCAGCGGCAACCTCGATTCTTCTGTAACAGCCTTCGACGAGGGCTTTCCCGGTGGCCCAATCGAAGGGCAAGATACCATCTGCTTGACTCCTGGTTGCTATGAGTTGGTTTCTGGTGGCGGTGCTTTCGAGACGCAGATCAGCATCTCTGTTGTCAACGCTTACACCGGTGAGCAAATCGCGTTCAGCCAAGACGGCGGCTCGTCTGCTTTCTACTTTGGTACTGAAGCTGAAGTTTGTGGTTGTACGGACGTAACGGCCCTGAACTACGATGGTACTGCGACCTTGGACAATGGAACCTGCTTCTACCCAGAATGTGCAGACGGCGAGTCGCTCGTAACGTTCATGATGTACGACACCTTCGGTGACGGCTGGGACGGAACGACTTACACGTTCCAGAACCTTGCAGGTGAAGTGGTCGCCTCCGGTTCCTTGGACGATGCCCAATTCACGGTGAGTGCCGGTGATCAGGGTTACGACCTCATCTGCTTGTCCAACTCGGACTGCTACACGCTCGAGCTTGCCGGCGGTTTCTACCAAGGTGAAAAGGAGTGGCAAATCATCGATTACGCCACGGGTGACATTCTCTACGCCCAGATGAACAACAACGGCTTCGGCACTTTCGGTGTGGCTGGACCCGGAGTGGCCTGCGGTTGCACCAACAGCGACGCTTTCAACTACGTTGCGGACGCTACGACGGACGACGGTTCCTGCCTCCTTCCCTCTTGCTCCGGCAATGCGGACAGCACGAGCTACCTCCTCAACCTGACCCACGACCAGTTTTTGAACTGGGGTAGCAATGCTGCCATCATCTATGACGCAGCTACCGGTGACACCATCCTCGCTGGGGGTTACGTGAACAACTTGTATCCACCGGACTACGAGACGAGCCCGGGGGACGGTTACTGGGAGTTCTGCGTCCCGAATGACGCTTGTCTCGCCTTCTCCGGAGGTGGTGGGTCCACCACTGGTATCGCGCAGTGGTCCATCATTGACTTCGAAGGAAACGAGATCCACGCAGGTGGCCTCGGTATGTATGACATCGGTTTCGGCGCTTCTGTCGGTGCTTGCGTCAGCGGTTGTACCCTCACTGCAGCCATCAACTTCGACGAAGATGCCACGGTGGACGACGGTTCCTGTGTGGTGTGTGACAACGGTCAGCTCGCTCTGTACCTTACCCTTCAGGACAACAGCGGCAACGGTTGGTCCAATGACGACTACTATTACGTCGTCAGTGAAGAGACGGGCGACACTGTCCTCACGGGCACGATGCCGGCTGGTCCTTCGACCATTACGTCCATTAACTGCCTCGACATCGGTTGCTATACGTTCAACACTGACCCGATCTTCACGTCGGAGGGTTGGGGCCTTGCCGACAACTTGGGCAACGAATACGCTCCGCTTACCTTCGGCACTGCCGACGGCGTGCAGATGGCATTCGGTGGAACGGACGTCACGGATTGTGAATTCCCCGGATGTACCGATCCCGCGGCCAACAACTACAACAACTCCGCCTCGGTGGACGATGGTACGTGTGAGTTCCCGCCGGCCAACGACGACTGGCAGAGCGCGCAAGCCATTGCTTGTGATCTGATCGTGAGCGGTTCTCTCGAGAACGCCAACGGTGACGAATACAACGGCACGACCGTCCTCGGAAACCCCATTTCCCAGAGGGGCGCCATTTGGTACGAGTTCAACGCTGACCAGGACTACCAAGTCACGTTCGACCTGTGTGCCTCCCAGAACGCAGACAATGGTGTGACCGACACGGATGTCATCGTCTTCGTGGACAACGGAGATGGCACCCTCACTCCGGTTGCCACCAACGACGACTCCGGTGTTTCAGGTTGTGGCGCCGGCAATGGGTACAACTCCATCGTGTCCATCAACGCCGAGCAAGGAAACAATTACCTTCTGCGTGTGAGTACCTGGAGCAGCTTTAACACGCAGACCGGCATCGTGGTCGAGACCATCTGCGCGGCTTGTGACTTCGGCTTCCCAGTCAACGACGACGTCTGTGACGTGGTTCTCCCATTGGTAAACGGCGGTTCATACGACGGAAGCACCTGCTGCGCCAATCCAGATGACGACTTCGGCCTCGCAAACTTGAGCTTCTTCGCTACGACATACGGTGTGTGGTACCAGCTTGAAGTGGACACCAACTACAACCTGTACAACCTGACCGTGGCTGCCACGGGTGACGGTGCTGTGGGTTACGGTGTGTACACCGGTGCGGACTGCACGGACCTCAACGACCAGCAGAGCGGTAGCGTCCTGGGTGCCCTTGAAGAACCAATGCCTCAGTTCTTCGGCACCGATCAGGAAGAACCGGCCACGGTGTCCATAACCAATCCTGAAGCCAGCCAGAACTACTACCTCTTCTTGTGGACGACCCAGTCGGAAGGTTGCGGATCGTTCAACGTGAGCGTGGCTGCCGAGGTTCTGGGTTGTACCGATTCGACAGCCTCCAACTACGATGCTGACGCCACCGTCAACAGCGGTTGCCTCTACATTGGCGTGACCCAGCCGAACGACAGCTGTGACAACGCCATTGCTGTGGCTTGTGGTGAGACCATCAGTGGCAACACTGGTGGTGCTACCGCCGCGGGCGGAGTTGATCCGTGTGGAGGTGACGACCCCGGTGTGTGGTACACCTTCAACAACGGTGGTGTGGAGCAACTCGTGACCATCACGACTTGCGGTTCCACGGTGAACACGGAGTTCGCCCTCTTCCAGGAGTATAGCACACCGGACGCTTTCCTCTCAGTGATGAGCTTTGACGAGGACAACTACCAGAACATTAGCGCTGCGATTGTGTCACCAAATGGCGACACCATTGAAGTGGCTGCTGGTGACGTTTTCCCGACGCCGTTCAGTGACTACTACCTCCCCCTCATGGGTGGTGACTACACGGTGTTGTTCACCAACAACGGAACCGAATCAGACGGTATTTATGCTCAAGTGATCTCTTCGAACGGTGACCTGTCGCAGCTTTGCAGCGGCGATTGCACCATGGACGCATATGTCGACCTCGAGGCTGATGAGACTGTCGAACTGTCCTTCACCATGTTCGGTGGCACGGGCCTCTGCTCCAGCATCCTGTGCTATGATCAGGGCGACAACACCGTGATCAGCAGCGAGGGTTGTGACAACGGTGAGACGCTCCAGTTCATCTCCGACGCCAACGCCAACAACTACTCCATCCTGGTTTCTGCCGGAAACGGTTCTATCGGTGGTCCGTTCGACCTGAGCGTGTCCTGTGAGCCCGTTGTGTACGGTTGTCAGCAAGCTGGTGCTTGTAATTACAACGCAGACGCCAACGTCGACGACCCGAACGATCCGTGTGAATACACCTCTTGTTTGGGCTGTGAGACGGAGACGTGGAACTACTGCTATGACAACAACGAGGACTGGAGCTTCACGCTCAACAACATCAACGGCGGTGGAGCGATTGTGATTGACCTCGCTGGTACGCTCATCGAGCAAGGCTGGGACGAGCTCGTGATCGATGACGCTGCAACCGGTGCCAACCTGTACAACAGCGACGTGGATGCGGATGACAGCCTTGTGTTCGCTACAGATTCCGTGACGGTGAGCTTCACCTCTGATGGTTCCGTGAGCTGCGTGTCCAGCACCACCCCGTACTCCATCAGCATGGCCATCACGTGTGCAGTTGCCCCGACCACGGGTTGTGCCGACAGCACGGCGTGTAACTACAACGGTCCGGTAGACTTCGAAGACAACACGCTCTGTGATTACAGCTGTCTTGGTTGTACCGACTCCGACGCTACGAACTATAACCCCTTCGCATCAGTTGACGATGGAAGCTGCTGCTTCGGTGCTCCAGTGGAGTTGGTAATCGAAGGATCTACTTCGATTTTCTCCTCATGGGAGGTGACGTATGCATTCTTGAATGCTGCTGGTGATACGGTCCTGTCTGGCATGACGGACAATACCGCGGGCGGCACACAGTTGATTGACATTTGTCTTGACGAGCCAGGTTGCTATGACTTTGTGATTGAGGATGGCTTTGGTTTCGGTTTCTTCGGATGGGAAATGGAGGACGCCTTCAACACTTCAAGCGGTAATACAGGTACTTTCCAGGTCGGCATCGGCAGTGGTTGTGTTGAAGGTTGTGACCTTCCTTTTGCCTTGAACTACCAGTCGCCAGACAGCATTGACATCGTGAACAATGATTTGTGCGACTTCACTGGCTACTTGATGGGTTGTACCTACGTGAACGCTGAGAACTACGACGAGATCGCAACGAACGACGATGGTTCCTGCATCTTCAACGTGGCCAACCCCTGCCCGACCGACCTCAACGCCGACGGACAGACGACGACCTCCGACCTCTTGATCTTCCTCGGTGCCTTCGGTACCGAATGCGAGGAGTAATCTCGAATTCGGAACGTCAACGTTCCAACGAAACAGGAAAGGCCCGACGCAAGTCGGGCCTTTCTCTTTTCCCCATCTTCGCACCATGCGCAAAGCCGTCTTGATCACGGGCGCGGGTTCCGGCATTGGCCGGGCCACCGCCATCCGATTCGCAAGGGAAGGGCATGTGGTGTTCCTCGTGGGAAGACGAAAGGCTGCCCTCGAGGAAACCTTAGGCCAGATGTCCGGTGATGGACACGAGATGATGGCATTGGACGTATCGGATCGAAGTCGGTTCGAGGCGGCTTTGGCCAAGGCCATGTCCAAACCAGGACTCACGCTTTGCGGAGTGTTCGCCAATGCGGGCATTGGAGGGGCCAATGTCTATACGACCGACCCGAGCGAAGACCGTTGGGACGACATCCTCAGGGTCAATGTGACCGGGGTGTATGTGACCTTCCATGTGGCGCGTCCTTACTTGAAGGACCACGTGGAACGGACGGGGGAAGTGGCCCATGCGGTGGCAACAAGCAGTGTCTTGGCGCGTTTCGGTGTTCCGCAGCAAAGTGCGTATGTCACATCCAAAACCGCGGTGCTCGGATTGGTCCGGAGCTTGGCGGTGGAATGGGGAGGCGAAGGCATTTTGGTCAATGCCATCTGCCCAGGCTGGGTCGAAACGGACATGGCGCGGGACAGCATCCAGCGCATGGCGGATGCCCAAGGAATGACCTTTGAGGCTTGTCACGCGCAACAATGTGCCATGTTGCCGACTGGACGCATGAGTACACCAGAAGAGATGGCGGACACGGTGTTTTGGATGCTGTCTCCTGAGCAGCGGGGCATGACCGGGCAGGGCCTCGACGTCAACAATGGAAGCTGGATGTCATGAGGAGCGAGACGAAATGTGCAGTGTGGTGTGTCTTCATGGGATGGGCCTGCGCATTGCAAGCCCAGGAGGCCCATTGGACAGCGGAGGACAGCACCATGGTGTCCGACATTCACAGGCACATCCTCGGAGAGGGCCAGTGCGTGGAGGATCTGCGTGCGTTGTGCAAAGACATTGGGGCGCGCCTGAGCGGATCGCCTGAAGCGGACGATGCCATTCTGTGGGGGGCGCGGACCCTCCGTGAGGCCGGTGCACCGGAAGTGCGGATGCAGACGGTGATGGTGCCGCATTGGGAACGGAGTGCCATTGAAATGGGGTGGATGCGGGTCGATGGCGGCGAGGCGGAGCCCCTGCCCATTCGGGCGCTTGGCGGCAGTGTGGGCACGGAGGGTGCCCTCGAAGCGGAGGTCGTGGTCGTCCGCGAATTTGAGGAGCTCGACAGCTTGGGCCCGGGTGGATTGGATGGCAGAATCGCGTTCTTCAATCGCCCCATGGACCCTCTCATGATCAGTGCAGGGGGAGCCTATGGTGGCGCTTACCAGCAGCGTTCGCGGGGTGCGGTTGAATCCGCCGAGCACGGCGGTGTGGCGGCGATTGTCCGCTCATTGACCCATGCCATGGACACCTTTCCCCACACAGGTGCCATGCGGTATTTGGACACGGTGCCCAAGGTTCCAGCTGCCGCCATCAGCACGGTGGACTCCCGGCGCATTGCGCGTTTGGTGAAGGCCGGCCATGACGTGCGGGTTGGATTGAACATGGGCTGTGTGTTGCACGAAGACAAGGCGCAGGCCAACGTCATTGCGGAATGGACGGGGACAGAGCATCCGGACCGGTACATCGTGGTGGGTGGGCACCTCGACAGCTGGGACATTGGAGAGGGCGCGCACGATGATGGGGCCGGCATCGTCCACAGTATCGAAGTCATGCGGACGTTGGTGGCATTGGGCTACGCGCCGCGCCACACGATCCGGGTGGTGCTGTTCATCAACGAAGAAAACGGAAACAATGGTGGCAAGACCTACGCGCGCATTGCGCGGGAGCGGAGTGAGTGGCACGTGGCGGCTGTGGAAAGCGATGCCGGTGGTGATGCACCGCGGGGTTGGTCCATTGACGCCACGGATGACGCCACCTCTGCGGTGCGGGCGTGGCGGGAGTCCCTCATCGATTATGGCATCGGCGACTTGCGACGCGGTGGTGCCGGCGTGGACATCGGACCGTTGAAGACGGAAGCCCCGGCGGGAAAACGGCCGCTGATGGTGGGCCTGCGCCCCAATTCGCAGCGGTATTTCGATTACCACCACAGTGAGCGGGACGTCTTCGAAAACGTGCATCCCCGTGAGCTCAAATTGGGCGCCGCAGCCTTGACGTCCATGGTGTACCTCCTCGACCAGCTCGATTACGATTCACTCGATTCATCCACAGATTGACATGCGCCACAGCATCAGTGACACCAGTACGTTGCTCCTGGATCGGCGGAGCATTTCTCCCGAGAAATATTCGGGGCGGCGCGTCCACCGCGAGATTGTCGAACAGGTGCTGCAGCACGGCACTTGGGCGCCCAATCACGGATTGACGCAGCCGTGGCGCTTTCGCGTCTTCATGGACGATGCGGCAGAGCGCTTGATGTCGCAGCTGTCCGATGCATACCGTGCCCACGCTGGTGAGGCGGCCATGGAGAGCAAGGCGGACAAAATCCGACAGCGTGGCATCCGGTGCAATGCCGTCGTGGCCCTGGGGCTCGAGCACGATGTGGACGGGCGGTTCCCGCTCTGGGAGGACGAGGCTGCCTTGGCGGCAGCTGTGCAGAACATGTATCTGATGTGCACCGCCCACGGCATCGGCGGGTTCTGGTCCACACCGAAATTCCTGGCCCACCCCGACGCCAAAGCGGCATTGGGTCATTCGGAAGGGGTGACGGGCATGGGCCTGTTCTACATGGGATACCCGGAAGGAGAATGGCCGAGCAAGGGACACCGCAAACCGCTGGAGTACGTCGCAGATTGGATCACAGAATGAGATCGGGATGCGCTGGATGAACTGGTACGAGCACCCGGGCGACAACCGCTATTATGTCTTCGAATTTCGGAGTGCGGCGCTGGCGGATGAGTTCCAGGGGGACCTGGAAGCCGCGGGCATCGGTTTTGAGCGTGCCCCTCTGGATGAGGAGGCGCCCATGGAGCGGTTTGGCGTTCACCGCTCGGAGTTCAAGGAGGCCTTGCGCATCAACCACATGCTCCATGGCCGCCATCGTCGGCCGTTCATCGCACACGCGGGACTGAGGTGGGCGATGTTGGGAATCACTGCGGCCGTCTTGGGACTGGCCATCATGGGATGGATGTCGTCATGAAGGCTCCTGCGCGCATCGGGTGTTTCGTGGCGTTTTGCTTGGCGCTGGCGCCTGCATCGGCCCAGCAATCCGGGGACTGGACATTGGATGTCCACATCCTGTCGTCATTTGACCTGACACTGCCTGCACCCGGGGAGGGCGTCGGGTGGAATGGCCAATCCTTGGCTGCTTCGGACAGCGCGTTGTTTGGCCGGTGGGGTGGCCGTGGGACGCGCAGCTATGGCGTCTCCATACGCCGCCGCATCGGCAAGGTGGGGCTGTTGTCTTTCGGGTTTGAGCAGGTCCGAAGGATGTGGACGGTGGAGGCGGATTGGATGCCGCCTTTGGCTTCCGCGCCCATGGCGAGCGGTTCGTTGGATTGGATCGTCGCCAGCTACGCCATCCCTGTTCTCTATCGCACGGAAGTGACGTTGACCCCCGGTTGGCGTTTGGGGGCCGGAGGGGGACTGGTCATGGAAATCCTGCCGACCAATGCCTTCGCGGCTGCGAGCATCGAAGGCGGTGGGGATGTCTTCGCCATTGAGCACGAGAGTCTGCGGTATGCCTGGAACCGGTGGGGCATGGCCCTCGAATTGGGGCTGGTCAAGGAAGGCGAGGAGCGGGATTGGCACATCGGCGGGTTGCTCCGCCCCATGATCCAGCCTCTGATTCAAGGTGGCTTGTCCGCCCAATGGAACCTGGGTCAAGAAGATGCGGGATCCGGCTCGCTAGAGCGGGTGCTGGATGGCAGTTGGTGGGGCCTGGATTTCAGGGTCATCCTGCACTGAGCCCGCAATGCGGGGAATGGCGCCAAAAACAAAGCCCCTGACACTGAAGTGCCAAGGGCTTTGCAGCAAAAGGGAAAGCCTTATTTGCCGGCCACGAGTTTGAAGCCAACCGTGAAGTCGTTGTAGATGAGCTTGTCGCCGAGCTCCTTTGCGTCGAAGAAGGACTTGCTTCGGAAGCGCACGTCAAACTTGGAGCGGTCGAGGACCATTTCACCGGAGATCTTGGCGCCGCCGTCGGTCATGTCCACCGTGACAGGGAAGCTGACTTCGTCGGTGCGCCCTTTGATGGTCACCTTGCCGGTGGCGGAGAAGTTGGCGCCATTCTCTCCGCCGCGAAGCGGGTTGAGCTGGAGCAACTCGAATTGGGCGGTTGGAAATTGCTCCACGCCGAAGAAATCATCGCTGCTCAGGTGTCGGTCGAGCGTGGCCTTGCTGCCACCTTCCAAGTCGAGCGTATTGATGGTGGTCATGTCAATCACGACAGTGGCTGCGCTGATCATGCCGTTGTCGACGGTGATCATGCCATTGTTGATGGCGATGTCGCCATTGTGGGCGCGGGTGACATTGGTGCCTTCCCAGGTGATGGTGCTGGTTTTGGCGTCAATGGTGTAGCGGGAGGGGGCGTCGTCTCCACTGGCGAGGACAAAGAAGGGTGCGAGGAGCAGGGCTCCGAAGGTCAGCATGTGCTTCATTGCAAAAGGGATTTCGGGTTGTGAATCAAGATTGGGGGTCGAGCAGGTTGTCCGTGTTGTTCAACACTTTGGACAGCGCTGCGTTCAAATCGGTGGCGTGATCTGGGGAAAGGCCGATCATGGTGTCTGTGCCGAGAGTTTGCATCGGGCGATCCAGTTTGGCCAGAACGGCGAGTCCGCTGTCCGTAATTCGAACGTCGGCCCTGCGCCGATCGGTCGGGCACACTTGTCGGTCGGCCCATCCTTTGTCGACGAGCTTGTCGACAATGCGTGACGTGTTGCTGGAGGGGTCCACCATCCGGGCGGCGAGGGACTGTACTGCAATGGGGGCGCCGTCCTGGCCGCGAAGAATGCGGAGCACATTGTATTGCGGGGGGGTGATTCCGTGTGGCTGAAGGATGCGACGGGCCAACAAGTCCAGCTGGCGGGCCACCACCAGAATGTGGAGATGGAGTTTCTGGAAACCGTCGGAGAACTTGGATTGATGGAGGTGGTCTTCGAGCTTCACACAGCAAATGTATGTACATACATTAAATGTGCAAGCAGGAATATCACTTCCTGAGCCAAATCGGGTGCGGAGAAGATTAAAGGCGGGAGGGCAATTGCTGGATCAGGCGAGGCGCTGGCGCACCAATGCGCTGATTTCTTTGCCATCGGCGCGGCCAGCGAAGCGCGCTGAGGCCGCACCCATGACGCGGCCCATGTCGGCCATGGAGCTGGCGCCCAATTCGGCAATCAAGTCCGAGACAGCTTGGGCCAACTCCTCCTCCGTCATGGGCTGCGGGAGGTAGACGCGGATGACATCGGCCTGGGCTTGCTCCTCGGCGACGAGATCGTCGCGACCCTGTTCCTTGTAGATGGTCAGGGTGTCCTCTCGCTGCTTGAGTTGCTTGGAGAGAATTTTGGTAACGGCGGCGTCGTCGAGGGTGTCGCTTCCTGCGGCCTCGGTCATGGCGAGCATGATTTTGCTCTTGATGTCACGAAGTGCAGCGAGCCGCACTTTGTCCTTGGCCTTCATGGCCTCTTTCATGTCGGCGCTGATGCGCTCTTGCAGGGTCATCTGAGGCGGGGGGTCAGTCGACGTTGTCGTGGAGGTAGGGATTGTCCGTCTTCAAGCCGCCGGTTTCTTCGTCGATGCTCAAGCGTGTGGCTTGGGATTCGTCGCTGGCCGGGGTAGGGGACAATTGGAAATTGCGGCGCTTGTAGGCGGGTTCGTTTTCCAGTTCGGTCAATCCGCTCGGTGTGCGAAGGCGCTTGGTGTAGGCCTCAATGCTTTCTGTGCGGCGCGCATTGCGCTGTGCCATCTCCTCGGCTCCGGTTTGCGGCTGCAGGGGAGCGGGCTTCGGTGCAGGGGCCGGATGGGTTGCTGCTGGCTCTGCTGCCGTTTCCGGCTGAGGAGCGGGAGTGGATGCAGGAGAAGCCGTTGTCTGGTCCTCAAGATGGTCCACCTGTTCATTGGTGAAGGACACCTCACCCATTTGTTCTGGAATGAGCGGTGCATCGGAGGCAGCGTCGAGATCGAGCATCGTGTACTCCCCCACTTGCGCTTCGGCCGGTGCAGCTTCTGGTTCGGCTTCCATGGCCGGTTGGACATCGGCTTGAGGTTCTTCGACCTCAGCGTGTCGCAAGCTGACTTCTTCGGCCCCTTCTGAATTGGGCGTTCCAAACAAGTCGAGCGCAGCCGTGGGCGTTTCAGCGGTGATGTCTTCCGCTTTCCACTGGTTGGTCACCACGTTGTCGGTGGGTTCAGCAGCGCCTTTCAGGTGCGGTTCGGCTTCTGTGGCCGTGTCGTCGCCGAGGATAGGCTCGTTGGTGATGGGACCGGGGAGGGGCGCTGTGATTTCCCGGGCTTCAGCGTCCAGGCGCATCTTCGAGATGACCGGACCTTCTGGCAGCTGGGTGTTGGTTTCGAAGCCAGTGGCAATAACGGTGACACAAATCTTGTCTTCGAGGCTGGCGTCGTGGCCGTATCCCCAGATGACTTCGGCGGTGGCACCGGCTTGGTCTTGGATGTAGTCCGTGATCTCGGAAATCTCATCCATCAGAACTTCTTCGGTACCGTAGGTGATGTTCAGCAGCACGAAGTTGGCGCCCGTGATGTCGCTGTCGTTGAGCAGCGGCGATTCGAGGGCCTCGCTCACGGCGGTCATCGCGCGTCCTTCCCCACTGGCCGCGCCAGCCCCCATGATGGCAGCACCGCTGTCGCGCATCACGGTTTTGACGTCGTTCATGTCGACGTTGATGTCCCCAGTGAGGGTGATGACCTCTGCGATGCCTTTGGCCGCCGTGCAGAGCACTTCATCTGCATTGGAGAATGCCTTTTTGAGGGTCAGGTTGCCAAACAGCTCACGGAGTTTGTCGTTGCGGATGATCAACAGGGTGTCCACTGCAGCGCGCATTTCTTCGAGGCCTTCTGCTGCTTGGTTGGCTCGGCGCTTGCCTTCGAAGTTGAAGGGAACGGTGACGATGCCAACCGTGAGGATGTCGAGGTCCTTGCAGGCTCGGGCGATGACCGGAGCAGCGCCGGTTCCCGTTCCACCGCCCATGCCAGCGGTGACAAACACCATGGTGGTGTTGTCGTTGAGTTGGGCGAGGACGTCATCGAGGTTTTCGATGGCGGCATTCTTGCCCGTCTCGGGGATGCTGCCAGCACCTTGCCCTGCCGTGAGGGTTGTGCCCAGTTGGATGCGGGTGGGCACGGTGGATGCTTCCAATGCTTGGTTGTCCGTGTTGCAGACAATGAAATCCACGCCATTGATGCCCTGTTGGTGCATGTAGTTGACGGCGTTGGAGCCGCCACCACCGACACCAATGACCTTGATGGGGGAGCCGGGATTCTGTGGAATGTCGAATTGCATGGGTTCGAGGTCGTGGATGGAGGGGTGTGTCTCGGGAAATCAGGCTTTTCAGCGCGACACAGGTGAATGACAATGTCGTCGCCCGTGTGCTTGGTCCGTCACCTCCTTTGGGGTTTCCATCCACGATGTCGCGGTGGAAAACGGGATTTGGTGACGTCGTCCGCGCGCGTTATTCCGGGATTTCGTCTTCGAAGAAGTCCTTGATTTTCTGGAGGAATTTGCGTGGACCGGAGAGCGTTTGAAGGGCTTCTTCTTGACGTGTGTCCCCGCCGAATTCACCATTGGGACCCACTTCATTTTCGAAGCCGAGCAGGACGAGGCCAATGCCCGTTGCGTACGTGGGTGCCGTCAGGCTGCGGTCCGGCGCTTGCGCGAGGTGGGTGTTGGGGAATCCAATCCGACAGTCCAGCGTGGTGACGTATTCGAAGAGCTGACGGACGTGGCGGAGCTGGCTGCCACCGCCGGTGACGACGATGCCGCCGATGAGTTCGCGTTCGAGGCCGCTGTTCTTGATTTCGTAGTGGACGTGCTCGATGATTTCCGCCATGCGCGCCTGGATGATGCCGGCGATGTTGCGGCGGGACACCTCTTTTGGCGCTCGGCCCGGCAGCCCTGGGATGACCACGATTTCATCCTGGGCCATTTCCTGTTCGAGAGCGGATCCAAACTTGTTCTTCAGTGCTTCCGCATGCTTCTTCAGCACTCCGCAGCCCTGCTTGATGTCGTCGGTGATGGCGTTGCCTCCAAAGGGAATCACCGCTGTGTGGCGGATGATGCCTTCCTGAAAGATGGCAATGTCCGTCGTGCCGCCGCCGATGTCCACGAGGGCGACGCCGGCTTCCTTCTCTTCCTCGCTGAGAACGGCGGAGCTGGACGCGATGGGCTCGAGGATCAACTGGTCGACCTGAAGTCCGGCGCGCTTGATGCAGCGGTAGATGTTCTTGGCAGCTGAGGTCTGGCCGGTGATGATGTGGAAGTTGGCCTCCAGCCGAACCCCGGTGTGGCCAACCGGCTCCTTGATGCCCGGTTCTCCATCCACCGTGAACTCCTGCGGCAGCACGTGGAGGATTTCTTCTCCAGGGAGCACCTTCAGCTTCTTCATGTCTTCGATGAGCTGCTGCACATCGTCCCGGTTGATTTCCTCCTCGGTTTCGGTGCGGATCAATTGGCCGCGGTGTTGCAGGCTTTTGATGTGCTGTCCGGCAATGCCGACGTTGACCACTTCGATGCGGACGTTGGCGGATTTCTCAGCCGCTTCGACGGCAGCACGGATGGACTGGACGGTCTGCTCGATGTTGGCGACGACTCCACGGGTCACCCCGATGGATTCACTCTTGCCATATCCGATGATGTCCAGTTTGCCGTGGGCGTTCTTCTGGCCGACGATGCACGCAATCTTGGTCGTGCCGATGTCGAGGCCGACGACGATGTCCTGATGGGGGTTGTTGCTGTCCATGGTGGAGGGGGTGGAGGTCATTTTCGGGCCACGAGTTGTCCTTCGTAGCGCAGGTCGAGTTCACGGTATTGCCGCAGGTCCCCGTTGTCGAGGAGGGCGGTGTAGAAGGTGCGGAGTTGACGGAGTTGGTCGTCGAGTCGGTTTTGCGCGCCTGGATTCGCACCGAGGTGGACGATGAGGTCGCCGATGCGGGGCCGGAAAGACACATGGCCGTCTTGGTCGACGTCGATCTGATCGATGAACCGGTCCCAGAACGGGTCGGTATCGAGGTGGTGAAGGAGGGGCAGGGCGGCCCGGGCTTGCACTGCACGTTTGGCATGGACCACGGGCACATCGGCCGTGTAGCGCGGGGACAGGGGGAACCAACGTCCCTCATCGTCGAGGTAGAGCACGCTGTCTGCGCTCCACACCCGGGCGAGCGGCCGTTGTTGTCGAACGGAAATGCGCAAGGCGCCGCCCAAGGTGGGCTCGATGGTGCAGTCGGCGACGCCAGGCTGGTCGAGCAGGGCGGCATGCAGGGCCGCATAAGGCAGGTCGGCCAAGGGCCGATCGAGCAAGGCAAAGCCGTCGGTCACGGCGGTCTTCAGCGACGGGGCGTCCACGAAGTACATCCCGTCCATTTGATCGACTTCAATCTCCAAGGCGCGGCAAGGCGTGCGGTCGGCCGCCTGATCGGCTGCCGTGAAGACGACGACAGCAGCGAGCAGCAGGGGCACAGTCCACCACATGCGGTTCCACCGTGCGGTGGACGAGGCATTGGGTGGAGGAGGTGTGTTCATGATGTGGTTTCGCTGGCGTTGGGGCGGTTGAGAAGCCTGTCGGCGGCCGCCGGAATCCAATGGTGGAGATCTCCGGCACCCAGAAACAGAAGCACCTCTGGCCCAGTCTGCTGTAGAACATCTAAAAACCGGGATTCCTCCGGGCAATTGACGGGACACCCGGTCACCTTATCCCCAACGGCTTGTGCATCCACGCCGGGCAGTGGGTTTTCGCGTGCGGCGTAGATGGGCAGCACGATGCAGTGGTCCAGGGCCGACAGGCTCCGGCCGAAGTCGTCGAGGAAGTCCCGGGTGCGGCTGAAGAGGTGGGGCTGGAAGACGCCGACGAGTTTTTTTCCGGGGTAAGACGCCCTGGCTGCGGCTACAGTGCCGTCGATTTCGCTGGGGTGATGGGCGTAGTCATCGATGATGGTCAGGGCCTCCGTGTGGAGGCGGACCTCGAAGCGCCGGGCAATGCCGGGAAACGCCTGCAGGGCTTGGGGTATCTGCGCTGCATCCATTCCGGCGCGGACGGCGAGGATGGCCGCAGCGGTGGCATTGGCGGCATTGTGCATCCCCGGCATCGTCCAAGTCACGTGCAGGGGGGAGTGGCCAGTGAGGTGCAAATCAAAGGCCGCCAGTCCGGATGGGTCTCGGCCCACGTCGCCGTATCCACCTTCCCATGGCTCGGGCAGGGTGTCTTGGCTGACCTCCCCGTACAGGGTGTGTTGGGGCAGGGCATCCGGACCGAGGGAATCCCGCAGGGCCCGAGATGCATCCACATGGAGGAGGATGCCGTCCTCCTCCACTTGTCCGGCGAATTCGGAAAAACTGCGGTGAAGGGCGGCAGCATCGCCATAGATGTCGAGGTGGTCCGCGTCTGTGGAGGTGATCACGGCGTGCTTCGGGTGCAGGGTGAGAAAACTCCGGTCGAATTCATCGGCCTCCACCACGACCCATGGAGCATCGTGACCTTGACCTGCGAGGAGCAAATTGGAATCGAATCCTTTGGCCACGCCGCCGAGAAAGGCTTCGACGGGCACGCCGCCATGGTGGAGCAAATGGGCGAGCAGTGCGGAAGTGGTGGTCTTGCCGTGGGTCCCTGCGACGGCGAGAAGCGGGGTGTTCCGTGTCACTTCGCCGAGCAATTCAGCCCGTTTCAGGATGCGGAAGCCAGCTCCACGGAAGAGGGTGAGCAAGGGAAAGTGATCCGGTACGGCCGGGGTGCGCACAATGGTCCACCGCTCCGTGCGTCCCGCTGCAAGGTCCGCCTTCAGTCCGTCCGGTAGGGAGTCGATGGCGCCGGTGGTGTCGACGTCCATGCCTTCTGCGAACAGGGCGTCCGTGATGGTGGAGGGGGTCCGGTCGTAGCCGGCCACCATGGCGCCGTGGGTGTGGAACCAACGCGCCAGGGCACTCATGCCGATGCCCCCGATGCCGAGGAAATACAGGTGCTGGCCGGCCGCGTTCACGGGCGACGGTTGGCGAGGAGGTCCAACACTTCACGAACCACTGCATCTGCTGCATCCGGTCGGGCAGTACCGGCGAGGGCTGCAGCCATGGTCTGGCTTGGTTCGCCTTCTGTCAGCAGTTTGGAGACGGCGGCGCCCAACCCGTCCACCACATCGGTGTCCTTCAGAAGTACAGCTCCGCCGCGATCGACGACGCTGAGGGCGTTTTTGGTCTGGTGGTCCTCCGCCACGTGGGGCGATGGGACGAGGAGGGTCGGTTTGCCGACGAGCGCCAATTCGGCGA
Organism: Crocinitomicaceae bacterium TMED114; assembly: GCA_002172485.2. Taxonomy (GTDB): domain Bacteria; phylum Bacteroidota; class Bacteroidia; order Flavobacteriales_D; family Sanyastnellaceae; genus UBA8752. The sequence goes on from NHFP02000008.1 coordinate 44,612, forward strand.
TGGACATGGCGCCGGCCCTGCTCGCGATGCAATTCGCCGCGTCATACGCCAGGTCCATGCGGTCGATGAACCCACGAACGGTCAGCAGGGGGTCGCCGTGGTCTTCGGCCCAGGCCATTTCGCGATCGGCGTAGCGTCCCCCGCATTGCCACAGGATTTGAAATCCGCGCTGTTCCAAGGAGCGCTCCTGGACCAGTTGTCGCACCGCGGCGTTCATGCTGGCCGCGCCCAGGCTGCCTCCAAGGACGAGGAGAACCGGAAGGTCGTCCTGAAGTCCAAAGTGTTGGCGCGCTTCGCGCCCTTGATTGGAAGTGCCTTCGCTCGGTGTGAGTCGCTCGAGAATGCCGGCGCGCAGCGGGTTGCCGGTCTCGACAATCCGGTCTGCCGGGAACCAGCGCTCCAATCCGGGAAAGCCCGCGCACACCCGGTCGACGCGTCCGGCCAGCAGGCGGTTGGTGATGCCGGGAAAGCCGTTCTGTTCCTGGATCAGCGTGGGAATTCCAGCGCGGGTGGCGGCCCACAACAGGGGCCCACTGGCAAATCCGCCCACGCCGATGGCGATGTCGGGTTGGAACCGGCGGATGATGCGGCGCGACAGTTGAAGGGAGCGGAGCAAGCGGAATGGAAACCGCAGGTTGCGCAGGGACAGCTTGCGGTCGATGCCGGTGATGGGCAGGCCGGTGATGGTGTACCTGGCTGCCGGAATGCGCTCCATTTCCATGCGGCCCAATGCGCCCACGAATTCGATGACACAGTCCGGGTGCCGGGCTTGCAGGGCCTCGGCGATGGCGATGGCCGGGTGAATGTGCCCGCCAGTTCCACCGCCGGAAATCAGCACGCGCAGGGGGCGGTCAGCCATGGGCTTGCCGGGGTTGAAGTGGTCGGGCGTGACGCGGGCCTTCCGGCTCGTCGATGGGCGCAGCAGCGTCGGGGTCGTCGAGGGAGCGGCTGACTGAGAGGATCATGCCCAGAGCAGCGCAGGTGAACAGGATGGAGGTTCCACCCATGGAGACCAGTGGCAGGGGCTGACCGGTCATGGGCAGCAGGTTCACGGCCACGCCCATGTTGACCATGGCTTGAAAGGTCAGCATGAGGCCGAGGCCAATGGCCAGCAGACTGCCAAAGGGACGCTGGCAGCGGGTGCCCACGCGGATGGCGCGGGAAAAGAGGATGAGGTAAAGCAGCACCAGGCCGAACCCGCCCACCAGCAGCCCCCACTCCTCGATGATGAAGGCGTAGATCATGTCGGCATAGGCGACGGGCATGGCGTTGCGGCTGACGCCGGACCCAGGGCCTTGCGGAAGCAATCCACCTTCGTGGATGGCTTGGAGGGCGAAGTCGATTTGTGTGCTGTCGGATCCGCCCTCACCACCGAGGAACCCGATGGTGCGCGCCACCCACGTGCCGAACCGGGGGAACAGGCCCGGTGCGGCTGCGCCGAGGGCGACGACCAGAAGCGCCAGGCCACCGCCGATGCCAACGGTGATGAGCAGGTTGCGCGTGGAAACGCCACCGATGACCATGAGCAGGAAACACACGACGGCCAGCAAGGCGGCCGTGGAGAAGTCAGCGGGCAGGATGAGTCCGCAGGTGGCGGCGATGTAGAGGACGATGGGCTGAACGCCCTTGCTCCAATCGTGCAGGAAGAGCCGGTTGCGATCGAGCATCCGGGCGACGTAGGCCACCAGGGCCACCTTGGCCATGTCGGAGGGTTGAAATCGGAAGCCGGCGACATCCACCCAGCGTTTAGCATCATTGACCTCGGCCCCCACCAGCAGCGCCATGAGCAAGAGCGCCAGCGAGATGTGGATACCGAGTTGACTGAGCCGCGAAAACCACGCGAACCGGAAGTTGTGAATGGCCCACATGGCCCCGATTCCGACGGCCAATTGGAACAGATGACGGACCAGAACGCTGACTGAATCGCCCCCCGCTTTCCAAGCGAGGGTGGCGCTCGCAGAATAGACGCTCACCGTGGAAGTCAGCACCAACAGGAACACGACCACCCAGATGACACGGTCACCTCGGAGGCGTTCGGAAATGGATTCGGTCAGCCCGCTTGTCATCGTTCAGAGGGAGCGGACGCCGCTTTTGAAGCGCAGGCCACGCTCCTCGTAAGAAGAGAACAGGTCGAAGCTGGCGCAAGCCGGGGACAGCAACACGGCGTCTCCCGGACGGGCGAGGTTGTAGCCCATGATGGCGGCTTCTTCAGCGCTTTCCACTTCGAAAATGCGGGACACGGCCGTACCGAAGGCCTTCTTCAGCTTGGCATTGTCTTTTCCGAGGCAGATCAGGGTGTGCACCTTTTCTCCCACCAGCGGAATGAGCTCGGTGTAGTCGTTGCCCTTGTCCACACCCCCGGCAATCCAGACGGTGGGGCGGGTCATGCTGTCGAGGGCGTACCATGCTGCGTTGACGTTGGTGGCCTTGCTGTCGTTGATGAATCGGATGTCATTGACATCACTGACGCGCTCGAGGCGGTGTTCGATGTTGCGGAAGTGCTGGAGGCCTTCGCGGAGGTCGGCGTCCTTGAGGTCGAATAGGCGGGCGGCCACGCCGGCGGCCATCGAGTTGTAGAGGTTGTGTTTGCCTTGCAAGGCGAGTTCCTGGATGCTCATGGTCAGGGAGGGGTTGGTGTAGGTGAATCGGTTGTGTTCAAGGGTGTGTGCGGCCAGGGCCATGCCGTCATCTGCGGGGGTGTCCGCGGTGAAGGCGTGAACGCGGGCCGCTGTGGTCCGGCGGCTTCGCAGGTTGCGGAGGCCGGGGTCGTCAGCGTTGACGATGAGGTGGTCGTCGGCCGTTTGGCGCGACGTGATGTTCCATTTGGCGTCCCCGTATCCGTCGACGTTGCCGTGGCGGTCGAGGTGGTCGGGGGTGAGGTTCAGAAGCAGGGCCACATCGGGTCGGAAGTCGGTGGTGTCTTCCAATTGGAAGCTGGACGCTTCCACCACCCAGATGGCGCGGTCGCCTTCCGGTCGCTGCCGTGCGTCTGCGATGGCACCGGCGAAGCTGTCGCCAATGTTGCCGGCGCAACCGGCGTCCAAGCCGCCGGTGACGAGCAGGTGGTGGAGGAGCGCGGTCGTGGTGGTTTTGCCGTTGGTTCCGGTGACCGCGGCGATGCGTCCGGTGGTGTGTTGCGCGGCAAATTCCAATTCGCCCATGACGTCGATGCCGGCTTCCCGTGCCCATTGCACCGGTGGTGCGGAAGGGGGGATGCCCGGAGACTTGACCACCAACGCAGAGGAGGTGAGTGCATGGCGGTCGTGGCCGCCTTCCTCGATGTCAGCGCCCAACGCGGCCAAACGGGCTTTGCGCTGCGGGTCCACCGCACCGGCATCCGTGACGCGGCAGGACATGCCGAGGCTGTGGCACAGCTTGGCTGCCCCTTCGCCGCTTTCGCCGGCACCGAGTATGGTGACCTGTGCGGACATCAGCGGACTTTGAGGGTGACGATGGTGATGACGGCCAGCAGGATGCCGACGATCCAGAAGCGCGCGGTGATTTTGCTCTCGGGCATGCCGCCCTTCTGGTAGTGGTGGTGCAGGGGCGACATCCGGAAAATCCGGCGTCCCTCTCCGTACTTCTTCTTGGTGTGGCGGAACCAGGCCACCTGCATCACCACACTCAGGTTCTCGATGAGGAAAATGCCGCAGAGGACCGGGATCAGGAGCTCCTTGCGGATGGCGATGGCGAACGTGGCGATGATGCCGCCGATCGCCAGGCTGCCCGTGTCGCCCATGAAGACCTGGGCGGGGTAAGCATTGTACCAGAGGAAGCCGATGCAGGCACCGACGAATGCGGCGATGAACACCACAAGCTCGCCGCTGTCCGGAATGAACAGGACGTTCAGGTAGTCGCTGAAGACGGCATTGCCGGAGACATAGGCCAGGATGGCAAGGGTCAATCCGATGATGGCGCTCGTTCCCGTGGCCAAGCCATCCATGCCATCGGTCAGGTTGGCGCCATTGGATACGGCGGTGACGATGAAGACGACGATGAGGGCGAAGACCGCAAAGCGGGCCCAGGGCGAATCCGTGGCCCAATCGGTCAAGCGGGCATAGTCGAATTCATTGTCCTTGACGAAGGGAATGGTGGTCTTCATGGATCGGTGCTCCACCCGCACCCATCCGTCGCCGTCGCTGTCCTCCACCCCCTGGGCGATGGCTTCAGCGGCGGTGGCTGGAACCGCTTCCTTGACCCGAACCTGCGGGCTCCAGAAGAGCATGGCGGCCACGAGGAAGCTGGCGCCCACCTGGCCCACCACCTTGAATTTGCCGGCGAGCCCTTCCTTGTTTTTCCGGAAGACCTTGATGTAGTCGTCGAGGAAGCCGATGCCGCCGAGGAGGACGGTCACCAGCAGCATGCATTGGATGTAGATGTTGGTCAGGTCCGCGAGCAGGAGGGTCGGGATGAGGATGGCGCTCAGGATGATGATGCCCCCCATGGTGGGCGTGCCCTGTTTGGCCATTTGCCCCTCCAGTCCGAGGTCGCGCACGATTTCTCCCACCTGCTTGAGTTGGAGCCACTCGATGATGCGCTTGCCCAGCAGGATGGAGACCAGCAGGGACAGCAGTGCGGCGCTGGCCGCACGGAAGCTAATGTATTGGAACAGGCCGGCACCCGGGATATCCGCAATCTGCTGGAGGTGGTCGAAGAGGTGATATAGCATCGATCAGCGGGTGAGGGCGTTCAGGGACTCGGCGAGCACGGCGACATCGTCGAACGGCAGTTTGTCGCCGGCGATCTCCTGGTACTTCTCGTGGCCTTTGCCTGCGACGAGGATGACGTCGCCCGGGGTGGCCTGCATGCAGGCGGTTCGGATGGCTTCGCCCCGGTCGGCATTGGCGGTGACCTTGCGCATTTGAACGGGGTCCAGCCCGTCACGCATGTCGTTCAGGATGGCGTTGGGGTCTTCGCTTCGGGGGTTGTCTGATGTCAGGATGACCCAGTCTGCGAGGTCGGCCGCAGTCTGGGCCATGATGGGGCGTTTGGTGCGGTCTCGGTCGCCGCCACAGCCCACCACGCACAGGATGCGGGATTCGCCTTGGGCGCCGGTCACGGGGCCTGCAGAACGCACCGCACGTAGGGTCTCGAGGACCTTGTGGAGGGCGTCGGGGGTGTGCGCGTAATCGACGATGGCATGCACGTCGCCTTGTCCGGCCTGGACGAGTTGCATGCGCCCGGCTGGGGCATCCAGCATGGACAGGTGGGTCAGGGCATCCATGCTGTTCCAGCCGAGTTCACGGGCGACCGCGTACACTGCAGTCAGGTTGGCGGCATTGAAGTCGCCGATCAGCCGGGTGTAGAGGTCTTGCCCATCGATGTGCAGCTGCAGGCCACCGAGGCCATTCTCCACGATGCGGGCCTTGTGGTCGGCCACTTGGTGGGTGCCATAGGTGACCACCCGGGCACGGGTGCCTTGTACCATGGTGTCTCCGTGGCGGGCATCGGCATTGGTCAGGGCGAATGCGGTGCCGGGCAGTCCGTCAAAGAGGGACTTCTTGGCGCCGATGTAGGCGTTGAAATCCCCGTGGTAATCCAGGTGGTCGTGGGTGATGTTGGTGAAGACAGCGCCGGTCAGTGGGGTGCCGGCCAATCGGTGCTGGTCCAAGGCGTGCGAGCTCGCCTCCATGAAGCAATGGGTGCAGCCGGCGTCCAGCATGTCCGCGAACAATTGTTGCAGCCCGACGGGGTCCGGTGTGGTGTGCGTGGCCGGGACGACGCGGTCGTTGATGCGGTTCTCCACCGTGCTGACCAGGCCGGCTTTGCGGTCGAACATGCGGGCCAGGCGGTGGAGCAACGTGGCCACCGTGGTTTTTCCGTTGGTGCCGGTGACGGCCACGATTTTGAGGCGTTCGCCCGGGTTGTCATGGAAGTTGGCGGCGAGGTGCCCCAGCGCTTCGCGGGCGTTGTCCACTTGGATGTAGACGACCTGGTCCGTTTGGTCGGCTTCCTGGGGCAGGCGTTCGCAGACGATGGCGGCAGCACCGGCACGGATGGCCCCGGGAATGTGGTCGTGTCCGTCGACGACAGCACCAGGGATGGCCACGAAGCAGCCAAATGGTTTGACTTGACGGCTGTCGGCGACCACCGACTCCACGGCGATGTGGGTGGACCCGGCGACCTCGGTGATGCGCGCTCCGTAGAGGATGTCCTTCAGGATCTTCATGAGAGTTCGAGCAGGATGGTTTGGCCATCCCGAGGGGATGTGCCGGGTGCAAGGCTTTGGCGTCGGACCGTGCCGCGCCCTTCGATGGTCACCTGCAGCCCGCGGCGTTCGAGCAATTGGAGGGCGTCCCGGAGGGACATGCCGCGGACATCAGGGACCTCGGTTTCAGGAATTCTTCGGGAAGAGAGCGTGACCACATCGTCTCCCGTGCTGGCTGCCACATGGGTGGGTTCGATGCCGCGACCTGCGGTGTCGAGCAGGAAAGGCACACCCAATTCGGTGTAGAGCGCGCGCAGGGTCGACCAGTCGCCGTTCATCGAGACGGGAAGGCGGGGCTGCTCAGCCAGTTGGAGCCCTTCGCGGCGGGCGAGTTCCGGTTGGGTGCCGTACAGGTGGTCCGCAATGGCGCGGAAGACGGGGGCCGCCACGACACCGCCGTAGTATCCGTATTTCGTCGGGCGCTGAACCACCACGGCGATGGTGTACGCGGGTTGTTCGGCTGGGAAGTAGCCCACAAAGGAGCCGCGGTGGCCTTGGTATCCGCCACCGGGTTGGCTGGCGCGGGCGGTTCCGGTCTTGCCTGCGACGCGGTAGGGGCGGTCCCGGAAGATGTCTTCTGCCGTGCCGTGTCCGCCGGGCAAACAGACGAGTTCCATCATGTTGCGCAGGGCGGACAGGGTGGGGCGGCTGGCAATGCGCTCCTTCAGGACGTGCACCGGGAAGGCCTCGGCCACTTCTGCACCATCGAGCAAGGCGTCGGCAAACCGGGGGCGAATGAGCCGGCCGTCCGCAGCGACGGCATTGTAGAATGTGGCGGTCTGGAGCGGGGTCATGGCCACCTCATACCCGATGGACATCGAAGTCAATGAGCAGGAACTCCAAGTCCTTTCCTTGGTGGACTTGTGGACGGTCGGGGTGCCTTCACCGGCCAATTCCACACCGAGTTTCCGGCCGATGCCGATTTCAGCGAGGGCGTCGAGCCAAGCTTGGGGATCTGCGGCGAACACCTGTTGCACCGCTTTGGCCGTGCCCACGTTGGAGCTGCGCTCGAAGACTTCTTCCAAGCGAAGTAGGCCGTATCCACCTTGGGGGTGGCTCGTGTCCGTCATCTTGGAGCAGCCGCGGGAGGGTTTGTACGCGCCGGCTTCCGTGTCGATGGTGTCGGTCGGTTGGATTTGGCCCGTCTCGAGGAGGGCCATCAGGCTGGCCAATTTGAAGGTGGAGCCCGGTTCGACTGCGGATCCCAGGGCGTAGTTGTAGCTCTCGCTGCAGACCCCGGATTCGGCATCGCGCGTCAGGTTGGCGATGGCCACCACATTGCCCGTGGCGACCTCCAACACCACGGCGCAACCCCATTCGGCTTCGTGGTGATCCAATTGGGCGCGTAGGGCATCGGATGCCACATCCTGGGTGCGCAGGTCAAGGGTGGTGCGGACATCGAGTCCCGGCTCGGGTGCCCGAACAAAGTCATCGGTGGCCGGAATCCAATAGTTGCCGTGGATTCGCCGCATCCAACGCTCTCCGGCGCGGCCGGACAGGGCGGAGTCGTACGCCGCTTCGATGCCCACGCTGTTGCCTTCTGGCCGGTGCAGCCCGATGGTCCGGTTGGCGAGCGGCCTGAATGGCTTGTCGCGGCGCGGCTTCTCATTGAACATGAACCCGGACCTGTTGCGGCTGCGCCCGTTGAGCCAGGGGAAGGACTCTACCGCTTGGCGACGGTCCCATGGGATGTTGCGCGCGATGGGGACGTAACGGCTTGTGCCATTCCGGTGCGCATCGAGCAGGAAGTCGCGCCACCCTTCTGCACTGCGCTTACCGAATTCCCGGGCGCATGCCGTGGCGAGGGCAGGGAGTTCGGTCAGAAAGTCCGCCTGTTCCTGTTCCGTGTCGATGACCGTAGGGTCCCAATGCAGGTCGAAGCGGGGCACGCTGGCGGCCAAAAGGTGCCCTTCAGCGGACAGGATGCGCCCGCGTTCGGGTTCAATGGTGCGCAGTTGGGGCAGCATGGCTTTGCCGGCCGCATGGTCGGGATTCAGCTGTACCATGGCGATGCGCGCCACGATGGCGAGTCCGAATACAGCGAAGGCGACGAACATCACCCAAGCCTTGGAGGCGAAATGTTGGGTGCGACTCATGGCGTGGTGGCGTCAGGCAGAATGCGGGGTGGTGTGTCCGGTGCCGCGAGGTCGATGTCGGCCATGGCCTCATCGAGTCGGCTCCGTTGCAGTTGGGATTCGAACCGGCCGCGCAGGGCTTGCTCGTGGTGGCGGAGGTTGCGCAGTTCCTTTCGGCCTTCCTTGATGGCCCGCTCATCGTATTCGTAGCGGTATTGCAGGTAGATGTAGCCAACGAACAGCAGGCCCAGGAAGGCAGCGAAGGGGAGGTGGCGGAGCACGTCTGGCGCGCCGAGCCATTCTCCGGTCAGCGATCGCCGGATTGGGGCGAAGGCACGCTGGAGTGCGGCGCCCACAGGGTTGGGCCGTTTGGCGCGGCGGGTGCGGGAAGTCCTGTCAGCCTGTTGTGGGTCGAGCGGCTTGACATGGCCGCGGCCGCGCTTGGTGCGCCGAGATTTCGGTGCGTTGGCGGCCACGCTCCGGGCCTGCATCTCTTCTGGAGTGAGGCGGCGGTTGGCCTTTTTTCCTGCGCCGTTGCCCTTGCGCTGTGAACCGCGTTTCCAGATCATGCGGCCAGGGTGTTGCGGGCAGCCACGCGAAGCCGGGCGCTGCGGGATCGGGGGTTGCGGACCATTTCTTCCGCATCGGCCACGATGGCTTTGCCGGTCACCTTGTCAAAAGGCACGAGGGCCCGGCCGTGGAAGTCTTTTTCAACCTCACCGGCGAGGTTGCCGGCGCGCATGAACCGCTTGACCATGCGGTCCTCCAGGCTGTGGTAGCTGATGACGACGAGGCGCCCTCCGGGTGCCAGCAATTGGAGACTGGTCTTCAGCAGGTCTTCCAATGCGCCGAGTTCGTCGTTGACCGCGATGCGCAAGGCCTGGAAAGCTTGGGCGAGGTATTGGTTGCGCTTGTTGGGTGGGGCCAACGGCGTCAGTGTGTGCTGCAACCAGCTGGTGGACAAGGCGCCTTCCGGTTGGTCTCTCAAGGCGGTCAGGATGGCCCGCGCCGCTTTGTGGGGGTGGTTCAATTCGCCGTATTGGCGGAAGAGGTGGGTCAATTCACCCGCTTCCATGCGGCGAAGCAGGGCGTCGGCCCCTTCGCCGAGTCGGGGGTCCATCCGCATGTCGAGCTCCCCTTCTCCTCGGGTGCTGAACCCGCGTTCGGCCGCGTCGAACTGGTGGCTGCTGACGCCGAGGTCGGCCAGGATGCCGTTCACTTTCTGGACGCCGTGCAGTCGAAGGAAGTTGGATGCGAAGCGGAAGTTCTCCGGGATGAGTTGGAAGCGCGCGTCGTCAGGCACATTGTCCGCTGCGTCGGGGTCGCAATCGAAACCGAACAGCCGCCCGTCCGGCCCGAGTTGATCCAAGATGCCACGGCTGTGTCCGCCTCCGCCGAAAGTGCAGTCCACGTAAGTCCCGCCGGGCTGCAGGGCCAATCCGTCGAGGGAGGCGTCAAACAGCACGGGAACGTGGTACGTGGACTCCATCAGTTGCGCGCTGCGTCGTTGGCGTTCCGGCCAGGCTCGATGTCCTGGCGCACTTTCTCGGCGAGGGCGCCGAAGTCGAAATCGTCTTCTTCCCCGAGGACCTGGGCCTCGAAGCGGGCCTTGGACCACACTTCGATCTTCTCGCCGAGGCCGGTGACCACGCAGTCTCCTGCTTGGCCAGCTTCCAGTCCGGCGTGTCCGAGCAGGGCGGCGGGGACGAGCAGTCGCCCGGCGCTGTCCACCTCCACGAGGGTGGCGCCCTTCATGAATTTCCGCTGGAACAACTGGTGGCTGCGGTCATAGCGGCTCAGTCGCGCCATTTCGGCATTGACCTTGTCCCATTCGGGTTTCGGGTAAATGACCAGGCAGCCCTCGAAGATGTCGCGGTTGACCACCAAGCCATCGTGCAGCACCCGGTCCAGTTGCTTGCGCAGCTTGGCCGGGAAGCTGACGCGTCCCTTGGCGTCGATCCGACAGTGGTATTCCCCGAGGAGGTTGAGCATGGTCTGAGGGCAATTGCCCATCCAAAAGTAGCCGCTTTCTCCCACGATTTGCCACTGAGCCCCACAATCCGACACTTTGTGGAAAAAGTCTTCACATGGCACGTGGTGAAAAACGACTCATAAAATCTGTATCTACTTTGTAATGAATGGTTTGTGTTGGGGTTTTTGGGCCATTGAGGAAGGTGGGAGATTGTGGGGTGTTGATGGCCTTCAACAATTCTTCCGGGGGCGGTTGTCCACAGATTCGACTTCATTGACCCCAACCGTGAACCCGGAGGCGGGGTGCCTTGTCCCTTTCTTTGTTCATCCCGCCCATGGAACAGGATCTCATTACCTCCGGCGATTTTCGCTATGTCCAAAGCACGGATGAGGGCACGCCCCTTGTGTTGCTTCACGGACTGTTCGGGGCGCTCAGCAACTTCGAGCACCTCTTTGACCACTTCGCAGGGAAGATGCGCGTCATCATTCCGATGCTGCCGCTGTACGACTTGCCGTTGGCCACGACGAGTGCCAAGACCTTGGCCAAGCACGTCGAGAAGTTCATCGACCACCTCGGCCTCGAAAAGGTTCACCTGCTCGGCAACTCCCTCGGTGGCCATGTTGGGTTGATTTACACCAAGCGCAATCCGGACCTCGTGGCGTCGCTGACCTTGACGGCGAGCAGTGGTCTGTATGAGAATGCCTTCGGCAGCAGTTTCCCCCGCCGGGAAGACAAGGAGTTCATCCGCGCTAAAGTGGGCGAGACCTTTTACGACCCCGTGCACGCCACCCCGGATCTCGTGGACGAGTGCTTTGCCATCGTCAACGACCGCAATCGGGTGTTGCGCATCCTGGCCATCGCCAAAAGTGCCATCCGCCACAACATGGCCAAGGACTTGCCGGACATGCCTCAGCCAACCTGTCTCATCTGGGGGCGCAACGACACCATCACTCCGCCCGAGGTGGCCGACGAATTCCAGTCCCTCCTGCCCGACGCCGACCTCTACTGGATCGATCAGTGTGGCCATGCGCCCATGATGGAGCATCCGAAGCCGTTCAACCGCATCCTGTCCGACTGGTATGAGCGCCGTGGAATACTCGGTTGACGATCCGCAGTTCGTCAAGTCCAGCGCCAAGCGTCAGGAATGCCCCAAGGCCGACCGGCCGGAGTACGCCTTCATCGGACGGTCCAACGTGGGCAAGAGCTCGTTGATCAACATGCTCACCGGGCGCAAGGCCCTGGCCAAGACCAGCTCCACCCCAGGCAAGACGCAACTCCTCAACCATTTCTCCATGAGCACGGCCGGCCGCGAGTGGTACCTCGTCGACCTGCCGGGCATCGGCTACGCCAAGGTGTCCAAGAAGGACCGCCGGTCTTGGGAGCGGACGTCCAAGGAATACTTAACCAAGCGCGAGAACCTGATGTGCATCATGATGCTGATCGACTCGCGGCTTCCGCCGCAGAAGATTGACCTCGACTTCATGGTGTGGATGGCGGAGAACGGGTTGTCGTTTGCCATGATCTTCACCAAGTTGGACAAACTCACCATCGCGGAGCGGGAAGCTTTTCTACCCCGCTACACCGAGCGGATGTTGAAGCAGTGGGCGACCATGCCGCCTCATTTTGTCACGTCATCCGAAAAGGGAGACGGTCGTCAAGAGGTGCTGGGTTTCATCGCCCAGACCAATCCGATTTATCGGAAGCCGCCCGAGGAGGACGTGTGATCAACCGGCGGTGGGCCCGACGCCGATGCGTTCGGCCAGCTCGGAGGTGAATCCGCGAATGGCCCCGGCCGCCCGCTCATCTTGCGTCGACCGTTCCAATGCGTCCGCCAGGGTCATCATGGACTGACAGACGAACACCTTCATTTCTTCGACGGTCATGTCCTTGTCCCAGAGGTCGATGCTCAGGGCTTCCCTGCCATTCCAGACGCTGAGCGCGAAGGCCTTGGCCTCGGCATTGGAGATGCCAGCATCGCTGGCCGACCACCGGATGGAGGTGGGGACCTTGTTGTCGTCGGTGGTGACGTCGAGCCGAATTTCAGAGGAGCGGGAATCGGACATGGCCGCAAGTTCGCGCCCCGCGCTCAACTGCCGGGCCTGTAGGTCTGCAAAAACGGCAATACGTCTTTTTGCGCCATCAATTCCGGAAGGTCCAGGTCGGCCCGGCGGGCCATGTGGTCTTCGACCCAGCGCAGGCCCATGTACCACCCCAGTCGGTCCGGACTGTCCTGAGGTACTTCGCCCGCCTTGGTGAAGGGAGCATCGGCCACCCAGCGTTGGATGTCCATGCGACGGCGGGTGTAGAGGAATTCCTCCTGTCGCAATTCGGACCAGATCTGGCGTTCGTGGGATTCGGCCCATTCCCACTCGGCTTGGCTCCAGTCGAGCAAGTCCTGCGGGGCGACATCGGGCGCGAGGCACCGGGCGATGTACAGCACCTTGCCCCAATAGAGGAGTTCCTCCGAGAGGCGGCCATTTCGGTCGTAGTGGTCGTCTTGGAAGTGCACGAGCAACCAGCCGCGCAATGCATCGCCGATCAAGTGCTCCGGAACCATGCGCTCCTGCATGTACCGCGGATAAATGTGGGTGGGCAATCCCCGGACGGCAGGGTGATCCGCCCCGATGAAGAATTCGGTGCCGATCAAGAGCAGGTCATCCGAAGGATAGACGCTGAAATTGAAGCCGGTGTAGGCGAAGTCGAGGTCGGGGACCGGTGCATTGGGAAAGTGAACCCGCCAGCGACCGAAGGCCGCATTGAGGGAGGCCGTTGCGCGGTCCATGGTGCCGCTGCGAATCAAGCTGCTGTCGAGCCCGCCGAGGGCGACCCGGGTACCTTCAAACGCGGTGAAGGTGGACCATGCGGAGTCGAGCGCAGCGCGGTCCCTTGCGGTCTTGGGCGGCCAAGGTCCGAGTTGGAGGATGTCTTGAAGCAAGGCGGTCCGAACGGCATCTTCTCGCGGAGGGGCTGGCAGGGGCGCTTGTTGGAGGATGTCGTCCACGGAGCGCGTCACCGACAGGGCCGGGCCGGTTGGGTTGACCGCAAACCGAGGGTAGTCCCCGCGATCGGGGCCGCACCCGAGAACGAGAAGACACATCCCAGCGGCCAAGGCGGCCGGCTGGAACCGGGAGGCGAATCGATTGGGAAATGGGGACATCCTGCGTGCAAAAATGCGCGGCTCGGGTTGGGATGGCTGACAATCGGCATGCAATTTGCCGACTGTAGGCCGTTCGTTTGCATACGCCCATGATTCGTCTCCATTCTCTTGCCCTTGTCGGGGCTGTTCTGATGTTGTCCTCGGACCTGCCCGCACAGGCCAACAACGCTTCTTCCACCTCCGGTCGTGCCCGATACGAGGAGCCCCGGTTCCGAATGGGGTTGTACTTTCTGCCCTCGGTGGGATGGCTGGACGTCCGGGATGCGCACACGGTCGCGGATGGGTCGGTGACCCGTTTCGGCTTCGGCTTCACGGCCGACATCATGTTTGCCGACAACTACGCCATCGGGACCGGCATCAATGTCTTCCGCAACGGAGGGCGGTTCACGCGGTTCGATCGGGTCACGGGTTCTCCTGCTGACCTGGGCAATGACAGCACCCAATTCCTCGTGCTGCGCGACCGGAAGCTGACCCAGCATTGGGTGGAGTTGCCGGTCACGTTCAAGTTTCGGACGCGGGAAATTGGCCACATCACCTACTGGGGACAATTCGGCCTCGGCCTCGGGCTGAACCTCCGGGCCACCGCAGATGACGTGGTGGATTACCGGTACCGGAGTGACGACCTGAATGGGGAAGTGTGGACGGAAGAATCGGTGATCGGAACGGTGGAATTCAACGACGTTCCCGTGGAGGACGAAGTGGCCCTGATGCGGGCGGCGATGGTGATCGGTCTCGGCATCGAGTACAACCTCAGCGGCAAGACGGCCTTGTTGGTGGGAGCCACGTTCAACAATGGCCTTTTCAACGTCGCCAACAACCGGAACTTTGGGGCCAATCGGGATGAGGAACACATTCGGCCGGGCCACGATGGGTCGTTGGATCCTGCTGTGCTCGCCAGTGATGATGCGGGGTATGACGTGAAGATGATCGACAATGCGATCCTTCTGAGCCTTGGTTTGTTGTTCTGATATGGCCCTTCGATCCTCCCGCACCATCAACGCCCCAGCCGCTGCTGACCACATCGGCCGCTGGATGACCGACTACATCGACCGATCTGGCCTCGACGGTTGGGTCGTGGGCGTGAGCGGTGGCATTGATTCGGCTGTGTCGTCGACTTTGGCTGCCCGAACCGGCCGGCCGACGACCTTGCTCCAAATGCCCATCCATCAGGCGGTGGACCAAGACCGTCGTGGGGCGGATCACATGGCGTGGCTGGCGGCGCAGAACGACAATGTGTCGACCCTTGTGGTGGACTTGACATCGTCGTTTGATGGCTTTGCTGATGCATTGCACGCCGCTTCTGGTGCGCCGTTCGGTGGGCTGTCGCTCGCCAATGCCCGCGCCCGGTTGCGGATGACCACGCTCTATGCTGTGGCGGCCGAGCGCCGCGCTCTGGTGGCGGGCACTGGCAACAAGGTCGAGGACTTCGGGGTGGGCTTCTACACCAAGTACGGAGACGGTGGGGTCGACCTCAGTCCCATCGCCGACTTGCTCAAAAACGAGGTGTACGCCGTGGGGCGGGCCCTCGGTGTAGGGGACGCCATTTTGAACGCCGCACCCACCGATGGGCTGTGGGGCGACGACCGAACGGACGAGGACCAATTGGGGGCCACCTACGATGAGCTCGAGTGGGCCATGGAACAGGTGGCTGCTGGACGGACCGCCGAAGCGTTTGACGCTGGCTCCCGCGAGGCGGCGGTCCTGGAGATTTACCTCCGACACCACCGAGCCAACCGGCACAAGATGGACCCCATCCCGGTCTGCGAGATTCCGGCTTCGCTGTTCAGCTGACGCTTACTCCTCCTCGAGGATGGCCCAGTCCTGTTGGGCGGTCGTGCCGTCGGCAAGCTTGAGGGTGACGGTGTAGGCGCCGGGGTCGAGAAACCCGTCTTCATCGATCTTTTCGGGCACAAATTCGAGGGTCTGCCAACCGCGGCGGGTCGATTCGAATTCGGCTTGCATGACGATGGTGCCTGTGCTGTCCTCGGCTTGGAGATAGCACGTACCACCCTCCGGAAGGAAGGCGGCTATGCTGACTTCTGGCTCCCAAGCGTCGCCCCAGCCGTAGCCGCGTTCGCCCCAGCCTTCTCGCCATTCCAGTTCCTCAGGCGCGGCGAAACGAAGGGCGGTCATGTCCGTGGATTCGTCGTTCAGACCGTCTACCAGCGGGGCGATGTCCAGCACCCAAATGCTGCGGCCGTGGGTGCCGATGACAAGGTCGTTTTCCCGTTCCTGAATCACGAGGTCGTGCACCGGAACGCGCGGCAGGTCGGGGTGGGCCAGCGACCAGCTCAGGCCGCCGTCCATGCTCGCGTACAGGCCGCCGTCGGTGCCGCAGAAGAGCAGGCCGTCGACATCGGCGGACTCCACGAGTGCGTTGATGGGCTCCATGGGGAGGCCGCCGCGGACGGAGCCGTCGTCGCCCCGTCGTGCCCACGTCGTGCCCGCGTCTTCAGAGACGTACAGGTAGGGCGAGAAGTGGTCGTGCCGATAGCCATTGAAGGCGGCGTAGAGCCGGTCCGCATCGTGGTGGGACCAGAGCACTTCGGAGATCCACAGGGAGCGGTCCGGTGAGGCGTTGGGGGCGGGTGGCGTCCGGTCTTCCCAGGTGTACCCGCCGTCCATGCTCGTGTGGAGCAGGCCATCGTCGGAGCCGACGGCGAGGCGGCCGAAACGCAGGGGACTTTCGTTGAGCGACGTGAGCGAACCGAACGGCACGTTGCCCTGACGGGATCCACGGGTCAGGTCGCTCGACATGGCTTCGAAGTCGTCGCCTTGGGCGAGCGAACGGTGGACGCGGTTGGACGCCATGTACAGCACGTCCTGGTGGTGGCGGCTCAGGTAGATGGGGCTTTGCCAATTCCAACGGAGCGGCGTTTCGCCGAGGGTGTGCTTGGGGTGCAGGTAGGCGCGGTCCCCAGTTTGTTTGTTGGAGCGGGCATACCAGCCGAATTGGGAGCCGGTGTAGACCGTCTCGTTGTCGCGGGTGTCGACTTGGATTTGCATGCCATCTCCACCGTTGAGCCGGTCGTAGGGGTAATCGCCGGTCTGGTGCCAACGCGGGCTGGCCTCGTAGCCGCTCGGACCGCGCCAAGTGCCGTTGTCCTGCAGTCCGCCATAGATGCGGTAGGGGTCGGCATTGTCCACGGCCACGGCGTAGAACTGCCCGACGGCTGGGGAGTTGCAGCTGGTCCAGTGCTCGCCGCCGTCGAATGTCACGTTGATGCCGCCATCATTGCCGTTGATGAGGTGCAATGGGTCGGCCGGGTCGAACCAGATGTGGTGGTGGTCGACGTGGACGTTGCCCTGGGCAATGGACGACCACGTGGTGCCGCCGTCGGTGCTTTCCAGCAGCGGCACGCCCCCGATGACCACGTGGGTTTCGTCGGTGGGGTCGACCTCGATCAGGCCGAAATAGTAACAGTAGCTGTAGCAGACCTCGTCGAGGCCTTCCTCGTGGGTGCGGACCCAGGCAGCGTCCGCGGTGTCGATGCCGCGCGGGGCGGCTTCCCCGGCGCGCAGAGGTTGGGCGGCCCAGCGGTAGACCTCGGCCCCGATGACGGGCGGGTTGAACATCTCGGCGTTGGCGTCACCGAGGTAATCGGCCAGGGCCTCCGGGTCGAGGTCGCCGTTGGCCACCCGAGCGAAGAGGGAAGCGGCGTCGGCATCCTTCGGAAAACCGTTGTCTTCGAGGAAGGTGGTCAACGCAGTGGTGTCGAGGGCGGCAAACGACTTGGCGCTCATGCCCCGGAAGTCCTTGGTCTCCAGTTCGTCCTCGCCCTCTTCTTCGTCCTCGTCGTCGGGCTTGGCGTTCTGGTTGTCGACCATCACGTAGAGTCGCGCCGCGCCCGGGTGGTAGGCGAGTCCGATGCGGCCGATGCCGTCCTCAGCGGGAAAGCCGTTGGCCTCGGAAGTCAACCGAACCCAGGTGGCGCCGCCGTCGATGGATTCGAAGACGCCGCTTCCGGGTCCGCCTTCGGTGAAGTCCCACGCCCGGCGGGTACGGTCCCACAAGGCGACGTAGAGGTGGTCCTCATTGGCGGCATCGACAACGAAGTCGACCGCGCCTGCAGCGGGACGTCCGGCCTGCGTGCCGTCGAGCAGCAGGGTCCATTGGCCCTCGCTGGATTGCCGCTGGTCGTGGCCCGTGGCGGGCGTCCAACGGTAGAGACCACGCTCGCCCGGCGCGTCATTTTGGTAGAGGGCGCCGAGGGCAGCCACGTAGACGTCGCCGTCGGCGGTGAGGGCCATGCGCCCGATGTGGTGGCTGTCGGCCAGGCCCATGTGCTCCCAGCTGGCCCCCCAATCGGTGGAGCGGTAGACGCCGAGGCCGGCGTAGCTGGAGCGGGAGGAATTGACCTCCCCGGTGCCAGCCCAGAGGGTGCGGGTGTCCCAGTCCACTGCGATGGCACCGAGAAAGATGACGGTCTCGTGGTCAAACAGCGGCGTGAACGAGGTGCCGTGGTCGGTGGTGTGCCACAAACCGCCGGTCGCGTAGGCGACGACGAATTCTGATGGATCTGATGGATTGACGGACAGGTCCACGACGCGGCCGCTCATGACGGTCGGGCCGACGCAGCGCAGGTCCAGTCCTGCGGTCCACGAGGCGGCGTCCAACGCGGCATGGGCGTCGGCCACGGCGAGGCGGTCGGCGGCAGGGGTCGGGGCGATCACGTCGGCTTTGCGTCCGCGCTGGGCATCGGCGCCGGCCACCCACATGAGGGCGACGAGCAGGAGGGTCTGGCGATGGGTCATTGCAGCTTGGGGTTGTTGCGGTGCCGGTCAGCGTCGCGTTGGGTCTTCTTGTCGAGGTTGCGGCGGAAGGCCTCGCTGAGGTCAACGCCGGTCTGGTTGGCCAAGGCGGCGAGTACCCACAGGACGTCGGCCATCTCGTCGCCGAGGTCGCGCCCGGCATCGGACGGCTTCTCGCTCTGGTCGCCGTAGCGGCGGGCCATGATGCGGGCCAGTTCGCCGACCTCCTCGGTCAGGATGGCCATGTTGGTCAGTTCGCTGAAATAGCGGACGCCGATGGTGCTGATCCATTCATCGACTTGGGCCTGCAGATCGGCCAGGGTGGGGGAGTCGGGCGTCATTCTTTGTTGCGGGTGTCCATGGTGATGGTGACGGGGCCGTCGTTGATGAGGTCGACCTCCATCATGGCGCCGAACCGGCCGGTGGCGACCGGACGCTTGAGGTGGTCTTCCAATTGGCGGACAAAGCGCTCGTAGAGCGGGATGGCCGTGTCGGGCCGGGCGGCATGGATGAAGCTCGGCCGTGCGCCCTTTTTGGTCTTGGCGTGCAGGGTGAATTGGCTCACCACCAGCGCCTCGCCGGAGATGTCGGTCAGGGACCGGTTCATCTTGCCCTCGTCATCGGAGAAGATGCGCATCTCGGCCACCTTCCGGGCGAGCCAATCGGCATCCGCTTCCGCATCCTCGGCATGCACGCCGAGCAGGACCATCACGCCGGCCCCACAGGACCCGATGACCTCACCTCCTACGCGCACTTCGGCGCGGCTCACCCGTTGAACGACCACCCGCATGCCGGCAAATTAACCGAGGAGGGATTGTGACCACGAGCGGATGGTCTGGAAAACCAGTTTGGCGTCCTCCCATCCTTCGAAGGCCCAACCTTTCATGAAATGCAACGGGGCATCCAGCCCCGAACCCAAGATGAAAGCCAGGGCGACGCCATATCCGAGCAGAAACGCGGTGGGCAGAAAGGCGATTGAAAAGGCATGCCCAGCCATTCGGAAATCGGTTTGATTCGGATGAAGTTGTCGCAAATGTCCCGCCAAGCTGACGCCGAGAAGCATTCCGAAACAGGCAGACTCCCATGTTTTTGGCAGTTGCAGCATGCGCATCAGCGCGATTTCGGCGAGCAACAGCATGGGAATGAAATAGGGCGCGAGGTAGAGCAGCCAGTGGCCAGGTGGTTGAAACAGAACATGCCCACTTCCGTCTTCACGGACCTTCAATTCACGCACAGGAATGAGGGTGAGCATGGCCACAATGGCATGCAAGGCTTCGTGTTCAATCGTGGTGATGAACCGCCCCCAACGTGCATGTCGCCACCATGTGAACCACAAGAGCAATGTGGCAGTGAGCGAAACCCAAAGGGGCCACCATGCGGACCATGTCAGGGAATCGCCCAGCGAGATGAGCGCCATGGCTGCTGCAGGGAGGCCAATCCATGCGGCGAGGCCAATAGGCCAGCGGAGCCAATCAATCGCGATTCGAATGCCGTTTCTCACGGCGCCGAAACTGGAGTTTCTACCCGCACTTGGACGTCTTGAGCGGATGGCCACCGGACCTTGAGCCAGCGGGTCAAGGAGGCCTCCAAATCGGTTTTCGCCACTGGATTGAGTGTGTCCGACCAGGTGACCACAAGTTGGTCTTGGCTGGTTGACGCATCACTGTCCTCCCTGGAATGAACCGCGATGCGTCCCCAACGGACGGAGGAGGCAAAGGGTTGTGTGGCCAGCAATTCTTCGCCGAGGCTTTCGGGCAAACGCGCATCCTGAAGTCGACGGAACTCGCCTTCCACCAAGGTCAGTTCTGCCCGGAGTTGCGCCAATTCCTTGTCCTTGGCAGACAAGTCCGCGTAACTGTTCATCATGAGCTGCACTTGGTCCTGGAGGTCTTCGATGTCCGCCTCATCGATGCTCGTTCGGAACACGGAGAGGACGATGTCGGGGTGCGCAAAGGCCAACTGCTTTTGCCATTCTGCCTCCTGTTCGTCGGAGATCGGTTTTCCGAGAATCTCCACCCGCAACTCCGGGGGGGCGATGGACCGGTCGATTTCCGCGGTGACCGACGTTCCTGCGAGCGTCATGTTGTTGTCCACGAAGTCTCGGAGTGCAGCGTCTTCTCTGCTGTCGACCACGATGCCGAAGAAAATGAAGGCGGAAGGTCCGAGCAGGGCAAGGAAGAGGAGGGCAGACAAACGCTTGTACCGCCGCTCCACAGCAGGCTCCACGTAGTGCAGAATGGGGAATCGCAGGTAGCGGACGACCACCCAGGTGGAGAGTGCGATGAGCGCGGTGTTGATGAGGAACAGGTAGAATCCGCCGAGCAGGAAATTCCATTCCCCATTGGCCAAGCCATAGCCAGCCGTGCACAGCGGTGGCATCAGGGCGGTGGCAATGGCGACACCGGGAATGACATTGGATTTCTCCTTGCGGGATCCCGCTAGGATGCCGGCCAATCCGCCGAAGAGGGCGACGACCACGTCGAGTAGGGTTGGTTGGGTTCTCGACAGCAACTCGCTGGATGCCTCGTTGAGGGGCGAGGTAAAGAAGTAGAGGGCGCTGGTGAGGATGGCGAAGCCGACCGCAATGGTCAGGTTGCTGAGGGCGTTTTTGAATGTGGTGGCATCATTGGTTCCCAAGCCCAAGCCGATCCCCATGATGGGCCCCATCAATGGGCTGATGAGCATGGCGCCGATGACCACTGCCGTGGAATCTACGTTGAGGCCGATGGAACAGATGATGATGCTGAAGACGAGAATCCACAGGTTGAACCCGCGGAATTCAATGTCTTTCTTGATGCCGGCGATCGTCTGTTCCGGATCGGCGAGGTCGATGATGCGGAACCGTGAGATGGCGAGGGGACGCAGAAGGTCAGAGATGCCCCGAAGCACACTTTGTGCTGTCCCCGAGGGGGTGGGGTTCTCGCTTGGGCCCTGATCAGCGCCGTCCATCGGCTGTTGTGGATCCTCGTTGGACATGTGAATGGTCTGCGAAATGGCGTGCACAAACGGTGCTGGCCTTTGGTGTGAACTTAGGCGATGGGGGCGCACCGCTTCCTACCTTCGCGGGACGATTTCGCACCCCCGACCGTTCGCAACATGGCCCAACGCGCATCCACTGCCCCCGCCACCCTCGAGCAAGCCCAGGAGATGGGCCTGCGCCCCGAGGAATTCGACCTGATCCAGGAGATCCTCGGACGGACCCCCAACTTCACCGAGATGTGCATCTACTCGGTGATGTGGTCCGAGCACTGCAGCTACAAGAACTCCATCCAGTGGCTGAAGACCCTGCCCAAGGACGGCCCGCACCTGCTGGTCAAGGCGGGTGAGGAGAACGCCGGCATTGTCGACATTGGCGACGGCGTCGGGTGCGCCTTCAAGATTGAGAGCCACAACCACCCCAGCGCGCTCGAGCCCTACCAGGGCGCGGCCACCGGCGTGGGCGGCATCAACCGCGACATCTTCACCATGGGGGCCCGGCCCATTGCCCAGCTCAACTCCCTCCGCTTCGGGGACCTCGAGAACCCCAAGACGAAGTGGCTCCTCGACGGTGTCGTTCGCGGCATCGGTGACTACGGCAACAGCTTTGGCGTGCCGATCGTGGGCGGGGAAGTCTACTTTGACCCGGTGTATCAGGTCAACCCCCTCGTCAACGCCATGAGCGTGGGACTGGTCGACAGCAGCCGCATCATCAGCGCGAAGGCCGGCGGCCCGGGCAACCCGGTCTACATCGTCGGATCGGCCACCGGCAAGGACGGCATCCAAGGCGCCTCGTTTGCGTCCAAGGACATCACCGAGGACAGCGCGTCCGACCTGCCGGCTGTGCAGGTGGGCGACCCCTTCCAGGAGAAGCTGCTTCTCGAGGCCACCCTCGAGCTCGCCGGCGGCGATGCTGTGGTCGGCATGCAGGACATGGGCGCGGCGGGCATCACCTGCTCCACGTCTGAGATGAGCGGGGGCGGCGGTGTTGGCATGGACATCCGCCTCGATCGGGTGCCCACGCGCCAGGCCGACATGGAGCCGTTCGAGATCCTGCTCAGCGAGAGTCAGGAGCGCATGCTCGTGGTGGTGGAGAAGGGCCGCGAGGCCGAGATCGAGGCCATCTTCGACAAGTGGGACCTGCACGCCGTGGAGATCGGCGTCGTGACCGAGGGCAACACCCTCCGCTATTTCGACGGCGAGGAGCTCATCGGCGAGGTGCCGGCCGACAGCCTCATCCTCGGTGGCGGCGCCCCCGTTTACGAGCGCGAGTACAGCGAGCCCGGCTACCTCAAGGACATCGCGGCCTTTGACATCGACAGCATCCCGGAGCCGACTGATTACGTGGCCACCGCCAAGGCGTTGGTCTCCCGCCCCAACCTCGCCTCCAAGCGCTGGGTTTACGAGCAGTACGACAGCATGGTCGGCACCGTGAACCGGTCCACGAACCGTCCCGGCGACGCCGCCGTGGTGCGGGTCAAGGGCTCCAAGAAGGGCCTTGCCCTCAGCGTGGATTGCAACGGCCGCTACGTCGAAGCAGACCCGCGCAAGGGCTGCGCCATCGCCGTGGCGGAAGCCGCCCGGAACATCGCCTGCGTGGGCGGCACCCCGAGCGCCATCACCAACTGCCTCAACTTTGGCAACCCCTACAACGCCGAGGTCTACTGGCAGTTCGTCGGGGCCATCCAAGGCATGGGGGACGCCTGCCGCGCCTTTGAGAGTCCGGTGACCGGCGGCAACGTCAGCTTCTACAACCAGACCGTGGACGCCGACGGCACCGCCAAGCCGGTCTACCCGACGCCGACCATCGGCATGTTGGGCCTCATGGAGGACGCCGACCGCCAGATGACCCTCGACTTCAAGGACAAAGGCGAGCTCATCTTCATGTTGGGCGAGTCCCGCAACGACATCGGGTGTTCCGAGTATTTGTCTGCCATGCACGGGGTTCGGTACAGCCCGGCGCCGCATTTCGACCTTGACTTCGAGGTCAAGTTGCACGCCGCCGTGCGCCGCTTGATCGACCGCAAGCTCATCGCCTGTGCGCACGATGTGAGCGACGGCGGCCTCTTCACGGCCCTCGTCGAAATGGGCTCTCCGCGCAGCCTCGGCTTCGACGTGGAGAGCGACAGCGAGGTGCGCCTCGACGCCTTCCTCTTCGGCGAAGCACAAGGCCGCATCGTCATCACCACCACCGAGGCCGACCAGGAGGACTTCCTCGATGCGATGTCCGAAGCAGGCATTCCGGTCACGCTCCTAGGCCACACGACCAAGGGCAAGTGCGTGGTGGACGGACAGCACTACGGCTTCATCACCGAATACGAGACGGTCATGGAGACGGCCATCCCGGAGGCCATGGCCCAATAAGCCGGACCGTTTTTCGTTCCCTGACTGCGCATGCGCCTTCTCCGCTTCCTCATCAGCCGAACCTTCTGGGTCCAATTGGGCGTGGCAGTGGTGTTGGGGGGAATTGGATTCGTCGCGATGAATGTGGGGTTGCGGGCCTTCACCCGCCACAGTGAGCGCATTGCCGTCCCAGAAGTTGTCGGCCTGGATCGAACCGGCGCAGCCGTGAGTTTGGAAGCCGCCGGTCTTCGGTCCGTGGTCATCGACAGCCTCTACAATGCCGACGGGCAGCCCGGTGCTGTGGTCGAGCAGGACCCCGCCGCCGGCGTGGAAGTCAAGGGCACACGCAACGTGTACCTGACCGTGTACCGTTCGACTCCGCCGAGCGAACGCCTTGAAATTGAGGAAGGCATGGACGCCAACGTCGCCCGCATCCTGCTGGATGTGAAGGGGTTCGCGTTCCGGGAGCGGTATGCACCGACCGATGAATTGGCCGGTCTCGTTCTCGGTGTCGAGAGCACGGCAGGGGATTCCATCGGTCCGGATGACCGTTTGCCGAAGGGGGCGGAGTTGGTGTTGGTCATCGGAGAGCGCACGGAGCAGCAGGTGGTGCTGCCGGACTTGGTGGGACGCTCCTTTGGGCAAGCCACCCGTGCGGTGGAGGAGGCCGGTTTGCTGGAGGGCCGTTGGCGTTGGTCGCGCCTGGCTTTGGATGCGATGGACACGGCCCGCGCCGTCATTGTGAGTCAACTCCCCGAGTATGTGCCGGGTCGCCAAGTGCGGGCTGGTTCAGAAATCGACCTTGAGATTTTCTTGCCCGAAATTGAGGGCGTAGAGGATTCAGAATCCCTGTTCGAATGAAGACTTTGTCCGCTCGCCTGCTGTTTTTGATGCCCGCCCTGGTGGCGGCTGGCCCCGTTCTCTCCCAAGAAGTGGAGCGGGACCTGCAGTTCGTCCCTGTGTCGGAGTCGCGGTCCGCAGCGGCCCCGTCTGCCCAGCGTGGCGGTGGCAGCCTGACTTTGCCCTTCTTCGACGATTTCGCGTCGCCCACCTTCGCTGTGGAGGAGGGACCCGCTGAGCTGGTGCGCTGGTCGGATGCGTCGGCCCGACGTACGATGACGTATGCCATCGATGCCCCGACGATCGGCACGGCCACTTTGGATGGCCTGCGGTTCAACGGGTTTCCTTACGCGTTCAATCCGGACGCCACCGGATGGGCGGACACGTTGACTTCCGAGCCCATCAACCTCGCCGGCCGGACGCCCGAGGACAACATTTACCTGACCTTCTTCTACCAAGGCGGTGGCCGCGGCAATGCGCCCGATGAGAATGACAGCCTCGTCGTGGAGTTTCTCGCGCCGGATGGGGGAGATGAATTCGGTTGGACCCAGGTGTGGTCGGACATCGGCGCCGAGATGGACACCTTCGCGTTGGCCGCCATTCACGTGGACCAGCTCGTCCACCTGCAGGACGGATTCCGTTTCCGATTCCGCAACCACGGGGCGCTGGCCGGCAACGTCGACCTGTGGCACATCGATTATGTGCTGCTCGACGACAACCTGAATCCAGACAACCTTGGCTTCTTCGAGGTGGCTTTCGTCGATCCACGCCATGCCCTCACGGCGCCGTATTCCATCATGCCGTGGTCGCACTTCCTGTCGGATCCCGCGACCTTCATGCGCGACAGCATGGAAACCCGTCACCGCAACATGAGCGCGTTTCAGGCGGACAACGTCACCTGTGGCCTCAAGGTCCGCAATGCCGAGACCGGCGTGGTCGAGGATTTCCTGAATCCTTTCTCCAACACCTTCGTCGCCCCGTTTGAGGTCTTCCAAACGCCGTACTACGTGCAGGAGGGTGCCAATGGCGTCGCCGCAAGTGGGTTTGCTTTCAGCGATCCCGGCAACGACACCGCCGCGACCTTCGAGGTCAGCTTGTACGAGGACGCCATCGGCATTCTGGAGCAGGAGCGGGTTGGCGTGCCCGACAACGACAGCATCGTCTTCGTCCAAACCTTCCGCAATGAGTACGCTTACGACGACGGCACGGCGGAGAAAGCGTATGGCCTGACCACGGGGGGTGGAAAGTTGGCGATGCGCTACGACCTCGCGGTGCCCGATACCCTGTATGGTCTGGCCATCCACTTCACGCCGTACTACGACCAGCAGTCCAACCAGAACTTCCTGCTCCGGGCCTGGGCCGATGACGACGGGATGCCGGGCGAGGAGCTCGGAGAGAACTTCCTGTTTCACCAGCCGGCCTACTTCACCGACGGGGCCGATGTGTTCGCTTACTACGAGTATGACGATTCGATTCCGGTGGAAGGCACCGTCCATGTGGGCATGGTGCAGGAAGCGGGTTTTTCGCTCAACCTGGGATTGGACAAGAACACCGATTACAATTTCACCCGCCTCCACTACCAACTCGGGTTGGGTGCGGAATGGACCCTGTCCACCATTGAGGGCAGTGTGATGATCCGCCCGGTGTTGCAGGCTGGGGTCGACGACGTGTTTGTCGCCGTCGAAGAGGCCGAGGGTGCAGAGACGCCCTCGGTGCAGGTTTGGCCCAATCCTGCCCGCGACCGGATGACGGTGCGTTGGGACGGCGCTGAAACGGCGGAACGCTGGACGGTGTTGGACTTGTCCGGACGCGTCCTCGAATCGGGTCTGTGGCCTTCCAGCGCTGGGCGCATCGAACTGGCGGTCGCCGATTTGCCGCGGGGCATGGCCCTGGTGGTGGTCGAGTCCGCCTCGGGCCGCCACATTCAACGCATCGCCCTCCACTGATGGCGGAAGACACCCCGGAAGCGAACCTGCCCGACGGGGACGAGCTGTTCGAGCACCACCGCATCGTGGCCGACAAGGGCCAGAGTTTGCTGCGTGTCGACAAGTTCCTCTTCAACCTTCTTCCCAACACGTCGCGCAACCGGCTGCAGATGGCCGCCAAGAGTGGCTATGTGCGCGTCAATGGCAAAGCGGTCAAGTCCAACTACAAAGTCCGTCCCCACGACATCGTGACCCTCGAGCTGCCGCAGCCTGTGCGGGAGTTCGAATTGATCGCGGAGGACATCCCCCTCGACATTCGGTATGAAGACGTGGATGTGGCTGTGTTGCACAAACCTGCTGGCCTCGTGGTGCACCCCGGATTCGGCAACTTCAACGGCACCTTGGTCAACGGCCTGCTGTACCACTTTGAGCAGCTGCCCACCGCCGAAGGCCAGCCGGCACCGCGGCCGGGTCTGGTCCACCGTCTCGACAAGGACACGACGGGCCTGATGGTGATCGGCAAGACCGAGCACGCCATGGTGTCGTTGAGCGAGCAGTTTTTTGAACGCACCACGGAGCGTCGGTACCACGCCCTCGTGTGGGGGGACGTCGCAGAGGACGGCACGGTGGAAGGCCACATCGGGCGGTCGCACAAGGACCGCAAGGTGCAGGCTGTCTTTCCTCAAGGGGAGGAGGGCAAGCACGCCGTGACGCACTACCGCGTCCTCGAGCGGTTGGGTCCGGTCACCTTGGTGGAATGCAAGCTGGAGACGGGCCGCACGCACCAGATCCGGGTGCACATGCAGTACATCGGCCACCCGCTCTTCGGCGACAAGACCTACGGTGGCGCACAGATTGTGAAAGGATTGCCCAGCGGCAAGTACAATCAGTTCATTGCCAACAGCTTTGACATTCTGCCCCGCCAGGCGTTGCACGCGAAGTCTCTCGGCTTCACCCATCCGGGCAGCGGGGAGTTCATGCAATTCGAGGGTGAGCTCCCGGAGGACATGAGCACGGTGTTGGCGCGCTGGCGCCGATACCTCGGGGCCACAACGGCCCCCTGATTCAGTCGAGTGTCACGCTCAGCGCCCGGGGCAGGGTTTCCACGGGAACGGCAAATCCGATACAACCATTGTGTCAATTGCGAGACTGCAAGGTCTCGAGCTCGTTGGTGGCCGTTTCCCAATCGTTGAGGGCTTCTTGCAGGGCCGCTTGGACTTTTTCAAACTGGTAGGCCATGTCGACGGTGGCCATGCGGTNATCCTGGTCGAGCGCGGCCATGTCTTCGTTGAGCTTGGCTTCTTGGCCCTCAAGCTCGGCGATTTGCTTTTCCAGTTTGCTGACGCGGTTCTGGAGTTTGCGCATGGCCTTTTGGTCGGCGTAAGCCTGCTTTCCTTGGGCTTTGGATTCGGTCTTGGCAGCGGCCTTGGCTTTTCCCTTGGTGTCCTTGCCTCCGGGGGTGCCGCCCGGCCCGTCGCTGCGCCCAGCTTCGTAGGCGGCGATGGTGTCCGAGCGCTTCTCCATGAGGAATTGCTGGATGTCCCCGATGTATTGGCGCAGGCCCGTGGGGGTGACCTCGTAAACCAGTTCGGTGAGACCAGTCAGGAAATCCCGGTCGTGGGAAACGACGATGAGCGTGCCGTCGTAGTGCATGAGGGCCTGCTTCAAGACGTCCTTGGCCTTCATGTCGAGGTGGTTGGTCGGCTCGTCAAGTACCAACAGGTTGTACGGGTGCAGCAAGAGTTTGCACAGGGCGAGTCGGGCCTTTTCACCACCNGAGAGGACCTTGACTTTCTTGTCGACGTCTTCACCGCTGAACAGGAAGGCGCCCAGCAGGGCGCGGACTTTTTTGCGGACTTCCCCTTCGGCTTCGTTGTCGATGGTCTCGAAGACGGTCAACTCCCCATCGAGTTCGTCGCTCTGGTTCTGGGCGTAATAGCCGACGTCCACATTGTGTCCGAGGCCGTGCTCACCATCGGCATTCAGTTCGCCGAGCAGAATGCGGGTGAGGGTCGTCTTGCCTGCACCGTTCTTGCCGACAAGGGCCACCTTGTCCTGGCGGGCGATCATGAGGTCCACGTCCCGGAAGACCTCGAGTTCATCGAAGCGTTTGGCCAACCCCTTGGCTTCCACGACCACTTTTCCCGCGCGGGGGGCGGGAGGGAAGCGGAAGCGCATTTCGGCATTCTCGAATTGGTCGACCTCGATGCGCTCCATCTTGTCGAGCTTCTTGATGAGGCTCTGTGCGAAGGCGGCTTTGTTCTTCTTCGCCCGGAACTTGTTGATCAGCTCCTCCGTGTGGGCGATGTCCTTCTGCTGTTGTCTGGCGGCCTGTTCCTGTCGTGCATATTCTTCCTCGCGCCACGCCATGTACTTGCTGTACGAGGCCTTGTGGTCATGCACGCGTGTGGAGGTGATCTCCACTGTGCGGTCCGTGACGTTGTCGAGGAAGGTGCGGTCGTGGGAGATGAGCACCATGGCCCCNGGATAGTGCTTGAGAAATCCTTCGAGCCATTCGATGGACTCGATGTCGAGGTGGTTGGTGGGCTCGTCGAGCAGCAGGAGGTCCGGTGCGACGAGCAGCAGTTTGCCGAGTTCGACCCGCATTTTCCAGCCGCCGCTGAATTCGTTCATCTTCCGGTGCATGTCGGCTGGCCGGAAGCCGAGCCCTTGGAGGACGCGTTGGGTCTTTTCCTCTTTGGCTCCCGTGCCCATCAAGGCCAATTGGTCGTTGGCCTCTCCGAGCCGATCGATGAGCCGGGCATAGGCCTCGCTCTCGTAGTCCGAGCGCTCGGCAATCTCACCGGAGATGCGCTCCACTTCGGCTTCCAATTCCTGGAATGCGGCAAAGGCACTCTGGGCTTCTTCCAGGACGGTGGCCTCCTCGTTGTGCTCCATTTCCTGAGGGAGGTAACCGATGCGGTATTCCTTGGGCGTGGAGACGTTGCCCTCGCTGGGGTTCTGGACGCTGGCGATGATTTTGAGCAGGGTGGACTTGCCAGCCCCGTTGCGTCCGACGAGGCCCACCCGATCCTTGCCACCCACGGCCANGGAGATGTTTTCGAAGAGGGTTCGCTCTCCGAAATGGACGCCGATTTGGTGGAGGTTGAGCATGGGGCCGGTGGCAATGAAAAACGCCCACAAAGGTGGGCGTTTCTCGGTGTTCGTTCAGCGTGGCCGATCAGTAATGCCAGAGGTCATGCTCAATCGTGAAGAGCTCGTCCTTGATGCGCTCGGATTCGAGCAGGGCATCGAGGCCTTGTGCATAGTCATTGATGGACCGGTCGAAGACGTTGGTCTCCTTGATGATGTAGCTCGAGAAGTACCGCTTCTGGAAGATCTCCTCAAACGTCCGGCGCTGCGCATCGTTCTCGTAGTTGTAGCACTCCGAGTTGGCGAAGACGTAACGGCATTCGGGGTAGTAGAGCCAGAAGAGGGGGGCCAAACCCTGGCTGTTGCCTTCGTCGTCCTTCTTCTCAATGATGGGCGCAACGCCGATGATGCGAATGTGCCGTTGGCTGCGCTGGCGGTCCCACACCCAATCTTCCTTGACCCGGTAGCGGACGATGTCCTGGCTGTTGATGGANGTCTGCGCTTCCATCGAGCCGATGACCTCACCGGTCACAGGATCAAACTGGGGAATGATGACAATGGGATTCAGCAGGGAATCGATTTGCGTCCCGCTGAGGGGGTAGCGGAATTCGTCATCGTCACCAGCAGGTCCAGTTCCGTAAGCGGTCAAGGAGCCTTCCACCTCGAGGGCGTAGCGGATGACNTCGAAGAGATTCTTCCGGTCCTCGATCGGGTCGACCGGGAAGTAGAACATCTGGTTGATCTTCTGGCGAAGGTCGATGTCCTGCCAAATGCGGCGCACGTACATCACGTCCGCCTCACGCAGGGAAGGATAGGGAATCACCCGCTTCGTGAGGTTGGTTTCCTTCACGTAAGCACCGTCGAGGACGGTCTGGGTCTGGGCCTCCACCGCAAAGGCGGCCAGGAGAACGCAGACGAGGGTCACGAGATGGCGTGCTGCTTTCATATCAGATCACTTTGAGTTTCATGGTGGGCAAGGCGCGCTCCGTGCCGTCCGGCATGGAAACGACGATGTCCTCGATGTACACGACCGAGCCCCGTCCCACGGTACGGAAGAGCTCTTTCATGTTGGACGTCACCATGTTGGAGTTGCTGCTCTGCTCGACGAAGGTACCGCCTTTGGTAACGGTCACGTTGAAGCGCTTCACGCGCACTTCCACGTCGAAGTCGAAGTTCTCCATGAGGGCACCCACGGACGGGGCGTTTTCCAGGAGGACTTTCGTGATGGTCTTGTCTGCTGGCTTCTTGCCCGCGAAGCGGGGAGACGGGTCGGGAATCCGCTTCACGCGGAATTCGCGGCCGGGCAGGCTTTTCTTGCTGCCATCCGGGAGGGTGGCCGTCACGACAATCTCGGCTTCGCCACCGGCACCGGGTTCCACGATGAAGGTTTCTCCATCGGGCTTGATGCGGTGACCTCCGGTGATGCGGACATCGAGCTTGTCGCTGCTGACACCCGGAACCGAAATCTCCACGGGGTTGGGAACGCCGCGGTAGAACACATTCATCTTGGTCGGACTCACCACGAGGGCAGGCTCAGCCACGGTGAACTCCGGGGTGAAGAAGGGGTAGTCGCCGACGTTTCCGTCGGGTCCCTGGAACCGGATGAGGCCTTTGTAGTTCTTCTCGCCGAGCTGCATGCCCTTGGTGGAGATGCGGAGCTTGCCCAAACCACCTTCGATGGCGAGCGGGTCCTTGCCATCATANGCGAGCAGGGTGGAGTCCTGTCCGTCAAAGGCACGGTCGTCGACGAAGATGTCCGGGCTGTTTGTGGCGTCAAACGCGGCCAACAGCACATCGGCGCGGAAGCTGTCGCCCCGAAGGATGTAGTTGCTCTCTGGCACCACGAGGGGCATCAGGTTGGTNAACTTGTAACTCTTGCCCTCAATGCCGGCGATGAGCTCGGTCATCATGTTGGACTTGGCATTCTCCACGTCGATCTGCAGCTTGGACAGGATCGGAATGACCGCTGCGATCGGTACGTCGAAGAAGTTGGCCGCTTCCCACAGCACTTCGTTGCCGTCCTCCATTTCGTTGGGGTAGACGAAGGTCTGCTCGAGGGAGGCCTTGAGTCCGGGGGACACTTTGAATTCGTTTCCCACGAAGTCTGTGAAGGACACGCCTTTCATTGCTTCGCGGAAGGCCTCCAACTTTTGCTTGAGGTCCCGGGCGGTGAAGTCTCCTTCTTTCGGGCTGCCTGGCTCGGAGCCGACGAGGTAGGCCGTGATTTCCTGGTACTCGTCCTTTTTCTCGAGGTACTGGATGCTCAGCGCGGTGTCCTTGCGGGTCCGCTGGTCCATCGCGATGTACTTGGACAAGTCCCCACCGGCTTCCACGACGGCTCGTTCGCCACTCGCCACGGCCATGATGTTGGCCTTGAGCTGGGTAATGTGGTTGTAGAGGTCATCCGCTTGGCTGTCGACGGCCTTGGCGGCGTCGTAGTACGGTTTGACTTTCTGCTGGTCTTGGAGGTACTTGGCCTCAAAGTCCAGCATGGTCTCGCGGGATTTGCCTTGGATGGTCTGATCGGTCTTGCGCAGACCGTTTTCGACCTTGACGAATCCGTTGAGGATCTCCTTGGAGATGTTCAGTGCCAGAAGTGCGGTCAGGACGAGGTACATCATCCCGATCATCTTCTGACGCGGCGTTTCTTTCGCTCCTGCCATGATCTCAGTGTGTGGTCAGGGCCGAATCAGCCGCGGGAATTGCCCATGGCGTTGAGCATGTTGGCGTAGACCGTATTGAGGGCCTCGAGGTTGGAGGAGAGNTCGGCGATGTTGTCCTTGTATTTCTTGGTGTCCTCGACGCTGTCGTTGAGGTTCTGGACCAATGCGCTCATGCCATCGAAGAGTTGGCGGCTGGTTTCCATCTGCTGAAGCTGCGCCTCGTACATGCCGTTGAGGCTCGAGAGGTTTTCGTGCATCTTCTGCAATTGCGCTCCAGCGTTTGCACTCATTTCCTTATTGTCGGAGAGGCCGGTCAGGGACTCGCTCACCGAGCTGTAGGTGTCGGTCAGGTTGTTGACCTTTTCCGTGGCGGAGCGGAGGGCGCCTCCGTACTCGCTGGTGGCGGCGGCCGCATCGGTCACTTCGCTGAGCTGCATGGCTTGGTCGCCCAAGTGGCGCATGCCGTCTCCAAGACGGGAGAGGACCGCGTTGTCCACACCGGCGTCCTTGAGCATGTCGTCCAGTTGGTCGACCGGCTTCTTGGGACCGGCTTCGGCGTCATCGTCTGCAAGCTCTGGGTAGACGAGTTCCCACTTCGGCTCCTTGTGCGGGGGTTCGAAAGCGGACATGAAGAAGATGAAGGCCTCCGTACCCAGTCCGATGATCAACATCTCGGAAGCACCTTCCCAGTGCTCAATCTTGAACAACGCACCGACAATCACAATGGCAGCACCCCATCCATAGAGCTTCGCCATGAAAGACTTCCAGGCCTTTCCGCCGATTCCTCCTTTCTGTTTCTTCTTCGGGCCGCCAGCTGCGGGGCTCTTCTTCGTTTTCGCCATGTTTTCTTGCAGGTTATGATTGCGGAAGCTTTCAGGCGGGTTTCAGGCGCCGTGGGTAGGAGCTTCCAAGAGGGTCTTGAGGATTAATTGAAGTCTTCCGGATCCACATTCTTACCGCGGCCGAGGTAGCTCATGGCACTGCGGAATCCGATATACGATTTGGCAGTGTCCTGGTACTCGAAGGAACGGGTACCGGTCTGGCAATAGTATCCGATGTCTTTCCAACTGCCGCCGCGAATGACCTTGCGCTTGAGGCTCGGCGGATCGTCGGCCATGGCATTGTATTCGTACTCGGGGCTCATGTCGTGGCTGAAGTCATACACCGTCTCGTCGAAGGCCGTGTTGGTCCACTCGGCGACGTTGCCGGACATCTGGTAGAGACCGTAGTCGTTCGGGCTGTAGCTCTCGATTGGCACCGTGTGGCAACCCGCATCCTCGACGTAGTCACCCCGCATCGGCTTGAAGTTGGCCAATGGGCAACCGTAAATGTTGCGGATNTACGGACCGCCCCAAGGGAAGGGAGCGAGATCGAGTCCACCGCGGGCCGCGAACTCCCATTCGGCTTCGCTGGGCAGGCGGAACTTTTGGACCATGGTTTCGCCGTTCTGGCGCTTCCATGTGGCCAACAGTTGGGTTCTCCAAGCATTGAAGGCCCGGGCTTGACCCCAGGTCACACCGACGACAGGGTAGTCGTCGTAAGCGGGGTGCCAGAAGTAGGTCTCCGTCAGCGGCTCGTTGAATCCGTATGTGAAGTCGCGCATCCAGCAGAGGGTGTCGGGGTAGACGTTGGTGTTCTCCTCGATCACGAACTGCGCACGGTCATTGTGGCCCCGGATGCTGTTGAGTTGTCCGAGTTCGTTGGGCTCGTTGATCTCGTAATCGAGACCGCTCTTCTGGGCAGCAGCTTGCAGGTTGATCCAGAAGTACTTGAAGTTCAACTTCCGGGTATCGAGCTGCTTCTGGTCGTAGAAACGGTCAGATCCCTGGTAGAAGAACTCGTCATAGAGGGCGTCGAAGATGTCCTCGTTTTCCCAGTCAATCGGCTCTTCCCAATTGAGGATGTACCCCTTGTTGATGAACCGGTCCAGTTCACGGCCTTGGGCGTCCTCCGTGGTGAAGTATTCCTCGAAGTCATTCTCCTGGAGCACGTCGCGGTAGAGGCTGTCGCGCACCCAGTAGATGAATTGGCGGTACTCGTTGTTCGAGATCTCGTGGATGTCGATGTAGAACGCAGGCACGGTCACGGTTTTGGACCGGGAGGTCAGGGCGTAGGGAACGTCCTGGTCACTCGGACCCATCGTGTAAGAGCCGTAATGGATGTAGTTCATCCCGTAGGGATTCACTTGCACCCAGTCCTCGCGCGGGTAAACCCCGACCACCTCACCGGCAGGGCCGCCGTAGCAGCTGGCCAGCGTGATGGCGCACAAGGCGATGATTGCAGCATTTCTCATGGTTTCTATCCTTTGTCGAACGATTCCGTTCAGCAGTTGCGGCTTGCAGGTCACACAACTACGTTAAACTCAACGTGCAGGTTTCGTCATTTCGTGCCCGGCTTACAGGAAGCGGGGGTTGGCGTGGCGGGTTTGCATCGGGATGCGCTCGAAATTGAACATGTACGAGACGAAAATTTCGTGGGAGCCACTGCTGTAGTTGGCGAGCTCACTAAGCGTGGCGTCATAGCTATAGCCAAACCGGAATATCTGTTCGGAGCGCGTCAGCTTGTCGTCCTTGGTCATGCCGTATTCAAAGCCGATGACCGGAGCCACTGCATCGCCGGGACGGAAGGAGAGGCCGCCGTACAACAGCTCATTCCAGAGCACGTTGGCATGCAGGTCAACCGACGTGGCATTCAGGTCCGTCTTGGCCAGCAAGTGGGAGCGGAGGCGAAGGGAACCATCTCCGAGGGCCTGCTCGTAACCCGCCTGGAGGTACAAGTGGCGAACNCTGGAGACGTTCAAGTCCTGAAGATCGGTGGCAGCGAGACGTGTGGTGCTGATGCCGGCGTAAAAGGAGCCCGGCATACGGTACATGACACCGAGGTCAGCGTCAATGGTGGTTCCGCTCTTTTCGTTCTGTGGAATCACGGCGTCTCCTTCATCAATGTAGATCCACTCGTTTCCGAGGGTCTTGCCGAGGTAGTTGCCCGCAATGCCGAAGCTGAGAATGCCGCCGTTGGCGTCAGGCTCCATGTGATAGGCGTATGCAATCTTGACCACGGTGTTGGTCTCCTGGCCGAGCTCATCTTGAAAAAAGCTCAGGCCGATGCCGCCGGGAATGAAGCCGGGCTTGCCGCTGTATTGGAACAACGCCGTTTTGGGATCGCGGTCCAATCCCTGCCACTGGTCCCGGTAAAATGCATTGACGTACTGGAGACGCTCCGCGCCGGCGAAGGCCGGGTTGAAGGACATCCGGTCCTGGTAGAACTGCGTGAATTGGGGGTCTTGCTGAGCCGATGCAGAAGTGCACACGACAAGAACAGACAATGCGAGCAAAATGCGGTTCATTCCAAACAGCTGATTTTCAATAGGTTCCTTGCTTCCCACGCATGANGGCGGTCGGCTAATATACCCAAATTACTGCAGGTTGCGCCTGCGAACGCGACTATCCAACACTCATCGTGGATTCCGTGTGAATTGATTAAAGGTCAGGCGCTCAGGCGAGTTTTTGCTGGGTACGCCACCAGCGGTCGGGCAATTGGCCCGTGGCAGCCGCTTGGTAATCCGCGTAGGTGCAGGGGACCAGCAGGAGCCGCCCTTTCCGGTTGCCGGCGCCCGGGGTGGGGATGTCCATCCACCACCGGTCGCTTCGAGGACTCTTGTAGAACACCACTTCGTGATCGTCGTCTTCGAGCACGACCCGGTATTGGAGGTAGTCTTCCGTGGTGCCGCGGGGGTGATCTCCAATGCGGTTCATCACGCCTTCGAGGAAGCACCAGATGGCTTCCGCCACCAATTGGCCGCCACGGCCATCGCCATCTTTCGAGGGGTCGTGCTCGAAGAACCCGACGGCGCTCAGGCGATCGCTGTAGCCTGCGTACCGGGCGAGTTGGCAGAACTCTTCTCCGGTCAGTCCATTGGGCCGAGACGTGGGGGAGGCAGGATGGTCTGCCGTCCGCACGGCCCCGAGATCAAAGCTGACCAGATCAGCATCGCGGAGCATGGGCTCGGCAGAAGGGAGGTCTCCGCGAAGTCGCCCCAGCCGCACGACGTCGAAGTGCATTTTTTCCATCAGCTGGATGGTGTCTCCATCCGTGAGGTAGCGCTGATGTCCNAGCTGGGTGAAGTCAAAGAGATGTCCGCCTTCCGGCAGGAGGAGCGCATTCAACCAATTTCGCCCGTCCACCTCCTGCGGGTTGCCACCGAAGTCCAGTCCGGCATCCACGCTGACCACATTGATGGGGCGCTCTTGCCGCGCATAGGCAGTATACATGGGGACGGTCAGAACTTGGCTGCCGCCGATGACGAGCGGCACGATGTCGCGGGCCATCAACTCCTGGCAAACTACATCCAAGGCGGCGCGGGTGTCGGCTTCCTTTGGGCCCGCGGCAATGTTGCCAAGGTCGGCCACAGGAGCCCACCGGTCCATGGTGGTCAGGTCGTACAGTTTGCCACGGACCCACTCGGCTGCCCGGTCGGTCTGTGCGCCATCGAGGCTGCCTCGACGGTCCAGGACACCGATGATGGCGGCCACGCAGCCGTNGAGGTCAGGACGTTCACCAGCGCGGTGGATGCGCAACACATCGCGCAACCGGTCCGTGCCGTCCGACACATCGAACAACCCGGCTTCCGTCGGTTCGAGCCAATCGAAAATCGATTCCATGGAGGCAAGCTACCTCCCCTGTTCAGGCTTTTTTCTTGCGGGCTGGGGACTTTTTCGNCTTTCCCTTGATGATTTCCTGAGCGCGGTCCCAGGTCATCTCCAGGATCTTCTCGCCCACGGGAATCCGCACCGACTGCTTGTCGGACACGAGGTAGTACTGGCGGCCTTTGAGGCGAATGGTCCACTTTGTGTCCTCAGCGAAGGCCTTGATGATGCCGGCTTTGAGTTGCAGCACGCGGTCCCAGTCCAGGCTGTCGACGTCTTCACCCTTGGGGATCTTGATGTTGTCCTTGCCCGACTTGATGTAGGGCCCCCAGCGGCCCATGAGCACGCGGGTGTCGGGATCCTCGTCGTAAGTGCGGAGCAGGGCCTTGGCATCGGCTTCTCGCTTGGCCTTGATCATCTCGATCGCGGTGTCTAGCGGGATGTCGTANGGTGTGTACTCACTGTCCTTGGGGATGCTGACGAATTTGCCGTCGTGGCGCACGTAGGGACCGAATCGCCCGATGGCCGCCACGACTTTTTTGTCCTCGAACTGGCCGAGGTCCCGGGGCAATTCGAACAGCTTGAGTGCTTCTTCGAGGGCAATGCCTTCCAAGGTCTGGCCCTTCAGGAGGGAAGCGAACCGTTTCTCTTCATCGTCCGGTGCACCGATCTGGGCGAGGGGGCCATACCGCCCGATGCGGACGAGGACCATTTTGCCCGAAGCGGGGTCCACACCGAGCTCGCGCTCACCGCTGGCCCGTTCCGCATTCTCCGTGGTCTCTTGGATTTGCGTGTTGAAGGGCGTGTAGAAGGCCTTCACCATGCGCTGCCAATCGTCTTTACCAGCTGCGATGTCGTCAAACTCCTGTTCCACCTTGGCCGTGAACTGGAAGTCCATGATGGAGGCGAAGTGCTCCTGCAGGAAGTCCGTCACCACCATGCCGATGTCGGTCGGAAACAGCTTGGACCGCTCTGATCCAGCCATCTCGGTGTTGTCTTCGGCGCGGACCGTGCCGTCTTCCTGGAGGTGGAGCGTCTGGAATTTGCGCTCCTTGCCTTCGCGGTCCTCCTTGACGACGTAGCCGCGTTTTTGGATGGTGCCGATGGTGGAGGCGTAGGTGGACGGGCGTCCAATCTGCAACTCTTCCAGTTTTTTCACGAGGGCCGCCTCGCTGAACCGTGCCGTGGGCTTGGTGAACCGCTCCACGGCTTGCATGGACTCGAGGCCGAGGGATTGTCCCTGCTCGATGCGGGGCAGCATGCCGCGGTCTTCTTTCTCGTCGTCGGTGCCTTCGAGATACACCTTCATGAAGCCGTCGAATTGAATGGCCTCTCCTTTGGCCACCAGCATCTCTGGGCGGCTGTGCAGGTGGATGTCCACCGTGGTCTTCTCGATGACGGCATTGGCCATCTGGCTTGCGAGGGTGCGCTTGAAGATAAGTTCGTACAAGCGGCGCTCGTCGCTTTCGCCTTGCAGGCTCGCTGCCGACATGTCCGTCGGCCGGATGGCTTCGTGGGCTTCCTGCGCACCGGCATTTTTCGTCTTGAAGGTGCGGCGCTCGTGGTAGTTCTCTCCGTAGCTCGAGGTGATGTGGGCTTGTGCAGCGTCCAAGGCGAAGTCGGACAGGTTGGTGGAATCCGTTCGCATGTAGGTGATGCGACCGGCCTCGTAAAGCCGCTGGGCGACTTGCATGGTCCGGGAGACGGAGTAGCCCAATTTGCGCGATGCCTCCTGTTGCAGGGTGGAGGTGGTGAAGGGGGCAGCCGGTTTCCGTTGGGTGGGCTTGCGCTCGACGCGGTTGGCGATGAGTTTGGCGCCGTGGGCGGCTTGCAGCACTTCAGTGGCGGTCTCCGGAGTGTCGAGGCGCTTGTTCAGCTCTGCCTTGAACGCTTGACCCGCCGCGGACATCTTGGCCGAGACGCGGTAGTATCCCTTGGGTTGGAAGGCGAGGATGTCGCGTTCGCGCTCCACAATGAGCCGCACGGTGACACTTTGAACCCGGCCCGCTGAGAGGGAAGGGCGGACTTTTTTCCAGAGGACCGGAGACAGCTCGTAGCCAACCAATCGGTCGAGGACCCGGCGGGCTTGCTGCGCCATGACCAGCGGCATGTTGACTTTGCGCGGGTTTTCAATGGCCCGCAGGATGGCCTTCTTGGTGATCTCGCTGAAGACAATGCGCTTGGTCTTGCTTTCAGCCAGGCCCAAGGCTTCTTGCAAATGCCAGCTGATGGCTTCTCCCTCGCGGTCCTCATCCGTCGCGAGCCAGACGGTCTCGGCGGATTTGGCCAGCNTCTTCAATTCGCTGAATCGGCCCTTGTCTGCCGTCACTTCATACGTTGGCATAAAGCCGTTCTCCACGTCCACGGCCAGCTGGCCTCCAGGCAGGTCCCGGATGTGACCGTAGCTGGAGCGTACAACGTAATCTCCTCCGAGGTAGCCTTCGATGGTCTTGGCCTTGGCAGGGCTCTCGACGATGACCAGATTTTTGCTCATGGTGTAGGATATGGGAGCGGCAAAGATGGGCGGGTTCTTCATTATGAGAAGCGCCAAAGGCCGGGTTGTCAGGTTTAGGCGTGTGGGTGTTGCCCCCACCTTTAGGTGAGGTNGCGGTTTTTTTTTGGGACTGACACGTTGTCAGGTTTGGTGTAATTTTGCCTTGCGCCATTCGCACACCCCTGATTCCATTGACCATGAGACCTGGCAACCACACCATTGATGAAAGCCGCCAAGGCGAGGCCTTGGAATCCCAGCATGTGGGAGAGCGCAAGCTGTACCTCGAGAGCTACGGCTGCCAAATGAACTTCAGCGACAGCGAGATTGTGGCGAGCATCCTGTCCGAGGCGGGGTACGCGACCACCAAGGACGAAGGCGAAGCGGACCTGATCCTGCTCAACACTTGTTCTATCCGCGACAATGCAGAGCAGCGCATCCGCCATCGCCTG
Organism: Crocinitomicaceae bacterium TMED114; assembly: GCA_002172485.2. GTDB lineage: Bacteria > Bacteroidota > Bacteroidia > Flavobacteriales_D > Sanyastnellaceae > UBA8752. The sequence continues at coordinate 84,205 of NHFP02000008.1, forward strand.
CAGCACCTCAAGGGCGGCAAGCGCAACAACCCCCGGCTCAAAGTGGGCATCCTTGGCTGCATGGCCGAACGTCTCCGGGACCAACTGCTGGAAGAAGAGAAGCTGGTGGACCTCGTCGTCGGACCGGATGCCTACCGTGACTTGCCCCGGCTTGTGGAGGAAGTGGATGGCGGTCAAAAGGCCGTCAACACCTTGCTTAGCCGAGAAGAGACCTACGCCGAGATCCAGCCGGTTCGCCTCGACGACAAGGGTGTCACGGCCTTCATTTCCATCATGCGGGGCTGCGACAACATGTGCAGCTTTTGCGTGGTGCCGTTCACCCGCGGCCGGGAGCGCAGCCGCGACCCGCAGAGCATTGTGTCCGAAGCCCGCGACCTGTTTGCCAAGGGGTACCGCGAGGTGACCCTGCTCGGGCAGAACGTGGACAGCTACAAGTGGAACGTCGATGCCAAGGGCAACGTGAAGGACGAGGGGCAACCGGTGGTCCGTTTCGCCAAGCTGATGGACTTGGTCTCCGATGTGGATCCCGATTTGCGCGTGCGCTTCTCCACTTCGCATCCGAAGGACATGACCGACGAGGTGCTTGAGGTGATGGCCCGCAAGGAGAACCTNTGCAAATACATCCACCTGCCCGTTCAAAGCGGTGACAGCGATGTGCTCAAGCGGATGAACCGGGGCTACACNCGCGAGTGGTATCTGAATCGCATTGCCGCCATCCGCCGCATCATGCCGGATTGCGCGATCAGCACGGACGTGATCGCCGGCTTCTGCGGCGAGACGGTGGAGCAGCACGAGGCCACGCTCAGTCTGATGCGCGAGGTGCGCTATGAGATGGCCTTCATGTTCAAGTACAGCGAGCGTCCCCGCACGCTGGCCGAGCGGAAGTTCGAGGACGACGTCCCAGAGGAAGAGAAAGGCCGCCGCCTCACCGAGATCATCCAGCTCCAGCAGGAGCACAGCCGGGAGCGGACCGCGGCCCAGTGCGGACAGATTTACCGCGTGCTCGTGGAAGGGCCATCGAAGAAGAATGTCGAGGAGTTCCAGGGCCGCAACACTTACAATTCAATGATTGTCTTCCCCAAAGGCGACGTCGAGCCCGGTCAGTACCGTTACGTGCGGACCACAGACCACACGTCGATTACGCTGCGGGGCGAATTGGTCACGGAAGCTGTGGCACAGGAAGAAGGCTACATCGCATGAACTTGCAACCTGTCAAATCCCGGTTTGGCATCGTGGGCAACAGCCCCGGACTGGAGCGCGCACTCGCCACGGCCGTGCGGGTCGCTCCGGCGGACATCACGGTGCTGGTCCGCGGGGAGTCGGGTACGGGTAAGGAGGCGCTGCCCAAAATCATTCACCACAACAGTGCGCGGAAGCACGGGGCGTACATCGCAGTGAACTGCGGTGCCATTCCCGAGGGCACCATCGATTCGGAACTGTTCGGGCACGAGAAGGGCAGCTTCACTGGCGCCCACGAAGCGCGCAAGGGCTACTTCGAAGAAGCCGATGGCGGCACCATTTTCCTGGACGAGGTCGGCGAGTTGCCCATGGCCACCCAGGCCCGATTGCTGCGGGTGCTGGAGACGGGGGAATACCTGCGGGTTGGCTCCTCCAAAGTGCGCAAGACCGATGTCCGTGTCGTGGCGGCCACCAACCTCGATTTCGACAAGGCGATGGTGGGCGGCAAGTTCCGGGAAGATCTGTTCTACCGCCTCAATCAGGTGCCGCTCATGTTGCCACCCTTGCGGGAGCGGGGAGAGGACATCCACCTGCTGTTTCGCAAGTTCACCGCCGATTTCAGCGACCGCCACCACATGCCCCCCATCCGGTTGGGACCGGAGGCGGTCGAGTTGCTGCAGCGGTATCCTTGGCCGGGCAATGTGCGCCAATTGAAGAACATCGCCGAGCAGATCAGTGCCATCGAGACCGAGCGAAAGGTGGACGCCGACCGGCTGTTGGATTACCTGCCTGAATTGCCCCGCCGGGACCTGGCGACCGTGGGGGAAGGAGAGGGTGATGCCGGCCCGGGAATGAACGAGCGGGAGATCTTGTACAAGCTGCTGTTCGAGATGAAGTCGGATTTGACCGACCTGAAATCCTTGGTGCTCAAAATGATCCGCACCGGGGACATGCAAGCCGTGTCCCACGAGGATCACGATCTGGTCAACCGCGTGTTCGGAGGCCAGGAGGGAGCCAATGTGCTGCGCCTTCCCGAGCGGGCAGGTGTGCCGACAACGGCCCCTTCCTCGGATGGCGGGTGGGTGACATCACCTGCTCATGACAGGCCGCATGGCGGGTTTCAGGAGGCCGATGAGGTGGAGGAGACCTTGTCTTTGGTCGACAGCGAACGCGAGTTGATTCGCCGGGCCTTGGCCAAGCATGGAAATCGGCGCAAGCAGGCCGCTGCTGAGCTCGGCATCTCCGAGCGGACCCTGTATCGCAAAATCAAGGAATTCGGACTGAAATGAGGTTGTGGTGGATCCCTTTGTTGCTCGTTTGTGCGGCATGGTCCGGTTGTGGCGTGTACACCCCGTATGGCGCGCAGACCAATGGGGCTCGGACGTTTTCAGTGAGCTATTTCACCCCGGTGGCGTCGCTCGCTGGACCCGAGGTCGGACAGCAGTTCACCGAGGCCCTGAAGGATTTGATCCAGCGCCAAAGCACGCTGCGGTGGGTGCAGGATGGCGGTGAAATTCAATACTCGGGCCGCATTGTGGGCTACGATGTGAGCACCAGCGCTGTGGCTGGCGGACAGGAGGTCGCGTCACAGAACCGATTGACCATGCAGGTTCAATTGCGTTACGTCCACACCTTGGATGCCGACTTGGACTTTGAGCGGACCTTCAGCCGGTTCGCGGATTTTCCGGCGACGAGCGACCTTTTCGATGTGGAAACCCAGCTCGTGGAAGAGATCAATGAGCAGCTGACGCAGGAGGTCTTCAATGCGAGCCTCGGCAACTGGTGATTGCGCCGCATCTTTCGACCCCGCATGTCCACCCACACCGATCCAGAGCGCAATCCTCTTCAGGACCTCCTTTCCGAGGTGCGGGGAGAGCAGATGACGTTCGACCGGGACCGTTGGTCTCAATGGTCGAATACGTTGGGTGAATGGGTCGAAGCCTACCCGGCGTTCGGCGCAGGCCGATTGTTGCGGGCCAAGGCTGCCCGGGATGGGCAAGACCTGCATTCCGCTGATCGGCTGGCCCAGGCTGCCGTCTTTTCTTCCGTGCCCGGACGGCTGTTCGATTTGATGTTCCGCGCGGGGATTGAAAGTGAGATTGCCGCCTTTGCGCGGGCTGTGGAGGCATTGGAGCCTGAGGTGGAGTCGGCCATGCGGTTGCGTTGGCATCCCGAGGAGGATGCGGGCGCAGACCACCTGAATTCCAAGCAAGTTGAGGACGTCGAAGGGGCAGCAGTTCAAGTGGATGCCGATGTAGAGGAGAATGCGGACGAAGTGAAGGCACCCGTGGTGGTGCCGGAAAAAGGCACGTTGGCTCGGGAAATGGTCCTGGGTGCCATCGAACGCAGCATCGAACGGGAAATTGAGGAAGTGCGTCGCCAGGATGAGCCCACAAAAGCGCCTGTAGAGGGAGTGAATGAGCCGGAGATCGACACGACACCCCCTCCGGTCCCGGATGTGCCTGCAGCTGCTCCCCGTCCTGCAGATGTCTCAGGTTTGTCCCCGCTCGCCCGCTGGGCGTTGAAGCGCGCTGAGGAGACCGGTTTCACGGACGCGGCCTTGTCGGGAGCGCCCGCCACAAAGGTCGGGGAAGCCGCGGCACACATTGAGGACGTGCTGTCGAGCGACCGCCCTTCGGAGGTGCCCCAAGGCGGATTGGAGCAGCAGGCGGCTTTGATTGATTTGTTCATTCGGAACGAGCCGGTCATCAGCCCGATTCAGCCCGACGTTGAGCGCCCGGCCGTCAAGGAATTGGCCAAGGAAAGCCTCGTCGAGGACACCTCCTTCATCACGGAGACGATGGCCCGGATTTACGCAGCGCAAGGGCAGTTGGGTCGGGCGCGGCGCGCCTACAAACTGTTGGCCTTGAAATACCCGGAGAAAAGCGTTTATTTTGCCGCCCAATCCAAGAAGCTTGGACGCCGCGGACCAGATGGTCCGGAAGCCGCATGAAAGCGGGGTGTTTGAGACCACAGGGTTGAACCAAACAACGACAACATGGGCTACGTTCTCCTCGTCCTCATNCTGATCATCGCCATTTTGCTTGGCGCGGTGATCCTCGTCCAGAACCCGAAAGGCACCGGCTTGGCCGCTGGATTCGAGTCCGCAGGCAAGATCGGCGGCGTGCAGCGCACGACCGACTTCTTGGAAAAGGCCACCTGGTACTTGACCACCGCCCTCTTCGTCCTCTGCATCGCAGCCACCGGCGCGTTCTCTGCAGGCACCGCTGAGACCAGCGGCTTCGAAGAGGACGAATTCGTTCCGACCACCACCACGGAGGCGCCTGCAGCCGAGGCGCCCATGGAGCCGGCGCAATAAGCCGACCCACTTACAGCTTTTGAAATGTCAGCCTGTCACGGGCTGGCATTTTTTTTGGTCCGAATCGACCGGATTTGGCAGTCCGCCTGACGGAAATGTCAGTCCCTGACAGGGGATGTCCCTGTGGCACGCATTTCGCTGGTTGCCTTGCGCCACAGGCAAGCATTTATTCATCAGAAACCATTCATATTATGTCTGTAAACATCAAGCCCCTGGCCGACCGCGTGGTGGTCGAGCCCGCTGCCGCAGAAGAGAAGACCTCGACCGGCATCATCATTCCCGACACCGCCAAGGAAAAGCCGCAGCGCGGCACGGCGGTCGCCGTCGGCGCTGGCAAGCCCGATGAGCCCATGACCGTGCAGGTTGGCGACACCGTACTCTATGGCAAGTATTCCGGAACCGAGCTTTCCCTCGACGAAGGCGACTANATGATCATGCGCGAGAGCGACATCCTGGCCATCCTCTGATTCGAAACCTGAACATTCAACCCATTTCAACATGCCGAAGGAAATCACCTTTGATACGGAAGCGCGGAAGGCGCTGCAGGCCGGCGTCGACGCCTTGGCCAACGCTGTGAAGGTCACGCTGGGCCCCAAGGGCCGCAACGTGGTCATCGATAAGAAGTTCGGTGCACCGACCGTCACCAAGGACGGCGTTTCTGTCGCCAAGGAAATCGAGCTGAAGGACCCCATCCAGAACATGGGTGCCCAAATGGTCAAGGAGGTCGCCTCCAAGACTGCCGATGTGGCCGGTGACGGCACCACCACGGCGACTGTCCTCGCTCAGGCCATGGTCAATGCGGGTCTGCGCAACGTGGCGGCCGGAGCCAATCCCATGGACCTCAAGCGGGGCATGGACAAGGCGGCGGAGGCCCTCGTCGGCGAGCTGCGCAACATCTCCCGCGAGGTGGGCGACGACAACGCCAAGATCCAACAGGTGGCCACCGTGTCCGCCAACAACGACAGCACCATCGGAACGCTCATCGCCGAGGCCATGACCAAGGTGGGCAATGAGGGTGTGATCACCGTCGAGGAGGCCAAGGGCACCGAGACCGAGGTCAAGACCGTGGAGGGCATGCAGTTCGACCGCGGCTACCTCAGCCCCTACTTCGTCACCAATCCCGACAAGATGGAGGCCGAGCTCGAGAGCCCGAACATTCTCATCTTCGAGAAGAAGATCAGCAACATGAAGGACCTTCTGCCGGTCCTCGAAAAGAGCGCCCAGACGGGTCGCCCGTTGCTCATCATCGCGGAGGACGTGGATGGCGAGGCCCTCGCCACCCTCGTGGTCAACAAGATCCGCGGCGCCCTCAAAGTGGCCGCCGTCAAGGCCCCGGGCTTCGGCGACCGCCGCAAGGCCATGCTGCAGGACATCGCCATCCTCACCGGNGGCACCGTGGTCTCCGAGGAGACCGGCCTGACGCTCGAGAACGCCACATTGGAGGACCTCGGTTCGGCCGAAAAGGTCACCATCGACAAGGACAACACGACGGTCGTGAACGGTGTCGGTGCGCAGGATGCCATCGAGGCCCGCATCGGCCAAATCAAGGCGCAGATCGAATCCACCACCAGCGACTACGACCGTGAGAAGCTCCAGGAGCGCCTCGCCAAGCTCGCAGGCGGTGTGGCCGTCCTCTACGTGGGCGCGGCCACCGAGGTGGAGATGAAGGAGAAGAAGGACCGTGTCGACGACGCCCTGCACGCTACCCGTGCGGCTGTCGAAGAGGGCATCGTGCCCGGCGGTGGTACTGCACTCATTCGTGCGTCCAACGTGCTCGAATCCGTGGACACCTTGAACGAGGACGAAGCCACGGGCGTGCAGATTGTGCTGCGTGCCATCGAAGAGCCGCTTCGTCAAATCGTGGCGAACGCCGGCGGTGAAGGCGCTGTTGTGGTCAACTCCGTTCGCGAGGGCGAGGGGGACTTCGGCTACAACGCCCGCACTGAGGTATTCGAGGACTTGCACACCGCAGGTGTGATCGACCCGACCAAGGTGACCCGTGTCGCTTTGGAGAACGCCGTGTCCATCAGTGGCATGGTCCTGACCACCGAGTGCGTGATCGCTGACGTGGAGGATCCCGCTGAAACGGCTGCAGCCGCGGCCGCAGCTGCCGGTGCCGGCGGCATGGGCGGCATGATGTAATGGCTTCCCTTCGATTCACAACACCAGGAAAGGCCCCGCTACGGCGGGGCTTTTTCGTGCCTGCTCCTTTTGGGAGTAGGCCGTGTCTTTTAGGCGCCAGCGAGGGTGTCGAAGACCTTTTCGAGGCCGCCACGGGCCATGAGGTCAGCCAGAGGAGCGTCCTCGACGATGCGGCCTTGCTTGATCATGACAACCCGGTCGCACATGGCTTCCACCTCTTGCATGATGTGGGTGGACAGGATGACGGTGCGGGTGCGGCCGAATTCGGTGATGAGAGCGCGGATTTCCTTGAGCTGGAGCGGGTCGAGGCCCGAGGTGGGCTCGTCGAGGATGAGCAGCTCCGGATCGTGGAGAATGGCTTGCGCAAGACCGACGCGTTGCTTGTAGCCCTTGGACAGGGCGGCAATGGGTTTGTGGGCTTCCGGCCCCAACCCCACGCGCTCGATGGTGTGTTCCACTTTTTCTACCCGGGCTTTCTTGCCTTGGATGCCGTGCAGCCCGGCAATGAAGTCGAGGAACTCCCGGACGTACATCTCAGGATAGAGCGGGTTGTGCTCGGGCAGGTAGCCCATCCGGCGGCGCATCGCATCGCCGCCGTCGCNGACCTCCGTCCCGTCGAAGGCGATGGTCCCACCATCGGTCGGCAAGTAGCCGAGGATGGACTTCATGAGGGTGGATTTGCCTGCGCCATTGGGCCCGAGGAGCCCGACGACCTGTCCTTTGGGGACGGAGACGGAGACCCCGTCGAGGGCCTTTTGCGGACCGTAGCGCTTGGTGACGTCGTGAACCTCCAACAGCATGGATGCGCAAGGTAGGATGCGGATGGGCGAACTTGCGGCCATGGAGGAACGACACGAAGGCACNGTGTTTCGGTCGACGGGCAAATGGGCGGACGTCCAGGCCCCCGATGGCCGGCGTGTAGAGTGCCGTCTCCGCGGGAAGTTCCGGATGGAAGGGCTCCGGACGACCAACCCGATCGCCGTCGGCGACCACGTGACGTGGACCGAGGAGGAGGACGGCACAGGGGTCATCACTGAAATCGCCCCGCGCCGCAACCGCATCATCCGCCGGAGCGTGAACCTCAGCCACGAGGCGCACGTGGTGGCGGCCAACCTGGACCGTGCCTGGCTTGTGGTGACCCTCGTGGAGCCGGCGACCAGCAGTGGATTCGTGGACCGCTTTCTCGTGACGGCCGAGGCCTACGGTGTGCCGACGACGCTGCTGTTCAACAAGGTCGACGTGCTGCTCCAGCTCGGCGAGGAGGCCGAGGAGCTGCTCGCATCATGGATGACGATGTACGGCGAGGCGGGCTACGAATGCCTGCCGATTTCGGCGACTGAGGGCATCGGCCTGGAGGAGGTGCGGGAACGCATGAAGGGCGGGATTCACTTGGTGAGCGGCCACAGCGGGGTGGGCAAATCGACGCTGCTCAACGCCCTGATTCCCGGGCTCGAACAGAAGACGGCCGAGGTGTCCGACGTCCACGACAAAGGCAAGCACACGACGACGTTTGCCGAGATGTTCCCGCTGCCGGGCGAGGACGGTGGCTTCATCATCGACACGCCGGGCATCAAGGGCTTCGGCCTCGTCCGGATGGAGAAGGAGACGCTGCACCACCACTTCCCGGAAATGTTTCGCCTGCTGCCGGACTGCAAATTCCACAACTGCCGCCACCTCGACGAACCGGGCTGTGCCGTTCGGGCGGCGCTGGAGACGGGTGAAGTGGACGACGAGCGCTACCGGAACTACCGCAACATGGTCGAGGAGTTCGACGAAGGCCCCTACCGCGCCGGCGGGAAACGGGGCAACCAGGGCATTTGAGGTCAGCCTGGCGGGAGGCGCGAGGCGATGAGGCCGCCGACCCGAAGGGTGGGGCCGTTGTAGGTCAACGGGCGGCCCGTGACGATGTCGCAGACGGCAAGGCCTTGGGACCGGAAGAGGGCGTCGCCGGCGGCGCAGTCCCATTCGAAGTAGCCCGTGGAGCGGGCGTGCAGGTCGGCCTTGCCTTCGGCGACGAGGCAGAACTTGGCTGCCCCGCTGGCGGGCCGCATGCGGACCTGTGTGGGGTCGACGGTGCCGGCCACGAGGTCGTTGAGCGTGCCGGGTTCGTTCCAGCTGATCAGCAGGCTGTACGGCGGGGTGACGTCCTCATCGGCGCTGATGGCCCGGGGCGGCCGGGCCGCGTCGTCGATGCGCGCCTTCCAGGTGCCGATGCCGCAACCACCGAAGTAGACGCGGTCGAGGTCCGGGAGGGCGACGATGCCGAGGATGGGTTGCCAATCGTGGCCATCGCTTTCGATGAGGGCCACGTTGATCGCGTAGCCGGAGCGCATGCGGATGAAGGACCCCGTGCCGTCGAGCGGATCGACGAGCCACATTCGCGACCAGGTCTGGCGCTCGGCGTGGGGGGTTCGGCCGCCTTCTTCGCTCACGACGGGGATGCCCAAGGGGGCGAGGCCGTCGGCGAGGATGCGGTGGCTGGCGTGGTCGGCGTTGGTGACCGGGGAGCCGTCGCTCTTGTATTCCACTTCGAGTTCAGTGTGGGACAGCTGCGCCAACTCGGCCGCAGCGAGGCGCACCACGCCGAGGGCGTGGTCGAGGACCGACTGGAGGTCGAGTGGCGTTTCCGGCTTCGGGGCGAGGGCCATGTCACAAAGGTAAATCCGGTCCGGCCGGGGCTGGGGTCAGGTCGCGGAGAACATGTGGACGGCTCGATTAGTTTTGTCTCCGTACGCAGGGGTGCCGAGAGGCTGAGATCATACCCTCCGAACCTGTCCGGGTCATGCCGGGAAGGAAGCGAGACACCGCACGAGCGGTGGGATCCGTTCATCGGGTTCCTGCGTGGCCACAACTGAAACGCCATGCGCAAAACCTTTTTCCTGTTTGCTTTGACCCTGCCGCTGATCGGCCTCGGTCAAACCCCGTCCGACACGCTGAGCCGCTTCCTCGAGCCGGCCGCCGTGACCGCCGTCCGCGCCACCGAGCGCGCGCCCTTCGCCGCCGAGACCCTCGACGCGGAGGAAATCGCCGACCGCAACACCGGTCAGGACTTGCCTTACGTCCTGCGGTACACGCCGTCGGTGGTCGTCACCTCCGACGCCGGTGCCGGCGTGGGCTACACCGGCCTGCGCATCCGCGGTACGGACCCGACNCGCATCAACGTCACCCTCAACGGCATTCCGATCAACGACAGCGAGTCGCAGGCGGTCTTCTGGGTCAACATGCCCGACCTCGCCAGCGCCACCGATGACATCCAGGTGCAACGCGGCGTCGGCACGTCCACGCTGGGAGCGGGCGCCTTCGGGGCGACCATTTCCCTGAACACCCTCGACATCGCCGAGGAGGCCGGCGGATCGATGATGGTCGGCGGAGGCAGCTTCAACACCTTCCGCACCAACCTCCAATGGAACAGCGGTCGCAGTGCAAGCGGCTGGGCGGCCGAGGGCCGGGTCAGCACCGTCATGAGCGACGGCTGGGTCGACCGCGCCTCGAGCGACCTCAACAGCTTCCAGCTCGGTCTGAACCGCGTCTGGGACGGCGGCTCCATGACCTACACGATTCTGAGCGGCCGCGAGCGCACCTACCAGAGCTGGTGGGGCGTCCCGGAGGTGGCATTGATCGGCACCGAAGACGAGATTCGCACGTGGGGCCAAAACAACGGCTATTCTGAGCAGCAGATNGACGACCTCGTGAACTCTGGTCGTCAGGCCAATTACTACANTTATGAAGACCAGGTCGACAACTACGGCCAGGACCACCAGCAGCTTCACCTCGAGCACCAGTTCGGAGACTGGCGTCTGTCCGCCACCGGCCACTTCACCCACGGGGAGGGCTACTTCGAAGAATTTAAAGGGGGCGAAGACCTCGCCGACTACCTGTTGCCCGACGTGGTGGTGGGCGACGACACGGTCACGACCACCGATTTGGTGCGCCGCCGTTGGCTTGACAACGATTTCTACGGTGCCGTCCTCGGGGCGGAGCGCCGCTGGGACCGCGCCGCCCTGACACTGGGCGCTGCCGCCAACCGCTACGAGGGCGACCACTTCGGCCGGGTAATCTGGGCAGAGAACGCCTCCACCGCGGGCACGCCGAACTACACCTACTACGACAGCGACGGCTTGAAGCTGGACCGCAATGTGTTTGCCCGGTTCGTTCAGCGTTCGCAAGACGGCCGCCTGCAGGCGCAGGCCGAGCTCCAGTACCGGGGCGTCCGCTTCGAGACGATGGGGACGGACAACGACCAGGTGGCGATCAACGTGCCGCGCGACAGCGCCACGTTTGACTTCCTGAACCCCAAGGTGGGCCTCGACTACCGTCTCAACGACGAGGACCGCGTGTTTGCTTCGGTGGCGATCGCGCACAAAGAGCCGGGCCGCAACGACTTTGTGGATGCCCCTGCCGGGTTTGCGGATCGCGCCGAGCGCCTGACCGACTTCGAGTTCGGCTGGCGTCGCAACACCGATACCTACGCGTGGGGCCTGACCGCGTACCACATGGCGTACACCGATCAGCTCATCCCGACGGGCGCGCTCAACGATGTGGGGGCGGCCATCCGCCAGAATGTGCCGAAGAGCAGCCGGACGGGCGTGGAGATGGAATTCGGTTGGCAGATTTCAGACGCCTTCGAGCTCGGCGCCCAGGCGACGGTGTCCCGCAGCACCATTGACGAATTCACTGAGGTGTCCTACGACTACGGGGCCAATTTCGACGAGTACAACGAAATCTCCACGGTCTACACCAACACGGACATTGCCTTTAGCCCGCGCCTGCTCTGGGGCGGTCAATTGCTGTGGCACGCGGTGCGTCCGGAGACGCCGTCCGGTGTGGCCTTCGACCTCGAGTGGGCGACGCAGCACGTGAGCGACCAGTATATGGACAACACAGGCACGGCCCTGCTGCCGGCCTACACCGTGTCCCAGCTGCGGGCGAGCCTCCACCTGCCGACGGTGAAGGACGGCAAGGTGATCGACCGGACCCGCCTCGACGTGTGGGTGGAAAACGTGCTCGATGCCGAGTACAGCGCCAACGGATACACCTACGGGTACAGCGCAGGACCGGACTTCGTGGTGCGCGAGAATTTCTTCTATCCGCAGGCGGGGCGCCACATCAACGTGGCCCTTACCTATCAGTTTTAATACAAACAGAAAACGGGGGTCAGGCCGAGGTCGACGCGGAAGCCGAGGCTGCGGCGAAGGACTGAAGGAATTGGGGGTCGCGCTCGATGGCCGACCCCACCACGGCGAGATCGGCTCCGGCTGCCCAGGCGTCCATCACGGCGTCGGGGGTCCGGAGGCCGCCACCCACGATGATGGGGCAGGGGACCGCGCGGCGCACGGCGGCGATCATGTCGGCTGGAACGCCGTTGGGGGCGCCGCTTCCGGTGTCGAGGTACATGCACTGCATGCCGAGGCAATGCCCGGCGAGGGCCGTGGTGGCGGCGATGTTNGGCTTGTCGGCCGGGATGGGCAGGCTGCCGCTCATGAAGTGGGCCGTGGTGGTTCGGCCGCCATCCACGAGCAGATAGCCACAGCCAACCGGGTCAAGTCCGAGCTCGCGAACGCGGGGCGCGGCTTCGACGTGCTTGCCGATCAGCGCTTCAGGATTGCGGCCGCTGATGACCGACAAGAACAGCAATGCGTCCGCTTCGGCGGTGAGCTGGCTGGGCGCGCCGGGGAAGAGCACGATGGGCCGGTCGGTCCGCTCGCGGATGAGGGCGGCCGTGAGGTCCATGGAGCCTTCCGTGACGAGGCTGCCTCCAAGCAGGACGGTGTGGACTGCAGCAAAGGCCGGGTCAGCCATCCAGGCGAGGTCGGCCGGNGTGCGGGCGTGGTCGGGATCGACGAGCACGGCCAGCCCCTTGCGGCCGGCAGCGCGGTCGGCTTCGAGGGCGGAAATCCACCGTGGGNAGGGCGTGTGCAGCGCGTCCATCAGGACTTCGAAGATGGGGCAGCGATGCGTTTCACAATGTCGGGCCGGAGCAACCCGTGTCCACAGGGGTGGAAGTGAACGGGGCAAACGCCGTCGAGCCCACGCGCGTTGCGGGGCGGGATGACTTTGTCGCGCTCCCCGAAGTGGGCCTCCAGCACGCCTGGGTGGGCGGTGGCCAACCGCCTCAACGTTTGGCGACCCGGCGGCCAGAAGCGGCGNAGGGAGAGCCAGCAGTCGACGACCATGCGCCACATCTCGGCAGTCTCGAGGTGGAAGAGGGAGAACTGGTAGAAGTGCTCCGGGAGCAGGCCACGCTGCCTAAGCCAACCCATGCGGCGGACGATGCGTTCGCGCTGGCGTTCGCTTTGGCCGAGCCACGCCCGGCCCACGGAGGTGTCCACGGCGAAGCGGTATCCGGGGTTCCTCACGAGGCCGTCCGGGGCCATGAGCACGACACGGGAAAAGCGCTCCGGATCCCGCGCCCACCACGACAATGCGACCCGGCCGCCCAGGCTGTAGCCGATGAGGGTGCCGTCGAATTCGAGGCCCTTGGTGGCCAGCAAGGAATCGATGGCGGCAAACCAGTCGCCTGGATCCATCGGCCGGTGGTGCCCCGACGACCGCCCGTGCGCCGCGAGGTGCACCATCAGGCAATTTGTTCGGTCCNCCAACACAGGCTGGATGGCAACCATGTCTTCCATCGGCCGGCTGAAACCGTGAAAGGCAATGCTGGTGCTTCTGCTATCTCCCTCCCCTTTGAGTACGGTGAATTCAAGGGTGACTCCAAGGTGTTCGATCGTGTTCCTCTGCATCCCTGGCGGAAGTCCTGCGGGTATGGAGTCTGGTGCGAGGCTCATGATGCGAAGTTCAGCCATGGAATCGGTAGCAAATCGGGAAAGCGTGTGGATAACGCGGTTCGGGGGAGTTAAAGGTCCGAGGTAGCTTTGCTCGCGGATTTTCCGGGTGGCATCAGCGCCGACCGGCAAAAAAAAAATGCCCAAAGACTCGAGCATCAAGTCCGTCCTGATCATCGGAAGCGGACCCATCGTCATCGGACAGGCCTGCGAATTCGATTACTCCGGATCCCAAGCGTCCCGCTCACTTCGCGAAGAGGGCATTGAGGTCACCCTCATCAATTCGAATCCCGCCACCATCATGACCGACCCGGTCGTGGCGGACAACATCTATCTCAAGCCGCTTGAGCCGGCCTGTATCGAAGAGGTGCTCAAACTGCACGACATCGATGCGGTGCTGCCCACGATGGGGGGACAGACCGCGTTGAACCTCGCCATCACCTGCGAGGAAATGGGCATCTGGGAGGAGTACGGAGTGAAGATGATCGGGGTCAACATCGACGCGATCGACATCACCGAGAACCGGGAGCGCTTCCGCCAGCTGATGGGCGAAATCGGCGTGCCGATGGCGCCGCAGGCCACCGCAAAGAGCTTCCTCGAGGGCAAGGAGGCCGCGCAGAAGTTCGGCTTCCCGCTGTGTATCCGTTCGTCGTTCACGCTCGGTGGGGCGGGGGCGTCGGTGGTGCACGACCCGGAGAAGTTCGATGAGCTGCTGACCCGCGCGCTGCACATCTCGCCGATCCACGAGGTGATGATTGACAAGGCGCTGATGGGGTGGAAGGAGTTCGAGCTCGAGTTGCTCCGCGACGCCAACGACAACGTGGTCATCATCTGTTCCATCGAGAACTTCGATCCGATGGGCATCCACACCGGCGACTCCATCACGGTGGCGCCGGCCATGACGCTGTCGGACACCACGTTCCAGCGGATGCGCGACATGGCCATCCACATGATGAACTCCATCGGTGCGTTTGCCGGCGGATGCAATGTGCAATTCGCGGTGTCGCCCGACGAGAAGGAGGACATCATCGCCATCGAGATCAATCCGCGTGTGAGCCGGTCGTCCGCGTTGGCGTCTAAGGCCACGGGCTATCCGATCGCCAAGATCGCGGCGAAGCTGGCCATCGGCTACCACCTCGACGAGTTGACCAACCCGATCACGGGTTCCACCAGCGCGTTCTTTGAGCCAACGCTCGACTACGTCATCGTCAAGATTCCGCGCTGGAACTTCGACAAGTTCGATGGCTGCGACCGCACACTGGGCTTGCAGATGAAGGCCGTTGGAGAGGTGATGGGCATCGGCCGCAGCTTCCAGGAGGCGCTCCAGAAGGCGTGCCAGTCCCTGGAGATCAAGCGCAACGGACTCGGTGCGGATGGCAAGGAACTCCGCGATCAGGACGCCATTCTGCATTCGCTCGAGTTCCCGTCATGGAACCGCCTGTTCCACCTCTACGATGCAATCAAGCTGGGCATCCCGATGAAGACCGTCTGGGAGAAGACCAAGATCGACCCGTGGTTCCTCCGCCAGGTGGAGGACCTGATTGAAACGGAGAAGCGCATCGAGCAGCACCGCGTAGAGGACATCCCGTTCGACGTGCTCAAGGAGGCGAAGCTCAAGGGCTACGCGGACCGGCAGATTGCCCACCTCATGCGCTGTCTCGAAAGCCAGGTGTTTGACCGCCGCGTCGAGCTCGGCATTGAGCGCAGCTATCGCCTGGTGGACACCTGCGCTGCGGAATTCAAGGCCAAGACGCCTTACTACTACAGCACCTTCTGCGAGGACAATGAGTCCCCGAAGACCGAGGGCCGCAAGGTCATCGTGCTCGGCAGTGGGCCGAACCGCATTGGTCAGGGCATCGAGTTTGACTACTGCTGTGTCCACGGTGTCATGGCTGCCCGCGCGGCGGGCTACGAGGCCGTCATGATCAACTGCAACCCGGAGACGGTGTCGACCGACAGCGACACGGCGGACCGCCTCTACTTCGAGCCGGTCTTCTGGGAGCACATCTACGACATCATCCGCCACGAGAAGCCGGAGGGCGTCATCGTCCAGCTCGGCGGCCAGACGGCGCTCAAGTTGGCGGAGAAGCTGGATCGCTACGGCATCCCGGTGCTCGGCACCAGCTACCAGGCGCTCGACATCGCGGAAGACCGCGGCCGCTTCTCCACGCTCCTCAAAGAGCTCGGTGTGCCGTACCCGAAGTTCGGTTCGGTCACCTCCGCGGAGCAGGCCATCGAACTCAGCCGTGACCTCGGTTTCCCGTTGCTGGTGCGCCCGAGCTACGTGCTGGGCGGCCAGCGGATGAAGATCGTCATCAACGAGACCGACCTCGAGCACCACGTCGTGGACATCCTCCGCGACATGCCGGACAACAAGATCCTGCTCGACCACTTCCTCGAGGGCGCCATCGAGTGCGAGGCCGACGCCATCTGCGACGGCGAGGACACGTACATCATCGGCATCATGCAGCACATCGAGCCGGCCGGCATCCACTCCGGGGACTCCTACGCGGTGCTGCCGCCGTACAACTTGGGCGACCTCGTTCTCGAGCAGATCGAGGAGATCACCAAGAAGGTGGCTGTCGCGCTCGAGACCAAAGGCCTGCTGAACATCCAGTTCGCCGTCAAGGACGACATGGTTTACGTGATTGAGGCCAACCCCCGCGCTTCCCGCACGGTGCCCTTCATCGCCAAGGCCTACCAGGAGCCGTACGTGCAGTATGCCACGGAGGTCATGCTGGGCGAGAAGAAGGTCAAGGATTTCAATTTCCAGCCGCGCAAGCGGGGCTACGCCATCAAGATTCCGGTCTTCAGCTACTCGAAGTTCCCGGAGGTCAACAAGGAGCTCGGCCCGGAGATGAAATCGACAGGTGAGGCCATTCGCTTCATCGACACCCTGCGCGATCCGTTCTTCCGCAAGATTTATTCCGAGCGGAACCTCTACCTCTCGAAGTGATGCTGCCGGGGCTGTTCCGCACCCTGGTCGGCCTCGTCATCGCGTGGTTCGTCTTCCGTTTCCTCGACCGGATGTTCGGGGGGGCGCGCCAGTCGGGGCAGGAAAAGGGCGAACCGTCGTCCCGGCCGTCTTCCGGCCGACGTTCTCCTTCTCAGTCGGCCAAGGACGACCACCTCGGGGAATACGTGGATTACGAGGAGGTCGACGGGGAGGATTGACACAGGGCCCCGTCGGCAGGGCGGCGTGGCGGGCCTAACTTGAGCCGCATGAGCGACCGATTGATTCCTGCCCAGTTTCTCCGTTCTGCCCTGCCTCATTTGTTGGCCGTTGCCTTGCTCGCCGCGGTTGCGGGTGCGTTCTATTCGAAGGCATTCGATGATTACCAGCTTCGCATGCCGGACATCGAGCACTTCATCGAGACGACCAAGGAAGTCAGCGACCACCGCGACCGCACGGGGGCGGAGGCCCAGTGGACCGACAGCCAGTTCGGGGGCATGCCCACGGTCCAGTTGGGCATCCGAAATGGGGATGTCAATGCGGGTTCGAGGTTGAACCGTTTGTTGCGCTTGGGTTTCCCGCGGCCGGCGGACCACTTGCTGGTCGCCTTGCTTTGCGCCTACCTCTTGGCCGCCTTGCTGGGCTGTGGCCCATGGGTGTCCGTGTTGGTGGCCTTGGGCTTCGGATTCAGCTCGCTCAACATCCTGTATCTCGGTGCAGGTCACGCGGCCAAGGTGATGTCGATCGCCACGTTGCCCGGCATTTTGGCCGGTGTGCTGGTCGCGTATCGCCGCAACCTTTGGCTGGGCGCTGGTTTGGCCTGTGCCTTCACGGCCATCAACATGGCGGCCAATCACCTCCAAATGACCTATTACCTCGCGTTCTTGGTGGGGGCCATTGGCATCGCAGAGACGGTGCGGTTGATCCGGAATGGGGCCGCCAAGCAGGCGGTGATGACGGCAGCGGTGCTGCTCGCTGCAGCCGGGGTGGCCATCCTGCCCAACGCTGCGCTCATCCTGCCCACATTGGACTACACGCCCCATACGACGCGGGGAGAAGTGCTGTTGACGTCCACAGGGGGTGCCGAAGTTGGCGAAAGTGGCCTCGACAAGGANTACATCCTGCAATACAGCATGGGCCAGGGCGAATGGTGGAGCATCCTTGTGCCCGACATCAAGGGGGGCAACAGTCCTTTGTATTGGGGGGAGCAATTGTTTAGCGGGGGCGCTTTCTATTTCGGGGCGATCCTCGTGGCCTTGTTCCTCGTCTCCTTGATCCTCCGAAGGGACGTCCTGCGTTGGCCAATGCTCGTGGTGGCGCTGCTCGCCATTGTCTTGTCGTGGCGCGACGCGTCCGGATTGACCGACTTTTTCCTCGAGCATGTGCCCGGATTTTCGAAGTTCCGCGATACCAAGATGATGTTGATGCTCATCCAGTGCATGCTGCCCATTGGGGTTGGTTTGCTGCTGAAGGATGCCTTGGAAGGCCGGGTCGAATGGAACCGCAAGCTGTTCATCGCGGCAGGGGTTCCCGTGGCACTGCTGTTGCTCTTTGCCCTCGCGCCCACGATGTTCTTCGATTTTGAGAGCCATGTGCGCCCGGACCGTGCCGTGGAGCAGTTGGGGGCGAACCGGGCGTTGGATCAGCGCTTGGAG
Organism: Crocinitomicaceae bacterium TMED114; assembly: GCA_002172485.2. Classification (GTDB taxonomy): domain Bacteria; phylum Bacteroidota; class Bacteroidia; order Flavobacteriales_D; family Sanyastnellaceae; genus UBA8752. The sequence goes on from NHFP02000008.1 coordinate 102,235, forward strand.
ATTTTCCGGGCGGATGTCTGGCGCAGCCTGGGGTTGGTCGTGCTGGCCATGGGCGGATTGCTCGCCTTGGTGCACTTCCGGCGGAAGGAATCCAACCCCCGCATCGCCCAGGGCATTGTGGCGTTCTTGGCTGTGGTCACCTTGATGGAGATGCAAGCAGTGGATCGCCGCTACCAGCCTGAAGACAAGGGGTGGGTCCGCAATGTGGATTTCCATTATCCCTTGACGCCATCGCCGGCCGATGAAGCCATCCTGGCGGAGCGGTTGCGGATGAACCCTGAACTGCAGGCAGTGGTGGATGCCGAGGTGGACCGGGCCCGAGCGGCGTATGATGGCCGCATCGGAAAGCGGGAAGAACGGGTGTTGGATGCGGCTCGGTTTGCCGGCCTGCAGACCCGGGATCACTTCCGCGTACTCAACCTCCGTGGGGCCTTCAGCGATGCCACGACGAGCTACTTCCACCGCAGTGTCGGTGGCTACCATGGCGCCAAGCTTCGCCGGTATCAGGATTTGATTGAGCGTGTGTTGCAGCCGGAGCAGCAGGCTTTTGCGTCGTTGGCCAACAGCCAGGGCATCGATGCCGCTTGGGCCGCCATGCCTGTCCACCAGATGCTCAATACGCAGTACATCATCTACGATCCAAACCAGCCGCCTGTCCAGAACCGCACGCCGCTGGGCAATGCTTGGTTCGCCACGGGATGGTCCATCGCCGATGGGGCCGATGCGGAAATGGCCGCGTTGCAATCCTTGACCGATCCGCGTGAGGCCATTGTGCCGGAGGAATACGCCGATGCGTTGTCAGGTGTGGTGCCAGGTGCAGCGAATGGGGGGCAGGCGCAACTGGTGGACTTCGTCCCGGACGCGCAGACCTACTCCGTGAATGCGCCAGCGAAAGGACTTTTGGTCTTCAGCGAAATCCACTACCCAGAGGGGTGGGAAATCACCATCGATGGGGAACCATCGGAGATGTTGCGTGTGAATTATGCGTTCCGTGCCGTGGTGGTCCCCGAAGGACGGCACGAGGTCTCCATGCAATTCGAAGTGCCAGGACTGGGCTCCGCCAGGACCATGGCTTCGGTGGGCAGCGTCTTGGTCCTCCTGCTGTTGTTGGGCGGCTTTGGGGCAGCCTTCACCGGCCGCGGGCAGGTGGCATCGGAGAGCTGACTGCGAACCCCTCCGTAGCCCAGCGTTCGAGCCACTCGGCCCGCCAAGCCTTGCGCGGTTTGAAGGGGTGGGGCGGACTGCGCCGCACCATCCAGCGGATGAATGGCATGGCGAGGGGCAGCCGCACGTGAACCCAAGTGGCCATGGGGACCGGCAAGGCACCCAGGGTGCTTTTGATTTCCATGGCGGTCCGTCCCATGACGACACGGGATGCGCCACACGAGATGCCCCACGCGATGAACTCGATGAGCATCCGCTGATAGAGGGCGCATTCTTTGTTCAGTTCGAGATCGAAGCCCACGTAGTAGGCTTCTATCGTCCCCCCCTGATCCGCTTCCCCGGCCATGTGAAGTCCGCAGTGAAAGCCGACCAGTCGTCCCTGGAGGTGGTGGGTCACGAGGAGGAAATCGTCGCCCCATTGTTGGGCGAGGCGCGCAAAATCGGGTGCCTCCAAACCGCCCATGACGATGCTGGCCCGCCCGTACACCTGCTCGTAGAGTTCGATCAGTGCCGGACCAAGCTCCTGAAGTCGATCCGGATTCGAGATGCGTTCGAGCGTGACGTCCGCATTGCGGTTGACGATGTTGCGCACCTTGGTGCGGGCTTTGGTCCGCAAGGCTTCCATCCAGTCCTCCAGCCGGGTCCAGCTCGGATCCAGTGGCGTGACCATCAATGGATCAAAGGTGGCGCGCTGCCATTTGCGCGACCAGTGCGGGGCCATGGCAGCGTCNAGTTCCGGCCCGAAATCCTTGGCCATCCAGACCCGGATGCCCCACGTTCGGGCACAGTCTTCGAAGGCTTGCTCTGTGAAGCGCACGCGGTCCTCCATCGGGACCTCCGGTGCCCATCGGAAGGTGTGCTCTCCGGTGCCGAGACCCTGTCCAGCCACGAGGGTGCGAAACTGAAAAGGGCGTCCACCGGGCTGAAGCAGGCCCATGAACAGACGCACCCCCAGAGACACGTCGAGGTGGTCACTCGGGCTGCGGGACTCGCTCAGGACGGATTGCATTTGAATCCCTCCCACGCAATGTCCGGCGGCATCACGCAGCAGGCCGATGCGGCATTGCACTTTGCCATGTCCGGACATGGCTCGGAAGTACCGCGGATCCAAGTAGGCGCTCGGACCCGGCAATGCTGACCACGATTCCCATGGCACGGTGTCCATGTCGTCAAACCACTGCCAGGCGGCATTGGTGAAAGACCGTGCGGTTGCGGGGGCGGTTGCGGGGGCGGTTGCGCGGGTGGGTGGCNGAACGGTGGGGGCGGTCTTCATTTCAGACGGGCTGCGAAACTATGACCCGCTACAGGCGACAAGGTTCACGCGCCCGACGATTGTGAAGTGTTGGCGGGTCAGAAATCGCCGCCGTCGAATCCGCCAGCACCGGATCCACCGCGGTCGCCACCTCCCCGGCCNNTGCGGCCCGGTTCCAGTTTGCCGAAGGACCACGTCAGCGTGGCATACGCGAAGCGGGACTGCCTTTTGAATGTGCCGTCTTGGAAGAAGTCGTTGCCCTCGGAGGTGTACGACCACTGGCGCTGGTCAAAGATGTCGCTGACCCGCACCGAAGCGCGCAGCTTGCCGTCGTAGAAGTCACGGTTGACGGCCACGCTGTGCGTGGTGTATCCGGCGAAAGTGCCTTGGGTGTATTCTGCTGGAGCGCGGTAGCGGCCGTTGACTTGAACCTTCCAATCGCCTTTGACCAAGGCCGACACTTGGTAGCCGGCATTGCCTTGAAATCCATTGTTTCCGAGGTCCGGAGCGAGGTTGCTGCCATCGGTGCTTTGGTAATAGATGCTGCCGTTGAGCCGCAGTTGCAGGGTGCGCCCCTTGCGCCACATGGCCACGACCTCGAGGCCGCTGTTGTTTTGGCGCGCCAGGTTGACGAAGGTGCGGTAGGCGATGCCTTGGTCGTCCACTTCGATGTAGCGGCGGATCACATCGCGGGTGGTCTTGTAGAACAGCGAGGTGGTCAGCGTCAACGACTTGGTCGTCAATTGGTGGCCGAACTCGAGGCCGTCGGTGTACTCCGGGCGGAGGAAGGGATTGCCGTAGCGCAGGTTCCGCGGGTCGGCGTTGTCGACAAACGGGTTGACCTGCCGACCGCGGGGGCGGTTGACCCTTCGGTTGTAGCTGAGCACCCACTGGTTGCGGTCGTCGACAGTATAGCTGAGGTTGGCCGACGGATAGAAGCTAACGTAGTCGTTGACGAAGAGGGCGTCCTCCCCGCCGAGTTGCTCGATTGCGGCGGCGATGTCAGCGCTGTCGCCCTGGAGCTCGGCCGTGGTGTACACGACTTCCCCCCGTCCACCGACCTGCACACCCCAGGCGCCGTACTTGCGGCCCCACGTGGTGTAGGCGGCGTGGATGTCCTCCCGGTACCGGAAGTCGTAGGCCTGCTCGAAGGGGATTCTCGCGCTGTCGCGTTGCCAGAACCGCTGGTCCTCGTTGCTCTCACGCAGGATGGTCTTGTAGCCGAGCTCAAGTTTGCCATCGTGGTCGAGGGGCTTCTCGTAGTCGACCTGCACGGTGGTGTTCCAGTTGCCGCCATCGTTGAGGTTGGCGTTGGCGAGATAGGCGGTGTCCAGCGCCGGGGAAGGCAGGTCCTGCCAGAGGGAATCGTAGGAGACGCCTTCGCGTTGGGACCAGCGGGCGAAGGCCTGCAGGGTGTGCCTTTCGCCGTATTTGTGCTCGTAACCTGCGTCGAGGTCGATGGAGGTGTTGTCGCGGGAGGAGAGGCCGTAGCGGGTGAAGNCGCCGAGGGCGTCGGTGCTCCACGTTTCGANNTTGACCACGTCCTCGGTGCTGGCGTTTTGGCTTTGGTTGGTCCGGATGCCCACGTTCCACGTCGTCTTCGGGCTCGGGCTCCAATCGAGGCCGGCGCGGACGTTCCAGCTTTGGTTTTCGCTGTTGGCGAGGCTGTTGGACTTCAGGACACTCAGGGAGTCGTACGCCCCCCCAAGCGTTCCACCGAAGGCCTGTTGCCGTTCGCTGATGCCGCTGCGGTAGTTGTTGCGCTGGTTCCAGCCGGCATTGAAGGAGAAGTTGAGCTTCTGGCCTCGGAGATTGCCGTTGACCGAGCCGCTGTGGTTCTCGTCCGTGCCCCAGGTGACGCTGACCTGGCCGTGCTTGCCCTCCAGCTTGTCCTTTTTGAGGATGATGTTGAGAATGCCGGCCACCCCCTCCGGGTCGTACTTGGCGGTAGGGGAGGTGATGATTTCGATGCGGTCGATGCTGCTGGCGGGAATTTGCTCAAGCAAGGCCTGCGTCCCGCTGACGACCAACCCGCTCGGCCGGCCGTCGATCAGGATGGTCACGTTGCCTGAGCCGCGGAGGCTGAGGTTGCCGTCAATGTCGACGTCCACACTGGGTACATTTCGCAACAATTCCGTGGCATTGGCACCGGCGCTGTTGAGGTCGTCGCCCACCCTGAACACCTTGCGGTCGATCATCATCTCGAGGGTGGAGCGTTGTTCGACCACTTCGGCCGCTTCCAAAGCTTGGACATTGGGTTCGAGGCGCAGGGTACCCAAGTCCTGCTCGATGCCGCCGCGCGGAGTGAGCCGGATGTCGTTCACCTCGGTGGAGATGTAGCCCATGAAACCGATCTGCGCGCGGAACCGACCGAGCGGAATTTCAGTGATGCGAAAACGCCCTTTGCCGTCGGTCACGCCGCCGGTGATCACTTTGTCTTCGTCCAAAGCGAGGATGCTGATGGTGGCGAACTCGATGGGCACACCGGATTCGAGGTCCTCCACTTCCCCGAAGACCACGCCGATTTTGGGCCGCTCACCTTCGGGTCGGCCTCCCGGTCTACCGCCGCTTCCGGGCCGCTGGGCCAGGGCGCCTGTGGTGAGCAACATGCTTGCGGAGAGTACAGACAGGAATCGGCAGGTCATGAAGGGACAACGCATGGGCTGGAGGGAAGTTCAATCCGCAAGTGGGCAACCCGTGCCCCTTGGCAGCCCGTTGGGTTGAGTGAGTTTTCGTTCGTCCGTAGTTTGCGCGCGGACGCCCACGGTGTCCTGATACCTTACGCTTTCATGACCAGCACGTTCTCGGCGCTTGACACCGCCATCTTCATCGGCTATGCCGTCCTCATCCTCGGCGTCGGCCTCTGGGTGTCCCGAGACAAGAAGGGCCACCAGAAAAACGCCGAGGATTACTTCCTCGCCAGCAAGTCGCTTCCCTGGTGGGCGGTGGGCGCCTCCCTCATTGCGGCCAACATTTCCGCCGAGCAGTTCATCGGCATGTCCGGCTCCGGNTTCAAGATCGGCCTGGCCATCGCCTCCTACGAGTGGATGGCGGCNTTGACCCTGATCCTCGTNGGCAAGTACTTCCTGCCCATCTTCATCGAGAAGGGACTCTACACGATTCCCGAGTTCGTTGAAAAGCGCTACTCGACTGAGCTCAAGACAATTTTGGCGGTCTTCTGGATCTCGCTTTACGTCTTTGTCAACCTCGCCTCTGTNCTGTACCTCGGCTCGCTCGCGCTGGAGACCATCATGGGCATCCCGATGGTGTATGGGGTGCTCGGTCTGGCGGCCTTCGCGGCGGCCTATTCGCTGTACGGCGGGCTGTCGGCTGTGTCTTGGACGGACGTGATCCAGGTGGTTTTCCTGGTTTTGGGCGGCCTCGTCACGACCTACCTCGCGCTGGATGCGGTGTCCGGTGGAGGTGGCATGTGGGCGGGCTTCCGCACGATCTACGAGGCGGCGCCCGACAAATTCGCCATGATCCTCGACAAGGGGCATCCGGAGTACATGAACCTGCCTGGNATCGGCGTCCTCGTCGGCGGCATGTGGGTGGCCAATGTTTACTACTGGGGCTTCAACCAGTACATCATCCAGCGGACGCTGGCTGCCAAATCGCTCAAGGAAAGCCAGCGCGGCATCCTCTTTGCCGCCGGCCTGAAGCTCATCCTGCCTTTGATNGTCGTCATTCCCGGCATCGCCGCTTACGTCATGACGCAGGACGCAGGCGTCATGGCGGGCCTCGGGGAGGCTGCGGCCAACAAGCCGCCCACAGGTACCAACCCCGATTACGCCTACCCGTGGCTGCTGCAGTTCCTGCCGACGGGCCTCAAGGGCCTCGCCTTCGCGGCGCTCGCAGCGGCCATCGTGTCTTCGCTCGCATCCATGCTCAACAGTACATCGACCATCTTCACGATGGACATTTTCAAGGCGCACATCCAGCCGCAGGCGGATGACCGCGCCACGGTGCGGATGGGCCGGATTTCGGCTGCCGTCGCCCTGGCCATCGCCTGTATCATGGCGCCTTTGCTCGGCGGCATCGACCAGGCCTTCCAGTTCATCCAGGAGTACACGGGTGTGGTCAGTCCGGGCATCCTCGCAGTGTTCCTCCTCGGCCTGTTTTGGAAGAAGACGACCAACCGCGGCGCCATTGTTGGGGCGCTGGCGTCCATTCCGATCGCGATGTACTTCAAGGTCGCGCCCAAGGGGTGGTCGGAGAGCGCGCTGTTTGTGGACTTGCCGTTCCTGGATCAGATGGGCCTGACGTCGCTGCTGACCATGCTTGTCATCGCGGTGGTGAGCCGCGCCGAAGGCAAGGGTGCCGACGACCCGAAGGGCATCACGATCTCGAAGCGCACGTTTGCCACTGAGCCGATGTACAATGTCGGCGCGTTCGCCGTGCTCACTGTCCTCGCGTTCCTATACGCCTTCTTCTGGGGGTGAGTCCGAGGCCAACCGGTGCGGTCAGCGCCGGATGTCCGGCCAGTCGGGGTGGACGACAAAGCCGCGGGAGAGCTCTTCCCAGCCGCCGTCGCCCTCGATGACGACCGCGCACATGAGGGCGCGCCGCGTGCGCCGGAAGTGGTCCCCGAGCATCGTGTCCAGCTGGCTCCAATGGAGGGGCGGATCCCCGGCGACGGGGTGGAATCGCCCGAGCCAGCGCCCTTTGGGGAGCGGCAGGATGCGGACGTGGTCGCTGCCCATGACCTCGAAGGCTTCGTCGGGCCGGCACCACCATCCAGCGTTGTAGCCGGGGTGCGCCCACCGGGGCGCTTTGTGCCGGTGCAGCCGGCTGTGGTGATGGAAAAACCACCCTTTCATGAGGAGGGCCGGTTCCGGAGTGGAGATTCGGTGCTCAGCGAGGTAGGCCTTGGCAGGGGGCAATGTGCATGCCGCCAACTGGTCCACCAGCTTGTCCATTTTGGTGCGCAGCGTGTCGTGACGGCCTGAGGGTCCAATCCAATTCTCCCACCCCGATCCGTCCTCCGCGGCGAGGTAGAATTTGCTGGCCACTTCCATGTGCAACGTGCGCCCGCGGCGCAGGTCGTCGACCAGAAAGTCCAGCTCTCCAATGGTCTGTCGGTCTTGATGGAGTTGGACACCGTGTGCGCGCAACCGGAAGTGGGGGGAGGCGTCGAGCCAGGTGGCAATGAGGGCCTCAAAATGCTTTCCCAGCAATTGGTTCTGGGCGTCCAACGTGGTGGGAGGCAAGGGGGACTTCCCCATGACGAGCTGTGCAGCCCAATCATCAAAGAGCGGCAGGTCGGCTTCCATGGCGTCGGCGAACCATGTGTCGTCCAGCACTTGGTACCCGAGGTCGGGATGGCGCGCCATCAACGGGGCGGACCCAACGGCCCACCGGAGCCGCATGAGCGCCGCCAGGGCATCGGGTTGGTTGGCCAAAGGGCCACGCCATCGTTCGAGCCAAGGGTCTTGCACGTTGCGAAATTCTACCTTCGCGGTCGAATCCCATGCGGACTGTTGCCCAAATCCCCCACCGCGCCATGCGGATCATCGTTCAGGAATGGAACGAGAAGTACCACCTCCAGTACGTCTGGGGCCCGCTCGAGCAGACCTATCGGCTTCCCGTGGAGGGCAGCGGAGGGCTGGAGGCGGTGAAGGCATTCGGGGAGCGCCTCATCCCTGAGGTCCAGAAGGTGTTCCTTCAAATGAAGGAGGCCCGGGCGACCGCGTTGAACCCCGATTCCGCTGCCGAATGAGCCAGACGACCGCCGCCCAGAAGCGCGACCAGCATGTGGTCGAATACCTGCTCTACGAATGGCAGATGGAGGACCTCGTTCGCGCGGTGGAATTCGATCTGGGCGCCTTGCGCCTGCACCTGTCGTCCGCTTACGAGGGCGACCGCCTCGATGCAGAGTTGACGTGGTTTGCCGACCTGATGCGGGACCTCAAACGCGAAAAGAAGCTCGGGTCGGGCCACCGGATGGCGCTGGATGAGCTCATGGTCGAATTGACCTATCTGCACCGGACCCTGCTCGACGTCCTGCAGGACAAGGCATACAAGGAGGTCGTGGATGCAGCGCAGCCCCACCTCGCGGCCATGGAGGCCCGGGGTGAGGCTGGAAAGTCGGAGGTGGAATCGATGCTGATTGCCCTGTATGGATGGCTTGTGCTGCGGATGTCCGGCAAATCGGTCACGCCGGGGACGCAAGAGTCGCTGGACTTGATCCGAGATTGGGCCAACCTCCTGGCGGCCAAGTACATCCAGATGCGCGCTGGCGCACTTTGAGTGCTCAGCTGGCGCGCTTGCGGCGGCCTTTGCTGAGGCTGTCCTGCAGGCGGCGTTCGGCACGTGCGCGCTTGGGGTGGGTCATGCATTGCACCCGTTCAGCCAAGCGAAGTGTGTGGACGAACCGGGCAAAGGCATCCACCCATGTGCCCTGATCGGTGTTTTCTGGAATCCAACGAACAGAGCGCCCGGTGTCGAGCAGGTTGGACAGCATGGCTGGGTCAGGCTTTGGATGCACGAGGAAGACGGAGCGCGAGTCCAGGATGGCCTGTTCGACGTTGGCCGTGATCAAAATTTCTGTGGGCGCCCCCTCCAGGCCGGACCAGACTTCTTCGAGTTGGACGTGGAGGGCGGGCAGGACGGAGTCGAGTCCTTCGAACAATTCCGGCAACGCAGCCAGGGCATTCGGAAGGATCTCAATGCGGAAAGTGGGTGAAGTCAACACCATCATGTTGTCCCTTACGGGCGGAATTCGAAAAGGTTTCGCGACCTGAATGGGGGTGCGGCTGCTCGATTCACGTTGTGAAGTGAACAACGGTGTTCGGGCGGTGTCGGGAGCCGGTATGTGGACAAGAAATTCAAGGGATGGCTTTGTCCGCTTTCCAGACGCAGCGATTTGTGCTTTCCAATGCTCAGGATTTGGCGGCTTGGCGTGCGTTTGCGGCCAAAGAGGATGCGTCGTTGGACGCGTCACGGATGTCCGGGCAGTGGCACGAGTGGATGCGGTGTGAGGACCCGGCGAGGGAGAAGGCCCTGACCGAGGCAGAGGTGGAGGCCGCGTTTGAGGCCCGTCAGGCGGCCACCGAGACGGGTCGATACGGGACGGTGGTCTGGTATTCTTGGCGGAAACAGGCCTTGCTGCTCCTGGAGGAGGCGGAATTCGTGGCCGTTCGCACCAACCGCAACCAACTGAAAATTCGCGCGGAAGAACAAGCGCAGCTCGCAGGCAAGGCCGTGGGCATTGTCGGATTGTCCGTCGGTCGGAGCATGGCCCTCGCATTGGCCATGGAGCGCATCGTGGGCACACTGCATATCGCCGATGACGACACCATCGAGTTGTCCAACCTGAATCGGATGTCGTGTAGCCTGTTCGAATTGGGGACGGAGAAGTGGTGTTCGACCGCCCGCGCCATTGCGGAGGTGGATCCCTACATCGAGGTGAAGGTCTGGCCCCGCGGTTTCCGGGCTGAGGACATGGCCGATTTCATGGACGAGGTCGATTTGATTGTCGATGCATGTGATGCCCCGGCCGCCAAGGCCCTCCTCAGATTGGGTGCCCGTGACCGGCGCTTGCCATTGCTCATGGAGACCAACGATCGGGGCCTCATCGACGTGGAGCGATACGACTTCGAGGACACCCGCGACTTCTTGCACGGCCGTGTGACCGCGGAACAACTCACCGAACTCGCGCAGGGTGGCACCTGGACCCGCGAATGGCTCGATGCCTTCGTGGATTTGTCCACCATCAGCCCGCGCGCCATGGACAGCCTCGCCGAAGTTGGAACAACCTTGGCGGGATGGCCCCAATTGCACAGCGACGTGGCCCTGGGTGCCGGGGCCGCCGCCGCCATCATTCGCCGCATTCTCCTCGGAGAGGCTGTGGCAGACCAACGCATCCGAATCGACTTGCATGAGCAGCTCTCTGTCACACATCCCGCGTGAGTGCGTGGAGGTCGCCCGCGGTCTGCGGGAAGTGACGCTCCACGTCTTTCGCTCTTCGGACGATCCCCATTTGTCCGCCCGGTTTTCGGAAGGTCACCAAGCGATGTTGCGCGCCGCGGGCATCCACAAGCTCACTTCATTCAATTCCGATTGGATGGGGGATCCGAATACGGTGCTGTTCCTGCTCAAGTGTGAGGATGACCAGACCCTGCTCAGCGGCATGCGTTTGCAGCGCCGAACCACAGCGGGCAGCCTGCCTTTGGAACGCGCCATTGCAGCGCGCCACCCTGAGGTCACGGCCTACCTCGATGAGCGACAGGCGGAAGGGTGCGGCGAGTTTTGTGCCTTGTGGAGCCGGCGGGAAACTGCAGTGGCGGGGGTCGGCATGATGCCGATGTCGTGCGTGGGCCTGGGTTTGATGCCCCAGTTGGACATCCGCCATGGCTTTGCCTTCATGGGCACCAACATGCGTCCGATCCAGCGGGAGTTGGGCTTCACCATTTTGGACGACCTCGGTGAGGAGGGGCAGTTCGATTATCCGGCACCGCCCATCCGTTCGGAAATCGGCCATTTCTGCCATCCGGAAAGCCTCGAGAATGCCGCGGAGGATGTGGGTCAAATGGCCCGCCGGGCCGCTGAGGAACCCAGCCATGTTCACCCGGTGGACGGCCGGTTCCACCGCATCGCCTACCGCGTCGAGAATCACCTCGCATGAGTCCAGGACGCCCGCCATATGGTCGGGTGCGCGGGCAAATCTTGCTCTGGATCACCTTCGCTGCCGGCTTGGTCGGGTGCATGGATCCTGCCGTCAGAACGGTGGACGCCTTGCAGTTGGACGTTCTTCGGGACCCAGGTGGACAGTGGGCTGCGGAAGATGTGGTGTTCCATTTGGATAAACTGGAGTCCTTGGACACGGAGCGCCCCAACCTCGGGTCCACCCACGACGCATTCTGGGTTCGGGTCAAAGGTTGGCAAGGCGCTCCGCGGCAAGCCCGAATTACGCTGGAGAATGCCACGCTCGACAGCATTGAAGCGGTCATCCTCGANGGTGGGCGTGTGTTGGGAAAGCAGCGTTCCGGGGCAGCCTATGGACGGCGGGAAGGATTGATTCCGTCGTTCAACCTGCCGTTGAATGAGCAGCATGCGCTGTGGTTCCGGGTGCGCAGCACCAAGCCGCTGGTGCTGCCATTTTCCTTGACGAGGCTGGATGAGGTCAATCGGGTCAGAGAGCAGCGGGACTTGGCTGCGGCCCTGTATACCGGCATCGTGATTGCCATTTTGGTGTACAACATCTTCCTCGCTTTCAGCACAGGGCAGTCCGCCTATTTCAGTTACACCTTGGTGGTGGTGACCGTGGGGCTTGTCCAGTGGGGGTTCAATGGGTACGACCGGCTGCTTTGGGGCCACATTCCTTGGATGGCGCGCAATGGGCTGACCGTCAGTGGTGCAGCGTCCGGGCTGGCTGCTTTGGTGTTTGCGCGCGACTTCCTGGAGGTCCGCCGGTACACGCCGAAGTGGAACCGGTTGATTCAGGTCTTGCTGGGCGTTTACGGATTGGCCTTGGCCGCAGCCGTGGTGGGACGGCCCATTCTCGCATACAACCTCGTCAATCTGGGGGCTTTGTCCGCGCCGGCGATGCTGATCATGTCGTTGGTGAGTTGGCGGCGGGGCAACTCGACGGCCCTGTGGTTCTTCGTCGCGTGGGGCATCTTCATCGCGGCGGTGACGGCACAGGCCCTGCGGGATTTCGGCGTGTTGCCCAACACCTCCACGACGGCGTTGTTCTTGCCGTTGGGCACGGTGTTCCAAATGCTGCTGCTCAGCTTCGCGCTCGGCGACCGGATCAATTTGCTGAAGCGTTCGAGCGACATGGCCAACGCGAAGGCCCTCGCGGCTTCGCTGGAGAATGAGCGCATTGTCAAGGAGCAGAATGCCGAACTGGAAGAGCGTGTGCGCCGCCGGACGGAAGACCTCGCTTCTGCGAATTCGGACTTGTCCAAGACGCTGGAAGAACTGCAGGGGGCGCAAGATCAATTGATCCAAACGGAAAAGCTGGCGTCGCTCGGTCAGATGACGGCGGGCATCGCCCACGAGCTCAACAACCCCATCAATTACGTGCAGAGCAATGCGACCTCGCTGCGTCGCGACCTCGAGGAGTTGATCGAGATCGTCGACGCTTTTTCCGATGCGTCGGCAGCGGTGGCGGAAGGGGCACAAGGCGCGGCGAAGCTGGCGGAATCCGCGCGGGACAAGGCCCGTCAATACGACCTCGACTTCCTCAAACAGGAAAGTCAGGAGCTCATTCGGGGCATCCTCGAAGGGGCGGAGCGCACCTCCCGCATTGTCGGTGGGTTGCGGGTGTTCGGACGAATGGACGGCGACCAGTTGGTGGAGGCCTCCCTTGCCGATTTGCTTGAGGCCAGCATCACCGTATTGGGCAACCGGGCGCGCAGTCGGGCGCGCATTGTGACCGAATTCGCAGACGAGGTTCCGCCCCTGTATTGTCAGAGCGGTCGTCTGAGCCAGGTGTTTATGAACATCATCGTCAACGGGGTTCAGGCCACGGAAAGCCGATGGGAAGAAGTCGAGCAGCGTGAAGTCCGGATCGAATTGGACCGCGTGACCGATGCCGATGGTGCGGACAAGGCCGTGGTGGTGCGCATTCAGGACAATGGCACCGGCATGGACGAGACCAGCCGCCAACGCATTTTTGACCCCTTCTACACCACCAAGGAGGTGGGCAAGGGGACGGGACTGGGCCTGAGCATTGTCAAGGGCATCCTCGACGACCACCACGCCGAAGTGATGGTGGACAGTGCCATTGGAACGGGCACCACGTTCGCCCTCACCTTCCCCCTCGACACCCGACCTGAACCGGAATCTCCATGAGCGACGACATCATCCGCGTGCTGTACCTCGATGACGAGGAGCCCAACCTGTTCTCCTTCAAGGCTGCATTTCGCCGCGATTTCGAGGTGCACACCTGTGACGAACCGCACAAGGCCGTCCGCATGTTGGACGACCACGAATTCCATGTGGTGCTCAGCGACCAACGCATGCCGCGCATCAGTGGCGTGGAGTTCTTCGAGTTGATCATGCCGGACCATCCCGATGTGTCGCGTGTGCTCGTCACAGGATACGCCGATACCGATGCGGTGGTAGACGCCATCAACAAGGGGCAGGTTTATCGCTTCGTGTCGAAGCCCTGGAATGAGGAAGAGTTGCGGGGTGTCATTCGGTCCGCATATGCGCTCAATCGGTCTCGGGTCAACAGTGCCCAGCAGGGCCACCAGGTTCTCGGGGCACTGGACGGCTTCGCCGCGGAGACGGAACGATTGGCAGCATTGGCGCGCTCTGGAGGAGAGGGCGTGGCGGCCTCTGTCGCATCGGATTTGGCCACTTTGGAATCCAACATCCGCGCTGAACGGGAACGCTTCGACCTCTGGTTGCAAGAGAACCAGCGCCCGCAGGGCTGATTCATGGCAGTTGTCCTACAAACCTTCTCTCCGTTTTTGACGTAATTCAAACGGAATGCCTTCGCCTCCTGAATTCTGGATTGTCGACGACAACGAGATTGACCGTGTGGTCAATGGCCGCCTGATTGAGGCTGCCCTCGGCGGTGTTGTGCGCAAATTCAAGGACGGACCCGGCTTTCTGGAGGCCTTGATGGCCGTGTCTGGCGCGGAGGAAAACGACGTGGAGCCCGGATCTGCCATGGCGGAAGGCCGTATGGTGGTGCTGCTCGACATCCTGATGCCGGGCATGGACGGGTTCAGTGTCCTCGAACGCATGGAGTCATTGCCGACCTCGGCACTCGCCGGCATGACGGTGTTCATGCTGAGTGCCACGCTCGACCGCAACGACCTCGAGCGGGCGGAAGGCCACCCTGTGGTGGAGGCCCTGCTGCCCAAACCGCTCGATGTCCACCAGCTCCGTGACTGGGTGGACCAGGTTTCCCGCTGATCAGAGGTACTTGAAGTCTTCGCCGACTTCGATGTTCTGCAGTGTCTCGTAGATGAGGCGGATGCAGTCCTCGACGTCCTGCTTGTGCACCATCTCGACGGTGGTGTGCATGTAGCGCAGCGGCAGGGAGATCAGCGCGCTGGCGACCCCCATGTTGGAGTAGGCGAATGCGTCGGTGTCGGTGCCGGTGAAGCGGCTGGCGGCCATGCGTTGTAGCGGGATCTTTTTGTCCTCGGCGGTGTCGATGATGCGCTGAAGAAGGTTGTTCTGGACGGCGGGTCCGTAGGTGACGCCCGGCCCCTTGCCGGCGNCCACGTCGCCTTGCTCGATCTTGTTCATCATCGGCGTCTGCGTGCAGTGGGTCACATCGGTGACGATGGCCACGTCCGGTTGGATGCGCTCGGCGATCATCTGGGCACCGCGCAGGCCGATCTCCTCCTGCACGCTGTTGGTGATGTATAGGCCGAAGGGCAGCTTGACCTTGTTTTCGTGCAACATCCGCGCGACCTCGGCGATCATGAAACCACCGGCGCGGTTGTCGAGCGCGCGGCCGACGTACCACTGCTTGTTGAGCAGCATGTACTCGTCCTCATAGGTCACGACGCAGCCGACATGGATGCCCATGGCTTCGACCTCGGCCTTGTCCTTGGCGCCGACGTCGAGGAAGATGTTCTTGAGGGTCGGGGGCGCCTCCTTGCCCGCAGTGCGGGTGTGGATGGCCGGCCAGCCGAAGAGGGCCTTCACTGGGCCGTTCTTGGTGTGGATGTCCACCCGCTTGGACGGGGCGATTTGGTGGTCGCTGCCACCATTGCGGCGCAGGTAGATGAAGCCGTCGTTGGTGATGTAGTGGACGAACCAGCTGATCTCATCAGCGTGGGCCTCGATGACCACCTTGTACTTCGCCTCCGGGTTGATCACGCCCACCACGGTGCCGTAGGTGTCGACGATGTGCTCGTCGATGTACGGCGTGATGTAGTCGAGCCAGAGCTTTTGACCACCGCTTTCGAAACCGGTGGGGGATGGGTTGTTGAGGTAAGCCTCCAGGAATTTCTCCGAGGCGCGGTTGATGATCTTCTTCTTGGCCATAGCGGAGATGAAATTAGTTGGACTTCACCCGATGATGCCGGGTGAAGGGAATCAAAGTGCGCCTTTTTTCACTTGGGTTGTGTACCTCCTTTCGGCTCGGTGAACAGGTAGACCAGCACGTGCGTCTTCTTCTTGCTGTTGAGTTCGGAAGGGCCCGTGTAGACGTAGGTGACATCGAGTTCGGGGTGTTCTGCCTTGAAGGTGTTGACGGTCGTCTCGAGGACCCGTTTGTCGGCGAGAAAGGGGAGGTCAAACTTGTAGATGCCGTCCACCACTTCCTGTCCGGATGCGGCTTGACTTCCATTCTCCCAAGTCTGTTTCGAGAAGTCCCAGAGTCCGACGGCGACCATCCCGGTTAGCAGGGTGCCGAGCACGAGGGCGCGTTGGCTTTCACCGCTCACTTTGGGGAGCGGCTCGTCGGACAGTTCCACGAACCGGAAGACGATCCAGGAGGCCAGCAGCACCAGCCAGAAGAGGCCATGCTCGAGCAGTTGGAACCGATCGCCGAACACCTGGTCTGCGATGGAGAACAGGCTGAACAGCACCATGGAGGTGGCGATGGCGCGGAAGAACCACGTTTGGGTCTGCGCTGGCTGGCCGCGCAGGTGACATCCCAGGGCCAGCAGATACAGGACGAAGTGGGCGGCTTCCAAGGTGGACACTCCGGCCAATGCCACCGTAGCGTAGAGGGGGTCCTTGAGGCCGAGGGACGCGAAGAATTTAATGAACAGGGCAAAGAAGTCCTTGCCGACCCAAAGGTGTTGGACGTCGGGCAGGATTTTGTCGACGACGCTCAGTCCCCAGAAGAGTGTCCAGAAGCCGAGGATGGCCAAGCGGAAAAGGAATCGCGCGTTCATGGGGCGTCTTCGGTGTGGATGTAGAAAATAAGGGCGTCGGCCTTCTTCAATCGAAGGGGGGTGGGCACCGTGTAGATGTGCCGAATGCGTTCTTCCGGATGTTCCGCCTTGAACTGGGCGAGTGTGTTCTCAAACACGGTGCTTCCCCCCAAGAAGGGGAAGGCCACCTTGTAGATGTGGTCGCCAGCGGGCTCGGCTGGCAGGGCTGCGGTCCGCTTGGGGAAGTCGCTGGCGCTGTGCCGGAAGATGGCCGTGGCGGTGACGGCCACCAGGACCAGGGCCAGTCCGATGGCCGCCCGGAGTTGGCCCATCGGCATGGGCGCGGGTGGGGATGTCGTCACGGTGTTGTCCGACGGCAGCCTGAGGAAGGCGACCCAGGACGCCAGCGAGACGAACCAGAACAGCGTGTGCTCCAGCAGTTCGAACCGGTCGCCGAACCAATGGTCTCCGATGGAGAAGAAGGTGAACGTGCCCAAGGTGAGGAGGGTGCCGATGAAGCCCCATTGGCGGGCGCGGTCTTGTTGTTCCTTCCATTCGAACCGCAGTGCACCGGCGAAATAGAGGAAGGCGAAGATTTCCAAGGCCCCCGCCACGACGAGCGCCGCATTGGCCACATGGGGCGACCCCAGGCCCACCGACTCGAAGTATTTCTGGAATTGTGCGAAACGGTCGCGGCCGACCCACAGGAAGTGGGCGCCGCCGATGGCCTTGTCCAGCACGTTGAACGCCCAGAACAGCGTCCAATAAGCAAGGATGGCGAGGCGGAGCAGCCGCCGCGTCGAGGAAGAAATGGCTGAGGTGAACGAATCCATGAGTGCTGGGGTCAATCTAGTTCTGACAACCCTTCAGCGTGGCAGAATCAGCGGGCATTGCCAACAACGACGGTCGGGCAAACTGAAGGCTATCCTTGAGGAGATGCACGAGACCCCCCATCTTGTGGCCATGGACAAGGAGGAGAAACGGCCGGTGCTCGCGGTGCTCTCGGGGGCTGGCATCAGCCGAGAGAGCGGGATCAAAACCTTCCGGGATGGCGATGGATTGTGGGAGGACCACGATGTGATGGAGGTGGCCACGCCCCAAGCATGGGCCCGCGACCCTGAATTGGTGCAGCGGTTCTACAACGCCCGCCGCCGCCAGCTCGAGCAGGTGGCGCCCAATGCTGCCCACTTCGCGTTGGCAGAGCTCGAGGCCCATTTCGACGTGCGCATCGTGACCCAAAACGTGGACGACCTCCACGAGCGGGCCGGCAGCACGCAGGTCCTCCACCTTCACGGGGAACTTCGCAAAGTGCGGCCCGAGGACGATTCAGGCATCGACGACACCCGCATTCTGACGGTCGGACGGGACTTTCCGGGACCCGACGTGAACATGGGCGATGCGGACCAACGCGGGGTGCAGCTCCGGCCACACGTGGTGTGGTTTGGTGAGGCCGTTCCGATGCTCGAACGGGCTGCGGAAACGGTGGCTCAAGCCGATGCCCTGCTCGTGGTCGGCACCTCCATGCAGGTCTATCCCGCTGCGGGTCTCGTGCATTTCGCCCCTGCTGGCTGTCTGGTCACCATGGTGAATCCGGACCCCGACGCCATCGCCGGTTTCGAGTCGGTGGTCACCGAATTCATCCAAGCCCCCGCCTCAGAGGGCGTTGCAAAGTGGGCAGCGAAGCGATTGAAGGGGCGAGTCTGAGCACTTTTGATCAGAGGTCGACGCGGTAGAAGAAGATGGGCAGGAAGCCGAGCTGGTATTCCTCGCGAATGCTGTCCTCGGGGCTTCCACCTTCATCGGGAGCGTAGGTCAATTTCAACACGTTTTGTGTTCCCAATACGTTGACGAAATCGATGCCGAGTTCGTGGGTGGCGGTGGGCCGGTTCCAGGTCAGGTTCGTCTTGAGGTCGAAGCGGAAGTAGTCCTTGAATTGCAGGGTGTTGCGCTGGGTGTCCTCGTAGATGATTTCGCGGAGCTGGTTGGACGCCGCGATGTCGACGGGTCCGTACCACCGGCCGCCCACCATGGTGCACTTGGCGCCGGTGACGAGGGACAGGCCGCTTTCGTTCAAGCGCCATTCGCGGCTGCCGAGGGCATTCAGGGCATACTTGCCGTTGTAGTCGGTGTTGCGCCAGACGCCATCGGCTCCCTTGAATTGCGCATCGAAGACCGATCCGGTCAGCAGGACGAACCAGCCGTCGCGGAACGCCCGGGAGACGGTGGCTTCCACGCCGATGTTGCGGGCGATGCCTTCGTTGACCAGCCGGCCGGGGAAGAGGCGGCTGAAGCTGCTGCCCGCATTGACGAGGGAATAGCTGCCGTTGACCGCGCCCCAAGCGGGATCGTCGGCGTCGGCGATGGGGATGTCGAAGAGGTGCTGGTGGTAAGCCTCCAGCTTCAGCGACCAGTTGGCCGAGAGGGACCGGGCGAAGCCGAAGACGTTGTGCCAGCTGCGGGTGAAGCCCATGTTCTGGTTGGGCATCAGCAGGGCGCCGGGGTTGTCGGGATCGGCGCCGATGCTGCTGGCGTAGAGGTAGGGGGCCTGGGTCTGGGAATGCAGGCCGGATCCGGCAGACCACACGGTGCCGCCCGGGCTGATGTATTGAAGGCCCAGTCGCGGCTCCGCGTAGGATGCGGCGCCGGAACGCTGGTCGAACTGAGCGTGGAGGCCGACGTTGACGGTCCACGGTTCGGAAGGGCGCAGCTTGAGCTGGGCGAAGGGCTGGACCAACAGGCTGTTCATGGAGGCGTCCCACCGGGTGCCCCAGTCGCCCAGCGGTCCGTCGGGATCTTGTGGGAGGGTCCGAATGCTGTCGAGGAAGGTCCACCGCGTGAGGTCGGCGTTGACCCCGAAGCGGAGGGTGGCCGGTCCATCGGCGATGGGGTTCAGCTTCCGGTTGGCGTGGACGGCGAGGGCCAATCGGTCGTGGTTGAAGTCGTACGCCATGAAGGGCACGATGCTGTCCAATCGGTAGGCGGAATCGGCCACGGCAGGGGGCACTTCCAATTCCCGGTAGACGAGCTCGTGGTTCGAGTATTGGCGGTCTCGGCTCGCGGCGATCGTGGCCTTGATGTAGGTCTTCTTGTTGATGGGCAAGGTNTAGGTCGCGCCGGCGATGCCCATCCCGGTCCGGAAATATTGGTCGCGGTCGTTCTCGCCGTAGATGTTGCGCTCAGGCGCCACCTGGTCGCTGATGACGATGTCCACGCTGGACTTGCCGCCGAGGCCCCAAAGGGCGAGGGCGCCTCCGTTTTTCTGGGGGAAATGGAAACGGAAACTGCCGTCCTGATAGTAGGGCACGGCGCTGGTGCCAATGTCGATGCCGAGCTGGGAGAAGATGACCGCGGTGGAATAGCGGTAGTTGAGCAGCATGCTCGACCGTTTTTCGCGGTTGAGCGGCCCTTCGACAATGGCCTCGGTGCCGAGGAAGCCGAGCTGGGCGCTGGCCTGCCAGTCTTCTTGGTTGCCATTGCGCAGGCGCAGGTCGAAG
The DNA here is from genome assembly GCA_002172485.2 of Crocinitomicaceae bacterium TMED114. Taxonomy (GTDB): domain Bacteria; phylum Bacteroidota; class Bacteroidia; order Flavobacteriales_D; family Sanyastnellaceae; genus UBA8752. Next base: position 121,941 of record NHFP02000008.1, read on the forward strand.
ACGGCGGCGGTGGAGTTGCCGAACTCGGCCGGGAAGGCCGCGGTGAAGAAGTCGGAGTTCGCGAGGGTTTTGTTGTTGACAATGGCCACGGGTCCACCACCGGATCCCGGCACACTGAAGTGGTTCGGATTGGGCAGGTCCACGCCCTCGACACGCCACAAGACGCCGGCCGGGCTGTTGCCGCGGACGACGATGTCGTTGCGGGAGTCGTCGGCGCCTTGGACGCCGGCGAAATTGCTGGCCATCCGCGCCGGGTCGCCACGGGATCCCGCGTACCGGTCAGTCTCTTCCACGGTGAAGGCGCGGGCGGAGACGGTGGCCATTTCGTTGAGGACCTCGCCTTCTTTGGTGGCGGTGACTTCGGCGGCCTGCATGGCCACGACGCTTTCGGACAGTTCGACTTCGAGCACGGTGGGCCGGCCAGAGTTGACGACCACCCCGTCCATGGTGCGGATGGCATAGCCCATGAAGCTCACGCGGAGTTGGTGGCGGCCGACGGGAACGTCAAAGGCGAAGCCGCCGTTCATGTCCGTGGCGGTGGGGGCGGCGTCCGATGTCAGGAGCTGGACGGTGGCCCCGGGTAGGGGAAACCGCGCCTCAGCGTCGAGGACGGTGCCGGTGATGCGACCGGTTGGCGCTTGTGAGAAAGCGGTACCGGAGAGCAGAACGATAAGGAGGGCGAGGACCCGAGCGGGGGTGCTCCAGCCAGACAAGTGGCAAAACATGAGAAATGAAGTTCAACAAAAAGGCCCGCACGGGGCGGGCCTTTGCTTCAAAACTGACACATCTCATCGCTGAATCGCGAGTCTTTTGGGCTCTGTTTCCTGAGGACCAGCGAGATAGAGTCCGGGGCGCAATCCGGAGAGGTAGAGGGTGGTGACCCCGGTGTAGACGGTGGCGGTGTGCACGCGGCGGCCGTTCAGGTCGAAGACCTCGAAGACGGTGGCTTCGCCGCCCCACACGACACGCAGTGCATCGGCGGCCGGATTCGGCATGAACTGCCAGGGCAGTTGACCGTTTTCTCCGACGCTCATGACCACGCTGAGGTTGAGGCAGGTCTCGCCCTCGCACCCGTCGGCATCGTTCTCTTCGAAACAGACTTCGCAGTCCTCCGTTCCGGTCACCGTGATGGTGTTGCCCTCGATGACCACCTCGTCACAGTCAGAGTACCATTCAAAGGTGTTGCCGTCGGCAGGTGTTCCCGTGAGCGTCACTGTGCTTCCGGCCTCGATGAGGGTGTCCCCATCGATGGTGCCGAGGCTCGCGTAGGTGCACTCGTCATCGTACAACGGATGGGAGCAGGCGTCGAAGTTGCAAGCATCCGGATCTGGGCATCCAACAGGGAAGCTGCTGTCGGGTGCGATGAAGAATTCCAAGGCTTCGACTGTGAAGCCCATTCCATCCCAAATCAAATCGGTATCGCCGATTTCAAGGGAGTTGTAGTTCATCACGGTATCGCAGACGCTCATGCTGACCGTGGCGATGTCTTCCGCTGCACTTTGATATCCTTCCTCCACGATGGTGGCTTCTGCGTCGGGGGACAACGCGAAGTAGAGGGGACCTCCAGTACTGTCTTGGGTGAGGGGAATGAGCAGGGCATCGGCACCGGGGTATCCTGTTGCACATTCCTCAAATTCGATNAGGCCGATGAAGTCGTCCTCTTCGAGGGTGAAGAGTTCCGTGTCGAAGTAGTTGCAGTCGTCCGCGTTGGTCGCGGTGCTGTCGTAGTTGCAGGCGAGCGGATCGTTGCACGCTACAACTTGGCCATAGTCGCAGGTGCTTGGGTCGGGGTTGGCGCACGGGTCGAAGTTGGTGGCGGTTGGGTCGGGACATCCGTCCGTCATGTTGGCCACCGGAGCCATGTTGAACCCGAGATTGTCGATGTTCCACGCTTCGCCATTCCATGTGGAGCTGATGCTGATCAGTCCAGCATCTCCGGACATGTCTTGCCCGCAAAAGGAGAAGCCCGCATTGTTGAAGGCGCCGATGGCGAGCGTGGCCTCCAAGGACGTCAACANTCCNTGNTCCACCAGGTCGTCGATCCAGTCCTGAAGTTCGGAATCGACTTCGATGGTCACTGGAGACCCTTCGACGTTGTTGACCTGCACGAGCACGCCTTCGGCCGGTTGGATGGCGCAGTCCAAGTCGGGGTTCAATGCAGAGGTGGCATTGACCCAGAAGCCCTCGGACAGGTCGAATGTCCCGTCGGCGTAAAGGCAATCGACGTCGGAGGTGGCCGTCTCGTCGTAGTTGCAGGCGAGGGCGTCATTGCACCCGCTCGCAGCGGATTCGACAGTGATGCTGGCGACCATGCCGTTCTGGGCGTGGTTGCCGATGCTGCAATCGTATTCGTAGTCGCCCGGCACCGTGAAGGTCACCGCCCCCATGCACACGCCCATCGCGTTGCCGCTGACCGAAGGCAGGGAAAAGGCTTCTGGGTTGCCATAGGTCATGCCAGTCAGGGAGCTGATGTTGCCATTGACATCGTGGAATCCGCCTTCATTGACCCACGCGACGGTTTCGCCGGCATTGATGGTGAGGGAAGCCGGGGAATAGTAAAGGTTGCCGGCCAGGATGGTGTGATCGGCACCGTCGCACGGCGTCTGGGCAACGACTGGGGCCAGCAGGAAAGCGAGCAGAAGGGTGGCAAGGATTCTCATGGTGTGATGTTGTCAGGACAATGTATTTCGAAAGCCCTTTGCGACGCACCTTTCGTGCTTCAACCATTCACGNCCGGCTGTGGAAGACGGGAGGACTCAGCGTGTTTTGTCGGTCACCACCTTGTAGGTCGGGTCCTCGTAGTGGTTCACTTCGATGATGGCGTCGGCCCGGTCGAGCAACCGGCGGCAGTCGGTGGACAGGTGCCGCAGGTGGACCTTCTTCCCGGCGGCGGCATATCTGGCGGTGACCTTGTTGACCGCTTCGATGGCGCTCATGTCCGATACCCGCGATTCAGCGAAGTCGAGGACCACGTGGTCGGGGTCACCTTCCACATCAAATTTCTCTGCGAACACCGTTGTGGACCCAAAGAAGAGCGGTCCGTAGAGCTCGTAGACCTTCCAGCCTTGTTCGTTGATGTGCTTGCGGGCACGGATGCGGATGGCATTGTCCCAGGCGAAAATCAAGGCTGCCACAATGACCCCGATGAGCACGGCCAGCGCGAGGTTGTGGAGCACGGCGGTGATGGCGGTCACGAGGACCATGATCAGCACGTCGGAGGTCGGCATCCGGCGGAACGTGCGCAGGGAGGCCCATTCAAACGTGCCGATGGCGACCATGATCATCAGGCCGGTGAGCGCGGCCATCGGCAGCTTCTCGATGAGTGGGGCGCCGAACAGGATGAAGACCAGCAACATGACCGACGCCACGATGCCGCTGAGGCGCGCCCGGGCACCGGAGCTGACGTTGATGAGGCTCTGGCCGATCATGGCGCAGCCACCCATGCCGCTGAACAGGCCGCTGAGCACATTGGCCGCGCCTTGGGCGACGCATTCGCGGTTGCCCTGCCCTCGGGTTTGGGTGATCTCGTCGATGATGTTGAGGGTCAACAGGCTTTCCACGAGGCCAACCCCCGCCACGATGGCGGCGTAGGGTGCGATGAGCAGCAGGGTCTCGAGGTTGAAGGGAATCTCCGGGATGTGGAACGGAGGGAAGCCGCCTTGGATGCTGGCGAGGTCGCCCACGGTCTTGGTGTCGATGCCGAAGGCGGTGACGATGCCGAAGATGACCAGGATGGCCGTGAGTCCACCGGGGATGGCCTTGGTCAGGCGGGGCAGGAAGGCGATGATGGCCATGGCGACGAGGACGAGTCCCCCGAAGACGGCGAGGTCGGTGCCGGCCAGCCAGTGCCCTTCGTCGTTTTGGAATTGCGCGATCTGGCTGCCCCCGATGATGATGGCCAGGCCGTTGACGAAGCCGAAGATGACGGGCTGCGGGACCAGGCGCATGAGCTTGCCGAGCCGCAGGAACCCGGCTGCGGCTTGGATCAGGCCCGCGAGGATGACCGTGGCGAAGATGTATTCCGGGCCGTGGGACAAGGCNAGTTCGGCGAGGACCACCGCGATGGCGCCCGTCGCGCCGCTGATCATGCCGGGCCGGNCGCCGAGCACGCTGGCCACGAGGCCGACCACAAAGGCGGCGTACAGGCCGGTCAGTGGGCTGAGCCCCGCGATGAAGGCAAAGGCGACCGCTTCGGGAATGAGCGCCATGGCGACNGTCAGTCCGCTGAGGATCTCGAGGCGGTAGTCGACGGTCTGCCGAAAGTTGAAGAGGGCGAGGCGCATGGGGCGGGGGCCGGAAAAAGGGCGCAAAGCTACGACCTCGCAGAGCGGCGTTTGAACCCGCGGGGCACATGGGTTGTCCTCTTTGCGTTGTGAACGTTCCCGACCTCTCTTCCGACGACCTCGACCGCCTCATTGGCATGGCGTGGGAGGACCGCACGCCCTTCGAGGCCATCGAGGTGCAATTCGGGCTCAAGGAAAACGAGGTCCGCGCCCTCATGCGCCGCCACCTCAAGCCGGGCTCCTTCCGCCGGTGGCGGGCCCGGGTCAAGGGCCGTTCCACCAAACACGCCAAGCTCCGCGGCTTCGACACGGGCCGCTTCCGCAGCGCCTCCCAACGCCGCTCCTGACATGCCGGGCATCGACACCGAGAACTTCGAAAAGGTGGAAGTCCATTCCGCCGCCGACCTCCGCCACTGGCTGCACACCCACCATGGGCGAACCGATGCTGTGTGGCTGGTCACGTGGAAGAAAGTCCGCCCGGACCGCTACGTCTCGACCGGGGAGGTGCTCGACGAATTGCTCTGCTTTGGTTGGATCGATGGGGTGCGCCGCAAACTCGATGACGAACGCACCATGCAGCTCATTTCTGCGCGCCGGGCCCAACACTGGGCGAGGACGTACAAGGAGCGGGCGCAGCGGCTGATCGACGATGGCCGCATGGCGCCTCCGGGTCAGGCTGCCATCGACCGGTCCAAGAAAGAAGGGCTGTGGAACTTCATGGACGACGTCGACAATCTCGTGGTGCCCGACGACCTCCTGGCGGCGCTGAAGCCCCACGCTGCCGCTTTTGCCTTCTTCATGGCCATCAATGACAGCTCCAAGCGGTTCGTCCTCAGGTGGCTCAAGCTGACCAAGACCGAAGCCACCCGCCGCAAGCGCATCGCCCAACTCGTGTCGCTGTCCGCCCGCGGCGAGAAGCTTCCCGGCAGCTGANGTTTCAACGGGAGGGGGGTGTTCTGAGGCAGCCTCCGGGCGTCAGCGGATGAGCGTCATGTGCCCGCAGAATTGACGGGGGCCGTCGCAGAACGGATTGGCGGTTTCGGTGACCTCGCACGTGCGCACGTGTACATGGAGGTATGCCGGGGGGCGGGCGCGGCACCGGATTTCGGAAGTGGGGTCCAAATGACGTCAAGGTTGACGCCGGTCGTGGTTGGAGGGGTGAACTCGGCATCATTGTCCCATCAAACGGTCCTGCGGTGGGATCGTCCTTCACCCCCAACCCCCACTCATCATGAGTCAGCAAACCCACATCCACCACGTCCTCCTGGACGCTTCCGGCAGCATGCAAAACTGCCACGCTTCCACGCTCAGTGCCCTCAATGAGCAAATCGCGTCCCTCCGCAAGGTTCAGGCCGACCACACCGACCAGGACATCCGGTTCTCCATCTCCGACTTCAGCGACGATTACCGCATGTGGTTCGGTCCGAAGTCCATTGGCGACATCCGGGATGTTCGGGAAGACCAATACCAATTGCGCGGTCTGACCGCCCTTCACGANGGCCTCGGCACGCTGATCACCCGGACCATTGATCACGTCGGGGAGGATGCCCCCGAGAAAGGCACNTCNGTCTCGATCATGGTGTTGACGGACGGCTTTGAGAATGCGAGTAGCATTTTCTCGAAAGGTGCTTTGCGTTTGTTGATGGATAAACTCACCGAAAAAGGCTGGGACTTCCGGTTCGTCGGCGCGGACATTGACCCGTTGGATGTGTCGCGTGATTTGGGCATGGATCGCAGTCGAGTCGNGCGNTTCAGAAAGGAAGAGATGTACGAGGCGTCCAATTATATGGCCGCTGAAGTGAACTATGCCCTGCGACGCAAAAAAGGCATGATTTAATTGCTTTTTGAAGCAACCTTTTCGGCTTTTTCGGGTTATATATATGGAGCCCTAAATCCCACCACCACCACACATTTGGAAGTCTACATCTACCGGACGACGGACGTCGATCCGTCATCGTTCTCCGCACTGCTGGAGGGGGCCAATGGTCCCCTNCGGCACCTGCGGTTTGAGGAAGGGCCATTGGTTCCCGTCGAGACCGTCACAGACGTGGTCCGGTCNGCCTGTGACGCGAATGGAGCGCTCTCCCGAGACGCCATCGAAGCGTGCATTGGAGAGTTGAGACACCGCGCCGACCTCCGGGACGACGCGGTCATCGTTTTGATGAGTCGGACCCCGCATGACGGNCACTGGTTCAGCATCGGCGAAGGCAATGCCCACTACGTNCACGCNGACGATTGGAACCTCTTTACGGCCACCTCCTTCCGGTTGCCGGTCACGTTCTTGCTCGCCAGCAATGTNATCATGCGTGGCATGTACGACACGCTGGAAGAGTTGATCCGGCGGGCGCACCACGAGCCTCGGGGTTGCATTCTGGACCTCTGCATGGAGAAACAGGACATCAGCCTCAAAATGCGGACGGCGGATGCCTGTCCGGAATGCATGGCACGCATTCGCAGCCGGGTCCGGATGGGCCACCTCGATGCGGATGTGGTCATCGACTGCTTCCGGCTGATGGACAAGGTTCGCCGAGACCTGATGTACCGCCGGCGCTNGCGGCTGCATGACCAGCCNGGAATGCTGACCGTCAGTGGCTACAACCAAGAGGTCGACCTTCCGGGAAAGCGGGTCAAAATGTCACCGCTCCAGCGGGCCATTTATCAGTTTTTCCTGCTCCATCCGGAAGGGGTCCGCTTGGTAGACCTGCGTGATGCCCATCATTTGGAGGTGCTGTCCAGATTGTACCGGGTCATGGCCATCCAAGGAACACCGCGGGAACAGGACGAGACCATCCGCAACGTGGTGCTCGACGTGGACGGCAAGCTGCAGCAACACCTGTCACGCATTCGCCGGGCCTTCCGCGAGGCCCTCGGAAGAGAAGAGGCCAAGCTGTATTACATCCAAGGCAAGCCGGCGGAGGGTTACGCCATCGCCTTGCCCCGGGAGCATGTGAAGTGGACCGACCGAGACAAACGTCTCGTGGCGTGTTCGCACCCGATGGAAATGTGAACGCGGGGGGAGCGATCCCCANNCTGANTNNTACCCGGCTGGGCCTCNCCGAGGTCCGGTNCGGATGACCCCGCCCTGTTCCGTTCCNGCGAAACCCCGGTTTCNCANCTCCATTCNCNNTCAACATNCCATCGCCATGAATCNCTTTCATNCACNCCCCCTCCATCACCGTCCGCGACAGNGCNGCNTTCCGCCGTTANCTCGCNGACGTCAGCCGNNTTCCCACCATNGANNNNGANCGNGAAANCGANCTNGCCCNCCGCATCCANCANGGNGACCGNCNGGCCCANGCGGNNNTNGTCNANGCCAACCTNCGNTTTGCCATCACGGTNGCNAANNNGTANCANAANNTNGGCCTGCCNCTNGAAGACCTCGTNGCNGANGCCAACNTCGGCCTGATGAANGCCGCCGACNNNTTCGACCNCANNAAGGGCTTCAAATTCATCTCCTATGCNGTCTGGTGGATNCGNCAGAGCGTNATGGANGCNGTGGAGAAGAAGGNCCGGGTGGTCAAGGTTCCGGGCAACCAGATCACGACCATGCTCAAAGTCCGCGAGGCGCAGGGCATGTTGGAGCAGGTCCTGGAGCGGTTGCCGGAAGACCACGAGGTGGCCGAATACCTCGACTGCACCCTCGATGCCGTGAAGCGTGCCCGGAAGGTGGACATGAAGGCCGCGTCCCTGGACAAGCCCGTCGGCACGGGGGACCGCTCGACCACCACGTCGGGCGAGTTGATGCCGGACGAAGGGTCCCCCTCGCCGGAGGCCGGTTTGGAATATGAGGATTTGCAGGTTCGGCTCGCCTCGGCCATGTCGGAGTTGACCCTCGCCGAAGTGGATGTGCTGAACTGGATCTTCGGGTTGGACGGAAAGGATCCGCTGACCTTGAAGGAGATCGGAGAGCGCATGGAGCGGTCCCCAGAACGGGTGCGCCAGATCCGCGACAAGGCCATGCGCAAGCTGCGTCAGGGAACCCCGGCGCGGTCCCTGCGCGTCTTCCTGAATTGAGGCGTCAAGGTTGACGAAAGTCGCGGTCGGGTGGGGCGATCGGGGATGCTTGTGGTGAATTCCAACACAAACACCCCACGCCATGAATTTCTCCTTTATCCCCACCCGAAAGCGGTCTGCCAATGCCGGCCGCAACGCCATTTTTACGCTCACCTTTTACCGCCAGGACGGCCAATGGGTCTTCGACGACGACCGGCGCGACATCTACGTCGAGCCGCTCGTCTGCGGCGCCGATGACGTCTTCGATGTCCTCAGCGGCCGCGATCAGGACCCGGCCATCAACCGGTGCACGGTCAACTTCTCGGCCACGCCCATTCCGGGCCACGAGGTCCACGCGAGTTTCCAGAAGCCCGAATACGGCGGCAGCATCTACACGACCACGGACATGACCGGCGACGTGCCGTTCGAGTTCTGGCTGTGCCCGGCGCTGTTTGCCTATTTCGACCGCGCTCCGCAGGACCTCTACGTCCAGAAGGTCCGCAGCTGGTCGGCCTGATCCCATGAAATAAACCGGGTGGATTTTCCGTCAGGTCTATGAAACCTGCACTCCATGATTCAATCCACCCTCTTTCCCGCCGCAAGGACCGACGTGAACACGGCCCCTGCGGCGGTTTTCTTTTGTCTGTTCACCCTCTGTGCTTCTGGCCTTCGGGCGCAGGAACATCGATATCATTTCCATTACCATCCGGTCAATGCGGACACGTCCATCCGTTACCTGTACGATTGGTACGAGATGGAGCCGGACGGCTGGATGCGCCGCGAGGTGGGCATGTTCAAGGAGGAAATGCACGACCTGTATGGCACCATGGAGCCCGAGCGCCATCCGGACGGGACGGCAATCAACCTGCGCGTGTTCAGCCTCGACGGTGAGCTCCTCGATGACCGGAGGTACGTCTGTCGAGACACGACCATCATCGGATTCGGCCCGATTCACAGCGATTTCCGCGTTCACATCGAGCACGAGATCAATCCGGACGCCACGATCTTCGACACGGGCTTCATGTTTGTCGCGGAGGACGACACGGCGTTCGTCGAGTTCTTCAATCTCACCGATGGCAAGGTCAGCTTCGAACACAGCTGGTTCTACTGGGACGCCGAGGAAGAGGCCTTTTTCGTGGACGAGGGCGTGTCGGGCCGCAGCTCGGACGCGGTCATCCGCATTCCGGTGGCGCCCGACTTCCGGCGCTTGCAGTACCACGCTTTCGAGTTTGTGACGGCGGATCGGGACACAGCCCTTTTCAACGCCCACGTGACTGGGGATGTCATCTTGGGCAGCCAACTGCTTTTTGAAGAGCGCGACCGCCGCCGCCGTCCCGTCCCGGACACCCACTTCGACCGCGATGCCCCACACTCCACGCACCACGTCGCCGACCCGGCCCTGCCTCCCGTTCCGCATTGGCGGATCGACCGCTGGCGGTGAGTACCAGATGGTCTCAGTGAGACCAGATTCCAAAGCCGCGCCTGCGCAATCTTTCGGCTAATTCTGCTTCGATTCGCTCGGCCTCCTCACGAGAAGAAATGGGGTTGAATCGCCGATATTGTTTGGGGCGCAATCCATCGAAGTATTCGTAAGCGTAAGTATTGAAGAG
>NHFP02000009.1 GCA_002172485.2 Crocinitomicaceae bacterium TMED114
TGACCAGCTGCTCCTGCACATCCGGCACGATGACCGCCCGGTCCATCTTCCCCACACTCAGCTGATCGGTCGGGTCGAATTTTCGAATCCCGTCCACCTCGTCACCGAAGAGTTCGATGCGATACGGGTGGTCAAAGGCGAAACTGAAAATGTCGATGATGCCCCCGCGGATGGCATACTCGCCAGGTTCGTAGACGTACTCCACCTTTTCGAAGCCGTAATCGATGAGCAGTTCATCGACGAAATCCTGGGAAATGTGATCGCCACGCTGAATGGTGTAGGTGTTGCCCTTGAGCTGCTTTCGGGTGGTCACCTGCTCGGCGACCGCCTCCGGGAAACTCACCACGCAGACTTTGCCGCGCAGGGCCTCGAGCTTGTTCATCACCTCTGCCCGCATGGCCACATTGGCGTTGTCTGCCCCTTCTTCTTGGTACGGTATGCGGGCACTTCGCGGGTAGAACAAGACTTGATGGCTCCCCTCGCCGAGCAGCGTCTCCAAGTCGTTCATGAAATAGGCGGCACGCTCCTTGTCCTCCAGCAAAAACAAGTGGTCCCCACCGTTGCGCTTCACAGCCTGCGCGGCGACAAAGGCCCGGGCAGAACCAATGAGCCCCCGCGCCTCCACCTTGGCGGCCGGCGACGCCAGCGCATCCACCACTTGGCCCATTCGGGCGTCATGGTCGTAAAAGCCGAGGAGATCCTGCAGGGTCATGGGCGCGCGAAGATAACCGTACCCGCCCCCTCGGGTTCGCCATCCAAACGCCCTAGACGACCTTCGCTCCATGAACGGATGGCCCGTACACAGCTTTCAGACGTGGGAAGACTTCCAGGAAGGGCAGGTTTTGCTGATCGACAAGCCCCGCGAATGGACATCGTTTGACGTGGTCAACAAGGTGCGCTACGCCNTCCGCAAGGGCGGTGGATTCCGCAAAATCAAAGTCGGCCATGCCGGCACCCTAGATCCCCTCGCCACCGGCGTACTGGTGGTCTGCACCGGTCGAATGACCAAGCGCATCAACGAACTCACGTCAGAGGACAAGGCTTACGACGGCCACATCACCTTTGGGTCCACCACAGACAGCCACGATCTGGAAACCGAGCCCCAACCGTCAGGAGACCCCACTGGATTGGACCTCGACACCCTGCGAACCACCGTGGATTCACTAACGGGCCCGCTGCAACAGGTGCCCCCCCGCTTCAGCGCCAAAAAGGTCAACGGCCAAAAGGCCTACATCGCCGCGCGCAAAGGCAAGGACATCGCCCTGCGCACCGCAGACGTCACCGTGCACCGCTTCGACATCACCGATTGGACCAACCCCGTGATGGGCTTCGACATTGTGTGTTCCAAGGGAACGTANATCCGCGCTTTGGCCCGAGATGCGGGGAAAGCCACCGGTGTTGGCGCCCACTTGTCCGCCCTGCGGCGCACGGCCAGCGGGGATTTCAAGCTGGAAGACTGCCTGAGCCTCGACGCGTTTCTCGCCCGAATTCAGCAACTGCCCGATCCGGCGCCCAAGACAGAATGACCCTTCAGGGAGGGCCCCAACCGCGCCCCCTTGAACCCCGGCGGGGCTTTGCCTAACTTCGCCCGCCCTCAAACCCCCTTCGATCATGAGCGTAGAGCGGATGAAACTCAGCCAATTCAAGTTCGATGTCCCCAAGGACCTCGTGGCACAATACCCGCTCGATAACCGGGATGACAGCCGCATGATGGTCGTCCACAAGGACACCGGTGAGATCGAGCACAAACACTTCCGCGACGTCATCGACTACTTCGATGAAGGCGACGTGATGGTGATGAACGACACCAAGGTCTTCCCCGCCCGGATGTACGGCAGCAAGGAGAAGACGGGCGCGGTCATCGAAGTGTTCTTGCTCCGCGAACTCAACGCCGACTCCCTTCTCTGGGACGTGTTGGTGGATCCTGCGCGGAAGATCCGCATCGGCAACAAGCTCTACTTCGGAGAGAACGAAGACCTGGTCGCCGAGGTCATCGACAACACGACCAGCCGCGGCCGCACGTTGCGCTTCTTGTTTGACGGAACCAATGAGGAGTTCCGCCAGAAAGTATTCTCCCTCGGTCAAACACCGCTCCCCAACTACATCGAGCGCGAAGTGGAACCGGAAGACGCCGAGCGCTTCCAGACCATCTACGCCAAGAAGGAAGGCGCCGTGGCCGTGCCCACCGCCGGCCTGCACATGAGCAAGCAGCTCATGAAGCGCTTTGAAATCAAAGGCATCGACACCGCGTTCCTGACCCTGCACATCGGACTGGGCACCTTCCGCGAAGTCGAAGTGGAGGACCTGACGAAGCACAAGGTGGACAGCGAGCAACTCATCATCCCGCAAGATTGCGTAGACACCGTCAACCGCAGCATCAACCACGGCGGCAAGGTGGTGGCCGTGGGCACCTCCGTGGTGCGCGCCATGGAAAGCACGCACAGCACCATGCGCCAGCTCAAGACCCACGACGGCTGGACTTCGCGCTTCATCTTCCCGCCGTACAAGTTCAAGTTGGCGGATGCCCTCATCACCAACTTCCACACACCGCAATCCACACTGCTCATGCTGACTGCAGCCTTCGGCGGGTACGACCTCATCATGGAGGCCTACCAGACGGCCATCAAAGAGAAGTACCGCATGCACGCTTATGGCGACGCGCTGCTGGTCATCTGATTCCCACTCCCATCCGAAACGAAAAAAGCCGCCCCGTTTGGAGCGGCTTTTTCGTACCATAGAACCTGCAATTCAGCTCACCCGCTTAATGGAACAGCCGATGGCCTTGGTGATGGCGGGCTTCGCCTTCTTACCAGCCTTCATCTTTTCGATGGCGTCCTCGAGGTAAGTCTCTTCCACCTCCTCGGCAGATTTCACACTGTCATCAATGGAGCCGCGGTACACCAGGCGAAAATTGCCGTCAAACAAATAGACGTGGGGCGTGGTGCGGGCGCCGAAAGCATCGGCCAGCTTGTGGCCATCATCCACGACGTACGGCGCTCTGTAACCGGCCTCGAGGGCGCGCTGCTTCATCTCGACGAGGCTNTCATCTCCTGTGCGCTTGGCCTCGTTGGAGTTGACCAATACCGTGCCGATGCCGCGCTCGTGGGCAAGGGAAATGACATCATTGTAACGGCCCTCCCAACCTTCGCTCTTGCCTTTACGGCCGACCACGAAGGGACAGGTGTTGCACGTGAAGATGACGAGGGTACCGTCCTTTCCGGCGATATCGACGAGACTCAAAGCTTGGCCATCGATATTGGTCATCTTGAAATCGATCAACGGAGCATTGTCACCAATGGTGAGCTCGTTGAATTCGGTCGACTGGGCAGACGCAGTCAGCAGAAAGCCGCCAGCAAGGGCGGCGAGGGTCAGAAAACGGGACATATTGTTGGGTTTGTGGACGAATTTAACCCGCACTTCGATGGGGAAGTTCCCAAAAAACCCGCCTCCTGAAAGAGCACTGCGTTTCAGAGGGGCAGGTTCCCGTGCTTGCGGCGCGGGCGGCGAACCGACTTGTTTTCCAGCATATCGAAGCCGCGAATGAGCCGCTTTCGAGTATTGGAGGGCACGATGACTTCGTCAACGTACCCCCGGGCCGCAGCGCGGTATGGGTGGGCGAAGAGATCGGCATATTCGGCCTCCTTCTCCGCCAGCTTGGCAGCCGGGTCATCGGCTGCAGCAATCTCTTTTCTGAAAATGATCTCGGCAGCCCCCTTGGCCCCCATCACGGCGATCTCCGCAGTCGGCCAAGCGAAGTTGAGGTCGGCCCCGATGTGCTTGGAGTTCATCACATCGTACGCGCCACCATATGCCTTGCGGGTGATGACGGTAATGCGCGGCACCGTGGCTTCGCTAAACGCGTACAACAGCTTGGCGCCGTTGGTGATGATGCCGTTCCACTCCTGGTCCGTACCGGGCAGGAAACCGGGCACGTCTTCGAGTACCAGCAGAGGCACGTTGAACGCATCGCAGGTGCGCACGAATCGGGCTGCCTTGGTGGAGGCATCGTTGTCCAAGACGCCCGCCAGAACGGCAGGCTGATTGGCCACCACGCCGATGGAGCGCCCTGCCAAACGCGCAAAACCGACCACAATGTTGGAGGCGTAATCTGGCTGGGTCTCGAGGAATTCACCCCCATCCACGAGCTCGCGAATCACGTCGCGCATGTCATAGGGCTGTTGGGCATTCTCGGGAATGACCCCGTCCAACTTGGGCCGGGACTGATCGCCTCCGGAATACGGCAGGCGCACCGGCTTTTCCTCGCAATTCTGCGGAAGGAAACCGAGCAATTCCTTGATCTGGTCGATGGCTGCCACCTCGTGCGGGGCCGTCAAGTGCGCCACCCCGCTCTTGGACGCATGGGTTCGGGCACCGCCCAAATCCTCCGCCGTCACCTCCTCGTGGGTGACCGTCTTGACCACATTCGGCCCGGTCACGAACATGTAGCTTGTGCCTTCCGTCATCAGAATGAAGTCGGTCAGGGCCGGGCTGTACACGGCGCCCCCGGCACACGGTCCGAGGATGGCGCTGATCTGCGGTACCACGCCACTGGCTTGCACGTTGCGGTGGAAGATATCGGCATATCCGCCGAGGGACACCACACCCTCCTGGATGCGGGCACCCCCGCTGTCGTTGAGGCCGATCACCGGCGCTCCATTGTCCAGGGCCAACTCCATGACGCGGCAGATTTTTTCCGCATGCGCCTCCGCCAAAGAGCCGCCGAGCACAGTGAAATCCTGGCTGAAGACATAGACCAAGCGGCCGTTAACCGTGCCATACCCCGTCACGACACCGTCGCCGAGATAGTGCTGCTTGTCGAGGCCAAACAAGGTGGACCGGTGCGTGACCAACATCCCCATTTCCTCAAAACTGCCGGGGTCGAGCAACAGATCGATGCGTTCACGCGCCGTCAACTTGCCCTTGGCGTGCTGGGCCTCCATCCGCTTCTCGCCACCGCCCATGCGGGCTTGGGCCTTCTTGGAATCGAGGCGCTCGAGGGGGGTCTCGTTGGTTTCTCCCATGTCCCGAAACTACAGCGAAGGAGGCAAGAATCAGTTGTGAAGAGCCATTGGCAAACGGGGGGCAGCCGGACCCGACGCACCGTACCTTTGCCGCGCGGAACCGGCTTCACCGGCCGCCCCTACTTCGACATGCACCGATCCCATACCTGCGGCGAACTCCGCCCCGACCACATCGGACAGACCGTCACCCTCAGCGGCTGGGTCCAACGCGCCCGAGATCTGGGCGGCCTCACGTTCGTCGACCTGCGCGACCGCTACGGCATCACGCAGCTCGCCTTCAACATGGACTCCAATGCCGACCTCTGTGGCCAGGCGCGCAAACTGGGCCGCGAATTCGTGGTCAAGGTCGTGGGCGAAGTCCGCGAGCGCGAGTCCAAGAACCTCCAGATCCCGACCGGCGAAATCGAAATCGACGTCACCGAATTGACCATCCTCAACGCGGCCGACACGCCCCCGTTCACCATCGAGGACGACACCGATGGCGGCGACGACCTGCGGATGCAATACCGCTACCTTGACCTTCGCCGCGGGCCGGTCCAGCGCAACCTGTTCCTGCGCCACCGCATCAACATTGAGACCCGGAAGTACCTCGACAGCATCGATTTCATCGATGTCGAGACACCCGTCCTCATCAAGTCCACCCCGGAGGGTGCCCGCGATTTCGTGGTGCCCAGCCGCATGAATCCCGGCCAGTTCTACGCCCTGCCGCAGAGCCCGCAGACCTTCAAGCAGCTGCTGATGGTGAGCGGATTCGACAAGTACTACCAGATCGTCAAGTGCTTCCGCGACGAGGACCTGCGCGCCGACCGGCAGCCGGAATTCACCCAGGTGGACTGCGAGATGAGCTTCGTCGAGCAGGAGGACATCCTCAACACGTTTGANGGCCTCGTTCGCCACCTCTTCCAGACGGTGCTCGACCGGGAGATCGGCGACTTCCCGCACATGACCTACGACGAGGCCATGGAAAAGTACGGCATCGACAAGCCCGACCTCCGCTTTGGCATGGAGTTCCAGGACATGGCATCTGTCACACAGGGCATCGGCTTCAAAGTGTTCGATGACGCTGAAACCGTGCTCGGCATCGTGGTGCCTGGCGCTGCGGAATACACCCGCAAGCAACTCGACGGCCTGACCGATTGGGTGAAGCGCCCACAAATCGGCGCCCGCGGCCTCGTGTACTGCAAGGTCAACGCCGACGGCAGCTTCAAATCCAGCGTCGACAAGTTCTACGACCAGGACGCCCTGGCGAAGTGGGCCAGCCACACCGGCGCCCAGCCCGGCGACCTCATGCTCGTCCTCTGCGGCGGCCTCGACACCACCCGAAAGCAGCTCGCCGAACTCCGCCTGCACATGGGCTCCGAGCTCGGTCTGCGCGACCCGTTCGACTTCAAGCCGCTGTGGGTGGTCGACTTCCCGCTCCTCGAGTGGGACGAAGAGACCGAGCGCTACCACGCGATGCACCATCCGTTCACCTCGCCCAAGCCGGAGCACATGGACCTCATCGACTCCGATCCCGGAGCCGTGCGGGCCAACGCCTACGACATGGTCATCAACGGCGTCGAGATNGGGGGCGGCTCCATCCGAATCCACGACAAGGCCATCCAGGCCCGCATGTTCGATCTGCTCGGCTTCACGCCGGAGGAGGCCGAAGCCCAGTTCGGGTTCTTGATGAACGCCTTCCGCTACGGCGCCCCACCCCACGGCGGACTCGCCCTCGGATTTGACCGCCTCTGCTCCTTGCTCGGCGGTGTCAACACCATCCGCGACTTCATCGCTTTCCCCAAGAACAACCAAGGCCGCGACGTCATGATCGATGCCCCGAGCGCCATTCACCAAGAGCAGTACGATGAACTTTTCTTGGCGTCTACCACTTCCGACAAGGAATAACTTTGCCCCATGTATCCTGCTGAGATTGTCAACCCCATGAAGGCCGACCTCGTCGAGGCCGGTTTCTCCGAACTGCTCGACGCTGCCGCTGTCGATTCCGCCCTCGCCGAGGACGGTACTTCCATCGTCGTGCTCAACAGCGTCTGCGGCTGTGCCGCCGGCTCCATGCGCCCCGGTGTGAAAGCCTCCCTCGACCACGGCAAGCTGCCCGGCCGCCTTTACACCGCCTTCGCCGGTTTCGATGTCGAGGCCGTCGAGCGCGTCCGCAAGCACACCCTGCCGTACCCGCCGAGCAGCCCTTCCGTGGCCCTTTTCAAGGACGGCAAGCTGGTCCACATGGTGGAGCGCCACCACATCGAAGGCCGCACCGCCGACATGATCGCCACCCACTTGAAGGCGGCATACGACGAGTTTTGCTGATCGGCCGCTGAAGACCGCATCCGAAGACGACCATGGCCCGCATTTTGACCGGCATCCAAAGCACCGGCACGCCCCACCTGGGGAACGTGCTCGGCGCCATTCGTCCCGCCATCGAGTTGGCAGAGGACAACACCGACGAGTCATTCCTCTTCATCGCGGACCTACACAGCCTGACCCAAATCAAGGACGGCACCGAACTGCGGGCCAACACGTACGCGGTCGCCGCCGCTTGGCTGGCCTGCGGGCTCGACACCGACCGCACCGTCTTCTACCGCCAGAGCGACGTGCCGCAGTGCACCGAGCTCGCCTGGTACTTGAGCTGCTTCTTCCCTTACAGCCGACTGACGCTGGCCCACAGCTTCAAGGACAAAGCGGATCGGCTTGAAGACGTCAACGCCGGCCTCTTCAGCTACCCGATGCTGATGGCGGCCGACATCCTCGCCTACGACGCCAATGAGGTCCCCGTCGGCAAAGACCAGCTGCANCACTTGGAGATGGCCCGCGACGTGGCCGGCCGGGTCAACCACAAGGTGGGCCGGGAAGTGCTGGTTGAACCGGAGGCCCAGACCAATGAAGCCACGATGTATGTGCCCGGGACGGATGGCGCCAAGATGTCCAAGTCCAAAGACAACATCCTCGATCCCTTCGCCGACGAAAAAGCGTTGAAGAAGGTGATCAACAAGCAAATCGTCACGGACGCCACCCCCTTGGAAGAGCCCAAGGATCCGCAATCGTCTGTGNTCTACCAGCTGTACAAACTGGTCGCCTCCCCAGACGATGCCAACGCCATGGCGAGCCAATTGATGGCGGGCGGTTACGGCTGGGGCCATGCCAAGAAAGAATTGCTCGGTGCCCTCATTGACGGGTTCGCCGAAGAGCGGGACACGTTCAACCGCTACATGGCCGACCTGCCGATGCTCGATGCCGANCTGGCCAAGGGTGCCGCCAAAGCGCGCCTGGTGGCCGATGCCACGGTCGGCCGACTCCGCGCCGCCCTCGGTTACTAAGTCCTGTTGACCTCAGCGCCTCAATACAGGAGGTGCTGCTTGGATGTGTTCTTCCACCCCGCGCGGCTCTCGTAGTCCACGAAGAAAATCTTGAGGTCCGCCCTCGACGCGTAGTCGACGAAGTAAATCTTCTTGTCGGCGCGGCTCTCGTACTTCACGAAAAACCAATGGCCCTCGTTGCCCTCCGCCCGACTTTCGTAGTCCTCCTTGTAGACGAGGAGGTCGGCTTGGGATTCGTAGTCCACCACGAACACCTTCACGTCCGCACGCGATTCGTAATCGACCGAGAAGATCTTTTGGGCGGAGGTGGATTCAGCCGAGAAGGTCAATGAAACCAAGGCAAGCAGGGGCAGGATAAGCGGGCGCATATCCCCAAGTTCGGCATTTTTGGCACGGCGCTTGGAACGCAAGGGGTGGAAACCCAAACCTACGATTCCATGCGTTCATTCACCCTCCTCCCCCTGATCATGGCGGCCCTGGTCACCCTTCCCCTTCACGCCTCCGAAGACACCGAGAAGGAAGTCCGCCACGCCATTGACCACGTCACGGTGTACCGCCAAGGTGCACAGATCAAGCGAACGACGACCACCGTCGTCCCAGCCGGTACGGCCACGCTGGTCTTCCCCGGCCTGCCCACGGCCATTGACCCCAGCCAGGTCCGCATCACCGGCACGGGCGACTTCACCATCCTGTCGGTGACCCACCGCTACCACACGGACACACTCAGCGGTGCCGAAAGCCAGGCCGAGCGCGAACGGCTCCAGGTGGAGCGCAACAGCCTCTACCACGACATGCAGCAGGAGCAGCATTGGTACACCATCCTCGACAAGGAGGAACAACTGCTCGCATCGCACACCCAATTCACCGTCAAGGACAGCGGCGTGGATCTCACCCGCCTCATCGACGCCACCCGGTTCATGCGCGAACGCCGCATCGAACTTCTGCAGGAGCGGCAGGCCATCGACCAGCGCATCGGCGACATGCAAGCCTCGCTGACGAAGCTAGACCAGGCCATGGCCGCCCTTCCTCCGCTCCGCACGGAGACCCACCTCGAAATCATGATCCACACCGAGGCCAGCGCCCAGACAAGCGGCGCCATCAGCTTTGGGTACTGGATGCAGAATGCCGGCTGGGACCCAGCCTACAACGCCCGCGTGGAGAGCGTGGCGGACCCGCTCAAACTCGAGAGCATCGCCCTCGTGCGCCAGCAGACCGGCGAGGATTGGGACCGGGTCAACCTGAGCGTGTCCACCGGCACACCCAACCGCAACCGGTCCAAGCCCAACCTCTCCCCCTGGTTCCTGCACGCCAATCACCACGGCGCCCGGGGTGCCGCCGCCTCCACCGCGGCCGCGGCCAACCAGTGGCTGAAGACCCAACCCTACAACCCCGCCGTCCGCCAGGTCCGCGGCCAGCTGTACGACGCCCAAGGGCAGCCGCTCATCGGCGCCACGGTCAGCGTGCCCGGAGGCCGCTCCGTGGTCACCGACGTCAACGGCTTCTACATGATCGACGTGCCGCAGAACGCCCGCAACATCAGCTACCAGAGCATCGGCATGGTGGCCGAGAACATCAACATCTCCAACTGCGTGATGGACGTGGCCCTCGCCCCCGCCGTCGAAGTGCTCGACGAAGTGGTGATGTCCGGCTATGCCATCGCGGAAGAGGAGGTCGAGCGGGGATCCCTGTTCGGCAGCCGCCGGGAGCGCCTCGCCGAACGGGCTGCACAGGCCTTCGATTACGCCGCCGTCACCGTCCAGTCCACGCCCACCCAGACGCGTTTCGACATCGACGCCAAATACAGCATTGCCTCGGACGGCGTGGTCCAATCCGTCCGCATCAAGAACATGGAGGTCCCTGCTGAATTCCTGTACGAGGCCACGCCCAAGCTGGACGCCCAGGCCTACCTCATGGCCCACGTCCTCGATTGGGAGGAGCTCGATTTGATCAGTGGCCGACTGCGCATCTACTTCGAGGACGACTTCGTGGGCGAAAGCTCGTTGGCGTTGAACCTCGCGTCCGACACGTTGAGCCTGTCCCTCGGGCCAGATCCCGCCATCCAAGTCCGCCGCAAGCTCGAAGGCCACGACAACAAGACCAACGTCATCACCGGCAAACGCGAGCTGAAGCGGGAGTGGGAAATCACGGTGGACAACCGCAAATCCCAGCCCATCCGCATCATCATCGACGACCAACTCCCGCTGTCCAACGACGAGGACGTGGTGGTCAAGGCGGAGGCGCTTGGGGGAGGCAAACTCGACAAGGACACCGGCCGGGTCGAATGGGACCTCATCGTCAAACCCGGCGAACGCGAGGGCCTTCGGTTCAAATACAGTGTTCAGGCCCCCCGCGAAACGCCCATCCGCTTGGACAGCTGACCGCTTCCCTCCGATTCACCACACAAAAAAGGCCCACCATCGAGGTGGGCCTTTTCCTTGAAATGCAACGCTGCGCTCAACGGCCGTCTGCTGCACGCTGGGCGTCGTACTTGGCCTTGTACTTCTCGTACAGCTGGATTTGCTTGTTGTCGAGGACCACATCGCGGCCTTGCACCCAGGCGTGCTGGACGTTGTTGCCCATCATGTCGAGGGCGTCCCCGGCGGAAATGAACAGCGTGGCGTCCTTGCCCGGCTCGAGGGAGCCGCAGACGTTGTCGATGCCGAGGATGCGCGCCGTGGACAAGGTCAACGCCCGGACCGCCTGCTCGTACTCGAGGCCATAGGCGACGGCCGTGCCGGCGTAAAACGGCAGGTTGCGCGTGTTCATCTCGGGCATGCGGCCCTCGCCCTGCAAACAGTACTCGACCCCTTCGTCCTCGAGGAGCTTCGGCAACTTGTATGGCAGATCAATGTCGTCCTCGGCAAAGCGCGGCACGGTGTGGGTCCGCTGGACCATGACGGCGATGCCATTCTCCCGCAGCGGGTCGGCCATCATCCAGCTGTCGGCGCCACCAACCAGCACCAACCGCTCGAGCTCCTGGGCCCGCTTGAACCGGATGACCTCGGCGATCTGCTTGGCGTCATTGGCATGGACGTACAACGTGGTGGCACCGGGAGCGGTGCGCTCGCCCGTTGCAAACAGCCCCTTCATGGCCTCCATCCGAAGGTCGCGCTTGGTCGGGGTGCCCGCAGCATAAGCCTCGGCCCGGGAGAAGAAATCCCGGATTTCGTGGAGCCGTTGGGCGTAGGTCTTGCGCTTGCGCAGCTGGGCCCGGCCATCCTCGAAGTGCTTGTGGTGGGTGGACGGCCAGTACAGGTGAATGCCATCGTCGGCCCGCACCACGGCGTCTTCCCAGTTCCAAGCGTCGAACTGCACCACGGAGCTGGACCCGCCGATGACCCCGCCACGCGGGGTGATCTGGCCCATGAGGACCCCATTGGTCCGCACGGTGGGCGTGATGTCGGACGCGGCGTTGTACGCGATGACACTGCGGACGTTGGGCTTGAACGTCCCCACCTCCCGGTAATCCCTGGACGCCCGAACGGCCGCGACCTCCATGAGGCCGAGGGTGCTGTTCGGGGCAATGAAACCCGGGTAGATGTGCATGCCCTCGGCGTCCACTACACGGGCGTAGCGCTTGGGATCCACATCACGGGCAGCTCCCACGAAGTCAATGAAGCCGTCGGCAAACCCGATGGCGGCATTCTCAATGGCCTCCCCGGTGCCGAGGTGGGCCGTGCCACCGAGGACGAGAACGCGTTCGGACTGCGGGGCGCCCGGCGTCAGGTTGGGCTGGGCAAACGCGGTGACCGCAAAGGCGAGGAAGGCGAAAAGGACGGGCGCTTTCATGGCTTGAAAATGGAGGGTCAACATGCGGTTCATCGGTTCTCCTCGGTCATGGTGTCACAGTGGTAATGGGGCGGAATTCGCTCCATCGGCTTTCGTTTGTCGGCGCCCGGGGCATCGAGCATGAGCTGGATGAGGCGGNCCCGCTCCGTGCGCATCGCCTCGCGCATCACCAAGTCCTCCTCCTGGTCGAAAAGGCGGCGGCCATCCACATAGGTCTGCTCGCATTGGGCATAGACGCTCAAGGGATGGTCGGACCACACCACCATGTCCGCATCCTTGCCGGCTTCGAGCGAGCCGATGCGGTCGTCGAGGTGGAGCAGAATCGCGGGGTTCAGCGTGACGAATTTCAGCGCCTCTTCTTCAGGCACACCGCCGTACTTGTTGGCCTTGGCGGCTTCTTGATTCAAACGGCGGGCCATCTCGCGGTCGTCGGAGTTGAAGGCGGTGACCACCCCGTTCTCCCAGAGCAACGCCCCGTTGTACGGAATGGCGTCCTTCACCTCGAATTTGTAGGCCCACCAGTCGCTGAAGCTGGAACCACCGGCCCCGTGCTCGGCCATCTTGTCGGCCACCTTGTAGCCTTCGAGGATGTGGGTGAACGTGTTGAGGGTGAAGCCCATCGAATCCGCCACGTGCATCAGCATGTTGATCTCGTCCTGCCGGTAGCTGTGGCAGGTGACGAAGCGTTCGGATTCGAGAATCTGGAGCAACGTCTCGAGCTCGAGGTCGCGCCGGGGCGCCTTGGGGCCCCTGCCCTGGCGGATGAGGCGGCGGGGCGTGGCCTTGACCGCCGCGCGGTAAGCGTCCCATTCCTCCCCGTATTCCCGGGCGCGGTGGAAGTGGTCGTAGTAGACCTGCTCCACACCCATTCGGGTCTGCGGGAAACGGACGGTCTGGTAATCGCCCCAGTTGGACTGCTTGACGTTCTCACCCAAGGCGAACTTGATGAAGGGGTCGGCATCCTCGATCTGCATCTCGTCGGGCGACATGCCCCAACGGAACTTGATGATGCCGCTTTGCCCACCGATGGGGTTGGCGGACCCGTGCAGGATCTGCCCTGCCGTCACGCCGCCGGCGAGGTGGCGGTAAACGTTGACGTCCTCGCTGTTGACGACGGTACCGATGCTGACCTCGGCACTGGACGCCTGGGTGCCTTCGTTGATGCCGCGGCTGGCCGCGATGTGCGTGTGCTCATCGAGGATGCCCGGCGTGATGTGCTTGCCCTTGGCATCGATTCGGGTCAATTCCGGGACATTCTTGCCGAACACCTCGGCCGGATCCAGATTCTGCCCCACGGCCCGGATGCGGCCCTCGTGCACGATGACCTCGCCGCCTTCGATTTTGCCTTCCGGCCCACACGTCCAGACGGTGGCCCTGACGAAGTGCCACGATCCTTGTGCGGGCAGTTGGGTCCGGCCATACGCCGTGAATGGATACGTGATGGGTCCTGGACCGGTGGGGCCTTCCTCCACTTCCTCTTCCGGATCGCCCGCTTCCTCTTCCGGTGCGGCCTCGGCAGCGGCTTCCGTCACCTCCGGCTTGGGCGGAGTCTGGATGGCGTCACCCTGACGCAGAGCGGCCCACTCGATCCACGTCCCGTCCGGCCGCTCCCCACGGCCCTCGATGATGCGGCTGCCTTCGTAGACATTGCCCACGAGGCGGTAAGCGCCAGCATCCTCGTCGAGCAGGCGCAACACCAGGTCCCGGCCGTCGAGGCTCACCTTGGCCTGGCCGGCCAGCGAGTCAATGTCGGCCTCGGCCGTGCCAACCGGCCACCACTGGCCGCGCGTGCCCTTGTCGCCCGTCTTCAACTCCAAGACCAAGTCGCGACCGTCGAGGTTCAGGCTGTATCGCCCGGCCACATCAGCCTCGGGTTCCATGTCAATCTCGTAACGCACGCCCTGAACCACGGTGGTCCGCAGCGCCGTTCCGCTCTCGAAGAAGGGGCCGTCGGCAATGATGAAGTTGGCCTCCATGCCCGGGGCAATCCGGCCCACGCGGTCTCCCGCGCCCACCATCTCGGCCGGCACCGTCGTCAGCGCTGCCAAAGCAGCCTCATCGGACAGGCCGTGCTCGACCGCCTTGCGCAGGTTGGCCACGAAATCCTTGCCCTTGTCCAACCCGTGCATGGTCAACGCCATTGGAATGCCGGCCTGGGCCACCTTTCCAGGATTGTACGGCGCCCATTCCCAGTGCTTCAATTCCGCCAGGGAAACCAAGCGGGCGAGGTAGGGGTCGGACACATCAATGGCTGAAGGGAAGTCCAGCGGCACAATGACCGCGCCCCCCGCAGAGGCGACCTCATCCAGACGCCGGTATGTTTCGCCCCCCCCGAGGAAGGCGTATTGGACCCCGAATTCGTCCCCCACGCGGTCGGCACGCAGAATGTCCCGCCAGTCTCCGGCATCGAAGAAGTGGGGCAAATCGGCCGCGGCATTGAACGCTTCCAACGAGAGGTTGCGCTCCTCCGGGGCGTCAAACTGCCCGTACCACTCGGCGTCACAGTAGGTCTGTCGAAGCAGGGCGATGCTGCCCATCAGAGAGCTGGGGTAAGATTGGGCGGACGACCCTTTGGAAAAACTGTGCCACGCAGCCGCCCGGGGTTCGAGGACCGCATCGTGGGCATCACCGGACAAAGCCACCAATGCCGCCGAACCGCGAACAATGCCATCCCGTCTGTGGGCCACAACGGCACCAAATCCAGCACTGCGGTAGCGGTCAGCCACCTTGTCCGATGGCACAAACGATTCGGCTGCGTCGAATTCCGGATGCAAGGCGCTGTTCCAGCCCATGGCCGCCTTGGTGTCCTCCCGGTCGTAGTGGGGCTTGCCATCCCAACGGGCGCGTTCTCCCCGCTTCAGACCCCAACCGGAATAGAGGTCGACAAAAGCGGGGTAGACCTCATGGCCCGACACATCGTGGCGGACGGCGGGCTCGGATGTGGTGAACGTGCCGGTACCCACGGCTTCGATGCGGCCGCGCCGGACGACGATGTGGCCGTTGTCGAGCACGGTTCCCGCCTCGGTGTGGATGCGCGCGCCCTCGTAGACATGCAGTTCGAGGCGGGCATCCGGGGTCCCATTGACAGGAAAGGTGGACCCGGATTGGGCAGAAGCGAGTGCCCAAAGGCCAGTCAGGGCCAAGGCAGAGAGGAATCGGATCATGGGATTCAGGGGCTCGGTTTCGAAAGGAGCAAGATATCGGGTTGCCCCGGAGTCTGCCCAAGGACGGGCGCGGGTGAAGAACGTCCGGCTGTTCGATATTCGCCACATGAGCACACCCACCAGTGTCTACGCCGAAATGACCCCCAACCCGGAGGTCATGAAGTTCGTGGCCGACCGCCCCTTGATCGACGGCAACGCCCAAGCCGAATTCACCTCCAAAGCCGAATGCGCGGGCCATTCGTCGCTGGCCGAGGAACTCTTCAACTTCCCCTTCGTCATCGGCGTGTTCATCAGCGGCGCCTTTGTCTCCGTGACCAAAGACGACTCCCTCGGTTGGGAGATGATCGCCATGCAAATGCGCGAATACATCCAACAGTGGTTGACCGAGCACCCTGTGGCCGTCGAAAAAGTGCCCCCCGCCCGGGCCGCAGCACCCCCCTCACCGGAGGCCGCCCCCGCCGCCGGCGAACCAGTTGTGGCGCTCGCAGATTCCGACATCGTGCCCACCGAGCACGATCAGGCCATCGCCGACTTGCTCGAAGAATTCGTGCGGCCTGCGGTGGAAGCCGATGGAGGCGCCATTGACTTCCGCGCCTTCATCGACGGCACTGTCCATGTGCGGTTGCGCGGGGCCTGCGCGGGCTGCCCCTCCTCCACCGCCACCCTCAAGGACGGCATCGAACGCCTGTTGACCAGCAAACTCGACGTGGTCCAATCCGTGGTCGCGTCCACCTGAGATGGCCGAACCCACGCGCATCGGCTCCCAACTCCGTACCCTCCGCAAGGCGCGCGGCTGGACCCAGTCCGACCTGGCTGAAAAAGCCGGAATCAAGCGCACGGCGCTGGGCGCCTACGAGGAGGGCAGGGCCGAACCGCGCCTCCATGTGCTGGTGCGCCTCGCCCACGTTCTCGACGTGTCCCTCGACACCCTGGTACTCGGCGGAACACCGGTTCCCATGGAGCACGACCTCCGCGTGCTGCCCATCCCGGTGGACCGCGACTCCGAAACGGAACGCATCACCGCCGTGAGCACCAAGGCAGCGGCAGGGTACGCCCAAGGATTCGGAGACCCGGAGTGGATTTCCGGACTGCCTGCGTTCGACCTGCCCTTGCCCGAAGTCCCTCAGGACAGGACCCTCCGCTTCTTCCAGATCGAAGGAGACAGCATGCTGCCCCTGCCCAGCGGAACCTGGGTGCTGTGCGCCTTTGTGGAGCGCCTGGACCAGGTCGGAGGTGGCCGGCCCTACATCGTGGTCACCCGGGAAGACGGGCTGGTGTTCAAGCGGGTGGAGAACCGCCTCGATGAAGAAGGTGACCTGCTGATGGTCTCTAACAACCCGCAATTCGCGCCCTTCTCCCTGGCACCGGAAGGCATTCGGGAAGCCTGGCGCGCCATTGGATGGTTCTCGACGGTATGGCCGTCCGGACCGAATGCACCTTCCTGATTCTGAGGCCGTTTCGCCCTTGAGCAGAAAAGAAAAGGCCGAGCGCTCACAAAAGACCCCACCAATTCGTGTAAAACATCGACGAATGCGTGTTATCTTTTCCCTTATGTCTTCGGCCTTCTTGTCCCGACTTCCCCTGTGCTGCGTGGTCCTGCTGTTGCTGGGACCGATAGAAAGCGCTGCTCAGAAGATGTTTGGGCTGCCCGCATCGGCGGTGCACGACCACACGGCCTGTCAGTCGATGGGTTGCGACGGACTCGTCGGGGTCGCTGAAGACGAATTCCACTTCACCCCACCTCCGACCACAACACGGTCTTCCGTGGCCACCATCCAGGTCACCTACATCAACTTTCCACCTGCGGCGGAGACCGCATTCCAGTATGCCGTGAACATCTGGGCGGGCCAAATCAGCAGCCCGGTGGACATCGCTGTCGAAGCGACATGGGCCGACCTCGGAGAGAACATCCTCGGCTCTGCATCGCCCTCCACCGTGCACCGCAACTTCTCTGGCGCCCCCGAGTCCGATGTCTACTACCCTGCCGCCCTCGCAGACCAGTTGGCAGGCAGTGACCTCGGAAGTTCCGCGGACATCGTCTGCAACTTCGGCAGCGACGTGACCTGGTACTTTGGCATCGACGGCAACGTTCCGCCCGGCGCCTACGATTTCGTGACCGTGGTCCTTCACGAACTCTGCCACGGCCTGGGGTTCATCGGCAGCGCCAATGTGGTGAGCAACACCGGGTTCATCGGACAAAGCGGATCTCCCTTTGTCTACGACACCTTCATCAACGACAACAATTCCGGGGGAAGCCTGCTCGACCTGAACAGCGCCACGAGCAACATGGGCAATGCCTTGATTGGAGGAGGACTCATCTGGGCCGGACCGAATGGCCTCGCTGCAGACGTGGCCCCTCCCGGCATTTATGCCCCGAACCCCTGGGAACCGGGCGCCAGCTTTTCCCACCTTCGGGAAGACATGTACCTCTCGGGCAATGCCAACGCCCTGATGACGCCCAACCTGAACACCGGTGAAGCCATCCACGATTCCGGCCCCATCGTCATGGGCATGTTTGCCGACATGGGCTGGGGCGTCCAAGGGTGCAGCATCTCCGCCTTGCTTGCCGGAGCACAGTCCCCCTGCAACGCCTCCACCAACACGTACAGCCAGCAGGTCATCCTCGTCTATGACGATGCGCCGGCCGGATTGCTCAACGTCAATGGGTCCCTCTTCACCGTCACCGGTAGTCCACAGACGGTCAGCCTCAACAACCTTCCCGCCGACGGCAACCCCGTCAACGTCACGGCCTACTTCACGGGCGAGCCTGCCTGCTCGGCGAGCCAAGACGCGCTCTTCACAGCACCCGAAGCCTGTGGCGGCGGCACCTGCACCTTGGTCTCTTCCACCGTGGGGGTCCAAAGCGCCTGCAACCCCATCGACGGCACCTACACCCAGCAGGTGACCCTGCAGTTTGCCTTCTCCGCCGGTGCTGGAGACGTCCAAGTCAACGGACAAACCTTTCCCGTAGCGAATGACGTGGCCGATGTGACCCTCACCGGTCTCGTGGCCGACGGGGAGAACGTCAATCTGGTGATCACCTTCACCGAGGACGATGCTTGCGGCTTTGCCGTGTTCGACGCCTGGACCGCGCCGGAGCCCTGCCCCTGTCACCTGACCCTTGACCTCTTCAGTGTCGGTGATTGCGACCCGGCCACCGGGGAACATGACGTCGAGCTGCTTCTGAACGTGGTCAATCCGCCGCCAACCGGCCTGCTCGACCTCGGAGGACAATTGTTTGAAGTTCCCCCGTCCAATGGCAGCTATTCCGCCACCATCGACGGTGTGCCCGCAGACGGGGAGACCTATTCGGTGGGGGCCTTTTTTACAGACCTGCCCTCGTGCGCTGCCCCCCAAGATGTGACCTGGGTCGCCCCCGACCCATGTGCTTGTCCCAACGATCTGGACGGCGACGGCATCATCGGCGTGTCCGATACCCTTGACCTCCTCGCCAATTTCGGCTGCGCGGGAATCGGTTGCACGGGAGACCTCGATGCGGATGGCATCGTCGGTGTATCCGACATCCTGCAGCTGCTTTCCGCCTTCGGCGACGCCTGCTGATTCCCCGAATCGAAAGATTCCTTCCCCGAAGTGTCTTCGGTATAGAAATGCCAATTAAATTGGCATCCCATTTTCGTTGACATGTCCGCCACCCGCACCGTCCTCCACCTCGACCTCGACACCTTCTTCGTGTCGGTGGAACGGTTGATGGACAGCCGGTTGCACGGCAAACCGCTGCTCATCGGCGGCACCGGCGACCGCGGGGTCGTGGCCTCCTGCAGCTACGAAGCCCGGAAGTTCGGTGTTCACTCCGGCATGCCCATGCGAATGGCGCGGGAACTGTGTCCCGAGGCGCTGGTCATCCGGGGCAATTCGGCCAACTACTCCAAGCACTCTCACGCGGTCACCGACATCGTTCGCGAAGCCGTGCCCGTCTGCGAGAAGAGCTCCATCGACGAGTTCTACGCCGACCTCACCGGCATGGACCGCTTCTTCGGCTGCTGGCAGTACGCCCGTGAATTGCGCGAACGCATCATCCGCGAGACCGGGTTGCCCATCTCATTTGGCCTGTCGGAAAACAAGACCGTCTCCAAGGTGGCCACCGGAGAGGCCAAGCCCAACAACGCCCTGCGCATCGAACGCGGCACCGAGCGGCCCTTCCTCGCGCCATTGGGCATCCGCAAGATTCCCATGGTCGGCGAGAAAACGTACCAGACGCTGCGCAACCTCGGTGTCCGACAGATCGGCACCCTCCAGGAAATGCCGGTCGACATGATGGAGCGCGTACTCGGCAAATCCGGCCGCACCATCTGGCGCAAGGCCCAGGGCGAGGACCCCACGCCGGTCATGCCCACCAGCGACCGGAAGTCCATTTCCACCGAACGCACCTTCCGCAAGGACACCACCGACACCGACCAGCTCCGCGGCATCCTGATCGCCATGGCCGAGAATCTGGCCTTCCAACTTCGCCGCGGCAACAAACTCACCGCCTGCATCACCGTCAAGGTCCGCTACAGCGACTTCGACACCCGCACCCTACAGGCCCGCATTCCCTACACCGCCGCCGACCACCGACTCGTGCCCAAGACCCTCGAAATGTTCGAGCAGCTCTACGACCGGCGCGTCCTCGTCCGCCTCGTCGGCGTCCGCTACAGCCACCTCGTGGGCGGGGGCATGCAAATGGACCTCTTCGATGCCGACGAGGACCGGCAAGCCCTGTACCGCGCCATGGATGGGCTCCGCGAGCGCTTCGGCGACCGGACCATCGTCTCTGCCGCCAGCCTTGGCGCCCGCACCATCGGCCGCACCAACCCCTTTTCGGGCGATGCCCCCCTCCTCCTCGCCAACCGTCACCAGTAAATTGAACCCAGCATGTGCGGACGCTATGTCAACGTCACCTCCGTCGAAGCCGTCGAGAAGCGCTTCCAGGTCACCGCAGGGCCGGACTACACCGCCGCGCCCCCGCCGCCGAACACCAACGTGTCCCACGGCGACCTCGCCCCCGTGGTGACCGGAGACCAGCCCGATGCCCTGCAGGCCATGCAGTTCGGCTTCACCCCGGCGTGGGCCAAGAAGCAGTTCTACATGATCAATGCGCGGAGTGAGGGCGACCACAACGCCGACAACGACCCCGACTACCGCGGCGCCATGGGCATCCTGCAAAAGCCGATGTTCCGGCAGTCCATCCGCACGCGCCGTTGCCTCGTCGTGGCCGACGCCTTCATCGAAGGCCCCCAGCGCGAGAAGCTCGCCAAGCCCTACGTCGTCTATGCCCGCGACGGCCAACGCCCCTTTGCCTTGGCCGGCATCTGGGACGAATGGACGGACACCGCCACCGGCGAACTCGTGCGGTCCTTCGCCATCATCACGACCACCGCCTGCGACACCCTGCAGGCCATCGGCCACCACCGTTCACCCGTACTGCTCGACCCCGCCGACGAGCACAAGTGGATCGACCCAGCGACACCGCTCGGCGACGTGACCGCCCTGCTCCGGCCCATCCCCGACGGCACGCTCAACGCCTACCCCATTGACCCGGGCATCAAGAACCCCCGGCTCAACGGCACCACCCTGTTGCAGCCCATCGGCGAGCGCATCTTCCCGGAATACGACTACGAACTCCACCAGTCGCTGGAGATGTTCGGCATGGGCGAATCCCGGGCGCGCAAACTCCGGGGCCGCGAATCGGAAACCGGCCAAAGCAGCCTCTTCTGAACCCCCGCCGTTTTTCGCTGCCATGTTCCTGAACACCCATTCGTGGTTCAGCCTCCGCTACGGCGTCTTGCGCCCGGAGGAACTCCTCGCCCAAGCGCAGGAGGCGGGCGTGACGTGCTTGGCCCTCACCGACGTGCACTGCACCGCCGGCGGGCCAGACTTCGCCCGGCTGGCTCCGAAGTACGGGGTGCGTCCCGTGCTCGGCGTCGACTTCCGCGACGGCGCGGTCCAGCGCTATGTCGGCCTCGCCCGCGACCACGACGGCTACGAGCGGCTCTGCGGCTTCCTCTCCGAGCTCCTGCACGCGGGCCACGCCGGCAAGCCCGCCCGAATTCCGGACCGCGCCCCAGCCCTCGAGGGCGTGGTGTGGGTCTACCCGTGGGCGCGGCGGGCGGAGCGGACCCCCGACGGCACCCCCTGCGCACCATGGCAGCAGCCCGGCGGCCTGCGCCGCGACGAATGCGTGGGCGTCCGGCCCGACGAACTCGGCGCCCTCCGGCTGGCCCTCCAACGCGACCCTGACGGCACGCCGAGCAGCCGCATGGTGGCCCTCCATTCGGCCAGCTTCCGCCACAAGCGCGACCACAACGCCCACCGCCTGCTCCGCGCCATCGACCGCAACTGCCTCCTCGCCAAGCTGCCAGCGGACCAGGTCGCCCCCGACACCGACCGCTGGCTGTGCGTTGGCGAATTCGAAACGGCCTACGCCGAATTCCCCTGGCTCACCGACCGCGCGGCCGCCCTGCTCGACGCCTGCCACATCGACTTCGACGGCGACCTCGGCGACCAGGAGGACGGCGCCACCCACCGCAACCTCCGCACCTTCACCGGCTCCATCGTCGAGGACGAACAGCTCCTCCGCGACCTGTGCGCCGAAGGGCTCGCCTACCGCTACCCCGACCCCGACGAAGCCATCCTCGAACGGATGGAATACGAGATCGAGGTTCTCCGCGAAAAGGAGTTTCTCGCCTATTTCCTCGTCAATTGGGACATCACCACCTACGCGCGGTCCAAGGGCTACTTCCACGTCGGTCGGGGCAGCGGGGCCAACAGCCTCGTCGCCTACCTCCTGCGCATCACCGACGTCGACCCCATCGAACTGGACCTCTACTTCGAGCGGTTCATCAACCTCTACCGGTCCAACCCACCCGACTTCGACCTCGACTTCTCGTGGACGGACCGCGACGATGTCACGCGCTACATCTTCGACCGCTACGAGCACGTCGCCCTGCTCGGAGCCTACAACACCTTCCAATACCGGGCGGTGGTCCGCGAACTCGGCAAGGTCTTCGGCCTGCCCAAGCACGAGATCGACACGTTGGCCGGCGGGCGGTTCAATCCGGCGCGACTGGGCGAGGTGGAACGCGCCGTCGTCCGCTACGCCGGCGTTCTCCGGGATTTCCCCAACCAGATTTCCATCCACGCTTGCGGCATCCTGATCGCCAACCGGCCCATCCACCGGACGTGCGCGACGTTCCTGCCGCCCAAGGGGTTCCCCACCACGCAGTACGACATGGTGGTCGCCGAGGACCTCGCCCTCCACAAATTCGACATCCTCTCCCAGCGCGGCCTCGCCAAGATCAAGGACGCCCTCGACCTCATCGCAGAGACCGATCCGGACGCCGANATCGACATCCATGACATGAAGCGGTTCAAGGCCGACCCGAGGGTGCAACACCTGCTGCGGGAAGCCGAGGCCATCGGTTGCTTCTACGTGGAATCGCCCGCCATGCGGATGCTCATGCGCAAGCTGCGGGTCGACGACTACCTCGGCCTCGTGGCCGCCAGCTCCGTCATCCGGCCGGGCGTGGCGCGCAGCGGGATGATGAAAGCCTACATCGAGCGTCACCGCTTCCCCAAGCGACGCGGTGACGCCCACCCCATCCTGCTGGAGATCATGCCGGAGACCTATGGCGTCATGGTCTACCAGGAAGACGTAATCAAGGTGGCCCACCAGTTCGCCGGGCTCGACCTCGGAGAGGCCGACGTCCTGCGGCGGGGGATGTCGGGGAAATTCCGGTCGCGCGAGGAGTTCCAGAAGGCCCGCCAGGCCTTCTTCGACAAGGCCGCCGACAAGGGCCACGCCCCCGACATGGTCGCCGAAGTGTGGCGGCAAGTCGAGAGCTTCGCCGGCTACGCCTTTGCCAAGGGCCACTCAGCCTCCTTTGCCGTCGAGAGCTACCAGAGCCTCTTCCTCAAGGCGTACTGGCCGCTGGAATACATGACCGCCTGCATCAACAACTTCGGCGGCTTCTACCGGACCGAGTTCTACATTCACGAGGCGCGGCTGCTGGGCGGCCGGATTGCCGCGCCCTGCGTCAACACCGGGGGCTACCTCGCCGGATACGACCCCGCCACGCGGACCCTCACCCTCGGGTTCAACCTCGTCAAGGGCGTGGAGGGCGAGACCGCCGTCCGCATCGAACGGGAACGCAGCCACACTGGCCCCTACCGCGACCTCGAGGACCTCGTGCGGCGCACCGGCATCGGCCTCGAGCAGCTGCTCACCGTCATCCGCATCGGGGGCCTGCGGTGGACGGGGCGCTCCAAGCAGCAGCTGCAATGGGAAGCGCACTTCCTGCTCGGCCACCTGCCGAAGCAAGCCCCGGCCGCCGACCTCTTCCGCGAGGCCGAAACCGCCGAACACCGGACCCACCTCCGGACCCTGCCCGCCCTCGAAGGCGGTAGCGGAGAGGACGCCTACGACGAGATCGAGTTGCTGGGCTTCCCGCTGTCGTCCCCGTTCGGCCTGCTCACCGTCGAGGCGCAGCGGGCCGCCAACGGCGCCCTGCCCGCCCGCGTCCTGCCGGAACACATCGGCCGCGAGGTCACCATCGCCGGCTACCTCGTCACCGTCAAGGAAACCGGCACCGTCAAGGGGGACCGCATGCTGTTCGGCTGCTTCGTGGACCGCGAAGGCCAATGGATCGACACCGTCCATTTCCCACCGGTCGCCAAGGCCTACCCCTTCCGGGGGCGCGGCGTCTACCAGATGCGGGGCACCGTCCAAGAGGACTTCGGGTGCGTCAACGTGGAGGTCAAATCGATGGAGAAGCTGGACCTCCAACCCGACCCCCGCTACGACGAAAGCGCCCCCACCAAGGTCCGTCCGAGCGGCCGCCAACACCGCCGCGTCCCGCAGGCCCGCCGCCTGCCCAACGCCTCATGAGGTCCGAAAAAAGAGTGGATCAACGGCCAAACGCCCACCGCACACCAGCGTACACGTTGCGCCCGAAAATCGGCGCATACACGATGGCCGCATCAAACAAGGCATCGTCTCCGATCGGGCCGCCCGACACCGTCTGCACCTCACCGGGCGCGGTGTCGTAATCGATGCCGACGATGGGCTCGGCCTGACGATAGTCCGTCACGTTCTCGACCCCGACATAAATCTGTTGCCCTTCGGAGAAATCCCGGCTGATCTGCACGTTGCCCGTCACGAACGTCGGCGCTTCAGACGGCCGGACATAGCGAGGGTCGACGAGGTCATTCTCAAAGGTCCACGGCAGGCGCTGGGGTCCAGTGACCTGAAACGTCACGTCCGCCCGCCACTGACGGCCCTTCGCGTCCGGTCGGGATCCGTACGCCACCGTCGCAAAGCCCCGGTGCTGCGCCACGAACGGGTCCTTCCGATACCCGCCATATCCATCAAAGCCATCGGGGTCATAATCGCTGCTTGCATCCACCCAACGGTAGGCCAGCGTGATGTCCAGGCGCTTCGTCCAGTCCCACCAGAATTCCGCCTGAGCGCTGCGAGACTGGCTCCTCCCTTGACGGATGGTCGCCTCCCCCGGAGTGTCCAAATCCACGAAAACCCGGTTGCTGAAATCGACGCGGTACCCGTCGAGGTTGAAACTGGCATCCCGGTATCCCAAGGTGAACTTGGACAGCAGATTCAGTCCCAAGTTCCAGCTCTCTTCAGGCTGCAATCCCCGGAAAGGNTCCACCGAACCAGACTCTGGGAAAATCCAGCTCCGGTTCGACGCCCAGACTCCGGCAAACTCCGCCAAAGGAACGGACGTCCGCCACCCCTTGCCCGCCGCGGCCTTCAGCGAAATCGCATCCGACACGGACCATCGGGCATTCAGGCGAGGAGTGACAAACACCCCAAACGTATCGTGAACATCCGACCGAAGCCCGAGGATGACATCCCATTGCTCCCGCTTCACCGTCCACTCGGCAAACGCACCAACGGTGGCCTCCTCACGACGCACGGTCGCAATGCCNCCCGGCACGGGGAAGGTGCCGTCCTGAATCAAGGCTTGGTCATACCGGTCGGCTTTGGCGGACAGACCCACCACCAAGTCGTCCCCGCGCCCCGTCTTCATCTGGTGAAGCAGGTTCAGTCGGGCAAACTGCTGATCGGCGATGTAACTCCGGTACGGACCGAAAGACAGCGTCTGATCGTGATTCCCCAAGGTCAACTGGCTCCCCAGGCTTCGGCCATCGTCGCCGGGAAAGACATATCCCGTTTTTGCGGTGGCCACCACACGATTGACCGCCTGATCCGCCATCCACAAACCATTCGTGCCAGCATCCAGCAGAGGCAATTGACCCGATTCCTTCTCCTGGGTCACCGCCGTGACGGCATACTCTCCGCGCATTCCTCGATCGCCGGTGTATTCCCACTCCGAGCGAAGGACAACGTCCTTCGACAAAGCGTTGTCCTGAAAGCCGTCTGAATTACGATCATTGATCCGGTCAGCCCATTCCCCATGGGTCAGCAACGCTGTCTTCCACTTGCGAGACACAGCGTGACGGCTGACGGTGTTGAGCTCAAATCGGCCCGCCCGATTCAAGAATCCATTGACAATGAGCTTGTCCTGNATGTCGGCGTCGCGCAGCGAAACGTTGATCTGCCCCGTCATGCTCTCGTGGCCAAGGGTCACGGAGCCCGCCCCCTTTCCGATGTGGATCTGGTCGACCCACTCGCCGGGGATGAATTTCATGCCCTGCAGGATGTTCAGCCCGCGTGCGCCAGGCTGGTTGTCGAACATAATCTGGGTGTACTTGCCGTCCAAGCCCAGCATCCGAATCTGCTTCGTGCCCGTCACCGCGTCCGTGAAACTGGCGTCCACCGCCGCGTTGGTCTCAAAGGCCTCACTCAAATTGCAGCAAGCCGCACGGCACAACTCATCCCGGCCCAGCGATTGGACCACCAACGGGTCCAAAAGACTCACCGACGTCGTCGGGCCCTTGGCCACGACTTGAGCCTCGTTGAGTTGGAATCCCTCGCCCAACGGAATCTCGACGTAGGTCTGCCCGATAAAGGGCAGTTCCACCGTGGTCATTCCGATGAAACTGGCCACGAGGGTGTCTCCCTCCACACCATCAAGACGGAAGAACCCGTGGGAATCCGTAGCCGTGCCCTGACCCGTGCTCTTCCACACGACATAGGCTCCTGGCAAGGGGAGCCAATTTTCTTCTTCGCGTCCCTCGCTCGGAGCATGATCGTGCCCACTGTGGTCGACCTGGTCCTTGGAGAACACCTTGCCCTTGACGGTGACCGCCTTTTGCGCGGACACCGGCAAAATCAGCAGGCCAGCCGCCACCGCAAGAACGAGTGAAATTGAGCGGGGCATCAGCGACGATCGTCGTCCTGGTCGTGTTCCAAATGCTTCTCACGATCCGAGCACCCCTGACAGCCTGAACGGTACAGGCAACAATCTGCCAAGCCATTGTAGACCTCATCCGTGGCCGTGTACAGGTCGGTGTCATGACCGGCGTCGGCCACAAGCTGCTGGATCCGCTCCTCCGAAATCTTCTTCGGTTTGTAGACCACCGTCGCCTTTTCCTCGAGTTGGTCCCATTCCGCTGCGCGCACGCCTCGGACATCCAACGCTGCGACGATGCGGTCCTCGCACATGGGGCAACATCCCTTTGCGGTGAATTCACACTTCAACGAGCCCTGGGCCCATGTCGCAGTGGACAAAACCAACAAGCATAAAGACAACAAAAAGCGCATATCACAAAGGTACTTCAGCCCGAGGTGGCAGAAGGTCAACGCATTCCCAAAAATTCCGTTCACTCGCCAGTCACCTGCGACTTCAGGAAGTCGCGGTTCATGCGGGCGATGTTGTCGAGGCTGATGCCTTTCGGGCATTCCACTTCGCAGGCGCCGGTGTTGGTGCAGTTGCCGAAGCCCTCCTTGTCCATCTGGTCCACCATGCGCTGTACGCGGCTCATGCGCTCGGGC
>NHFP02000001.1 GCA_002172485.2 Crocinitomicaceae bacterium TMED114
ATGACGATGGCTCTTGCACCTTCGCCGAAGCCGGACTCGACTGCGATGGAAACTGCCTCGCCGATGCCGACGGAGATGGCATCTGTGACGGTGACGAAATCGCCGGTTGCCAGGACAACACCGCCTGCAACTACAACGCCGATGCCACCGATGACGACGGCTCTTGCACCTATGCCGTCGCCGGATACGACTGCGACGGGAACTGCCTCGCCGACGCCGACGGAGACGGCATCTGTGACGATGACGAGATCCCCGGGTGCACCGACGAGGGTGCTGACAACTACAATCCGGACGCGACGAACGACGACGGAAGTTGTGCTTACACCTGCGCTCCGGAGTGGGGTCAACCGAATCCCTACCCCAGTGTCGCCACCGTTCTCGCCCTCGTCACTGTGGATGGAGAGAATGCCGATATGATGGATGCCGTGGGCGCCTTTGTAGGGAGCGAGCTGCGCGGCGCAGGAGACATCATTGAATTCGAAGGCGCCACGTACATCAACATGACGGTCTACCTGATCGACGAAGAAGAGATGGTCGACTTCTTGTTCTTCAACCAAGACGAGTGCACCACCTGCACCATGGATGTCGACCTCACGGCCATGTCCTTTGGCGAATACGGATCCTTCAACGACCCCTTGATGTTTGACGCCAATTGCTCAGCCACGGAACTCGATGTGGACGTATTGGAAGGATGGAACTACGTATCCACCAATCTGGTGCCGGAGAGTTATGCCGTGCAGGACTTGTTTGAAGTCGCACTGGATGGCAGCCTTCTGAAGGTCCTTGGCGATGACGACTTCGCGTTGGGTGGCAGCTACACTCCTGGCATCCCCAGTGTATTCAATTCGCTCCAGATGCACCACGATGCAGCAGGCTATGTCATCAAAGTCGACGAATCTGGAATCTGGACCACGGCTGGCGAGCCACTTGATCCTGCCACGACGCCACTCAATTTGAACGAGGGCTGGAACATCATTGGATATGTGCCCTCCGTATCCATGAGTGTGGAAGAGGCATTGGCTTCCATTGACGGTGTTGTAGGCACCCTCATTGACGGCCAAAATGGTACGGTATGGAATCCGGCCAACCCCAATGAGTTCAACAGCTTGGTGGACATGGAGCCCGGACGCTCTTACTGGGTCCGCATGATTGAAGCAGCCACCCTGACCTATCCCAGCATGGACGACATCAACGCGAGCGGAATGGCCGTCGCTGGTGTACGTACCCAAGACGCTGCGCAAACCATGACCGGTTGGAATGTGACGGTGTCTCCGTTCGCTGCGGCACTGGCCGCAGAAGTGCGCTTGGATGAGGCCCCTGTCGCAGGCGAAGCATACATCGGCGCCTTTGACGGCGAGACCTGCGTTGCCGCCCGGCCCGTCGTGGAGGTGGACGGATGGTCCGGAGCCCAAATGGCCATCATGTTGGAGGATGTAGCGGACATCACGTTCCGTCTCTGGGTCGACGGCATCCAATACAACTCCGCCGAATTGATCAGTATGAGTGCAGGTGATGAATGGGGTCAGGGCGGTGATGTTCTGCCCGTACTGCGGTTCACCTCGGTCGCCAATGCGGTGGCCACCACCGACTGGGTCAACACGCACTCCTTGTCTCCAATGCCGGCGAATGCCACCACTTGGCTGAATCTCGACCTCGACGTGGCAGGCCAAGCCCGCATTGTGGTCCTGGACGCCCGTGGCGCTGAAGTCGCGGTCTTGCACAACGGCTCACTGGCTGCCGGTCAACACCGCCTGGCAGTCGATGTGACCAACTGGGCGGCAGGCACCTACTTCATCCAAGGCATCAGCGCACGCGGCACCTTCCGCCGCCCGCTGCTTGTGCATTGACTTGCTCGACACCCTGAATGAAAAAAGGCCCGCGAGTGCGGGCCTTTTTTTATGATCAGCCTCAACAGGGGCGCGCAATTGGAAATGTGCGCAGTCCGACGCCAGCGCGGTGATTCCGTCTTGTCTGGGCTGAGGGAAGTCCACGGTGAGGCCCTGAGCCAGCAAGCTTGAGGAAGCCCCCCCCCACCAACAACAAACCGCACACCTTCAGCATCAACCGGGGCAGTGAGGTGCAAAAGCAGAAAGAAGGTTCTCCACGGCGTACGAACCCTAAGATGCGGCCCCTATTTTCGCCTCTCGAAACACCGATTATGAAGTACGACATTCTGGTTCTGGGCAGTGGCCCCGGAGGATACGTGACCGCCATCCGCGCTTCCCAGCTCGGCATGAAGGTCGCCATCGTCGAACGCGAAGCCCTCGGGGGCATCTGCCTCAACTGGGGATGCATCCCAACCAAGGCCCTGCTCAAGAGCGCCAACGTCTTCGAATACATCGAACACGCCGGTGATTACGGTATCAACGTGGCCAAGCCCAAAGTCGACTTCACTGGCATGGTCTCCCGCTCTCGTGGTGTTGCAAACGGCATGTCCAAAGGCGTCCAGTTCCTCATGAAGAAGAACAAGATTGACGTGATCATGGGCAACGGCAAACTCATGCCAGGCCGGAAGGTAGAAGTCACGGATGCCGATGGCGGGCAACAAATGGTTGAAGCCGACCACATCATCATTGCCACGGGCGCCCGCAGCCGCCAGCTCCCAAACCTCCCGCAGGACGGAAAGAAAATCATGGGATACCGCGAGGCCATGACCATGGAGAAGCAGCCGAAGAAACTGGTCGTCGTGGGATCCGGTGCCATCGGAGTCGAATTCGCCTATTTCTATAATGCCATCGGCACGAACGTCACAATCGTCGAATACATGCCGAACATCGTCCCGGTCGAGGATGAAGAGGTGAGCAAGCAACTCGCCCGCAGCTTCAAGAAGTCGGGCATCCACATCATGACCTCCAGCGAAGTCACTGGGGTCGACACCTCCGGCAAGGGCTGTAAAGTCCACGTCAAAACCAAGAAGGGTGAGGAAGTACTCGATGCCGATGTGGTGCTCAGCGCCGTGGGTGTCGTATCCAACATCGACGGCATCGGCCTCGAAGAAGTGGGCATTGCTGCCGATCGAGGCAAGCTCATTGTGGACGACTTCTACAAGACCAACATCCCCGGCTACTACGCCATCGGAGACTGCGTTCCCGGGCCGGCCCTCGCCCACGTAGCGAGCGCGGAGGGCATCCTCTGCGTCGAAAAAATCGCAGGCCACAATGTGGAGCCCCTCGACTATGGCAACATTCCCGGATGTACCTACTGCTTCCCGGAAGTAGCCAGCGTGGGCAAGACCGAGGAGGACTGCAAGAAGGAAGGCATCGACATCAAGGTCGGCAAGTTCCCATTCAGCGCTTCCGGCAAGGCCAGTGCAGCCGGCCACAAAGACGGCTTCGTCAAGCTCATCTTTGATGCCAAGTACGGCGAACTGTTGGGCGGTCACATGATTGGCGCCAATGTCACTGAAATGATCGCTGAGATCGTGGCCATCCGCAAACTGGAGACCACCGGTCATGAAATGATCAAGACAGTTCACCCCCACCCCACCCTCAGCGAGGCGGTCATGGAAGCCGCAGCCGCAGCTTACGACGAGGTCATCCACCTCTGAATTCGAGACAGACTTCCATGAAAAAGGCGCCGAGTGGCGCCTTTTTCATTTTACAGTGCGTCGTGGCGTTCAATTGAACATGTCCGCAGACGACAAATCCTGCTTTCGCTTTTCGGCTTGCTCCGCAGACGCGACATCGCGTTCCCTTTGACGCCGCGCGTTTTGCTTTCTGGCCCGATGCCGGGCGCGGCGGTCCGAGTATTCTGCAATCCGGTCCAAGTGAACGAGGTATCGAACCGCACTTCCGAAGAAAGCCAATCCAGACATCAACAGAACCAAGCCCACCGTTCCTTCTCCAAACCAGAGCTCCCAATTGGATTCTGTGATGCGCCGCACCGCTGCGTCACAAAAGACCGAGACCCCAGTACCCACCAGAAGAAAACCGACGGTGCCGTGAATCCACCATTGCTTGCGTGCTGTTTCTCGCTTCATCGGAGCATTAAATATGGTGCATACAAATTACAGCGTGGAACACCTGTGTCTCATCAACCGAATGTCCACACCAAAGGTTCGATGACCCATCTCAAGGAAACCAAAGTCGAATCACCCGACCAGATGGGGCCCCCGTGACCCGAAGGATGCCCCCTCGCGAGGTAAATCGGCCATCCTGAGTCCAACCGGACTCCACTTCTCGGCCGGAAAGATCAAAACGCGTCCAATGACAAGGTTCTCCAACCAGGTGGACGTAGCCTCCACCTTGAACGGGCTGAACCGTCCATGACATCCCCTCCCGCTCCGGCTCTTCGGACAGCACCCCAGCGTCAAATTCTGGAATCGTGATGCTGTAGACATCGTCCATGAATTCAGCAGAAGCCACCCCATTGCTAAACACCTGAAGATTCAGATAACCGGAGATGACCCCATCCGTGGTGAATTGACCCACCAAAACCCGCAGGTCCTCTCCTGCAGTTCCATTGGAACTCCCGAGGGTTACAAACCAAGCGCCATCGATGTCCATGACGAGGTCGCCTCCCGCTTCAAATTCGTCCACCCAGAAGCTCGTCTCTGGGGGAAACAGGCCCACCGGGATCTCCCCCTCTGCCCCAATGGGAGCC
This sequence comes from Crocinitomicaceae bacterium TMED114, assembly GCA_002172485.2. Lineage (GTDB taxonomy): Bacteria > Bacteroidota > Bacteroidia > Flavobacteriales_D > Sanyastnellaceae > UBA8752. The sequence goes on from NHFP02000001.1 coordinate 4,603, forward strand.
GCATCAATGCCGATGGTCACCCAGGAATCGTACCGGAGGGTCGGCAGAATGTCATAGAGCAAGGGATTGTTGTTGTTGGGCGTGGCCCATCCATCGGGATCCTGGTAAAACGACGTCGTAGTCTCGACGCTCCCAGCCATCTCATCCCAACCCGACACCGACGTCAGGTAATCCGCGGGGTTGACCAAGACGGCATAAAGTCGAACTGTCGTCATGCCCGGAATACTGTCCACCGCGACCACCTCCCATTCAAAGGAGTACGGTGCTGCACTCTGCTGACCTCGGGCGGTCATGGCCAAGCAGGCCAAGAGAAACAGCGAAAACAACCGCATCAGGGTACTTCTTCAATGATGACGAGGCCATCCATTCGGACCTCTTCAAACAAATCGTCGTACCCCGTCACCCTTCCTTTGAGGTGCAGGTGCTCGCCCTCTTGCAATGTGCGGTGAGAGCGCGTTGTGTCCCATGCCCCGACCACCCCCCCTTTGAGGGTCACGCGCTGTCCATCGTCCGATGCCACCACGCCAAACAGCTCCACCACGGCGTTCAAATGCGCCTGTGACGTGGAATCACCCTTGGCAAGGACGGATGCCAGCTCTTCCGGCACCATGTTGAACTGGGCTTGCTCTTCGGCAACATCGCGGTGGGGACGCTCCAGCAAAAGCCAGCCGATCCCAGCCAGAATGGCGGCACCGAGGGGCAGTACGACGCGGAGCGTTTTGCGGTTCTTCATGCTTCGAATCTACTTCCTAACTGTGGTGTAAAGAGATGGCCCGGAACGCGTTCGTCCCGGGCCACCAAACCAAAACCTGTCTTGTCATGCGCATTTGACGCATTGCCAATGTTCAGACTGGAATGTGGGCAGGACTCTGCGCAGGGGCAGTGACCCAAGTCACCCGGGCCAATGACTTTCGTCATCCAAAGGGGGTCAAAGCCCCAAACCGACCGTCAAACCGAACCTCCAGCCCGGACCGCTGTTGGCGGTGAGGTAGGTGTTCCATTTGGACCCATTGAAGACGCGGGGCTCCAAACTGTCCTCCGACGCCTCGGTTTCGCCGTCTGTCAATGCGGCGTCCGGCGTCCAGGTTCGCGTGTAGCTCCGGAACATGGGGCCGGTGTAGAGTTCAATGCTGATGCCATTGTCGCTGTACCACTGATACCCAACCATGACACCGCCTCCCCAATGAAAGAGGGCATAGCGGCCGTCCAGCTCTCCTTGGAATTGTGCCGCTGGAAATCCGTTGACATCGTCGGTGTCCTCATCGATGGTGAGGGACCAATTCTCCACCCGTCCCTGAACACTGACGTAAACGCCCTCAGGCATCCCGCCGTACACCCAGGCAAAACGCCGGATCTCAGGGGTGAAACGCCAGCCACCGTGCACCACGTGCAAATTCGATTGGGAATCGGTGCCCTGCATATTGTTGTAATAGTATGCGGAGCGGTCCTCCTCCGCCCCAATGCCCGCAAACGAGAATTGGAGCGAGGTGGACTCGTTGAGCACATGCTCGTAGCCCAATTCATACCGGGCCCAATACCAATCGCTCAAGTTGAGCTTCAGCACAGACTTGGCGTCAATGTTGTCTTCCTGAGCGACCCCAGGTGCAGCCAACAGGATGGAGAAAAACAGCAGGATGCCGGAGCGGAAGGTCATGATGTTGAAATTACTTGCAGGCCGTACGCGTGTACGTGATGCCCAGAATGCGCCAAGCCCCGTTGTTGTTTCGCACCAACTGGATGGCGTCGTGACCACAATGGCTCAGGGAGTCTGCAATGTGGAAATCGTAGTAGGTCCAGACATGGGCAAAGTCGCCATCGTACTCGACGCTGGGGTCCATCATGCGCTCCACATACGCTGGGCCGGGCTGGCCGACGGAGGAAGCGAAGGCATCGCCCTCCACACGGCCGATGGTGGCTTCATCCCCAGTCAGATTGACACTGGTGAACACCGCATCAGGATGCAGCGTCATCCGGATTCGGGTGGAGTCCCGGGCTTGCATGGCTTGGAACAAGCTGTTGACGACAGTCAGCACTTCGTCCGCAGTCTCATCCACCACTTGTTCTGCACCATCTCCCGCTGCCCCATCCTCCTTCGAGGGTACTCCGGGTCCACAGCTTGCGATCACAAAAGGAAGGGCCACCATCAGGGGCAGCCATCGGGAAGTCAAAGTGTTCATGCGTTGGTCCAAATGCGTTGAGTGAATGTACGCCCATTCGAAGTGACACAGCGTACCACGATCCAGCCTGACTGCCCGACAGCCAAGCTGTGGCGCCCCGTCGGCAAAGCGCCATCAAAGAGGATGCGACCATCCATTCCAAACACGGCGCAATCCGTGGGCATTTCCAAAATGAGGTCCAATTCACCATCGGCATTGTGCGAGATGAGGACGGGGTCAACATCGGCCTCGGCGACACCCACTACGCCCTCATTGAATTGGAATTGGGCCCCTTCGAAATCGTCGCCAGAAGACGTGCTGTTTCCATTGGCGGCAATGGCGGCCACATAAACACTGACAGATCCGCTGCCCGCCGGCGGAGCCACCCATGCCACTTCGAACATGCCGGAGGCACAGAGGTCGTTTTGCTCAAAGATGTGGCGGCCATCTACCTCATCGAGCCAAATGCAGTCATTGGCGTCCTGATCGACCAATTCACCCGCATTGCTTCCATCGGCAAATACGACCGTACCGTGAACACCGTAACCGGCTGGACTGCCATTGCTGCTTACCTCTACGACCAGCGTGTGGGTCTCTCCTGGCACATACTGGGAAGCACCACCACCGAGCGGCAGTGCGAGGTAAACATCGACCTGAGGGTTGTAATTGCCACCAGTGTGGCATTGCTGACACGTATTGTCGCTGCCGGGTGCACCGGTACGGTCCTTGTTCTGTTGGTGGGCCACACCGCTGGAGTTGGACATCAAAATGAAAGCTCCAATCACGAGAGAGGTCGAAAGGGTCGAGAGAATAGAAATCTTCATGGTCGTGGTCTAATGCAATCTAAACCGCCAAACCGGGATCCCGGTTGCTCGGATCTGGGAATGACGAACGTCATCTTTCACACTGCCGAATGTCATTGGCCAACTCGATGCCTTCAGGGACTTTGACCTGTGTTTCTCTGATTCCCTTTCGCCACCCGTCATGACCACGATGAACCCCACCCTATCCAACCAACTCGATCGCAGCTGGGCAGACCGCCTTGTGCCCAAAATCAACCGGCTTCTCGCAGATTTTGAGATGCTGCGGTTCAATGCGCGCAGTGCCCGTTGGAATGGCTGGGGGGAACAGGTCCCGGCGATGATGGAGATGCTTCCACCATTCATTGAACATGCCGAACAGGCCTCCGAGGCCCTCGGAAAACGGGTGCGCTGTTTGGAGGCCCGCCCCATCTCGACCATGGCGGAGTGCCTCGAGTTGTCGACGATCCAAGCCACCGACGGGGTGCTCCATTACCGCTCTTGTACCCGGATGCTTCGAGAATCCATTTCGCACATCCTGAAAGAGGAAAGGCTCTTGGTGACGGAAGCCCAACATGCGGGGGACGAAGTGACCGCACATGTCGTGATGTCCCTGATGCAATTCCAGGAGGAAGCCTTGTGGAAGCTTCGCACTTCCCTGCGTCGGACGGCGTTTGAAGAGCAATACCTCACAGGAGAGTCAGCAGGGGGTCAATGACCGCATCCAGCGGAGCACCGCGCCGCTTTAGCGCTGGATCATCAGGTGACCCGCATGCTGGACCCCCTCCGGCAGACGCAGGACGAAATAGTGCGTTCCATCTGAGGCCCCATCTCCTTCCCATTCATTGTCGTAGCCTTCAGCTTCGTAAACGACGGCGCCATTGCGGTTGTACACCGTCAATTGGTTGTCTGGATACAATTCAATGTAGCGGAATACGAGGCGGTCGTTCTTCCCGTCCCCATTGGGCGTGAAGATGTTGACGAGCTCCACCTCGCAGGCGAGGATGTCCAGAACGTGGGTGTCGGAATCGCCGCAAAGGCCCTCCAGGACGTGGGTGACAGTGACAGGCCCCACACCCGCTGCCTGAAGATAGAGCAGCCCCGACTCGGACCCGATGCTCTCGTTGCCCGACGCGCTGTTTGCACTCCAGACCCCATCTGCCCAGATGGCGCCCAATTGCCATTCATCCACGCCGATGCACAGTTCATCATTGGGCACGTCGACGAGAATGGTCGCATCCCGCTGTGGGACCACTGTGATTTGGACGGCATCCACGTCCGTGCAGACATCGGAAATGGTGTAGGTGATGTTGTAGTTGCCGGCTCCAATGCCGGGATCGAACGTCCCCGCCGGTGTGATGCACGACCCGCAGTTTGCGGTCCAGGTGCCGCCATTGTCAGCTGCACTGAACACGGTCGAGGATGCCGACTCGCACAGGTCGGGAATGGCGTCGATGGTCGCGTCCACAGTCGGGGCCACGAGAATGTCGATGCTGGCCGAGGTGGAACAGCCGAGGTCATCATCATACTCTACGGTCACCGTATGGGTGCCCTCTCCTGCATCGCCCGGATTGAACACCCCGTTGCCATTGATGCACCCACCGCAGTCCGCGGACCAAACCAGGTTCGGCACTGAGGACCACACGGCCTCAGCATCCAAGTCCACCGTCACATTCAATCCTCCACCGGAATTGTTCACACAAAACGGATCCTCTTCTTCGAGGGTCACCGATAGAATGGGCAAGACCGCCGTCGAAAAGGAAGCGCTGTTGGTGCAACTTCCATTCTCCACGGTATAGCTCAAGACCGAGGTTCCCAGAGGCGCCGCCGCAGGATTGAAGGCCGCCCCATTCAATCCAGAACCACTGGCGCTCCATGTACCTCCAGGCACATCGGCCTGCAACTCGAAAACATCGCCATTGACACAGATTTCCTCCGGCACATTCGAACTGCCGATGGGCAGACTCTCATCCACGGTAATGGTGGCCGAGCTCTCGACACCACAACCTGCACCCGGCATGAAGGTGACACCATAGGTGCCTGGCCCGGGTGGATTGAAGGTTCCCCACGCTTGGACACAGTTCCCGCAATCCGCAGTCCACGAGCCCGCCAAGCCATCGTCATCGAGCTGAATCGCCCCGATGGACTCGCAATATGCGAGGTCTTCGAGGTCAGCGGCCACCGCTTCTCCAACATTGACCTCCACCGTTCCGGTCGAGGTACACACCGTACCAAACGTGTACTCTGCAGCAAATGTGCCCGCTCCAGCCGCCGGGTCGAACACTCCTGCCGGTGTAATACAGCCTCCACAGTCCGCCGCCCATGTGCCACCTCCAGGAGTGCCCACGAGCTGAACGGGATCTGAGAACGGGCAGAGGGCACCCACATTGCCGGTGTTGATAATCGGGGTGAGGCCCACTTGGACCTCTTGAACCTCCGTCACTTCTCCGCAGTCGCCCACGATGGTGTAGCTCACCTCCAGCGTGCCTGGTGCGACCTGGGTTGGATCGATCTCGCCCGGCGTGGCCAAGCAACCCAGGCAGCTGGCCTCCCAAGTTCCACCCGGCGTGCCGGGCATCAACTCTGCAGGTTCATCCGCGGAGCACAACACATCCAACGGGTTGCCCGCAGCATCAAGGATGCTGAAGTCCGCCGTTTGGGACTCAAAATTGAATTCGATCAACACGGTATCCTGTGCCATGAAGGCAGAGGTATCCGGCTCCTCCGGTTCGAGGTCACAGAGGTAGAAGAGGGTGACCGAGCCTTCGAAATTGACATTGGCGCCCGAGCCACCCCAAGCATTCTGCACCGTCAACGTCCAGTTGCCATCTCCTTCCAAGAATCCGGAGGACACCGCGAAACAGGACTCATAAAAGCCGCCGGACGTCGTATTCCAGTTGAATGGCCAGTCTCCAACAATGGTACCTGGAAGATCGTAGCTAAACCCTTCAATGACACCGCACGTTCCAGACGGGTCGCAGATGGACATCGACATGTCCCCCGGCCAACTGCCTCCGGCCGGAGTCCAATTGTTGGTCACCGCAAAGCCAAGCAATTCTCCTTCAAAAGGGAAGTTGAAGGACTCCGTCTGGTTGGCACTCAGGTTGAAATCATAGCCCATGGTGGTGTCACAGGCCTCCTCCGTGATGGCGTCACAGCTTCCGGGAGTGGGCGGGGGCGGAAGAATCTCCGGGAAATTCGCCCCGATGACCACTTCGGTGGCCGTCTCAACGCACACGCTCAGGCTGTCACCCTGTCCAACAATCTGATCGTCAATGAGGTAGACCAGCTGCGTCTGGGTGTCTCCGTCTGGCGCATACCGGAAGGCCAGATTGTCGATTTCGAATTCACCGGTGTTGTATGCCGCCGGACCGAATGCGCCTTCACCAAGTCCACCTTGGATGCCCACCGCGGCCGTAATTTCCAAGCACGAGGCGAATTGGCCGATGTGCATCTCGACGGCATTGGATGTCTCGTGAAGGACCACCTGGGTCACCAACTCGTTGCTGCTGCATCCCGTCTGTGGAAGGTTTTCCCAGCTGATCACGAACCGCCGGCAGGGGAACTCACCCAGCGTCGCGGTTCGAATCTCCCCCCCATTGTTGCTGATATAGCTAAAGGGCGCCATGATGGAATTCGGTGGCAAGACCGGTGCACCGATGTTCTGGCTGGGATAATTGTATGCACCGGACAGCCCGACGTTGAACGTCACAAAGCCCTTCCGGCTCACCTTCAAACTGAAGAAATCAGTATCGAAAAAACTGAATCCGAAAGGGAGGCCGATGCCATCGGAGAATCCATTGGTGGCAGCGGAAGTGGACAAGAGGTTGCCAGTCCCGGGGGCCAGAGGTGGGGCGTAGGCGATGGAGTCCACGGTGTATCCAGTCGTCTCCGCGGCCCGCTCAAAGTCGGGGATCACCCAGACACAGGAGTCGGTGCATCCAGCGGTCAAACCCTCCGGAGCTGTGAGAAATCCGCAATCTTCCTGGGCCGCAGTGCGCAGTCCAAACACAGTCAACACCAGCAACAATGCCGCTTGTAGGAAGCGCGCCGAATTTTCGAAGGTCAAGATGGGCATGGTGGCAAATTAGGGCATCCCAAACTACTGTCCCGCCCGTCAATCTGCTGCGCAAGGATTACCGTAGGCTGCGAGCAGGGTCAACACGTCGTCTACGCCAACGGTACCGTTCATGTCCAGATCGCCCAGGAGCCCCGGACCACTCTCTCCAAACGAAGACAGGGCCATCAACACATCAGCTGCTCCGACGATGCCATCGAGGCTCAGGTCCGCAGGGCATTCGAGGGTCACCCCAGGAACAACACCGAACTGCATCTCGGCCCGCTCCAGCGCGATGGCCGCTACTTGAAGCCCCAGTTGCCGCCCTGGAAAATCGTCCGCTGGAGGGTGGATCCCACCCCAAATGCGGCTCAAACTGCACTGGTCGGAAGCATCCCGGTAAGTGGCCCACTGAAGATCGAAGGACATGCTGGGACCATCCTCGAACACCAGAAACTGATTCTGGGTGACCGGAAAAACCCCCATGCCGCCTGGAAAGAAAGGGTCGCCTGTGATCGCCGTCAAGATTTCGGCTGCAGCCCGGCTGAATGTGCTGTGTCCACTCACATATCCCGCAAACGGTGGGGTGACGAAACTGGGTCGCTGATACGGCCACCAGTTCTCCGCCAAAATCCACCCCACACCTGCTTCGTCCCACACAGGATTGATGATGGCATCCGGCCCACGCCACGCCTTGACCTTGATCTTGCCCACGTGAACGCCGCCAGATCCCGCCAAGGCATCTCCGGCCCCCACGAGTTCAATGTGGCCTGGCACCAAGGGCAAACCGCCCGGGTGATAGGATGCTTGTGTCGAATCCGAGCGCTGCCCCAGTCCCGCCATGTACCGGATGGCAGAAACAGGTCGGATGTAATCGTAATAGCCTTTGTGTGACCACGCAGCGATGGCCGCGTCATGAAGGGCGCCGCCCAGCGTCAGATAGGCGCGAACCGTGTAGCGGAGCGGATCCAACATGGCCCCCTGCCCCCGCCAATAGGTCGTGAAGTCAGGGTGAGCCATGGCCCCATTCAAGAGGACGAACCAATGCCCCGGCGGGGTCTCGCTTTCAGGACCATCGGCCCAGAACTCTGACAAGACACGGGTATAGTCTCCGCGCAACACGGGATTGGCCGCATAAGGCGCTCCTGTGCTCGGATTCTCCGCATGTCCTGGAGCCACATCACCTCCATCGACCCAGTCGTAGAAGGTGTCCATGTCCTCGAACGTGGTCGGCCCGGTCACGGACAGATTGCCAACCGATCCCGGACTGATGTCCCACTGGGTGGTGTCCTCCTGATCCAGGTGACCGCTCCACAAGGCCACCAGGGCAAACCCCCATGCATGGGCATCCGCTGCTTCGCCGACCAAAGCACCTTCCTGAAACAACGGGGGCGTACCACAATCGAGATACACCGGCCACGTGTGGCCATCCCGTTCATAATCCTGCCGAACAGAATCGCCCAGCGCAAAAGGGGCCACCTGCCCCCACTCTGCCCCTTGAAAATCCGGGGTCTCGCTCAAAACATTGCCACTCTGGTCCACGAACACGGGAATGGCCAAGGGCTGCCAAGCATTGGGGTCGATCAACGCATCGTTGCCGGAAGCGGCCAATTCGAGGTCCGGGTTGACGGACTCGTAGACAAGGTTGACATAATCTGCAGCTTCATTGGCACCATCCGCCAAGCCAAAAGCGATCATGTGGTCTGCCAGGTAATTGCCAAGCTCTGCAGGACCATTGGCGTAGTCCAGGGAAACATTGGCCGCGTCGCACCCCAATTCCACCATCAACCCGTCGAAGAGAAGCTGGGATTCTTCATGCCCAGGACTCATTGCAAACCGGTGTGACAACAGCCGGTATACTGCGTGGCTGATGGCCGTTTCCTGAGCAGCTGCTCGAGCGACGTCCGTTTCGGGAACCTCCAGCAAAGCGGGGTCAAATGGGATTTGTGTGCCTTGCCATTCCTCTCCGAGAAAAAGCGGTGTATCCAGCGTGTCGTAGGCGGCAAACGCATCGAATGCCAGGACCGCCGCGTGAAACAGGTTGCGGGCGTGAACCGTGGGCCGGGCAAAATCCCCTCGAATGGCCTCCAGTTGAACTTCATTCCACCGCCGGACTACGGTCTCCTCTACCGCAGCGGCACGTGCGACCTCGGAGGTACCGTATACCGTCGGACCCGGTTTTTGGGCCAGCGAAGGGAGCATTGTACATCCGAGAATCCAGATCAAAAATGGAACTCTCCATTCATTCATCTCTATAAAAATTACGACGAAACCGAGTTCCCGCCGCTCGGATTTCCAGCGGTTAGACCCTCAAATTTGTCCGTGTCATAGCTATAACTCAGCCCTCTTCGCCAAGTTCATCCAACACCTTCTGGACCTCATTTTCTGTGCTCCGAAGCCGCTCTCCACAGTATGAAATCAAATGAGCGGCTCGCTTCACCTTCTCCGCGAGGGCATCCACGCCGATCTCATCCTGTTGAAGGGCGCTCAAAATCTCCTTGAGTTCCGCAAAGGCGGAGGCGTAATCCTTGGGGTCTTCCATATCAGGTCAAGGGGTCATCTGGAGGATGGATTTCCTCCACACGGGCTGTGAATGTACCGGATTCCAATTGGGTCTCCACCACTTGCCCCGGGGTCAATTCGCCCACGTCCTTCACGGCTTTGCCACCGCATCGGGTAATGGAGAAGCCCCGCTTCAATGTGGAGCCCGGCCCGAGCAGGGCAAGAGTATCCTTCATCAGGCCGACTCGCTCTTCTTGTTGCTTCAGATGCCGAGTGGACTCCCTCTGGATGCCCGCCTCCAACTCAACCAACCACGCTGCCGAGCGCTCGGGCAACTGGACGGCCCCCACACGGAGGCCAGACCGATGTTGCGCCAGACGTGCGTGTTGCTCGGACAATGCGGAACGCGTGCGGCGCACCACTCCGTTGGCACCGGAGTGCAAATCTCCTCGCTGCCGCCGGACGAAAGCCAGTGGCCGCTCTCCGAGCCAAGCCCGAAAACTGCGCAAGACCCCTGCCTGCTCCGACAATTGTGCCCGGCACTCTGCCGTCACGGCACGGCCCTCTCGGCCCACCTCCCCTTCGAATTGGGCCAGGCGATCCACGAGGAAATCCGCCACAGCCGTCGGGGTTTTCTGAGCCGTATGCGCCACCGCATCCGCCAAGGTCTGATCCGTCTCATGGCCAATGCCCGTGATAACGGGAACCTCCATCGCGGCCATGGTTCGGCACAAAGTCAAGTCGTTGAAGACATCCAAATCCAACTTGGCCCCGCCACCCCGCAGCAGAACCACGGCATCCACACGGGTGCGCAGGGCCACCCGGCCGGCGCGGTGCAACGCGGTCACGAGTTTGTTGACAGCCAAGGCCCCCTGCACAGGTGTGTCGATGCGAGCCAAGTCGAAGGCATACCCCCAAGCGTTGTTTTCAATGTGGGTTAGGAAATCTGTGTGTCCAGCCGTTCCTTCCGAGCCGATGAGGATGATCCTCTGCGGAACAGCAGGCAGTGCCAACCGGCCATTTCGACCAATGGCCCCTTCCTTCTGCAAGGCGAGCAAGGTCTCTTTTCGGCGCCGCTCCATTTCACCGAGCAGGGCGTCCAAGTCAATCCGCTGAATGTTGAGGGAAAACCCATACACCGCGTGAAAGGCCATGTGGGCACTGAACACGATTTCCCGGCCCGGTTTGAGCACCTCTTTGAACTCCGCGCCGAGGTCCTTTCGGATCTGAGCCAGCGTACTGCCCCATATCCTACCGCGGACTTGGGCCTTGCGTGTGCCCCCCTCCTCTTCCACCAAGTCGATGTAGGCATGCTTCCCTGAGAAGCTGCATTGGCTGATCTCCGCACGCACCCAAAACAGCTTGCCACCGGCGCGCTCATCGAGCATGCGCCCCACCGCACGGGTCACCCCGCTCAAAGGGAAAACGGTCCGCTCTGAAACGGAAGGATTCGCGGGGTCGCTCAGCTGCGTCATCGGAACGGCAACTTACCCATAAAAAGCAGAGAGGGGAACGCCGTTGCGCACCCCTCTCCTAGGAAGAAACCAAAACCATGCTTGCTGATGTTGTGGGACGATTCGAGAAACGCTTGGGCTTCGTTTGCCCCTGTCAGACCCTGTAAATCTGGGGCGATGACCCTCTCTGAAAAGCGACCTCCGTCATCCCTGGAAATGACATTCGTCATGCTCCCGAAAAGCAGAAGGCCGCCCCAGGGTGGGACGGCCTTCCAGTTTCAGGTTCTCGCAGAGAAGATCACTCGCTGACGAGGAGCTTCTTCACGGTCACGTAGTCGTTGCTGGACATCCGAATCTGGTACATGCCGCTCGACAAGTTCGTGGCGTCGATGTCGAGGACGTACTGGACATCCTCGCTGGCGTTGCCGTCGAACAACTCAGCGACGTAGCCACCGCCCATGGTGTACAGGTCGATGCGCAAGCGCATGTTGTTGGACACCACAAACCCGAGCTGGGAAATGTCGTTGGTCGGGTTCGGCTGCAGGCCCGTGATGCGGATCGGATCCTTCAGGCTGCTCGTGCCAGCCGTGATGTCCACCGGCGTGTGGCCGCTGACCGTGCTGTTGGCACTGTTGCCGAACTCACCCGTACCGAGATCGGTGTAGCTGAATCCGTTGCTGTTGCCGCAATCGTCCACGACCGTATAGTCGTAGTCGATCTGCCAGCCGAGGCAGCAATCCAGGTCGAAGAAGATGTCACCGCTGGAGGCCATGCCACCTTGGCTTGCGCCATCGAGCACGTACTCACCGGTCCAGAAGAACCAGGCGCTGGCACCGTAGTTCTCATTCTTGTTGTTGGCACCCTCACCCACCTGCAAGCCGTAGTAGGCATTCAGAGGCTGGTGCTGGAGCGTGAACTCGGATCCTGCGAAGCGTCCCGTACCGCTCATGGTACCGTCGGCCATCACGTAGTAAATCCACTCGGTCCAGATCTCGAGACCTGGGAAGATCTCAGCACAGTCCTTCTTGTAGTTGTGCAGACCCGGGAGGGCGAGCCACTCGTTCCAGTCGTGGCCGCCTTCGTAGGTGGCCTCGAAGATGAATCCGGCGTCGCCGGCCTCATTCACCGTCTCGAGCACAATGTGCATGGTGCTGTCCTCCATGATCTCCACGATGCTGCTGCCACCGTCCGCGAGGACGAAGGACTCACCACCGGCGAAGTTGAAGAGGCGGATGGCTTCCGGTGCGCGGTCGTCACAGGTCTCGCCATTGGCGATGGCCTCCACCGTGCTCGGCATGCAGTAGTTGGCGATGTCACCGGTCGGGACGTAGCCCATGGTATCCGCCTCGAGGGTCAATGCCACTTCGCTGTCACAGTTCTCGATGTACGACGGAGCGCAAGCCTCCGGAATCTGCGTGAAGTCGAAGATGTCGTTGACGCCGTTGCCATTGTCATCGGCACAGGTGTACTCCACCGCCTCACCGTTCTCGATGTCACAGGTCGAAGTGAACTGCGGCGCAATGGTGTCGAGCACCACGATGTACTGGGACGCGTAGGCCGTGTCTTCGTTACCGCAATCGTCCGTGACGGTTGAGGTCCAAAGGCGGGACACCACGTAGCTGCCTTCGATGGTGGCATCGTCGCCCTCGCAACCATCGCCGATCGGTGCGGTGAAGAGCTGAGCGTTGGAACCATCACCCTGCGGGAAGACCTGGGTGAAGAGTTGTCCACTGATGGTACCATCCGTGGTCAGCTGGGCCACGAGCACGCGGCGGTCTGCCGGGGCGTTGCCGTTGCTGTCTCCGTTCAAGGCGAACCAAGCACCACCGAACTGTCCATTGAGCACCACGTCTCCTCCGTTCTCGAAGGTGGCGGTCCAGCTGTTGCCAGCGATGTTGATGGCGCCTTCACCCGCTCCAGCGTCCGGCTGCTCATCGAGACCGATGGTCACGTAGCTGTCGTACTCGAGTTCCGGGTAGGAACCGTAAAGGATTGGGTTCAGGGTGTTCGGCGTGGCCGCGCCCAGCGGGTGCTGGTAGAAGCCCGTCGTGGAGCGCAGCTGGGTGCTGAACTGACCCTCACCGCTGATGGAGCTCAAGAAGTCTCCTTCAGCCGACAGGACAGCGTAGACGCGGTAGGTGCTCATGCCAGCGAGGTCGCCAGCAGTGTGCTCCGCCACCGTCTCGATCTCCACGGACACCTCTCCGAAGAGGGCGCCGAAGCTGGCTGCGTTGTCCTCGTAGGTCACTGTAGCGGCCACGTCGCTGTCGCAGTTGTCGCTGGCCTCCGGCATCGGCATCACGGCCGGCGTGAGGTCTGCGAAGCAATCCAGGTCGAGGTACAGCGTGTCCGTCGGGAGGTTCGGGAACAACTGCGTCGGTGCCGTCTCGTCGTTGACGGTGATATTCTGGTCGCAGGAAGCGCTGTGACTGTTGCCGCAATCGTCCGTGGCCGTGGCCGTGAACGTCCGCACGAAGGTGTAGGAACCGTCGAGTTGATTGTCGTCACCCGTGCAAGTGTAGTTCGGAGCGCCATCCACGTAGCTGACTTCAATCGTGACGTTGAGGTCACAGTTGTCCGTACCGGAGCCCGTGGCCATGCCGAGGGCGTCGGTGGTGAGATCAGCCTCACAATTGGCATCCAGGGACACCGTAGCGTCCACCGGGCAAGTGATGCTGGCCACCGGAGCGATGGTGTCTTCCACCACAATCAATTGCTCGCAAGAGATGGAATCCTCATTGCCGCAATCGTCCTCACCTGTTGCCGTCCACGTCCGGACGAACTCGTATCCACTCGTACCGCAGGTGTAGGTCGGAGAACCGTCCGTGTACTCGTAGGTCACGGTCACATCGGAGTCACAGTCGTCCGTCGCCGTAGCGAAGGCGCTGCCGGTAATGCTCGGGTCGACGTCTGTTGCGCAGTCTGCATCAAGGTAGACCGTAGCCGCATCCGGGCAGGTGATCTCCAGCGTCGGTGCCGTGAGGTCGAACGTATTGATGCGCTGGGTGCAGGACTCAATGGTCGTGTTTCCGTTGCAATCCACCGCCGTCACCGTGAAGGTGCGGATGAAGTTGTAGCTGCCCTCCGGGGTGTCATCCACACCGAACGGGGAGCAATCGAACTCCACTTCATCCTCGTAAACGTAGCTCACGTCCACGATGTCGTCACAGTTGTCAGACACGGACCACTGCACCTCTCCGAGGGCTTCCAAGCTCGTGTCGACATCTGCGAAGCAGACATTGAAGAGGTTGGCGCCTGCCGGGCAGTCGAGGGTCAGCATTGGAGCGAGCGTATCGAGCACCGTGATGACTTGTTCGCAGACATCGCTGCTGGTGTTGCCACACTGGTCTGTCACCATCGCCGTGAAGGTCCGGGTGAACGTGTAGCTGCCGATGGACTCACCGCAAGCGTACTCACGCGGGCTGTCGACAAACGTGATCTCGAGTGCCGGATCCGTGTCGCAGTCGTCACTGTATGCTGCCGTCGCCATTCCAATGGCATCGGTGCTGAGGTCCACGTCACACTCGGCGTCGAGGTACAGCGTCGCATCGGACGGGCAGGTGATGGCCACCTCCGGATCCACGATGTCGTAGGTCGGGATATACTGGATAGTACCCGCCGCGGATACGTTTCCGCAGTCGTCGGTCACAGCCCACTCACGCACCCAGGTACCTGGGCAGGAACCGGACGTGAGGTAAGCGTTGGAGATTTCGTAAGTGAGGTCATCGTCACAGTTGTCCGTCGCCGTGATTGGCATGAAGGCCGGATCGTAAGGATCGCCCATCTCGGAGCAAGGGATGGCAGCTGGATAGAGCTCCTCCGGGGAGCCGAGTGCAGTGGGAGCCTCGGTGTCCGTGAAGGAAATCTGCTGGTCGCAGGTCAAGATGGTCTCGTTGCCACAGTTGTCCACAGCCGTTACTGTGAAGGTGCGGGTCACCGTGTAGCTTCCCTGTGGGTTGCCATCGTCACCAGCGCAATCGGCCACTGCCACGTCTGCATAAGTGTAAGCCACCTCTACGTCAGCGTCACAATTGTCGCTGGCAGACCAGGTCGGTTCGCCATTCGTGGCGATGGTCAGGTCGCCATCTGCGAAACAGACATTGGCGTTCATCACATCAGCCGGGCAGTCGATGCTGAGGGCAGGACCCTGAGTATCGACAACCGTGATGATTTGGGTCTGGGTGTGGCTGTTGCCTGCACAGTCCACCGTGGTCCAGCTGCGCTCGAGGGTGTAGCTGTCCTCACAAGTGCCATCCGTGCGGACCTCACCGTCATAGGAGATGCTCAGGTTGCCGTCGCAATTGTCGCTGGCAGCCAAGGAACCGAGGTCGGCGACAGCCGGAACCGCGTCACACTCCACCGTTTCGTCGGCAGGGAAGCTCGTGAACTCCGGAGCCGTGGAGTCGTCAATGGTGATTTCCTGAATGTGCTGGGCGAGGTTCTCGTCACAGTCATAGACACTGTACGTACGGCGAATCAAGTACTCCTGGGCGCAAACCGTGGAGATGATGACATCCTCGTAGGTCACGAAGATTTCCGCATCGCAGTTGTCCATGGCTTCCGCGTGGAGGCCATCGCCTGGGGTGTACACCGGAACGGCATATCCATCGACGTCACCCGTGAGGGAAGCGTCGCTGCACTCCAAGGTCAAGTCCGCCGGGGCGAACGTGAACTCCGGAGCCGTGCGGTCAGAGGTGACCAAAATCTGCTGGATGGAGGTGCTGTTGCCGCACATGTCGTAAGCCGTGTAGTCGATGATGTAGTCGTCGGTGCAGGCGCTGGAGAGTGGGGTGCACTCGACTTGGACCTCGAACAACTCGCAGTTGTCGGTGGCCGTGGCCAGACCGATGCTGTTCAGATAGTCGTAATCGCAAGCGCCGTCGATCCAGAGGTCACACTCGATGGTGTCGACCGGCAGGTAAGCGAAGCTCGGAGCGATCTGGTCTTGAATGTCGATCCGCTGGTTGTCGCTATCGGCATTGGCGTTGCCGCAGCTGTCCGTCGCCATGGCCGTCCAAGTCCGGATGATGCTGTAGCAGCCGGTGCTGACGCTGTCGACAATCAGGTCACTGTATTCCAAGCCGGTGTCAGCGAGGTCGCAGTTGTCGCTGTAGGTCGGCGTGCCTTCACCCGTGTTGCTCGGGTCGAGGTCCACGAAGCAGAGGCCATTCACGTTGAGCGTGATGTCGGCCGGTGCCGTCACCGTCACGTCGGGCATGGTATTGTCCTCGATCGTGATCACTTGCGTGTGGTAAGCCTGATTGCCGAAACAATCCGTGGCCACCCAGGTCCGGTTCAGCACGCGGCAGCTGCTGGCCGTGTAGGAGGCCGTGGATTCTCCCACGAGCTCGACGCAGACAAACACGTTGTCCTCATCTGCAAAGCCGGAAGTGTTGGGGTCGAAGCCAGCGGCACAACCGTACTCACTGTCGTCGCAGTTGTCGCTGAAGAGCACCACCTCGGCACTGGCCGGGTTGTCCATCAGCCACTGGTCGGAAGCGGCACAATCGAGGGTGATGTCCGCACCACCCGACACGTAAGTCGGTGCCGTGGTGTCGTCGCGCTCGACGTGCTGAATGTTGAGCTGGGCAATGTTGCAGAGCTCGTCAAAGGCCACATAGTGGAAGTCCACGAACTCGCCGTCCTGGCAGTCCGTCGGGTAACCCACCGTCGGATCCAGCGTGGCGATCACGTCACCGGCTTGGCCGTAAGCCGCCTCGCCTGCGATGGCACCGCTCCACGTGAACCAACCGGAGAAACCGTTGGCGTCACAGTTGTGGTTGTTGGCACCGTTACCGAGCTGGTAGCCGAAGTATTGGCTGGCCGGCTGGTGGTTGAAACGCAGGAGCGTTCCGAACTGCCAGTCACCGCGACCCGTCGCGTAGCTCATGTTGTCGTTCAGCGTGTAGATGGTCCAATCGTCGGTGTTGACGTCACATCCGTAGTCGTTCTTGAATCCACCACCCCACAGGTTGCCCGCAGTGCGGCCATCGAAGTAGAGGTGAATGTCGAGACCGCGGCTGCCGTCTTCGTTGTCGATCACAGCACCTTCGAGGATGGCCGTGCCATTCTCGTACTGCGTCAAGGTCACGCCACCTGCGGCGAGGTCCTCCACGAAGTAGATGGCCTCACTTCCGTCACCGTTGATGTCGTAGAACTGGAGCAGGGCGTCTTCACCGTTGTTGAAGTTGGGGTCGTCCCCAGCGGTGAGCACGTTCCAAGTCTGGCTGGAGCCACCTCCGTTTTCGACCTGATTGCGGCCGTCAAAGCGGAACTTCTCGCTGTACACGTTGTCGATTGGGAGGTCGGAGCAAGCGAACGCCGCAACGTCGGAAGCCGCCATGGCATCCTCGAGGTCGCTTTCGCACTCCACAGTGTAGTCGGCCAAGTCGCCGTCCATCTGGAGTGAAGCACAACCCAAGCAGGGGTCTGCACTGTCCAAAGCGATCACAGAGCCCAGCGCGTAGAGGTAGCTGTCGCCTCCGAATTGATAACCACCGTGCGTGATGGCCAGCTCTTCACCGTCGCTGTTGATCAAGCGGCGGTTGCCGCCTTGCTCCGTGTAGGTGAACAGCTCACCGTAGTAGTTTTCGATGACCTGACCCTCGGTCATTTCAGCACAGAGTCCCACGAAGACGTGGCCTGCAATGAGGTCACCGAGAACATCCACAGGGAGGGTGTTCAGGTTGTAACCAGCCGCATCCCATGCATCATCGACAGGGAGGAAGAGTGAACCGCAATCGTTCATGCTCGCATTGGGACCCACCAGGTCACCGAGACCCATAGAGACCAACGCGTTGATGAGGTCGTCGGACGGGCTACCGAGCACCGTACCGAGCAACGTCGTGGAGCTGTCAATCGGAGCACCATCGGCCACACCCACAGCGATTGGACCGCCGTCGGAGGTCGGGTCAGGCTCGTCTTCGTTACAGACACCATTGCCATCGAGGTCATTCAGGCAGTTGCCATCGCAGTCCACGTAATCGACGCCGTAGAGGTCGTTCGGGTAATCACAAGAGCCATCTTCATTGTTGGCCTCAGCGAAGTAGTTGCAGGCCTCAGTGTCGGTACAACCGCTAATGACACACGTGCCATCGTCGATGTCAGCACCGGCGTAGTAGTTGTCGGCAATCGGATTCGTGCAACCCGTGCAGCTTGCGTCGTCGTCCGTTGC
>NHFP02000002.1 GCA_002172485.2 Crocinitomicaceae bacterium TMED114
TCCTCAGGAATATTGCTGTCGTCCGCATACACCGTCGTGCGCAGGTTCTCCGCAAACCAGCACTGGTCGCCAATGGTCACAATGTCATAGTTGTACCCATCCATACTGGCAAAATCCGATTCAGAGCACCCGATCAGCGTGGTGCAACTGTCGTCGTCGGTATTGGCGCTGGCGTTGAACTCCATGTAAGCCGCATCTGTGCAACCCGTAATCACACAGCTGCCATCGTCTACGTTGGCCGAGGCATCGTAATTGTCCGCAGCCGCGTCCATGCAACCTAGAACCTGAGTGTATGTGGTTCCATTGCTGAGGTAAACCTCGTAAGATCCATCGGACTGAAGAATGGTACTGTCGACTGAAAAATTCAAATAAGCTGCCGAAAGCTCTTGGATGTTGAAGACGTCACAGTCTTCCTGGGCAAATAGAGGTACCGATGCAAGGAACATCAGCACGGCAAGTAAATGGCGCATCTGGTTTGGTTCAAGTCACGGAGTTGACCCCGCACTGCAGAAAATAAGATGCAAGGCCATCAGCCGCAAGCAACAACCACCTCCATTTTGTGTGTGTGTGGTAAAGCCAACAGAAGAATTCCCTTAATGCGCGCTGAAGACTTGCTCGATGCACATCGTTGCTTTCGTTTTTTGCTCATTGGAAAGGCCCGCAGGAGGGCCAAAAGGAGTGGGGTTGAGGTCGACGCAGTACATCCGGCCATCTTGGCGGTCACGCAAAACGTCCAATTCTGCGAAATCGGCGCACATTTTGGCCGAAAGCGACACGATTTGGTCGATTTCTGACTCGGAAAGGACGGTTTTGGGCGATTTCGCCAAATCGACTTCTGCAGTCTCATTGGTGTATCGCACCGACCCGGTCTTGCGCTTGCGGTAGACCACCAGCACCTCGCCTCGGATGATGACAACGCGGAGGTCTTCGAAGAGGCCGCCTTCGGTGCAGTTGTCGATGATGCGCTGGTAGACCTTGCCAGGCTGGAGCTGGTCCTGGGAGAGGGGACCCTGGATTTCTCTGCCGTCATGAACGGCATTGCCCTCCGACTTTTCCAGCATGGGGCCTTTATGTGCGGCGGGGTCCACGTTGACACCGTAGCCGAAGACGGCCTGGTGGTGGCGGTCGAGGGTGGACTTGCTGATGTCCAGGCAATGGCCGTTCCACATGCCGGGCTGAGCCTCTCGCTTTTCGGTGCGGTCGTCAAAGGCGAGCTGGATGCGGACTTGCCCCTTGTATCGGGCAGGCGTGTCCTTGCGGTTGGTGACCGCCCAACCGAGCGCGTCGGCGTACGCCATGATGCTGGCGCGCTTGCTCGGCCAATCGGGATGAACCAGAACGAACTGTGGCTGGCCATGCTCGCGCTTGGAGGCCTTGACCGCCTTGCGGAAGCGCCATTCCTTGCCGATGCGCTCCAGAAAGGGCATGCGCTCAGGGTAGTCGTTGGAAAAGAAGCCCATGGCGCAGGATTACTTCAGCTTGGCGATTTCGGTCTTGCGGCCGATGGTGCGCGTGATGAAATCGCGGTCGCGCTTGGGGCTGCGGGCCGGTGAATACTCCCGGCCGTAAAAGATGATCTGCAGGTGCAGCTTGTTCCAACGCTCTTCCGGGAACAGGCGCTTGGCATCGCGCTCGGTCTGCTCTACGTTTTTGCCGTTGGTGAAATTCCAGCGGTACATCAGCCGGTGGATGTGGGTGTCCACCGGGAAGGCGGGGACACCGAACGCCTGCGACATGACCACCGACGCAGTCTTGTGACCCACGCCCGGAAGGCGCTCCAAAGCTTCCATGTCCTGCGGGACCACGCCGCCATGCTCGTCCATCAGGATCTCGCTCAGGCGCACGATGGCCTTGGACTTCTGCGGACTGAGGCCGCAGGGACGGATGATCTCGCGCACTTCCTCGACTGGGACGTTGCGCATGTGCTTCGGGTTGTCCGCCCGGGCGAACAGGGCCGGGGTAACTTGATTGACCCGCTCATCCGTGCATTGGGCACTCAGAAGCACGGCCACCAGCAGGGTGTAGGGGTCGGTGTGGTCCAACGGAACCGGCACCACCGGGTAGAGCCGTTCCAATTCATCCATCACCCATTGGACGCGCGCCGACTTTGTCGACAAATCGGGGAGGGGAAGCGGGGACTCGATGACGGTTTCGGACATGGGTGCAAGGTATCTTCGCTTCACATGACTGCACCGCAATCCGTTCACAGCATGGTGGACGCATCCGATTTGGTCGAATTCCAGCGCCACCTCGATGGCGCCCACCACATCGCCATCACCAGCCACCGCTCACCGGACGCCGACGCTGTCGGCACGTCACTGGCGCTGGCCCGCTACTTGCGCGCAACGGGCAAAGAGGTCACCTGTCTGCTGCCCGACGCACCGGACGAGGCCCTCGACTGGATGCCGGGAGTTGAGGACATCGTGCTGTTCGACCGGGATCCGGGAAAAGCGCAAGACGCGCTGCACCGGGCCGACGTCCTGTTTGCCCTCGACTACAACGGGCTCAACCGCCTGGGGCCCATGGCCGATGCCGCCCGCACCGCCACAGGAGCGTGGCTCATGGTGGACCACCACATGGGGCCGGAAGACTTCCCGACTGCACGAGTCCATGACGCGCGATGCAGCTCCACGGCGGAATTGTTGTGGGGCGTCATCGCCGGTTTGGGCGGAAAGGATGCTGTGGATGCCACAAGTGCCTCCTTGCTGTACGCCGGCATGATGACCGATACAGGCAGCTTCCGCTTCAGCTCGGTCTCCTCGGAAACCCACCGCGTGATCGCCGAAATGATGGACCGCGGCCTCGACCACACCGCCGTGCATGAGGCCATTTTTGGAGAGCAATCCATGGACCGCATGAAACTTCATGCTTTCGCTGTGGTGGAGCGCATGGAGGTCTACCCTGAGTTTCAGACGGCCTTTGTCCACCTCACCGCAGAGGACATGGCGCGCTTCCATTACCGCGCAGGCTACACGGAAGGATTGGTCAACAGAGCCCTCGGCGTGGCTGGCGTCAAGGTCGCCGTCTTTGCCAAGGAATCCACCGACCGCGTCAAGATGAGCTTCCGTTCCGTTGGAGACTTCAGTGTCCGGGACTTTGCGGAGCAGCATTTTGACGGTGGCGGCCACCACAATGCTGCCGGTGGTGCATCGACCGAATCCATCGGCGTGGTGATGGCGCGGCTTCGGGGACTTCTTCCAGAAATCGCAGCGGGAATCCAAGCTGCCGAAGCACCCAAAGGATGACCCTTCCCCGCATCCTGTGGTTCGCTTGCGCGCTTGGGGTGCTGATGTTGCCCAGCTGCACCGGGTGTCACCAAGACAAGTGGCTGCCTGATCGGCCGGTCCAAACCAGCCCCAAGCCGCAGGACTTTGTCGAATTCCAGCGTCAGCGCGCCCTGGCCATTGACAGCTTGATCAACGCACAGACGGCCACTTGGGACAAGGTCACCCGGACGGGAACCGGCATTTGGTACCAAAGGCTGGACTCCATTCCGGGCGCTCAATCGGTGGAAAGCCTCCAAGAAGGAAGCGTACTCGAAATCCACCACCGGTTCGAATTGCTCGACGGACGCATCATCACGGATTGGACCGCGGACGGACCGTTGGCCTTTGAACCCGGCAGCACGGATTTGCCATCCGGATTCCACGAGCTGTTTGGATTGGCCCATTTGGGGGACAGCCTGCGCGCCATCCTGCCGCCCATCCGCGCCTGGGGCATGAGTGGCTTGCCTCCGGACATTCCGCAAGAGGCCGTCATCGCCATCCATTGCAGGGTGGACCTGTATCGCCGACCCGCATGAATTCGAGGTGGCCGACCCTGTGCGGTCTTCTGCTGCTCGGTTGTGCGACGCCAGAGCCGCCCCCTTGGCGGCTGATGGAATTGGGGACAGGCAGCTTGACGGACGCCCTGGCCCGCGGAGAATGGGTCCTCGCCGAATCCGAAGCTGGTCAGCATTGGGTGGCGCCCGACACCACCTTGGAGGGACGCACCTTGCTTCGCGATTTGAAAAGCCTGCCCACCTTGGCTTGCGGTGACCGGATTCGGCTGGACCCGCGCATTTTGCCATTGTCCTTGCGGGATGAATGGAGGTGGAATGGCAAAGACAGCTTGACGGTGCTCTGGCAATGCATGACCCAGAAGGACTTGGCCGAACACCATCGCCAGGCCATGGGCCGCCGGCCGTTCGACGCTGCCCGGGTAGAAGCCGACTGGGTCGGCCTTCTCCGACAAGGAAGGCCCGAATGGCGGACGGAAGGGGAAGGGCGGATTGTACCGGGAGATTCGATCACCCTGACCATCTCTACCCAGCGGGCCGACGGCACAGTGATCGAACCCGACCCGGTGGTCTTGCGCTACGTTCAAGGCGACCCCGACCAAGTCGTTCCGGCACTGGCCCCTTGGCTCCAGGATGCGGAGCGCGGCATGACATTCGCGCTGTGGAGCCCGTCTGACCAAGCATTCGGGTCGCAGGCCCATCCGGACTTGGGGCTGCCACAACACACCCCGCTTCGGTTTGAAGTGCGTGTCGATTGACGCTCAGCCAGGGAAATCGTCCCCCAATTGGGCCTCGGCAGCCACCCGCACCTGCTCGCGCACCTGCGCGAACCCGTCCTCGCTGCCATAATAGGGATCGGGCACTTCCGCTCCCGAGGGGTCAAACAGCGCCACTTTCGAGCGCTCATCCCCGGTTCGGGCCATGCCCAAGACGTCGGCCAAATTGGATCGGTCCATCACCAGAATCCGGTCAAACTTCTGAAAATCAGCCCGAACGAATTTGCGCGATCGCTGTCCGGAAATGTCGATGTCGACTGCCCGCATGGTCGCCACACTGCGGCGGTCCGGCGGGTCCCCGGCGTGGTAGCCCGAGGTGCCGGCGCTGTCCACTTTGACCCGAAGGCCCCGCACCATGGCGGCATGGCGAATCCAGCCCTCACCGATGGGCGAGCGGCAGATGTTGCCGAGGCAGACGACGAGATAACGGGTCACAGCCGAAGCGTGGTCAGCTGACGTTCAGCTTCTTCTCTAGATCCTCGAGGTACTTCCGGAAGTGCTTGTCCGTCTCGCTCAAGTTGTTGACCGTCCGGCAAGCATGGAGCACGGTGGCGTGGTCCTTTCCACCACAGTGGAGACCGATGTTGGCCAACGAGCTCTTGGTCATCTTCTTGGCGAAGTACATCGCGATTTGGCGGGCTTGGACGATTTCGCGCTTGCGGGTCTTGGACTTCAAGAGCTCGATCGGCAGATCGAAGTAATCGCACACCACCTTCTGGATGTAGTCGATGCTGACCTCGCGGGCGGTGTTCTTGACAAACTTGTCGATCATCTGCTTCGCCAGCTCGAGCGTCACCGCCTTGCGGTTCAAGCTGCTCTGGGCAATCAAGCTGATGAGGGCGCCCTCCAGCTCGCGGATGTTCGTGTTGATCGAGTAAGCCAAGTACTCCATGACCTCGCGCGGGAGCTCGATGCCGTCGGCGTACATCTTCTTTTCGAGGATGGCCATGCGCGTCTCAAGGCTTGGCACCTGTACATCGGCACTGAGGCCCCACTTGAAGCGGGAGAGGAGGCGCTGCTCCATGCCCTGCATCTCCACCGGCGGCTTGTCGCTCGTCAAGACGATTTGCTTGCCTGTCTGGTGGAGGTGGTTGAAGATGTGGAAGAACACGTCTTGGGTCTTCTCCTTTCCGCTGAAGAACTGAACGTCGTCCACAATGAGGACGTCCATCAGTTGGTAGAAGTGGGAGAAATCGTTGACGCTGTTGTTCCGCACTGCATCAATGAACTGGTGCGTGAATTTTTCAGAGTTGACGTAGAGAACCGTCTTTTCAGGATTGCGGTTCTTGATTTCAATTCCGATCGCGTGGGCGAGGTGGGTTTTTCCCAGTCCGACGGGGCTGTATATGAGCAGGGGATTGAAGGCCGTTCCACCGGGCTTTTGGGCCACAGCAAAACCTGCACTGCGCGCCAGGCGGTTGCTCTCTCCCTCAATGAAGTTCTCGAAGCTGTACTTCGGGTTGAGGTTGGAGTCGATGTTGAGCTTCTTCAACCCGGGAATCACAAACGGATTCTTGATGGGTGCCTCTGCAGAGTCCATCGGCATCTGCACGGAGCGGTTGCGGATGGCAGCATGGTGGGAGGTCGGGAGCTTCACGGTGTACGGAGAGGAGCCCGCTGCAGGCTGCTCCATGATGATGGAGTACTCCAGCCGTGCCTCTTTGCCGAGCTCCTTGCCAATGGCCTTTCGGAGCAAGTCCACATAGTGCTCTTCGAGCCACTCGTAGAAAAACTGGGACGGCACCTGAATGGTCAGGACCGACTCCTCCAATTTCACCGATTTGATCGGAATGAACCACGTCTTGAAGGCCTGAGCGCTGACATTGTCTTCAATAAACGAGAGGCAATTTGCCCAGACACTTTCGTGGTTGAGGTTCATCAGTTGTGGGTTAAGATGGGTGACTTCAAACCGGAATTCAGCAAATGCTTCTTCCGACAAGAAGGACGACAAATATTCCTGCGAACCTTCATAAAAAAAAGGCTTTGCCCCCTTGACTTTCTCGAAAGTTCATTTGTCCACAGTAAGTCCAGGAACCCCATCCACAATCCATCCGATGCCTCACAAGTTTGAGCGGGATTTAACCCACGTTCATCTCAATTCGACTCTCCTTTCAAGGAGACTTCCGACACCTCAATGGGCACTCAACTTATTGCCTCTCCCGACTTCATTCATCGCTTCATGCCACGCCAGAGTCACTTGAGACCACGACAATCGCGCTGCAGCGTCTTTCCAGATCCTTTTTTTCTCTCCCTCCAGCGCCATCATCAGCCCATTCGCCAAATCGGTTCTCGCATGCAATGACTCCTTCGGGAAGTGGTCGGAGTAGGCCAATTCAGCGGGCGCTACAATGTGCAAGCCCAAGGCTGCAGACTCGAGGACACTGATCCCATAGAAGTCATGGTGGGCCGTCACCAAGGCGATGTCGCACGAAGCCAACAGGTCAAGGTAGTCGCTTCGGGATGCTGCGAATCCCCAATGCACGATGTCGTCCTCGAATTCGCTGCGCAAGGCATCGAATGCCGCAGGACGATCTTCAAAGGATTGCCCCAAGACGCACAGCCTGAATCTGGCCCCATGGTCACGAACCACCCTCAATACATCGAGAAATGCCCGCGGTCCCTTGTCGTGCTCCCAACGGTGGTTCCAAGCGATGACGGGCGGGCCCTCACCAAAACGAATGCCCTGACCCTCTGAACGAAAGCAATCCGGCTCCAACCCGATGGGCAACACCTTGGACTTCCTTTCGATCTCCAAGTGGGGCTGAACCGGACGGGGTGAAGGCAATTGCCGCAGGAATTCCGGAATCGAATCGAGGAACACCAAGCGGTGGTACTCCGAGTTGAACCACACCGCGTCGGCCAACAACGCAGAGGTCAGGTTCAAAAAGGCATAATGCCGGTCCCACTCCAACGGAGGCCGCTCGGGATGGTCGGGAAATGTCAGCTGATTCTCATGGAAGTACAGCGCAATGGGTGTGGACCGGTGTTCAGCCGGCAGCGCCGCCCTGAATTGCCCCACATCCAACATGTCCGTCACCAGGAACACATCGACAGGCTGTTTCAGCTGTCCGGATTCCTTCATGCGCTGGACCATGGTCCAGCCCGCTGAATGCATCCGCCACTTCCAATGCCTGCCGGGAAGCCTGACCACATCCACGGACCAGACCTCTTCGGGACGCTCGCCGAGCTTGGGGAGGTGTTCCTCCAGCCCGCGCTCCCAGAGGGCATGGCTTCCGGCAGAGTAGGAGTTGACGAGCACCAATCGCGGCATGCTCTCAAGTTATGGGTTCCCATCGTGGTCCTCGCACCGGCCGCGAACCCGACGCCACCAACCACAAGCTTCATTGGCTCCCAACACCTGCTCCAAATCAGGCTGACCCGCATCCACCCAGGCGCTCCACCAGACAGAAGCCACACCATGAATGGCCGCCCGCCATTGCCGTTCCACCATTCCGTCCAGCCGATCGTGATAGGCAGAACACCATGGCTCGACCCTTTGCAATTGGACGGTTCGGCCACGCTCCTCGCGCACCACCAAGTCACCTGACCAGCTTGCCACGAGTTCCGCCTCCATCGCCAATACGCTGTCCACAGCGGCGTGGCTGCGGTGAACCACCTCCCAAGCCCACTGGCCCACATCCCCGATGTATTCCGCTTCGGGAACGGCCAGCAAATAGCGACCTCCATACAACTCGGGCAGGCGCGTTTCCCACAAGCCGTGGATGCCTTCCTGCCCTGTCAACTGCCCGTTGTAGTTGAGCGTGGTGTGCAATGGCACATGCGCATCGCCCACATAGTGACCCAAATCAGCCGCATGCCGAAGAATGCGCGCGGCATCCCCATCGTGCATGGCCTCCACCAACCGACGGTACGTCCATTGGATGTTCCAAGGCAAAACACCATAGGCCCACAACGTGTCCTCCGAGCACACCTCGCATGCCTGGGACCACCAAGGGGCAGAGCCAAGGTCCTGAAGGCAGTGCAGCGCAGGGGCATCCAAATCGAGATAGTGCTTTGGCGCCTCGCGCTCCACCATTCGCTTGCGCTTGTCCGCATCGACGGCGTGTTCCGTCAGCCAATCGGACTGCTGTTCAAACCAAGGACGGAGAGGATCCGGCAGCGCCGAGACCGCTGCCGCATGAATGTGGCGGTGAACGAAAAACCCCCACGACTGAAACGCCAAGGCGAGAACGCAACAGCCCAGTATGGCCCAGAGCTGAGACTTCAAGAAACCGACCTGGCCTCCGCCAACTTGCGCGAATCCACCAACGCACCATCTTGCAAGACGGGCACAACATTGACCGTGTTGGGCGTCAGACAATACTTGATGTCCTCACCGAGGTTGAGGTTCCTCAAACGGCGGCGGTGGGAAGACGCTTTCAGGAAGGAAAAAATGTTGCCCCGAACCCCGAGGAAGAGGTGCTTGGCTGCGATGGTGCTGTCCTCAGTGCTTTTGAAGCGGGCGATGTCGATGAGCCGGTCCGCGATGGCACCCGCACAAAGGGTGTCCTCCAGATTGAATTTGTCCTTCCAACCTGAGCAGAGAAGCAACACGTGTCCGGGTTGCTGCATCAGCCACGTCGAGATGGCATCGAGGTTGTTGATGCTGCCAATCGCCAATTGCGGCATGTCTTGGGCCATCGCCACGGCCTTGGTTCCATTGGTGGTCGTCAGGGCCACTGTCTTGCCTACGAGCTCATCCGTTATATAAGAGCGGGGAGAGTTGCCCAAGTCAAACCCTTCCACGATTTGACCATTGCGCTCTGCGGCAGCGATGCACCCTTGCTTTTGCAAGACTCGGGCCTCCTCCACCGTCGGAACCGGAATGATCTTCTCCACCCCGTTGGCGAGACCCGTACAAATGGCACTGGTCGCGCGCAACACATCGATGACCACGCAAGTGTGGAACTCGTCCTTGTACAGCTCAAACTGCTTGGGCGAAAAGCAGACTTCGACCCGGCGTTCCCCGCGTTCGACCTGTGTGGTGGACTTGGAATCAGACATCTTCAGAGAAACGGGGTTTTGACGATGGTGGCCGCCACTTCCTTTTTGCGGATGGCCACCTTGATGGAGGTGCCTGTCGAGGCGTGGGACGCATCCACATACCCCATGCCGATGGGCTCTCCCAGAGAAGGGCTTTGGGTGCCGCTGGTGACTACGCCGATGGGCTCTCCATCGGCAGACAAGAGAGGGTAGCCTTGACGGGGCACACCGCGCTCCGTCAATTTGAAGCCCACCAGCTTTCGGGACGGCCCCGCTTGCTTTTGGGACAGAATGGCGGACTTGCCGCGGAAGTCGGTTTTCCAACCCACCGTCCAGTTCAGTCCAGCTTCTACCGGAGTATGGTCGGCATCGATGTCGTTGCCATGCAAGCAGTAGCCCTTTTCGAGGCGGAGCGTATCCCGAGCGCCCAATCCGCAAGGAACCAGACCCATAGATTTTCCAGCTTCCATCATGGCAGACCACACTTCGACCGCCTTCTCGGAAGGGACGTACAACTCAAACCCACGCTCACCGGTGTATCCCGTCGTGCCCACGAGCACCTTGGCGCCATACAGCGTGGCCGGGGCATGATGATACAACGGCAATTCCCGAAGATCGACCCCAGCAGCACACAGGACATCATCGCTTTTCGGTCCTTGCAATGCGAGCAAGGCCGTCACGTCGCTGGCATCCTCCATGTGGACATCATCGGTGAGCTCCGATTCCAGCAGGGCCACCACGGTGTTCTTGTTGGCTGCGTTGACAACAAGCAAGTAGCGGTCTTCGAATCCATAAACCAGAAGGTCCTCCACGATGCCCCCCTCATCATTGAGGAGACAGGTGTAGAGCGCTTTACCTGGAGTCGCCTTGCCCACATCACCGGCCAATTGGGACTGCAGAAAAGCCCCCGCACCTGGACCGGAGAACCAAAGTTCTCCCATGTGGCTGACATCAAACAGGCCCACGCCCTCCCGCACGGCAGCATGCTCCAAGCGGAGGCCCGCATACTGGACCGGCATGTCATAACCGGCGAAAGGCACCATTTTGGCTCCAGCTGCGATATGCACGTCGTGCAATGGGGTCCTCAGCAGGGAATCGACCGTTTCCATGCGGCTAAAGTAGCGGGGTCGATGAGGAGGGACGCACCCTTCATGCCCGATTTATCCCCGCCTTTGTCCCCGTGTGCCGACATTGCGCTCGTGCAACGAGACGTCATCCTCGCCGACCGGGCCACCACCGCCATAGAACGCATCATTCGCCAACTCCAAGGCGCCTCTCTCATTGGTGCGGAACGGGCGAAAGACGAAATCGTCAACCGCATCCGCGGCTTGGCATCCAACGCCATGCCTGCAGATGCGCGCAAAGCCCGGTTCGATAGCATTGCAGACGACATTTGGAGTGTGCTCGCACACAACCACCGCATCTACTACCTCGTGGAAGAACGCCGGGTGGTCGTTCTCGATGTCATTCTGGACGCCGAGATCCACTCGATGGAAACGGAATGATCCATTCCGCAGCTGCGGGTCCGCAGTGAAGCAGCAGGTCCATCACGGACAACGACTCCCAAGACAACGTCGCCCTGTCGGCCCAGACGTGGTGCCAAGGATGCATCCTATCCGCCATTCGGACAGCCCAAACGACATCTTGCGCTTCGTGTTGAATGGCCTTGCGGTCCACATCATCCGCTGAAGCCTGGGCTGGAACCTCCGCACCGAGCCAATCCGCTGCCCATCGGATGGACGAGAGGTTCCACTCCCCAATGGTATCCGGACCATGACGAAACAAGACCTCCAGTTCAGGGGCCATTTCCTCAAAGAAAGGAGCCGCTCCGTAGGCCGTGTGCACCGCACGCCACAACTTGTCCGCATCCGCCAGAACGCGCCGGGTCTCAAACTGTGACCGGGGGAGACCCCCGCGACGCTCGACCGGCAAGGTCAAATTTTCCAGCCCGTTGGCCGTCGCCAGCACCATGCGGTTGCGAAACGTCCGCTTGGGGTAGTGTTCCCCAACATCCAGCTGCGCACCGTCTGCTGCACCTGCACACCACCAGTGAACCGGTGGAAATGGGCGCAGGGGAAGAAGGGGTCCCGACAAGAGATCAGCGGACCGGTTTGAACATGCGGTCCCAGCGGATGCCGGACTCACCATGCTGGGCCTCGTTCATTTTGCTGAACCACGTGAAAGCCGCACGTCCCACGACATGGTCCTCGGGCACGAAGCCCCAGTAGCGGCTGTCGGCTGAGCTGTGGCGGTTGTCGCCCATCAGCCAGTAGTAGCCCTGTTCAAAAGTGTATTCCGTTGCGGGCTGCCCATCGATGTAGACGTCATCGCCTTCCACGCGCATGTCATGGCCTTCGTACGCCATGATGACCCGCTTGTACAGCGCGACGTTGCGGGGTGTGAGGGGCAAGGTTTCCCCTTCAGCGGGTAGGTGAATCGGACCGTAATTGTCCAAATCCCAACTGGCGAAATCGAACCGGTTCGTGTTCGGGTACATGTCCAGCGTACCGCGACGGGAGGTGGGGTCGTAGGGCTGCACTTCTGCGACAAGCCCCTGATCCATCAATGTGGCGGCCTCATCCTCGCGCAGCGCCATGAAGTAGGTGCCCCCCGGGCCCTTTCCTTGGATGTCAATGTCGGTCAGGCCGAAGCGCTCGCGGATCACGCGCAAGTCGGCTTCGCGCTTCAACCTCACGAGGTAATTGAACTGCAATCCAGGAGGAGAGGGGACCACTTCACCGTCGATGACCAACTCGCGGTTGACGATGGACAGGTCTTCTCCCGGCAAGCCCACACAACGCTTCACATAATGCTCCTTCTTGCCAACCGGGCGGGTCTTGATGCCATGGGATCGGCTCCAGTCCTTGCGCGCCATGGCATTGAACTTCGCCTTGTCCGCTTCATAGGCGACCACATCTCCGCCAGCGAAACCGATGGCCCGCTGACGCAACAAGGCGTGGTAGTCGTGTCCTGCGAGGTAGGTGTCCACCACAACGGTGTCGCCATTCGGGAAGTTGAAGACGACCGCATCGTAGCGGTCCACATCGCCAAAACCAGGCAGGCGCATGTAGGGCAGCTCGACCCACTCAAGATAGCTGGACCGGAGGCCCGAGCCCGGCAATGCGTTGTGCACGAACGGCACACTCAACGGCACTTCGGTGACCTTGGGACCGTAGCTCATCTTGCT
Organism: Crocinitomicaceae bacterium TMED114; assembly: GCA_002172485.2. GTDB lineage: Bacteria > Bacteroidota > Bacteroidia > Flavobacteriales_D > Sanyastnellaceae > UBA8752. Next base: position 12,725 of record NHFP02000002.1, read on the forward strand.
GACCACCAAGTAGTCTCCGACGAGCATGCTGTCCTCCATCGAAGCCGTGGGGATCATGAAGGCCTCAAACACGTAGCCCCGAAGGAGGGAGGCCACGACGGTGGCCCACAGGATGGCTTCGCTCCATTCGCGCGCCATGCCTTTCTTCTTGCCTTCCCAGTTCCGGGGGCCCACATAGGCGTCCTGTCCACCGATCGCCAGCGTTACCATCCCCACCCAGGGCAGGGCACCCATAAGCCATTGCTGGGCGGTCGAACGCTTCCCGAATGCAATGCCGGTCTCGACATGCAGGATGGTGAACATGATGAGGTTCGGGCCCGGAAAAATCAAGCCGATCCACCAATGTTTGGGCCGCTTCAACAGGCTGAGCCAACTCCAGTAGTTCAATCCGGGGACGAAGCCATGCCACGCCGTCAGTCCTGCCCGCTTGAACAGCCGGGGCAAGGTGACCATGTGGATCAATGGCAGGACGAGAAGGAGCAGAAGGGCAATGGACATGGGCCGTGGTACAGGTGCGGCAATATCAACCCCAAACGTCATTCATGCTGTGAATCTTGTCAAAAGGGGGAGACTGAACAACGAGCCATTCCGCGCAGCGAACCGCTCCGTTGGCAAAGCCGGACCGGTTCTTGGCGGCATGGGTCAAGGTGATGCGATCCACCCCATTCTGCCAGACCACCTCATGGGTGCCGGGGACACCGGGCAAGCGGTGCGCCTCGACGGACACATCTTGGGCACCGCCAGCCTCCAGGTCCGAGGCCAATGCCAACGCGGTCCCACTGGGCGCATCGACTTTGCCTGTATGGTGCACCTCCCCAATATGGACTGCGTAGTCTTGGTCAGACAGGGCGTGCTGGACTTGGGCCAAGGCGCGGCGAAACAAGTGGATGCCCACCGAAAAATTCGGTGCCCACAACATGGCATGTCCTGCCTTGGCCACGGCCAATTCCACCTCTTCGCGATGATCGAGCCATCCAGTGGTTCCACTCACCAGCGGAATGCCCCGCTCACGACATGCTTGGAACACGCCCAAGGCGGCATCCGGCGCGGTGAAATCGATGGCCACATCCACCTCAGGCCAATCCGAGGCCGCCATGTCTTCTCGGCCCCATGGCCCGACCACCTTGTGCCCGCGTGACAACGCCGCGGACTGAACGGATTGTCCCATGCGGCCGCGGCCCTGGATGAGAATGCGCAACGGTGTGGTCATCGCTTGGCAGGAAGAGCAGGTGAGGAGGACAAGGAGCGCGAAAGCTTCAATCCGAACACCGGGCCGGTCTGCGGAGACCAAGACAAATCTTCGGACACATCGAATCCCAACAGGTGGGCGTCGACATGGGCGTCCACAACTTGGGCACCCCACAACAACACAAAAGTGAGCACGCTCTGCTCGAGGTTGGACCGGTGAAAGTCCCGGCGCTCAAGCACGCCTTGGGCGTCAAACTCGGTGACATACACCGTCAAAGGGTCGTCATCCGTCATGGCCAAGTAGCCGTCTCGGTATTCCTTGTAAATGGCCCCTTCTGTTTGAATGAAATAGCCACTCACCCCCAAAGCCCCGTAAACGAGGGGCACCTTCCACCACTTGCCATTGTTGACTTGCCCCCATCCCGGGAGCACGGCGCTGTGCCACGTGGTCCGAGAAATGCGCTCGGCATCCGTCTCCTGACCGAGGAGCGGCCCCCACGTCAACACGACCACCAGAAGGCAAGCCCAACGGGCGAGCATCAGCGGGCACCGAGATCGTCCAGGAGCTGCTGCAGGTCGTCTGCATCCTGGAAGTAGAGTTCAATGCGGCCTGCGCCATCCCCCTTGGTTTTGACGTCCAGGGTGCGGCCTTCAAAACGGCTTCTCAAGTGGGCCCGCATGGTCTGCAGCTGCAGGCTCAACGCGTTGGCGGTCGACTGCTTGCTCGGTTTCCGGCCCACGATGTCGCTGGCCTCCCTCTCGGTTTGGCGAACGTTGAGGCCCTTCTCTAGAATGCGCCGGTACAACGCTTTTTGGTTCTTCAACTCTTGCAGTCCAGCCAACACCCGGGCATGGCCGAAGCTCAAATGGCCTGCAGCCACAGACTGCTGCACTTCCGCCGGCAAGCCGAGCAGGCGGACATAATTGGACACCGTGGAACGCTGCTTGCCGACACGGGCGGCCAGCTCCTCCTGGGTGAGAGCGCATTCCTCCATGAGCCGACGAAAGCTGATGGCCACCTCGATGGCGTCCAAGTCTTCGCGCTGGATGTTCTCCACCAACGCCATCTCCAGCATCTCTTGATCGTTGGCCTCCCGGACATAGGCGGGAACCTTGTCGAGGCCCGCCAACTGACTGGCGCGGAAACGGCGCTCGCCGGAGATGAGCTGGTACTTGGCTGCGCTGACGCGTCGGACGGTCAGGGGCTGAATGATCCCGAGGGTGCGAATGCTGTCCGCCAGCTCATTCAAGGCAAAAGGCTCGAACGTGCGGCGCGGCTGGTCGGGATTGGCCTCAATGGCACTGATGGGCAACAACGCCACCCTTCCGGCCATGTCCACTGCTGGCGCATCCTTTGACGCCTTGCGCTTTGATGCGCGCGGTGCCGCGTCCTCACCAAAACCGCCAGCCTGATTGTGTTGCTGGGCCTCCAGCAAGGCACTCAGGCCTTTGCCGAGGGCGGGTTTCTTCTTTCCCTTTTTGGCCATGGCCTTCAGGTCAGTTGAGCTCGGGCTTCACACCGGCAGAGGGCAAGGCACCGTCCTCATCGAGGAACTTCTCTGCGTTGGGCACTTTCGTCAGGTCGTTCTTCTGCAGGATTTCGCGGGCCAGGTTGAGGTAGTTGATGGCCCCCTTGCAGGAAGCGTCGTGCATCACAATCGTCTCACCGTGACTCGGCGCTTCACCCAGTCGGGTGTTCCGGTGAATCAAGGTGTCGAAGACCAACTCACGAAAGTGCATGCGCACCTCTTCGACCACCTGATTGGACAGGCGAAGGCGGGTGTCGTACATCGTCAACAGGATGCCCTCGATGCCCAGATTCGAGTTGAGTCCACCCTGTACAATCTTGATGGTATTCAGCAACTTGCCCAATCCCTCCAAGGCGAAATACTCGCACTGCACAGGAATCACGACGCTGTCGGCTGCAGCGAGCGCATTGAGGGTAATGAGTCCGAGAGACGGGGAGCAATCGATGAGGATGAAGTCGAATTCATCGCGCAACGGCTCCAATGCCGACCGCATGCGTTGCTCGCGCTCGGCTTCGCCAATCAGTTCAATTTCCGCACCCACCAGGTCGATGTGGGACGGCAGCAACCACAGGTTGGGGTTGCCGGTCTCCAAAATGGCCGCCTTGGCGTCGGCCTGGGAGATCAGGCACTCATAGGTGCCACTCTCCACCGACTTCGGATCGACGCCCACACCGGAGCTGCTGTTGGCCTGAGGATCGGCATCCACCAGGAGGGTGCGGTACTCGAGCGCACCCAAGCTGGCGCCGAGGTTGATGGCGGTGGTCGTCTTACCGACGCCGCCTTTTTGGTTTGCGATGGCGATGATCTTGCCCATGTTCAAAACGGGATGTCCAGCACCTCGGAGATGCCGGGAAGATGAAGTTGACCTCCTGCCGCCTCCACAGTCCGAGTGGCTTCCGCGGTGTCAATGGCGATGGGAGGGAAAGTGTCGTAATGCATGCCGACCACGTGTCGACAATCGAGCATGTCCATGGCGGCCGGCACTTCAGCATAGCTCATGGTGAAGGTCCCGCCGATGGGCAGGATCGCCACATCCGGGGACCAGAGCCGACCAATCAGGTCGAATTCTGGAGTGAGTGCAGTGTCACCGGCATGGTAGACGCGGGTTCCGCAACATTCCAGAAGGTATCCCGTGGCCACTCCTCCCGGGCTGCCATCAGGCAGGGTGGAGCTGTGAGACGCGCCGACGCAACGCACCTCGACGGTGTCACCGCCTCCCGTCAGGGAAAAGGTGGCGCCCGGATTGATGGGACGAACGTGTTTCACTCCTTTCGAACTGAACCAGGAGGCCACTTCGTATGGCGCAATCAGTTCAGCATCCGATTGGTTGGCGATGACCTCCGCATCGGCGACATGGTCTTCGTGGCCGTGGGTCAGCAGAATCTGGGAGGGGCGCAAGCTCGAGACGTCCACAGAGGAAGCGGCTTCATTCTGCTGAATGAAAGGGTCCACCAACACAAACAGACCTCCTGTATCGAGGGCAAAGCAGCTGTGTCCGTAGTAGTGAAGCTTCATGATGCTTGAAGCTCAAATATAGCCGGACACTCCTGTGGGAAGCCGGGTGAATTATCCACACGGAACCCCTGTTCCATGCGCAATCAGAAGCTTACAAATCCTCGAAGCGAACCTCGTCGGACGATCCTCCCTCGTCCTTTTTGGGACCGTGGTGCTCCCCGCTCTGGTAGTCTCCTGTTCCTTGGAGTTCGGAGATCTTCTCCAAGCTGTCCTTCAGGCCATCTGCGAACTTCTCGAAATCTTCCTTGTACAAAAACAGCTTGTGCTTGCTGTACGTGACCTCACCATTGGCGTGGTTCTGGCGCTTGCTTTCGGTGATGGTCAAATAAAGGTCCTTGGCCCGGGTGGCGCGGATGTCAAAAAAGTAGGTGCGCTTTCCGGCCTTCACCGAAATCGTGTGCACATCCTCCTCGCGACGGTCACCCCGTCCCCAATCCTGCTGCTTGCGATCGCCGTACATGTCTCCTGTATTCGTTGGGGAGAAGGTAAGACAACCTGAGCCGAATCAACGGAACAGCTGAATCTGCCCCGTGTACTCGAACGGAATCCGGAGCTGGTCCTCCAAGAAAACCTGGTACAGATACAGGCCGTTGGGGGCGTAATGTTCGCCATCGCGCACATTGCCCAGCCAAACCGCCTCAGGATCGTCGGTCTCAAAGAACACCTCACCCCAACGGTTGAACACCTTGCATGAATAGGCCGACGTCCCCGTCACAACCGGTTTCCATACATCGTTGAGCCCGTCGTTGTTGGGGGTGAAGCTGTTGGGTGCGTAAAACAAGGTGCCATTGACGCCCACCTCTCCCTGGGCCACCGCCGTGCAACCGTATTCGTTGAGGACGGTCTGGGTCACATTGAACAGGCCAGCCCCCGTGAAGACGTATGTTGGGTCGGACGCATCGCTCGATCCGCCGTCCCCGAAATTGTAGAAATGCTGAACGGCGCCCACGCTCAAGTCCGTCACCTCCACCTGGGGCTCCAGGATGTCCACGAGATTGGGTTCCACCTCAAATCCTGCAGAAGGCACTGGATGGACTTCCACAAACGCCGTCTTGGTCTCCGCGAGGTCTTGGTTGCAGTATCCCGTCGTGGTCATTTCGAGGGTCACGGTGTACGTACCCGGGACCTCGTAGACATGGCTCGGACTCGGTGACGATGATGTGGAACCATCCCCAAAAAGCCAAGTGTATCCCGCTGCAGTCTCGGTCACCGAGAAGTTCTCGAAGCTCACCGGCAGCGGGGGACACCCCGTCACCGGTCCACCGTCAAAACCGATGCTGGGATCCACCAACACCTCGACTTCCGAATCGAAATCCCGCTCACATCCCTCGGCCGTCACAGTCACCTCTACGGTGTAAGTACCGGGCTGGGGAAAGGCCAACCCCTGGAGGGCACTGCCCGCATCCATGGTCGCGGATCCCGGCGCGTAGTCCCATTGGAACGTCGCGTTCGGGTCCGTGACACCAATGGCCTCCAGCGTGAAGCTGTGTTCTTCAAAGCACTCGGGGTCCGGTGTCTCGAAAAAGGGTTCCAGCAACCACGCCACCTCGAACACTTCTGTGGTCGTGTCCGGACATTGAAAATCTGCGAGCGTTACCAATTGTACGGTGTACGTCCCCGGGCCATCATATGTCCAGGTGGGGAAAGCGTCTTCACTGACATCCAGATTTCCAGGCTCCCCGAAATCCCACGCGAAGCCAGACCCGCCCACGCTGCTGTTCTCGAAGTTGAGGGTGAATCCCGTGCAAAAATCGACTTGCGGAACAATCCCAGAAGTCGGAGGGGGCGGTGGGGTCCAATCCAACACACCGCTGCCCACGCATCCATTTTGAACAAGGGTCAATTCCGCCTCGACATCCTCCATCTCTGGAAACCCGATGCCTCCCGGTGTGGCGAGGTTACTGGAACTGCTCGAGGCGAGGTTGCCGAAGTCCCACGTAAAGTCCGCTCCGTTGTAGGTCTCCACCGTTCCGAAATCGAAGACCGGTGTCCCCGAGGAGCAATCGAATCCCGTCACCTCGAGCTCTGGATTGACCGGAGCGAAGACGTCATAGACCGACGTGCTCGTGTCTGCGCAGGGCCAACCTGGATTGGCCACCAACGTCACCGTGTAGGTTCCCGGCTCCGGAAAGGTGTAGCTCGGGTAGGCGAGGTTCGACGTGTCCGATTCGATGCCAGGCACACCAAAGTCCCAGTGGAAAAAGGTGGCGTTCAACGAGAATTGCTGGAAATCGATGGTCTCTCCAATGCACAGCTGACTGCCCGTCTGGATGGCGACATTGGAATTGATGTTGGGATCGCACAACGTGACATTGAATTGGAAATCACGATTGGATGTGCTCAACAGCACACCATCCCGCCATTCTTCCACGCAAATGCCAATCACATACTGCCCCGCAGTGGTCGGCTGACCCGTGATGAAGCCCGTCACAGGGTCAATGGACAGGGCGGGGTCACCGTCCATCGGATAGGTCGCACTGTAACCAGCAGCCCAGTTCACGTCTGTGTAAGGCGGTCCGTTGGGCGGGTTGGGCGCAGGTTGGTTCGGCGTTCCACCAAACATGGGCGAGCAGAACGTGTACGCCAGGCTGTCGCCATCCGCATCCGTCGCGCTGTGGTCAAAAAAGAAGTCAAACCCGGCACAAAGGGCCACCGGCGGCAGGCTGTTGAATACCGGACTGCTGTTCGGGGCCTCCGTCTGGTTGGTGCCCGGGATTTGCGTCGTGAAGGTGGCCCCGGCATCGTCCGGCGCATTGAGGTTGATGATCGACGGATTCCGACAACAACGTTGGTAGCTCAAGGTGAAACCGTTGGGGGACTCCCCAATGTCCACCACCTGCTGGTACACCGCCTGCTCCACACACACCGAGGGTGGAGGCGTGCCACACGGGTTCTCCAGCACCACGGGCACTTCATTGACGTTCTGAAAGGAGAGGGGGATGCTGACCGAATTGATTAACTGTCCATTGGCATTGAAAATGCCGACCGCAGCGGCATCGTCAAAACCGGTTCCGTTTTGATTGGTTGGGCCACAATCGCGGTACACCACCAGCCGAATGCGATAGGACCCATTGCCCAAGTCCTCGTAGCTGATCTCACCGCCGACGATGTGCGTCGCCTGAGCATAGCTCCCCAACAAGCTCAGAAGCAGGCAGATGCAGAATTTGAGAAAGCGGTGACGCATGGGCGGAACTACAGTTCGACAAAGTAACCGCCTCGTGGCTTTCAAGTTGCGCGGACTCACAAACTTCTTGTCGTGTGTCGAGCCGGGGCTCACATGTCCGAACTTTGAGGCATTCGCTACAACCGCGGATGCCATTTCATGATTGACACGCACGACGCCGACCAACCGTTGGCCCCCTCCGATGCGTCCCAGCCCGATTCGGGCCACAAAGAAGCCGAGGCGCAGGACGCGCCGACCCGGGACGCCCAAGACGAATCCTCCGAAGCCGAAGCGGCACCCGAGGAACCCCCCAAACTCCCCTTCAAGGAACTGCCCCTCTGCGACGCGGTGCAGGAAGGCCTCGACGCCATGGGCTTCGAAGTCGCCACACCCATCCAGACCCTGGCCATCCCGCCCATCACCGAAGGGCGGGACCTGATCGGCATCGCCCAGACTGGAACCGGCAAGACCGCCGCCTTCCTGCTTCCGACGATGCACAACATCCACGAAGCCGGCGGCGGGGACCACATCAAGTGCCTCATCATCACGCCCACTCGCGAGCTCGCCCTGCAAATCGACCAGGCCTGTGAAGGCTTCGGCTATTTCTCTGGCACGTCCAGTGTGGCCATCTACGGCGGTGGCAGTGGAAGCGATTTCGACCGCGAGAAGAATGCCCTCACCACGGGCGTCGACATCGCCATCGTCACGCCCGGCCGGATGCTCAGCCACATGAATCTGGGCTATGTGGACCTGAGTAAGCTCGACGTCCTCATCCTCGATGAGGCGGACCGCATGCTCGACATGGGCTTCCTTGGTGACATCAACCGCATTGCCGAGCATTGCAACCCCGAGCGCCAGACCCTGCTCTTCAGCGCCACGATGCCCGACCGCATCGGCAAGCTGGCCACGTCGATGCTCAAGGATCCTGTGACGGTCCAGATCGCCCTGTCCCGCCCGGCGGAAAAGGTGATGCAAGTGGCTTACCCCGTCCACGACGACCAGAAGCCAAAACTGCTGGTCAGCCTGCTCAAGGACCGCGGCCTGGAGTCCGTCATCGTCTTCTCCAGCCGAAAGCGCAGCATTGGCATCATCGCCCGCTCGCTCTCCAAGGCCGGACTCAATGTGGGCTCCATCAGCTCAGACCTCGAGCAAAAAGACCGGGAAGACGTCATGCGCCGGTTCCGCAACCGAAAGGTCAACGTCCTCGTCGCCACCGACGTGGTCAGCCGCGGCATTGACATCGACAACATCGAGATGGTCATCAACTACGATGTGCCGCCGAATGAAGAAGACTACGTGCACCGCATCGGGCGGACAGCCCGCGCAGGTCGCGGTGGTGTGGGCATCACGCTCATCACGCCAGGCGAGATGCGCAACTTCGCCAAAATTGAAAAGCTCATCGACATGGAGGTCCGGAAGGAACCCCTGCCAGAAGAGTTGGGAGAAGGACCTGCGTACGATCCGAACGCCCCCTCCGACCGCGGTGGTCGTGGCGGACGTGGTGGCGGAGGCGGCCGAGGCCGTGGCGGCGATCGACGCGGTGGAGGCGGCGGTGGCCGTGGACGGGACGGAGACCGTCGCCGGGGCCGAGGTGGCCAAGGCGGTGGAGGAGACCGTCCGCAAGGCCAGAACCAAGGCGGCCAAAGTGGCCACGGTGAAGGCGGCAACAAGAAGCGCCGCAAGAATCGCAGCGGCAGGCGCCACGGCGGCGAGGGCGGCGGCCAACAAGGCGGTCAGCAGAGTGGTGGCCAGCCCCAAGGTTGACCATGGCAGAGTACGATGACGCCGACCTCGTCGGCCGACTGAGTCCAGAAGAATTCCGCATGCTGCGCCGGAGTGGCACCGAGCGTCCCTTCACCAGCGAGCTCAACCAGGAAACCCGAAAGGGGAACTACCACTGCAAGGTCTGCGACACCGCCCTGTTTGCGCACAGCGCCAAATTCGACGCCGGCTGTGGCTGGCCCAGCTTCGATCAAGAAATCGAGGGGGCCAGGGTGACCCGCATCCGGGACACCTCCCACGGCATGATTCGAGTGGAAATCCGGTGTGCGGAATGCGACTCGCACCTCGGCCATGTGTTCCCTGACGGACCGACCGAGACGGGAACCCGCCATTGCGTCAACGGCGTCTGCCTGACCTTCCGTCCAGACAACGACTGAACGTCAGGGGCGTCTCGGACGCCCCCCAGGCCGCCGGCTTTTCTGACCGGACATCCGCTGCTGCATTCGCTGGCGGACCACTTGCTTGAATTTTTTCTGCGCCTGGATGCACCGGACCGCAAAATCCGGCCCGAATTCCTCCGACACATCACGGAGGAATTGAGCCCGCAATTGAGGGAGCCCAAACTCTGCGGCCTCAAGTCGATCAAGGAGGGTGTTGAATTCATCTTCTGACCCGCCCTCGAATGCGTTCAAGTCTTCTCCGATCTTCTTCAAATCGCGGGTGGCGCGATCCAGCTCTTCTTTGTGGGCGTTGTAGATCGGCCAGAATACCTGGGCTAACTCGGCATCCAACTCCAGCTCCTCCGTGAGAAAGCCCACCGCCATGACGTCCATGCGCTCGCGGAGCGCCTCGCGGTCCACACCGCCAGATCGGCCATCCGGCTGGGCAAGCAGCGCCGGCGATAACAGAAGGCCCACCATCAACGTGGACAGGACCATTGGAAAGGGACGGATGATCATCTTCATATCGTTCATCGATTTCATGTTCAGTACAGGGTGGTCCAAGACTCTTCTTCCATCTCGAGGAGGGACTCTTCCTCCAACAACTCCATCATCCCGGCCAATTCTTCATCGGACATGGCCTCGAGTTGACACGCAAACGTCATGCAAGGCTCCGGCTTCATCGCCTCGCTGAACGCGACACCGAGCCCGAGGATCAACGCAATCGACGCCGCCATGGACAACATCGGCATGAGCCGACGGGTGCGGCCATGTTGGGGCATGGACATCACATCCTGGATCGCCCGCTCCACGGCGGAATCCGCGACGCGGAAACCATCGTCTTTGCGATTCGGACCGGTAGAAGGGAAGTGGGACATCATGGGAAAAACGAATGGGGATTCTTCGGGTTTAATGGAACAGGGACTCCGCCTCTTTCTTCAGAATGACTTCAATCTTTTTCTTGGCGTGGTGATAGGAGGCCTTCAGCGCCCCCTCGGACGTGCCCGTTTCTGAGGCCAGATCGACGTAAGGTCGATCGTCGAAATACCGGGCCTGAAAGACCCAGCGTTGCTTAGGCGGCAGCGTGGACACCGCGGCATGCAGCCGCGCCAAGATGGCATCTCCTTCGAAATCGGGGGAACTCAAGACCTCGGCCGTTCGCTCCTCCAACACGACATCGAGCGGCGCCATGCGACGCAGGTTCCGCTTGCGGGCGGCGTCCACCGTGGCATTGCGCGTGATGCGCAGGAGCCAGGCTCGGCGCTGGGCTTCATTGCCTTCAAACCCATCCCACGCCTTCCAGGTCTTCACAAACACCGCTTGGGTCACGTCCTCCGCATCCTCGGTCACCCCCAACATGCGCCGGCTCTGGGAGAGCACCAGGCGGTAATGCTCGCGCATCCAAATGGCGAAATCAGGGGGCGTGTTGTGATTCGAAGCGGAAGGCACGTTCCCCAAAGGAACGGGTCACACGCCGCAGCGTTTAACCGAAGGCTGAACGGATCACGGCCAACCCTTCCTCAGCGATGCCGGGAGCAGCGGCAAAGGTTTCTACCCCAGACAGCATGGATTCGGCGTCGTCCTCTCCTGAGAAATTGCAGGTGATTCCTCCGGCTTCTTGGACCAGCAGGAGGCCTGCCGCGATGTCCCACGGCTGCAGGCTGTATTCAAAAAAGAGGTCGAACCGGCCGCAGGCGACATAGGCCAGGTCGATGGCGGCGGACCCCATCCTGCGGATGCCGCGCGAGCCCCGAGCAAACGCCGTCAAAGCCTTGAGGTAGTCGTCCATCCGATCGAAGTCCCAGTGGGGAAATCCGGTGGCCACCAAGGCGTCCGACAGATGGCTGCGGTTGGCACAGCGAACGGGCTTCCCATTCAGATGCGTGCCACCGCCTTTCCAAGCGGTGAAGCACTCGTCGCGGTTGGGGTCGTACACGATGGCCACGACCGGCTGGTGGCCATCAACGAGGGCAACGGACACACAGAACACCGGCAAGCCATGAATCAAGTTGGTCGTCCCATCCAACGGATCCACCACCCAGCGGAACCGGGCGTCGTCCGACGCGCCCGCCGTGCCTTCCTCGGCCAGAAAGCCGGCCTCGGGGAGCAAGGCCTGCAGCCCTTTCACGAGCTGCGCTTCCGCCGTCTTGTCAACGTGGCTCACGAGGGAGTTCAGGCCCTTCACTTCGATGTCGGCCTCGGCCACACGCTGCGCCAAGAGGTAGTGTCCAACAGGACGGATGACCTCAACCGCGGCCGCGGTCAATTCCGCAGCGTCGAAGGGGAGAGGCGGGATGGATTCCATGGGTCAACCTTTGGAGCGGCGGGACACCCAGATTGTCAAGGCCAATCCCCCAAGGAAGGTGAGCGTCGAAATCAGCTCTGCTTGGGTGAACATCAGGCCCAGCCAGTTCATCTCGGCATTGACCCGAATCTTCTCGATGAAGAACCGTTCAACCCCATTGAACATCAAGTACACCCCAAACAGGAATCCTGGCGCGGCCCAGCGCTTGCGCATGCTCCAGAGGAAGGCGAAGATGACCGTGGCCATGAGCGTCTCGTAAAACGAGGTGGGGTAGACCCCCGGGTCGAGGTAGGTCCCGAAGCCTTCGAAAATCGGCCAAGGGTCGTTCTCGGTGATCAGCTTGCCCGTGTAGCCGGCGGGGCGCGGACCGTAGACGGCGTTGACGTTGTTGGGGAAGGAGTAGGACCACACCCAGTCCGGCGCCCATGAGAGCCAGTCCGGTTTGGGGTTGGGATTGGGAATGCCCCAATCGCCATCGCCGCTGATTTGACAGCCCATCCGTCCGATGCCATAGGCGAGGATCAGGCCGGGCGCCGTGGCGTCGGCCAAGTGCAAGAATGGAATGCGCACGCGTCGGGCATAGGCCGCGACAGCCAGGCCGCCGACAATGAGGCCACCATAGATGGTCAGCCCGCCGAGGAAGCTTTGCAACGATGGCTCGCGAAAGAAGGCCACCAGCTCGTCCGGGTACTCGAGCAGGTGAAAGAATTTGGCACCCACCACACCGCCTATGGCCGCAACCATGGTGATGGTGCCCGTGCGTTCCCAAGGGTGCACAGCCACCGTCTTTTCCTCCGGCTTCTCCAACCGTTGCTTCAGGTCCTCCTTCCGCCGCAGTAATCCAAGGGCGACCGCACCGACCAAGCCCAACAACGGATAGCCCTCCCCGCTGAACAGATGCTGCTGGGGCGGGCCACTGCCTTGAAACAAATCAGAAGCATTGATCAGCAGCCACAGCACTTTCCAACCGAGCACAAACCCAAGAAGGGCGCTGGACGCCCAAGCCATCGGGCCCTGGGGCTTGCCAACCCAGACCTTGCTCTCCATGGCCTCGAGCCGGCCTTCCTGCTCCTTGCGCTGCAGTTCTCTCCGCAGCAGGGCAGAGGCCGCCACAAACGCCAAGGCCACCAGCAGCCCAAAAGAGTTGACGAGCTTCAGCGCCGAGATCTCGATGCCGAACAGGTCTTGAAACAGAAAATACAGATTGGGGTACACGGGGTCGTGAATCTGAGGCCAAGTTAATCCGAGGCCAACGCTCCCTGAACCCGACCACCCTGGAATCCTCCCAGCTCCACATTCACGACCGTACCCGGCGCCAGTTTGGCCGTGTCCGCCACCGCCACCCGGACATATTCCGGGGTGTATCCCGAGCGGCATCCGGCATCGTCCACGTCGCCCTCCAACAAGACCGGGCGCGTGCGGCCTTCAAACCGGGCCGCGTGGGCCCATTGCTTCTTCAAGCTGACTTGCGTCAAGACCTTGTTGCGGGCCTTCCGCTCGGGAACCAGCACCACATCTTCGATGCGGAGGGCGGTCGTCTTGGGTCGCTCGCTGTAAGTGAACACATGCAGGTAAGAAGCCGGCATCTCCAACAGGAAGTCCCGCGTCTGGGCGAACTCCACCTCGGTTTCACCGGGAAACCCGACGATGACGTCGATGCCGATGCCCGCCTCCGGCATGCGGTCTACAATGTGGGCCAATCGGTCCCTGTACAAGTCGGTCCTGTAGCGACGGCGCATCGCACTCAATACCGCATCGCTGCCACTCTGGAGCGGGATGTGGAAATGGGGCTGGAACTTCTGCGAATCGGCCACGAAGTCAATCAGGGGGGGGTCGAGCAGGTTGGGCTCAATGGAGCTGATGCGGAACCGCTCGATCGAAGCCAAGCCTTCGTCCTCGTCGAGCGCGCGACACAGATCGAGCAGACTCTGGTCCTGGGCCTTGCCGAAATCACCGATGTTGACCCCCGTCAATACAATTTCCCGCGCACCGGATTCCGCGGCTTTGCGTGCCTCCGCGAGCGTGGTGGCGATGTCCGCACTGCGCGACCGGCCGCGGGCCAGTGGAATGGTACAGAAAGCGCAGAAGTAATCGCATCCATCCTGCACCTTCAAAAAGCTGCGGGTCCGGTCTCCGCTGCTGACAGCAGGGTGGAAGGCCCGAACGTCCCGGATTTCCCCGCGTTCGATAACTGCACGATCATCGCCGGACGCCTTTCGCGCTTGCTGCGCCTCCAAATGGCCGGCCAAATTGAATTTTTCCTGTGCACCCAGCACGAGGTCAACGCCGTCGATGCCGGAAATCTCCTTGGGCTTCAATTGCGCGTAGCACCCAATGACGGCCACGAACGAATCGGGGTTGGCCGCTTTGGCACGCCGGACGATGTTGCGGCATTTGGCATCGGCGTGGTCGGTCACGCTGCAGGTGTTGACCACCACCACGTCGGGCCGGTCCTCCATGGCCACCTTGGCATAGCCCGCCTCTACCAAACCGCGCATGAGCGCACTTGATTCGGAGAAATTGAGCTTGCAGCCCAAGGTTTCAAACGCCACTCGGCCGTGGTTTGCCATGGCGCGAAATTAATCGGGCAACCTTCAGCCCCGTTCAGTGGTTATACCCCTTTACAGACCACAGCGCGTGCAAGTGCGTACCTTGTCCAACTTCAAGTCCAAAAGGATGAACCAAACCCACCTTTCCGCGTTTGTTGCGCTGATTCTGTTCAGCACCACCGCATTGTCCCAGTCCTTCACCTTGTCCACCGAGCTCATGGGGGACGCCTACAACAGTGGCGGTCCAATCGGCTTCATCGATGTAGACAACGACGGACTCGATGACCTCGTCATCTTCGACCAGGGTGATGACGTCCACATCCTGTACCAGACGGCATCGGGATTCAATGGCGTCCACTATGGACAGGTGAGCACTGCCAACCAATGGGGCGCGTGCATCGGCGACATGAACAACGACGGCTTCAAGGACATCTATGCCGGAGGCAGTTATGACGGCGTGCACTTCATGACCATCGGTCCCGGGGGCACCTTCGACATGAGCGACCTAGACAACGGCTCCATGTTCATGCAAGCCTGCAACATGGCCGACCTCGACAACGATGGTGTGCTCGATGCATTCGGTTGTCACGACGACGCATTGAGCCGCATGTGGAAGGGCTCCGAGACCGGCGATCCCGTCAACGACCAGAGCCTCATTCCGTTGATGGACTACGACTACAGCGACTACCCCAATACCGACCACAGTGGCAACTACGGCACGGTGTTCAGCGACTTTGACAGCGACGGCGACGTGGACCTGTACATCGCCAAGTGCCGCCAGTTCGTCAGCGATCCCCAGGATCCCCGCCGCGTCAACCAGTTGTGGGTCAACGATGGCCAAGGAGGGTGGACCGAAGAGGCCGCTGACCGCGGACTCGTTTTCTTCGAGCAGAGCTGGACGGCCGACTTTGGCGACATCGACAACGACGGTGACATGGACCTTGCCGTGACCAACCACAGTACGACCCTGTTCCTGCTCGAAAACGACGGAACCGGCCATTACACGGACATCACCGCTGGCAGCGGCATGGAAGTCAGCGGCTTCTTCCTCCAGAGCAAGTTCGAAGACTTTGACAACGACGGTTTCCTCGACTTCATCACTTCCGGAGACAACAGCTCCAACTACTACTTCAAAGGCAACGGAGACGGCACCTTTGAGCAACTCGATTGGCCGTTCAGCTACGGCGACGCCATGTTGAGCTTCGCCACTGGCGATGTGGGACGCGATGGTCAGATGGACCTTGTCGCCAGCCACGGAGGCGTCTACGTGAGCCCGGACAACAACAACCCCGACCAGCTGTACATCAACGATGGCAGCGAGAACCACTGGGTATGCTTCGACCTCCAAGGCATTGAATCCAACGCCGATGCCGTTGGTGCCCAAGTCGCCATTTACGGCCCGTGGGGCGTTCAGTTGCGCGATGTGCGTGCCGGCGAGAGCTACGGCATCACCTGCACCACCCACCCGCACTTCGGCCTCGGCATGGCCGACCACATTGACAGTGCCGTCGTCCATTTCCCGAGCGGATTCACCACCACGCTGGTCGACCCGGCCATCGACACCTACCACAACGTGATCGAAGCCCCTTGCCAGATTGGCGCCTTCGACGTGACCCTCACCGGGACCAACGTCATTTGCCCGGGCGAAACCGTGACCCTCGACGCTCCGATGGGCTACGCGAGCTACGAGTGGAGCAATGGCGACATGGCCCTCGGCATCACCGTCGGCGAGACCGGCAACTACACGGTGCTCATCTACGACCAGGACGGCTGCGCGGGCATCTCCAACCCCGTCTCCATCGAGGTGTACCAACCCGAAGTGCCCACCATCACCGTCGACGGCGAAGTCAAGCTCTGCGAGGGAGAATCCGTGACGCTGATCTGCAGCGCCGCGCCGGCCTACACTTGGAGCACAGGGGCCACGGATCAAGCAATCCTCGTCAGCGAGCCTGGCACCTACGAGGTCGCTGTGGATGGCGAATGTGCTGAACCAACCGCTTCCGAGGCGGTGACGGTGGAAGTGTACGACGTGCCCGGCACGCCGGCTGTCGCCGACGAAACCCTCGAAACGGTCGCGAGCACGACACTCGACTTCGGTGGAAACGAACTCCACTGGTACGACAGCGAAACTGCCGAAACCCCGGTTTTTGTGGGCAACAGCTTCACCACGCCGGTCCTGAACGAAACCACCACCTTCTGGGTGGAGGACGTCCTGAGCCACGGCTTGGAAACGGCCATGGGAGGATCCACTGCGCAGAGCGAGGGCCAGTACCACAACAACAGCAACTACTGGTTGCGCTTTGATGCCTACGAGGACATCGTGATTGAAAGCGTGAAGGTCTTCGCCAACGGAGAAGAGGAGCGCACCATTGCCGCGATCGATGCTGCGGGCAACGTACTGGACCAGGTGACCGTCTCCATTCCCGATGGAGAGAGCATTGTCGAGCTCGGCCTCGAAGTGCCCGCTGGAGTGGGCCACGGCTTGCGCAGCTTGGACAACAACCCACAGTTGTGGCGCGACGGTCAAGGCAGCGACCTGGATTACCCCTACAACTTGGGTGATCTCGCCACCATCACGTCGAGCAGCGTCTCCAACCCGAACAACGCCACCAATTACTACTACTTCTTCTACGATTGGACCGTCAGCACGCAGGGTGTCGCTTGTACTTCTGACCGCGTACCCGTGACGGTGACCATCACCATGTCCGGCATCGCAGACTTGACCGTCCTCGAAGGCGGCCTCTCCGTCTTCCCGAACCCGAGCGAAGGCCAAGTTCAACTCAGCTGGGAAGTCACTTCCGGCACGGTGCGTTGCGAAGTCGTGGACATGGCTGGCCGCATCTTGTTCCGTGAGGACGCCACTGGACCGAGCCAACTGGGCACCCTCGACCTCAGCCACCTCCCACGAGGTGTCCACGTCCTGAAGCTCACCCAAGGCGAGCGCACCGCCACTGCGCGCATCGTCCTCAAGTGATCCAACCCCAATGAATTCAAGGACCCCGCCCGGAAACGGCGCGGGGTTCTGCTTTTCTTTGCCTCATGAGATTGTCCACTGGTGTCCTGCTCGCTTGTCTCGGCCTCGCCGGGACCAGTGCCGTATTGAGCATGGGGCAGGGTGTGGGCGAACGCACTCAATTCCACCACCAAGGGCTGGAAGGCGCGTTGTACCGAGATGTGCTCGGTGGCTTGCCCGACACCGTCAACTCGCTGTTTTGGGGCTCAGGCAAATGCGTGGGCTGCCACGGTGAGGACCCCAATGAATTGGCCTCCATCGCAGGCCAAACCTTCCCCATGGAGCCCATGCCCAACGGCTGGGACGTCAACGTCACAGATGACTGGCGCAGTTCCATCATGGCCAACAGCACCAAAGACCCGTTCTGGAGGGCCAAAGTGCGCCATGAAGTCATCACCAACCCCGGCCATGCCACGGGTCTGGAAGACAAATGCACCAGCTGCCACGCCCCAGTCGGCCACTTCGCGGCACACCACGACGGTGCAGCGTACTATTCCCTGCTGGAAGCCTTGACCGACAGCCTCGCGCTGGATGGCGTCAGTTGTGGGGTCTGCCACCAACAGGATGCGGAAGGCATTGGCACCCGCTTCAGTGGGGACATGACGTTTGTGGAGGACACCATTTACGGACAATATGGTGGCGGCAAGGACGAGTACCCCATCCAATGGCAGCCGATGCAGAGCTTCGTTGGATTCATGCCAGTCTATGGGGAACACATGGGGCGGTCTGAGAGCTGCGCAGCCTGCCACAGCCTCATCACATCCAGCGTCACGTTGGAGGGAGAATACACCGGCGAAACCGTCATCGAACAAGCCACTTACCACGAGTGGGTCAATTCCGTCTTCGAATCCGGCCCGGAGCAACAAGAATGTCAAGGCTGTCACATGCCGTCCATCGACGAGCCGGTGACCATCGCCAGCGGCTATGCTTGGCTGCAGCCCCGTTCTCCGTACTCGCTGCACTATTTCGTAGGATCGAACACGCACATGCTCCGCATGCTGCGCAACAACATCGATTCGCTCGAACTCGCCGCCACGGAAGCCCAGTTCGACAGTACGATTGACCGCACCCTGACCATGCTCCAAGAGCAGACTTTGGACTTAGAGGCCGCGCTCATCCTCGACGATGGACTGCCCCGGGTGGACGTCTTGCTGACCAACAAAGTGGGACACAAGTTCCCTTCCGGGTATCCTGCCCGCCGGGCATGGATCGAGGTGCAGATCACGGGAGACGACGGCAATGTGCTCTACCACAACGGCGCATGGGACGCGGAGACCGGGCACATCCTGGGACAAGAAGACGTGGCATGGGAGCCGCACCACGATGTGGTGGAGAACAGCGATCAGGTCGTCATCTACGAATTGGTTCTCGGCGACGTGAACGGCGACCCCACCACAGTCCTCGAGAGGGCGCATGAGCACCTCAAAGACAACCGCATGGTGCCCCGCGGATTCAGCTCGGACCACGTCGTGTATGACACCACCGCTGTTGTCGGAAACGCACTGACGGATCCCAACTTCAACCTGGATTCAGAAGGGCTCGAAGGATCGGGAACGGACCAGGTCACCTATTTGCTCCCCGAAGGATGGGAGGAAAACGCCACCCTCAACGTGGAATGCACCGTGTGGTACCAGAGTCTGCCACCGAAATGGGTGGCGCCCACCCTGGAGATCGAGGGCGACAGCCTAATCGATGGCTTCCGCCAGCTTTACGCTGAATTTGCTCCGACTCCAGAGCGCATTGCCACGGTCAACTTCTCCGAATCCACCATGGGCCTGGACGATAGGCACACCGCCTCCTTGACGGCATTCCCCAATCCAAGCCAGGATGGCGCGGTTCAAGTGGTTTCACCGGACCAGCTGCCCATCGGAGCCTTCCAACTCCTCGATGCTGCCGGACGTCTCGTGGACGAAGGCCATTGTCATTCTTCCACATTGCGCCTTGCGCTGCCGACATCCGGGCGCTACATCCTTCGCACGGAGCAGGGTTCATCGATGACCCTCATCCGGGACTGAACTTCAGCCATTCCATTCGAGGACCACAGGGCAGTGGTCGCTCCCGTGCACATCGTTGAGGATGTCCGATGCACCGCACAGCGGCAAAGCGCCTTGGGAAGCGAGGAAGTAATCCAGGCGCCAGCCCACGTTCTTTTCCCGGGCTCCGCCTCGATAAGACCACCAAGAATACTTGACGGTGTCCGGATTCTGCTGTCGCCACACATCCGTGAAACCAGCATTCAACAGGGCCGTCATACCGTCGATTTCCTGCTGGGTGTAGCCGGGCGTCTTGTTGTAGTTGGCCGTCGGACGGGCCAAGTCCAGCGGCTGATGGGCCACATTCAAATCGCCACAGCACACCACCGGCTTCTGGGCAGCCAACCCGACGAGAAAATCTCGGAAGGCCACGTCCCACTCCTGGCGGAACGGCAGGCGTTTCAGGCCGGATGAACTGTTGGGCGTGTACACCGTCACAAAGAAGAACCCATCGAATTCGGCCGTGGTGACCCGGCCTTCATCATCCATTCCGTCCACGCCAATCCCGTGCGTCACGGACATCGGCTTGGTGCGGGAGAGGATGGCCGTCCCGCTATAGCCTTTTTTGACCGCTGAGGAACTGTACACATGCCAGCCTCCAGACAAACCGAACAAGGCTTCGCGAACTTGATCGTCTTGCGCCTTGGTCTCCTGGAGTCCGAGCACGTCCAGTCCGCTTCCCGCCAACCAGGATTCGAATTCCTTTTTCATCACGGCGCGCACACCGTTGACATTCCAACTGCCGAGTTTCATGCCTGCAAGCTCGGCCAGACGGACAAAACTCACGCCATGCCCGGCGGACGGCCCCATCCTTTGGCCACCAGGTGCTCGAGCAGCGGCTGCACAGTAGGGGAGGTCGCCACCCTGCGGCGAACCTGCAGCATCTCCATCAGGTGGTCACCTTGGTTCGCATCGGCACTGTGGTCCATGCGTACGATGTGATTGAACTGGTCCATTTCCCCGACATCGAGCAATTGGAACTCGTGCAACACTGGCTCATAGCCCACGAGCAAACGGCGCCCCTCCGTTTCAGCCAATTCGAAGAAATGCGGCATGGTCAGGAACTCCAATTGCCAAGGCGCCATGTATCCGAGTGAGAAGTAGGGGTAATACCGCTCAACACTGGGGATTCCACACGCCATCAGGCCGTTCCGAATGTTGTCCATCGCAGCACGGACCTGTGCACCCGTCGTTTGTGAGGGGTCAAAGTTCCGGTAGGCTCCCCAGCGCTTGGTGGGGGTATAGTACTCGAATTCCCCGAGCTCCAACTTGTAGTCGAAATCAGATGGCAAGTCCAAGACATAGCCTGGATAGTACCACTTCAGCCCTGCAGACTGGCCGAATTCCACCTCCTTGAGCATGGTGTAAATGCCCAAGCCATATTTCCTGTAATCCGGGTGCTGTAGCCCGAGCAAACTGGCCATGGCCCGGTCGCCCATGTCGAAATAGCTCACGGCCACCAATTTGTCGCCGTCATACACGCAAACCTCCCGGGTGTCAAACACCGTTCGGTGAAATCCACTCGTGAGGTACTCGTTGAGGGTGGGGTGAATGAAGCCTTTGAATCGGGCCTTGTGCAACGTGTACAGGGCTTCTTTCTCAGCGTCGGGCTTGGCCCTTCCAATGCTGAACGTGAAGCGCCGATCGCAGCGACTCAGGCGCTTTCGCTGGCTCTTTTTCAGTTCGAACCGGTCGAGGTTCATTCGGATGTTGACTACACCGAAGAGGCCGGACTCGATGCAAAGCAGGTCCACCTTGTACAACATGACGCTGCCGCGGAACCAGCCCGACGCCAGGTACTGGTCATAACGCTGAGGGGCCAGCTTCCGGGGGAAATGCGTCTGAACAAGCATCAAAGCAAGGTACGCCATCTCGGAGCCAAAGCCCTGTGCGCCATGCCCCCCGGCCGTTCACAAATGCCGGGACACCCACCGCGCCAAGGTCGCCTTGAATGGCGTGAATGGGGGATAGGACAGGGGGAGGGCCGTCAAAGGGAACTGCTTGCGCAGGACACTCCGCCGGTTGCTGAACTCATCGAATGCAGCGCGGCCATTGGCCCTTCCCGCTCCACTGGCTTGAACACCGCCAAACGGCAAATCAGGATTGGCAATCTGCACGACAGTGGCGCCGACCCCCACCGTGCCCGAGCGCGTGGCGCCCAGCCAATGCCGAATTCGGGACCGATTTCGGCTGAAGATGTACATCGACAGCGGGTGGTCCTTGATGTGCATAATGCGTTCCGGCACCTCCTCCGGTCGCGTCCAGGTCAGCACCGGCAAAAGGGGGCCAAAGACCTCTTCCTGCATGACCCGCATGTCCGGTGTGATGTTGCCCAGCAAAGTGGGCTCCATGAAGCGGTGGGCTCGGTCGTAGCGGCCACCACACAACACGGTCGCACCTTTGGCCACCGCGTCGTCGAAGGTGTCCACCAAGCGATCAAACTGTACATCATTGACGATCCGGCCATAATCGCTGGACGCATCCACTTGGCTGCCGAACCAGCCCTCCCAAGTCTGACGAAATGCCTTGATCACCCCATCTGCTGCGCTCGATTCCACCAGCAAGTAATCCGGAGCAATGCAGACCTGACCAGCGTTCAACGCCTTGCCCCACGCCAAGCTCGGGACCACCTTGGCCGGATCCACGGTCGCGTCGAGAATGGCCGGACTCTTGCCACCCAACTCGAGGGTCAATGGCGTCAGGTGCTCAGCAGATGCTTGGATCACCTTCCGGCCCGTCTCGGTCCCTCCAGTGAAGAAGATGTGGTCAAAGGGGAGGGAGGTCAGGTGCGCGGCCTCCACTGGACCTCCAAGGACCACGTGGACCCGGTCTGCAGGCAGGGACACTCTGAGCCAATCGGCCATGACCTTGGACGTTGCAGGCGCTTGTTCGGGAGGCTTCACCACGACCCGATTCCCTGCCGCCAACGCAGCGATGACCGGTTTCATCGTCAAGAGCAGTGGGAAGTTCCATGGTGCGATGACCAGCACCACGCCTTTGGGCTCGTTGACGATGTCGGAACGGGTGCCGAACAGCTGAAGGGGAGTGGGGCGCCGCTCCGGGCGCATCCAGTCGCCAAGGTGTCGCCGCATGAAGGCGATCTCCTTCCGAATCGGAAAGAACTCCGTCAAACGCGCTTCGGCCTCGGGCTTGCCCAAATCTTGGCGCAAGGCCTCAAGCAATGCCGTCTCATGGTCACGCAACCCGCGCAACATGCTGGCGAGCCATGCCCGTCGATCCCGCAAGGAAGAAGCCGGCTGGCTGCGGTGCGCCACACGCAGGGACTCAAACGCCCCGGTCAGTTCAGCCGGCGTCAATCCTTCAGCAATTCCTTGATGCTGCCCACGCTGCCCAGCATGCCACTGGCTTCGTACGGCATGAAAACCGTGCGGGACTTGTCGTTGGAGCTCGCCATCATCTTTTCCAGCGCCTCCACATAGCGAATGGCAATCAGGTACTGGGTCGGGTCTGCCTTGGTCTGCTCCACGGCTTCCGCAATCTTCTTGATGGCTTCCGCCTCGGCCTTGGCCACCTTGAGCCGGGCTTCCGCTTGGCCCTCCGCCTCCAGAATGGCGGCCTGACGCTCGCCCTCCGCTTGGTTGATGTCGGCCCCCTTGCGGCCCTCGGCCTCGAGGATGGCGGCGGTCTTGGTGCCTTCGGCCTCGATGATTTGAGCGCGGCGACTCCGCTCTGCCCGCATCTGCTTCTCCATCGCCTCCTTGATGTCCTGCGGCGGGTTGATGTCTTGCAACTCGACCCGGTTCACCTTGACCCCCCACTTGTTGGTGGCGTCGTCGAGGATGGCGCGGAGCTTGGTGTTGATCGTGTCCCGGCTCGACAGGCACTCATCGAGTTCCAACTCACCCAGCACGTTCCGCAACGTCGTCTGGGTCAACTTCTCGATGGCGTTGGGCAGGTTGTTGATCTCATAGACGCTCTTCACGGGATCGACAATCTGGAAGTAGATCAAGCCATTGATTTCCGTGACCACATTGTCCCGGGTAATCACACTTTGCCGGGGGAAATCGAACACCGTCTCCCGAAGGTCAATCCGCTCGAGCAGCTTGAAAGCGGCCACCTGGTTGCCCATGGCATCTTCTTTGACATAGCGCCACACGCTTGGACGCGGCCGGTCAACGAAGGGGATGATGATGTTGATGCCTGCCGTGAGCGTGGTGCGGTAGCGCCCGAGGCGCTCGATGACCATGGCCTCGCTCTGCTTGATGATGCGGAGGCCGCGGACCACCACCACCGTGGCGAGGATGAGCAGGGCAATGGAGATAAAGGAAAAGCCTTCCATGGGGTTCAGGGTTTGTTGGGGGGAATGACAATGAGCACGTTCGACGCTGCGCGCACCACTTCAAGCAAATCGCCAACGGCAATGTTTCGGGGATCGTTCAAGCCAGCAGCACCTTCATCTCGGCGCCCGGACCAATCTTGAGGAAACTCAATCAGCCAATCGTCACCATCGATGCGGCCACGGCCGCGCCCCGTCTGGGCGTCAAAGGCTTGGGTCACCCGCACCATGCGGCCGGGCAGGGCATCCACACCCGTGCCCACGGATTCACCGCTGAACCACTTTCGCATCGCCAATGGGCGCAGAAAGACGAGGGACAGCAAGGCACCGATGGAGGCCGCAACGAATTGATATTCCCAAGCGTCGATCAACAAGCTGGTCAATCCGCCAGCCAAGGCCCCTACAGCCAAGGAGCCGAGCACCAATCCCGGGACGAACGCCTCGCCGATTAGCAACGCCAGGACAATCAAAGTCCACCAATGCCAGGGCTCCATCATGACGGCAAAATAAGGCAGACGCATCAGCTCCACTTGCCGTTTACCTTGCTTCCTGCGCAGAATCCAATTGTCGGCCGCAATGCTCCTCTTGGTCGCAGGGTGCCAATCCATTGAACCCAAATCAGATGCGACGCAGAATGCGGCACCAGCCGAATGGTTCATCGCCATCCATGATGGAGCAGGCCACTTTGATACCGAACAACTCTTCGCCACGCAACAGGCAGCCTATCGCGCCTCGCTGGAAGCTGCCCTGAAGCAAGGTAGGGGAGAAGCGGGGAGGGATCCACCACTTCAAATGTCAGGGTGTCTGGACATCCGTTGGCATCGGACACGGCCACGACCCCTTCACCTGGCCACAACGCTGCCGGATTCACGCCATGTCAACCCTCACCGCAGGGCATTCAAAGCCGCCAACAATTGTGGAATCAAAGGGACGTCACCCCCATTGTCCAACACCCGGTCCGCACGGGCCTCTACCTCGTTCGCAGGCCATTGCCGAGCCATCCGGCTCCGCACTTCAGCTTCTGTTTGGGCACTTCGCGACATGGCCCGTCTCAGACGAACGGATTCCGGTGCAGCTATAGCCCAGACGGCATCGCAATCGACATGGCTGCCCGACTCGTACAGTATGGCCGCCTCTCGGAAGACAACCTCCGTCCCATGCTGACGCTGTTCGTCAGCCCAACGATTGAAACTGGAGCGGACCACCGGATGGACCAACGCATTCAACGCGGAAAGCGCTTCGGGATCCGAAAACACGCGGCTGGCCAAGACCGACCGATTGAGGCTGCCCTCCCGAAGGAGAATGTCCTCGCCGAACAGCCCGACCACAGCTTTGAGCAACTCGGGATTGCGGTCATACAGCACCTTGGCTTCGGCGTCCGCATCGTACACGGGAAACCCCATGGTACGAAGGATGCGCGCCACGGTCGATTTCCCCGCTCCAATCCCGCCTGTCAATCCGACACACCGGACCATCTCATCGCCATCGGATGAAGGAGTGGGGGAGGATGTCGATAAAGCCATGCTGCAATATTCGGACTCCATGCCGGAAGTCTCCATTTTCGCACCATGGCCCACCTCATCGCCCCCTCCTTGCTCGCTGCCGATTTTGCCCACCTCGGCCGGGATGTCGACATGGTCGAACGCAGCCACGCCGATTGGCACCACATCGACGTCATGGATGGACTCTTCGTCCCCAACATCAGCTACGGGATGCCCGTCATCGAGGCCATCGGTCGGCACGCCTCCAAACCAATGGATGTCCACTTGATGATGGAGGCTCCCGACCGTTACATCGGCCATTTTGCCAAGCTCAACGCCGCTGTCCTGACCGTTCATGCTGAAGCTTGCACCCACCTCCACAGAACCTTGGGCGCCATCCGGGAGGCGGGCATGAAGGCTGGTGTGGCCTTGAATCCACACACGCCGCTCTCCGCCATCGAAGAGGTGTTGGGCAACCTCGATCTGGTCTGCCTCATGAGCGTCAATCCTGGTTTCGGCGGACAAAAGTTCATTGCCAACACCACATCCAAAGTGGCCCGATTGGCCGCCATTCGCGACACCGCAGGTGCCGAATTCCTCATCGAAGTGGACGGAGGCGTGGGGCGAGGAAATGCGGGAGACCTGGTTCAGGCCGGTGCGGATGTGCTGGTCGCGGGAAGCAGTGTTTTCAAGGCAGAAGACCCGCTTGCAGAGATTGACGTGCTCAAAGCGGCAGGTCAATAAGCCGTCCGCAACAGAACGGTACCATCCACGTCCTCGACGAAAAGGATGCCGTGGGACGGAATTCCAGACGCCGATACAGGACAAGGACAGGCTCCTTCCATGTCCTGGTCCAAAGCAAGGCGGCCATCGACCGTGTAAATGCGGATGTGCAATTGCCTTCCGGCACCCCCAGTCAGCACAGGCACACCCTCGCGAACATGCCACATCAAGGGACTGCCTGACTCAGCATCCAACCCCAAATTCCACACCTCTTCCAATCCCAAGGTGATACAACCGTTGGCGTCCTGGATCACCCAACTGTAAACCCCTTGGGACAGGCCAACCAACAGGGAATCCCATTCGGTCCCGTCGTTCCAAAGGATGTAGTAGGGTGGCGTGCCGCCAGACACTTCCAGTGCAATGGACGCATCCCCACCTTCGTCTTCCGGCGTCACCAAGGCGTTGAACGACAGGGGTTCAGGAAGGTCCACGGACCACGTGGTGTCCAGTTGGCATCCCGCCCCATCCGTCAAGCTGACCATCACCGGCCCATCCGCCAGGTCATCCGGGTTGACGCCATTCCAGTTGACCAGATAATCTGGCGTTCCGCCAGAGACCTCCACCAAGGCCGATGCGACATCCCCATGGCACAATGCGGGTTGATAGTCGAGGTACACACCCAATGCCGGTGGTTCAGGCAATGCGACAGTGTGAAGTTCCTGACAACCCGTTTCCGGATCGATTGTGATGAAATCCGACACGCCCGCCAAGGCCTCTACACCGCTCTCCAAGGAAGACCACGTCCAAGTGCCCGTGCCCTCAAATTGAACGTCCAAGCCTGAATCCGCAATCCACCCAACCAATCCAAGGTCCCCCGCACACAGAGGTTCGGTCCACTCGACGGTCAACGAATGGGGAGAAGCGGGCGCCCAGACCACAGTATCCGACCAGCTGAACAGCCCATTGAGCCACTCGCATTCCAGTACGTGCTCACCGGGCATCTCCAACAAAATGCTGTCCACATCCACAATGAGGCCATTCCAACGCTTCATGGGCGCATCGAAAGGGAAGTGCACCCACGCAGAGTCGCCGTGGCACATTCCACCGGACATCGCCGCTTGCGCGGTGGTTTCGCCCTCCACCAATCGAAGAAACTGATCAGAAGCCACATCGGTCCACACTTCCCGAGCGCCATTCGGCCAATCGACCACCACCGAATCCACCAAGGTCTCTGCCGCCAATCCAAAGTAGCGGTGCGTCGACTGTTGGGTCATGTAGTCCGACCCGCACGTCAGCAGTTGTGTCTGGGTCAACCCGCCGGCGTGGACGGCAATGGTGGCACCGATGGCTTGACGGTTGCCTGCAGTGGCGCACAACTCCACCACGAGTCGGTGGGGAGGTGTGTCCTCATCTGGGGAGCTGTTCCTCAGGATTTGTGCAAAAGGTGCATTGCCAAAGGCGCAGACATCCGGTGCCAAGTCTTGGTCCACATCAAGGGCGCCCACCGCATAAATCTGGGTTTGCTCATTGGGCCAGAATTCCGACACATCGCTGAAAGGCGCGCCATAGGTGCCATTCATGTAGAAGTAGTTGTCGTAAGGGAGGGCGTTGGGAAACCGATATGTCCCGACCATGAGGTCACTCCACATGTCGCCATCCGCATCCACCCAGCAACCACCCCAGCTGTAGCGCATGCCGTCCACCCCCAAAGTGGGTCCGACGGACTGGTAGATTCCCCCCACATTGTCCATCATGACGTTGGGTTGGTCCTCCACGTTGGTGCAGAAAAACTCCATGTCCCCGTCGTTGTCGGGATCTCCAAGCGTGGCCGTCATGGCAAAAATTCCTTGGGCGAGGTTCAGGTCGGGCGCCACATCGACAAAAGAGCCATCGCCCATGTTGTGGTAGAGGGCATTCGGAAAAACCAATCGGTCGTTGATGACCCACAGATCCAACAGGCCATCGTCATTCTCATCGAACCAGACCCCCTGAAAGCTGTGCTGGAGGCCATTGCCTACACCTGCGACGTCCGTGACATCCGTGAAGTGGCCCGTCCCATCGTTGTTGAACAACAGGTTTTCCGACAGTCCCGTTGTCCCATCGTGGTACATGCACACGTAGACATCCAAGTCCCCATCTCCATCGTAATCGGCCAAGGCCAGCCCCCGGGCTTCGCCAGTATCATCGTCTGGAAAGCCCCTTGCAATGCCCTCTTCCGTCAAAGACAACCCATCCCGGATGAAGGCTTCAACCCGGCCAAAACGACGCGACACCAGCAAATCCAGATCGTCGTCGCCATCCAAATCCGACCAAATGAGTCCTTGGGCTTGGGCGTCGCCTTCCCAGAAATGGACCTGATCAAATCCACCGCCAGGCTGCTGTGCATAGGCCACAACGGAACCGTCACTGTTGGCCAAGGTCACATCCTCCAGACCATCGAGGTTAAAGTCTGCCAGGCTCATGCCACATCCCAACCAGCTCGCCTGAGTGGTCCCTTCCAACAAGTACAACTCCGTGTAGTCGTGCCATTGGGCCATCACAGGCTGAGTTCGTGCCAACCAAAAGATGGCCAACAAGAAGAAGAAGGCAGGAAATCTCAAGGCTTCAAACTGAACCCGGCAAATTAGGGAAACCTGCAAAAACTACCGGATTTACCCTGCGGGCTCCACTTCAGCAGACAGGTCCCGCTCGAGCAGAGCGGTACAAATGGGCTCCAACTCGTCATAGTCCCCATTTTTCACCGAACACTTGCCTTTGGTGTGCACAATCAAGGCGCACTGCTCGGCCTGCAAAAGCTCATGGCCACAATACGCCATGAGACATTCGATGACGTGATCGAACGTGTTGTGGTCGTCGTTGTACAACACGATGTGCCACCCACCCGACACGGCTGCATCCAACGCCACCTCCTCTTCGACAAGGGTTTCTTCTTCGACTTGGGAGAACATCAAATCCAACACAGTACAAAGCTAGCAAGGGAACCCAAGGAGAACCGAACCTGATATCTGCATCATATACCCCGATTCACGCCACTTGAACCCCCTTTCTAGCAAACCGGAACAAACTGAGCGGCAGCGTGTTCAACTCTTGAAATGGTACGTAAACCCAACATCCTGATTCTCGGTGGCTCCCGAGCCACTACTGCACCGCAGCAACACCTCGAAGAGTTGGGTTGTGATGTGAGAACCGCCAGTAAGACCGCTGAGGCGGCCGGCATTTGTCTTTTCACTCCGCCCGACCTCGTTCTGGTCACGGAGCGCAACAATGGCCTCAAAGAGTTCTTGGAACAACTGAGCGCCCAAAACCGTTTGGCCATTCTCGACCTCGAGTTGGCATTGGCCAACGGCGAAGTGGAGAGTTCCTCTGCGGATCTCGAAGAACTCGTTACCAAAGCATTTGAAGAACTCGATTCAGTACAAGTTCGTCCCAAGCATTTCTTCACCAAGGTGGGCAACAAATTGCGCCGTATTCACCTCAACGATGTGCGCTTCATCGAGGTAGAAGGCAAGTACAGCGCCATTCACGTAGGTGAGCGGAAGTACAATGTGAAGGCGAGTTTGAAGGATCTTCTGCTGAAGTTGCCTACGGAAGACTTTGTTCGCGTCAGCCGAAACTTCGTGATCAACATCGACCGGGTGACGCACATCGACACGTTTCAGTTTGTGATCAAGATTGATGAAGATGAGATTCCAATCTCACGAACTTATAAGGATGAGCTCATGAAGCGCATCCAATTGCTCTGATTCAACGCCAGGCAACGCCTGCCCAACGCCATTGACGGCTTTCCATTTCGGATTCGCCTTCCCGCAAACAGCCCCGAAAGGGGCTGTTTCGGTATATGGACCACCCCGATTCCAGCGTGCAGGCTACAAACCATTCGTGACGGCGCTGCCACCAGGGACAAGCCACAGGCTTCAGCACATCCCCTTCGTGTAGCCAACGGCCATCCACATCTTGCAAGCCGCTGCAACGGTCGCGTTCAGTCCAATCGATTCGCCGTCCCGACCACCACAAGCCATCCCGGCTAAAGAAGGTTTGTCCAGTCATCTCCTCACGCATCCATCCCACAACCCGATCCCCGCGTCTCAGGCGAAATCGGATGACATCCTTCACTGGGGTCAATCGCTGTGGTTTCACAGTCTTTCAACCCCCCACAACCGCTTCGGTTCAACGCGGGGGATGAAGCCCGTGGAAAGTGGCCCACATCGCCTGACTACGGAATAAATTTGCACCATGTCCGACCCTGCTCGTTCTGAACGCCCCTCCACCGAAGGCGATCGCCCTTCGCTCCACTTCATTGAACAGATCATCGCGGATGACCTCGCTTCAGGCAAGCATGGGCAAATCCACACGCGCTTCCCGCCAGAGCCCAATGGCCATCTCCACATCGGGCATGCCAAAGCCATTTGTCTGAGTTTCGGCCTCGCCGAGAAGTACAAGGGCCTGGTCAACCTTCGCTTTGACGACACCAACCCTGAGAAGGAAAGCCAAGAATACGTGGCCGCCATCCGCCGCGATGTGCAATGGCTGGGCTACAAATGGAATGGGGGAGAACACTACACCAGCGATTACTTTGATCAACTGCACGCATTTGCCGTTGATCTCATCCGCAAGGGGAAAGCCTACGTCGACCACCAAAGTGCGGAGGACATGGCCGCTCAGAAGGGCACTCCGACCCAACCTGGCACCAACAGTCCTTACCGCGACCGCAGTGTCGAGGAAAACCTGCAGCTCTTCGAAGAAATGCGGGGCGGAGTCCATCCCGATGGCCATTGTGTGCTCAGGGCCAAAATCGACATGGCGCATCCCAACATGCACATGCGGGATCCTTTGATTTACCGCATCAAACGGTCCCATCACCACCGGACGGGAGACGATTGGTGCATTTATCCGATGTACGACTTCGCACACGGACAAAGCGACGCCATCGAAGGCATCACGCACTCCCTGTGCACCCTCGAATTCGAAGTGCACCGCCCGCTTTATGAGTGGTTCATCGAACAACTCGAGATTTTCCCGAGCCGACAGATCGAATTCGCCCGGCTCAACCTCGATCACACCATCATGTCCAAGCGCAAACTCCTGCGCCTCGTCGAGGAGGGACATGTCGATGGTTGGGACGATCCGCGCATGCCCACCATCAGTGGTCTGCGCCGTCGGGGCTTTACCCCCGAATCCATCCGCACCTTTTGCGATCGCGTCGGCATCGCCAAACGCGAGAATGTCATCGACTTCGGACTGCTGGAATGGGCACTCCGGGATCACCTGAATCGCACCGCCATGCGCGCCATGGCCGTGCTGGATCCCATCAAGCTGGTCATCACGAATTACCCGGAGGGACAAACGGAAGACCTGCCCTCCGAAAACAACCCCGAAGACCCCACCGCTGGAACGCGCACGATGCCATTCAGCCGCGAGCTTTGGATGGAGCGGGACGACTTCCGTGAGGAAGCCAACCGGAAGTGGTTCCGCCTCGCTCCGGGCAAGACGGTGCGCCTCAAATCCGCCTTCATCGTCCGCTATGTCCACCACATCGTCGGCGAAGACGGACGGGTAGAGGAGGTGCATGTGGAGTATTTCCCGGACAGCCGAAGCGGGTCTGACACGAGTGGCATCAAAGCCAAGGGCACCTTGCATTGGGTCAACGCGGCCACGGCCATCGACGCGGAAGTCCGGCTCTACAACCGGTTGTTCTCTGATCCGAATCCCGACGGGCATGAAGGACGGGACTTCACCGAATTCCTAAATCCCGACAGCCTCGAAATCCGCAAGGGATGCAAGCTCGAGCCCTCTTTGACGCATGCAGAAATGGGCACGCCCTATCAGTTCACGCGATTGGGGTATTTCTCACTCGATGAAATGCAAAGTCAGGAAGTTGGACACCCGGTGTGGAACCGCTCGGTGACCCTCAAGGACGGCTGGAAGGGCTGATCTCCAAGGTCTCCAACCAAGCGTCAAAGGTGTCTCGGGCCCCTTTTTCGTTGAACTCACCCTCCCTTCTGCGCGCTTGAATGTCCTTCCAAGCCTCGAGAATGCGCGGTCCGTATTCCTCCATCAGTGCCCGGGCGGCTGCGGGATCGTTGTCGATGTGCCCATCGAGAATGGCGTCCTTGATCACATTCTTGATGGCTCCGATGGGACGGCAGGGGGGAATGCCAAAATGGGACATGATGTCCTCTCCACTGACTGGAGGCTGAAAGTTCCGGACCCGGTCCTTTTCCTCGACCTCCACCAGCTTTCGCACCACCACCTCGTAGTTCCGGAGGTAGCGCTCCACCTTCGCCTCATTCTTAGACGTGATGTCGGCCCGGGCGAGCATCATCAAATCGTCCACATCGTCACCGGCTTCGAACAGCAGACGCCGGACCGCCGAGTCGGTCACCTCCTCTTTGGTGAGGGCGATGGGACGAAGGTGAAGCAGGACCAGCTTCTGCACGTACTTCATCTGGTGATCCAGCGGAAGCTTCAGGCGCTTGAAGATCTTGGGGACCATCTGAGCACCGCGGTCCTCGTGTCCATGGAATGTCCAACCGTG
Organism: Crocinitomicaceae bacterium TMED114; assembly: GCA_002172485.2. GTDB lineage: Bacteria > Bacteroidota > Bacteroidia > Flavobacteriales_D > Sanyastnellaceae > UBA8752. The sequence continues at coordinate 45,218 of NHFP02000002.1, forward strand.
ATCCGGGTGAAACCGTTTGGTGGGCGGCTTGGCGATGTCGTGCAACAGCGCTGCCCAGCGGAGCCACAGCTTGTCACTCACCGCGGCCACATTGTCCACGACCTCCAAGGTGTGGTAGAAGTTGTCTTTGTGGCCGATGCCGTTGCGCCGCTCAACCCCCTTGAGCGCCACCATTTCGGGGAAGAATTGGTGGAGCAACCGGGTACGCAGCATCAGCTTGAAGCCTAAACTGGGCTTGCGAGAGAGGAGGACCTTATTGAGTTCGACGTGAATGCGCTCGGCCGAGATGATCTCCAAGCGGGTGGCGTTCCGTGAAATGGCAGCCAAGCTCTCCTCTTCGATTCGGAAACCGAGCTGGGAAGCGAATCGGACCGCCCGCAACATCCGCAGCGGATCGTCGCTGTACGTCACATCCGGATCCAGCGGGGTTCGGATGGTCCGGTTCTCCAAGTCCTTCAATCCTCCGAAAGGGTCCACCAATTCGCCAAAGCCCTCCGCATTGAGGCGCAACGCCAGCGCATTGATGGTGAAGTCCCGACGATTCTGATCGTCTTCGATGGTGCCGTCTTCGACCATCGGCTTGCGGCTGCCGCGCTGGTAAGACTCCTTTCGGGCCCCGACGAATTCGACCTCCAGGTCCCCCGACTTGAACATGGCCGTCCCAAAATTCTTGAACACCGACACCTTGCCGGCCTGGAGTGCTTTGGCTGTGGCCTTGGCCAATTCGATGCCGCTGCCCTCCACGACGATGTCGATGTCCTTGCACGGACGGTTGAGGAGCAAGTCCCGAACAAACCCTCCGATGGCAAAAGCCTGCTGGCCTTTGCGGTCCGCTTCCTCACCCACGGCCCTGAACACCGGGTGCTGCAGTTCCTTGGCGAAATTCACGGGCGCAAGATGTTGATTCGTCCAGCCGCATCCAGCTTGACCATGCTCGATGAAGCACTTCCCTTGCGGTCCCGGCCCGTCACGCAGACGTGGTCGACTCCTTCCCGGATGGCCTTGGGGATTTCCGAAAAATGTCCTGGGGTCGGTTGGCCGGTCAAGTTGGCCGAAGTGCTCACGAGGGGCACGTCAATTCCCCGCAGAATGAACTGCAGGAACGGATCGTGCACGACACGGATGGCGAGGCTGCCGTCTTCAGCGAGCAGGGCAGGGGCCACGCCCCGTCCACCAGGAAGGACCAATGTCATGGGCCGACTCTCCGGACTGCCTCCCTCACGAAGCAGGTCCCAGGCGATTTCGGGTACTGGATTCGCATACTCCTCCAACAACCCTTCCGCATCCACCAGGACCAAGGAGGGCTGTCCACCAGGGCGCTCCTTGATCTTGTACAGCTTGTCCAGTGCCTCGGCATCGTCCGCACGGCATCCCAGTCCCCACACCGTGTCCGTCGGATAGAGTACCACACCTCCGGCCTTCAATGCACGCACAGTCTGGATGGCATCCTCACGCCACGGCGCGTTCTTCAGTGTTTTAGGCGCCACGTCTCCACATTCTCTTGAATCCGAAGCACCGTATCGGTTTCCTCCGGACGGATGAATTCAAGGCCGGTCACCTGCTCATACAATCCGATGTAGCGGTCGGTCACCGATTGGACGAACGCGTCCGTCATCTCCGGAATCGATTGGCCCTCCTGTCCCATGAAGCCACCTTCAATCAGCCACTCCCGAACAAATTCCTTGCTCAACTGGGCTTGCGGGGATCCTGCGGCTTGACGTTCCTCAAATCCTTCAAGGTGGAAGTAGCGGCTGCTATCGGGCGTGTGTACCTCATCCATCAGCATGAGTTCACCTTCGTGCAATCCAAATTCGTACTTGGTGTCGACCAGGATCAATCCGCGTTCTGCAGCCATCTGCTGTCCCCGTGCAAACAAGGCCCGGGTGACCCGCTCCATCTCGCGGTAGAGCGGCTCCGGCACAATGCCCTGTGCAAGGATGTCCGCCTCACTGATGTCCTCATCGTGGCCTTCCTCCGCTTTGGTGGCTGGTGTGATGATGGGCTGGGGAAAGGCATCGTGCTCTTTCATCCCTTCGGGCAACGGCAAACCGCACAGGGTGCGGCCTCCATCCCGGTATGTTCGCCATGCATGCCCGGTCAGGTGACCGCGGATCACCATCTCGAGTCGAATGGGCTCACACCGTCGGCCAATGGCCACGTTGGGGTCTGGCGCATCCTCCAACCAAGTGGGCACGATGTCGGAGACGGCACGCAACATGTGCGATGCCAGTTGATTGAGCACCTGCCCCTTGAAGGGAATCGGCCGCGGAAGCACCACATCAAACGCGGAGATGCGGTCGCTGGCGACCATCAACAAACGGCCATCCTCAAGGGTATGGACGTCGCGGACCTTGCCGCGGTAGAACTGGGTTTCTCCCTCGAAGTGCAGCTGCTGCTCATACAGGGGAGTCGGGTGGACGGTCGTGTTCATGATTCCGGCGCCGCAATATCGGGAGCGTTGTGGTCATCCTCCTCGTTCGACGTCTCTTCCCGATGCCACTTCTTGGGGGGAACCGCACCGATGGAGGGCCCCATGCCACCCTCGTTGCCTTTGGACTCCTCGGTTTCGAAAGCTTCGATCACCCGTTTCACGAGCGCGTGGCGCACCACGTCCGCTCCCGTCAGTTCGACAAAGGAAAGCCCTTCGACACCCCGAAGTACACGGCGTGCGAACCGCAATCCGCTTTCCTGCTTTCGAGGAAGGTCCACCTGGGAGGCGTCGCCTGTGACGATGAATGTCGCCGACTTTCCCATTCGGGTGAGAAACATTTTCATCTGCGCCACCGTGGCATTCTGCGCCTCGTCCAGGATCACGAATGCCTTGTCGAGGGTCCGACCGCGCATGAAAGCGAGCGGGGCGATTTCAATGACACCCTTCTCCAAGTGATCCGCCACGCGGTCATAGGGCAGCATGTCCGTCAAGGCATCGTACAAAGGCTGCATGTAGGGGTCCAGCTTCTCTTTGAGGTCGCCAGGTAGAAAACCGAGGTTCTCCCCAGCTTCCACTGCCGGGCGCGTCATGATGATGCGCCGGACACGCTTCTCCTTGAGGGCCTGCACAGCCAAGGCCACTGCAGTGTACGTCTTGCCAGATCCGGCAGGTCCAATCGCGAACACCATGTCGTTCTTCCGCACGGCCTCTACCAGCTTGCGCTGGTTCGGGGTCCTGGCGGTGACACGCAATCCACCGGGTCCATACACCAAGGTATCGTCGTCTGAAGCGGATTTGCGAATGGCTGCTCCATCCTCTCGGATCAAGTGCTCCATGTCGTCCTCCTCCAACTTGCCATACCGCTCCATGTGCCACATGAGCAGCTCCCATTTCGCGGCAAACACATCCAAGTCATCCTTGGCGCCCATGGCCTTGACCTCATTGCCCCTCCCCACCAATTTGAGCTTGGGGAAATGCGACTTCAGGGTGGCAAACTTTCGGTGTCCGACGCCAAAGAATTCGAGGGGCATCATGTCCGGCAAAGTGAAACGGCGTTCAGAGGCCATGGATTCGGGGCAGAGTGGGGAGAAGTTTCATTGGAAGTACAAAGCTACTCCGCCCGTGTTGCGGATTTTTGAAAGGCGATGAGCACTTCGGAATCCGGACCCCGCATTGTGACCCTGACCTCCGATTACGGAGCGGACAGCCTCTACACGGCGGCCATGAAGGCGGCCATCATAAAACACGACCCTTCCGTCAGAATCGTCGACATCACCCATGGCATCCGGCCATTCGACACCAACCAAGCGGCGTTTGCCCTGCGGACCACGGCAGACCACTTCCCCAAAGGCACCGTCCACATCATCGCCGTCAACACCAACCCAGCCGAAGACTACGTGCACAAAGTCATGGAGCTCGGTGGCCAATTCTACGTCGGACTCGATGACGGAATTTTCAGTTTGATCGCCGATCGCGAGCCCGATGCACTGCACGACATCTCGGTTCCCTCCGAGAGCGACATCCTGACGTTTCCCGAGCGGCACGTCTTCGTTCAAGTGGCATGCCATCTGGTCCAAGGTGGGGTTCCCGCCGTGATTGGCCCCAAATCCAACGGCTGGATGGACAGCGAATGGCAACGGCCGCTTCAAGGCGCAGACTACCTGCAGGGCGTGATCCTGCATGTCGACAGCTTCGGCAACCTCGTGACCAACATCGACCAACGCCTCTTCAAGGAGGTTGGAAAGGAGCGCCCGTTCAACATTCCGTTGCGTGCAGCACGGATGAATGTCACCAAGATTCACCGGGCCTATTCCGAGGTTCCAAGCGGAGAGCGGGTGGCCCTGTTCAATCACATGGGCCTGCTGGAGATCGCCATCTACCACGGTGCAGACGGCAGTGGCGGCGGAGCGAGTCAGCTGTTTGGCCTGAAGGTGGGCGACACCGTACGCATCGAGTTTGACAATGCAGCCCAAGTGGGCAGCCTCCTCTGAGATGATCCTGCGCACCGTCCACATGACCTTCCAGCCGGAGTCGGTCTCCGCTTTTCTCGCCTTGTTCGAGCGCCATCGGGACGACATCGCCGGACAGCCTGGCTGCCATTCCGTGCTACTGATTCAAGACCCCGGTGCGCCGCACCGGATGGGCACGGTCAGCGTCTGGGAAGGTGAGGAGGCGCTCAATGCCTATCGCCACAGCGACTTGTTTGGCGAAGTCTGGCCTGCCACGAAAGCTTTGTTTGCAGAACCACCGGTCGCCAAGACCCACTCCCTGCTTTGGGCAACCTAATTTCGAGCTCGATTCATGTTGGCCCTCTATAAAAAAGAACTGCGCACATTTCTGTCCTCCGTCATCGGGGCCGTGGTCCTTGCCGTATTCCTGCTGGTGAGCGGATTGTTCCACTGGGTATTTCCCGGTCAATGGAACTTGCTGGAAGCCGGCGTGTCAGAATTGACGTCATTCTTTCTGTTCACCCCTTGGGTGTTCCTCTTCCTGATTCCCGCCATCACCATGCGGTCCATCGCCGAGGAGCGCAAGAATGGCACACTGGAATTGCTGCTGACCCACCCATTGGATGCCCACCGCATCGTGTGGGCCAAATTCCTCGCTGGTACGACGCTGGTGGTCGCCGCATTGCTCCCGACCTTGGCCGGCTATGCAGTGGTCCATGCTTTGGGCAACCCCGTGGGCAACATCGATGGCGGTGCCGTCCTCGCCGGATACCTCGGGTTGATCCTGCTGGGTGCCGCCTTCGTGGCCACCGGCTTGGTCGCTTCCTCCCGAACTGACAGCCAAGTGGTCGCCTTCCTGTCTTCTGCCTTGGCCTGCCTCGTGCTGTACTACGGCCCATCCGCCCTGGGTTCTTACGAACTGTTCGGCGCTGCGGACCATGTGGTCCTGTGGTTGGCCATGGAGACCCACTTCCGTTCCATCGGCACCGGCGTGGTCGTCTTGGGAGATGTGGCCTGGTTTGCGGCGTACATCACCCTGGCGCTTGCGCTCGCCCAGCATCACCTGCAACCCGGACGTTCATGAGCTGGCTTGAGCGGATTCAAGGCCACGATGGAAAAGCCTGGCGCGCAGCGCTGCTCAGTGTGGCCGTCCTTAGCATTCTCGCACAGTGGCCCATTCGATTCGATGTCACCGAGGACCAGCGACACAGCCTGTCCCAAGCGACGGAGGACATGCTGGAAGAACTCGCTGCAGGGGAGGAGGAGGTGCTCGTTCGCTGCTATCTCGAAGGCGACTTCCCAGCGCGCTACCGCAGACTGGCTGATGAAATCCAATCCAAGCTTCGGACGTTCGCCCGCAAGAGTGGAGGGCAGATTCGTTGGCAATTCATCGATGTGGCCGAATCCGGTGACGAGAAGACCATTGGCGACACCGAACTGGCCCTCTACGAGCAAGGCTTGCGTTTCACACGGATCGCCCACCGCGAGGCGGGGGTGACCGCATTCCAAAACATCTGGCCTTGCGCCATGGTCACGGTACGCGGCGTGGATTACCCTGTTCAATTCCTGCGGTCGGAGAACATGGACCCCGACGAGGTCATGGTCCAGAACGCCATCAATCAAGTGGAGTTCAATCTCGGTCAGGCCATCCGGCAAGGCATGCGCAGCCGGCGCCCTGTGGTCGGCATTCTGCAAGGCCACGGTTGCTGGCTGCCGGTGGAGACAGCCGACTTCACCAACACGCTGTCCGAAACCACGGACGTGGTGGATGTGCGCCTCGACGGATCTGTCGATGCCCTTTGTGAACAGGTCGAAGGCCGACCCCAACGTCAACCCAAGTACGACGCTTTGATTGTGGCAGGCCCGGATTCTACGTTCAGCGACCGCGACAAGTTGTTGCTGGATCAATACTTGATGAACGAGGGACGAATGCTGTGGCTCATCGACCCCTTGGAGACGGACCGGGACAGCCTAAGTAACAACACGCAGACCTTGGCCACCACGCGGGAAATCGGGCTCTTTGACTGGTTCTTCCATCATGGAATCCGGCTGAATCGAAACATGGTACTGGACGCACAATGCGCGCCCATCATGATGAATGCAGGCCCCATGGGCGATCACCGGAACATGCAGATGTTCAGCTGGTATTTCGCCCCCGTGGCCTTGTCCACGCCAAACGCGCATCCCATCTGTGCCAACCTCGACCCGATCCACTTTGACTTCGTCAGCTCACTGGACCTTGTCAATGCCAACGACGACCGGACGAGCGAGGTTCTCGTTCGCAGTTCCCCGCGCTCCGTGGTCTACAATGCGCCGGTCAGAGTGGCCGGTGCCGTGGTCAACCTGCCGCCCGAGCACTTTGAGCAGAACCAAACGGAGGGCTTCCCGCTCGCCGTTTTGTTGGAGGGACACTTCGACAGTTTCTATGCGTTGCGGCTCAACCCGGAACTGAGGGACGATCCTGACTTTGCCTTCCAAGAATCCACCGACGACGGCAGCATGATTGTCTTAGCCGACGCGGACTTCATCCGCAACAATACCCGACCGGTCGAAGGTGGAATCGCCCCACTGCCCTTGGGATTCGACCGGCTGAGCCAGCGCGTCATCTACGACAACAAGGAATGGCTGCTCAACGCCGTCAGCTATCTCCTGGACGACGACGCCCAAATCAGCCTTCGTTCGAGATCCATCGCCTACCGCCCATTGGACGAGAAGCGCATCCTGGGTTCCGAGACGCAGTGGAGCCTCGCCGCCCTAGGCGCCCCCATTGCATTGGTCCTCCTGCTTGGACTGACCATGCCCGCGCTCCGCCGCCGCCGATGGACCCGCAAAGCCTGACCCCATGACGCGCAGCCGCATCACCCTTTTCGCCGTCCTGTTGCTCGCCGGCATCGCCATTTACCTCGGCTCCCGACCAGAAGCCGGCGCCTTGGAGGCCGATCAAAGCACACATTTTGCCATATCCGACACGTCCGCTGTGACCCGCATCCGCATTGCCGATGCACAAGGACAGGTGGCCGTGTTGGAGCGATCGAATCATCCACTGGGCTTGTGGACGCTCAACGGTTCGCGCCTTGCGCGAAAAGACGCCACGGACCTGCTCCTGAAAACCTTCAAGCGGGTCTCCGTGCGACAGCCTGTTCAACCCAAAGCCAAGGAAGGCGTCCTCAAGATGATGGCCGCATCCGGCAAACGAGTGGACATCCACCTCGACGGTGCCGAAACCCCGACCAAGACTTGGTTCATCGGCACGCCCACCCAAAGTCACACCGGCACCCACATGCTTTTGGAACTGCCTGGCAAGGGGCGCTCATCGGAGCCCTACATCACTCATATGGAAGGGTTTACGGGGTTCCTCTCCACGCGCTTTTTCACCTCCGAAAACGAGTGGCGGTACACCGGCATTTACGAATCCAACCCTGAGTCCATCCAGTCCATCTCAGGGACCCCGCTCGACGATCGGGGCGCTGCCGCTTCCCTCAGCTGGACCGAAGACGGGCTGACGCTGACGCTTGTCGAGACCACGGCGAGAGTACCGGCACAAAGCACCATGCAGGACCAGTGGTTGCGTTTCTGCGACGTGCACATTGAAACGTGGGACAGCCACCTCAGTCCATCCCAAGAAGACAGCCTCAAGGCGAGTCCAGCGGCATGGAGCCTGGAAGTGCGGTACAAGAATGGCCGCACCGTCCCCTTAGACCTCCATTGGAAAGACCCCATCATCGAGGAATACGACCTCGACGGACAACGGATGACCCACGACGGAAGCCGGATGTATGCCGTAGTCGGAGAAGAGGTCGCCTTGGTGCAGACTTTTGTCTTCAACCCCATTCTCAACTTCTGGCGCAACCTTGACTCCTGAACCATGAACGCCTACCTTATTGACGGCATCCGCACGCCGATCGGCAACTTCGGTGGTACGCTGGCCCCGGTTCGCACGGACGATTTGGCTGCCCACGTGCTTCGGGCCCTGATGCAGCGCCACCCGGACTTTGACCCCGCCTGCGTTGGCGACGTCCTGATGGGGTGTGCCAACCAAGCTGGTGAAGACAATCGAAATGTGGCCCGCATGGCCGCTCTGCTGGCAGGATTGCCCACTTCAGTGCCCGGAGAAACGGTGAACCGGCTCTGCGCCTCCGGGATGGCCGCCACCATCCACGCGTCCCGCGCCCTTCATATGGGGGATGCCAACGTCATGGTGTCTGGTGGCGTAGAACACATGACCCGCGGTCCTTGGGTCATCAGCAAAGCCAGCAAGCCATTTGGCCGGGATGCTGAAATGCACGACAGCAGCTTCGGTTGGCGCTTCATCAACCCCAAACTGGATGCCCTGTACGGCACGGACGGCATGGGCACCACCGCGGAAAACCTCGTCGAACTGCATGACATCGCCCGAGAAGATCAAGACCGGTTCGCGGCTTGGTCCCAGCGGAAATCCGCCGCTGCGCGGGAAGCCGGACACTTCGCGGAGGAAATCATTCCAGTTCACATCCCCCGGCGAAAGCAAGAGGATCTCGTGATGGATGCGGATGAATTCATCAAGCCCCATTCCACGGAAGAGATCCTCGCCAAACTCCGGCCCGCCTTCAAAAAGGAGGGAGGTTCGGTGACCGCTGGAAACAGCAGCGGACTCAACGATGGCGCCTGTGCCTTGCTGCTGGCCAATGAAGCGGGCATCGAGCAGCACGGCTTTACCCCGCTGGCCCAAATCACATCGAGTGCCGTCGTGGGTGTGGAGCCGCGCATCATGGGAATCGGTCCCGTCGAGGCCTCGAAACAGGCCCTCGCGAAAGCCGGCTTGACGCTGGCCGACATGGACCACATTGAATTGAATGAGGCTTTCGCCGCCCAAAGCCTGGCCTGCACCCGGTCCTTGGGGTTGACGGACGACGACGCCCGAATCAACCCCCAAGGAGGTGCCATTGCACTGGGACACCCCCTGGGCATGACAGGCGCACGCATCCTCCTCACTGCTGCCCGCCAGCTCGCCCGCAGTGGTGGGCGCTACGCCTTGGTCACCTTGTGCATCGGGGTGGGGCAGGGCTATGCCACCATTCTCCGCAATCCAAACGCCGCGTGATTCAATCTTTCAAAGGCATGGTACCCGTGATTGACCCCACGGCATACGTTCACCCACAAGCCACGGTCTTGGGACACGTTACCATCGGCAAGAATTGCTACATCGGGCCGGGCGCCGTGTTGCGGGGTGACTGGGGCCGAATTGTACTGGACGACGGGTGCAATGTCCAGGAGAACTGCGTCATCCACATGTTTCCCGGCACCACCGTCCACCTTGCAGAAGGGGCCCATGTCGGACACGGAGCAGTAGTCCACGGCGCACGCCTCGGGAAGCAATGTTTGATTGGAATGAATGCTGTGATCATGGACGACGTGGTCGTAGGAGAAGGCTGCATCGTCGGAGCACTCGCCTTCCTGAAAGCCCAGAGCCAATGGGAGGGAAGGACCATCGTTGCTGGCAATCCAGCCAAAGTCATTGGCCAAGTGAGTGAGGAAATGTTGGCGCACAAGGTGGAAGGCACGGGGCTGTACCAACAGCTTCCTGCAGATTGTCAAGCGTTCTTGGAAGAATGCGAGCCGCTGACAGCAGTACCTGAGAACCGCAAAGCGGACTTTCCGGAGTTTGAGACCTGGCAGCGCCAACGCGCCGACTGACATGGCCAAAGGGCCCTTCCATTTCAAGTCATTTTCCGTCGAGCAAGACGGTGCCGCCATGAAGGTGGGCATGGACGGCATTGTCCTCGGGGCCACCACCCCTGTCGAAGGTGTACATCTGGCGATGGATATCGGATCGGGCAATGGTTACGTCGGATTGATGCTCCTTCAACGCATGTCCGCAGGCAGCCACGTCATTGGGGTAGAAATCGAACCCGAAGCAGCCCGCCAATCCGAGGAAAACTACGCCAACCACCCGTTCGAAGGCAGAACTGCATCCGCGTGGAGTGGCGCCATCCAATCGTTTGTCGAAGCACATCCCGATCAGATTGGCCAAGTCGACCTGATGGTATCGAATCCACCGTTTTTCAGGGACAAGCCCAAATCTCCCATCCAAGCGCGCAACCTGGCACGTCACGACGACACACTCAAAATGGGGGACTTGGTCAAAGCGGCATCACTGCTGCTCAAGCCCGGTGGCCGACTCTGTACAATCTGGCCATATGACCGGTTGGAGGAATGGCATTCATGGGCTGCAGGAAGCGAATTTCACGTCTTGTGCACGACCCACATCACCACCATGGCGCACTTGCCTTGCAAGCGGTTCACATCAGAATGGACAAAACAGCCGTGCCCTGCTGAACCTCATCAGGACAAAAAGCTGACATTGGAAGGCAGCGCCACCCTTGACTATACCGAGGAGTACCTGCGGTTCATTCGCCCTTACTTGCGTGGTACATAGGGCAGGAGGGAAGAGGTCAACCTCCGAGGACCCGCTTCAAATCATTCAGCTGCTTTTCCCACAGCAATGACGCCTCTTCGACTTCGTCCTCTTCAGCGAAGTCGGTCACCAACAATGCTGTATCCCCGGTCAGCGGATCGATCTTGATGCGCATCTCGAAATACGTCTTGGCACCCTCTTCCTCGTGCTCCATCCAACGGAACTTGACAAACTCTTCCCGCTTCTGGGTCACCAGACGGGCAGATTCCTCAGACCCATCCCAGAAGAACGTGAACACGTCCTTTTTGATGTTCACGTCATCTGCGAACCACTCCGAGAGGCCACTCGGATTGTTGAGCCGACTGAAAATGGACCCCTTACTCGCCCGAATGGGCACCTCTACTTGAAATTCAACTCGATCCATTGAGAATTGGATTGCGGGAAAGATACGCCAGACCACAGGCTCACACCCGTTTTACAAGACAACATTCCCTAAACATCATCATGCCAAGTTTGGTTTCCATAAATTTGCCGCCCGTTTCGACGGAATGCCTTTGGCGAGGTAGCTCAGCTGGTTAGAGCGCAGGATTCATAATCCTGAGGTCGAGAGTTCAAGTCTCTCTCTCGCTACCACAAAGCCCGGTTTGCGCCGGGTTTTTTTTGCCCGGATTCCCGAACCCCAATGTAAACAAATTAGAAGACAATTTATTGGGCTTCGTCGATGTTATGGGCTATATTCAAGGTGCCAATTTTTCGTGTCACCATGTCCAACATGCTCCAAGGTTTTCAAGGACGTTTGCTTTTGCCGGCCTGCGCCCTGATTGCATTCGCCGGGATGGCGACCGCTCAAACCACGAGCTGCGACACTTCCAACGGTGGATACACGCTCAGCATTGAGCAAATCGCAACCGACCTCGGCACGCTCGCAACCGGCCCTGAAACCGTGGATCTCAGCGATTACAGCACGTATCGCATTTTCCTGAATTGCGAATCCAGCGAGGACAAACTGAGCGCGGTCTCTGGTGACGCGAGTCGCCCGGTTTACCTGACCACCACGGGCAACTTCTACCAAAGCTCCCTGTTTGAAGGAGCCAATGGCGCTTTGGCCAATGCCATTTCGCCCGCACTCTTCAGCGTATATCCCGATACCGAATTTGACAGCTGGGTGACCATTGGCATAGAACAAGCCCCCAATTCCAGCAATGGGGAGACTTCCGTTTCGCTGGTGGAAGACCCCACCAACCCGCTGTCTGTAGGGTTTGCCAACGGTGGCAACCTCGTGATTGACACGCCACAAGGTTCAGCTTGGTTCATTGAGAACAGCGACGTGTACACCAACGGACTGGCAGGCTCTGACAGCAAAGTCCTCATCGCTCAAGTCACGACAGACGGCGAAGTCAGCGGTCAATTTGGCCTTCAGGTATTCCGCAATGGCATCTCCGACGACGCCAACTGCGTGCGCCCTTATCTCGGCGTCGAATCCCACGGCTGCCTCGAGCCCACAGCGTGCAACTATACGCCCAACGTCCTGTTTGACAACGGCTCATGCGACTTCTGCTCTTGCCCAGATTCGATGCAAGTGCTGTCCTCCAATTTTTCCAGTGACAGCCTGCCACAATACAGCATTGACATCGATCTCATTGCAGACCACGACACCACAGGGATCATCGCCTTAAATGGCATGAAGACTTACCGCCTTTACGCTGTGGTTGAAACGGCTGGTGACAGGGTCAATGCAGTCTACGGCAATGACATGGCTCCACTGGCCATCACGAGCACCGCTCCATTTTACCAAGCGCCGCTCGGGGCAGAGACACCGAGCAACATCAGCTCGTTGCTCTTTGACTTCCCCGCATACGTCGACCTCGAATACGACAGCTGGGCCACCATCGGCATCGACCGATCGCCAAGCTTCATGGAAGGAACCGGCTACGAAGCGGTCACCGTCGCTGGCGATTGGGCGGCTCCCTTTGAAGCCGGGGGCGGCATTTTTGCCTCTGGTGTCGTGGGCGGCACGTGGTTTGCCCTTCCATCTTCGTCCAACGTGATTCCAGACGAGAACCTGCGCATCCTCATTGGTCAGTTCACCACCGCTGGCGTGGTTTCGGGCACACTCGCAATGCAGGTGATTCCAGCCACACTTCCGGCGGGCATTGCAGACTTTCGCTTGCCATTCAGCTTTACCAGCGACGGCCTGGGCGACTTCAACTATCTCTATCCCGAAATCTGCACGTGTGACAATGTCGACGGCGACTACCTCTGCGACAATGTGGACGACTGCGTCGGTCAGTACGACGAGTGCGGCATCTGCAATGGTCCTGGGGCAACTGGAGAATGTGGCTGCAACGACATTCCTGCCGGGGATTGCGACTGCAATGGCAACCAACTCGATGCCTTGGGCATCTGCGGTGGAACCTGCGCCTCAGATGCCGATGGCAATGGAACCTGCGACGACAGCGAAGTCCAGGGATGCGTGGATTCCAGCGCCTCGAATTATGATGTGAATGCCACGCAAGATGATGGCACCTGCTTCTACCTCGGCTGCACGGATCCGACTGCGTCCAACTATGATACCTCTGCCAACACAGATGACGGTAGCTGTCAATACCCCGGATGCACGGACCCCGATGCATGGAATTATGACGACTCGGCCAACGTGAACGACGGCTCTTGCCAAGACAATGCCTGTGGCGTCATTGGCGAGCTCGTTATCGCCACGAACTACGCATTCACCCCGAGTTCCGTCTCCATTCCCACAGGCGGAACAGTGGTCTGGCAAAACAACACCTCCTCTCTTCACAATGCGAATGGTGTGACCAACTCCATCACGGGCGCTCCTTTCGACAACCCTGAGGACTTCAGCTTGGCGGCCACCATTGGCAATGACGCTGGCATCTGCATTGGAAGCTACACCTTCCATATTCCCGGCGTCTACCAATACGACTGTTCCGTGGGCATTCACGCTGACCTTGGTATGGTCGGCACCATCATTGTGGGAACCGGTGGATGCATGGACACTGGAGCATCCAATTATTCCTCCGACACAGAATATGATGACGGGTCCTGCGTCTTCCCTGGCTGTACCGACCCCGCTGCCTGCAACTACGACAGCAATGCCAACAGCGACGACAGCTCCTGCCTTCTCGCCACGGGTTGCCAAACGTGCTCCGGCCAAACGGATGGCACCGGCGTCGTGGTCAACAACGACACCGACGGAGATGGTGTGTGCGATGCCGATGAGGTGCCCGGTTGCCAGGACCAAGCGGCCTGCAACTACAATGCGAACGCCACCGACTTTGATGACTCCTGCACCTACCTCGATGGAATTTGTGAGACTTGCGAGAATGGCGTGATCGTCGACAATGACGCTGATGATGACGGCGTCTGCGATGCCAACGAAGTCACCGGTTGTACGGATGCATCTGCGTGCAACTACGAAAGCGATCCAACCACCGACACCGACAACACGCTCTGCACCTACGTCGATGGCGTTTGTGAGACGTGCGAGAATGGCCTGATCGTCGACAATGACGCTGATGATGACGGCGTCTGCGATGCCAACGAGGTCACCGGCTGCACAGACCCCATGGCGTGCAACTACGACAGCGACCCAACCACCGATACCGACAACACGCTCTGCGCCTACGTCGATGGCGTTTGCGAGACCTGCGAAAACGGAATCGTCGTCGACAATGACGCCGACAATGATGGCGTCTGCGATGCCAACGAGGTCACCGGCTGCACAGACCCCATGGCGTGCAACTACGACAGCGA